>NZ_JBVHLJ010000012.1:123001-246885 GCF_055559055.1 Streptomyces sp. NPDC024687 | reverse complement strand
TGCGGTCACGGCGGGTCAGCAGGCGCCGGTGCCCGCGCGGGACCCGCTTGCTGACCGGCGCGGGGCCCGAAGGCGGCACTGCGGCCGCCTCCGGGCTCTTCATGTTCGTGTCGGTAGTCATGTAGTCGCTCAGCTCAGCCGGACGCGAAGATCGTCTTCTTCTGGCGTTCGATCGAGGACAGCAGACTGTCCACTCCCTTGGGGTTCTGCAGGAACTTCTGCAGCGCGGGCTGCATCACCGTCGAGGTGAAGTCGGGGCGCGAGTCGCGGTCCATGAACTGGGTCAGGCTCTTGGCACCCGAGATCATCTCGTACGCCTTCTTCTGCAGCGGCGTGTAGGAGGAGGTGTCGGCCTTGCTGGAGGCGGCCACCACACTGGAGTCGGCCTTGAGGTAGATCTGCTCCGCCGCCGGGGTGCCCAGGTACTCGAGCAGCTTGGCGACGCCGGCCTTGTTCTTCGGCGCCTTGGAGACCATGAAGCCGTCGGTGGGAGCCTCCACGGTGTCCTGCCCGTACGCGGAGTTGATCTCCGGGAAGGCGAAGAAGTCCAGGTCGTCCAGGTCCGCCTTGTTGGTGAACTGCTGTGCCACGAACGAGCCCAGCAGGTACATGCCGGCCTTCTTGGACACCAGCGTCTGGGCGGCGTCCTGCCAGGTACGGCCCATGAAACCGTCCTGGTGGTAGGGCAGCAGCTCGGCCCAGTGGTCGAAGACGGCCTTGACCTTGGCGTCGGTCCACGCGGCCTTGCCGGCCATCAGCTCGACGTGGAAGTCGTAGCCGTTGAGGCGGAAGTTGATCTGGTCGAAGGTGCCCATCGCCGGCCAGGCGTCCTTGTCACCGAACGCGATCGGGACCAGACCGTCCTTCTTCATCTGCTTGCACAGGGCGACCAGCTGGTCCCACGTGGTCGGAACCTCGTAGCCGTGCTGCGCGAAGACGCTCTTGCGGTAGAAGAGCGCCCACGGGTACGTGTACAGCGGCACGAAGTAGTACTTGCCGTCCGCGCCCTTGGACAGCTTCTTCATGGCGTCCGGGAAGTTGCCGCCGATCTTGTCCCACACGTCGTCGATCGGGGAGGCGAGGTTCTTCGCGGCGAAGAACTGCATGCGGTACCCGGCGAACCAGTTGAACACGTCGTCCGGCGTGCCCTGGAGGTAGGAGTTGATCTGCTCCTGGAACGTGTTGTGGTCCTTGGTGTTCACGTCGACCGTGATCCCGGACTGCTTCTTGAAGGACGCGTAGATCTCGGCGAACGCCTTCTTCGGCACCGCGTCCGACGCGTTCGACCCCAGACTCACGGTCTTCGGGTCGCTGGAGCTACCGCTGCTGCCACAGGCGGACAGCAACGGGATACCCGCGCCGAGGAGGGCGGCACCACCCACCCCCTTGAGCACACCACGACGGCTGGGCGAAGGGAGGGAAGACGAGAGATCACGCATGTACGGCTCCTGAAGGCAGGGGTTCGATCATGGAGGGATTCGGAGACCAGTCGTAATCGACCAGAAACCAACTTGACCGAACACGGTGGCGCAATGACAGCGTTATGTCAGGTCATGCGTCAATAGCTATCGACCCGATTTGTCGAAACGTGACCGACATCCCTGCCTACCGGTGACCCAGGAGCCTCGTCGCCGACGGGTTCAGCCGCCGGATTCAGTTGTAGGTGGCGAAGGCATTCGTGAAGGCCGACGCGTCCTGGACGATCGAGCTGCAGCTCGCGTCCGCGGAGGGCTTCGCACCCCCGGGGCACTGCTTGTCCCGGGTCGCGGACCACATCGACAGCCCGCCCAGTCCCTTCGCCCTGGCGAACGTCACGAGCTGGGTGGCGTCCTCCACCTTGAAGATCTCCGAGGCCACGTCGTTGACCCCGATCATGGGCGTCACGGCGACCGCGTTCCAGGCCGCGCTGTCGGACAGCCCGAGGACACCCTTGACCTGCGCCTGGGTGGCGGTGGCGGCCTGCTCGGCGTAGGTGCCCATGTCTCCGCTGTACGAGGGCCCGTAGTCCATCGCCATGATGTTGACGGTGTCGATCTTCACGCCGTTCGACTTGGCGTTCGCGAGCAGGTCGACGCCGTCCTGGGTGAGGCCCTCGGGCATCACCGGGAGCGTGTAGGAGACATCCAGTCCCGCGTGCTGCGACTGGAGCTTCGCGATCGCCTGCGCCCGCCGGGTGTTCGCGGCCGTGTTCGGCAGCGCCCCGCCCTCCACGTCGAAGTCGACCTTGGTGAGGCCGTACGCGTCCACGACCTTGCCGTACGCCGCCGCCAGCGCGTCCGCCGAGGAGCAGGTCGTGGCCAGCTCGGAGCCGGAGGCACCGCCGAAGGAGGCCCGGACGTCACCGCCCTTCGCCCGCAGCGCGCCGATCTGCCGGGCCACGGCGTCGCTCGCCAGGTCGGTGACCCCGCCCCACTTGGGGGTGCAGCCGCCGCCGTCGGTGACGAAGGCGAGGGTGTAGTCCTTGACGCCGGTGGTGTCGGCGGCGGCGAGGAGGTCGAAGGCGGGGTAGAGGGAGGTGTCGACGTAGGGGGCGAAGCCGGCGGTGGCGCCGGTGCCGGTGCCGGTGCCCTTGGTGGGGGTGGGCGTAGGTGTCGGCGTGGGCGTGGAGCTGGGCGTGGGTGTGGGTGTCCCGCTTTGACCGGTGGAGCAGTCGCCGTTGTCGATGAGACAGCCCGTGGGATCGCCCGTGCCGCTGACCACGAACCCGACCGTGACCGACTCACCGGCGGCCAGCCCGTCGGTGTCCCACCGGGGCGGCTTCACCAGCACATGCCGCCCGCTCACGTCGGCCTCCCCGTTCCACAGGGAACCGAGCGTGGAGCCGCCCGGCAGGTCGAACTCCAGCTTCCAGCCCTTCTGGGCGGCACCGCTGTTGTTGGTGACGACGTACTGCGCGGTGTAGCCCGTCGACCAGTCGCTCGTCCTCGTGTACGCGGCGCCGATCCCGGCCGCCTGGGCGGTACCGCTCAACAGGACCGCGCCGGTCCCCACCACGGCGGCGGCGACCACCCCGCCGATCGCCTTGTTCCTGCCGTTCACTCTGCGCTTGTGCATGCTCATGGCGTGGCACGCTAGCGATCCGGAATCGGGCAAATGACCTGATCAGGGCGGGCGTCGAGGATCTTAGGGCGCGCTTAAGGATGGGATCGGGGCCGGTTAAAGGTCGAGACCAATCTGCCCGTGCGGCGTCTGCGCACCCGGTGTCCGCGGCGTACCGGTTCCCGCTCGTTCAGCTGGATCCACATCCGCACCTCGGTGCCGCCGAGCACCGACGACCCGATCCGTACATCCCCGCCGGTCGCCTCGGCGAGCCGCCGCACGATGTCGAGCCCGAGCCCGGTCGACCCGGTGCTGCCGGACCCCCGCCCGCGTGCCATGGCGGCCTCGGGGTCGCGGATGCCGGGGCCCGCGTCGGAGACGAGCACGATCACCGCGTCCTCGCCGTTGTGCACGTCGACCGCGAAGGCCGTGCCCTCCGGGGTGTGCCGGAAGACATTGCCGAGCAGGGCGTCGAGGGCGGCCACGAGGTCGGCACGGGCCACGGGTATGCGCACCGGCCGCTCGGTGCCGGCCACCCGCCACTTGCGGCCCTCGTCCTCGGCGAGCGCGGACCAGAACCCCATCCGCTCCCGGACCACCTCGGCCGCGTCACACCCCGCGCCGGGCCCGGCGGCCGCGGTCTGCGGCTTGGCCTCCCGGGCGGTGCGGATGATGGTGTCGACCTCGCGTTCAAGTTGCGCGACCGCCGCGCGGGTCTGCTCGGCGGCCGGGCCGTCCCCGAGCGAGGCCGCGTTGAGCCGCAGTACGGTCAGCGGGGTGCGCAGCCGGTGGGACAGATCGGCGGCCAGCTCCCGTTCGTTCGCCAGCAGTTGGACGACCTGGTCGGCCATGGAGTTGAACGCGACCGCCGCCAGCCTGAGTTCGGTCGGCCCCTCCTCCGGCACCCTGGCGCCCAGCTTCCCCTCCCCCAGCTCATGGGCGCCCTCGACGAGTTTCTGCGCGGGCTGCACCATCCGTACGCCGAGCCGGTCGGCGACCGCGACCGAGCCGACCACCAGCGCGATACCGACGCCCGCGAGGACCGCCCAGGCGGTCGCGACGCCGTTGCTCACCTCGGACTCGGGGACGTACACCTCGACGACGGCTATCTCGCCGGAGCTGAGCGCGACCGGCTGGAGCAGGGTGGAGCCGCCGGGCACCTCGCTGGTGGAGGCGCGGCCCAGCCTGCGCACGGTGGCGATGTCGTCGGCGGCGGCCCGCTGCCGTCCGATGTCCACGCCCCGCTGGCCCGCGCTCGCCGGTATGTGGACGGCCATCCCGGAGTCCGAGCCGGCGGAGGCGACGACGCGCTCCAGCTGGTCGCGGTCGGTGGTGATGGACAGGGCCGGGGCGACGGCGGCCGCCTGCCGCTCGGCGTTGGAGAAGGCGCGGTCCCGGGCCATCTCCTTGATGACGAGACCGAGCGGGACGGCGAAGGCGACCACGACCATGGTGGTGACCGCCAGGCAGACCTTGACCAGAGCCCATCTCACAGCGGCAGTCCCCCGCCCGGTGGTTCCAGCTTCACGCCGACGCCCCGCAGGGTGTGCAGATAGCGGGGCTGGGCGGCCGTCTCGCCCAACTTGCGCCTGAGCCAGGACAGATGGACGTCGATCGTCTGGTCGTCGCCGTAGGACTGCTGCCAGACCTCGGCGAGGAGTTCCTTGCGGGGTACGACCACTCCGGGGCGGGCGGCCAGGAAGGCGAGCAGGTCGAACTCGCGCCGGGTGAGGTCGAGTCGGACGCCGTCCAGTTCGGCCTGGCGGCGCAGCGGGTCGACGCTCAGGCCGCCGACGCGCAGCACGGTCTCGGACGGCGCGTCACCTCCGGCGGCCCGGGACCGTCGTAGGACGGCGGCCATCCGGGCGGAGAGGTGCTCGACCGAGAAGGGCTTGGTGAGGTAGTCGTCCGCCCCCGCGTTCAACAGGCGGACGATCTCCGTCTCGTCGTCCCGGGCGGTGGCGATGATGACCGGAACGTCGGTGATCCCGCGCAGCATCTTCAGGGCCTCGGACCCGTCCAGATCGGGCAGACCGAGGTCCAGGATCACCACGTCGAAACGGAAATGGGCGACCTCGCGCAGCGCCTCCAGCGCCGTCCCGACGCTGCGCACGGTGTGGGCCGCGTCGGTCAGGTGCCGGATGAGCGCCGAGCGAACGAACTGGTCGTCCTCGACCACGAGCACACTTGCCATGCGCCGCACCGTACGCGATTCGGGCGAGCGTGGTCGGGGCCTGTGGACAACTCCGTCCGTGTGCGGCCGGTGGGACGCGTGAGGCAGTATGGCGGGCGATGCGCAGAGTACTCGTACACGTACTGGCTTGGACGCTCGCCACGGGCGCGGCGGTCACGCTGTCGTGGTGGGGTGTCCACACGGTCATGGCGGGCACGGCCTACGATCCGCCGCGCGCGCTGCCGATCACGGCGGCCGACGCGACCACGCAGGAGTCGAAGCCGCTGGTGTCACCGACGCCGACGCGGACCGGGCGGGCGACCCCGTCGAAGCGCCCCTCACCGACGCCGAGCGCCACGACCGCGAGTCCGGCCCCCTCGAAGAGCCCCACTCCCACCGCCTCCGGTCAGGTCAGGAGCTACGACACCGACGGCGGCCGCGCGGTCTTCGACCTGGGTGAGAAGTCGGCGACCTTGGTGTCCGCGACCCCGGGCACGGGGTGGTCGATGCAGGTGTGGAAGACGGAGTCGTGGATCCGGGTGGAGTTCGCCTCCGGCGCGGATCGGGTGTCGGTGTTCTGCACCTGGCACGACGGCCCGCCGCGGGTGGAGATCGGCACCTACTGACTCACCCGGTCACCCGGTCATCTGAACACGGACGGGGGCGGCGCCGGGGAGGCCACCGCCTCGGCGTCCGTCACGGGTACGGCCCCGCCGGTGAAGTCGAGGAGCGCCTTGCCGTGTTCGACGCGGCCGGGGTGCGGGTCGGAGGCGGCGCGGCGGGTCAGTTCCGCGATCGGCAGGGGGGTGTCGGAGGCGACCAGGACGGCGTTGCCGAAGCGTTTGCCGCGCAGGACCGTCGGGTCGGCCACGAGGGCGAGTTCGGCGAAGCGGGCGGCGACGGTGGCGATCTGGCCGCGGAGATGGGCGAGGGGCGGTCCGTCGGCGAGGTTGGCGGCGTAGCAGCCGCCCGGCTTGAGCGCCCTTCGGACCTCGTCGAGGAACTCGGTGGAGGTGAGATGTGCCGGGGTTCTGGCTCCGCTGAACACATCGGCGATGACGAGGTCGGCCCATCCGTCGGCGACCTTGGCGAGTCCTTCGCGGGCGTCGACGGACCGCACCCGTATCCGCGCGGCCGGCTCCAGGGGGAGCCTCTGCCTGACCAGTTGGACCAGGGAAGCGTCCCGCTCGACGACCTGCTGGGTGGAGCGGGGGCGGGTGGCGGCGAGGTACCGGGCGAGGGTGAACGCGCCGCCGCCGAGGTGGACGGCGTGCACGGGCTTGCCGGAGGGGGCGGCGAGGTCGATGACGTGGCCGAGTCTGCGCTGGTACTCGAAGGAGAGGTGGGTCGGGTCGTCCAGGTCGACGTGGGACTGCGGGGCGCCGTCGACGAGCAGCGTCCACGCGTGTGTGCGCTCGCGGTCGGGAATGAGCTCCGCGAGACCGCCGTCGACGGGTTCCACGACGGATTCGGGGGCCGCGTTCCCGCGGCGAGCGTTCTTCGACTTACCCACTACGCCATTATCGGCGGCGTAAGGCCGTCTCGCGCCCGCGGGCCGGTGCGGGCCGGCAGGCGCCGGTCAACGGCAGTTGTCCGCGGCCTCGATCAGTCTCGCCGCCTCGCCCAGTGCCGCCCGCAGCACCGCCGGGTCCGTCGCCAGGTCGGCGTCTCCCGGTGGCAGCAGCCAGTCCGACCCCGCCACCGGAGGCTCCGGTGCCAGTAGCAGACCCCGGCCGTCGGTCTCCGTGCACGTGCTCCCCGGTACGTCCCAGGCCGCGGCCGTCCCCGGCGGCACCAGGAACCCCAAGGTCTGGCCACCGTCGTCGTGCAGCACGGGTCCGACCCCTTCACCCACCCCCCGTCGCAGGATGTCGACGGCCTCCAGGCCGTGTCGCGTCGGCACCGTGACCACGTCGCACGACACCGGCGTACAGGGATTGACGCTCTGGCTGATCTCCATCGCGGCCTCCACCAAGGAACCCTCGTCCGACTCCGAGAGATTCAACGCGCACCCGTGTCAACGGCAACGGCGGAAGTCCGCCGCAAAGGATGGCAGTTCATGGCGGATCCCGGAGGAGATATCCGGTTTGTAGCCAAACCTCGCATGGCGACCCGGACACAACAGGTACGTTCTTGCCCGCCGGAAACAGGACGTCACACTGACAAACCAGTCAACTCGCCCCACCTCCGGCATGGTTCGACGGTTCGCACGAGAGGACCCGGCCATGGCGTCGTCATTGGTGACCTCGTCCCAGTCCCCCACACCACCGCAGCCGAACCTCGCGTTCCGGCGCCTGCGCGGACAGCGCTCGCCGGCCGAGTTCGCCGCGATGGTGCGCCGGGCCGCGCGCGAGATCGGCGAGAACGTGAGCTGCGACGCGCGCTATGTGGGCCGCGTCGAGGCGGGCGAGATCCGCTGCCCCAACTACGCGTACGAACGGGTGTTCCTGCACATGTTTCCCGGCCGCACGCTCACCGACCTGGGCTTCGCCTCCCGCGCCACCGTACGCGGACGCCGGGCGCGCACCACGAGTGAGACGGAGGGGACGTACGAGCCGTATGACACGCAGGACACGCAAGACGCGCAAGACGCGCAGGATCCCGACGAGACGTACGACAACTACGAGGAGAGCGACGTGCTGCGTCGCGCATTCATGACCGGCGGGGGCGCCACGGTCGCCGCCGCCTCACTGGGCCCCATCGGGCTCGCTCTCGACGCCGCGGCCGCCGGACGGCCGGTCCGCCGCGTCGGAACTGGCGAGGCGGGTGCCCTGGAAGAAGCCGTGCGCAGAATCCGGTTGCTCGACGACCGGCACGGCGCGGACGGCCTGTACCAGCGCGCGGCGGCTCCACTGCGCGCCGCCTACGCCCTCCTGGACGCCGGCGCGACCCGGCAGACGACCGCCGAGCGGCTGCACTCGGGCGCGGGTGAACTCGCCATCTCGGTGGGCTGGCTCGCGCACGACTCCGGACGGTTCGACGACGCCCGCTCGCACTACGCGGAGGCGCTCGCGACGGCCCGGGTGACCGGTGACGACGCCCTGGAGGCACACGCCTTCTGCAACACCGCCTTCCTCGCCCGCGACGCGGGACGGCCACGGGAGGCGGTGCGGGCCGCGCAGGCCGCGCAGCGGGTCGCCCGGCCGCTGGGTTCGGCCCGGCTCATGTCGCTGCTCGCGCTGCGCGAGGCGGGCGGCTGGGCGGGGCTCGCCGACCGGACCGGGTGCGAGCAGGCCCTCGCCCGCGCGCAGGCCTACTTCGAGCGAGGCCTCTCGGACGCCGACCCCGAGTGGATGAGCTTCTACGGCGAGGCGGAGCTCGCGGGCCTGGAGGCGCAGTGCTGGTCCACGCTGGGCGACTGGCGCCGGGCCGCCCGGTACGCGCGCCGCGCGGCGCATCTCCAGGACCCGCACTTCACCCGCAACATCGCGCTGTACACGGCCGAACTCGCCGACGACCTGGCCCGCGGCGGCCACCCCGACGAGGGCGCGGCGGCGGGGCTGCGGGTGCTGGAGCTGCTGGGCGAGGTCCAGTCGTCCCGCATCCGCACGATGCTGGCGGCGACGGCGAGGGTGCTGTCGCCGCACCGGCGGGCTTCGGGGGTGTCGGCGTTCCTGGAACGCCATGCGTCGACGCCGAGGACCGCGTGAGGGGTTGTAGTTCTGCTGCAGGCCGTGGGGACTGCTTGACGGACGTTCACCGCACCCGCTCAGGGGCACGGGGCTGTGACATCAGCGGCTCCGCCGCGGGGCGCGACCAGCCACGACGAACCCGCACCCGACTACGAACCCAGATGCCCCAAGTCGTTCCAGCTCTCAATGGCAGGCTCCCCATAAGCCCAGCCCAGAACCGAAAGGGACGTCGGATTCAACCGCACCCGCGCCGCGAAATCGATCGGCAGCCCCAGCCACCGCGCCCCGATGGACCGCAGGATGTGCCCGTGTGCGAACACCAGCACATCGCGGTCGGCGGCGCGCGCCCACGCGACGACCTCGTCCGCGCGCGTGGTGACCTCGTCGAGGGACTCGCCGTCCGGCACCCCGTCGCGCCAGATCAGCCACCCCGGCCGCACCGCCTGGATCTCGTCCGGGGTCATGCCCTCGTACGCGCCGTAGTCCCACTCCATGAGCGTGTCCCAGGTGGCCGCCCGCTCGCCGAACCCGGCGAGTTCGCAGGTCTCACGCGCGCGTACCAGCGGGCTGGTGCGTACCTCCACCCCGGGAAGGCCGTCGTACGGGGGCCGGTGCAGCCGCTCACCGAGCAGCTTGGCGCCCCGCCGGCCCTCCTCCAGAAGCGGCACGTCGGTCCTGCCGGTGTGCTTGCCGGACAGCGACCACTCGGTCTGTCCGTGCCGGGCCAGCAGGATGCGCGGTGCCATGGAGAAACCTTTCCGGGGGAAAGCGGAGGCGGAACGCCTCCATCATCGCGCACCCTGTGGGAGGGCAACCCGACGGGCGTTCTCAGCGTCTTCGTGGACCGAAGGCGCTGCGTGGGGGCACTCCACAGGGGCCCGCACATACGCCGTAAAGTGGCACCCCCGGACAAGGACGGCCGGACGCCGCGCGAAACGAAGGGGGACAGGATCGGATGCCGCTGACCGAGACACCAGGCACCGAGGCAGTCCCGGAGACGCGGCTGCGCTGGTGGACCGAGCTGCCCCTGATCCTGTTGGTGTACGCCTGCTACAGCGCCGGACGGCTCCTCGCCAGGGGCGATGTCACGGGCGCCGTCGACCACGGTCTGGCGATCCTCAAGGTCGAGAAGGTCCTGTACCTCAACGCCGAGCACCCGCTCAACCGGCTCTTCACCAGCCAGACCTGGATCGGCGTACCGGCCGACTTCTGGTACGCCTCGCTGCACTACCTGGTCACACCGGCCGTCCTGATCTGGCTCTTCCGCTCGCATGCCGTGCACTACCGCGCGGCCCGCACCTGGCTGATGACGTCCACGTTCATGGGCCTGATCGGCTTCACCCTGCTGCCGACCTGCCCGCCCCGCCTCCTCTCGGCGAGCCACGGCTTCGTCGACACCATGGCCCAGTACAGCTCGTACGGCTGGTGGGGCGGCGAGGCGAGCGCCCCTCGCGGCATGGGCGGCATGACGAACCAGTACGCGGCCATGCCGAGCCTGCACGTCGGCTGGGCGCTGTGGTGCGGTGTGATGCTGTGGCGCTACGGCACGACGCGTACGACGAGGGCCGCGGCCGTCGCCTACCCGCTGATCACCACGATCGTGGTCATGGGCACCGCGAACCACTACTTCCTCGACGCGGTCGCGGGCGCGGTGGTGATGGGGCTCGGATTCCTGCTCGCCCCGTACGTCAGCCGGGCCGCGGAACGGGCCGCGGACGGTGTCCGCGCCCGGATAGCCACCGTGTCCGGTGCCTCCGGAGCCACAGAGACCCCAATTGTCAGTGACGGATGCCAGACTTCCGCGGGTGAGCACATTCCACGGCAGCGCGAGTCACGCTTCCCAGGCGAAGCCGAGCCCAGTGCCGCTCCCACGGACGCCGGGGACGGCGCTGCGGCAGCGGCTCGCTGAGCTGCGCGGGCCCGAGGTACCGGCCAAGGCACTGGACGCGCGTGCCCTGGCCGCCCTCGCCGCGAACCCCGGGTGCAAGCGGCGCGCGATCCTCGACGGCGCCGGGGTGAACAAGACGGCACTGGCCGACGCGCTGGGTGCGCCGTCCGCCTTCGGACAGTCGCAGTTCGCCCTGACCCGGGGCAACGCCTTCGAGGCGAAGGTCAAGGCGGACGGCGGCGCGGAGCTGTTGCGGCTGGTGCACGAGCGGCTGGACCGCAGCGCCGAACCGCCCGCCGGGGCCCACGTGCCCGACCTCACCGCGATCGGCCCCGAGGGCCGTACCGCGCGCACGGCACTGGCCCTGCGGGAAGCCACCGGGACACAGGGGTGGACGCTGCTCGACCACCCCATGCTCGCGCTCGACGTGGCCGGCTCCGCCGCCTTCCTGGAGCCGGACGCCGTGGTGGTGCACCCGGACGGCAGCTGGACGGTCGTGGAGATCAAGTCCTTCCCGATGCTGGACGGTTCGGCGGACCCCTCGAAGGTGGGCGCCGCCGCCCGCCAGGCCGCGGTGTACGTCCTCGCGCTGGAGGAGGTCGCCGCCCGCCTGGACCCGGCTCCGAAGGTCCGCCACCGGGTCCTCCTGGTGTGCCCCAAGGACTTCTCCAACCTGCCCACCGCCTCGGCCGTCGACATCCGCAAGCAGCGCGCGGTCACCGCCCGTCAGCTGGCCCGCCTCACCCGCATCCAGGACATCGCCGACGCCCTGCCCGACGGCACCTGCTTCGCGCCCGATCTGCCCACCGCCGAGCTGACCGCCGCGGTCGAGTCGGTCCCGGCGACCTACGCCCCCGAGTGCCTGTCCGCGTGCGAACTGGCCTTCCACTGCCGGGACCGCTCCCGCGCGGCCGGCGCGGTGACCTCCCTGGGCCGCTCGGTGCGCGCGGAGCTGGGCGGCCTGACGACGGTGGAGGACGTGCTGGCGGCGGCCCGCGGCGAGGCCGGCGATCCGGACGACCCGGCCGTGGCGGCCCTGCGCAGAGCGGCCGAGCTGCGTGCCGAAGCGCTGGACGCGGTGCCGGGGGGTGCCGCGCGGTGAGCGCGCCTCCGCACCGGGCCCCCGCGGCCCCGCCCCACGTCACGCCCGCTCGCGGCCTCTCCCCGGCCCCGCGTCACGAGGAGCCCCCGTGTCACTGATCACGACGCTCGCTCGGCTGGAGGCCGTCAGCACCGGCCGCGCCCAGCCCGCCGCGACCGTCCGGCACCGGCATCTCTCCGAGCACCCCCTCGTCCTGGTCCCGCTCACCACCGCGGGCGAGGCCGGTGCCCCGCTCGGCGCGCTCGTCGGGACCGACCGGGACGCCCCGCACCTTTTGGTCGTACCGCAGCCCAGGGACCGTGACCTCCGGTTCGCGTTCCTGGCCGAGCTGGCGGACATCGTGCTGCCGTACGTCGACGGGTACGCCGAGTCGGTGGAGGCCGCCGAGCGCAACGAGACCGATCCGGAGACCGGCAAGCGGGTCAAGGTCGAGGTCGAGCTGTGCGCGGACGCCCCGCAGCTGATCCTGCCGAGCCGCGCGGGCATCGATCTCGTACGGCTGCTCGGGCGCTCCATGCGCTTTCGGCGTACGGCGGAGCAGGACCCGGAGACCCCCTACCCGGCCCCGCCCCGGGTGCCGTTGCTGGGCCGGTGGCTGACCCACTTCGGGGAGCGGGCCCGGGTGCCGGGCTCCTCGCTGCTGCTGGCGATGACGGAGGTGCTGGCCCGGCACTGGTCCACCGGCCAGTCCACGCTGGAGGACCAGCACCTGGGCGCGCTGCTGGCGTGGATCGACCCGCCCGAGGGCCGCTCGGGCGCCGAGGCCGCCCTGGAGGCCGAGCTCGCCCGGGACGAGCGCGGACAGTTGCTGCATCCGCCCGCCGGCCCCGCCACCGACCCGGCGTTCGACAACAAGGTGCTCGCCCCCGCCCTGGAGCGCTACGACCGCGCGCGGAGCGCCGTCGCCGCCGCCGAGGACGGCCTTGAGGCCGACGACCGGCTCGGCGCGCTCACCGCCGCCGAGCGGGAGATCCGCGCACTCGTCGCGCGCCACACCCGCCCCACCTGGGACGCGGTGTGGCGGGGCGTGGACCTGCTGCGGGCGCTGCCCGAGGGGGCCCATGTCGAGGAGCGGTGGACGCGCGACCGCTGGTCGTTCACCAGCCACCGTGACCGGGTCGTGGCGGGCGAGCCCCCGCAGCCGCGCCGCGACGACGCGGTCACCGCCGCCAACAAGCTCGCCTCGCGCGAGCGCGAACAGGCCCGCCTGGAGGCGCAGGAGGCACTCGACGACCCGCTGGTGATGGCGGGGCGGCGGCTGGCCGGGGAGGCGTTCGCCGGGGAGGTCACGGACGTCGTGATGACGTACAGCGAGGGCAAGCGGCCGAGCCCGCGCCCGCTGGTGACCGTGCAGACCGACGACCGGCCGCATCTGGGCGAGCGGGCCAAGGTGTACCGCTCGCTGGGCGGCAAGCCGCAGTCGGCCGAGTTCGTGGGGTCCGAGGAGGAGGGCGCGCTGATCGTCCTCAAGATCCTCGACAAGATGGGCCGCGGCAAGGAGCCGGAGACCGGGTCCGTCCCCGAGAAGGGCGACCGGCTGTGCTTCACGCTCTTCGAGCACGAGCAGCGCGGCGGCGCGAAGCTGCCCGACCCGGAGGACACGCCCTGGACGCACGGCGGGCCGCCTGGTGAGGCCGTGCCGGAGACCGCCGATCCCGTGACCCCGGAGGACGTGCTGTGACCACCCAGGCCCCCCGGGACCACCGGGCCTTCGACCCCGGTGCCGAGGCCGCGCGGGCCACCGACGCGATCCTCCACGACACCTTGCAGGGCACCCACCGCGGTGTCGTCGTCGACTCCCCGCCCGGCGCGGGCAAGTCCACCCTGGTCGTCCGCGCAGCGCTCGAACTGGCCGACGCGGGGCGCCCGTTGATGGTGGTCGCGCAGACCAACGCCCAGGTCGACGACCTGGTCCTGCGGCTCGCCGAGAAGAACCCCGAGCTACCGGTGGGGCGGCTGCACAGCAGTGACGCCGACCCGTACGACAAGGCGCTGGACGCGTGGGCGAACGTACGCAAGTCGGCGAAGGCGGGGGATCTGACCGGGCTGCCCGTCGTGATCTCCACGGCTGCCAAGTGGGGGCATGTGAAGGCCGACGAGCCGTGGGCGCACGCGATCGTGGACGAGGCGTACCAGATGCGCTCGGACGCGCTGCTGGCGGTGGCGGGCCTGTTCGAGCGGGCGCTGTTCGTGGGGGACCCGGGGCAGCTGGATCCGTTCGCGATCGTGGGCAGTGAGCAGTGGGCGGGGCTGTCGTACGACCCCTCGGCCTCGGCGGTGACGACCCTGCTGGCCCACAACCCCGAGCTGCCCCAGCACCGCCTGCCGGTGTCCTGGCGGCTCCCCGCCTCGGCCGCACCCCTGGTCTCGGACGCCTTCTACCCCTACACGCCCTTCCGCAGCGGCACCGGTCACGACGACCGCAGGCTCACCTTCGGCGTCCCCTCGGACGGCTCGGGCCCCGACCGGGTGATCGACGCGGCGGCGGAGTCCGGCTGGGGCCTGCTGGAGCTGCCCGCACGGCACACTCCCCGCACGGACCCCGAGGCGGTGCGGGCCGTCGCGGCCGTCGTACGGCGGCTGCTGGACCGGGGTGGGGCGGCCACGTCGGAGCGCTCACCGGACCCCGCGCCGCTGACGGCCGACCGTATCGCGGTGGGAACGGCGCACCGGGACCAGGCGGCTGCGGTCCGCGCGGCGCTGACCGACCTCGGCGTCACCCAGGTCACCGTCGACACGGCGAACCGTCTCCAGGGCCGCGAGTACGACGTCACGGTGATCCTCCACCCGCTCTCCGGCCGCCCCGACGCCACCGCCTTCCACCTGGAGACGGGCCGCCTGTGCGTCCTGACCTCCCGCCACCGCCACGCTTGCGTCGTGGTGTGCCGGGCGGGCGTGAGCGACCTGCTGGACGACTACCCGTCCACGGAACCGGTCCAGCTGGGAACCCTGGTGAAGTTCCCGGACGGCTGGGAGGCCAACCACGCGGTGCTCGCACGGCTGGCGGAGCATCGGGTCGCGTGGAGACCGTGAGCGACGTGCCCGGCCCCCTGACCACAGGCGCCCGCTCAGCGCCGCCCCACCGCCGGACGGAGTCCGGCACGCCGCCGGAGGCGGCCGATGGCTACAGCCCCGGACGGCTGGGAGGCCAACCACGCGGTACTGGCGCGGCTGGCGGAGCATCGCGTCGCGTGGAGACCGTGAGCGGGAACACCGCGCGGGCCGTAGACCTTGGTACGGCAGCAGGCGTCCCGCCCTCTTGCACGGGCGCGGGACAATGGACGGTGGCCCATGCATCGGCGGGCCGTCGGTACGGACGACGTACGAGGAGGATGAAGACATGGCGGAGCCCACGCCGCGTCGGAACGAGCCGCGGCTGCGCCCCGCGCCCCTGCTGTTCGAGCCCACACAGGTGGCCGAGGACCCGGAGCACTTCTTCGACCTGGAGTCGATCGACGACCCGCGCGCGCTGCTGACCCGGTCCACCGAGCTGGCGCAGGCCTTCCGCGCGGCGGCGGACCGTGCCGTGGAGTTCCAGGCGATGGCGGCGGCCCAGCTGGCCGACCCCCGGCGCTTCGACCGGCTCACGACGGCGGACATCGCCGAGCGTGCCGAGTGGACCGAGGACTACGCGAAGAAGATGGTCGAGTTCGGCCGTGACCTGCTGCGCGGCGCGGAGGGCGGAGCGGGGCACGCCGACCCGGTGTGAGCCCGTAAACGATCCCTGGCATATGCCAGGTGGGCAAGATACCCCTCCACGCCCCCTCCTGTCCCGATTTCTCACAACCCTGCGGAACGGCCCGCTCACAGCCGGTAGATGTAGGCGGCATGAGCACTCGCGACGAACCCTTCTCGGACCGCTTCGACGTCTCCGGCGTCACCGCGGACGGCGCGGCCTGGCTCGCCTCGGCGGGGGCGTACCCGCGCAGCACCCTGTCGTTCTGGGACGAGCGGCCCGCCGCTCCGGTCGTCCTGCCCTGCGGCACCGCCTTCGACGTGGTCAGCGCCCCCGCGATGTTCGGACGCCGGATGCTCGACCGGCTGTGGGACGAGGGACCGGGCTCGGGCCCGGTGGCGACGCTCCGGGGCCGGATGCTGCTCTTCGCGGCCCCGGGCACGGCACAGCGGCTGCCGTCCCTGCTGCGGTGGGAGGAGTGCGGCCGTACGGCGGCGATCCCGCCGCTGCTGTGCCACGGCGCCGGTGACGCGGTGACCGTGCCGCCCCCGCTGAGCGCCGCGAAATCGGCACTGACCTCCCGCTGGCTGGTCGCCCCCGACACCCGTCACCCCTGGCTCCCGGGCCCGGAAATCCTGCTCTGGGCGGCCGTCCGAGCGGCCCGCACCGCCGTACGGATATCGATTTTTCCCCCAGCCGATCAGGATGCTAAGGTCTACGACGTCAGCAGGCGCCGCTAGCTCAGTTGGTTAGAGCAGCTGACTCTTAATCAGCGGGTCCGGGGTTCGAGTCCCTGGCGGCGCACAGACAATGAAGGCCTCCCGCCAGCGCGGGGGGCCTTCATTTTTGACGGCGCTACTTCTCCTGGGAGGGCGCCTTGGTCGTTCTCAGAGTCGGCTCACGCCTCAGAGGATGCGCCAGGCGACGGCGTAAGGCTGGGTGAACCGGGTGATCCGGTGGGCCCTGACGACGACCTCGGCCTCCCCGGCGGGAATCTCCCGCCACAGCACCTGCTCGACGTTGTTGACACGGTCGAATCCTGGGTCCGTACCCATGTTGCCGTGGTGCTCCTGACCGTCCGCCCGAACGATCAGGTCGAGGTCGTTCTGCAGGGCCGCGCCAGGGGGATCCGTCCAGACGAGGGTGACCTTCAGGGTGTGGGTCGCCCCCTCCGGGATCGTGATGGCGAACGCTCGCTCTTCTCCCTGGTCCAGCTCCTTGGCGTCGGTGAAGCCGGCCCGGCCGGCGTCGGTCGGCAGGACGACGGCACGCTGAAGGTTGACGATGCCGAAACCCGAGCTGTTGTTGGGGGAGGCACCCGCTTCGGTGGGGCTGTACTGGCCGGCAAGTTCGTCGGCACCGTTGACCAGCATGGCCTTGATGAGCGCGGCGCTGGGCTTCGGCGTGCCGTGCTTCATCAGCGTCTCGCGCAGCACCGCCACACAGCCGGCGACCAGTGGAGTGGCCATACTGGTACCGCTGTCGAACATGTACGCGGGGTCCGTGGAGACGCCGAAGAGGTGGCCGTCGGGAGCCACGCGCGAGCGGGTCGACAGGATCGACGTACCGGGGGCGACGAGGGTCGGAGAGATCCGGCCCTCCTGGGTCGGGCCGCGACTGCTGAAAGCCGCCAACCCGCTCGGGTTGTCCGCCATCCGGTCGCCGTGGATCGGCGGGGCGGGGAACGAAGCCGGTCTCAGCTCGTCATAGGTGCGGGAGATGTCGGGGCGGTTGCTTTCACTGGCGCCGACCGTGATGACGTTCTTGGCCCCGCATTCCCCACTGACGGAGCGCAGGTTGACGCGACCGTCACCGTCGCGGTCCGTGCCGTCGTTGCCCGCGGCGAAGCAGATGACGAAGTCCTTCTTCTCCCAGACCATCTGATCGGCTTCGGCCGCGCTCCGGTTGTACGGGAGCCCCGGGGTGGTCGGGCCCCACGAGTTGGTGTGGATCCGCGCCCCGTCCTCCAGGTAGGGCGGCCTGAACAGATTGAGCAGGTTCGTCGGGATGCCGGTGAGAAAGCCGTCCTCGTCGATCAGGGACTGCAGGACCAGTCTCGCTCCGGGAGCCGTGCCGGTGACGGCGCCGCCCATCGACGCCGACGTCCCGTCGCCGAGGACCGACCCCGCCACATGGGTGCCGTGCCCGTCGGGGTCGTCCGTCCGTGCGGGGCTCTTACGTCCCAGGGCGATCAGGCGCTTGACCCGGCCGTTGAAGGCTGGGTGCACATCAGTGACCGACCCCTTGTCGAAGCCGGTATCGGCGACGCATACGATCTGGCCCTCGCCGCGGAACTTCGTGCCGTTGAGTGACACCTGGGCGTGCATCAGCGTCCCCGCGACGGTGTTGTACAGCATCCTCTCGGGGACTTCCTCGACTGTCCGCACCTCGTCGAGTGCAGCCAGTGCGGCCAGGTCCTCCTCACGGACCGCCGCGCGCAGCTTGCCGTGATCGGGCCGTACGTCGCCGGGGCTGATGCCGGCTGCCGCGGCGATCCGATCCCGTACCCCGTCGGTGTTCGCGTCGACGTCCTCGTGGAGGACGATGTCGACGGTACGGGTCCGCGGGCCTGCCGCCTCGACGGGGTCGGCCAGCACGGCGAGACCCGGGCGGAGCCGGCCCGACCGGAGCGACTGGGCGATCTTGAAGCCCTTCAGGTACACATCCGCCCAGGCCACGAAGGGCAGAGCGCGCACTGCAGCCAGGTCCGTGGGCCGGTAGCCGCACAGGTAGGTGTCGTCCGGAACGTATTCCTGGATCACCACGCCGAGTGCCGCGAGTTGCTCCTTCTCTTCGGGCGACGGCGGGTGCGTGGTCTGGACGAGCAGGTAGTTGGACTCGGTGGCGTCCTCGGACGTCAGCGAATGGGTGGCCATCTCATGGGCCTGGGCCAGCGGGTCCACCGTGACGCCGTTGATGGTGATACGGGACATGTCGAACTCCCGGAGGGTACGGGTGAGGGTGATGGCGCGCACGGGGCCGCCGCGGCTCTCGCCGCCAGGGCTCAGGTTGGCGCCGACCCGACCGGAGCCTGTCCGGGACGGTGGCGCGCCGGGCTGCGCGGTCGCTTCCGTTCAGCCCACACGCTAGGCGTGCTGTCGCCGGCCGGCACCTGGAGCACCCGTGAAGGCCCCTGTCCGGGGCCGATGTTGCTCCGAAGGGGGCATTTCCCGCCCTGCAGGTGCTTTGGCGTGCGTGTACGGCGTCTCGGTCGGCCCTCGCCTGGGAGTCGGGGCCGCCCTCACCCGTATGCCCCGTGGAGCAGCCCGACAGCATGCGGCTGGGCAGGACATGCGGCAGCGTCACGAAGGCATGGCCGCCGTGCCCCGTGTCACGGCCCGGCGGTTCAGCTCTCCCTCGCAGCGCTCCGGGGCGGATGACTTGATGAAAGGCGAGCGGTGGTCGGTAGTACGGTTGCCGAGGCAGGGGCACAGTCCGCGCTGCCTTGGGGAGCGTTCGTCCCGGGGCAGTACCTGGGACTGGTCCTGATCGCCGCAGGAACGCTCCTCGGGGCTTGGTCGGGGCGGCGTTGGTCGCGTCACTCGACGGTGCTGCTCGGGGCCGCCTCGGGAGTGCTGCTGGCGGTGGCCGGCGTCGACATCGTGCCGCATGCGCTTCACGAGGCGAACGAGGCGGGGCTGTCCGGCTGGGTGGTGCCGGTGACCGCGTTGACGGCTTTCGCGCTTGCCTCGGCGGGGTCCCTGATGCGCGGGCGGGGTGAGCCGGGGCGCCTTGTGAGTGCCGGGACAGCGGTGGGCCTTGTGCTGCACCGGATGGTGGAGGGCATGACGGTCGTCCTGCTGGCCTCGGTTGTCGTGGTGGCCGCGCTGGTCGTGCACTCAGTCAGTGAAGGACTCGCGCTGACGGCGGTCCTCGATACTCGGAGCCGGCGGCGCCTGACTCCGTGGCTGATCGCCGTCTGCCTGAGCCCGCTCGTGGGCGGCTTGATCACCGAGACGGCTCCCGTTCCGGAGTGGGTGCATGCACTGCTGCTCGCGGCGGTCGCGGGGGTGCTGCTGCGGGGTGCGTGCACGGGCCTGACGCTGGTCCAGCGCCGGCGGTCGAGCGGGGAGTTGGTAGCTCCGACCGTGCTGCTGGCGCTCGGGTCGGCTGCCATCATCACGATGACGGCCGTACTGGTCCTGCACTGACCGCGGCGGCACGCCGATCCGGCCCGAGCCCTCCGGCACGGAAGACCAGCAGCCGGACCGGCCTGCCGCGTCAGGCCTGGCGCTTCACCGCAAGGAAGCTGGCCGTTTGTCCGGCCCTGGCCAGGGTGGCGCCGCTCCCGTGATCCTCGGCGCGCAGTACCGTCCCGGCGAGGGTCATCCGCTGGCCGATCCCGGTGTCCCAGTGGCGCAGGACGACGCCGTCGTACTCGTAGTGGAAGTCCGCGATGGGGCTACCCGGCCTGCCCTTGCCGGTCAGGGTGAACGCGAAGGGAGACGCGCCAGATGCCCGGCCGACCATGTCCATGCCTATGGTGTCGCCTCCCGGTTCCTCCTACGAGAAGACCAGCTCACCACTGACGGTGCCGTCCGGTTCGGCGGTGAGCCTGAGCTCGAGCTGCGCGAACTGGAGTTTGTTGAAGTCATCGACGGGCTCCGGCCGGTTCAGGAAGCTCCGGTATGTGTACGTTCCCGTCAGCTCTGCTGCGTCCGGATGGTCATGCCTCCTGCACGAGCAACCGCGCGTTGATGGTGGGACTGCCCGCCTGTGCGAGCGGGAAGGCCGTACCGATCTCCTCGGCGTGCCCTGGCACATCGATACGGACGGACAGCGTCCGGTCGAGAAGCCGGTCCTGTGTCATCCGGAAGTCAATGTTGACGATGCCGTGATGCACACAAGTCGCACATTCTCGCGGATCGTCCGGTTGGAAGAAGAAGCGCTTCGCGATCGTCTCACCGTCGGCGAGCAGACTCACGACGAACGACCCTGGGATGTTCAGCCGGTGGATCCCCTTCACGCGCACCGAGACCGGGTCGGTGCTCCGGAACGCGAAGGTGCGGGCGGCTTCCATGCTTCCGGACAGGTTCTCCAACGCGCCCTCCGCGGGGCTGACGAGATCCAGCCGATCGTACGAGACTTCGGTTTCGATCATCTGCTCGGCGGTCGCGCTGAACGGCGGCAGTGCGTTGAACGGCGCGGTGAGCCAATCGGTGTTCTGCCCCAGGATGGTTCGGAAGCCGGTCAGCGTGGTCGCGCCGACCCGTGTCTGCCAGCTCAGCCAGAGGCGGTCGAGGTTGCAGTGGAAGAACCAGAACACCGGGTCATAGGACGCGACATCGGGGTTGCCCATCGTCGGTCCGATCGATCCGTGGCCACTGTCATGGGCCTGGATCGAAAAGTCCTGGTAACCGTTCACATCGGACGCGCCCCACACCGACTGGGTCAATGACGTGGCGAGGTCGGCCAGGACCTCGTAGTCATTCATGTTCCGTGCGATGTCGGCGGCCGGGAAGCGCTGAGTCGTGTACGGAAAGAGTCCGGCCACGGGGTTCGGCGTCACGGCGGCGCCGGGATCGGCCGGCAGAGCGTACTCGTCGAACGGCGGATGCTGCAGTCGGTCCGGCAGCTCGGTGGTGATGTCCCAGTAGGGAAGCGTCACCCCCTCACAGCCCGGGACGGAGCGCAGCGCGTCCTCGAACACGCGCAGGTACTGGCGGTGCCAGGCGATGAAGCGGTCCTCGTGGTGCAAGCACCAACGCCTCGGGAGACCGTGCTTCCCGGCCAGGACGAAGTAACTGTCCGCAGCCTCCGGGGGGCGGGCCATCAGACCGGTGAACGCTGTCGTCAGCAGGTCGAACTCGGCGTCGCTCAGCGTCGTGACGTCCTTGCGCAGCCGAGTCGGGACCTGTCCGTCCGGCGGTGGCTCGACTGGCGTCACCGTACCGAGCGGGAATCCGTTGACAATCCAGTTACGGAACGTCTGCGAGCGTTCGGCACTCCATTTTCCCGCTGCGTCGGGGGGCATCTTTGCGTTTGGCGGAGCGGTCTGCGCGTGAATTGCCAGCGCGTTGCTCCTCACCCCGTCGTAGGTGCCGAGCTCGATTCCCTTGGTGGCCATGTGATCCACGTCTTCGGGGCGGAAGAAGAAGCGGATGTCCGCCAGATACGTCGGCGCCGCAACAACTTGGTTGACGATCGCGCTGTTCTCGGTCGCAGTCATACTTCTCCTCTGTACCAACGGGCATCTGCCGCCGGAGTTGAGGGAGCCGGGGGTTGATTCGTCCCATGACGCTCCGTCGGGAATGCCCCACAGTTAGGTGTCACGCGCCTTGGGGGTGAAGTGGGAGAGCTTGACGCAGAGGGATCGGCGGATGGCGACGATGCTCGCCCTGGCGGGTGCCCCCTCTGGGGCTGCAACTCCATGCAAACACTGGCAGAGCTGTGTTGCCAGTCGGAGATCCGGCAGCCCGTATGTCATGCATTCGGGTATCCGCCGCTATCGAGGCGCGATCTCCACATCCCACGCCCCCGTCGTCGTCCGCCCCGTCACCGTCACCCGGACGTTCTCCCCCGGGACCCTGAAGCTCTCGCCGACGTCGACGGGGGCGTCTGCGAGGGGTGGGTAGACCGAGTTCTCCCAGCAGGCCTCCGTGCGGGGGTGGGCGTCGATCACTTCGATCGGGCCGCCGCCGGACGCCGCGCCGCTGTGGACGCGGTAGATGAGCACGCCCTGCCGGCAGACCGCCGCGTCGTTGCCCACCGCCGCGCGCGCCTCGAAGGCGAGCGCGCTGTCGGCCCCGGTGCGTACGACCGCGAGCTTCGTGCCGCGCCCGAGTCCGAAGATCCCGGCGCGGTCGGGCCCGGCCGCCACCGGCTCCAGGGCCAGCCGCACCGGCTTCGGCCCCCGTACGCACACCACCTGCCGCCGCTCCAGCCAGCCCAGCTTCCACTTGTGCCAGGCGAACAGATCCGGGGCCAGACCGAACTGGCTGCCCATCAGGTCCCAGTCGCCGACGTAGGTGTCCCAGTCGCCCTTGCCGTCCATCGGCCGGTGGTAGAGGTCCGGCAGGTCGAAGACGTGCCCGGTCTCGTGGGCCAGCACCAGACGGTCCGGCGGGTGCTTCTCGAAGACTGTGACGACCCGGCGGATGTCCGTGCGGTCGGCCCGTAGCGGCACATCCAGGTTGACGACCTTCGTGGCGTCCGAGTCGACGCCGGGCGCGTCCGGGTCGGCGACGAAGTAGACGACGTCGTAGCGCGAGAAGTCGACCTGGCCGTCCGCCGCGGCGAGCGCGTCCCGCAGATAGGCGCCCCGGTGCTCGGCACTCCAGTCGCGCTGTATGACGTACGCCGTCGACGGGCGCGGCATCCGGATCCAGTGCCGCAGCGGGTGCGGACGCAGGGTGAAGCGGCCGTAGGAGGTGCGTTCGAAGAAGCGGGTGGTGGCCGGGAAGTGATCGGCGGTCAGCTGGGCGGGGGTGGTCAGCGGCGGGGCGTCCGGGAAGGACAGGAAGACCATCACCGCGTCGAGGGCACGGGCCGGGCGCGGATAGGCGGTGTTCCAGGTGTCCAGGCCCTCCGAGTGGTGGGCCCCGGTGCGTTCCAGGGTGCAGGGCGCCGAGGAGAAGGGTCCGGCGACCGAGGGGCCGGTGATGAGGGAGGTGGCGGCGAGGGCAGCCAGGGTGGTGAACACGGCGGCGGTGCTGCGCAGTCGCGGGCGCGGCACAGTGCGCGGAAACGGGCGCGGCAACGGGACCTCCGGGAGCGGTTCACGGGACACCGCACCCAGCCTGTGTGAGTTTGGGGTAGTACGCCCTGTTTATCTGCACCGGACGAGTGAGTTGGCGTGACCTGCCGAACCGGCCGACACCCCCGAATCACTCACGGAACGTCACAACCGGTCTTGAGCCTCAAGAACCCGTCCAGCTGCGGGCAGAAACGATCTGCCAGAAGGGGTTGCCGGTCCCCCGGACCGGGCAATGGCTGGAAGGGCCCGGGGGCAGCCTCTATGATCGGCACACTTTCCTGCGCGGACAGCGATCGAGTGCACTGCGGGAGCTAGCGGTGAACGGAACGTCCGAAGGGCCGGCGCCCGCGGCAGACCTCGACGGGGCTGCCGTTACAGAGAGTGATATCGCGACACCTTTTCGTACCGAGCCGCCGTCGCATCGCGCGGCGTTCGCGGCGGCGCCGCTGGCCATGGCCGTGGTGGACCGCGAGGGCACGGTCGTCGACGCCAACCCCGCCTTCGGCGAGCTGCTCGGCGCCGTACCGGAGGAGCTGACCGGGACCCCGGCCGCCGACCTGGTGGACCTGGCCTCGGACGCCCGCACCTGGCACTCCTATCGCGAGGTGCTGCGCGGCCGTCAGGCGAAGCTGCGCTGCAAGCGCCGGCTCAAGCATCCCGACGGGCACTCCATGTGGGCGCAGATCACGGTCACCCCACTGGCCGCGGACTCCCACGGCTCACCCGGTGTCCTGCTCTCCGTCGCCGACATCACCGCCCGCCGTGAACTCCAGGCCCGGCTGCGGCACTTGCAGATGCACGATCCGGTGACCCGGCTGCCCAACCGCACGCTGTTCTTCGAGCGGCTGACGGCCGCGCTGGAGCCGGAGTCGTACGAGCAGGGCGGCACGGGCCGGATCGGACTGTGCTACCTGGACCTCGACGGGTTCCAGGCCGTCAACGACACCCTCGGCCACCGGGTCGGCGACCGGCTGCTGGCCGCCGTCGCCGAGCGCCTGACGCGCTGCTCGGACGAGGCCGGCCACGGCCGGGCGACCGCTCCCCTGGTGGCGCGGCTGGGCGGCGACGAGTTCGCGCTGCTCGTCGAGGACTCCACCGGTACGGAGCAGCTCGCCGACCTCGCCGAATCCCTGCTGAAGGCGATCCAGGCACCCTTCGACCTCTCCGGCCACCGGATGTCGGTGTCGGCGTCGATCGGGGTCGTCGAGCGGCGGGCCGAGGGCACCTCGGCGACCGCGCTGATGCAGGCCGCCGACACCACGCTGTACTGGGCCAAGACCGACGGCCGGGACCGCTGGACGCTGTTCGACCCCGAGCGCAACGCCCACCGCATGACCCGCCAGGCCCTCGCCTCCACCCTGCGCCCGGCCATCGAGCGCGGCGAGTTCCAGCTGGAGTACCAGCCGCTGGTGGGCATGGAGGACGGCCGGTTGCGCGGGGTCGAGGCGCTGGTGCGCTGGAACCATCCGCAGTTCGGGATGCTGACGCCGAATCGGTTCATCGCACTGGCCGAGGAGGACGGCTCGATCGTCCCGCTGGGCCGCTGGATCCTGGCCACCGCCTGCCGTCAGGCCCGGCAGTGGCAGCTGGACCGCCCCGACGAGCCGCCGATCTTCGTCAGCGTCAATGTGGCCGTCCGTCAGGTCTGGGACTCCGACCTGGTCGCGGACGTGGCGCAGACCCTCGCGGAGACCGGCCTGGCCCCGCACCTGCTCCAGCTCGAACTCACCGAGTCCGCGGTGATGGGCTCGGCGGGCCGCCCGCTCCAGGCCCTGCAGGCGCTGAGCGACATGGGCGTCGGCATCGCGATCGACGACTTCGGCACCGGCTACTCGAACCTCGCCTACCTCAGCCGCCTCCCGGTCTCCGTCCTGAAACTGGACGGCTCCTTCGTCCGGGGCTTCCAGTACGAGGGTGAGGGCGTCCCCCCGAACCCGGCCGACGAGATCGTCGTCGAGGCGATGATCCAGCTCGCCCACCGCCTCGGCCTCACCGTGACGGCGGAGTGCGTCGAGACCTCGGCCCAGGCCAGTCGGCTGCGCCGCATCGGCTGCGACACCGGCCAGGGCTGGCTGTACTCGCGGCCGGTGTCGCCGGATCGTATCTCCGGGCTGATGCGTGTGAAGGCCTAGCCGACAGGCCTAGGAGATCGCAGCGGCCGTGGGCAGCCCGTAGGCGTCCGCGACGAGCTCGTACGAACGCAGGCGTATGTCGCCGCTGTGGGCGTTGCCCGTGATCATCAGTTCGTCGGCGCCGGTGCGCTTGTGGAGGTCGTCGAGACCGGAGCGGACCTCGTCGGCGGTGCCGTGGATGACGTTCGCGTTCCAGGAGTTCGCGAACTCCTCCTCCATCGGGCTGAACTCGTAGGCCTCCGCCTCCTCGGGGGTGGGGACCAGACCGGGGCGGCCGGTGCGCAGCCGGATCATGTTGAGCGCGGCGGCGCGGACCTGGCGGCGGGCCTCCTTCTCGTCGTCGGTGGCGAGGGCGGAGACGCCGATGAGGGCGTAGGGCTCGGCGAGGACCGCGGAGGGCCGGAAGGACTCGCGGTACAGGTCCAGGGCCGGGATGGTGTTCTGCGCCGAGAAGTGGTGCGCGAAGGCGAAGGGCAGACCGAGGGAGCCGGCCAGCTGTGCGCTGAAGCCGGAGGAGCCGAGCAGCCAGAGCGGCGGGCGGTGCGGGGACTGGACGCCGCCGGGCGAGGTGGCCTGGACGGGGCCGGGTACCGCGTGGATGCGGCGGTAGGGGTGGCCGTCCGGGAAGTCGTCGTCCAGGAAGCGGGTGAGCTCGGCGAGCTGCTGGGGGAAGTCGTCGGCGCCCTCGTTGAGCCGGTCCGTGCGGCGCAGGGCGGCCGCGGTGGCGCCGTCCGTGCCCGGGGCCCGGCCGAGGCCCAGGTCGACGCGGCCCGGGGCCATCGCCTCCAGCGTGCCGAACTGCTCGGCGATCACCAGCGGGGCGTGGTTGGGGAGCATGACGCCGCCGGAGCCGAGCCGGATGCGGGTGGTGTGGGCGGCGAGGTGGGCGAGGATCACCGCGGGCGAGGAGGACGCCACGCCTGGCATGGAGTGGTGCTCGGCGACCCAGTAGCGGTGGAAGCCGCGGGACTCGGCGAGCCTGGCGATGGCGACGCTGGTGCGCAGGGCGTCGGTGGCCGTGCGTCCGGCGCCGACGGTGACCAGGTCGAGCACCGAGAGAGGTACGGGGGCGGTGCCCTGTGCGGTACCTCGGATCTCGTCTTCCGCCACGGTGGGGTGCCTCCTGCTCATGAGCCGTGCGCTGTCGTCCTGACAACAACAGGAGAGTGTCCCCGGTTGTTCCCGAGAGTGGTCGCTCATGTCCCCCGGAGTCCCGTCTTCCGTATCCCGTACGGCAGTTGACCGCTTGTCGCACGGGCCCCCGGGTACCCAGAACGCACCGCCCCACAGACCGGAGGGATCGCCCATGACGCAGGAGAACACGTCGCGGCCGCCGTCGTCGGAGCTCGGACCGCTCGAACCCGGCACCGCGCAGCGCGCCCAGCTGTCCGTCCGGATCGCCGACATCGCGTGGACCGCGCTGAGTGTCGTCGCCGCCCTGTGGGTGATCCTGGCCACCGTCGACGCCGTGCGCGGCTCGGGCTCGTGGGCCTACTCAGTGGTGGCCCTGGTCCTGCTGGCCATCGGCCTGACGATGCGGTTGCGAGCCGTCCGCCGCCGCGACCGGATGTGACGGGGAGGCCGGCCGTGGAACGCGTCAACTCCTTTCTCGGCAAGCACGTGTGGGCCCAGGTCGTCCTTTCCCTCCTGGTCGCGTGCGCCGTGGTCCTGCTGCTGTCCCCGGAGCGCTCGATCGCCTCGGCCCTGCTGTACGTGGTGTTCGCCTCGGTCGGCGGGGTCGGCGTCATGCTCGCCGTGCGGCGCCGGGAGAAGCGGGCCGCCGGAGGCTCCGTGGACAGCCTCGTGTCGTTGGACCGGAAGCTGCGCCGGGGCGAGGTCCCCGCGGACCCGCAGGAGCGGCAGGCCATGCGCGGCCTGGTCGAGGACCGTCTGCACCGCACCCGCCACCGGGTCGCGGCCCAGGTCGGCCTCGCCGTCATGTGCTGCGTGGTCGTGGTGGCGACGGCTCTGACCGCGAGCCTGCCGCAGACCCTCGGCATGAGCCTGTTCGCCGGGGTCTTCCTGGGCTGGCTCGTCCTGTACGGAAACCGTCAGCACCGGCGACTGCGCGCCATGCACACGGAACTCACCGCCGAGGCCGCCCAGGACCGTCGGCGGTGAGCCCCTGACCGGGCGCGTCTCACACCTGGACGATCGGCTCCCTCGTGAACAGCGTCCCCATCGCCGGCGCGTTCACCCGGCGGTCCGTCAGCCTCAGGGCCTCCCAGACGGTGACCTGGTTCGCGGTGAGGACCGGCTTGCCCAGCTCCTTCTCCAGGGCCGGGATGTGGGTGACCGTGTGGAGGGCGGTGTCCGGGAGGAGGACCGCCTCGGCGTCCGGTGAGTCGGCCTCCCGGGCCAGCGCGAAGATCTCCTCCTCACCCCAGGTGCCGACCTCCGCGGCGGTGATGATCCCGGCGCCGTGGACCTGGAGGACCTCGACGCCGCCCGCCCGCAGGAACTCGGCGAACAGGCCCGCCACGTCGTCCGGGTAGGTCGCCGCGACCGCCACCCGCCCGGCCCCGATCTCCTGGGCCGCGTGCACGAAGGCGAACGAGGTGGAGGAGGCGGGCAGGCCGGCCGTGCGGGCCAGGGTGCGGACCTGCTCCTGGGCGCCCTCCCAGCCGTGCACGAAACTGCCGCTGGTGCAGGCCCAGACGACGGACTCGGAACCCGACAGGCGCAGTTCCTCCACACCCGCGGCGAGCCGCTCGGCGGTGCCCATCTCCAGGAGGGCGTCCACGCGGTGGGCGTCCGTGCCGATGTCGGTGTGGACCACGTCCAGGCGGATGTCGCTGCCCAGGAGCTGTTCGATGCGCGGATAGTCGTCCTCTGCGGCATGGCCCGGGTAGAGGAATCCGAGTGCGGTCATGTCCAGCCTTCCTGCTGCTGTTCTTCGTCCGGCAGGCCCCGGACTTCCGGCAGACCCGGAATCTCCGGGCGCGCGGGCCCCGTCCTCGCCGCCGGGTCGATCAGCGCCTGGTACGGTCCCACGGCTCGGGTACCCAATCGGCGCAACGCCGCCCACATGGTCACCTGGTTGGCCGAGATCACCGGTATGCGCAGTTCCGCCTCCAGTTGCGGGATGACGTCGTACGTCGGCAGGTTGGTGCAGCTGATGAACAGCGCCTGGGCGTCGGCCCGTACGGCCCGGTGGGCCATCTCGGAGACCTGGCGGTAGGGCACCTTCCAGATGTGCCGGGTCAGGCCCATGTAGGCGCACCCGGCGACCTGGACGCCCGCCTCGGCGACGTACTCCTCCAGCGACCTGGTCACCGACACCGTGTACGGCGTCACCAGCGCCACCCGGCTCACCCCGAGTTCGGCGAGGGCGTCCAGGAGGGCGCCGGAGGTGGTCAGGGACGGGACCGCGCCCGCCCTGGTCATGGCCGCGCACATGGCCCGTTCCCCGGCGATCCCGCCGACGAAGCTGCCCGAGGTGCAGGCGTAGGCGACGACCTCGGGGGCGATGGCGTTGAGCGTGCGCACGGCCTCGTGCAGGGTCTCGTGCTCGCTGACCAGGCGGGCGAGGTCGAGGCCGACCTCGACGGGCACGTACGGGGTGCGGGTCAGATGGAGCGAGATCCCGTCGGGGACCCAGCGCCACAGCTCGCGATCGAGCGCGAAGTCGAAGGGGGCGACGACACCGACACCGCGTTGCGGGCGCGGACCACCCAGAAAGGAAACGTCCATGGCAGAACCGGCCTCACGGTGAGAGACGGAAGGACAGCGGAACGTGCACAACGCCTGTGTTGACGAAGGTAGGTTCGGGTGCGAGCGTGGTCAATCCGCCCACGTCAGACACTGGGCCGTCCCCGGAGAAACGGTGCCTGGATGTCCGTCCCCACCCTTCTGGTCCTGGACGCCGATCCCCCGCCGAGGCTCGGCAGCCTCACCGGCCGGGCCCGGATCGTGCACGCGGACGCGTCCACGCTCGCCGAGCGGCTGCCGTTCGCCGACGTGCTGCTGGTCTGGGACTTCACCTCGACCGCGGTGCGCGACGCCTGGCCGGGCGAGGGGCCCCGGCCGCGCTGGGTGCACACGGCGAGCGCGGGCGTGGACCACCTGATGTGCCCCGAACTCGTCGCCTCGGACACGAGGGTGACCAACGCGCGCGGTGTCTTCGACCGGCCGATCGCCGAGTACGTCGCCGCGCTGGTCCTGACGATGGCCAAGGACCTGCCCCGGACCCTGGAGCTCCAGCGGGAGGGTGTGTGGCGGCACCGGGAGTCCCAGCGGGTGGCCAGCACACGCGCGTGCGTGGTGGGTTCCGGGCCCATCGGGCGGGCGATCGTCGCCACCCTCAAGGCGCTCGGCGTCACCACCGCCCTGGTCGGCCGCCGTTCCCGTACCGGGATCCACGGTCCCGACGACCTCGACCGGCTGATGGCCCGCGCCGACTGGGTGATCGCGGCCGCCCCGCTCACCGCGGAGACGCACGGCATGTTCGACGCCCGCCGCTTCGGGATGATGCAGCCCTCGGCCCGGTTCATCAACATCGGGCGGGGCCAACTCGTCGTGGAGGACGCGCTGGTGGAGGCGCTCACCAAGCGGTGGATCGCCGGGGCCGCCCTCGACGTCTTCGCCACCGAACCCCTGCCGCCGGAGAGCCCGTTGTGGCGGGTGCCGGGCCTGATCGTGTCCCCGCACATGAGCGGTGACACCGTCGGCTGGCGCGATGAACTCGGCGCGCAGTTCGTGGAGATGTACGACCGCTGGGAGGCGGGCAGATCACTCACCAACGTGGTCGACAAGCAACGCGGGTACGTGCCGGGGCACTGAACGTCGAGCGGAGGGGCACATGCAGGACCTCACCGAACTGACCGCCGTACAACTCGTCGAGGGCTACCGCAAGGGCGAGTTCAGCCCCGTGGAGGCGACCCGGGCGGCGCTCGACCGGGCCGAGCGGATCCAGCCGCAGGTGAACGCGTTCGTGCGCGTGACCGGCGAGGAGGCCCTGGCGCAGGCCCGCGCGTCGGCGGACCGCTGGCGGCGCGGGGAGCCGTCCGGCGCGGTGGACGGCGTCCCGGTCACGGTGAAGGACATCCTGCTGATGCGCGGCGTCCCGACGCTGAAGGGCTCCAGGACCGTCTCGGAGAGCGGCAGTTGGGACGAGGACGCGCCGTCCGTCGCCCGACTGCGCGAGCAGGGCGCCGTGTTCCTCGGCAGGACGACCACCCCGGAGTTCGGCTGGAAGGGCGTCACGGACTCGCCGCTGACGGGCGTGACCCGCAATCCCCACGACCCGTCGCGCACCGCGGGCGGCTCCAGCGGGGGTGCCGCGGCGGCCGTGGCGCTCGGTGCGGGGCCGCTCGCACTGGGCACGGACGGCGGGGGCAGTGTCCGTATCCCGGCCGCGTTCTGCGGGATCTTCGGCCTCAAGCCGACGTACGGCCGGGTGCCGCTGTACCCGGCGAGTGCCTTCGGCACCCTCGCGCACGTCGGCCCGATGACCCGTGACGCGGCCGACGCGGCGCTGCTCCTCGACGTCATCGGGATGCCGGACTCCCGTGACTGGTCGGCACTGGGCCCGGCGGCCGGCCCATACACGGCGGCCCTGTCGGGCGGGGTACGGGGTCTGCGGGTCGGGTACTCCCCCTCCCTCGGCGGCCAGGTGGCGGTACAGCCCGGCGTCGCGGCCGCGGTCCGCCGGGCCGTGGAACGCCTCGCCGGACTCGGCGCGTACGTCACCGAGACCGACCCCGACTTCGCCGACCCGGTAGAGGCCTTCCACACCCTGTGGTTCAGCGGGGCGGCCCGGGTGACCCAGCATCTCGGGCCGCGTCAGCGGGAGTTGCTGGACCCGGGGCTCCGCGAGATCCGCGACCTCGGGGCACGCATGAGCGCGCTCGACTATCTCGCCGCGGTGGACGTGCGGATGGAACTCGGGCGCCGGATGGGCCGCTTCCACGACTCCTACGACCTGCTGGTGACCCCGGCCCTGCCGATCACGGCGTTCGAGGCGGGCACGGAGGTCCCCAAGGGCTCGGGGTATCGCCGCTGGACGGGGTGGACGCCATTCACGTACCCCTTCAACATGACGCAGCAGCCGGCGGCGAGCGTGCCCGTCGGCACGGACGGCGCCGGGCTGCCGGTGGGACTGCAGATCGTGGCGGCCCGGCACCGGGACGACCTGGTGCTGCGGGCGGCGCACGCGCTGTACGAGGCAGGGGCCGCGGGAATCGCGCCGCCCGTCTCAGCCCACGAGGGCCACGTACAGGGGTGAGCCCAGCAGGACCAGAGGCCGACCACGGTACGTCCGTCCCGGCCGCCGAAGAAAACCGTCGAACTGTCGTCGCGGCCGCCGTCGGCCAACGGCCCCCACTGGACGGGGAGTCGGCGATCCCCCGATCTCGTCGGTGCGGCTCGCCTCGAACGACGTGGCGAAGGACCGCAGGGCAGGAACCGCTCCCGTCCGGCGTCCGAGCCGCCGCTACGCCCGGCGGAAGCGGAGTCTCTCGCCGAGTGCGCCTGAGCGCCAGAGATCGTTGCAGCCCTCGGCGAGGGCGTCCAGCCCCTCCACCACCTGGCCCCAGACGATCCCCGGCACCCAGCCCACGTCGCCGTTCAGGAGCAGGTTGTTGCGTTCGTAGAACAGGGCCAGGTCCACCAGTGTCGTGTCCGCGCGGACCTCGCGGTCGTAACCGTGGGACGCGGTGCCCAGTTGCGTACCCGCGAAGGAGAAATAGCAGAGATCTCCGGGAATCGGGGTAACTGTCGGATTTTCCAGGGGCGGTTCCGATTCCGCGAAGGGCGGGAAAAGGGCGTAGATCTCGTTGCGCGCGTACTTGGCGTGATAGACGTCACCGGCGAGCGGGAGGGCGTCCCATACGGCCGCGCAGGTGATCGGCGCCCGGTCGTCGAGGAGCTTTGCCGTCGCGGTGATCTCCCGCTCGACCAGCGAGACTTCGATATAGCGGTCAGCCATGCATTCCATGGTCCCCCGCCGGTCAAGAGGGCCTCGGTGCGAAACGGGGCTCGAATCGATCCGCATAAGTCGCGTCCGGTCGGGTAGCCGCGCCGCCATGGCTCCACCATTGGAACAAGGCGAACACATATCCGGGACCTCCCGCCGATCGCTGCTCGCGGGGGTGGCGGCGCTCGGTGCGCTGGGCGCCGCCGGCTGCTCACGCGTGGCCACCGCCTCCACCACGGGCGGCGGTGAACTGCTCGACCGGCTCAGGGCGGCGGGTGTCGTACGGCTGGGAATCGCGGGCGAGATCCCCTTCGGTTACATCGACAAGAACGGCGACCTGACCGGCGAGGCCCCGGAACTCGCGAGGGCCGTATTCAAGCGGCTCGGAGTGGACAAGGTGCAGCCCGTGCCCACCGAGTTCGGCTCGCTCATTCCCGGACTGAATTCGCAGCAGTTCGATGTGGTGGCAGCCGGGATGTACGTCACCCCGGAACGCTGCGAACAGGTGATCTTCGCGGATCCCGACTACCAGATGCTCGATTCCTTCATCGTGGCCAAGGGAAATCCCAAAGGTCTTCACACTTACCAGGACGTCGTCGAGAAGAAGGCGAAGTTCGCCACCGGCACCGGCTACGCGGAGATCGGGTACGCCGTCGAGGCCGGATACAAGGAGAGCGACATCCTGATCGTTCCCGACCAGGTCGCGGGACTGAACGCGGTGGAGGCGGGACGCGTCGACGTGTTCGCCGGGACCGCGCTCACCACCCGTGAGGTGGTGAAGAAATCGGCCAAGGCGGAGGCGACGAAGGCCTTCACCCCGACCGTGGGCGGCAAGCCGCACATCGACGGAGGTGCCTTCGCGTTCCGCCGCACCGAGACGAAGCTGCGGGACGCCTTCAACACCGAGCTGCGGAAGCTGAAGAAGAGCGGGGAGCTGCTCCGGATCCTCGAGCCCTTCGGGTTCACACGGGCCGAGATGACGGACCTGACCGCGAAGGAGCTCTGCGGCGGATGACAACCGGACTCTGGGAACTGGTCCTCAAGGGCATCTGGACGACCGTCCAGCTGCTGGTGTTCAGCTCGCTGCTCGCCGCCGCCGTGTCCTTCGTGGTCGGCGTCCTGCGCACTCACCGGCTGTGGATCGTCCGCTTCCTCGCGGGCTTCTACACCGAGGTGTTCCGCGGGACCTCGGCGCTGGTGATGATCTTCTGGGTGTTCTTCGTGCTGCCCCCGGCCTTCGGCTGGCAGCTGGTACCCATGTGGGCGGGCACGCTCGCGCTCGGCCTGACCTACGGGGCGTACGGCTCCGAGATCGTGCGCGGGGCGCTCAAGGCCGTCGACCCGGCCCAGCAGGAGGGCGGGATCGCGCTGAGCTTCACGCCCTGGCAGCGGATGCGGCTGATCCTGCTGCCGCAGGCGGTGCCGGAGATGATCCCGCCGTTCTCCAACCTGCTGATCGAGCTGCTCAAGGGCACCGCGCTGGTGTCCGTGATGGGCATGGGCGACCTGGCCTTCAGCGGCAACCTGGTGCGGCTCGCGCTCCAGGAGAGCGCCGGGATCTACACGTATCTGCTGCTCATCTACTTCGTGATCGCCTTCCTGCTCACCCGGCTGATGCGCGGCCTCGAGAAGAAGCTCAAGGCGGGGGTCGGCAAGGAGCCCGCGCGTGAGGTGCAGGTGCCCCAGCCCGTCGGAGGTGGTGTCGGATGACCTGGGACTGGAGTGCCGTGAGCGACTTCATGCCGCAGTTCTGGGACGGTCTGCTGGTCACCCTGCAGGCCCTCGCGCTCGGCTCGCTGATCTCCTTCGCGCTCGGCCTGGTGTGGGCGCTGCTGATGCGCGCGCCCTCGCGGTTCGTGCGCTGGCCGGTCGGGGTGGTCACGGAGTTCGTGCGCAACACCCCGCTGCTGGTCCAGCTGTTCTTCCTCTTCTACGTGCTGCCCGAGTGGGGCGTGACCCTCTCGGCGCTGGCCACCGGTGTCATCGGGATCGGGCTGCACTACTCGACGTACACGATGCAGGTCTACCGGGCCGGTATCGAGGCGGTGCCGGCCGGCCAGTGGGAGGCGGCGACGGCGCTGAACCTGCCGCGGATCAGGACCTGGCAGGTGGTGATCCTGCCGCAGGCGATCCGCCGGGTCGTGCCGGCCCTCGGCAACTACGTGATCTCGATGCTCAAGGACACACCGATGCTGATGGTCATCACGGTGCTGGAGATGCTCGGTGAGGCGCGGCTGTTCGCGCAGGAGCACTTCCAGTTCACCGAGCCGCTGACCGTGATCGGCGTGGCCTTCATCGTCATCTCCTATCTGGCCTCCCTTCTTCTGCGATCCCTGGAGCGACGTCTTGTCCGCTGACACCCCTTTGACGGCAGCACTCGATGCGAACACCAACCCGCCGGTCGACGGCAGTGAGCTGATCCGCTTCGAGGACGTGACCAAGCGCTTCGGGTCGAACACGGTCCTGGACCGGCTGAACTTCTCCGTGGACTCCGGGAAGCACGTGACGCTGATCGGGCCGTCCGGGTCCGGCAAGACCACGATCCTGCGGATGCTGATGACGCTGACCAAGCCCGACGAGGGCACGGTCACCGTGGGCGGGGAGAAGCTGTTCCCGGCTCCGGAGAAGCAGCTGCGCGAGGTGCGCAAGAAGATCGGGATGGTCTTCCAGCAGTTCAACCTGTTCCCGAACATGACGGTCCTGCGCAACATCACCGAGGCGCCCGTCACCGTGCTCGGCCTGTCCAAGGACGAGGCGGAGGCACGCGCGCGTGAGCTGCTCGACCTGGTGGGGCTCGCCGACAAGGCCGGGGCCCGGCCGACGCAGCTGTCCGGCGGACAGCAGCAGCGGGTGGCGATCGCACGGGCGCTGGCCATGCGGCCGCAGGTCCTGCTGCTCGACGAGGTGACCTCGGCGCTCGACCCGGAGCTGGTCGCGGGCGTCCTCGACGTGCTGCGGGACATCGCCCGCACCACCGACATCACGATGCTCTGTGTGACCCACGAGATGAACTTCGCCCGGGACATCTCCGACCAGGTCCTGATGTTCGACTCGGGCCGCATCATCGAGTCGGGCGCACCGGAGAAGATCTTCAGCGACCCCGAGCGGGACCGCACCCGGGAATTTCTGAGCGCGGTTCTCTGACTCCAAGAGGTGAACAGAGTTCAACCTTCGAGGTCCCGGACCCGGGTCATGTCACTGGCATATGCCAGTGTGCCAGCGGCCCTGCTGAGAGGGCCCGGCCCGGGGACGGAATCTCGTCAACCGCCGCTCACTACAAGCCTTTTGCCGGTTATCGTGGAAGGGATCGCTGTCTGGATTACGGCCCAGTAGTAGTGCGACCTAGCGAGCGCAGGGGGAACACCGTGGCGCTGAAGCACGAACCGACCGCGCCGTACCACTCCGCCCAGGACGCACTGCGCGTCCTGGAGACCGTGGCACGGCACACGACCGGAGTCACCGACACCGAACTCGCCCGAACCACCGGCCTCGCCCCGGAGCGACTGACCGCGCTCCTGAGGATGCTGCGCCGCGAGGGATACGTCGAGCAGGTCGCCGACGGCGCGTATGTGACGGGCGAGGCCCTGACCAGGATCAGCTCCACCCACGAACGCGACCAGGCCGTGCGCGACAAGCTCCAGCGCACCCTCGACGAACTGCGCGACGCGATCGGCGCGGCCGTCTACATCAGCCGGTACGTCGACGGCGAGGTCACCATCTCCCAGTACGCCGACGGTCCCGCGACCCCGGCGGTCAACGAGTGGGTGGACTTCCGCTCCTCGGCCCACGCCACCGCGCTCGGCAAGAGCCTGCTCAGCCAGCTCGACCACAACGGCCGCCGCGACCATCTCTCCCGGCACCGCATGACCCGCCTCACCTCGCGGACCATCACCAGCGACAAGCTGCTCCTCTCCCGCCTGGAGGCTCAGCCGCCGACGGTCCCCCACCTCGACCTCCAGGAGTACGCGGTGGGCACGGTGTGCGCGGCGGTACCGATCACGGCGGGCTCGTCGGTGGGATGCCTCGCGCTGTCCCTGCCGCTCGACCAGGCACATCGCCTGCGCCAGGCGACGGACCGACTGAACAGGGGGGCGGCACCGGTCCTCCTGTCCCTGGCGATCTAGGAGCGGGGCAGGAGGTGGTCGGTCGGTGGTCACGAGCACCCCTGGGGACCGGGTAGTATTTTCTCGTCGCCAGCCGCCGAGAGGCGGACGGCGAGGGTCATGCGCCGCTAGCTCAGTTGGTTAGAGCAGCTGACTCTTAATCAGCGGGTCCGGGGTTCGAGTCCCTGGCGGCGCACCAATGAAGGGCCTCTCGTGGGAGCGAGGGGCCCTTCGGCGTTTCCCAGGCCCAGACGAGGCCGGTCGGCCGGGGGTCTGGGGGTCGCCCCCAGAAGACGCAGCATCAGCGGGTCCGGGGTTCGAGTCCCTGGCGGCGCACCAATGAAGGGCCTCTCGTGGGAGCGAGAGGCCCTTCGGCATTTCCCAGGCCCAGACGAGGCCGGTCGGCCGGGGGTCTGGGGGTCGCCCCCAGAAGACGCAGCATCAGCGGGTCCGGGGTTCGAGGGACCCTTCGGCGTGTGCCAGTCGCTGGTACGTCCGCGCCCCGGGCGGCCGCCACCACACCGGGTCCGCGCACCGCACGCCCTCTTTCCTGAGCAGCGCTCGGTGGATCTTGTTCGTGGCCGTGACCGGCATCCGCTCCACCACCCGCACGAACCGGGGCGCCATCTTCGTACCGAGATCGGGCTGGGCTTCCAGGAACTCCGCGAAGGACAGCGGATCGAAGGTCCCCGCGATCGTCGCCATCACCTGGTCCCCGGTGACCGGATCCGGCACCGCGTACACGGCGACGGCCACCGCCCCCTCGTAGCGCGCAAGGATGTTCTCGATCATCGCGGCGGCCAGGTTCTCGCCGTCCACGCGGAGCCGGTCGTCGGTGCGGCCCGCGAAGTAGAGGTAGCCGTCGGTGTCCCGGTAGAAGAGGTCACCGGTCCAGTACCAGCCTCCCCGGCGGCGCTCGGCCTCCGCCTCCGGATTACGCCAGTACCCCTCGAAGGGGTTCGGCGCCCGGTTCACCAGCTCCCCTATCGCCTCGTCCCCGTTCAGCAGCCGCCCGGCCGCGTCGAACCGTGCGGGCGGACACTCCCGCCCCGTCTCCTGGTCGAGTACGACGAGCCCGGGCCCCGCCCGCCCGACCGCACCCTCGGGAGTCCCCGGCGCCCACTGGATCGCCGCGCCGCCCTCGGAGGACCCGTACCCCTCGACCAGCCGCACCCCGAACCGCCGCTCGAAGGCCGCCGCGTCCACCGCCCCCGCCTCGGTGCCGAAGCCGAGCCGCAGCGGGTTGTCCCGGTCGTCCGCGCGCTCCTCGGTGGCCAGGACATACTGGATCGCCCGGCCGACATAGGTGAAGTACGTCGCCCCGTACGCACGCACGTCCGCCAGGAACCCCGACGCCGAGAACCGCCGCCTCAACGCCACCCCCGCCCCGGTCACCAGCGCGGGCGCCCAGTCGGCGATCACCGCGTTGCCGTGGAACATCGGCATGCAGATGTAGTGCACCCCGTCGGGCCCGAGCCGGAACTGGTCGGCCAACGAGCGCCCGGCGGCGGCCAGGCGGCCCTGGGAGCACAGTGCCGCCTTGGGGGCGCCGGTCGAACCCGAGGTGAAGTAGAGGAGCAGCCGGTCGTCGGGGGCGGCACGGGAGGCGTCCGGTTCGGCGCCGGCGTAGGGCGCGATCAGGGCGTCGTACTCCTCGGTGCCGGTCAGCAGGAGGCGGACGCCGGGGAGGTCGAGGCCCCGCAGCAACGGGAGTTGGGACGGTTCCGTGATCAGCAGGCGGCACTCGGTGTGCACGATGTCTCGGGCCAGTTCGGCGCCCCGCCGGGTGGGGTTGACCCCGGCGACGGCGACCCGGGCGAGCGCGGCGGCGCCCAGCCACAGCGGGTACTCGGGGGTGTTGTCGAGCAGCACACCGATGTGGGCCCCGGCACCCGGCAGCAGGTCGGCGAGCAGTGCCGCCCGTGCGGCGGCGCCCGCGGCGACCTCGTGGTGGGTGAGCGCCCGCCCCTCGAACCACAGCCCGGGCCGGTGGTCACCCCACCGCCCGGCGACGAGCTCCGCGACCGTACGCCTCCTGGAGTCCATGGAGGCGCACGGTAGTTGACGGACCGTCAGATGTGGAGGCCTAGGACGTCGCGGTGAGGGCGACCATGACGACCGCACAGACGAGCGCGACCACGCCGGCCATGGCGACCACCGCGCAGGCGGCGCACCCGTGCCCGCCACGGCCGGGGCGGGCCGTCGCCACGACGTCCGGGCTGTCGGCGTAGTGGACGGTGACGATGTCGCCCTCGAGTATCGTCCCCGGACCGCCCTCCTCCTCGAAACGGACGACCCGGCCGTCACGGGCCCTGAACTCGTACACATGGCGCAGCGCGGTGCGCACCCCTGTGTCGCCGCCCCCGTGGGCCATCGCGTACACCCGCAGGCACCGCCCCTCGGCGGTCAGCCCGCTCGTCCAGGCGCTGCGCATCCGCAGCCAGCGCCGCACCACGACGTACGCGGCCAAAAGGACCACGGCCATGATCTGGACGGGAATGACGTAGAAGAAGGCGTCCATGGCAGATCCCCCGAGGTCAGGCACCGATCGCGTGATCGTGTGGGGAACCTACCCCGGGGGACACCTGGACTGTCTCAAGCAATGCTCAGAACGTGACGTCCGAGCAGGCGTAGAACGCGTTCGTCGTGTCGGCGATCGTCCACACCGCGACGATCACATGCCGTCCGCTGAGCCCGGACGGCAGGGTGCCGCTGTGCGAGAGGGTGGAGGGGGGCCGCTGGCCGTTGTAGGGGACGGTCAGGAACGGGGTGAGGTTGAGGTCGGAGCGGGTCAGGTTGTGGTTCTGGTTCCAGCCCGCCTTCGTGACGTAGTACTTGAAGTCGGTTGTGGCGTGCATGGCGGTGAACTGCCAGCGGAACGTGTAGCTCTGGCCACCCGTCACCTTGGTCGCCGGCCAGGCGCTGCCCGACGGGGTCTTCGGCGCGCTGAGCTGGCTGAACTGGCTCAGGCCGGCGTTGCATATCTGCCCGTCGGCGGGACCTGAGGCCGGGAAGCCCTTCGGGCCCTCGACGCTCTGCGGCTCCCACTGGATCGAGCCGCAGTTCGCCACCGTGCCGTTCTGGCAGAGCTTCTGCCTGCTGATGGGGAGGTCGGTGTAGCCGTGGCTGCTGGCGCCACCGGAGGAGAGCACGAGGGCTCCGGTGGTGGCGAGGCCCACCACGGCGGCGTACCACTTGGTCTTTTTGCGCATGCTGCCGCTCCTGGAGAACGTGGGGAAGTTCAGTGAGCTTGCAGGTCTAGACCAAGTCCCAGATTATTACCGCACGTTGACCATGTCCATACCAACTACGCGCCCTGTTCCGTTCGCCCCGCGCAGAACGCCACCGTCAAGTCCTTCACCAGCGCCTTGCGTTCGTAGTCGTCCAGTTCCACCAGGCCCCGCATGGTCAGCCGGGTCACGGTGTCCTCCACCGAGTCCACGACCGAGGTCAGCATGCTCGACCGGTGCTGGGCGTCCAGCGCGGCGATCCGGCGGCGGTGCATCGCGGCGGCGACCTCGGGGGCGTACTCGATGAGCAGCGGCTGGACCGAGAAGACCTCGACGCCGACGGGCGCGGTCTCCGCGGCCACCAGCCGGGTCAGCGCCTCCCCCGCCGCGTCGACCGAGCCGCGTCCGGAGCCCGGCGCCTCCACCGGGATCCGGGCGAGCGCGGCCTCGACGCACTCGCGCAGGTACGTCTCGTGATCGTCGACGCCGAGCGTGGCCCGCGCGGTGTCCCGCACCCGCCACACCACGAGGACGACGACCCGCAGCCCGACCCCGCTCGCGTCGGCGGCCGGCATCGGCTCGCCGCGCCAGTGCCGCAGCCGCACGTCGACCCGGCGGCGCAGCAGCAGCGGGTTGACCCACATCAGGCCGGTGCGCCGGACGGTTCCCCGGTAGCGGCCGAACAGACCGAGCACCCAGGCGCGTCCGGTGCGGCCCCGGGCCAGACCGCCGAAGCCGAACAGGGCGAGGGCAGCGGCTCCGGCGTACGCCGCCCACTGCGCCGGACCGAGACCCGCGCCCGCGAACGCCGGGAGCCGGAGAGCCTTCAATGCGAGCGGTGGCAGCATCCCGGCCCACCACGAGGTGACCGCGCACCCGGCCAGCCCGCAGACGCCGGCGAGGACGCCCACCGAGCCCGGCAGCACCCGGGCGGGGCGTTCGGCCAGCTCCGGGTCGACGTCGGGGGCGGGTCGCGGGGTGACCTGGTGGGGCCTGCGCAGGCGGGGCTGTTCTCCGGTGCCCTGCCGGCGTCCCACCACCGCGGGTCTCAGCGGTACCGAGACGGGGTCGGGGTCGTCACGGAAGAGCAGATGGACCGGGATCTCGGTGGTCGCCTCGTTCTGGATGAGCCGGGCGGACCGGAACGGTCCCTCGGACTCGGGCGTGTGTGAAGTGGTCGTGCTCATGAGTGCCTCCAGCCTCCGCGCCAGATGCGTCACAACGGGTGATGACGGGCCAGGTGATCGGGCCAGGTGATGACGAGAGGGCGCGCCGGGCGATGACGAGCCGGCTGAGACGCGCCTTGGTGATGTCGCGCCGGGTGATTACGAGAAGAGCCGCCGCCAGGTCTCCGGCCCCGGGTAGCCGTCCGCCGCGCCGCCCCGCCAGCCCTGGGCGCGCTGGAAGGCCTCGACGCCCCGCCGGTCCGGCTCGCCCCAGCGTGGCCCCGGCCCGGTCGTGTAGTACTTGCCGAACCCTTTCTTCACCAGCTGTCTGCCGAGCTGGGTGACGTATCTGTTGTTCGCGCCGGGCCGGAACATCGCGCGCCCCGGGTAGCCGCGGACTCCGTGCGAGGAGGGCGAGGAGGATACGGGCGGGCCCGCCGTCTCCGTCCCCGTCCCACCGCCCGCCTCGATGTCCTTGCCGGCACCGGTGACCAGCAGCTTCCAGGTCTGCGCCCCGGGCAGCCCGTCCGCGTCCCCGCCCCGCCAGCCCTGCGCCAGCTGGAACGCCTGAGTGGCCCTGCGGTCCGTGTCCGTCCAGCGCGGGCCGGGGCCGGAGGGGTAGTAGCGCCCGGCGCCGCGCTTCACGAGCATCCGGCCGAGCTGGGTGACGTACTTGTTGTTGGCCCCGGGACCGAAGTAGGCGGGCCCCGGGTAGGGCGTCACGTCCGGCGCCTGCGGCTTGGCGGTGTCCGGCTCGGCGCCCGCGGCGGCGCCCGCGAGCCCCTTGTAGCGGTAGGCGACGTAACGGTCCGAGTTGCTCCAGTAGGCATACGGGGTGGCCTGCCCCCGGGCGTACGGGCGGGTCTCCTCGTAGGCGAGGTAGTAGGTGCGCGTGTAGTCCGTCCAGCCGCCGAAGATGACGACGTGGGAGCCCTGCTCGGGGTTGTCCGGGTTGTGGAAGAGCAGGATGTCTCCGGGCTGGAGGTCGTCCTTGGCGATCCTGATCCCGTACTGGCCCAGGCTGCCGGTCCACTCGTTGCCCGGCAGGTTCCAGGCCATGGACACGAAGCCCGAGCAGTCCTGCCGGTAGCCGTCGCTCCAGTAGGCGGACATGCTGTACGGCACTCTCGCGGCGACCCAGCTCTTGGCCCGCCGGATGATGTCGGCGCGGGTGGTGGTCGGCGCCTTGACGGCCGCGGGCCGGCCGCCGGAGCTGTGCAGCGGGGCCTTGTGGCCCTGGGGGGTGTCGGGCCCGTCGATCCCCGGGATCCCCGGACGGACCGGGACGTGGGAGGCCGCGAAGGCCGGGGCCGTGTGGACCACGCCGAGGGCGGTGGAGGCCGCGGCGGCGAGGATCAGGGCCCGGGTGGCGGCGGGGTGGCCTCCGCCGGTCGAGCGGGGGAGCACGCGCCGCCAGTGGGCGCATCCGGGGCAGTCGCAGTCGCTCGCGGGATCGATTTCCTCGAATACCGGAGTCTCCATGCGACGCCCCTCACACTCCAGATTGAAATGTCCGCAACTGTGCACATTCGTCAGTTTCTCAACTGTCGCCCGCACGCGCATGCTGACGGTCCGAATGATGTACGACGAGTCCGGAGCACCCTCGCCCGTCGGGTAGAGTTGTGCAGGTCAGCAGGCGCCGCTAGCTCAGTTGGTTAGAGCAGCTGACTCTTAATCAGCGGGTCCGGGGTTCGAGTCCCTGGCGGCGCACAGACGATTGAAGGCTTCCCGTGAAGGCGGGGGGCCTTCAATGCTTGACGGCAGGACGGCAGGACGGCAGGGGGTCCGGGGGTTGCCCCCGGAAGATGCAGCATCAGCGGGTCCGGGGTTCGAGTCCCTGGCGGCGCACCGACATGGAAGGCCCCTCGCTCCGGCGGGGGGCCTTCCTGCGTGAAAGGGGGGTGAACCGGACCGGTCCGGGGGCCGTATGGATGTCCGCAACGACCTCCGCATGACACCCACAGGGGCCACAATGAACGCGTATGACCGGTAAACACCGTGTTTCGCATCTTGCGATCATGATGAGCACCGTAGAACCCTGGTTTTCAAGATGCTGCGTATACGCGGCAGTTGGGGGGCAAGGAGACGGTTGCCGGTGTTGCGGGGAAAGGGGCCCCGCCGCTGACGATGATGCCGGAGGGGGCGTCTGCAACCGGAAGGTCGCTGTTACCTGTCTCATGCTGTGAAGAGTGTGGTGACTGCGGCCCACCACTGATACGTCTGAAAAGGTCGAGGGGGACCAGCTCAGCCGTAAGGAACCGACGACACGCGGCCTGTCCGCGTGTGGGGGGATGACTCATGACGTCGACGCCGACGGGCGCCCGGCAGAATTTCGACCCGTCCGACACCACTCAGCTCAGGCTGCCTTCGCACCGGACCGGCACACTGCGCCGGATAAAGAAGACACTTCCGAAGTACGACTACGAGCACTACAGCAGACTGGCCGGTCCCCTCACACAGCCCGACCCGGGCCAGCCCTACAAGGTGCAGTACCGCTCGTTGATCTCGCAGGAGCCGCACCGCATCCGGGTCGCCCTGATGCTCGCCGCGGCCCCGCTGCTCTCGCTGGTCCTGCTGGCCTGGCTGCTGCAGCCCGAGCACTGGACCGAGCGCGACTACCCGGCCTTCTCGTGGCTGCCGGCCCTGGACATCGTCATGCTCGTCTCGATCGGCCTGATCGAGTTCTTCCGCTGCATGAACGTCCTGTCCAACGCGCACGCCACCCTGGTCGCCCGTGACCCGATCCCGGTGGTGCCCGAGACCGGCACCAGAGTGGCCTTCCTCACCTCCTTCGTGCCCGGCAAGGAGCCGCTGGAGATGGTGACCCGGACCCTCGAAGCCGCGGTGAAGATCCGCCACCGCGGCCTCATGCATGTCTGGCTCCTGGACGAGGGCGACGACCCGGAGGTCAAGGAGGTGTGCGCCCGGCTCGGCGTGCACCACTTCTCCCGCAAGGGCGTCGAGAAGTGGAACCAGCCCAAGGGCCCGCACCGCGCCAAGACCAAGCACGGCAACTACAACGCCTGGCTGGACGCGCACGGCGACCAGTACGACTTCTTCGCCTCCGTGGACACCGACCACGTGCCGCTGCCCAATTACCTGGAGCGGATGCTCGGCTTCTTCCGCGACCCGGACGTCGGCTTCGTGATCGGCCCGCAGGTCTACGGCAACTACGACAACTTCGTCACCAAGGCCGCCGAGTCCCAGCAGTTCCTCTTCCACGCGCTGATCCAGCGCGCCGGCAACAAGTACGGCTCCCCGATGTTCGTGGGGACCTCCAACGCCGTACGGATCAAGACGCTGAAGCAGATCGGCGGGCTGTACGACTCGATCACCGAGGACATGGCCACCGGCTTCGAGATCCACCGCGCCAAGAACCCGGCGACCGGCAGGAAGTGGCGCTCGGTCTACACCCCGGACGTGCTCGCGGTCGGCGAGGGCCCGAGCGCCTGGACGGACTTCTTCACCCAGCAGATGCGCTGGTCGCGCGGGACGTACGAGACGATCCTCAAGCAGTACTGGAAGGGCTGGTACTCGCTGCCGCCGAGCAAGCTCTTCAACTACACGATGATGATCATCTTCTACCCGATGTCCGCCCTCAACTGGATCCTCGCGGCCCTGAGTTGCGCGCTGTTCCTGGGCCTGGGCGCCTCGGGTGTGAACATCGACCCGACCGTGTGGCTGATGCTCTACGGCAACGCCTCCGCGCTCCAGATCGGCCTGTACATCTGGAACCGCCGCCACAACGTCTCCCCGCACGAGCCGGAGGGCTCCGGTGGTGTGGCCGGCATGGTGATGTCGGCGCTGTCCGCCCCGCTGTACGCGAAGGCACTGGTCGACTCGCTGCTGCGGCGCAAGAGCAAGTTCGTGGTGACGCCCAAGGGCGACTCGGCCAGCCCCGACCGGTGGTTCGCGACCTTCCGCTACCACTGGTACTTCATCGCGATCTTCGGTGGCTCGATCGGTGCGGGTGTCGCCCTCGGGCACTCCCACCCCGCGATGATCACCTGGGCGACCTTCGCCATGCTGATCACCGCGACACCGATCTTCACCTGGCGGCACATGCTGCGACAGGCGAAGAAGAAGCCCGCCACCGCACCGCAGGAGACGGCGGTTCCGGCCCAGGTTCCGGCACACCAGCAGTACCAGCCGCAGCCGCTGCCGGCCACTCAGCACGCTCCCGCCCAGCACGCACCGGCGGGCAAGCCGAGCTGGGCCGACTCGAACACGCACGACGAGGGCAACGACCAGACCATGCAGATCGCCCTCGGTGGACTTGGGGGACGTAAGGAATGAACGACCGTGCAGGCCGCCGCCGCGCCCGTCGACTTGCGATCGGTACGGCGGTGGTGCTCGCGCTGGCCGGGATGAACGGCCCGTGGCTGTACCGCTTCGGGACGGCGAAATACCACCAGTACCAGATCAACAAGCCCGAGTACAAAGCCGAGAACGGCAAGTGGGAGATCGTCGATTTCCCCGAGGAGTACCGGCAGAACACCATCCACGCGGCGCTGCTGCGCACCGGGAAGGTGCTGCTGGTGGCGGGCTCGGGCAACAACCAGGACAACTTCGACGCGAAGAGGTTCGACACCCGGATCTGGGACCCGGTCAAGGGCACGATCAAGAAGGTGCCGACGCCGAAGGACCTGTTCTGCACGGGGCACACCCAGCTGGCGAACGGCAATCTGCTGATCGCCGGTGGCACCAAGCGGTACGAGAAGCTCAAGGGTGACGTCACCAAGGCCGGCGGCCTGATGATCGTCCACAACGAGAACCCGGACCAGCCGATCACCCTGCCGGCGGGCACCAAGTTCACCGGCAAGGAGAACGGCAGGACGTTCGTGTCGAGGGACCCGGTCGTCGTGGAGCGGGCCACGAAGGTCTTCGACAAGACGACCGGGAAGTTCCTGCGCAACACCCCCGGGCTCGGGCGTATCTACGTCGAGGCGCAGAAGAGCGGCGCCAAGTACGAGACGGGTACCCAGGACAACTACCGGATCCAGGGGCTCACCGGCACCGAGGCCCGTAACACCTACGGCATCGCGCAGAAGCTCGCGCTCGACAAGAAGGACTTCCAGGGGATCCGGGACGCCTTCGAGTTCGATCCGGTCGCGGAGAAGTACATCAAGGTCGACCCGATGAAGGAGGCCCGCTGGTATCCGACGCTCACCACCCTGAGCGACGGAAAGGTCCTCAGCGTCTCCGGGCTCGACGACATCGGGCAGCTGGTGCCGGGCAAGAACGAGGTGTTCGACCCGAAGACCAAGAAGTGGACGTACCTGCCGAAGGTCCGCCAGTTCCCGACGTATCCGGCGCTGTTCCTCCTGCAGAACGGCAAGGTCTTCTACTCGGGGTCGAACGCGGGGTACGGGCCGGACAACGTGGGCCGGGTGCCGGGCATCTGGGACGTGGACACCAACAAGTTCACCAAGATCCCGGGGCTCAGCGACGCCAACAGGATGGAGACCTCCGGGACCGTGCTGCTGCCGCCGGCGCAGGACGAGAAGTTCATGGTGATCGGGGGCGGCGGGGTCGGTGAGTCCGCGCTGTCCAGCAACCGGACGCGGATCGTGGACATGAAGGCGGACAGCCCGAAGTTCGTGGACGGGCCGACGCTGGAGAAGGGGACGCGGTATCCGCAGGCGTCGATCCTGCCCGACGACAGCGTGCTGGTGTCCGGGGGGTCGGAGGACTACCGCGGGCGCGGTGACTCCAACATCCTCCAGGCCCGGCTGTACCACCCGGACACGAACACGTTCACGTCGGTGGCCGATCCGTTGGTGGGGCGCAACTACCACTCCGGGTCGCTGCTGTTGCCGGACGGGCGGGTGATGTTCTTCGGGTCGGACTCGCTGTACGGGGACAAGGCGAACACGAAGCCGGGTGTCTTCGAGCAGCGGATCGAGATCTATACGCCGCCGTATCTGTACCGGGATTCTCGGCCGTCGCTGTCCGGGGGGCCGCAGACGATCGCTCGGGGGGCGGCGGGGACGTTCACGTCTCCGCAGGCTTCTGTGATCAAGAAGGTGCGGTTGATTCGGCCCAGTGCGTCGACTCATGTGACGGATGTGGATCAGCGGTCGGTCGAGCTGAAGTTCACTGTTTCCGGGGACAAGGTGAAGGTGACTGTGCCGGGGAACAAGAACTTGGTTCAGTCGGGGTGGTACATGCTGTTCGTCGACGATGACCAGGGGACGCCGTCGAAGGCTCAGTGGGTTCGAGTGCCGTAATACCAAAGACGCTCCCGCACCTTTGCTTTCGGGTGCGGGAGCGTCGTGGCTTGTCGCGCAGTTCCCCGCGCCCCTAACTACCGGCAGCCTGCGCCAGTTTCAATGCGTAGGTCGGCCACCACTTGCCCGCCTTCGGGCCGCCCTTGCACTCGCCGTCCGACTCGCCCGGGCGCTTGACCCACAGGTAGGCGTCCACCAGCGGGTCCGCTGTCTTGATGGTCGGGGTCTCCCCCAGGGCCCTGCCCGGTGGGTTGCACCAGCGTTCGTTCTCGTCGCCGGCCTTGTAGGGGCCGTTGCCGTTGCGGCTGGTGTCGATGACGAAGTGTTTGTTGCCGACCTTGGCGGAGAGCTGCTTGCCGTAGGCGATGGAGTCCTCGGTGGAGTAGAAGTTGGAGACGTTCACCGAGAAGCCGTCGGCCTTGGCGATGCCGGCCCATTTCAGGGGTTCGAAGATCTGGTCCGGGTGGCCCCAGCCCGCGTTGCCCGCGTCGAGGTAGACCTTCGTGTTCTTCAGGGCGCCGAGCTTCTCGATGGCGCCGGTGAGCAGGTCGTAGCGCTCCTCGTGGAACTCGTCCTTGGTGCAGCCGTCGACCAGGTGCAGGACGGCGTCCGGTTCGAGGATCACAGTCGCCGACCGGTCGCCGATGCCCGCGGCCACGCCGTCGATCCAGGTCCGGTAGGCGTTGCCGTCGGCGGCGCCGCCCTGGGAGTACTGGCCGCAGTCGCGGTGCGGGATGTTGTAGAGGACGAGCAGGGCCGTACGGCCGGCCCGGTCCGCGGCCTCGGTGAAGCCGCGCGCCTCCTGCTCCGGGTTCTCCGTGCCGATCCACTCGCCGGTCGGCTGCTGGGCGATCTTGCGGATCTGATCGGCCTCGTCGTCCTTGCCGCTCTTCACGTATGCCGCGACCTGCTTGGCCGCGTTGCCGTCCGGGTTGACCCAGAACGGGTCGGCCTCCTTGGGCTGCTGGGTGATCCCGGCACCGGGCTTGTCGCCCCCGCCCTCCTTCTCCGGTTCCCCCGACGACGAACACGCGGCGAGCAGCAGTGCCGCCCCCAGCACCGCCGCGGACGCCCGTGCGCGGGCCGCCCTCCTGGCCCCCCTGCTGACGTACATCCAATTCCCCCCTGGGTGCACCGTGGCAAGTCTCAATCGTGACACACCGGTCGCGCCGCCCACGAGCTCGCCGAAGCCTTGTCCAGGAGCTGTTACAGCCCCGAAGGTCGGGGTAGGGACGCGCCGTACGGGGGCGCTCGTCGATGAGGGGAGTGCTCAGCGATGCGGAACGCCACCTGGGAGATCCGGCTGGCTTCGGCGCTGGTGGAGGCGGCGGACACTCTGGCCGAGGACTTCGAGGCCACCCGGTACTTACAACAGGTCTCCGACCGCTGCGTGGAGCTGCTGGACGTGCGGGCGGCCGGGGTGATGCTCATCGACGGCGGCCGTTCGGTGTCGCTGGCCGCCAGCAGCCGGCACGAGCAGGTGGCCCTCGATCTGCTGGAGGCGCAGCGCGGCGGCGGGCCCTGTCTGGACAGCTACGGCTCGGGAGAACCCGTACCCCCGGTCTCCATACAGGTCGCCCACGCGGCCGCCCGCTGGCCCGACTTCACCGAACGGGCCCTCAGGCACGACATCGTGGCCACGTTCGCGGTCCCGCTGCGCTGCCGCGAGAACCTGCTGGGCGCCCTCAACGTGTTCGCGCCGACGCTGCCCGGCACCGGTCCGGACGACGATGTCACCTCCGAGCTCCATGTCGCCCAGGCCCTCGCCGACGCCGCCGCCCTCGGTCTGCAGAACCGTCACACCTACGCTCAGTCCCGCACCCTGTCCGGTCAGTTGCGGCAAGCCCTGTCCAGCAGGGTCCGCGTCGAGCAGGCCAAGGGGATGCTCGCCGAGCGCTGGGGCGTTGCCGCCGACCAGGCATTCATGGCGCTACGGCAGTACGCGCGACGGCACCGGCTGCCCCTGGACCAGGTGGCCGCCACGGTCATCGAGGGCGCCGCGGACGACGCCGAACTGCTCCGGGAGATCGACGCAGGCGCCGGCGGACCAGCGTAGAACCCAGGGCCACCAGCGCGGATGACGGAGAGCCACGAGTACGGGACTTGGCGTCAGTCGGCCTCTAGGCCCGGGCGCTCATCCGTTCTAAAGTCTTCTCATGAATGACGGCCCCAGCCCCTGGCCGCAGTCATGACCACCGAGCCTCCAGACCTCCCGCGCCATCGCCGGGTTACTCCCGCAACCCGAGCGCGCGTGGTCGAGGACCGGCCCGGTCGGCGACTTCAGGGGGAGCGGGTCGCCGACCGGGCCGGTAATGCCTGCGGGAGTCCTACAGGCCGGTGCCCGTCAGATACGCCGAGACGATCACGTTCGCCGTGTAGCTGCGGCTCGTCCGGTCGAAGGTGCCGCCGCAGGTGATCAGGCGCAGTTCGGCGCGGCCCGGCACGCGGGGGCCGTAGGCCTGGTGGGCGTCGAAGTGGTCGCGGCCGAGAACCTGCACGTCGTCCACGGTGAACTCGGCGACCCTGCCGTCGTCGCGAATCACACGGACCCTCTCGCCCGGTGCGAGGGCGCCGATCCGGTGAAAGACGGCGGGCCGGGTGTCGGTGTCGACGTGTCCCACCATGAGCGCGGTCCCGGCGGCCCCGGGTTGCGCGCCGGCCGCGTACCAGCCGACGACGCCGGGCTGGTCGAAGGGCGGCGGGTCGGGGGCGCCCCGGGCGTCCAGGCCACGGGCCACCACCGGCGCCTGCACCCCGAGGTCCGGGATGTCGAGACGCAGGGGCCGCGCTCCCGTCAACGGCCGTGCGGCGGGCGGCAGTTCGACGGCAGCGGGGGGACGCCCGAGCGCGGCCACGTCACCGATGGCCGACACGGACCTGCCGTGCCGTACGTCGGTGAGCTCGCTGCCCCACAGCCACAGACCGAGCAGCAGCACCGCCCAGGTCGCGCCGGTCAGCAGCCGTTGGTACATCACCGGTCAGCCCGTCCCGCGGCTCCGGCGGCTGCGGCGCAGCACGACGGCCAGCGCCGCGGCCCCGGTGAGCACCAGGCCCGTCACCGCCTGCCCGGTGCCGGGCCCGGCGGCCTGGGGCGCCATGGAGGACAGGTGGGTGGCGGTCCAGCCGCCGCCGGCGTCGACGGAGGCGGCGGGGGACGCCGGGGCGGCGCCGCCCTTCGCCGCTGCGACGGTGATCCTGCCCTTCACCTCGAGGTCGGCGCAGGTGATCCGCACGTCGTAGGGGCCGGGCGCGGCCGAGGAGCGGACACGAGTCTCACCGGCGAGGCTGCCGCCGGTCCCCGTCAGCCGGGTGTCGGCGACGAACGCGGCCGAGGCGGCGGTGGCCGTCCTCCCCGCGCAGCCGGTCACCCGCAGCGTGAGGTCGGCGCCGGCGGCCGGGATCGACGGGGTCACCGAGACGCTGCCGCCGTCCGCGGCCTGCGCGGGCGGGGCGAAGGCGGCGAGAGCCAGGGTCGCGGCACAGAGAGTGAGGCGTAGGAAACGCATCGTGAACCTCCAGATGTCTGGAGGGTCTCCCGGGGGCCGGGGGCCCGCACCCCGGGAGACACCGCGTTGCTCCGTTCGGGTCAGCCCGCAGATCCTCAGGTCTTTGGATGTCCGGGTCGGCGCCACCGCTTGAGTCTCCAGCCGCCGGAGGGTTCAGGATCCTCCTCATGGACGACGAACGCCCCGACATGCTCACCATTGGCCGGCTCGCGCACCGCACCGGACTTCCGGTACGTACCCTGCGCTTCTGGTCGGACGAGGGCGCGGTGCCGCCCGTGGGCCGTTCCGCGGGCGGCTACCGGTTGTACGACGCCGAGTCCGTGGCCCGCGTCGAGCTGGTCCGCACCCTGCGGGAGCTGGGCCTCGGGCTCGACGACGTGTGCCGTGTCCTGAGCGGCCGCACGACGGTCGCCGCGGTCGCCGACGCGCATGTGGCCGCGCTCGACGCGCAGATCCGCTCCCTCAAGGTGAGCCGGGCCGTCCTGTCCACCGTGGCGAAACGGGGTTCGACCGTTGAGGAGACAGCACTGATGAACCGGCTGGCGCGGCTTTCCGCCGCCGAGCGCAAGCAGATCATCGACGAGTTCAAGGAGGAGGTGTTCGGCGGCCTCGACGATCCGCGCCTGCGCGACCGCATGCGCGCCTTCAGCGTCGAATTGCCCGACGACCCCACACCTGAGCAGGTCGACGCCTGGATCGAATTGGCCGAATTGGTTCGGGACCCTGGGTTCCGCGCCCGGTTGCGCACATGGATGGAGCTCAACACGCCCATACCGGGGCAGGGCCGTCCCCCCGGGGCGTCCATCTGGTGGGCCAGGCAGATCGTGCAGACCGTCGCGGAGGTCAGAAAAGGCGGGGTCGCTCCCGAGGGGCCGGCAGCGGCCGAGGTGCTGACCGAGCTGTTCGGCGACGCCGATCGGGCCGCCGTGCTGCGCAGCCTGGAGGCCGGGATCGAGGCGGGAGCGGAGCACTACCGCAGGCTCGTCGCCTGTGTGCGCGGGCAGAATTCGTCGCCCGACGCGACCGAGGAGCTGGACTGGCTGGCGCGGGCCCTGCGCGCCGCGGATCAGACCTGACCTGGTGCTCGACCTGGGCACGGGACAGGCCGCCGACCTGGCGGTGCCGCTCGACCGGGACGAGCTGATCGCCTACGGGCCGCGGCTGTCCGACAACGGCGCCACCCGGCTGGGGACGGCGGCGTTGGTCAAGGAGGCCGGACCCAGCACACGGCACGCGCCATCCCGACCCCGGACCGTTCGCGCCGTCGAGGTGGAAAGGGAGCCCGGGCGTGTCACCGGGGCACCCGGCCGCGGGATCGCCGGGTCCGGTGAGACGGTGCGATCGCGTTTCGGCGAAAAATGATTGAGACGGCAACCTTTCCGCTCCGAGTGGCCACTTAGGCGTGTACCGACGAGGGCGAGCCGTGGTCAGCGGCGCTACGCCCTCTGCGTTAAGACCCTGATCGGAGCATTACGTGTCATCAGACGACCCGAGACCCGCCGAGCAGCCGACGCCTCGGGGGCGCACGCCCCGCCGTAGCCGGATGCGCCGGCATCTGGTCGGGGGAGCGGTGGCGGTGCTCGCCGCCTCTGCCGGTGTCGGCGCCCTGGCGCCCAGCGCGGGAGCCGCGCCGACCGTCGACATCCGTGTGGATGCCGGTACCTCCCTGGGCACGGTGCCCAGCAGCGGTGTCGGCCTCAACACGGGCGTCGGCGACGACCACATGGGGACCGCCAAGGTGACATCGCTGGTGAAGGCCGCGGGAGTCCGGCAGCTTCGCTATCCCGGCGGCTCCGGCGCGGACGACTTCCACTGGAAGACCCACACCATGGGCAACGGCGGCTGGATCGTGCCCAACACCGACTTCGACAGCTTCATGGCCACCGCGAAGAAGGTCGGCGCCCAGCCGATCCTGACCGCGAACTACGGTTCCGGCACCCCCCAGGAGGCCGCCGACTGGGTCAAGTACGCCAACGTCGACAAAGGCTACGGCGTGAAGTACTGGGAGATCGGCAACGAGGTCTACGGCAACGGGCACTACGCCAACGGCAAGGGCTGGGAAACCGACAACCACGCCGACAAGAGCCCGAAGGAGTACGGAAAGAACCTGGTCGCCTACGCGAAGGCGATGAAGGCCGTGGACCCGAAGGTGAAGATCGGAGCGGTGCTCACCACCCCCGGCTCCTGGCCGGACGGGGAGAAGGCTCCCGGTGACAGCGCCGACTGGAACAACACGGTGCTCTCCCTCGCGGGAAACTCGATCGACTTCGTCATCGTCCACTGGTATCCGGGCGGCAAGACCACGGACGACCTGCTGGAGACCCCCTCCAAGATCGCCGGTGTCACGTCCACGCTGCGCTCGCTGATCGCCAAGTACGCGGGCTCGCACGCCCCTTCGGTGGAGATCGCGGTCACCGAGACCGACGCCGAATTCTCGCCCGCCAAGACCAGCCAGGCCGCAGCCCTGTTCGCGCCGGACACCTACATGACCTGGTTCGAGCAAGGCGCCACCCACGTCGACTGGTGGAACCTGCACAACGGCTCGGGCCAAGCACCCACCACCGTCAACGGCGAGACCGACTACCAGGACGGGGGCATTCTCTCCGCCGGAACCTGCGTCGAGGGGAAGTGCGAACCGCCGCGCGACACGCCCTTCCCCACCTACTGGGGCATCCGCTCGCTGACCGCACTGGCGCAGCCCGGCGACACCATGGTCAAGTCGTCCTCGCGCAACCCGTCGGTCACTGTGCACGCGGTGCGGAGCAGTAACGGCGGTCTGAACGTCATGCTGACCAACAAGAGCCCGCAGAAGGCGGCGCAGGTGTCGCTCTCGTACGCCGGATACACCCCGGCCGCAGGGACGGTCACGACCGTTTCGCATGCCCAGGGAGACACTGCCCTGAAGACGGCGAAGCGGGGCACGGCGGTCGCGCAGACGCTGCCGCCGTACTCGATCACGACTCTTCAGCTGAAGCCCGCGTCGGGGACAGCCGGCGCCGCCACGCCGACGCCCGCCGCCACCCCGACCGCCGTCACGCCGGTCGGCTCCGACCCCGACACCACCGGCACCCGTGCGCAGGGGGAGATCGGCGCACTCGTCGGCCGGCCGAGCCCGAGCAGCACGTCCGGCGACCTGGCTTCCACCGGGGCGAGCAACGCTGTCACGTACAGCACCCTCGGTGGCCTTCTGGTCATCGCCTGCGGCGGCGTGCTGGTGCTTCGCGGACGTGGCCGCCGGGGTTTGCACGGGAAGTGAGACCGCGTGAGTGACTGACGGCCCGGCAGCAACGCCACCCACCCGTGGCGTACGCGCCGGGCCGTCGGCCTCCGCACGGGCGTCGGCGGTCAGAAAACAAACAAGTGGCAGAGAGAGGCCCCGCTTTCATGCCCGGCCGGCCACAAGATCACCGGCCGAGTCGACGACCTCGAACTCACGCCTCAGATCCGGTCGACGAGGTCCGCGATCGAGTCCACGACCTTGGAGGGCCGGTACGGGAAGGCCTCGACCTGCTCGGGCCGGGTCAGGCCGGTGAGCACCAGGAAGGTCTGCATGCCGGCCTCCATGCCGGCCAGGACGTCGGTGTCCATGCGGTCGCCGATCATCGCGCTGGTCTCGGAGTGCGCGCCGATGGTGTTGAGCCCGGTGCGCATCATCAGCGGGTTCGGCTTGCCCGCGAAGTACGGCTGCTTGCCGGTCGCCTTGGTGATCAGGGCGGCGACGGCACCGGTGGCCGGCAGCGCGCCCTCGGCGGAGGGGCCGGTCTCGTCGGGGTTGGTGCAGATGAAACGGGCACCGTCGTTGATGAGCCGGACCGCCTTGGTCATGGCCTCGAAGGAGTAGGTGCGGGTCTCTCCGAGGACGACGTAGTCGGGCTCGTGGTCGGTGAGGATGTAGCCGATGTCGTGCAGGGCGGTGGTCAGACCCGCCTCGCCGATGACGTACGCCGTCCCCTCCGGCCGCTGGTCGTCCAGGAACTGCGCGGTGGCCAGGGCGGAGGTCCAGATGTTCTCGATCGGCACGTCCAGGCCCATGCGCCGCAGTCGGGCGTGCAGGTCGCGCGGGGTGTAGATGGAGTTGTTGGTCAGCACCAGGAACGGCTTGCCGGACTCCCGGAGCTTCTTGAGGAAGGCGTCGGCGCCGGGGATCGGTACGCCCTCGTGGATGAGCACACCGTCCATGTCGGTGAGCCACGAATCGATGGGCTTGCGGTCTGCCATGTGCGGGATCTCCTGCCGTACGCGTGTACGCCGTGCTGCGTCGGCCCCAGCCTAGACAGTGGCCGGATCTTGGGGGAATGGCCGGTTGGGGGCAGGTCCCGGAAGGTCCGGGGTCAGCGGCGGCCCCGGGCTCGGAGGATCGCGCCCGCGGTGACCAGGAGGAGGGCGGCGGTGCCGAGGACGGCGGCGGCCACGGCGGGGCCGGTGCTGGCGAGTTCTGCGGCCGCGTCCGCGAAGGGGAGGCCGTCAGGGGCGGGGGTGGTGGGGGTGTCGGACGGTGTGTCCGCGGCGGAGCCGATGCCGAAGCGGTAGTCGTTGGACTGCCCCACCCAGTCGCCGTCCTCGCCGTGCCGCTGGACGACGGCCGCGTTGACGGTGACCTCGTTGGGTACGGCGTCCGCGGCGACCGCGAGCCGTACCTTCACGGTGAGGGTCTTTCCAGGGCCGACGGTGAGCCCGGCACCTCCGAAGGCCCCGACGAGTTCGTCCTCGTCGGTGGTCTCGAACCGGACGGCACGGGGGTGGGGGCCGTCGTAGAACTCCAGACGGGGCTGGGACGGCTTCAGGGCGTGCCGCTCGTCGACGAGGACGACGACCGGGTGGATCCCGCCACAGGTGTGCCGGGTCGTGTTGACGAGATCCAGATACCAGGTCCCGAACTCCCCACCGGCCTCGTAAACGGCGGGACCGCCGTGAATACGGGTGGTGAGGGGGAAGTCGCGGCCGGCGGGGGCGCAGGAGTCGCCGACGGGGGCGGGGTTGACTGCAGCAGGGGTCGTGGGAATCCGGGCGGGTGCCGCAGGGGCCGCGGGAGTGAGGGCGGCGTGGGCAGAGGTGGCAGAAGTCAGGGCGGCTGCCGCCGCGAGGCCGAGGAGGGCGGGCGTGTAACCGTGTACATACCGTCGCATGAACACATGACCATGCCGGGCGGCGACGCCCAACGGGGGATGCCGCTCCGTACACCCCGCGAAGTCCCCTCGATCAGCGGACGCGAGGCGGAGTCCAGGGCGAGGGCGTCCCGGTGCGCGGGTTCGGCGACCGGCGGCGCGACGGGGCCGGCAGCAAGCGCGGGACGCGGACGCCGCCGGGCAGCACCGATCCGCGCCCGCCCTGCGATGGGGCGCGCCCGCGTCGAGCACCGCGCGGGCCGTACGACCGGCACGCGGGCTGACGTCGTGCGCCGGGCGGGCCGTGAGACCGGGATGCCGGGGGACGCCTTCGCCGGGCGCACGGCCGATCCGTGCGGGTGAGTGCTCGGGCGGCGACTCCGTGCCGGCTCGGGCGCGCGGGACGGAGGCGGACCGGCCGGGTCGGATCGGGTCGGGTCGGGGTGCCTGCTCGGCCAGTCCGTCAGGCGTCGGCGCGGCCGAAGAGGGGGGCCAGTACGAGCTGGGCCGCACCTTCGGCCACCTCGTCGGCCGCGGCTCGGACGGGGACCGGTTCCTCGCCGGTGCGCCGGGCGCGTTCGGCGAGGACGGCTTCGACGCCTCGTAGGAACGCGTCCGGGGCGGCGGTGACGGTACGGCCGCCCAGCAGGACCAGGTCGATGTCGAGGAGGGCGACGAGGTTGCCGGCCGCGATGCCGAGGACCCGGGCCGCTTCGGTGAGGTCACCCCGAGCCACCGCCGCCAGGCACAGCGCCTCGACGCAGCCCCTGTCGCCACAGCCGCAGGGCGGTCCGTCGAGCTGGACGACCTGGTGTCCGAACTCCCCGGCCCCGGTCCGCGCACCCCGGTGCACGGACCCGCCGATGACGAGCCCGGCACCGAGGCCCGTACCGAGATGCAGATACGCGAACGACCCGCGCTCCCCCGCGACCGCGAGCCCCAGCCCGGCCGCGTTGGTGTCCTTGTCGACGGCGACGGGCACCCCGAGCCGCCGCGCGAGCGCGTCCCGCAGGGGGAAGCCGTCCCACTCGGGGAAGCCGGTGACGCGGTGCAGCACGCCCCGGGTGTGGTCGAGGGGGCCGGGGAGGGCGACCCCGACGCCGAGGAGGGCGGGGAGCGTGCCTGCGCCGCCCGGCTCCTCCCCGTCTCCTCCCCGCACCCCCGTCACCAGCGCCTCCGCCTCCCCCGCGACCGCCGCCACGACAGCCTCCGCCCCCGCACCCAGGTCCAGCTCGGCGCGTCGTTCCCGCACCACCGTGCCCGCGAGATCCACCAGCACCGTCCGCAGCGCGTCGCGGTCCAGGTGGACGCCCACCGCGTGGCCCGCCCCGGGTACGAGACGCAGTACCGTCCGCCGCTTGCCGCCCGTCGAGGCGCGGTGGCCCGCCTCCGCCGCGAGGCCCTCCTCCCGGAGCCGGGCGGTGATCTTGCTGACGGCCTGCGGGGTGAGGCCCGTGCGGTCGGCGAGTTCCAGTCGGCTGATTCCCCCGGCGCCCGCGCCCCGCAGCAGGTCGAGCACGAGCGCGGTGTTGTGGCTGCGCAGGGCCGGGAGGTTGACGCCGCCGTTCGTCCTGTTCACGCCTGCCATTGTCCGCCACACTTGCACTTTGGCAACAGCGTTGCGAAAGTGGAGGACATGACTGCTGCTGACCTCCGCGTGGGCCTCGTCGGCTACGGCCTCGCGGGCTCCGTCTTCCACGCCCCGCTGATCGCCGCCACCGAGGGCCTCACCCTCGACACGGTGGTCACCTCGAACCCCGAGCGGCAGGCACAGGCTCGCGCCGAGTACCCGGACGTCCGTACGGTCCAGGGCGCCGACGAGCTGTTCGCCCGCGCCGGCGAGCTGGACCTGATCGTCATCGCGTCTCCGAACAGGACACACGTCCCGCTCGCCACCACCGCCCTGGAGGCCGGCCTGCCGGTCGTGGTCGACAAGCCGATCGCGGGAAGCGCGGCCGAGGCTCGACAGCTGGCGGCGCTCGCCGAGGAGCGCGGCCTGCTGCTCTCCGTCTTCCAGAACCGGCGCTGGGACAACGACTTCCTGACGCTCCGCAAGCTCCTCGACGAGGGCGAGCTGGGCGACGTATGGCGCTTCGAGTCCCGTTTCGAGCGGTGGCGGCCACAGCCCAAGGGCGGCTGGCGCGAGTCCGGAGACCCCTCAGAGATCGGAGGTCTGCTCTACGACCTCGGCAGCCATGTCGTCGACCAGGCCCTGACCCTCTTCGGACCCGCCGCCTCCGTGTACGCCGAGGCGGACGTCCGCCGCCCGGGCGCCGAGATCGACGACGACACGTTCCTCGCGATCACCCACACGAGCGGCGTCCGCTCCCACCTGTACGTCTCCGCCACCACCGCCCAACTCGGCCCCCGTTTCCGGGTGCTGGGCTCCAAGGCGGGCTATGTGAAGTACGGCCTGGACCCGCAGGAGGCGGCCCTGCGCGAGGGCGAGCGGCCCGGCGCCGCGGCCGGCTGGGGCCGGGAGCCCGAGTCGCTGTGGGGCCGGCTGGGCTCGGGCGAGTCCCCCGTGACGGGCGGCGGCAGCCCCGTCCCCACCCTGCCCGGCGACTACCCGGCTTACTATGCGGCCGTGGCCAGGGCCCTGACTGACGGCGGCACCAACCCGGTGACCGCACTGGAGGCGGCCGCCGCCCTCGACGTACTGGAGGCGGCGCGCCGTTCGGCCCTCGACGGAGTGGCGGTGAAGCTGTGACGCACAACACCGAGCTGACCCCGAAGTTCCAGCCGGAACTCACCCCGCCGCTGGAGGAGCTGGAGGCGCAGGAACGCCGCCTGGTCTTCCGGCAGTTCACGTACGACGACGCGTGGGCGCTGGGCTCCCTGCTGGTGGAGATGGCCCGGGAGCGGCAGGCGCCGGTGGCAATCGACATCCACCGCGGCGGCCAGCAGCTCTTCCACGCGGCCCTGCCGGGCTCCGCCCCGGACAACGACGCCTGGATCGACCGCAAGCGCCGGGTCGTGGAGCGCTACGGCTCCGCCTCCTACCTGGTCGGCGCCCGTTTCCGCGCCAAGGGCAGCACCTTCGAGGAGTCCTCGCGCCTGGATCCGGACGAGTACGCGGCCCACGGCGGCTCCTTCCCGATCACGGTGGAGGGCGTGGGCGTCGTCGGCACGGTGACGGTCTCGGGCCTGCCCCAGCTGCAGGACCACCGGTTCGTGGTCGAGGCGCTGGAGGAGTTCCTGAGCAAGGACCGGTAGGCCGGGACCGGAATGACCGCCGGGTCCTTGCGCGTTGGCATCGGCCATGAAGCAGATCATCGGCAAGTACGGCATCTGGAACGGCGGCGGCCTGCGCGGGGAGGACCCGGCCCAGCAAGGCGAACGGGCCGAGGCCGCCGCCGAGCTGGAGGAACTCGGGTTCGGCGCGATCTGGCTGGGCGGCAGCAGCTCCGCCGCCAACGCCGCCCCGCTCCTCGATGCGACCTCGCGGATCGCCGTCGGCACCAGCATCCAGAGCATCTGGGACCACGAACCGGAGGCCGCCGCCGCGAGCTTCACCGACCTGGACGCCGCCCACTCCGGCCGCTTCGTCCTGGGTCTGGGCGTCAGCCACGCCAAGATCGCCGACCAGTACCGCCGCCCGTACTCGGCCCTGGTGGCCTACCTGGACGCCCTGGACGAGGCGGGCGTACCGGCCGGGGGCCGTGTCCTGGCCGCGCTGGGACCCAAAACGATCGAGCTGGCCCGGGACCGCTCGGCCGGCTCGATCCCGTACCTGATCACCGCGGACCAGACGGCACGGTCCCGCGAACTCCTGGGCGAGGGGCCCCTGTTGGCCCCGGAGCTGAAGGTCGTCCTCAAAACCGACCCCGCGCGGGCCCGCACCGTGGCCCGCGACTACCTGGCCATCTACCTGGGTCTGCCCAACTACACCAACAACTTCCTCCGCAACGGCTTCACGGAGGACGACCTGAAGAACGGCGGCAGCGACCGCCTGGTCGACGCGGTCTTCGCCTGGGGCACGGACGAGCAGATCCGCGCCCGCGTCGACGAGTTCATCGACGCGGGCGCGGACCACGTGGCCCTGCAGATCGTGGACGGAGGCCCGCGCTCCAACATCCCGAGGCAGGCCTGGCGCAGGCTGGCCTCGCTGCTGGGGTGAGCGAACCGCCCTACGTGTCCTGCGCTACGTGCCCTGCCCTACGCGTCCTTGAACTCCTGGCGCTGACGCCCGAGCCCCGAGATCTCCAGCTCCACCACGTCCCCGGACCGGAGGTAGGGCTTGGGCTCGGGCTCCCCCAGGGCGACCCCGGCCGGCGTGCCCGTATTGATCACGTCCCCCGGGTACAGGGTCATGAACTGGCTGACGTAGCGCACCACTTCACCCACCGGGAAGATCTGCTCGGCGGTCGTGCCGTTCTGCTTCAGCTCCCCGTTGACCCACAGCTTCAGGGACAGGTTCTGCGGATCCGGCACCTCGTCCGCCGTCACCAGCCAGGGCCCCAGGGGGTTGAACGTCTCGCAGTTCTTCCCCTTGTCCCAGGTCCCCCCGCGCTCGATCTGGAACTCCCGCTCGGACACGTCGTGCGCCACCGCGTACCCGGCGACATGGGCGAGCGCGTCCTCCACGGACTCCAGGTAGCGGGCCGTACGCCCGATGACGACCGCCAGCTCGACCTCCCAGTCGGTCTTCACCGACCGCCGGGGCACCAGCACCGTGTCATAAGGGCCCACCACCGTGTCCGCGGCCTTGAAGAAGATCACCGGCTCGGCGGGCGGCTCGGCCCCCGTCTCGCGCGCGTGGTCGTGGTAGTTCAGGCCGATGCAGACGATCTTCCCGATCCGTGCGATCGGCGGCCCGACCCGGAGCCCCGTGGCGTCCAGCGCCGGCAGGTCCCCGGCCTCCGCGGCCGCGCGGACCCGGCCCAGTGCCGCGTCGTCGGCGAGCAGCGTCCCGTCGATGTCGTCCACGACACCGGACAGGTCCCGCAGGACCCCGTCGGCGTCGAGCAGCGCGGGCGTCTCCGTTCCCGCCGTACCGACTCGCAGCAGCTTCATGATCACAGTCTCCCTTTATCGCGGGGTGTCCACCGACGGGTGCAGCCATCGGATGACTGGTCGATCGTCCAAGGTCGATGTCCGCTCCGCAATACCCGGTTCACGGACTGGACCGGTCAGCGGTAGAGAACCGCCCGTTCCACCGCCGCCCAGGTCGAACTGGTCACCACGTACAGCGCGGCCGCCAGCGGCACCACCGCGACGGTGAAGAGGGTGAAGAAGGACATGTACGGCATGACCTTGCTCATCGCGCCCGCGCCGGGGACCGGCTGCCCGTCCGTGACCGGCACGACCGGGTTCGCGGCCATCATGCGCTTGGTGCGGCGGTAGTTGAAGGTCGCCACCACGGCCACGAACGCGAACAGGCAGACGTAGACGAGCCCGGCTCCCCCGAACGCCCCGTCGTGCCCGAGCGCGTCCGCCCAGCGCCCGCCGAGCGGCGCGGCGAACAGCTCGTGGCCGAGCAGTGCGTTCGCCTTCCCGCCGATCGTCGTGTTGGAGAAGAGGTGGTAGAGCAGGAAGAACGCCGGCATCTGGAACATCACGGGGAGGCAGCCGGTCAGTGGTGAGACCTTCTCCTCGGCGTGCAGTGCCAGCACCGCCTTCTGGAGCTTGTCGGGCTGGTCCTTGTGCTTCTTCCGCAGCTCGGCGATCTTCGGCTGGAGCCTGGTGCGGGCCTTCTGGCCGCGGGCGGCGGCGCGGGACAGGGGGTGCACGAGCAGTCGTACGAAAGCGGTGAACAGGACGATCGCGGCGGCGGCCGCGGTGGCGCCGAAGAGGGGGTGGAGCAGGTCGGCGAGATGCTGGACCAGGTCAGCGAAGACGGACATGGGTGAGCCCTCCGGGGGTCTCGTCGTGCCGGAAATGAGCAAGGCGGCATGACGACCCGCGCGGGGTGTCCCTACGGGAGTGAGCCCCTACGCGGCGGTCGCCGGGAGGGCGTGACCGGGCGCTCGGGGGCGGGGGCGGCCCTTGGCGTCGGGGTCGCGTTGCGGCAGGAAGGCCGTACGGCGGTCGCGGTCGCGGATGGCCGTACGGACCCGGGTGGGCGGTACGGCGGGTGCGCAGCGCGAGGCGAGCAGCGAGCAGGCGGCGAACGCGGAGCCGGCCGCGGCGGTCGCGGCGAGGGCGACGGCGGCGGAGAGGCTGCCGGCGTCGAGCAGGACGACGTCGAGGAGGAGGAGCAGGAGCGCGGCGGCGGGACGCATGCCGGCCCAGCTGCGGATCACGGCACTCCCCCTCTCCCTGTCGTCGGTCCTCCCCCGGTTATACCTGATCGACCGCGACCGGCTGCAAGAGCCTCTTCGGCCTGAGCAGCGCCCTGCTGACCGGATCCGCCGGGTCCGGATCGAGCCCGGGGCCCGGCAGCATCAGCACCTCCTCGACCGGCAGGAGCACTGAGCCCCTCAACGCGGCCGCGCGGACACGAGTTTGCCCCACACCACCAGCCGGTACCGGGACGTGTATTCCGGGGTGCACGTGGTGAGGGTGAGGTAGTGACCGGGCACGGCGTAGCCGTAGTTCGGACGGACCGTCGAGCGCGGGACGGGGCGGAGCACTCCCGAGTCGCGGGCCGAGGTCTGGCGCAGGGTCTTGTCCACGGCGTACGTGTAGACCGCGCTCCGCGTCTCCACGCGGACGGTGTCCCCGGGCGTGAGGCGGTTGATGTACCGGAAGGGCTCGCCGTGGGTGTTGCGGTGCCCGGCGAGCGCGAAGTTCCCGGCGCCGCCCGGCTGCCCGGTGCCGGGGTAGTGGCCGACGTACCCCTTGTTGAGGACGCTCCGCTTGCCGACGCCCTCGGCGACGGGGACGCGCAGGTGGAGGCGGGGGATGTCGAGGACGGCGTACGCCTGGGACAGGTCGGGGGTCGCGGAGCCGTCGGCCGGAGAAGCGGGCGAGGAGGAGGGCGGGACGGCCGTACCGGAATCCCCAACGGCGCTCGGGTCGGAGGCCGTGTCGGAGGCCGCGCCGGGATCGTCGCCGGCCGCACCCGATCCCTCCTCCTGGTCCCACTGCCGCTCCAGCGCGTCGACCTTCCGCTGAGCGCCCTCCCTGGCCTCCCGGTTGGTCCACCACAGCTGGTGCACGACGAGCAGCAGCAGGACGATCCCGGTGGTGACCAGGAGTTCCCCGCCGGTCCACACCGCGCGTCGGCGCCGCTCGCGCCGGCGCCGGGCTCCGTGGTGCATGACGCGCTGCCGCATACCTCACGCCTCCTCGGAACGCCTCCTCGGACGGGCCGCCCGCACGATAAGGGCCGGGCCTCCAACTCACCAGGGCCGAGCGCCTCGTAGAGCGGGCGGAGAGGTCGGAGCGGTCGCCGTGCACCCGGCGCAGCGGCCGGCGTGTCCGGCATACCGAACTTCCTCCACAGGTTTTAGGAAGGGCTGTCATAACTCTCGACAACCCCATTGGCCGCACCCGATGCTTCCTCGTGGCATGAACGGGGCAGGCCACGACGCCGGCCAGAAGGCCGCGTCGATCCATCGGAGTTCGGAGTAGCCATGATCCGACGCAGAACGCTGCTGACAGCCGCAGGAGGCACCCTCCTCGGCAGCGCGCTGGCCACCGGTACCGCCCGTGCGGACGCAACGATCGCGGTCAGCCCGGGGACGTCGTACGGCACCTGGGAGGGCTGGGGCACCTCCCTGGCCTGGTGGGCCAACGTGTTCGGCGCCCGGGACGACTTCGCCGACATCTTCTTCACCACCAAGTCGACGTCCTACAACGGCACTTCGCTCCCCGGCCTCGGCCTCAACATCGCCCGCTACAACCTGGGCGCGTCCAGCTGGAACTCCGTGGGCGGCACGTCGATGACCGCCTCGCCGAACATCCCCGCCTTCAAGCAGATCGAGGGCTACTGGCAGGACTGGAACAACGAGGACCCGACGTCCTCGGCGTGGGACTGGACGGCGGACGCGAACCAGCGGGCGATGCTGGTGAAGGCGACCCAACGCGGGGCTGTCAGCGAGCTGTTCGCCAACTCGCCCATGTGGTGGATGTGCCTGAACCACAACCCCTCCGGCGCCTCCGGCGGCGGCAACAACCTTCAGTCCTGGAACTACCGCCAGCACGCCTCCCACCTCGCCGCGACCGCCCTGTACGCCAAGAACAACTGGGGCGTGAACTTCTCGACGGTCGACGCCTTCAACGAGCCCTCCTCGTCCTGGTGGACCGCGACCGGCACGCAGGAGGGCTGCCACATGGACGCGACGGTCCAGTCGGCCGTACTGCCGTACCTGCGCAGCGAGTTGAACAACCGCGGCCTGACCGGCGTGAAGATCTCGGCCTCCGACGAGACGAGTTACGACCTCGCCCGCACCACCTGGAACTCCTTCAGCTCGACGACGAAGGGGTACGTCAACCAGGTCAACGTGCACGGCTACCAGGGCTCGGGCGGCCGCAGGGACCTCCTCTACACGGACGTGGTCACCACGGCCGGCAAGAAGCTGTGGAACTCCGAGACCGGCGACAGCGACGGCACCGGCTACACCATGGCCTTCAACCTGCTCTACGACTTCCGCTGGCTGCACCCCACGGCCTGGGTCTATTGGCAGGTCATGGACCCGTCGACGGGCTGGGCGATGATCGCGTACGACCAGAGCACCCTCCAGCCGACCGCGGTCCAGACGAAGTACTACGTCATGGCCCAGTTCGCCCGGCACATCCGCCCCGGCATGAAGATCATCGACACGGGCGTGAGCAACGCGGTCGCGGCCTACGACTCCTCGGCCAAGCGCCTGGTCATCGTGGCCCTGAACACCTCCACCTCGGCCCAGACTCTGACCTTCGACCTGTCGAGGTTCACGACGGTGACGGGCGGATCCGGCGGCCTGGTCCCGCGCTGGAACACGGTGACGACGGGCGGCGACAAGTACGTGTCGTACTCCAACACCTTCCTGAGCGGGAAGTCGGTGGCGGTGCCGTTCGCGGCGAAGGCGGTGCAGACGCTGCAGATCGACGGCGTGACGATCTGAGGTGACACGTGAAGGGGCGGGGGGTGCGGGCCGGACCCGGGGCTCTTCTCCTGCTAACCGGGCCCTGGCCTGCACCTCCCTCTTCTTTGTCACTGATCGGCAGTACGGTGTCACCCATGCGCCCCGACACGCCTGCCGAGAACGTCGACCACACCGCCGAAGCGGCGCGCCTGGAGCGGACCGCCGACCGGTATCCCGAGGACGCCGAAGCCCTGCTCCTGCAGGCCGCGGCCCATCTGGAACTGGCCGGCGACCGCCCTGCCGCGTCCTCCCTCTACGACCGTCTGCTGGCCACGCAGGAGGGCCTGGAGAACCCGTTTCTCGTCCGTGCCCTGAAGGCCGCGAACCTCTGGGAGTACGGCCATGAGGCCGAGGCCCGCGCGATCATCGAGGGCGTCCGCGTGGCGTCACCCCGGGACCCGGCCCCCTGGGTGATCGTCGGGGAGGCCCTGGAGTCCCACGACGAGCTGGAGCAGGCGCAGGAGACGTTCACGGAGGGAGCCAGGGTGCTCCTCGCCGACGTGGCGGAGCCGCCGTACTCCACGCATCCTCTGCTGTTCGGCCGCCACCGCGTCCGCCGCATGCTGGGCCTGCCCCACGACGACTGGGACGTCCTGGCGGACACCCTCCACACCTCCCCGGTCCCCCTGGACGAACTGCACGACCCGAAGCGCGTCTGGTCGCTCGGCTCGGAGAACCCGGCGGAGTTGGAGGCGGAGATCTCCCGCCTGCGCGCGGAACTCGGCACGTTCAGGGAGGCGCTGTCCCGCCCGTTCCCGGTGGCCGTCCTGCACTGGCCCGCCTCCGAACTCACGGAGCTGGTGGAGGCCTACCCCTCCCTCTCCGCGGAGTACCCCTCCCACGAGGAGCACCTGGCGACGATAGAGGCGTCCCTGCGCGAACTGTCCGCCTCCGGCACGGCGAACCTGGGCATCGTGACCGGCACGGTCCCGTCGTACGAGGCCTTCGCAGCCTCGGAGGGCACGTCCCCGGCAGAGACGTCACTGCTCCCCCAGTACGCGACGACACTGGCAGCGCGTGGGCGTGCGGTGGAGTGGCCGCCGCAGCGGGGGACGGCGTGCTGGTGCGGGTCGGGGCGGACCTACGGGGAATGCCACGGGGAGTGAACGACGGAGTGGGGGCGGGCCCGAGTGGCTGCCGGTCGGCGCCGGGGCCTGCCCCTCCTTCTTGTAGGGACAGACCTACAGATCCGCCACAGAGTTGCCCGGCAAGTACGGCGATTCTCCCGTCACCAGCCAGTACTGAAGGTCCCGCAACCTCGTGAGAGCCGCCTCGTAGTAGCTCGACGGTTCGGGCCTGGGAAATCGCGGATGTTCCGTCTGGCTCGGAAGCCAGTCGGCACACAGCCAGAACCCCTCCACCAGCCATCGCGGCAGGTCCTGTTGCCCGCGCTCCTCGAACGCCTCACACACACCGCGCATCGCCCGCTCCAGCCGGGAGAAGGCCCCCTTGTCCCACCGGTGATCCCTGATCAAGATCACAAGAAACGCGTCCTCGTCCCCCGAGAACTCCTGCCGCAGCACAGCGAGATCATCCACCGGGCCATGATGCCGACGCGCACTGACACTCCACCCCCCTCCGGCCGCAAGCCGCCGAACCAACCCGGCGTGCAGGCGAGACGCAACCGCGTCCCCGATCCCGGCCGACATAACGGCCGACCTGACCCTGAACCCACCCGGGCCACCCGCCTCTCCAGGCCGCCCGCTCGCTTCTCCCCCGTGCTGGAGCGGACTGGGTCAAGGGTCGGCCGAAGGCTGATCGCCGCAGGCGACGCGACCCCAGGGAGCGCCCTTGAGGCAGTCCGCGGAAGCACGACACTGACCAAGAAGCGGGCGGCCCGACGGCACCTGTGAAGTGAGCGGTGCCGCTGGACGGTTCAACGCCCCTGGATCAGCCGCACCGGATGTCCGGAGTGCTGAGGGTGTACTTCACCCCGCCCCGGATCAGTGACCCGCTCAGGTGGATGCACACGTTGGTCGCGTCGAACCAGGTGTAGAGCGGCCCGGCGTAGTAGTGGTAGTTCGCCGGGTGCTCCGGCGGCGGGTCCGCGGCGTAGTCACCGCTCTCGTTGTGAAGGTACAGCGTGATGTTGGATGCCAGACCGTCGTAGGGGCTGGAGAAGAACTTCGCGCAGTTCCGCTTGGTCGAGGCGTTCCAGTAGGTGCGCGCGTAGCCACCCCCGTTGCTCCCCGAAGGGCTCTTGGCCCAATAGGACTTACCGTCCCAACTGCCGCTGCACTCAACAGCCGCGGGAGCGGCGGCAGTTGCTGCGTCGCCCGGTGCCGCCTGCGCGGTCGGGGCGGCGACCAGACCGAGCATCAGCGCCATGACACCGAGGCCGAGCAGCTGTGTTCTCCGTAAACGCTTCATCCGCAACTCCTGTGGTGAGACGTCGCCGATCCGGTACATGACAGATGGCACTCGGAATGCTCTGCTTGCCGCAGCGTCAACACCCGGCTTTTCACGAAATCTCCGCCGGATTACACCCGGCGAACTGGCTCGACCAGCAGCGCGGCCCCGGCCTGCGAAACCCCCACCGCAACCGCCACCCCTCAGCACGGACACACGGGGAGACGGACGACGGCGTTGGACACAGCGGACACCACGGTCGCCCGCCGAGCGCCTGGACCAGCACGACGACCGGTTGTCCCCCTCACAGGCCGAGCCACCTCAGCCAAGGGCGACGGCCTGAAAACGATCACTTTTCGACACAAGGGCTTCGATTGTCAGTGAGTGCTGTTAGAACAGATCCACATCGGCATGAGGGATGAAGGAGCGGTCGTGGCGGAATCGAGTGACCTCAAGGCTGGCCTCCACGAACGGCTTGTCACTCAAGAGCTGCACGATCAGATACAGAGTCTCGAGGCTGCGGGCTGGAAGGCCATCGACGCGGAGGTCAGTCCAGAGTCCACCCCGCACGTGCTGGCCAGGCACATTGGCGAAACCATCGGCCGTCGGTTGGCTCAACTGCCGCAGAACGAGCAGGTTGCCGCCGCTAACCGGATCATGCAATCGCTGACCGGTAGCCCGCCTGGACTGGATGAAGGCGCGCGCAACTCCACCATCGTCGACGGCCCCCGGCAGTTGCTCGCCCTCGCGGAACAGGAAGCCCCCGGCGTCTACGCCATCCGCCCACTCACGCCGCTCTCCGAAACCGCACTGATCACCAACGCTCCGGACGACCCCAGCCTCGGCGCCGAACTGCGCGCAGAGCTAGCCACGGCCGACCGCATCGACCTTCTGTGCGCCTTCGTCAAGTGGTACGGCATCCGTGTCCTGGAGAGTTCACTGCGAGAAGCCGCCCGTCGTGGCGTACCCATTCGCGTCATCACCACGACGTACATGGGCGCCACCGACCGGCATGCCCTCGACCGACTCGTCCGAGACTTCGGCGCCGAAGTAAAGGTCAACTACGAGACCCGCTCGACTCGCCTGCACGCCAAGGCCTGGCTGTTCCGTCGCAATAGCGGATTCGATACCGCGTATGTAGGCAGCTCCAACCTCTCCAAGGCCGCACTTCTCGACGGCTTGGAGTGGAACGTACGCCTGTCGTCCGTGGCGACACCGGCTGTGTTGAACAAGTTCGAAGCCAGCTTTGACTCGTACTGGAACGACATCGCTTTTGAGACCTACGATCCAGCTCGCGACGCCCTCAAGTTGGACGAGGCCCTGGGCGTGGCCGGTAGCTCTACGTCTCACCAGGACGCAAAGATCAGCCTCTCCGGCCTTGAAGTGCGACCGTACCCACACCAGGCCGACATGTTGGAGCGCCTGCGCGTCGAGCGTGAGGTCCGCGGGCACCATCACAACCTGCTGGTGGCCGCGACTGGCACGGGCAAGACCGTCATGGCCGCCCTTGACTACCGCAATCTGCACAAGCAGTGGGGCGGCAAGCAGTACCCACGGCTGCTCTTCGTGGCTCACCGCAAAGAGATCCTCAAGCAGTCGTTGCGTAAGTACCGCGAAGTGCTCGATGATGCGTCCTTCGGTGAGCCCCTCTTCAGCGGTGAGCTACCGCGCGACTGGCAGCATGTCTTCGCCAGCGTCCAATCCCTGACCGACCAGCGACTCGACCAGTTCACTCCGGAGCACTTCGACATCATCGTCGTCGACGAGTTCCATCACGCTACGGCTACGACATACCGCCGCGTCCTCAACCATTTCAAGCCGAAGCAGCTCCTCGGCCTGACCGCCACGCCTGAGCGTGCTGACGGACTCAATGTGCAGGACGAGTTCTTCGAGGGCAGGATCGCTGCCGAGATGCGCCTGTGGGAGGCGCTCGATAACGACCTTCTGTGCCCATTCCACTACTTCGGAGTTCCTGACGGTACGGACCTCACCCGCCTCAACTGGCGTTCGGGGACGTACGACCAGAGCCAACTCGGCGACTTGTTCTCCGCCGACCACGCCCGGGCTCGTATCGTCATCAAGCAACTGCGGGACAAGGTGTCCGACCCGACAAGTATGCGGGCCCTCGGATTCTGCGTAACCCGGAAGCATGCTCACTTCATGGCCAAATGCTTCCAAGAGGCGGGATACAAGGCTGCGGCCTTGGATAGTGAGTCAAAGCCAGAAGTCCGCGACCGGATCCTGTCCGAACTCAAGACAGGAGAGGTCCAGGTCATCTTCTCCGTAGACCTGTTTAACGAGGGCTTGGACATCCCCGACGTCGATACGCTCCTGCTCCTCCGTCCGACGAACAGCGCCACCGTCTTCCTCCAACAGCTCGGTCGAGGCCTACGCCGCACGCCGGACAAGCCAGTGCTCACGGTCCTCGATTTCATCGGGCAGCACCGTGCGGAGTTCCGTTTCGAGGAGCAATTCCGTGCGATGACAAATCTGTCGCGCAACCGACTTCTTGAGCACGCTGAGCATGACTTCCCTCTACTGCCGTCCGGCTGCCAGATCATCCTTGAAGGCAAGTCCAGGGACATTGTGCTGGACAACATTCGCGCCCAGATCAAGGCAACCGTTCAGACTCTAGCCAAGGAAGCCAGGGCCTTTCGTACACCGCTCCTCGCCGACTACCTCAGGGAGAGTCGCCGCGAAATCAAGGAGCTCTACAAGTCCAACAACTCGTGGACGTCCGTCCTGCGTCGTGCCGGTCTGGCCGAGCTACCTGAACAGGCCGGCGAGGAAGACCTTTTGAAGCGCGTGCATGCGTTCCTGCACGTCGACGACCTCGAGCGCGCGGAGGCATATACCCGCCTGCTGAGCGATGACGCTCCGACTTACGAAGGCTTGAACACGAGAGACAAGACATACGCGCGCATGCTCTTCTTCAACCTGTGGGACAAGGCCGGCGGTTTCAGCTCCTACGCGCAAGGGCTGGAATCGCTCCGCGAACAGCCAGCCCTCCGTAGCGAACTGCGGCAGGTGCTCAAGCACGTGATGGGGCAGGCCGACCACTTCCCCATCCCCTTGGAGGGCCCACACGCACACATCCCTTTGAAGATCCACAGCGCGTACAACCGCTCGGAGATCCTGGCTGCGCTGGGCGTCGCTCGACTCAACGGGCAGATGCCTGGCTCCTTCGCGCAGGGCGTCCTGTGGGACCAACCAAACCAGACGGACGCGCTGTTGATCACTCTAGAGAAGAACGAGAAGGACTTCTCCCCCACCGTCAGGTACAAGGACTACGCCCTGAGCCCTTCGCTCTTCCACTGGGAGTCACAGAGCACAACCGCAGAGACCTCTCCCACCGGTCTGCGTTACCAAGAGCACGTCCAACGCGGCAGCCATGTGCTGCTGTTCATGCGGCGGTATAAGGACACGGACATCGGCAAAGCCCAGCCGTGGATGCTGCTCGGCCCGGCGACCTACGTCCGGCACGAGGGCAGCAAGCCCATGGCCATCACCTGGCAACTTCATCATGAGCTGCCTGCAAGTGTGTGGTCATACTCGGCCATCGCCGCGGGCTAGCCGACCGGCTGTCGTGGGTTACGAATGATCTCGCCGGCTCGATGAAGGAAGGTGGCATGTGCTTCCGCCATCTCAGCCCTGGCCTGCTCAAAGCTGGCCCAATCTGCGCTTGAATTTGAGGAACTGACACTCTCGATGTGCAGTAAGGCGCGCGCGGCCGCCACCGACTTGCTCGTGATCGCATGGGCCAAGGAATATGCCTCAGTTGGCCCCCAAAGCGCCAATTGGCTGGTTTTGGCCTGCAGTTCGAGCGCTCGTTCTCGCACCTCACGGCCTGTCGGTTCATCAAGCCGGGTTCCACTTCGTATCTCAGGTGCCATACGGGCAAGCACTTCCTCAAGAGCGGCATAAGCCGCAAGGAGGGCGGCAAAGGACTGGTGTCGCTGACTACGCACCCATTGCCAATGCTCCGCCGCCGCCTGGCCGTGCACCTGCGCCAGGGCCGCCTCAACTGCCTTTCGCCCGCCCGCTTCCGCTCCGCGCTTGGCGTACCTTCCAGCGATCACAGCCCCGATGACCGCCGCCGCGAAAGCGATAACACCCGAGAGGACCGTCCCCGTCGCATCACTCATCACACCATCCTCGCTTGGACCCGGCGCCACCACAACGCCCCTCCAAGCGGACTGTGCCATTACCTGCGCTCTGTGAGCACTCAAGCTATTAGCCTCGACCCATGACGACACCCACACCCGGGTTTCAACCCGGCGCCATCCTCACCCGTGCAGAAATCCATCCCGTGCTTGGCGGCAGCGGGTACGCCGGTATCTGCCCGGCGAAGGAGAAAAGGAACGTTCTCCTGTTCTCCGACAGCAAGATTGGCGAGCGTTACGGATATCGCGACGGCTGGCTCGCTGAGGATGACGACATCGGCCCAATATTTACCTATACCGGAGCAGGTAAGCGAGGCGATCAGACCCTCAGTGGCGGAAATGCTGCAATCATGGAACACGCCAGCAAAGGCCGCACTCTACACTTATTTATCGCCGTGGGCAAGGTCCCAGGAAGCGACACACGAACGCACAGGTATATAGGCCAGTTTAAGGTCGACGACCGCAATCCGTTCGAGATACGGGAAGCCAGGGACGAACTAGGCGAGGATCGCAACGTCATTGTCTTCCGACTCCGCCCTATCGGTCTTTACATCCGGGAGGCTTCCGACACTCTTCAACCCGCGCCCACTTCCAGATTTCGCTTCCATCGGACTGCAGGCCGCCTCGCTCGGGCCTACCGACGCCAGAGGCGCCGACAGCAGCCGACCAACATCGAGCAGGTAGGAGCGGCGACCCGTGACGATCTGGCAGACGCTTTCGAGGACCGCGAGACTGCGGCTGGGGAAACTATCGTTCAATTAGAGGTGTCGATGCGGAATTCGACATCTCAACTTGTCTTCGATCTTTACAACCAGACGAACAACACGCTGTACGAGCCAGCGGCTAGCGCAGCAAGTGAGTCAATCACTCAGGCTCTTGCCCAACTCCTGCAAGCGCGCCGCTACTTGAGACGCCTGGCTCACAGTCAGCCCCTCCACCTGATGGTGCTCGCACCGACACTTCCCCGCGAAGACCTCCGTGATCTGCTCACTGAACACGGGATCGGCATCGTGTATCGAAATGACAGCGGCGGTTTCTCTGAGTTCGAGGCAAGCACCACGCCCTCGAGCAATGCTCCTGACTTCCGCTGCATAGATTGCCCTGCACTCGCCTCCTGAGTTTCAGGTGATGGCGCGCATGAGGGGCTGAACGGGAGGATTACCAGCAGGTGTGCAGGCGCTGGTAATCCTCCGACAGCTACCCAGCCTCCGCCTCGAAGCGGACCTGCGCCCGATCAAGCGCCTCGTTGGCGTCGCGTCCGTGAGCCCTCAGCCAGTGAAGGACGTCGACCATCACATCGATCGCCGCTTCTTCGACCACCGCCACCGCTCCGGTTCCTGCCCGCCACAGGCGCGCCCGCTCGCAGCCGTAATTGCTCAGCAAGCTCTCCACCCGATTCACGCGAGCGCCTCCAAAGTGCTCCTCTGCTGAGGACAGTCCCGTCGGCAGCTCACACCACGTCACCTTCTGGTCGGCCTGGAGCTGAACGCCCCAACGGTCGGTGACAGCGCTGATCAGCGCCATTCCTCTGCCGGACTCGGCATCCAGGCCGGCGTCGAGGAGCACCGGCAGTGCGCGGGTATCGGAGTCGTGAACCTCGATCCGCAGACGGCTTCCGCTCATGGACACGACGAGGGTGGCGGGCGTACCGGTACCCACGTGAGTGATGACGTTCGACGCGAGCTCGCTGACACAGAGCTGAGCGGCATCGATGACACCGTGAAGGCCCCACAGCCCCAGGTGAAGCCGCATGATCCGCCGCAGCGCGGCAACCTCCTGCGGCTCCGCCGTGAAGGGAAGACTCCAGGGCTTCCTCGGGACACCAGCGATGCAGTCCATCCATCAACACCTCTACCTTCGAGTCCAGTTGCTTCGTGCGACCACTCACATACAGAGAGTTGCATTGGAACTCTCAAAATGGAACTCTCATCTCAGGCTTCTGGTGGTGCGACCGAACGGAGAGCGCCCCCGGCGCGCGCCACCTTGCCGTTCCCTCGGGACAACCAGGACGATTCGCTAGATCGACACGAAGGGCCGCAGGCATGGCAGTTGGACCCACGACACGAAGGCGCCAACTCGGCGCCGACCTCCGTCGTCTCCGCGAGCGAACAGGGTTGACCCTCGAAGAGGCAGGCACCCGCGTCGGCATCTCGAAGGCGACCTTGAGCCGCTACGAAACGAAGGAAGGGACCGTCAAGTGGCCGGCCGTTGATGCCCTCTGCCGCGAGTACGGCGCCTCCGACGAGGAACGCCTTGCCCTCGTGGAGCTCGCGAAAGGCGCCAAGATTCAGGGCTGGTGGCGGTCCCTCGACGACCCCATCCCCGAGTCGATGAACCTCATGCTCACGCTTGAGGACGAAGTCGTACGCGAAGACCATTACGCCTGCATGTACATCCCTGGTCTTCTGCAGACCCGCGCCTACGCGGAAGCCGTCCACCGAGCCTCGGAAGTGCAGTGCCCCGAGCGCGAAGTTCAGCACATGGTCGACATCCGCATGAAGCGGCAAGAGCTCCTCGAACGAGAGGAACCCCCGCTGCTGTGGTGCGTGATCGATGAGGCGGCACTACGGCGCCGCGTAGGCGGCCGCGAGGTCATGCGGGACCAGCTCCACCACCTGCTCGCCATGACAGAGCGACCACACGTCACCGTCCAGGTGCTCCCCTTCTCATCTGGCGCACACGCTGCCGCCGTAGGCAGTTTCGCGGTCCTGCGAGGTCCGTCTCCCGAACTGGACGTGGTGTACGTGGACTTGCTCGGTGGTGGCCTCTTCATGGAGAAGCAACGGGAACTGGAGCGTTATAGATTGGCGTTCGAGTACCTCAGCGCGCAGGCGCTCGACCTTGAGTCCTCGGCGGCGGTCATCCGCCGTATAAGCAAGGAGCTTTGATGACGAAGGCACCGACGCACGCGTGGTTCAAGTCCTCCTACAGCGGAGGCAGCGGAACCGAGTGCGTGGAGGCCGCCTTCGTGCAGCCTGAGGTTCTCGTACGGGACTCCAAGGCGCCTGAACGCCCGTATCTCGTCATGTCAGTGGGCGCCTGGTGCGGCTTCCTGTCCGGAGTACGTCGTACCTCCCCTGAGGGCTTCTAGGAGCAGGCGACCGTGAGCGGACCGCAAGCCAAGAAACCCGTGCCCGCGCCCTTGCGAACCATCGGCGATATCCGGGCCGCCCTCCGGTCCGGGCACCGATTCTCCGACGACCAGGCATCGTTCGAAGCGGACCTCCAACGTGCGCTGGAGGCGTCGTCGGAGACGGATCTGAGCGCGGTCGCCTCGGTCATCGTCGGCTAAGAGGCAGGATCCGTCTCTGCCACGACCCTGACTTCGACACGGCGGTACAGGAAGGCATCGATCTCGTGGGGCGCCTGAAGCAGGAGACCGATGAGCGGTGAGTGGCGTCCTCGCGGCAATGATGAACGGGCCGATCGTCCCCACCAGGAGAACACCCCGTGACCACCGTGAACGGCATCGACGCCCGCGCCACACACCACTGCGAAACCACCACCCTCGGCGTCCTCCTCCGCCACCAAGGCATCGACCTCTCCGAGCCCATGCTCTTCGGGCTCGGTCGTGGGCTCTCCTTCGTCTACTGGGACAGCAAGCACATGCCGTTCCCGTTCCTCGGGGGACGGGTGAAACCGTTCGAGCTGACCCGGAATCTGGCCGAGACACTCGGGCTGGAGCTCGTGGTTCGGGAGACCTCCTCGCCACGGAAGGCGTGGGCGAACGTGGTGGAGGTGATTGATGCCGGGCGGCCCGTGGGGCTGCAGCTGGACAGTTATCACCTGGACTACTTCGGGGCGAAGGTGCACTTCGGGGGGCATGTCGTCGCGATGTACGGCTACGACGACCGGGTGGCCCACCTCGTTGACACCGGGCAGCAGGGCGGAGCGGTGTCCACCGGGCTGGACAGTCTCGCGCGGGCCAGGGCCGCGCGGGGACCGATGACCGCCAGGCACCGGTCGTTCACCCTCACCGCGCGGCAGGACCTGCCCGCTCCTGAGGAGAGGGTCGTTTCCGCGATCACCGGCTGTGCGGACGCGTTCCTCGACCCGCCCATCGCCAACCTGGGTCACCGTGGCATCGAGAAGAGCGGCAAGCTGGTCCGCACCTGGCTGCGGCGGAGCGAGGACCCGCGGCGGGACCTGCCGCAGGTCGCCCTGCTGATGGAGAAGGCCGGTACGGGCGGCGCCCTGTTCCGTAACCTCTACCGCGACTTCCTCGCGGAGTGCGCCGAACTGCTCGACAGTGACCACCTGCGCACCGGACACCGGCTGTACGCCGAGGCCGCCGCCCTGTGGACCCAGGTCTCGGCGCTGATCACCCGGGCCGGTGAGTCGGGCGAGGAGCAGTACTCGTACAGGCGGGCGCCACGCTCCTCGAACCGTCACGCATCGAGCGTGAGGCCATGGAGGCGCTGAGCCGGCTGGGGGGCGAGGGGGCCTGAACCGCAGGTCCGGATCCGGATCCGGATGCGGATGCGGATGCCCTCCTTGGCCGGTCGCTCCAGCCGACCTTCTTGGACCGCGCGACCAGGCGTGTCATGGACTACGGGGATACTGCCTCTCAAGCAACGACCCCGGAAGGCGACGACACCATGCTCATCCTCTTTGGCACCAAGGGATACCTGTACCAGCTCGCGATACTCACCATGGTGTGCGGGCGCTGCGGGAATCCGGCCGCGCACACCCTGCGCAAGCGCGTCACGAAGTTCACGCTGTTCTTCGTGCCGCTGTTCCCGATCTCCACCAAGTACGCGACGCAGTGCACCTTCTGCGGTGCGGAGAACAAAGTGACCTCGCAGGAGGCGGAGCAGCTTCAGGCGCAGGCAGCCGCCGGGGGTGGGCAGGGGGGCCAGGTGTCCGGCGGACAGGCCCCGCAGCAGCCGTACCACCAGTAAGGGAGTACGGCGGTACGGGTGCGGGTGAGCTTGCGGGCGCCCCGCCGTAGAAGCCGATCTCCTGCGAGCGGGGCGGCGGGGGTGTGTCCGGGCGCCTGACGGGACCTGGGCCACGCCCCGATCGATGAGCTCGAAGCCGTCGACGAAGCGCTCGGCGTCGATGTCGATCTCCTCGGCGCGGCAGTCGTCGCCGGTGATGGGCGGCTCCGGGCGTCCGGTGCGGGCGGGGTCTTTCGAGACCCATTCACTCCGACCGTCCGACCGTGACGCAGATCACAGCATTGAACTCCGGCCTTCGCGTCATCAATGGGCACTTCCGCGGTTCGAGAGGGCAATCGATACACAACCGCCCCCGCCTCGCAGCCGATCCGGAGACCCCGCTCATGCGCCTCACCACCCTGCAACAGACCGTCCGCGCCCGCCTGATCACCCCCGGCCACCCCGAACTCCCGTTGCGCCCCACGCTGCGCTACGACGCCGCCGATCCGTTCGCCGTGCACATCGACTTTCCCGCGCAGGTCTCGGCCGACGGTCAGGGCGTGACGTGGATGTTCGCGCGGACGCTGCTGGAGGAGGGGCTCGGGAGACCCGCCGGGGAGGGGGACGTACGGATACGGCCGCAGGGCTGGGCCCGGACCGTCATCGAGTTCCGCTCACCGCTGGGCCTCGCCGTGATCCGCTTCGGCACGGCCGGCATCCGCCGCTTCCTGCTGCGCTCCTACGACGTCGTCGAGATGGGCGCCGAGAACGTGGGCCCCTACCTCGACCACGGGCTCGCTTCGCTGCTCGACGAGGTGTGAGGCGGCGCGGGTAACGGCGGTCGGCCGGACCGCGTCACAGCCCTCGCGCGAACTCCGCCACCGTCTCGAAGTCGCCTTCGCGCAGCCCCACCCGGGGATCCACTCGATGCAGCAGAGCCGGACCGTCATGGTGAGCGGCCACGAACTCCCGGTCCCGGTCGTCGATTTCGTCGTCGAGCCAGACGAAGGGACGGCCGCCGGCGTGGGTGACGAGGTGGTGGGTCTTCCAGAACGTGCCGGTCGGGCCTGGGGTGAGGGTCGTGGGCCAGTCGACGACGGGGAGGTCCGGGAGGCCGAGGACGGGGGCGATGAAGGTGTTCGCCTCGTGGCGCCACATGGTTGCCCAGACGAGTTCGTAGCGGTCCGCCAGGGCCAGCAGCGCGGGTCCGTGGCCGGGGTTGAGCCAGACACGCAGGGGCTTGACGGCGGACGGGGGCAGGCCGGGGTGCTGGGCGATCCAGCCCTCGGGCTTCATGCGGTGAGTGGTGTAGCCCTCGGGGCGGCGTTCGGGCCGGGCGGCGTAGGGGTTCAGGGGGCCGTCGACGTCCAGGTAGAGGAGAGCGCGGCCGGCGTTCACGGCTGCGCGCCGCCGGCGAGGAAGCGCATCACCTCGGGGTCGCCGTCCAGGGCCACGAGATGGTCGAGGTCAGCCTCGGTGAACGCCCGCAGCCGCAACCGTTCGGTCTCCAGGAAGACGTACGCCATCGGCCCCTCCTCATCGTGTGAGGGAAGACTCGCCCGCCCGCTCGCTTCGCGCCAGCCGTTTTCCACTACCAGTCTGTGACAGCCCTGTTGCCGGAGGTGTGGGATCCGTCACAGCCGTACGCCTCCCGTGCTGCTGAACTCGGCGGACCCGGAAACGAGGCAGTCAGGGGGCCGGGATGTCGTCGTCGTTGATTCCGCGTCTGCGCGGCACCGCCGTGCTCGCGATGAGCGGGGCGGTCGCCGTGTACGTGTGGGGGCTGCTGCATCTGGCCGGGGCGTTCCTGGAGGCGGAGGACGGCGGCACGGGCTCGGCGCCGATCCCCCCGTGCCGCGGGGACGACCGGGTCGTCCATGTCATCGACTACTCGGTGGGCTTCTTCCCCCTCTCGTTCGACTGCGAGATGACGGGCGGCGGCAGCTACACCGCCGACGTGATTCCCGCCTACGTCAATCCCGCCGCCGTGGGCCTCGCCCTCGCCGCAGTCGGCTGTGTCGTCTGCGCCGGTTATGTGACGGAGCTGAGGCTGCGGGCCGAGGCGCGGAAGGGCGAAGCCCTCTAGACGGGGCGGGCGGGGGCGTCAGGCCGCTGCGGGGCTCAGGCCGCTGCGGGGGTCAGTTCCGCCTTGCCGAACAACAGGGCGTAACCGGAGGGCAGTCGGTCCAGAACGCGGTCCACGAGCTCGTCGCCCACCAGCTCCGGCAGCACGCTCAGGACCGAGCTGACGTCCCAGCGGGCCGTCGCCGGGGTCGCGCCCTCGATGCGGCCGGCCACGGCGTCCACGAACTCCGGTGCCGTCAGGGGCCTGTTGAGCGGGATCCGGGAGGCGACAAGCCTGGCGGCCTCCTCGGGCAGGGCCCGGGCGAGGTCGACACGTTCGTCGCCGGTGACATGGCCGCCGAGGGTGGACAGGACGACGCGGACGACACGTTCCGCCTCCGCCGTGGTCGCGTACTGTCCGGCCTCGCGCACGGCGTCGACGAGGTCGCTCCACCGTGCCGTTCTGGTCGCTCGATCCGCGCTGAGTGCGCTCATGTACGGGTCTCCTGGGGGTCGTTGCGCCCCGCGGGCGGACCTGCCGCTCCGCGGGAGCGCCACTGCCTTGCCTGTTCTTCGAGGCCTTGCCTGTTCTTCGAGCCGCCGCGGTCAGCGGCTGATCTCCTTGCGGCCGCTGTCGCCGCCCGTGATCTGGATCCGGCGCGGCTTGGCCTGCTCGGCCACCGGGATGCGCAGGGTGAGGACGCCGACGTCGTACGAGGCGTCGATACGTTCCGTGTCGAGGGTGTCGCCGAGGAAGAGCTGACGGGTGAACGAGCCCGTGGGGCGTTCGGCGACGATCATCTCCGCGCCCTCGGGGGCGGGGACGCGGCGCTCGGCGCGGACGTTCAGGACGTTGCGTTCGACGTCCAACTCGATCGTCTCGGGGTCGACGCCGGGGAGGTCGAAGTGGACGACGAACTCGTCCCCCGACCGGTACGCGTCCATCGCCATCGCGGCGGGACGGGCGGTGGAACCGAGAACCTGCTGCGCGAGCCGGTCGAACTCGCGGAAGGGGTCGGTACGCATGAGCATCACAGTCCATCTCCTTTCCACAGACTCCGTGGGTGCGATGCCCTATGCCTTCTTATATAGCTCGCGACCAGGAAACTTGACAAGCCCCGACTCAGGTTAGTTTCGGGGCGCCGGTCCGGAGTTAGCCTCGGGACACATCGACCGAGGAGGCAGGCATGGCGAAGGTTCCCAGCGCGGTGATCGCTGCGGGCGGGCTCGTCGGCGGGTACGGCGTGGCCCGCTGGACGAAGAAGCGGCCGCTGGGCGGGGCGGTACTGGCCGTCGCCGGGGCCGCGGCGGCCCGGCAGTGGCGGGAGCGGGCCGGCGGGAAGGCGGCCGGAGCACTGTCGGCCGCGTACGTGGCCGCCTTCGCGGGGTCCCACCCGCTGGCCAAGAAAGTGGGCGCGTGGCCCGCGGTGTTCGGCGTGGCGGGCGCGGTGGCCCTGGCGTCGTGGGCGGTCGCGGACCGCGACGCCTGAGAGGTCAGCGGCGTTCGCCGCCCCGGTGGGTCAGCACATTGACCACCTGGCCGTTCGGATCCCGGACGAAGAAGCGCCGTACGCCCCACTCCTCGTCCCGCAGCTCCCGTACGACCTCCGCGCCCGACGCCACGACCTGTGCGTACACGGCGTCGACGTCCTCGACCTCCACGCTCAGGTCGGGGACGACCGGCGCGGTGCGCTCCTCCGTGAGGAAGCTGATCTGCGCGGTCGGGTTGGCGGGCGAAGCCAGCGTCACGACCCACCCCATGTCCATGACCTCCTCGAAGCCCAGCAGGCCGTAGAAGTCACGGTTGGCGGTCAGGGCCTCCCCGGACTCGACGTGGATGTCGGGCATGATCCTGCGGATGCTCACGGGCACGGTTCCCTTCTGTTGCCTTTTCTGTCATCGGCGCTCTGTCATCGGCGTTCTGCCATCTGCTTTCTGTTATCGACAGTCCCACCCTCGCGTCTCCTGACCGTCCCAGCCACCGGCACGCGAGGAATGACGTCCGTGACTTCACAGATCAGCCGCCGCAGCATGCTCAAGGCGGCGGGAGCCGCGGGTGTCGCGGTGACCGCCGCGACGGCCCTGCCCGCCACCGCGGCCGCCGCCGACGCCGCCTTCGCGCACCCCGGCCTGCTGCACACCGGGGCCGACCTCGCCCGCATGGCCGCCAAGGTGAAGGCGGGCGCCGCGCCCTACACGGCCGGTTTCGCCAAGCTGACCGCCAATCGCCATGCGCAGAGCGGCTGGACGCCCAACCCGCAGGCCACGGTGTACCGGGGCTCGGGCTCCCCCCAGAACTACGCGATCCTCTACAACGACATCCACGCCGCCTACCAGAACGCCCTCCGGTACCACGTCAGCGGCGACAGCGCGCACGCCGACACGGCCGTGGCGATCCTGAACGCCTGGTCGGCGAAGCTGACCTCCGTCGAAGGCACCGCGGACCGCTTCCTCGCCGCCGGACTCTACGGCTACCAGTTCGCCAACGCCGCCGAACTGGTCCGCGACCACCCGGACTTCGACCTCGCCCGCTTCCAGGAACTGCTCTCCAAAGTCTTCGCCCCGCTCAGCGACGACTTCCTGGTCCGGCACAACGGGGCCGTCGTCACCAACTACTGGACCAACTGGGACCTCGCCGCCATGGCCTGCGTCCTGGCCACGGGCATCTTCTGCGACGACAGCTCCCAAGTCGCCCGCGCGGTCGACTACTTCAAGCACGGCGAGGGCCTCGGCGCCATCGAGCACGCCATCCCCGTCGTGTACGACGACGGCCTCGCCGAGTGGCTGGAGGCGGGCCGGGACCAGGGGCACGCGCTCCTCGGTGTCGGCCTGATGGGCACGTTCTGCGAGATGGCCTGGAACCAGGGGTACGACCTGTACGGCTACGACGACAACCGGTTCCTCAAGGGGGCCCAGTACGTGGCGAAGTGGAGCATGGGAGGGGACGTCTCCTACACGGCGAACACCCGCGCGAAGGGTGCGATCGGAGGGTGGTCCGGTCGGGAGACGGCGTCCGCGGCGGCCGGCGTCGACCCCGCGACGACCCGCCCCATCTGGGCCATGATCGCCAACCACTACACGAAACGCCGGGCCCTTCCGGCGTCGTACGTCACCCGCATCGCGACGAGGTCCGCGCCGGAGGGGGGCGGCGGGGACTACGGCCCCAACAGCGGCGGCTACGACCAACTGGGCTTCGGCACGCTGGCGTTCACGCGGGACCGGGTGTCGGGGGCGGGGGGTTCTGCCATCCCTACGCCCGGCGCGGCCGCTTCCCCGAACTCCGGCACACGTCCCCAGACGGGGCCCACGGCCGACCAGGACCTCGCGGCCACCGGTTCCGACGACATCGTCGGCTGGTCCGCCGCCGCGGGGATCACTGCGGTGGCGGGGGGACTGCTTTTGCTGCGGCGGCGCGGGCGGACGGAGTAAGGCTGCGGGCCGGTGGGGGCTGGTCGCGCAGTTCCCCGCGGTGCCGCTGCGCTGGGCTTGGACGGGGCGCCTATCGGGGTGCCGGGTCAGGTTTTCGGGCGGCTAGCGGCCGGTGGGGGCTGGTCGCGCAGTTCCCCGCGCCCCTAGGGGGTTGCGGTCACCCGCGTTACGACGGACCGTTCGCCGGAGTGGGTTGTCGGGCGCCCGCGGGCCGGTGGGGGCTGGTCGCGCAGTTCCCCGCGCCCCTGGGTGGGACTCGTGCACCCGCGTACGGCGGCGAGGGGACGGGGTGGGGGGTGTCCGCCCGCAGCGGCCGGCGTCCGTTACCGAGCACCGCCAAAGCAGCCGAGCCGCCGGACCGAGGACGGACACCCCCCACCCCGGCACCGACCCACCCACCGGACCGCACGCGCTACGCACACCCCCACCGGAGCCAAGCAGGCCGCCGCAGGCATCCAGGGGCGCGGGGAACTGCGCACAACGCCCGCCCCCACCGAACCCGCACACGCAACCCCCCTCACGCAGCAGTCAACGGCTTCGCGATGTCCTCCAGCGACCGCCCCTCCGCCCGCACCGCCAGGAACGCCGCCACCAGACCCGCCGCACACATCAGCCCGGCCCCGATCTGGAAGGCAAGCACCGTGTCACCGACCTTGCCCGTGCTCGTCAGGTCGGCGAACAGCAGCGGTCCGCTGATGCCGCCCGCCGCCGTACCCAGCGCGTAGAAGAACGCGATCGACAACGCCCGCGTCTCCATCGGGAACACCTCGGACACCGTGAGGTAGGCACTGGACGCACCCGCCGAGGCGAAGAACAGCACCGCACACCAGCACGCCGTCAACGTGCCCGCACTCAAGGAACCCTGGTCGAACAACCACGCCGTCCCGAACAGCAGCAGCCCCGACAGCAGATACGTCGACGAGATCATCACCCGCCGTCCCACCGTGTCGAACAGCTTCCCCAGCAGCAGCGGCCCGAAGAAGTTGCCGATCGCGATGACCGCGAAGTAGTACCCGGTGTCCCCCGTCGGCACGTCGAAGAACGTCGTGAGGATCGCCCCGAACCCGAACGTGATCGCGTTGTAGAGGAAGGCCTGGCCGATGAAGAGCGAGAACCCCAGGATCGACCGGCGCCGGTAGTCCGAGAACACCGTCCGCGCGATCTCCACGAACGTCACGCTCCGCCGCTGATGGATCGTGATCTCACCCTCGGGCCGCGGCAACCGCTCGCCGCCCCTCTCCTCCTCGACCCGCTCCTCGATCGAGGAGACGATCCGTTCCGCCTCCTCGTCCCGCCCGTGGATCAGCAGCCACCGTGGACTCTCCGGCACATGCCGCCGCACCAGCAGGATCACGAAGGCCAGCACCGCCCCCAGCGCGAACGTCAGCCGCCACCCCACGTCCTTCGCGAAGATGTCCGTGTTCAGCGCGACGATCGACAGCAGGGAGCCGCCCACCGCTCCCAGCCAGAAACTCCCGTTGATCATCAGGTCGACCCGGCCCCGGTACTGCGCCGGGATCAGCTCGTCGATCGCGGAGTTGATCGCCGCGTACTCGCCGCCGATCCCGAACCCGGTCAGAAACCGGAACAGGAAGAACCACCAGGAGTCGAAGGACACCGCCGTCAGCGCCGTGGCCGCCAGATACACCGCCAGCGTGATCATGAACAGCTTCTTGCGGCCCCACTTGTCCGTCAGCCGCCCCCAGAACAGGGCCCCCACACACGCGCCCGCCACATACAGCGCCGCCGCGATACCGGTGACCTGCCCGGAGGAGATGGACAGCCCGCTTCCCGGCTCCGAGAGCCGGCTCGCGATGTTGCCGACGACCGTGACCTCGAGGCCGTCGAGGATCCACACGGTGCCGAGTCCGATGACGATCGTCCAGTGCCAGCGGGACCAGGGAAGCCGGTCGAGTCTGGCGGGGATGTCGGTCGTCAGGGTGCGGCCGGTATCGGCCTGGGCTGTGGTCACGGAAGGGCTCCCTCCCCCTCGGGCGATCGTCGGGCGATCGTCGAACGAACGCCAAGCGGGTGCCCGCGACCAGTCCGGCTACGCCCCCAGCGCCCGCGACACCGTATAGATCAACAAGCCCGCGAGCGACCCCACCACCGTGCCGTTGATCCGGATGAACTGAAGGTCGCGGCCGATGTTCGCCTCGATCTTCCGGGTCGTGTGCTCGGCGTCCCAGCCGGCCACCGTGTCCGTGATCAGGGAGGTGATCTCGCGCCGGTAGGTGGTGACCACGTACACCGCGGCTCCCTCCACCCAGCCGTCGACCTTCGCCTGCACCTTGGGGTCGACGGCCATCCGCGCCCCCAGCGACAGCAGCGACGCGCGCACCCGCAGCCGCAGCTCACTGCGCTCGTCCTCGGCGGCGGAGACGATCATCGACCGTACGGCGGTCCAGGCGGAGGCGATCAGGTCCTGGACCTCGCCGCGGCCCAGCACCTCGCCCTTGAGCCGCTCGACACGCGCGCGGGTGTCCGTGTCGGACTGCAGGTCGTTGGCGAAGTCCGTCAGGAACCGGTCGAGGGCTCCGCGCGCCGGATGGGACGGCATGTCCCGCATCTCGGTCGCGAACCGCAGCAGCTCCTTGTAGACCCGCTCGCCGACCTTCTTGTCGACGAAACGCGGGGTCCAGCCGGGCGCGCCCCCCTGCACCGCGTCCATGACCTGCTCGTCGTGGAGCACTAGCCAGTCGTGGGCCCGTGCCACCACCAGGTCGACGACCCGCCGGTGCCCGCCGTCGGCGACGACCTTGTCCAGCATCTTCCCGATGCCGGGCGCGATCTCCTGGGCGTCGGCCCGCCGGGTGATCGCCTCGCCGACCACGGCCTGGACGTCGGAGTCCCGCAGGACGGTCAGGGCACCCCGGAGCGCGGCCGACAGCTCCGCGGTGACCCGGTCGGCGTGCTCGGGGTCGGCGAGCCAGGTGCCCAGCCGGCTGCCGATGCCCACGGCCCGCAGCCGCTGTCGTACGACGTCCTCCGAGAGGAAGTTCTCGCCGACGAACTCGCCCAGTGACACCCCCAGCTGGTCCTTCTTGGTGGGGATGATCGCGGTGTGCGGGATGGGCAGGCCGAGGGGGTGGCGGAAGAGGGCGGTGACCGCGAACCAGTCGGCGAGCGCGCCCACCATGCCGGCCTCGGCGGCCGCGGCGACATAGCCGGCCCAGGGGCCCGCCCCGGAGTTGTGCGCCCACGTGGCCAGCACGAACACCACCGCCACGAACAGCAGCAGCCCGGTCGCGGTGAGCTTCATGCGTCGCACCCCGCGCTGTTTCTCCAGGTCCGCGGCGCTGAAGGTGGTCATCGCACGTACGGCCGCGGCGGGCGCGGAACGGCCCGGGGACGTCACGCCCCCGCCCCCTCGGGCCGGCCGCTCCACGTCAGACGGTTCCGCTTCCTCAGATTTCGTGCGTTCCATCCGCTCCACCCGTTCGGTGATCCCCCACACATTGTCCCTTCCTGACCGACTCATGGAACAGAACAGGAGTTCCCGGCGTCAGTCCGGATGAGGGAATCGGTAGGGGGTCTCGTCACTTCTCCCCCGGTTTATGCCTCATCATGAGTTGATCAGATCGGAGCCCCGGGCTCCCATCGCCCTAGGAGAACAAGTCCGCATGACTCGGCGTCATGGTTACGCCCTGCTGACCGCGATCGTCGCCCTGATCGTGGCCCTGTCCACCGCCATCTACGTAGGAGTGGCGGCCGACACCGGCACCTCGGACCAGACCGCGCTGTCCGGCTCACCCGCACGCCCGTCCGCCGCGCCCGTGTCCGCCGGGGTCTGGGTCGGCAGCTGGTCCGCCTCCCCGGTCGGCGCCGAGCCCGGCACCGAGGCCGAGGGCATGACCGGCCGTTCCGTCCGCAACGTCGTCCACGCCGGCGTCGGCGGTACGAGTGCCCGTATCACGCTGTCCAATCTCTACGGCCGGACCCCGCTGACCATCACGCACGCCTCCCTCGCGCTCGCCGCCGGCCCGCGGACCGCCGCGGCGCAGGCGGGGACCACGCGGCGGCTCACGTTCGCCGGCACCACCACGGTCGTCATCGCGGCGGGCGGACAGGTGCTCAGCGACGCCGTCGCCCTGGCCGTCCCGACGGGCGGCGACGTCCTCGTCACCACCTACTCGCCCACCCTGTCCGGCCCGGTCACCTCCCACCCGACGGCCCGCCAGACCTCGTACGCCGGTCCGGGCGACCTCACCGAGGACGAGACCGGGACGGGGTACACCGAGCAGGTGGACCGCTGGCGGTACCTCACCGCGCTGGACGTGCTCGGCGACGAGGCCGACGGGACGGTGGTCGCCTTCGGTGACTCGCTGACCGACGGCAAGAACTCCACCCTCGACGCGAACGCCCGCTGGCCGGACTTCCTGAACCGGCGCCTGCGCACCGCGCTCGCCGCCGGCCGGGATCTGCCCCGCTACAGCGTCGTCAACGCCGGGATCGGCGGCAACCGGGTCCTCGCGGACGCCCGGGGCCGCATGGAGAACCAGGCCGGCATCCGCCGCTTCCGACGGGACGTGCTCGACCGCCCCAACGTCAAGATCGTCGTCATCGACCTCGGCATCAACGACATCCTCCGCACCCCGGGCACCGTCGACTCCGGCAAGCTCCTGGCCGGCCTGCGCGACCTGGTCCGCCAGGCCCACGCCCGCGGCATCAAGGTCGTCGGCGCGACGCTCATGCCCGTCGGCACCCGCGCCACCTGGACCGAGGCCCGCGAAGAGGTCCGCCAGACCGTCAACGCGGAGATCCGTGCGGGCAGGGTCTACGACGCGGTGATCGACTTCGACAAGGCGCTGAGGGATCCCTACAACCCCCTCGGGCTCCGCGCGATGTACGACTCGGGGGACCGCCTCCACCCCAACGACAAGGGGTACGAGCGGATGGCGGACACCTTCGACCTGGCCTACCTGAAGGGGTCCACGGCGGCACGGCTGTAGCTGCTGGCCGGTGGGGGCCGGTCGCCGCAACGGCCCCCACCGACCGCTCAGTCCTCGCGTCGCCGGCGTCGTTCCCGCATCAGGCCGTGCTGATCCCCGATCATCCGCCGATGCGCATCGCGCGCATCCTCCCGGACCGACTCCCTCAGCTCCCGGACGGCCTCCCGGCGCTCCAGCCGGTGCTGCCGCCGCTCGTCCCGGAGCCGCTGCCGCTCGGCCCTCGTCACCTTCCGCTCGACGCCGACGCCGCCCCAGAACGCGAACCCGGTCACGACCACCCGAGGTGCCCCCGGCTCCCCCGGGACGCCCTCCTCGCGGTGGTCGAACCCGCCCATGATCCCGATCCCGCGCACCACGACCTCGACCCCCGGCGGTACGACGACCTGCATCCCGCCCATGATCGCGACACAGTTGATCTCGACCTCGCCGTCGGCGAAGTTCGCCTCCCGCAGATCGATCTCCCCGCCGCCCCAGAAGGCGAAGCAGTTGAACCGCCGGGGCACGGTCCACCGCCCCTTGCGCTGGAACCCGGACATCACGGCGACGGCCCACGTGGACGAGCCCTCGCCGCCGACGATCCGGGACGCCCAACTCCCGTCCGGCTCGGGCCGCTTCAGCATGTCGACCTTGGGAGCGGTCACGCCGCCGACCGGCAGGTCACGGGTGATCGGCGCGAGCTCGCCGTACGTCCGCGCCTTGTAGGTCGCGTCCAGTCGCTCCTCGAACTCCTCCATGTCGAGCCGCCCCTCCGCGAGGGCGTCCCGCAGGACCTCGGAGACTCGCTCACGATCGGCGTCTGAAGCCCGGAGTTCCGGGAGTTCGTCGGTCATGTACAGCAGCCTACGAGCTAGCTCACCCCACGGCTACGACACCGCTTTCTCCGCTTCTCCCGCGTACATCTTCGCGATCACCGCCTCGATGTCCGGCTCCCGCACCGACAGATCCACCAGCGGGTACTCCGCCGCGACCCGCGCCACCAGCGCCGCCGCCGACTCGGACGCCGGGAACGCCAGCCACTGCCGCGGCCCCTGCACCTTCACCACGCGCGCGCCCGGCGCCTGGATCGGCGGCAACTCCCGCTCCAGGTCCACCACAAGCGTGCGCTCGCTCTCGCCCACCTCGTGGAGGCCGACGAGGGGACCGTCGTACATCAGGCGCCCGTGGTCGATGACCATCACGCGTGAGCAGAGTTGCTCGATGTCCTGGAGGTCGTGGGTGGTCAGCAGGACCGTCGTGCCGCGCTCGGTGTTCAACTCCCGCAGGAATCCCCGCACCTTGGCCTTGGAGATGACGTCGAGTCCGATGGTCGGCTCGTCCAGGTACAGCACCTCCGGGTCGTGCAGGAGTGCTGCCGCGATGTCCCCCCGCATCCGCTGGCCCAGGGACAGTTGGCGTACCGGGACGTCCAACAGGTCGGCCAGTTCGAGAAGTTCGACGCAGCGGTCGAGGTTCTCGCGGTAACGGGCGTCCGGGATGCGGTACATGCGGTGCATCAGCTTGTAGGAGTCGATCAGTGGGAGGTCCCACCACAGGGTCGTGCGCTGGCCGAAGACCACGCCGATGCGGTGGGCGAGCTTCGTCCGCTCCCGGGACGGGTCGATCCCCGCCACCCGCAGCCGACCACCGCTCGGCGTCAGGATGCCCGTCAGCATCTTGATCGTCGTCGACTTGCCGGCACCGTTCGGACCGATGTAGCCGACCATCTCACCGCGCGCCACGGTGAAGGAGATCGAGTCGACCGCCCGCACCTGGCGCCGCTCCCGTTTCAGGAAGCCGGTCTTCTTGCGCACGTCGAAGACCTTCTCGACGTGGTCCAGTTCAATGAACGTGTCCATCGCTAACTCCCGGTACTCCGATACGACCCGAGCCCCGCCCGCCACGCGAGCCCGGCCAGCGCACAGCACGCCAGTGCCACCAGCGGCGGTGTGAAGGCCGCCCAGTGCGGCAGATCCAGCGGATAAGGCCTGCCCAGCACATAGGAGGCCGGCACCCAGTTGACGAAGGCGAGGGGCAGCACGAACGTCACCCCGCGCACGAAGTCCTTCCCGAACACCGTCGGCGGGTACTGAAGCAGGGTCGTACCGCCGTACGTGAACGCGTTCTGCACCTCGGCGGCGTCCTGCGCGAAGATCTGGAAGGCCGCGCCCGCCACGAACAGCGCACTGAAGAGCACCGCGCCGCTGACCACCATCACCGGCACCAGCAGCACCTTCGCCGCGCTCCAGTCGACGTCCACCGACGCCAGCGCCCACACCAGCACCACCGTGCCCTGGATGATCCGGCCCAGGCGGCGCACCGCGAAGTGGTCCGCCCCGATCTGCGCGAGCACCGGTGCCGGCCGCACCAACAGTATGTCGAAGGAACCGTCCCGGATCCGGCCGCCCAGCACGTCCATCGAGCCGAGCACCAGGTCGGCGATCCCGAAGGCGGTCACCGAGATGCCGTAGAGGAAGGCGATCTCGGGCAGGCCCCAGCCGCCCAGCGAGTCGACCTGCGAGAACATCAACAGGATCCCGACGAAGTCCAGGCAGGTCATCAGCAGGTTGCCGCACATCGTGACGACGAAGGAGGTGCGGTAGGTCATCGCGGACCGCACCCACATGCCCGCGATCAGCCAGTAGGCCCGCACACCCTCGCCCAGGCGGGACGTCCCGGTCTCAGCCACCCTGCACCACCACCCGCCGGGTCGCCGCCGACTGCAGCAGCCGCCCGGCCCCCAGCAGCACCACCGCCCAGGTCGCCTGAAAGGCGTACGCCCCGAGCGGGTCGGTCTCCCCCATCAGCACGTCCGCCGGCACCTGGAGCTGCGCCGCCCACGGCAGCGCCTGCACGATGTCGCCCAGCACCCCGGGGAAGGCGTTGAGCGGGAACACGATGCCCGAGCAGAAGACCCCCGTGATCATCACCGCCTGCATGATGCCCATGCCGTCCATCAGCCAGAACACGCTCAGGGCGGCCAGATAACGGATCCCGAAACTGACCAGCATCGCGAGCAGCAGCGCCACCAGCAGGGCCGCCCAGGACATGACGTCCGTGGGCAGCGCCATCGGGAAGAACAGCGCGCCGAAGGTGAAGGGGATCACACCGCGGCCCACCAGCTGGAACAGTGACCTGCCCAAGTCGCTCGCCAGCCACCACAGTTGGAGGTCGGCCGGCCGGTACAGATCCACCGCGATCTCCCCCGTGCGGATCCGCTCGATCAGGTCCTTCTCGGCGCCGCCGCCCTGGAGCGCCAGCGTCGAGTAGAGACACTGCCCCAGCCATACGTAGGTGACCGCCTGCGCCTGGTCGTAGCCCCCGAGATGGGGCTTCTCGTCCCACAGCGCGAGATACGTGTAGACGAGGATCACGCCGAAAACGGTGTTGGTGAACACCCCCGCGAACGTGGCCGCGCGATATGTCGCGTATCGTCTGAATCCCCCTGCCGCGACGGCCGCGTACAACCGCCAGGAACCCACATCCACAGCCCTCCTCGGCCCGCCGGCACCAAAGCGCAGGAGCCTAGTGCGCAGGTGACAGGGCAGGCCACCCATTTTCCCGGCGAGACGCGCGCCATATCCGGGAACGGAACGCAGGGTGCGAGAGTCTTCAACAGGGGACGCAGAAGGCGTACGAGGTCGTACGGGAACGTACGACGCGAAACAGGAGTCCGTGCACGAGATGAGCGACCAGCCGCAGCAGCCGACCAAGGGCTGGGCACCGAGCGAACCGCAGACGCAGACGCCCGAAGAGCCCGGCGAAAAGAAGAAGGCCAAGCGGCCCAAGCGCACCGGCTGGCGACGGGTGATCCCGACCTGGCGCATGGTGCTGGGCACCCTCGTCCTCGGCCTGGTCGCCCTGGCCGGCCTGTTCTTCCTCGGCTACTCGATGGTCAAGATCCCGCCGGCCAACGCGCTCGCCATGAAGCAGTCCAACGTCTACCTCTACGCCGACGGCAGCCAGCTCGCCCGCGACGGCGAGGTCAACCGCGAGAACGTCTCCCTCTCGCAGGTCTCCAAGGAGGCCCAGCACGCCGTCCTCGCCGCAGAGGACCGCGACTTCTACACCGAGTCCGCGATCGACCCCAAGGCCATGCTCCGCGCCGGCTGGAACACCGCCACCGGCAAGGGCAAGCAGTCCGGCTCCACCATCACCCAGCAGTACGTGAAGAACTACTACCTGGCCCAGGAGCAGACCGTCACCCGCAAGGCCAAGGAGTTCTTCATCTCGATCAAGCTGGACCGCGAGAAGCCCAAGGACCAGATCCTCGAGGGCTATCTCAACACCAGCTACTTCGGCCGCAACGCCTACGGCATCCAGTCCGCCGCCCAGGCCTACTACGGCATGGACGCCGTCGAACTCGACCCGGCCCACGCCGCCTACCTCGCCGCGCTGGTCAACGCGCCGAGCGAGTACGACGTCGTCGCACACCCCGAGAACAAGGCGGCGGCCGAGGCCCGCTGGAACTACGTCCTGGACGGCATGGTCAAGAAGGGCTGGCTGGCCCAGTCCGAGCGCACCGGACTGAAGTTCCCGATGCCGAAGGAACAGACCGTCTCCACCGGCCTGTCCGGGCAGCGCGGCTACATCAAGAACGCGGTCGAGGACTACATCATCGACAACAAGATCCTCACCAAGGAGCAGCTGGAGGCGGGCGGCTACCGCATCACCACCACCCTGGAAAAGGGCAAGCAGGACGCCTTCGTGAAGGCCGTCAACGACCAGGTGATCAAGAAGCTCGACAAGAAGAACAACAAGGTCGACAACTACGTCCGCGCGGGCGGCGCCTCCGTCGACCCGAAGACCGGCAAGGTCGTCGCGATGTACGGCGGCATCGACTACGTCAAGCAGTACACGAACGGCGCGACCCGCGGCGACTTCCAGGTCGGCTCCATCTTCAAGCCCATCGTGTTCGCCTCGGCCGTCCAGAACCACTCCGAGACCCAGGACGGCCAGCTCATCACCCCCAACACCTACTACGACGGCACCAACAAGCGCCCCGTCGTCGGGTGGAACGGCGGCACCTACGCCCCCGAGAACGAGGACCAGGGCTCCTACGGCGAGATCACCGTCCGCGCGGCCACCGACAAGTCCGTCAACTCGGTGTACGCGCAGATGGCCGTCGACGTCGGCTCCGACAAGGTCAAGCAGACCGCGATCGACCTGGGCATCCCCTCCGACACCCCGGACCTGACGGCCTCCCCGTCCATCGCGCTCGGCGTGAACACCGCGAGCGTCCTCGACATGGCGGAGGCCTACGCCACCCTCGCCAACCACGGCCGGCACGGCACGTACACGATGATCGACAAGATCACCAAGGACGGCGAGCAGACCGTCGAGCTGCCCCGGAAGAAGACCGAGCAGGCCGTCAGCCGCGAGGCCGCCGACACCACCACCTCGATCCTTCAGAGCGTCGTCGAGAACGGCACCGCCACCGCCGCCCAGGGCGCGGGCCGCCCCGCCGCCGGCAAGACCGGCACCGCCGAGGAGGACACCGCGGCCTGGTTCGCCGGCTACACCCCCGAACTCGCCACGGTCGTCTCCGTCATGGGCCAGGACCCGGTGACCGCCGCGCACAAGTCGCTGTACGGCGCGATGGGCCTGCAGCGCGTCAACGGCGGCGGACCGCCCGCCGAGATCTGGGCGCAGTACACCAAGGCCGCCCTCAAGGGCACCTCGGACAGCGACTTCGACCTCGAGCTCCAGGCGGGCGCCGACGAGGTGGCCCCCAGCAGCCAGGCCCCCGTCGACCCGACCACGGGCGGCCAGGACGACGGCGGCACCACGGGCGACACCACCGGCGGCCAGGACACCGAGGGCCAGACCGAGGGGCAGACCCAGGGTCAGGACAACGGCGGCACGACCACGACCGGCGGCGACACCACGACGGGCGGCACCACCGGGGGCACGACCGACGGCGGCACCACGGACGGCGGCGGCACCACGACGGGCGAGACCACGGGCGGCCCGACGAACGGCGGCACCACGGGCGACGGCGGCACGACGGGTGACACGACCGGGGGCACCACCGGAGACAGCCCGAGCGGCGGGGCGACGACGGACGGCGCGGGCCTGGTGAGCCCGGCCAGACGGGACTGACCGTCCCGCGGCACGACGGCACGACGAGAGGGGCCGGTGACGTAGGTCACCGGCCCCTCTCGGATTTTTCCTGCTGTCTACAGATACAGGCCCGTCGAGTCCTCGGAGCCCTCGAACCGGTCGGCCGCCACGGCGTGCAGATCACGCTCACGCATGAGGACGTAACCCGTCCCGCGCACCTCGACCTCGGCCCGGTCCTCCGGGTCGTACAGCACCCGGTCCCCGGGCTCCACGGTCCGTACGTTCTGCCCCACGGCGACGACCTCGGCCCAGGCCAGCCGGCGCCCGACGGCCGCGGTGGCGGGAATCAGGATGCCGCCACCCGACCGCCGCTCGCCCTCACCGTTCTCCTGCCGCACGAGTACGCGGTCGTGCAGCATCCGGATGGGCAGCTTGTCGTGCGGGGTGTCGTTTCTCTTGGCGCTCACGCCACTGAACCTACCTGTCTTCGGCGCCCGTGTACTCGGCCGGGTCAGCGCTTGCGGCGCCGGGTGCCCAGGGCGAGCAGCCCCACGAGTCCCACGGCGACGAGGGCGACCGGCACGACACGCTCCAGCCGGGGCGCGCCCTCCTCGTCCACGAACTGGGCCTTCACATCCGTGACGGCCTTGTTGACGGAGACGTACGCCCGCCCGAGCGTGTGGTCGACGGTGGAGACGACCTTGGCCTTGGCGTCGCCGACGATCGTCTTGGGGTGCACCCGCACCCCGATCTCGTCGAGCGTCTCTGCCAGCACCTCGCGGCGGCGCTTGATGTCCGCCTCGATCTGCGCCGGGGTTCTGATGTCCGACGTGTCCGCCACGGTAGAGCCTCCGGTGTCGCTGCTACTTGTCCTGGACAGTGTGTCAGTTCCGCCCGCGACCGCACGGTCAGGACCCCCGGTTACGCTGACCCAATGAGCGAGCGACTCCAGCCCGGGGACGTGGCCCCCGCCTTCACCCTGCCCGACGCCGACGGCAACGACGTGTCCCTCTCCGCCCACAAGGGCCGCAAGGTCATCGTCTACTTCTACCCGGCCGCCCTGACCCCCGGCTGCACGAAGCAGGCCTGCGACTTCACCGACAACCTGGAGGTCCTGGCCGGCGCGGGCTACGACGTCCTCGGCATCTCCCCGGACGCCCCGGAGAAGCTGGCGAAGTTCCGCGACAAGGAATCCCTGAAGGTCACCCTCCTGGCCGACCCGGAGAAGACCGTCACCGAGGCCTACGGCGCCTACGGCGAGAAGAAGAACTACGGCAAGACCTATATGGGCGTCATCCGCTCCACGATCGTCGTCGACGAGGAGGGCAAGGTCGAACAGGCTTTGTACAACGTCCGGGCGACGGGGCACGTGGCCAAACTACTGAAGGACCTCTCGATCTGACCCTCACGTCAGGAGCTGGGCCAACCCGTACACTGAGTGCCGCCGGTCACCCGCGATGACCGTATGAGCGGCCGTGATGGAATTGGCAGTCATGCTGGGTTTAGGTCCCAGTGGGTTAACACCCGTGTGGGTTCGAGTCCCACCGGCCGCACACTGTCGAAGGGCCGCCCGACAAGGCGGCCCTTCCAACATTTTTCAGCCCAACAGCTCCCGAACCACCGGCACCAGCGCCCTGAACGCCTGCCCCCGGTGGCTGATCGCGTTCTTCTCCTCGGCGGTCAGCTCGGCGCAGGTCCGGGTCTCGCCCTCCGGCTGGAGGATCGGGTCGTAGCCGAAGCCGTTCGTGCCCACCGGGGTGTGGCGGAGGAGGCCCCGCAGTTGGCCCTCGACCACCCTCTCCGTGCCGTCCGGCAGGGCCAGGGCCGCCGCGCAGGCGAAGTGGGCGCCTCGGTGTTCGTCAGCGATGTCCGAGAGCTGGGCCAGCAGCAACTCCAGGTTCGCGCGGTCGTCGCCGTGGCTCCCCGACCAGCGCGCCGAGAAGATTCCCGGGGCGCCGTTCAGGACGTCCACGCACAGGCCCGAGTCGTCCGCGACCGCGGGGAGGCCCGTGGCCTGGGCCAGGGCGTGGGCCTTGAGGAGGGCGTTCTCGGCGAAGGTGACGCCGGTTTCCTTGACGTCGGGGATCTCGGGGTACGCGTCCGCGCCGACGAGGTCGAAGGGCAGACCTGCGTCGGCGAGGATCGCGTGGAGCTCGGTGATTTTGCCGGCGTTGCGGGTGGCGAGGATCAGGCGGGTCATGCCACCAGTATTACGGCGTGCAGACCTTGGTCAGTTCGCCGGCCGCGTCGGTGATCGGGCTCAGGTCCGGGGTCTCGTCGCCGTTCTTGACCGCCGTACGGACGTTGGCCACGGCGGAGTTGAGGTGGTCGACCGCCTTGTTGACGTCGGCGTTGTCGGTCTTGTCGCCGATCTCGTCGAGGTTCTGGTCGATGGAGGCGAGGGCCTCGTCGATCTGGGTGGGGTCGTTGGAGGCGTTCTCCACGGCCTGCTGGAGGTCGGTGACGCTGTCGGCGACGGCCTCGGCGGTCTGGACGCAGTCCAGTGCCTTGCTGACGGCGTCGCAGCCGGTGGTGAGGCCGACCGTGAGTCCCACGGCGGCCACCGCGGCGGCGATGGTGATACGGCGACTACGGCGGCGTCGGCTCGCGGCCATGGATCTGTTACCTCCCTGTGGCAGGCCTCAGGAGGCCCCCGTTGACTGGCCGGGCGCCCGTTGTGCACAAGCGGGCGCCCGTACTCCCGAAGACGCCGGTACGGTCGGTCGGGTTGCGCGCACCGGCCACCGTTCTTGGCGGTCCCTTTACCTTTCGAGGACCGTGTCGAGCGCCTTGTTCTGCAGGGCGGCGAGTTCCGAGCAGCCCAGGACCGCGAGGTCGAGGAGGGAGTTGAGCTCGTCGCGGGCGAAGGGCTCGGCCTCGGCGGTGCCCTGGACCTCGACGAAGCGGCCGTCGCCGGTGCAGACGACGTTCATGTCGGTGTCGGCGCGGACGTCCTCCTCGTAGCGGAGGTCGAGGAGGGGGACGCCTCCCACGATGCCGACGGAGACCGCGCTCACGGTTCCGGTCAGCGGTCGGCGGCCGGCCTTGATCAGTTTCTTGCCCTGGGCCCAGGCGATGGCGTCGGCGAGGGCGACGTAGGCGCCGGTGATCGCGGCGGTGCGGGTGCCGCCGTCGGCCTGGAGGACATCGCAGTCGAGGACGATGGTGTTCTCGCCGAGCGCCTTGTAGTCGATGACCGCGCGCAGGGAGCGGCCGATGAGCCGGCTGATCTCGTGCGTACGGCCGCCGATCTTGCCGCGGACGGATTCGCGGTCGCCGCGGGTGTTGGTGGCGCGGGGCAGCATGGAGTACTCGGCGGTCACCCAGCCCTCGCCGCTGCCCTTGCGCCAGCGGGGGACTCCTTCGGTGACGGAGGCGGTGCAGAAGACCTTGGTGTCGCCGAAGGAGACGAGGACGGAGCCCTCGGCGTGCTTGCTCCAGCCGCGTTCGATGGTGACCGGGCGGAGTTGTTCGGGGGTGCGGCCGTCGATTCGAGACATGGCGTTGAGCCTATCGGCCTCCCGCGTGGGCGCTCAGCTCACATCATGTCCTCGATCTCCGCGGCGATCGGGTCGGCGTCGGTGCCGATGACGACCTGGATGGCGGTGCCCATCTTGACGACGCCGTGGGCGCCGGCGGCCTTGAGGGCGGCTTCGTCGACCTTGCCCGCGTCGACGACCTCGGTGCGCAGGCGGGTGATGCAGCCCTCGACCTCTTCGATGTTCTCGATGCCGCCGAGTCCGGCGACGATCTTCTCTGCCTTGGTGGCCATGTCGGTCTCCTCATGCACAGTTGGCCCAACTTCGGGAGCGATTGCGCCGTGTGTACCGAAAGATGACGTCACAGCTGCTCAATCGTCCGTGACTGGTCTACACCACCCGACAGGCGGTCGCCAACTGATGAGTTCAGAGACCGACATCTCACCCGCGCGCCGGCGTTGGCAGTCGGCGTTCCAGGGGCTGCAGAAGATGGGTCGCAGTCTTCAGCTGCCCATCGCCGTACTGCCGGCCGCGGGCATCCTCAACCGGCTCGGTCAGCCGGATGTGTTCGGGGACGACGGGCTGGGCTGGACGAACGTCTCGAAGGTGATGGCGGGTGCGGGCGGGGCGCTGCTCGACGGTCAGCTCGGGCTGCCGCTGCTGTTCTGCGTGGGTGTGGCGATCGGGATGGCGAAGAAGTCGGACGGGTCGACGGCGCTGGCGGCGGTCGCCGGATTCCTCGTCTACTTCTCGGTGTTGAGGCAGTTCCCGGAGGACTGTCCGAGCGGGGCGAAGGCCGTGCAGGGCATCGGGTGTCAGGCGACGGTGGACCAGACGGTCGTGGCGTTCACGTACCAGAACCCGGGGGTGTTCGGCGGCATCGTGATGGGGCTGCTGACGGCGTTCTTCTGGCAGCGGTACCACCGCACGAAGCTGGTGGACTGGCTCGGCTTCTTCAACGGGCGGCGGCTGGTGCCGATCATCATGGCGTTCGTGGCGATCGTGTTCGCCGCGCTGTGCCTGTGGGTGTGGCCGCCGATCGGTGACGGGCTGGAGAACTTCAGCGACTGGCTGAAGGACGCGGGGGCGTGGGGTGCGGGGCTGTTCGGTGTCGCGAACCGGGCGTTGCTGGTGATCGGGTTGCACCAGTTCCTGAACGTGCCCATCTGGTTCCAGTTCGGGACGTACACCAAGCCGGACGGCACCGAGGTGCACGGCGACATCAACATGTTCCTGGCGGGGGATCCGAACGCGGGGCAGTTCACCTCGGGGTTCTTCCCGATCATGATGTTCGCGCTGCCGGCGGCGGCGCTGGCGATCACGCACTGTGCGAGGCTGGAGCGGCGCAAGGAGATCGGCGGTCTGATGCTCTCCGTGGCCCTGACGTCCTTCGTGACGGGGATCACCGAGCCGATCGAGTACTCGTTCCTGTTCATCGCGCCGCTGCTGTACGTGGTGCACGCGGTGCTGACGGGGGTGTCGATGGCGGTGACGTGGGGGCTGGGGGTGCATGACGGTTTCAGCTTCTCGGCCGGTCTCATCGACTACGTCATCAACTGGAACCTCGCGACGAGACCGTGGGCGATCGTGCCGATCGGCCTGTGTTTCGCGGTCCTCTATTACGTGATCTTCCGGTTCGCGATCACGAAGTTCGACCTCAGGACGCCGGGTCGGGAGCCGGAGGAGGAGGTCGAGGACGTCACCAAGGTGTAGTCCTCCGGTTGCGGAACTGACGGGTTCCTTATAACGCCCCCATCGTGTACAACAGGTCTACACCACTGAGTGGTGTAGACCACCACCCGATGGAGGAAGCGTTATGAGCACCGCCACTGCGCCCTCGGCGGCGCCCCCGAAGAAGCGGGGATCAGGCCTTTTCCAGGGCCTCCAAAAGGTAGGCCGCAGCCTGCAGCTCCCGATCGCCGTGCTGCCGGCGGCGGGCCTGCTGCTCCGACTCGGTCAAGCTGACTCCCAGAAGAAGTTCCACATACCCGCCGACGTGGCCAAGGTGTTCGCCGGTGCCGGTGGCGCTCTCCTGGACAGCTCCTTCGGTCTGCCCCTGCTGTTCTGCATCGGTGTGGCCATCGGCTTCGCGAAGAAGGCCGACGGCTCGACGGCGCTGGCCGCGGTGGTCGGTTTCCTCGCCTACTACGCGGTGATCCACCAGTACCCGATCAAGGACGGGCACGAGGGTGCCACGTACACGCCGACCGGCCTCGGCGGCGGCTTCTGGCAGAAGGGCACCGAGGCCGCGCAGACCGCGAGCTTCCAGAACCCGGGCGTGCTCGGCGGCATCATCCTCGGCCTGCTGACCGCCGTGCTGTGGCAGCGCTACCACCGCAAGAGGCTCGTCGACTGGCTCGGCTTCTTCAACGGTCGCCGGCTCGTCCCGATCATCACGGCCGCCGTCGGCACCGTCCTCGGTGTCCTGGTCGTCCTGGGCTGGGAGCCCATCGGTGAGGTCATCACCAACTTCGGCGAGTGGATGACGAGCCTCGGCTCCTTCGGTTCGGCGCTCTTCGGTCTCATCAACCGCGCGCTGATCCCGATCGGCATGCACCAGTTCGTCAACTCCGTGGCCTGGTTCCAGATCGGCGAGTTCACCAACTCCTCCGGCACCGTCTTCCACGGCGACCTTCCGCGCTTCTTCGGCGGCGACCCGAGCGCCGGTATGTTCATGACCGGCTTCTTCCCGATCATGATGTTCGGCCTGCCCGCCGCCGCCCTCGCGATCGCCCACTCGGCCCGTCCGGAGCGCCGCAAGGCCGTGATGGGCATGATGATGTCGATGGCGCTGACCTCGTTCGTCACGGGTGTCACCGAACCGATCGAGTTCACGTTCATGTTCATCGCCCCGGTGCTCTACGCCATCCACGCGGTCCTCACCGCGGTCTCGATGGCGGTGACGTGGGCGCTGGGCATGCACATGGGCTTCAGCTTCTCGGCCGGCTTCATCGACGTCTTCATCAACTGGGGCATCTCCACCAAGCCCTGGCTGCTGATCCCGGTCGGCCTGGCCTTCGGCGCCATCTACTACGCCGTCTTCCGCTTCGCCATCGTCAAGTGGAACCTCCCCACCCCCGGCCGCGAGCCCGAGGAGGAGATCGAGGACCTCACGAAGGCCTGATGCCCGGCTGACGTACGACGAAGGCCCCCGGAGTCCTGAACCTCTCCGGGGGCCTTCGTCGTGCCGTGGGCGATGCCGTGGTGCTAGATCTCGTACGACTGCCTCGGCGTCGCCAGGGACACCGTGCCGTCGAAGACCGCGCGCGCGTCGGCGAGGTTGACCTGGGGGTCGGTCCACGGGGGGATGTGGGTGAGGACCAGGCGGCGGGCGCCTGCCCGGGTCGCCGTCTCACCCGCCTCGCGGCCGTTGAGGTGCAGGTCGGGGATGTCTTCCTTGCCGTGCGTGAAGGCGGCCTCGCACAGGAACAGGTCGGTGTCGCGGGCGAGTTCGGTCAGGGCGGGGCTCAGACCGGTGTCACCGGAGTACGTCAGGGACTTGCCGCCGTGCTCGACGCGGATGCCGTACGCCTCCACCGGGTGTGCCACTCGCTCGGTGTGGACCGTGAACGGGCCGATGTCGAAGGTGGACGGCTTGACCGTGTGGAAGTCGAAGACCTCGCTCATGGAGGAGGCGGTGGGGGTGTCGGCGTAGGCCGTGGTGAGGCGGTGCTCGGTGCCCTCGGGGCCGTAGACCGGGATGGGGTCGCAGCGGCCGCCGTCGTGGCGGTAGTAGCGCGCGACGAAGTACGCGCACATGTCGATGCAGTGGTCGGCGTGCAGATGGCTGAGGAAGATCGCGTCGAGGTCGTAGAGACCGCAGTGGCGCTGCAGCTCGCCAAGGGCACCGTTGCCCATGTCGAGAAGCAGCCGGTAGCCGTCGGCCTCGACGAGGTAGCTCGAGCAGGCCGATTCCGCGGACGGGAACGACCCCGAGCAGCCGACGACGGTGAGCTTCATAAAACAGAAACCTCCGCTGGCGGGAACTTTTCTGGGATGGAGAACGGGGGTCGTGCGGTCCGTCGAGCGTAAGGCGCAAAACCCCCGGTCGCTCCTCCGCCAAGGGCTGTTGTGGGCGAACTCACCTGTGCTGTCACCGGTTCGGCTGGACCAGCGGCGCGTAGGGAGTGAGAGAGGGATCACGGGTTACACAGAGGGCGCGCGAGGCAGTTCGCGCGCCGGTACCGTCGTCCTCATGGACACGTCCTGGTGGCTCGCGCTCGTGGCGGTGGTGCTGCTCGCGCTGGTCGCCACCCTGGTGGACGGCTGGGGGCGGGGGCATCGGCCTCGCGGGCGCACGGACCGGACGACTCGGCCGTCCGGGCGTACGACGGGGGTGCGGCCGCGGCCCGCCGAGATCTGGTGGGCGCAGGTGCCGTACGAGGACGGTCCGGGGGCCAAGGACCGGCCGTGTCTCGTGTTGGCGGTGCGCGGCGGGCGGGTCACCGTCGCGAAGATCACCAGCAAGTACCACCACGAGCGGGGCGGGGTCATCCCGTTGCCGCCGGGCTCGGTGGGCGATGCCCAGGGCCGCGCGAGCTTCCTGGAGACGGACGAGCTGCGGCAGGTGCCGGTGGGGGACTTCCGGCGGAGGGCGGGGGTGGTGGACCCGGTCCTGTGGGATCAGGTCCGTCACCTGGCGACGTAGAACGTCACGCCCCGGAGCGCGACGTAGAACGTCACTCCCGGAGCGCGACGTAGATCGTCACGCCCAGAGCTGGCCCTGGAGCGTCTCGATCGCTTCCTCCGTCGTCGCCGCCGTGTAGACGCCCGTCGAGAGGTACTTCCAGCCGCCGTCGGCCACGACGAACACGATGTCGGCGGACTCCCCCGCCTTCAGCGCCTTGGTGCCGACGCCGATCGCCGCGTGCAGGGCGGCACCCGTGGAGACGCCCGCGAAGATGCCCTCCTGCTGGAGGAGCTCGCGGGTGCGGGTGACCGCGTCGGCGGAGCCCACCGAGAAGCGGGTGGTCAGCACCGACGCGTCATACAGCTCCGGTACGAAGCCCTCGTCCAGGTTCCTGAGCCCGTAGACCAGGTCGTCGTAGCGCGGCTCGGCGGCGACGATCTTCACGTCCGGCTTGTGCTCGCGCAGGTAGCGGCCGACGCCCATCAGGGTGCCGGTGGTGCCGAGGCCCGCGACGAAGTGCGTGACCGAGGGGAGGTCGGCGAGGATCTCCGGGCCGGTTGTCGCGTAGTGGGCGCCCGCGTTGTCGGGGTTGCCGTACTGGTAGAGCATCACCCAGTCGGGGTGCTCGGCGGACAGCTCCTTGGCGACGCGTACGGCGGTGTTGGAGCCGCCCGCGGCCGGGGACGGGATGATCTCGGCGCCCCACATGGCGAGCAGTTCGCGGCGTTCCTGCGAGGTGTTCTCGGGCATCACGCACACCATGCGGTAGCCCTTGAGCTTGGCGGCCATCGCGAGGGAGATGCCGGTGTTGCCGGAGGTGGGCTCCAGGATGGTGCAGCCGGGCGTGAGGCGGCCGTCCTTCTCCGCCTGCTCGATCATGTGCAGCGCGGGGCGGTCCTTGACCGAGCCGGTCGGGTTGCGGTCCTCGAGCTTCGCCCAGATGCGGACGTCGGCGGACGGCGAGAGCCGCGGCAGGCGCACCAGGGGGGTGTTGCCCACCGCGGCCAGCGGGGAGTCGTAACGCATCGACGATCAGGCCATGCCGCCGGCCACGGCCGGCAGGATCGTGACGTTGTCGCCGTCGGTGAGCTTGGTGTTGATGCCGTCGAGGAAGCGGACGTCCTCGTCGTTGAGGTAGACGTTGACGAAGCGGCGCAGCTCGCCGCCGTCCACGATGCGCGCCTGGACGCCCGTGTGCCGGGTCTCCAGGTCGGCGAAGAGCTCGGCGAGGGTGTTCCCGTTGCCCTCCACCGCCTTCTGGCCGTCGGTGTAGGTGCGGAGGATGGTCGGGATGCGGACCTCGATGGCCATGGTGGCGGGCTCCTGTCGGAAAGTGGTCTGGTCGGTGGGCGCACGGCGAACGCGCGCCGCGGCTCACGGCCGTACGGCGGCAGGGAAGGTCAACAGATGGCGCTGTTCAGCCTGCACAGGTCGACGTGCAGCCGCGCCACGAGCAGGATGCCCGGCGTCTTCTCGCTCACGTCGTTCAGAACCATGGGCTCATCGTATCGATTCCCGGTCCGGATCCCGGAATGTGATCTCGCATACTGGATGGTTCCCGACCGGATCGCGAGATCAGTAGGCCTCGACGACCGTGACCTCCTCCTCGGTGACCTCGCCGTCGAGGATCCGGTAGGAGCGGAACTGGAAGTCGCCGAGGCCGTCGGTGTCGGCGGTGGAGATGAGGACGTAGTGGGCGCCGGGCTCGTTGGCGTAGGAGATGTCCGTGCGGGAGGGGTAGGCCTCGGTCGCGGTGTGGGAGTGGTAGATGACCACCGGCTCCTCGTCGCGGTCGTCCATCTCGCGGTACAGCTTGAGCAGGTCGCCGGAGTCGAACTCGTAGAAGGTGGGCGACATCGCGGCGTTGAGCATGGGGATGAAGCGCTCGGGGCGGCCCGACCCGGCCGGTCCCGCGACGACTCCGCACGCCTCGTCGGGGTGGTCCTTGCGCGCGTGCGCGACGATCTGGTCGACGAGGGCCTGGGTGATGGTCAGCATGGTGGTCAGGATAAGCAAAAGGGCTGCCCGGTACCGAGGAGTGGTACAGGGCAGCCCAGATGCCGGACGTTCTATCCGGAGACCTTCTCGAACTCCGGCTCCCGCCGGTCCGCGATCCGCGGGTTCCGGGTCTTCAGGACGGCCCAGCCGATCCCCAGTGCCACGGCCCAGCCGGCCATCACGTACAGGCACACCCGCGACTCCGCGTCGGACATGATCAGGCCGATCACGAAGAGCAGGAACACGATGGCGATCCAGCTACCGACCGAGCCGCCCGGTGCCGGGAAGGAGGAGGCGGGCAGCCGCCCTGCCACGACCTCGCGGCGGTAGCGCACATGGCTGACCAGGATCATCAGCCACGTCCAGATGCCCGCGGCGGTCGCGACCGAGACGACGTATCCGAAGGCCTTCTCCGGCACGACGTAGTTCAGCACCACGCCGATGCCCATGAAGAGCACGGAGACCGTGATGGCCAGCGCCGGGGTGCGGGTGACGGAGAGCTTGTTGAAGGCCTGCGGTGCCTCTCCGCTGTCGGCGAGGGTGCGCAGCATGCGGCCCGTGGAGTACATGCCGGAGTTGCAGGAGGACAGGGCCGCGGTGAGGACGACGAAGTTCACGATGCCGGCGCCCGCGGGGATGCCGATCACGGCGAAGGCCTTCACGAAGGGGCTGACGCCCTTCGCGAACTCGGTCCACTTGACCACGCACAGGATGACGGTGAGGGCGCCGACGTAGAAGAGGCCGATGCGCCAGGGCAGGGTGTTGATCGCCTTGGGGAGGGTCTTCTCGGGGTTCTCGGACTCACCGGCGGTGACGCCGACCAGCTCGACGGCGAGGTAGGCGAACATCACGCCCTGCAGGGTCATCAGCGAGGAGCCGATGCCCTTGGGGAAGAAGCCGTCGAAGGCCCAGAGGTTGGAGACCGCGGCGGTGTCGCCGGCCGCGCTGAAGCCGAAGGTCAGCACGCCGAGGCCGATCACGATCATGCCGATGAGGGCGGTGACCTTGATCATCGAGAACCAGAACTCGATCTCGCCGAACAGCTTCACCGAGATCAGGTTCGCCACGAACAGGACGACCAGGAAGACCAGGGCCGTCGTCCACTGCGGGACGGCGGGGAACCAGTAGTTGACGTAGATCGCGGCGGCGGTGAGTTCCGCCATGCCGGTGACGACCCACAGCAGCCAGTAGGTCCAGCCCGTGAAGTAGCCGAAGAACGGGCCGAGGAACTCGCGGGAGTACTCCGCGAACGAGCCGGAGACCGGGCGGTAGAGCAGCAGTTCGCCCAGTGCCCGCATGATGAAGAAGATGATCACGCCGGCGACGGCGTACATCAGGATGAGGCTCGGACCGGCCTTGGCGATGTTCGCCCCGGCGTTGAGGAAGAGGCCGACGCCGATGGCGCCGCCGATCGCGATCATCTGGACCTGGCGGCTGCCGAGTCCGCGCTCGTACCCCTCTTCGGAGGCGTTCGGGGCCTTCTCCGGGCCTGAGCCTTTGTCTTCGACCTGAGCGGAGGTCATGTGGTGGTGCGCCTTTCTCCATACCGGACCGGGCCTCTCGTCGGCCTCGGACCGGTTCTCGATCCCCCCGGATTGATGGAGTCGTGCCTGGCCGGCGGTTACCGGCTCGGTGGCGCACCCGGCCGAACATACGGGTGGTGTTCGCCGGGCGGTCGTGAAGATTTATCACGGCCGCAGCATTGATCACCCGGGCGCTGTGTGGCGCAGAGCACAGGAAGAAGCGGACAAAGGACATGCGGGTGGAACGAAAGCCGTCAGTGCGGTGACGTGATCGTTATCCGGATTTGAGCGTCCTCTGAGCGAACACAGAACCGTCACATCTCAGGGCATAAGGGTGGTCACGAGGGTCTCCTGGAGACCGCCCAGCCACAGATACGCCATCACCATCGGCTTACGGGGGTCCTCGTCCGGGAGCCGGTAGAGGAGGTCGGTGTCCTCCTCGTCGGTGATGTCGAGACGGGAGCCGATCGCGAGGCGCAGGTCGTTGAGGGTGCTGAGCCACTGCTGGGACTCACCGGCCGACAGCTTGAGGACCGCCCCGCCGTCGCCTCCGGAGCGCAGGGCGTCCAGGGAGCGGACCACGGCGAGGGCGTTGTCGCGCTTGCCGGCCCGCAGGTCGTTCTCGGTGTAACGGCGGAACTCCGAGGAGTACGCCCGCTGTTCCTCGGCCTTCTCGGCCCGGGGAGCGCCCTCCGGATCGCTGTAGGCGTCCGGGAAGAGCCGCTTGAGCACCGGGTCGGAGGGCGGCTCGCTCGGGCCCTCCGCGAAGAGTTCCGCGAGCGGGTCGCCGGAGGCGTCCTCGGCGGGGCCGGGGCCGATGAGTTCCAGGAGCTGGACGGCCAGCGACCGGATGATGGAGATCTCGACGTCGTCGAGGGCGACGGCCGCGCCGCCGCCGGGGAGCGGTTCGAAGGTTCCGGGCATCAGGGTTTGTCGCTACTTCCGGTCCTGCTGGAGGGTGGCCCACAGACCGTAGCCGTGCATGGCCTGCACGTCGCGTTCCATCTCCTCGCGGGTTCCGCTGGAGACGACCGCCCGGCCCTTGTGGTGGACGTCGAGCATCAGTTTGGTGGCCTTGTCCTTCGAGTAGCCGAAGTAGGTCTGGAAGACGTAGGTCACGTAGCTCATGAGGTTGACCGGGTCGTTGTGGACGATGGTGACCCAGGGGACGTCCGGCTCGGGGACGGCGAAGACCTCTTCCGCCGACTCGGTGCGTTCGATCTCTACGGGAGCGGGTGACGTCACACGGCCCATGCTGCCACGCACCCCACAAATCGTCACACTGACGCGAAGTGGGGTAGCATCTCTTGTTATGAACACAGCGGACCTTGGGCTGCCGGTGGATGTTCCCTCGACGGCACTCTTCACGGACCAGTACGAGCTGACGATGCTGCAGGCCGCGCTGAAGGCGGGTACCGCCGAACGGCGCAGCGTCTTCGAGGTCTTCACCCGCCGGCTGCCGGAGGGGCGGCGCTACGGCGTCGTCGCGGGCACCGGCCGGGTGCTGGACGCGGTGGAGAACTTCCGCTTCGACGCCGACGTCCTCGGCTTCCTGCGCGAACGCTCCATCGTCGACGAGGAGACCCTCGACTGGCTCGCCACCTACCGCTTCGGCGGCGACATCTGGGGCTACCCGGAGGGCGAGGTGTACTTCCCGGGCTCGCCGATCCTGCGGGTGGAGGGCTCCTTCGCCGAGTGCGTGCTGCTGGAGACCGTGATCCTGTCGATCCTCAACCACGACTCCGCGATAGCCGCGGCCGCCTCCCGGATGTCCTCGGCCGCGGGTGACCGGCCGCTGATCGAGATGGGCGCCCGCCGCACGCACGAGCTCTCCGCCGTGGCCGCCGCCCGCGCCGCCTACGTGGGCGGCTTCACCACCACCTCCGACCTCGCGGCCGGTTTCCGCTACGGCATCCCCACGGTGGGCACCTCCGCCCACGCCTTCACCCTGCTGCACGACCACGAGCGGGACGCCTTCCGGGCCCAGGTGGAGTCGCAGGGCCGGGGCACCACCCTACTCGTCGACACCTACGACGTGACGGAGGCCGTCCGCCTGGCCGTCGAGGTCGCCGGGCCCGAGCTGGGAGCCGTGCGCATCGACTCCGGCGACCTGCTCCTGGTCGCCCACCGGGTGCGGCAGCAGCTGGACGAGCTGGGCGCCGAGCGGACGCGGATCATCGTCACCTCCGACCTCGACGAGTACGCCATCGCCTCGCTGGCCGTGGCCCCGGTGGACGCGTACGGCGTCGGCACCCAGCTGGTGACCGGGTCCGGGCATCCGACGGCCTCGATGGTCTACAAGCTGGTCGCGCGCGCCGAGTCCGACGATCCGAAGGCGCCGCTGATCCCGGTCGCGAAGAAGTCGTCCGGGGGCAAGACCTCGGTCGGCGGCCGCAAGTGGGCGGCCCGACGGCTGGACGCGGAGGGGATCGCGGAGGCCGAGGTGGTGGGCACCGGGCCGGTTCCGGCGGGGCTCACGGACCGGCAGCTGCTGGTGGAGCTGGTCAAGGGCGGCGAGGTCGTGGCCCGCGAGCCGCTGGACGTCGTACGGGACCGGCATGCCGCCGCCCGGGCCAATCTGCCGCTGTCGGCGACGCAGCTCTCGCGCGGGGAGCCGGTCATTCCGACGGAGTATGTCCACGGGCGCACGGGTAGCTAGGCCTTGTCCGGCGGGTGTCGTCCCGAACGCGCCCGCCCACGCCCCCTCCCGCCCGGTCCCCGAAGTCTCTAGGCTCGTAAGTTCACTCTTAGTCGAAGGACACCCACCATGCGCCGCGCCTTGATCGTCGTCGACGTGCAGAACGACTTCTGCGAGGGAGGCAGTCTCGCGGTGGCCGGCGGGGCCGACGTGGCCGCCGCCGTCACCGAGCTGATCGGGCAGGCGGGGGGCTCCGGCTACCAGCACGTGGTGGCCACCCGCGACCACCACATCGCGCCGGGCGGCCACTTCGCCGACAACCCCGACTTCGTGCACTCCTGGCCCGCGCACTGCGTCGCCGGGACCGAGGGGGTGGGGTTCCACCCGAACTTCGCGCCGGCCGTCGCCTCCGGGGCGATCGACGCGGTCTTCGACAAGGGGGCGTACGCGGCGGCGTACAGCGGGTTCGAGGGGGCCGACGAGAACGGCGTGACCCTGGCCGACTGGCTGCGGGCGCGCGAGGTCTCGGAGGTGGACGTGGTGGGGATCGCCACGGACCACTGCGTACGGGCCACCGCGCTGGACGCGGCCCGGGAGGGCTTCCGTACGCAGGTCCTCCTCGATCTCACCGCCGGGGTCGCCGAGGCGACGACCGAGCGGGCGATCGAGGAGCTGCGCGCGGCGGGCGTGGAGCTGTCCGGCAAGCCGGTCGTCTAGGAACAGGGCCCGGCCTCAGGCCGGTGCTGTCGGCCTCCTGAGCAGTGACCTGATCGGATGCCACAGCTCCTGGGCGAGCTCGGGACCGCCCAGGACAGCGTTGTCAGGGGCGGTACGCCATATCAGCCCGTCCGGATGGTGCAGTACGGCGGTGATCTCGTCCGGGGTCGGGGGCGCGCCGTTGCCGCGCAGGTACACCGCGCGCAGTCCCAGGTTGCGCAGCCTGGTCAGGGCGCGCGCCCGGTTGTGGGCGTGGACGAGTACCCGCACACTGCCGTAGCCGTCGGCGGGCGGGCGGGGCAGATTCAGCGCCACCACCACCCTGCCGTTCGGCAGCTTGCAGAAACCTCCTGCGGCCATGCGGGTCACACCCCCGTGCGCGTCGGTGTCAATAAGGAAGCCACAGGACGCACCTAAACACGATCGGCGGCAACCCGCCAGGGGTTACCGCCGATACGCTTGTGACCTGCGGTTTTACTTCTTCTTGGCCGAAGGTCCGACCTGGAGCGTGATCGTCGAGCCGTTCAGGGGCTCCTTGACGATCTTGATCCGGGTGTCGGTGTCAGTGATGTTGACGCCCGCCAACGGGTTCGACGGGTCGTAGTAGCTCGACGTGCCGTCGTCGAAGACCGGGACGCCGGGCTTGGACTTGATCTTCGTCGGGACGTCGGCGTTGTGGAGCGTGACCGAGTCCGTCGGGTACCAGCTGAAGGTGGAGTCGTAGGCCTGGATGCGGTTGCGCATCAGCGTGCCGTCCGACCACTTGAGGGCGGTCGGGTGGGAGTCGACCGGGAGGATCAGACCCGTACCCGGGTGCTGGCTGGTGTTGTCGTCCGCCTGGGAGGTGTCCCACTTCCAGATCAACAGGCCGTTCTGGTAGGCGTAGTGCTCCACCCAGCCCGGACGGGTCGTCGAGAAGCCGTAGTTGTACGGGCCGACCTTCAACACCTTGTCGTACGACACGTATTGGCGGTTCTCGGCGATGTAGTACTGGGCGTAGTCGTCCGTGATCGAGGCGCCGATGCGCGAGAAGCCGTTCGCGGTCCAGGCGGCGTCCGCCGTCTCGGCGTTGTCGGAGAACAGGGTCGCGCCGTCGGCGGTCACCGTGATCTCGTCGGCCGTGAAGCCCTTCAGGGCGGCCCCGCCGTCGGTCTGGTAGCGGAAGCGCAGCTGGATCTTCTGGCCCGCGTAGGCGTTCAGCGGGAAGGTCAGCTTCTGGTGGGCGGAGACCGAGCCGGTGAGGGCCGGCTTGCCACTGCCGTCACGCGGGATGGCGGTGCCGTCGGCCAGGGTGCCGTCGACGGGCGTCCAGTTGGAGCCGTCGGTGGAGACCTCGGTGTAGAGGTAGTCGTAGTCCTGCTCGATGTCCCACCAGCCGTCGAGGGTCAGCGCCGCCGAGGCCTTGCCGGTCAGGTCGAGCGGGCGGCTCAGGGTGTTGCGCAGGTCGTTGCCGCTGCCGCTCCACCACTGGGTGGCGCCCTGTGCCGGGGTGACCACCGGGGTGCTGACCGTCTTCTTGGGCAGCTGGACCACGAGCGCCTGCGGGTTCTTGGTGTTGTACTCCGCGACGCCCAGCTTGTGGCTGGACCGCTTGCCCGCGTTGGCCACGTCGTAGTCGAGCCAGCCCAGTTGGAGCTTGTCCCAGGCGTTCATGTCGCCGGGCAGGTCGCCGATGGAGTCCTTGCCGGTGCCGAGCCAGGAGCCGGAGGACATCAGCGTCCAGAAGCCGGTGGAGTTCTCGCCGGCACCGGAGGTGTCGTACTCGTCGGGCAGGCCCAGGTCGTGGCCGTACTCGTGGGCGAAGACGCCGAGTCCGCCGTTCTCCGGCTGGATGGTGTAGTCGCCGACCCAGATGCCGGTGTCGCCGATCTGGGTGCCGCCGAGCTTGTTGGTGTCCGGGCCGGTGGAGCCGGCGTCGGTGCCGAAGGCGTACCAGCGGTGGGCCCAGATGGCGTCCTCGCCCTGGGCGCCGCCGCCCGCGGACTCGTCCTCGCCGGCGTGCACGATCTGGAAGTGGTCGATGTAGCCGTCGGGCTCGTTGAAGTTGCCGTCGCCGTCGAAGTCGTAGCGGTCCCACTGGTCGAACTCGGCCAGTTCCGCGGCGATCTCGGCGGCGGTGTCGCCGGCGGCCTCGCGCTGGGCGACCCAGGCGTTGACGCCGTCCTGCACGGCGTACCAGGCGCCGGTGGACGCCTTGTTGGAGCCGTAACGGGCCTCGTTGTAGGGGACCTTGACCCAGTCGGTCACTTCACCCTCGACCGAGTAGCGGCCCGAGGACTGCTTCTCGTAGTACTTCTTCAGCGACTCGGTCTTCTTGCCGGTGCCGAAGTACAGGTCCTGGAAGTGCGCCTGGTTGTAGTCCGCCTGCCAGGCCGTGCTGTTGTTCTGCTTGCGGTCCGGCTTGGCTATCCGGTTGTGCAGCGGACCGGCCGTGCCGCCGTAGCGGGGGTCGACCTGGTCGCCGAACTCCACCAGGATGGTGAAGATCTTGTCGGTCTTCTCCCGGCCGAGTTCGACGTACTTGCTGTCGCCCTTGCGGCTCTTGAGCTCGACCACCTGGGAGCCGTTGCGGTTCCTGACCGCGGCGTCCCCGGATATGACCTGGTCGAGCGCCTCCTTCCGCTGCGCCTCCTGGGTCTTGGTCAGCGGGCCGTCGAAGTCGTGCTCCCTGGCCTTCGCCGGCTGCGGGTCGCGCCGGTCGGCCGCGGAAGTCTTCGTGGAGCTGTCCGCGGCCTGCGCCACGGTGAACGTGGAGAACGTGGCCGAGGCCGCGGCTATCGCCACGACTGTCGCTGCCGTCCTGAACGTCCAGGATCTGTCCGTCACTTGTACCTCTCCCCTATCAGGCAAGTGACCCGTATTTGACTAAAGGTTGGGGAGAAAAGACAGATCTTGACTTGGACCCGACAAGTGCATTATTGGGAGCCGGTGTTCGTATTGCGGACACGCGACTGCAACACGACAGGCGCGCACGGCCGTCCACTTGATGGACGTCATGACTCCGTGCGCCCCCTGTGCTCCGGCACTGTTGGTTAGGTCACGCTTACTGTTCGTTCCGCTCGGGCAAACAGGCGATTAGAGTCGATCGGCGGAACGCCCGGATGTCGGCGGAATGCCAGGCCGACACACCCCGTGGACCCCCGATTCCGAGGACACGATTGCCATGCCTCGTCCGACTGCCGCACAGATCGCCTACGGTTCGATCACCGTCATCTTCTCGACGCTCGCCATGCTGCTGCTGTCGCAGACGAGTTCGGCCGTGGGGACCGCGGTCGTCGCGGTCTCGGCGCTCGCCCTCGGCCTGCTGGTCGCCATGACGGTGCCCCAGCCGAAGCCCCGCGTGGTCGCGATGAACAAGCCCGCCGAACACCCGGCGGCGCAGGAACAGGTCCCGGCGGCGGCCACGAGCTCCAAGACAGCCGCCTGAACACTGCGTTCGCTCAGCAGGGTGGTCCGCGTCGCCTCCCGGGTTCGTCGAAGCGGGCCGGCCCCGATCCCGTCCGCCGAGCCGGGTGCTTCTTCTCGTCCCCCGGGTTCGTCGGGGCGGCTCGGGTGCTCCGTCAGGGCGGCCCGGCCCGGATCGCGTCCGCCGCGCCGAGGGCTTCTTCTCGTCCCCGGGTTCGTCGCTGCGGCCTGAGCGCCAGCCGCGTTCGCCGACCGAAGCCCGCGCCGTCGCGGAGAGCAAGCCCGTCGACCACCCGGGGCCGTGGCCAGGACCTCCACGACGGCCGTCTGAACCCACGTTCGCTGAGCAGGGTGGACGGGCCGGGCACCGATCGCGTCCGCCGAGCGGAGTGCCTCTCTCCACCTCGGGTTCGCCGGAGTGGCCCGAGTGCCAGCCACGTTCGCCGGCCGAAGCCCGCGCCGTCGCGGAGAGCACCCGGCGAAAGAACCGGTACCCGCCACTGCCACCCGCTCCACGACGGCCGCCCGAACACCGCGTTCACCGAGCAGGGCGCTCCAGGCCCGGGGACGGGTTCGCCGGGACGGCTCGGCGCCCGACCGCGACCGCCATGAGGGCACGCCGCACGCCTCCCGGGAGGAAGCGGCCCCCCGCCCGGTTCAGCCCGTGTTGACCACCACCGTCTTCGCCGCCTTGTCGTGGAGGCCCTGCTTGTACGGCTTGTCGAAGTAGCTCCAGCCGCCCGAGATGGCGGTCCAGATGCAGGCGCAGCAGAACGCGAACGGGATCCACAGCACCGCCGAGCGGATCAGCGTGGTCTGCACGGTGGGGGTGGAGCCGTTGTCGAGGTTCGCCACCCGCATCCCGAGCCACTTCTTGCCGAGCGTCTGCCCGGACCGGGTGATCAGGATCGTGTCGTAGGCGATGTACAGCACCGCGGCGAGCGCCGACTGGGCGAGCGACTTGCCGTACTGCATGTCGTCGCCGTCCACGTCGAACTCGCTGACCCCGAAGCCCCAGGTGAGGAGCCAGACGACGATGCCCACCATGATCATGTCGATGATCCGGGCGAGCGTGCGCCGGCCGCTGGGGGCCAGTGGGGGCATGCCGGCCAGCGGGTCGGCGGGGCCACCGCCGTACGGGTCACCGCCGCCGTAGGGACTTCCGCCGTACGGCGGCGGCGTGCTGTACGGCGATCCCGAGCCCTCGGCGGGCGGGGGCTGCTTCCTGAACGGGTCGTCATCCGGCGGCTGCTGGCCGGAGCCGGGAGGCGGTTCACTGCTCATGGCCCGAGTCGACCGCGAACCCCCCGACTCCGCATCCGGCGCGCGGCCGTACGGAGTACCGAATCCCGTACGTCGTCCGCGGGACCCGCTCAGCCCGCCACGAACGTATGCGCCGCCTTGTCGTGCCAGCACTGGCGCCACGGCCGGTCGAACAGGCACCAGGCGACGCCCACGAGACCGATGCCGAGCAGACCCGGCACGCTGTAGACCAGCCAGCGGCGCAGGGCACCGGCGAAGGACGGGGGCTCGTGGCCCTCGATGTCCCGCACCTCCAGGCCGAACAGCTTCTTGCCGAGCGTGCGGCCCCACTTGGCCGTGGGCCACGCCTCGTACAGGATCCCGGCGACGAGAAGCACGGCGACCACGATGCCGAGATACACCGACGTGGTGCCGTCCAGCAGCCAGACCGTCACGGTCTCGCCGGAGAGCTTGGCCGCGTCGATCTTCTCGTTGATGTGGTCGGCCGCCTTGGTGCCGAGGGGGACGGCAGCCACGGCCGTGACCGCGCCGACGACGAGGGTGTCGAGCAGACGCGCCGCCAGGCGCTTGCCGAGGCCCGCGGGTCTGGCCGAGGCCTGGCGGCGGGCGGCCGCCTGGAAGATGTCCTCGACCGGCGGCTTCCAGGGGACGGGCTGCTCCTCGTCGGGCCCGGCGAGCCGGTGCACCTGCTGGGCCCAGGAGGGCTGACCGCCACCGGGGCCGGGGCTCATGGGAGTGGCTGCGGGCTGAACTGCGGCGGGCGGAACTCCGACCGCCTGCTGGGGGCCGCCGCTCTGCTGCGGGACACCCTGCGGCGACGGGACCGGGGCTGGGGCCGGGGCGGAGGCAGGGCCTTGGGGGCCCGCGCCACCGGCCGCCGCGGCGCGCTCGGCGGCGGCCTTGCCGGCACCGAAGCCCGGGGCCTCGGCAGCGGCGGAGACACCGGCCGCGGAGGGCTGGGCGCCGGCGCCCTGGCCGCCCTGTGCGACGGGGCCGGCGTACGCGGGTCCGGGTGTGCTTCCGCTCTGCGCCCCGGGCCCCCCGCCCTGCTGCGCCGTGCGCGGGGAGACCGCGCGGAACTTCATGGTGCCGTCGTCGTCGGACTGCTGGGCGCCCCCAGCGGCCCCAGCGGCCCCCGCCTCCCCCGCTCCCCCGGACCCGGCCGTGGGCCTGCGGAAGACCCGTGTGCCGCCGTCCTCGTCCGGCTCGACGGGCGGGATCGTGGCCGTGCCGTCGGTACGGGCCGCGTGGCCCTCCGGCTGGGCCGGGGCGGAACCGTGGGCCGGCCGCCCGGGACCGGGCACCCTCGGGTCGGCGCCCCGCGGAGTCTGCGGCGCGCCGTGCTGAGCGCCCTGCGGCCCCTGCTGGGCCCCTTGGTGCGGAATCCCCTGAGCCTGCGCGGCCGCCTGCGGGGACCCCCACGACACCCGGCGGTCCTGCTCGCCGCCGAAGCCCGCCTGGTGGACCCGGTCGGCGGCCCACGCGGACGCGGGTTCGGGGCGGGTGCCGTGCTGGGTGTCGGGGTGCGGGGGCTCCTCGGCCGGGTCCTCGTCGAAGAAGTGCGGGCCCGTCTCCTCCACCGGGGACGGGCCCGGCTCGGAGCCCGCGCCGGTCGGCGGTGCGAGCGGTTCACCGGCCGCCGGGGCGGGACGGCTGGTGCCCGGCACCCAGGAGGCACCGTTCCAGTAACGGACATATCCAGGAATGGACGGGTCCGGGTAGTAGCCCTCGCGGGGCCTGTCGTCACCGGGTGCCGGGGTTGGGGCGCTCATGTCCGTCGTCCCGTATCTGCTCGGGGGTCAATAGAGGGGGCTCCACATCTATCAGACCGGCGCAAGACCCACTGCCAGTCCCACCGGACCCACCCCTTTTGGGCACGACTGACACCGGCCGTGACACCGGGCGTGGTACCGGACGTGACACCGCCGGAAAAAGTTCGCCGAACCCGCGTAATGATCCCTCCCTCCACCCCTCTCACTCGTACGGGCCCACCGCGGGACCCGACGAGAGCCAAGTGCCGAGAGCCGAGAGAGGAACGAACGACATGCATCACACGGTGGTGGAGCGCGAACTGGAGCTCCGACTCATCCTGTCGCCCGAGCGCAGCATCCCCGTCCCGGCCCGGCTGGGCTACCGCAGCGACGACCCCTTCGCCGTCCACGTCACCTTCCACATCGGCTCGGACCACCCCGTCCACTGGACCTTCGCCCGCGAACTCCTCGTGGAGGGGGTGTTCCGCCCGTGCGGGCACGGGGACGTGCGGGTGTGGCCGACGAAGGTCGAGGGGCGCAGTGTCGTGCTGATGGCGCTGAGCTCCCCCGCCGGCGACGCCCTCCTGGAGGCCCCGGCCGCGCAGGTCGCGGCCTGGCTGGAGCGCACGCTGAGGGCGGTCCCCCCGGGCTCCGAGGCGGAGCAGCTCGGCATCGACGACGGCCTCGCCGAGCTGCTGGCCCCGACTCCGGCCGACGACCTGTGGCTGGGCGACCCCTGGCCAGGCGACGCATCGGCGGACGAAGGGGAGTGAGCGACCGCAACCATCAATTGAGGAACCACAACGGCGACCAGCCAGGTCCGCGAGAGCGGCGGCGGTTCAGCCGCAAAGAACAGTCAGAACAGCTTGCCCGGGTTCAGGATCCCCAGCGGGTCGAAGACGCCCTTCACGGCCCGTTGCATCTCCACGCCCACCGGGCCGATCTCGCGCGCCAGCCACTCCTTCTTCAGTACGCCCACCCCGTGCTCCCCGGTGATCGTGCCGCCGAGCTCCAGGCCGAGGGCCATGATCTCGTCGAAGGACTCGCGGGCCCGCCGGGACTCGTCGGGGTCGGCGGCGTCGAAACAGACCGTGGGGTGGGTGTTGCCGTCGCCCGCGTGGGCGACGACACCGATGGTGAGCCGGTGCTTGTCGGCGATCCGCTCGGTCCCCTCGAGCAACTCGCCGAGCCGGGAGCGGGGCACGCACACGTCGTCGATCATCGTGGTGCCCTTGACGGCCTCGAGAGCGGTGAGGGAGAGCCTGCGGGCCTGGAGCAGCAGTTCCGACTCGGCGGCGTCGTCGGCCGGGACGACCTGGGTGGCACCGGCCGCCTCGCACAGCGCGCCGACGGCGGCGAGGTCGGCGGCCGGGTCTGTGGTGTCGAAGGCGGCGAGGAGCAGGGCCTCGGTGGTCTCCGGGAGTCCCATGTGCGCCAGGTCGTTGACGGCCTTGACCGTCGTACGGTCCATCAGTTCGAGGAGGGACGGCACGTGCCCGCCCTCCATGATCCGGCACACCGCGTCGCAGGCGGCGGCCCCGGAGGAGAACTCGGCGGCCAGCACGAGCTGCTCGGGCGGCTTCGGCCGCAGGCCCAGGACCGCCCGCACGACGATGCCGAGCGAGCCCTCGGAGCCCACGAACAGGCGGGTCAGGTCGTATCCGGCGACCCCCTTGGCGGTACGGCGGCCGGTGGACATGAGCCGCCCGTCCGCGAGCACGACGTCCAGTCCGAGGACGTACTCCGCCGTGACCCCGTACTTCACACAGCACAGTCCGCCGGACGCGGTGCCGATGTTGCCGCCGATCGTGCACATCTCCCAGCTGGAGGGGTCCGGCGGGTAGTAGAGGCCGAGTTCGTTCACCGCGCGGGCGAGGGTCGCGTTGACGACGCCGGGTTCGACGACGGCGATGCGGTCGACCGGGTTGATCTCCAGGATCCGGTCCATCTTCGTCAGGGAGAGCACGATGCAGCCGTCGGAGGCGTTGGCCGCGCCCGACAGGCCCGTGCGGGCGCCCTGGGGGACGACCGGGACGCGCAGTTCGGTGGCGATGCGCATGACGTGCTGGACCTGTTCGGCCGTACGCGGCAGGACGACCACCGCGGGGGTGCCGGCCGGGCAGAAGCTCGCCATGTCGTTGGCGTAGGAGACCGTGACGTCCGGGTCGGTGAGGACGGCGTCGACGGGCAGACCGGTGAGCAGGCGGTCCACCAGGTTGCCGGTGACCTCGTCGCGGGGGGCTTCGATACGGCTCATGATCACAGCGTCGCACCGGGGGCCATCGGTGTGAACCCCACCAGCGGCAACCGCCGCATGCCGGGGTGTGCTCGTCGTACTGGCGCACAGTGAGCGCCATGGAGAACCAAGCCACCAAGGACCGGCCGGAGGAGCGGCGGCGGGATCGCCCGGAGGAGCGGCGGGCCCGGCTGCACGGGCGTCTGGTGATCGCCGCGGTCGCCGGCTGCGCGGTGCTCGGTACGGTGCTGGCGCTGCTGCCCGCGGAGCGGACGGCGACCCGCGCTCCCGCGCCCGCCCCGGGAGCCCAGGCGCTGACGGCGGTCGCCGCCGGGGTGCCGGCCGCGCTGCCCGATCTGGCGGCCCTGATCGGTGAGCGGGAGAGCCATCTGCGCCGCCATCCCGAGGACGCCGAGTCGTGGGCGGTGCTCGGGACGGCGTACGCCGAGCAGGGGCGGCGGACGGCCGACACGACGTTCTACGCCAAGGCCGACGACAGTCTGCGGACGTCCTTGAAGGTGCGGGCGAACGCGGCGGCCCTCGGTGGTCTGGCCGCCCTCGCGAACGCGCGCCGGGACTTCCGGACCGCCCGGACCTGGGGCGAGGCGGCGCGGAAGCTGGAGCCGAAGCGGTGGACGACGTATCCGGCGCTGATCGACGCGTACACGGGACTCGGCGACTACAAGGCGGCCCGTGCGGCGCTGGAGCGGCTGACGGAGCTGCGGTCGGGGCCGGCGGTGATGGCCCGGGCGGCGGCCGTGTACCGGGACCGGGGCTGGCGCGAGGACGCGGCGGCCCAGCTCTCCGACGCGGCGGCCGGGGCGCGGGCGCCGGCCGAGCGGGCCGCGTATCTGGAGCGGGCCGGGCAGCTCGCCTGGGAGCGCGGTGACCGCGAGGACGCGCTGCGGCACTTCCAGGAGGCCGTCCGGATCGACCCCGACCAGCGGGCCGCACAGGCCGGGCAGGGGCGGGTCCTCGCGGCACTGGGCCGCACGACGGAGGCCCTGAACGCCTACCGGATGGCCCTCGCGAAGCAGCCGCTTCCGCAGTACGCCCTGGAGCTGGGCGAGTTGTACGAGTGGCTGGGGCTCGGGCAGGCGGCCCGGGTGCAGTACGACCTGCTGCGGGCGGTGGTGGAACGCGCCGCGGCGGACGGGGCCGACGAGGAGCTGGTGCTCGGGCAGTTCGAGGCGGACCACAGTGACCCGGCGTCCGCGGTACGGCGTCTGCGGGCCGAGTGGCTGCGGCAGCCGGGGATCGCGGTGGCGGACGCGCTGGGGTGGGCGCTGCACCGGGCGGGCCAGGACAAGGAGGCCCTGCGGTACGCCCGGATCGCGACGGACAAGGTGCACGGGGGCGGGGTGCGCAGCGCGCTGTACGCCTATCACCTGGGCATGATCGAGCGGGGGACGGGGCAGTACGCCCCGGCGCGCCGTCATCTTCGGGAGGCGCTTCAGATCAACCCCTGGTTCTCGCCCTCGCGGGTGCGGGCGGCGCGGGAGGCGTTGGCGGCGCTGGGGGAGGTGCCGGACGAGGGCGTGCCGGATGCGGATGTGCCGGCGATGGACGCGAAGGGGGTGGACGCGAAGGCGATGGACGCGAAGGCGGTCACACCGCGGCCGTACCGATGAGGGCGTTCCTCGTCACCAGCGCCGCCAGCTCCTGCTCGCCGAGTCCTTCCGTGCCCTCGGGCCTGCGGGGCAGGACCAGGTAGCGGGTCTCCGCGCTGGAGTCCCACACCGTGATCTGAGTCGAGTCGGGCAGGGTCAGGCCGAACTCCCGCAGTACCTCCCGTGGTTCGCGGACCACGCGGGAGCGGTAGGCCTCGGACTTGTACCAGCTGGGAGACGGGCCCAGGAGCCGGAGCGGGTAGCAGGAGCAGAGGGTGCAGACGACGACGTTGTGGAGCGACTCGGTGTTCTCCACGACCCGCAGGCGCTGGAACGAGCCCTCCATGTAGCCGAGTTCCCGCACGGCGGCCGTGCCGTCCGCGAGCAGCCGGGCCCGGTAGGCGTCGTCGGTCCAGGCGCGGGCCACGACCCGTGCCCCGTTGGCCGGCGAGGACTCGGCGAGGAACGCGTCGATCGCCTCGTCAAGGCGCTCGCCGGTGATCAGCCCCTTCTCCTCCAGGAGGGTCTCCAGGCGCCGTACCCGCCGGGCGATCGTCGCGTCGGTGTGGTGGTCACCGCTCGTCATCGCGGTCCTCCTCCAGGTAGCTCTCCCAAAGGTCCAGTACGACGTGGTGGTCGCCCTCGCCCCAGAGGTCGCGGGCCTCGAAGCGGACCGCGTAGATCTGCTCGACGGGCGCGTCCCCCCGCCCCTGCGCACTGACGTCGGCCAGTTCCTCCGGGCCCTCCGGCTCGACGACCATGCCCCGCTTGCCGCGCGCGTACCGGGGCAGGCGGGTGTGGTGCGGCGGGTCGTGGCGGTAGGTGCGGACCCGGGTGCCGGGCGGGAAGCGGTCGGGGGGCGCCTCAGTCATCGAGCTCACCCGGCTCGATCACGCCCTTGCGTTCGAGCAGGACGCGGATCGCGGTGAACCAGCGCTCGTAGTACGACGCCGCCAGGTACTCCGCCGGCGGCATCGACTCGATCGCGTCCCGGAACTCGTTCGTGTTGAAGACGCCTTGCGCGCGCAGGGTGTTGAAGAGGCCGACGACCCGAGCCTCCCAGTCCGCGTGGAAGGGCTCGGTGTCGTCGGTGGTGTCGATCGCGCCGAATCCCTGCGTGCCGCCCACGTCGTTGATCCTGGCCATGGGGCCAGCCTACGAGCGTTACGCGGAAAGGGGGCTTGCTAGAGGTTGCCCCGCTTCTCCTGCTCCCGCTCGATGGCCTCGAACAGGGCCTTGAAGTTGCCCTTGCCGAAGCCCATGGAGCCGTGCCGCTCGATGATCTCGAAGAACACGGTCGGCTTGTCCTGGACCGGCTTGGTGAAGATCTGCAGCAGATAGCCGTCCTCGTCGCGGTCGGCGAGGATCTTCAGATCGCGGAGCGTGTCGACCGGCACCCGGGTGTCGCCGACCCACTCGCCGAGGGTGTCGTAGTAGGAGTCGGGGGTGTCGAGGAACTGGACCCCGGCCGCCCGCATGGTCCGTACGGTCTGCACGATGTCGTTGGTGTTCAGCGCGATGTGCTGGACGCCCGCGCCGCCGTAGAACTCCAGGTACTCGTCGATCTGGGACTTCTTCTTGGCGATGGCGGGCTCGTTGATCGGGAACTTCACCTTGAGCGTGCCGTCGGCCACCACCTTCGACATCAGCGCGCTGTACTCGGTGGCGATGTCGTCGCCCACGAACTCCTTCATGTTCGTGAAGCCCATGACCTTGTTGTAGAAGCCGACCCACTCGTTCATCCGGCCGAGCTCGACGTTGCCTACGCAGTGGTCGACGGCCTGGAAGGTGCGGTGGGCGGGCGGCTCGACGATCGGGGCGGCCGCGGCGAAGCCGGGCAGGTACGGGCCGTCGTAGCCGATGCGCTCGACCAGGGTGTGGCGGGTCTCGCCGTAGGTGGCGATCGCGGCGAGGACGACCGTGCCGTGCTCGTCCTTCAGCTCGTACGGCTCGGCCACCGAGCGGGCGCCGTGTTCGAGGGCGTAGTCGTAGGCGCGGCGGGCGTCCGGGACCTCGATGGCGAGGTCGATCACGCCGTCGCCGTGCTCGGCCACGTGCTGGGCGAGGAAGTGACCCCAGGGCGTGGCGGGCTTGATGACCGAGGTGAACACGAACCGTGCGGAGCCGTTCTCCAGCACGTAGCTCGCGGTCTCGCGGCTGCCGTTCTCCGGTCCGGAGTAGGCCACGAGCCGCATGCCGAAGGCGGTCGAGTAGTAGTGCGCCGCCTGCTTGGCGTTGCCGACGGCGAAGACGACCGCGTCCATTCCCTTGACCGGGAAGGGATCGGCCTGCCGGGCGGTGTCGGGAGTGTGGTGTGTGGTCTGCGTCATGTGCGAAGCCTGGCTCCGCACTGCAAGGTGCGCAATAGTTCGCGCATTCACTGGACAATGTGTTCAGCAGTACGGCCGTATCGGCGGCCTTTCTGTACATGATGACCATCTCTCCGGGAGGCTGCTGTGGGGATCGACGCACTGGACGGGCGGATCATCGTGCTCCTCGCGCGCGAGCCGCGGATCGGGGTCCTCGAGATGTCCCGGCGGCTGGGGGTGGCCCGGGGGACCGTGCAGGCGCGCCTGGACCGGCTTCAGTCGAACGGAGTCATCCGGGGGTTCGGTCCGCAGGTCGATCCGGCGGCGCTCGGCTACCCGGTGACCGCGTTCGCCACGCTCCAGATCCGGCAGGGGCAAGGGGCCGACGTACGGGCGCACTTGGCGACCGTGCCGGAGGTCCTGGAGCTGCACACCACCACCGGCAGCGGGGACATGCTGTGCCGCCTCGTGGCCCGCTCCAACGCCGATCTCCAACGTGTGATCGACCGGGTTGTCGGTTTCGATGGGATCGTCCGGGCCGCCACCGCGATCGTCATGGAGAACCCCGTTCCGCTGCGGATCATCCCGCTGGTGGAGCAGGCGGCGGAGGATCCGGCCCTTCGGGAGTGACCTAGCCACTGGGGTGAGCGGGTGTGACCTTCTGGGAGTACCTCGGCGACCGTCACCAGCAGCTGCTCACGGACGCCTACCAGCATGCGAGCGTCGTCTTCCAGTGCATGGTCGTGGCGACGGCGATCGGAGTGCTGATCGGTGTCGTGACCTGTCGGAGCGAGTGGGGCGGCAACCTCGCCACCACGGCCACCTCGACGATCCTGACCGTCCCGTCGCTCGCCATGATCGGTCTGCTCGTCCCGGCCGTGGGACTGGGGATGCCGCCCACGGTGATCGCCCTGACCCTGTACGGGCTGCTGCCGATCGTCCGCAACGCGATCGTGGGCCTGCGCGGGGTCGATCCGTCCCTGGTGGACGCGGCCCAGGGCATCGGGATGTCCCGGGTGACGCGCCTGGCGCGGGTCGAGCTGCCGCTCGCCTGGCCGCCGATCCTGACCGGGATCCGGGTCTCGACGCAGATGCTGATGGGCATCGCCGCGATCGCCGCGTACGCCTCCGGGCCCGGCCTCGGCAAGGAGATCTTCCGCGGCATCGCCTCGCCGGGCAGCGAGAACGCGCTCAACCAGGTGCTCGCGGGCACGCTCGGGATCATCGTCCTCGCCCTGCTGTTCGACGCCGCGTACGTCCTGATCGGACGGTTGACGATTCCGAGGGGGATCCGTGTCTGAGTCGTCCGGCACCTCGGGTGCGTCCATCGAGCTGGAGAACCTGACCAAGAGGTATCCCGGCAGTGGGCAGCCCGCCGTCGACAACGTCACCCTGGACATCAGGGCGGGCGAGACCGTCGTCTTCGTGGGGCCGTCCGGATGCGGTAAGTCGACCACGCTCAAGATGATCAACAGGTTGATCGAGCCGACCGGTGGACGCATCCGGATCAACGGTGAGGACGTGACCGACGTCGACCCGGTCAGGCTGCGCCGCAAGGTGGGTTACGCCATCCAGTCGGCCGGGCTCTTCCCGCACATGACGGTCGCGCAGAACATCGCGCTCGTGCCGAGGATGACCGGCTGGGGGAAGGGCCGGATCGAGGACCGGGTGGAGGAACTGCTCGGCCTCGTCGGGCTGGACCCCGGCGAGTTCCACGGCCGCTATCCGCGTCAGCTCTCCGGCGGCCAGCAGCAGCGGGTGGGCGTGGCGAGGGCGCTCGCCGCCGATCCGCCGGTCCTGCTGATGGACGAGCCGTTCGGCGCGGTCGACCCGATCACCCGTGACCATCTCCAGGAAGACCTGCTCCGGCTCCAGCGCGAACTGCGCAAGACGATCGTCTTCGTCACCCATGACTTCGACGAGGCGATCAAGCTGGGTGACCGGATCGCCGTGCTGCGCGAGCGCTCCCACATCGCCCAGTTCGACACCCCCGAGGCGATCCTGGCCCACCCGGCCGACGACTTCGTGTCCGGGTTCGTCGGCGCCGGGGCGGCGCTGAAGCGACTGAACCTCACCCGGGTGCGGGATGTGGGGATCACGGACTGTCCGACGGCGAGCATCGACGACCCCCTCCAGGAGATCTTCAACAGGCTCCGGGGCAGCCGGACGAACGAGATCCTGCTGCTGGACAGGCGCGGACGGCCCTACAAGTGGCTCAGGCGCGGCGACATGATGCGGGCGAAGGGGTCGCTGGCCCGGGCCGGGACGCCGGTGAGCGACACGGTGCCCGGGGACGCGACCTTGCGGGACGCGTTGGGGGCCGTGCTGGCCGACAGCGCGGGGCGGGTCGCGGTGACCGGGCGGCACGGTGAGTACACGGGGGTCGTCGACATGGAGACGCTCATGAACTGCGTGCACGAGATGTTGGTGGCCGACCGTTTCGAGACCGCGGAGCGGGAGGGTGCCGGCGAAGGGGTGCGGAAAGCGTGACGGCTTCTGAGACTACGGAGCTGGAGGAGGCTCTGGGACCTACGGAGACTTTGGGGTCGGCGGAGGCTCCGGAGCGGGAGGAGACTGCTGAGCCGGCGGAGACCCGGGAGCCTGCGGAGACCCGAGAGCCTGCGGAGACTCCGGGTGCGACTGAGACGGCGGCTCCTCCCCTACCGGCCCCGCCCCGACCTCACGTGACTTGGCAGAAGCTGACCCTCCTGCCCGCGTTCCTCATCGCCGTCCTGCTCGCGACCTGGCTGTGGTTCGAGCAGGCCGACCTGGACCCGCTCTCGGCGAAGGCGCTGTCGAACGGGCAGGTGTCCAAGGCCCTGTGGCAGCACGTGAAGCTGACGGTGATCTCGACGTTCTTCGTGCTGCTCCTCGCGATCCCGCTGGGGATCGGGCTGACCCGCGGGGCCTTCAGGAAGGCGAGTCGGGTGGTGACGGCGGTCGCCGGCACAGGCCGGGCGACCCCCGCGATCGGCCTGCTGGCCCTGCTGGTGATCTGGCTGGGCACGGGCACGAAGGCCGTCCTGATCGGCATGATCGCCTACGCCGTCCTGCCGGTCCTGTCGAACACGATCGCGGGCCTGAAGGGCAACGACCCGACCCTGCTGGAGGCGGCGCGGGGCATCGGCATGACTCCGCTGGGAGTCCTGACCCGCGTCGAACTCCCGCTGGCCGTCCCCCTGATCCTCGCGGGCGTCCGCACGGCCCTGGTCCTCAACATCGGTACGGCGACCCTGGCGACCTTCGCCGGAGGCGGCGGCCTCGGCGTCCTGATCACGACGGGCATCACCGACCAGCGCATGCCGGTACTGATGCTGGGCTCGATCCTCACGGTAACGCTCGCCCTACTGCTCGACTGGCTGGCCTCACTGGCGGAACTGCTGGTGCGGCCACGGGGGTTGAGGGTGGGGACGTGAGGCGGCGATGCCCGCGGGCGGCTGGGGGCATCGGGGTGCCCCTGTCGGGAGTACCGGCGAGCGCGCCGGCCAGCCTCGCTGGGCGGACGGCTGCCACGGGGCATGAAGGCGGGGGTGCCTGCGGGGGGCCGGGGCATCGTCGCGCGCCTGCCGGGAGTACCGGCGAGCGCACCGACTGACCTCACCGGGCGGGCCGCCGCCACGGGTGTTGGAGGCCGGGATATGAGGCGAAGGTCCCTGCGGACGACCAGGGGCATCGGCGTACTTCGGCCCGCAGCACCGGCGAGCGCACCGGCCGGCCTCACCGGGCGGGCCGCTAACACGAGGACTGGAGGCCGGGATATGAGGCGAAGGTCCCTGCGGACGACCAGGGGCATCGGCGTACTTCGGCCCGCAGCACCGGCGAGCGCACCGGCCGGCCTCAC
>NZ_JBVHLJ010000012.1:0-122903 GCF_055559055.1 Streptomyces sp. NPDC024687 | reverse complement strand
ACCGGGCGGGCCGCTAACACGAGGACTGGAGGCGCGGACGTGGGGCGAAGGTCCCGGCGGACGGTGGCGCTGGACTCGATGAAGGCGGACGGGTTCGTGACGTAGGGGTCGGCCTTCGGTCGACGGAGTTACAAAGAACCCGTTGCAAAGAACTCTTTGCAAGACTACCTTTGTACGCATGCCGGAAGAGCCCAACGTACGGAAACTCGACGCCCGTTCACTGCGCGGGCTGGCCCATCCCCTGCGGATGGAACTGCTCAACGCCCTGCGTCGGCGCGGACCCGCCACCGCGTCGATGCTCGCCGAGCGGCTGGGCGAGTCCAGCGGAGCCACCAGCTATCACCTGCGGCAGCTCGCCGAGTACGGCTTCATCGCGGATGCCCCGGAGCACGGCAAGGGGCGGGAGCGGTGGTGGAAGGCCGTGGACCAGGGACTGACCTTCGACACCACCGAGTTCGACGGGGCAGGGCCGGAACTCCGCGGGATGGCGGAGATCTTCCTGCACGAGGTGGCCGCCACTCACGCCCGCGAGTTGTCCAACTGGCTCCACACCCGCGAGCGCTGGTCCAGGGAATGGAGCCGCGCCACCGACATGAGCGACGCGACGCTCCACCTCACACCCGAACTGGGCGCCGAGCTCGTGACCAAGATGCACGCCCTGATCAACGACTACCGCGGCCGGGTCACCGACGAGGACCCCGGCTCGGAGCAAGTACGCATCCACACGCATCTGTTCCCGACCGAGACGGACTGAAAGGGCCCGCCATGCACCCCGAGACCCACCTCGCCCTGCACCACCTCCGCTCCGCCGAGCTCCGCGCCGAGGCCGACGCCCACCGCCTCGCCGCGCAGGCCAAACGGCCGTACGCCATCAGGACCCGGCTCGGCTGGACCCTGGTGGAGGTCGGACTCCGGCTGGCTTCCCCGAGGAGGCCGGCCTTCGCGCACTAGCAGGCGGGGACGGACCCCTTACCCGACTCCAGCGCGGTCAGCGCGCTCACCGCCCCCTTCAGGGACGTCACCGGAATCAGCCGCAGCCCCTTCGGCAGTTCCGCCCTCGCGTCGGAGCACTCCTCCTCGGGGACCAGGAACACCGTCGCCCCGTCCCGCTTCGCGGCCTGTGTCTTCAGGGCCACGCCACCCACCGCGCCGACCGTGCCGTCCGCGTCGATCGTGCCGGTCCCGGCGATGACGCGGCCGCCCGTGAGATCGCCCCCGGCGCCGTCACCGTCGAGCTTGTCGATGATCCCCAGGGTGAACAGCAGTCCCGCGCTCGGCCCCCCGACATCGGCGAGCTTCAGCGTGACCTTGACCTTGTCGTCGCGGAGCTTGAGGTAGCCGAGGGCCGCCTGGGTCGCCGCGTCCTGGGACTCCTTCATCTGCGCGGTGTTGTGCTTCTCGATCTCCTTGACGCTCTGCCCGCTCGGGTAGACCGCGTCGTGGGGCATGACGGCCTGGTCGGCGCGGAACCAGCTGTCGAGGATGTCGCCGAGCGAGACATGCGTGTCGGGCCCGGTCGCCTCGATGGTCGTCATCCGCAGCTGCCCGCTCGTCGTACGCGTCTTCGCCCCGGAGATCGTGATCACGGCCGCGCCCTCGTTCTTGCCGAGGACGTTCGCCGTCATCCCGGGCTGCGCCAGCGCGAAGGGCAGCGGCGCGAAGAGGGCCGTGGCGATCAGCGCCACGACGGGCAGAGCACAGACGGCGACGGCCTGGGGGCGCGTGAGGCGAGAGAGCACGAGGTCAATCTAACGCGGCGGTCACTTCCGGCCACGAGCCGGTCAGCCCCGGTGCAGATCCCGTCTCGCGCGCGTGAAGCGCCGTAGGACGTCGGGCAGCGGTGCCACGCCGATGCCGGGCGTACGGGGTACCGGCAGGTGGCCGTCCTCCAGGACGAACGGCTCGGTGATGTCCTCGGCGAAGTAGCGGGCGGACGCCGAGGTGTCACCGGGGAGGGTGAAGCCGGGCAGGGCGGCCAGGGCGAGGTTCGGGGCGCGGCCGATCCCTGTCTCCAGCATGCCGCCGCACCACACCGGCACGCCGTGCGCGCGGGCCACGTCGTGGATGCGGCGAGCCTCCAGATAGCCGCCCACGCGGGCGGGCTTGACGTTCACGACCCGGCAGGCGTCCATCGCGATCGCGGAGGCGGTGTCGCGGGCGTTGTGCAGGGACTCGTCGAGGCAGACGGGGGTGGCCATACGGCTCTGCAGGCGCGCGTGGCCGTACAGGTTGTTCTCGTCCAGCGGCTCCTCGATCAGCAACAGCCCGAACTCGTCGAGGCGCCGCAGGTGTTCCGCGTCCGCGAGCGTGTACGCCGTGTTGGCGTCGACCTGGAGGGGCAGTGCGGCGCCGAAGCGCTCGCGTACGGCCCGTACCGGCTCGACGTCCCAGCCCGGTTCGATCTTCAGCTTGATCCGGACGTACCCCTCGGCGAGATACCGCTCGACGTCGTCCAGCAGCTCCGGTACGGAGTCCTTGATCCCCACCGACACCCCCGCGGGCACCCGCTCGCGCACCGCGCCGAGATACACCGCCAGCGGCATGCCGTACGACCGCAGCTCCGCGTCCAGGAGCGCCGTCTCCAGGGCCGCCTTCGCCAGTTCGTGCCCCTTGATCCCGCCGACGGCGGGCCCGACCAGCGCGGCCGTGAGCGTGGGCAGTGCCGCCACCTTCGGCACCAGGAAGTCCCGCAGCACGAGCTCCGCGCCCGCCACGAACTCCGAGCAGTACCGCGGCTGGGGGTCGGCGGCGAACTCCGACCAGCCCTCCGCGGTGTCCGTGACGACGTGCAGCAGGAAGGTGTCCTTCGTGGTCATCGTGCCGAAGGAGGTCCGGAAGGGGCTGACCAGCGGGATCGCCACATGGACGACCTCGACGCGTTCGAGTTTCATACGGTGCCTTCCTCGTCGTTCTCGCGGGTGAGGGTGTACCAGCCGTCGCGGGACATCCCGGTCGCCCGGAACCCCTGCCCGAAGGCCTCGGTGAACACCTCCCGCACGGCCCGCCGCCAGCGCAGCGCGAGCGCCGGGTCGGCGGCCCGCAGCGTGACGACGTCGTCCGGGACCCGGCACCAGACGTGCAGACCGGCGAGGTCGCGGCGGGCAAGGGCCTGTCCGTCGGGGGCAGGGTGGGTGGCGGGAGCACCCTCGCGGTCACCCGGGTCGTGCGGGTCACCCGGGTCGTACGGCTGTCCCGGCGCCCCCAGATCCCAGCTCACCGTCAGCCGGTCGCTCTCGTCGCCGTCGTTCACGCCGTCCCTCATGGGGCCGTAGAAGTCGACGACGTACTCGGTGCCCACCGCGCCCAGTTTCGCCAGGTTGAAGCGGGCGTTGCGGGCGACCAGCGGGTCGAAGGTCCAGCGCATGGTGCGGGCGCCGAGGCCGAGCGCCCAGTCCCGCTGCGCCCGCTTCACCGGCTGTCCGAGCCCGGGCTCCGCGGCGGCGACCAGGGAGTACACCTCCTGCGAGCCCGGCGGCCCGAACACGGCGGCACAGGCCCCGGCGAGGCGCTCACCGTCGTATGCGGCGTGCACCGCGCCGCCCGCGTGGACCAGGCTGCGCAGCACCTCGGCCGGATAGGGCGGGGCCGTGCGCGGGGTCCGCCACACCTCGCCGAAGTACGCGCTGACGGCACCGAGGCCGGCGACGTCGTGGACGGTACGGATACTCACTCCGGTCATGTGCCGAGTCTCCGGCCCGGGCTGCCGCCCCGGGTTGTGTGGTCCGACAATGAATACGTACGTCTCTTTGCGAATCGGCCAAACCTTCTGGGGCCCCATGGACGCCTGCACTCTCGGGGACCTCCTGGACGCCGTCGGCGGTACGTCCGTACGCCTGCACACCGCGCCCGCCGGACTCACCGTCCCGGTCACGGAGGCACTCCTCTACGACGCCCACGCCCCGCTCCCCCAGGCGCCGGGCGCGCTGCTGCTGGCGGTCGGGGTGCGGGCGGCCGCGGCGGGACCGCTGGTGAGGGCGTCCGCGGAGGCCGGGATGGCCGGCCTGGTGGTGCGGGGTGCGGACGGGCCGACGGCCGAGGCGGAGACGTACGGCGTGGCGCTGCTGTCCGTGGCCGAGGACACGGCCTGGCACCGGGCACATCTGCTGCTGGCCTCGGCGATCGGCGCCCGGCCGGTCCCGGCCACGGGCGGCCACGGCGACCTCTTCGCACTCGCCGACGCCATCGCGGCAGCGACCGGCGGGGCGACGGCCGTGGAGGACCCGCGCCGACGGATCCTCGCCTACTCCACGGTCCCCGGCCAGCCCGTCGACGAGGACCGCCGCCAGGGCATCCTGGGCCTCCAGGTACCGGCGGCCGTGGAGAACACCGAGCAGTACCGGATGCTGTTCGCGGCCGACGGCCCCCTGCGGCTGCCCGCACTGGGGGACGGCACCCTGCCGCGCCTCGCGGTCGCCGTCCGGGCGGGCGGGGAGACCCTCGGCTCGGTGTGGGTCGTCGACGACGGCACGCTCGCGGCGGACGCGGAGGAAACCCTCGTCCAGGGGGCGACGACGGCCGCGCTGCTGCTCCTGCGGGCGCGGGCGGCACAGGAACTGGCCCGGCACCAGAACAGCGATCTGCTGCGGCGGGTGCTGGAGGGGACGGCGGACGCGGCAACGTCCGCCGTGGGGCTGGGAGTCGAGGGCCCGGTACGGGTGGCCGCCTTCGCCCTGGACACGGCCGGCCTTCCGGACGCCGAGCAGACTGCGCTACGGCTGCTGGACGTCGTACGGCTGGCTTGCGAGGCGCGGTACGGGCGCCACGCGTGTGTGCTGCTCGACGGCGTGGTGTACGCGTTGCTGCCGGCACCCGGCGTCCGCCACCGGCGGCTGGCGGAGGACATCGTCGCGCGGGCGGGGCAGTCGCTGAGGGTGCCGGTGCGGGCGGGGCTGGGCGAGGTGGTGGCAGGGCTCGGGGCGGTGGCCGGGTCGCGGGCGGACGCCGACCTGGTGCTGCGGGTGCTCGGGCCGTCGCTGCCGGTGGCGACGGTCGACGAGGTGCGGCCGCGGGTGACGCTGCTGCGGCTTGCCGAAGTACTCGGGGGGCACCGGCAGTTGACTGCGGGATCCTGGCGGCGGGTGCTGGCGTACGACGGCGAGCACGGGACCGACTACGCCCGCACGCTGGTCTGTTGGTTCGACGCGGGGTGCGACATGGCGGAGGCGGCGCGGCTGCTCGCCGTGCATCCGAACACGTGCCGATACCGGCTGAAGCAGGTGCGGAAACAGGTCGGGATCGACCTGGACGACCCCGACGAACGCCTGCTGCTGTGGCTGCAGTTGAGGGTGCTGGCGGGACTGGGGCCGGCGACGGCTGCCGGTTGAGCAGGTGGGCGTGTCGGGGTGCTGTGGCTGCCGGTTGAGTACGCGGCATGCCGGCCGGCGGTGACCGCCCGTCCATCACGTGGGCGTGTCGGCCGACCGCGACCGCACCCACCCAGGGGGCGGGGCTGTATCGATCTGCGGCTACCGCACCCACCCAGGGGCGCGGGGCTGTATCGATATGCGGCTACCGCCGCGCGGGCACGACCAGCCCCCACCGGACCCGCGGCCGACGACGAACCCGCACCGCTCAGCGCAGCGCCTCCGCGACCTCCCGCGCCGCGTCCACCACCCGCGGCCCCACCCGCTCCGGCACCGCGTCCGCCAGCATGACGACCCCGACACTGCCCTCCACCCCGGTGACCCCCAGCAAAGGTGCGGCCGCCCCACTCGCGCCGGCCTCCAGTTCCCCGTGCGTCAGCAGGTAACCCGGCTCCCCGAACCCCTGCTGCCGAGCGGCGAGAATCGCCCGCCCCGCGGCACCGCGGTCCAGCGGATGCCGGAACCCGGCCCGGTAGGCCACGTGATAGTCCGTCCACGAGGGTTCCACGACGGCCACGGCCAGCGCCTCGGCGCCGTCCACCAGCGTGAGGTGGGCCGTCGCCCCGATGTCCTCCGCGAGCGAGCGCAGTGCGGGCAGTGCGGCCTCCCGTACCAGCGGATGCACCTGCCGTCCGAGCCGCAGCACACCGAGCCCCACCCGGGCACGCCCGCCGAGATCACGCCGTACGAGGGCGTGCTGCTCCAGCGTGGCCAGCAACCGGTACACCACGGTCCGGTTCACGCCCAGTTTGGTGGAAAGCTCGGTGACGGTGAGCCCGTGGTCCGTGTCGGCCAGGAGCTTGAGGACACGCAGTCCCCGGTCAAGCGTCTGAGAGGTCTCCGCGGTCACGACGCCCACTCCTCCAAGTGGTGAGGTCGGCAGCCTCGCGGCGGGTGCGTCACGGAGTCCCGTCAGTGACGCGCTTCAGAGGCCGCCGATCGGCCGGCGGCCCGGTCTCTTACCGGGCCGCGTCGCTTCACGGCTGCGCTCCGCGGCGGCGCTGCCACGGGGCGTGTGCGTAGCGGGACAGTAGCGAAGCGGGTTCGCTCAGCGGAAGCCTCCGTCCAGAATCCGGGCAGTAGCCGGTACGGACCACTCCGTTTGTCCTGATACGTACGGTCCCGCGCCGCGAGGTGACAGGCACCCCGCGTCACCTCATCCGGGTGGCCCACTCCTGCACCTTGGCGATCCGCTGCCGCAACTGCCCGGCCGTGGCCTCGGCGCTCGGCGGTCCGCCGCACACCCGGCGCAGCTCGGTGTGGATCACGCCGTGGGGCTTGCCGCTCTGGTGGACGTACGCGCTGACCATGGTGTTGAGCTGCTTGCGCAGCTCCATCATCTCCTTGTGCGAGACGACGGGCCGGCGCTCGGCGGGCAGCTCCAGCAGGTCCGCCTCGGCGTCCGGCTTCTTGCGGCTGTGCGCGATCTGCCGGGCCTGCCGCTTCTGGAGCAGCAGCTGCACCTGATCGGGTTCCAGCAGTCCCGGGATCCCGAGGTAGTCCTGCTCCTCCTCGCTGCCCGGGTGGGCCTGCATGCCGAACTCGGCGCCGTCGTACAGCACCCGGTCGAAGACGGCCTCGGACTCCAGCGCCTCGAAAGCGAACTGCTCCTGCTCGCCGGTGTCCTCGTCCTCCTCCTTGTTCGCCTCCTCCATCTCCTTCTCGGACTCGGCGTACGGGTCCTCCTCGCCCTCCTTCTTCGGCTTGTCGAGGGCGTGGTCCCGTTCCACCTCCATCTCGTTGGCGAAGGTGAGGAGGTCCGGGACGGTCGGGAGGAAGACGGAGGCGGTCTCGCCGCGCCGCCGGGACCGTACGAAACGGCCGACGGCCTGGGCGAAGAAGAGGGGGGTGGAGATGGTGGTGGCGTAGACGCCCACCGCGAGCCTCGGGACGTCGACGCCCTCGGACACCATGCGGACGGCGACCATCCACCGGTCGTTGCTCTCGCTGAAGTCGTCGATCCGCTTGGACGCGCCGGCGTCGTCGGAGAGCACGAGGGTCGCCTTGGACCCGGTGATCTCCCGGATGAGCTTCGCGTACGCCCGGGCCGAGTCCTGGTCGGAGGCGATGACGAGGGCACCGGCGTCCGGGATGGCCTTCCTGACCTCGGTCAGCCGCTGGTCGGCGGCGCGCAGCACGCTCGGCATCCACTCGCCGCGCGGGTCGAGCGCCGTACGCCAGGCCTGACTGATCGCGTCCTTGGTCATCGGCTCGCCGAGCCGCGCGGCGATCTCGTCGCCGGCCTTGGTCCGCCAGCGCATCTGGCCGCTGTAGGAGAGGAAGATGACGGGCCGCACGACGTGGTCGGCGAGCGCGTTGCCGTACCCGTAGGTGTAGTCGGCGGCCGACCGCCGGATGCCGTCGTTGCCCTCCTCGTACGTGACGAAGGGGATGGGGTTGGTGTCGGACCGGAAGGGCGTGCCGGTGAGCGCGAGCCGGCGGGTGGCGGGCTCGAAGGCCTCCAGGCACGCCTCGCCCCAGGACTTGGAGTCACCGGCGTGGTGGATCTCGTCGAGGATGACGAGGGTCTTGCGCTGCTCGACCCGGTTGCGGTGGAGCATGGGCCGTACGCCCACACCCGCGTAGGTGACGGCGACGCCGTGGTAGTCCTTGCCGAGCGGCCCGGCGCTGTACTCGGGATCCAGCTTGATCCCTATCCGCGCGGCGGCTTCCGCCCACTGCTTCTTCAGATGCTCGGTCGGCGCGACGACCGTCACCTGCTGCACGACGTGGTGGTGCAGCAGCCAGGAGGCGAGGGTGAGGGCGAAGGTCGTCTTGCCCGCGCCCGGGGTCGCGACGGCCAGGAAGTCGCGCGGCTGCTCCTGGACGTACTTGTCCAACGCCCCTTGCTGCCAGGCACGCAGCTTGCTGGCGGTACCCCAGGGGGCCCGGCCGGGGAAGGCGGGGGAAAGGTGGTGGGAGGAGGCGGCGGTGGTAGTCACGGTCTCCGTCGGGGTCGAGCGGCTCGGCGATGTCTTCGGCGGCGTCTTCGGCTGTGTATGACGACCGGGTCACCTTACCGGCGGGCCGACGACGTCAACGTCCGGACGGGGCCGGGTCGGCGGTGGGTGGGGCCGAGGTCACATCGCGTCGTGCAGCGCCCGCAGGCGCAGGGCAATCAGCCCCACGTCCTCCAGACTTCCGGCCGCCACTTCCATGACCAGCTTGTACGCCTCGTCCTGATCGACGTCCAGCAGCTCGGTGCCGTTCAAGTCGAGGAAGACGACCGTGCACATCCACGCCATCCGTTTGTTGCCGTCCACCAGGGGATGGTGCACGGCCAGCGAATGGAGCAGCGCTGCGGCCTTCTCGAAGAGGTCCGTGTACGCCTCGACCCCGAACATCCGCGACTGGGGACGGTGGACAGCCGAGCTGAGCAGACCCAGGTCACGCACGGCGATCTGGGTCTGCTCCCCGCACGCCAGCTCCGCCAGGTCCAGCACCTCCTGGACCCTGAGGTACTTCATCTACTCCCCCAGCCTCCGCAGCAGGTCGGCGTGGCCCGCCGCATACTTGGCCCCGAGCCGGCGAACCGTGGCCCGGTCGGCCTCCTGCTCCAGATACCGGTCGATCGCCTGAAGCACTATGGCGTGCATGCTGCGCCCCTCTTCCTCGGCACGCAGCTTGAGCGCTTCCTGCTGGTCGTCACGCAGACGAAGGTTCATAGCCATACCACGACGGTACCACTACTGGGGCCACAGTGGTACCGAGGTCAGGCATACGTCCGCACCCGCGTAGTCACCCACGCCCCCACCAACGCCACCCCCGCCATCGGCAGGAACACCACGGCGAACGCGGCCGGATGCGAGCCGGACGCCTCCGTCGCCGTATGGCTCACCGTGCCGCCGCCCAGCGCCGCGAAGGCCGCACCCCCTGCCGCCAGCAGGACGGCGTTGGCGAGGCCGTCGGAGATCTGGAGGGAGGCGGAGTTGGTGCCGGCCTCCTCGGGGGCGGAGAGATGCAGCAGAAGCACACTGGTCGAGGAGATCACCAGCCCCATCCCAAAGCAGCCGAAGCCCCAGGCCACGGCGACGATCCACACGGGCACGGAGTGGATCAGCACACTCGGCGCGGCGGCGATCGCGGCCGCGACCAGCACCATCCCCCCGGTCATCAGCCGTTCCCGGTACGGCTCCACCCGCGCCCGTGACTGCACCCACGACCCCAGCGCCCACGTCCCCCCGCCCGCCGCGAGCGAGAACCCGGCCAGCGTCGGCGACAGCCCCCGCTGGGTGACCAGCATCAACGGCACGAAGGACTCGGCGGCGACGAAGGACCCCGCGGCGACCCCGCGCAACAGCACGACGGAGGGCAGCCCGCGCGCCGCCCGGTACGTCCCGCGCGGGAGCAGCCCGAGCACGGCCGGCACGAGCAGGGCGATGCCCGCGAGGCCGGGAAGCAGGGAGAGGGGACGCAGATCCTGGGCGGCGTACTGCAGGAGCCCGGCGCCCAGCGAGATCCCGAGGGCGAGCCGGATGCGGCGGCGGTCGATGCCGCCGGGGGCTCCTCCGTCCACCGGTCCGGCCGCCCGCCGCCGTATCTGCGGCAGGGCGAGCACCAGCGGAAAGACCACCAGGACCGGAATCCCGACGAACACCCACCGCCACCCGAGGTGCTCGGTTACGGCCCCGGCCGCGAGCGGCCCCACGATCGAGGGCACGACCCAGCCCGCCGCGAACGCCGCCATGATCGCGGGCCGCAGCCGCTCCGGGTAGGCCCGCCCGACGACGACGTACAGCGCCACGATGACCAGCCCGCCCCCGAACCCCTGCACGGCCCGCCCGAGAATGAACAGCCACATCGCGCCGGCGGTCCCGGACAACAACAACCCGGCTCCGAACCCGGCGATCCCGGCCGTCAACGCCCCGAGCGGCCCCCGCCGATCCGCCCACTGCCCGGCCAGCACCATCCCGAACAGGCTGGTGGTGAAGTACCCGGAGAACGCGAACGCGTAGAGCGCGACCCCGTCCAACTCCCGCGCGGCAACCGGCATGGCGGTCCCGACCGCCGTGGCCTCGAAGGCGATGAGCAGCACGACGGACACGATGCCGATACTCAGCGCCCGGTACGAACGCCCCAGCACCCCCTCCGCCACCTCATCGACGGACAGGACCTCAGGGTCATCGGTGACACCGGCGTCACGCGGTTCCAGGACAGCCATGCCCGCCAGAGTAAGGGCCACAGCCCCCGTTGACCCCTGTCGAAAGCCCGCCTCACCCTGAGACCTTGGTCGTACGACCACCGCCCCTTCCGTTCATGAACGGCGTATGGCAGTCGCGTTGCGGCCCCCACGGCTCCCTTGAACCACTCCCCACAGCCCCATACGGTCAAGTCACCGAGTTACCCCGGCCGTGTGCCCGAGTGGTTCAGGGACTCGCCTGCGCTGCATCCATCAGCGAGCTCCGCTCGCGGGGAGTTACGCAGGTTCGATTCCCGTCACGGCAGGGGGACACGATGGAACTCGGTGATGGCCGTGTGCCCGAGTGGTTCAGGGACTCGCCTGCAAAGCGAGTTACGCGGGTTCGATTCCCGCCACGGCCTCCGTGGGAGTAGGGGCGGCATCCTCAAGGTGCCGCCCCTTCCGCTGTTCCGCGGCCTACGCTTGCGGTCGGTAGTGGCCGTCAGTGAGGAGTGCGGGCGTGGTCGAGAGTGTGGCGGAGCCTCCCTTTTCCGATGCCCTGGGGGCGGAGCAGGCGCCTGCTCCTCATCCGTTGCTCGAGCCCGTGCTCGGGTTTCTGGGGGTGTGGCGCGGTCGGGGGCTGGGTGGGTATCCGACGCTCGACGGTGACTTCGTGTACGCGCAGGAAGTCCGCTTCAGTCATGACGGTCGGCCCTTTCTCCGGTACGAGGCCCGGGCCTGGCTGCTCGACGGGGACGGGGCGCCGTTGCGGCCCGCGGCCCGGGAGAGCGGGTGGTGGCGGCTTCAGCCGGAGGGCCGGGTGGAGGCGCTGGTAACCCAGCCCACCGGCATCACCGAGATCCTGGTCGGGCATGGGGGACGGGGCGCGGTCGATCTCTCCACGCACACGGTGGCGCTGACCCCGACCGCCAAGGAAGTGACCGCCACCCGTCGCCGCTACACCCTCGCCGACGCCGGCACTCTTGACTTCGTCCACGACCTCGCCGCGGTCGGGCAGCCCCTGCAGCACCACCTCTCGGCGACCCTGCACCGCGCGGTCGGTCAGAGCACCCCGCCCGCCTCGTCCTGGAACAGCTCCGTCCAGTAGTGCCAGTCCGCGTCCGTCGTCGTGCCCGTGGGGTCGATGGTGGACAGGGCCCGGATCATCGTCTTGGCGACCTGGACGTACAGCGTGTTCGTCAGCTCGTGGGCGAGTGACTCGTCTATACGGCGCTCCCGGTGCAGGAGCCAGAGGGTGAAGGCGAGGGTGGAGATGTCGGTGTTCAGGGGGTGGAGCGTTCCCTCGCGCTCGCTCCAGTTCAGGACTCCGCCCGTCTCGCCGTCGACGACCAGGGTGTTGTCCTCGATCAGGTGACCGAGGACGATCAGGTGGTCGGCGCGGGGCGGGAGGGGGACCAAGTCGTCGGGCCGGTGCTCCGCGAGGGTCGGGAGCGGGGCGTCGGGGTCGGTGTGGAAGAGGACGCCGTCCTCGGGCAGGCCCGTCTCCGCCAGGAAACGGCGGGTCGGGGCGTGCGTGAGCGTGGACGGGAAGTCGATGTCCTCGAAGCGGACGACATGGCTGCGGCCGAACTCCTGGTCCAGGAGCCGCGGCGGGAGGTCCACGGCCAGGCCGGAGCCCGTGCCGGGGCCCGCCACCAGGGCCAGGGGGCGGATCAGGGCCGCGATCTTCCAGAACGTCGGCACATCGCCGCCCGTGCCCTCCTCGAACACCGTCAGCAGCTGGCGCGTCGCGTCCTCCACGGCCGTAGGACCGAAGCGGCCGGCGTAGGCGGCGAACTGGCCGCGCACCTCCGTCAGCTCGTCCGTGGCCGCCGCGAAGCGGACCAGGGTGGGGAGCGAGGGGGCCAGAGGGATGCGGCCCATCAGGTCGGGGCGGGCGTGGAAGAACGCCGTCGTCGAGACCTCGCCCGTGACCCCGTCGAGCAGGACCGACTCCGTCTCCCTGCCGTGCAGGTCCGTGAGTCCGCCTATCACCAGCTGGCCGCGCAGCTCCTCGCTGAGCCGTCCTCCCGCGTCGGCCGTCGCGTCCGCCACCGTCCGCAGGCCCTCCCTGCGCAGCTCCTCGAAGGTGAAAAGGTCGCTGTCGCCCGGGAGTCCGGGGCCGCTGAGCCAGCGGCGGGTCGACACATGTGAGATGTACGGCTGCAGTTCGTCCTCGGTCAGTCTGATCGCCGCTACGGCGGCATCGGTCGTGCTCATGGCTTCCCCCGTGTGCTTCGTACGCAGTCCCCCGGCCGGGCACGGCACGGCGAACCCGTCGGGGCTGCGCTCGTCCCCCACTGCTCGAAACACTACGCGTCACCACTGACAACGCCCCCGTACCAGGGAGACGTCAGAGCACCCGCGCGCGTTCCCGCCCCGCGAGAATCGCGTCCACCGTCTGTGCCGGGGTCAGCCGGGAGGTGTCCAGCCACAGGCCGACCGGCGGCGTCGACGCCCGCAGCGCCTCGTCCAGCGCGGGGATCGTCCAGACCTCGTCGTCGTAGCCCGTCTTGGCCCGGCCCGCCTCCCGAGCGGCCACCGTCCCTGCGTCCGGGGCCAGGACGACGACGTACAGCGGCCGGGTCCGGACCAGACCGGCGTACGCCGTCAGATCCTCGCCCAGCACCACGTCCTGGACGACGGCCGTGAACCCGGCCTCGGCGTACGCGTCCGCCGTCGCGGCCGACAGCCGGTACCGCAGACGGAGTTGAGCGGAGGCCTCGCCGGTGGCGCCGGGCACGTACTCCTCGCGTCCGGACACGATCATCCGCCGGAACACATCCCCGCGCACGTGCGCCGCCCTCGGCAACCGCTCCGCCAGCGCCTGCGCGACCGTCGACTTCCCGGCCGCCATGACACCGGTGACCAGTACGACACCCTTCACGCCGACTCCCCTGCGGCGGGCGCCTCCTCGCTCACGCGAAGTACACGCCACCCACCACGACCACGACCGCCGCCACCACGAACAACAGGATCCACAGCGCCAACTTGCCCAGTCCGGGCGGCGGTTCGTACTCGCGCGGTTCCTGTCCCGGAGCGCTCATCGGTCCGTCACCACCGCGGCCTGCGGGCGGATCGGCAGCCGGTTGACGGGGCGGCCCGTCGCGGCCCGTACGGCCGAGGCGACCGCCGCCGGTGACGTGACCACCGGCACCGCGCTGGCCGCCTTCGCGCCGAACGGGGCGACCACGTCCCGCTCCTCGACGAGCTTGACGATCCGGATCTCCGGTGCGTCCAGGGCCGTCGGCAGGGCGTACCCGGTGAGGTCGGGGTGGCGGATCAGCCCGCGCGCGCTGCGCAGGTTCTCCGTGAGCGCTATCCCGACGCCCTGGGTGACGCCCGCTTCGATACGGGCCTCCAGCTGGGCGGGGTTGAGGATCCGGCCCACGTCCTGGGCGAGCGCCAGCTCGACCACGCGGACCGAGCCGAGCTCGATGTCGACATCGACCACCGCGCGGATCGCGCAGAACGCCATCCCGACGAAGGCGTCGCCCTGGCCGATCTCGTTGAGGGGCTCCGTCGGGTGCGGCCGGCACTGGGCCGTCGCCCACAGTTCCTTGCCGTCCATGGCCTCGGTGACGGTCGTCGACAGGACGCCGTCGTACGAGGTGATCTTGCCGTCGGTGATCTGGAGCAGCTCCGTGGACATGCCGAACTTGTGCGCCAGGGGCTGGAGGAGCTGGGTGCGGACCATCTTGGCCGCGCGCTCCACCGCCCCGCCCGAGACCCAGGTGTGGCGGCCGCGGCAGCCCGGGCCCGCCGGGGGCTGGTCGGTGTCGACGGGGGCCACATGGACCTCGTCGATGCCGAGCGTCTCCTGGACGATCTGGCGGGCCAGGGTGGTGAAGCCCTGGCCGGTCTCGACGGCCGCGCAGAGCACGGTGGCGACGCCGTCCTGGACCCGTACGGTCGCCGTGGAGACCTCGTCCGCACCCTCCGCGCCGAGCATGTGCACCATGCCGAGTCCGTAGCCGACGCCCCGGCGGATCGCGCCCGGCTCGCCCGCGCCCTCGGGGCCGCCGGGCAGCAGCCACTCGTCCTCGGGGGTGTCCTTGGGCAGCTCGGGCAGCGGGAAGTCCCGTACCGCCTGGAGCAGTTCGGCGACCGGGGCCGGGCAGGTCACCGTCTGGCCGGTCGGGAGCACGTCACCGGTGGCGAGGGCGTTGCGCAGGCGCAGTTCCGCCGGGTCGACGCCCAGCTTCTTGGCCAGCTTGTCCATCTGCGCCTCGTAGGCGGCGCACACCTGCATCGCGCCCTCGCCGCGGACATGGCCGGAGGGCGGGTTGTTGGTGCGCACGGCCCAGCCCTCGATGAAGGCGTTCGGGACGACGTACGGCCCGCAGGCGAAGCCCACGGCGGCGGCCAGGGCCTCCGAGGAGGTGTCGGCGTAGGCGCCCGCGTCGAGCAGGATCTGCGCCTCGACCTTGACCAGCTTGCCGTCGGCGTCGGCGTGGTGGCGGTAGCGGAGCAGGGTGGGATGCCGGTGCACGTGGCCCAGGAAGGACTCCTCGCGCGTGGCGGTCAGCTTCACCGGGCACTGCGTCTTGAGCGCGAGCAGGCCGAGCGGGAGCTGGAAGCCCTGGTCCTCGCGGTCGGCGGTGGCGCCGGGGACACCGGTGACGACGACCTTGACGCGCTCGGGTTCGAGGCCGAAGCAGGCCGCGGCCGTGTCGCGGTCGGCGTGCGGGTCGGTGGAGGCGAGGTAGAGCTCGACACCGCCGTCGGGGCGGGGCACGGCGAGGCCGGCCTCGGCGCCGATGGGGGCGGGGTCCTGGCGGCCGATGCGGTACTGGCCCTCGACGACGATCTCGCCGGTCGCGGAGGGGTCCCCGTGCTGGAGCGGGATGTGCCGGAACAGGTTGCCGTCGGGGTGCAGCGGTGCGGCCTCGAAGGACTGCTCCGGGTCGGTGACCGGGTCGAGGATCTCGTACTCGACGATGACGGCGGCCGCGGCCATGCGCGCGGTGTCGGGGTGGTCGGCGGCGACGGCCGCGATGGGCTCGCCGTGGTGGCGTACCACCTCGGAGGCGAAGACCGGGCGGTCGGCCCTGCCGCGGCCGTGCACCGGGCTGCCGGGCACGTCCTCGTGGGTGACGACCGCGCGGACTCCGGGCATCTCACGCGCGTGGGAGGTGTCGATGGACACGATGCGCGCGTGCGCGTGCGGGGAGCGCAGGACGGCCGCCCACAGCAGACCTTCGGCCCACAGGTCGGCCGCGTAGGGGAAGGTGCCCTCGGTCTTGGCGCGCGCGTCGGCGAGCGGCAGGGAGACGCCGATGCCGTGCGGAATCGGCTCGGGGGCGGGTGCTGCCTCCGCGGCGGTGGTCGCGGTGGCGGCTTCGTTGCTCACGCCTGGCCTCCGTCCTGTCCCTGTCCGTATGCCTGCTCGTGCGGTCCGGAGGCGTTCGGGAAGCCCGGGGAGTCGAACGCCGACGGGTGGACGCCTCCGGCCCCGGGGCCCGCCTGGTGGGGAATACGTGCCCCGTCGCCGTCCGTCTCACCGTCGCCCGTCGCGTGGGCATCACGCTCGGCGACGACCTCCTTGACGGCATCGACGACGCCCCTGTAGCCGGAGCAGCGGCAGAGGTTGCCGCACAGCGCCTGGCGGGTCTCCAGCTCGGTGGGCGCCGGGTTGCCCTCCAGCAGGTCGTGCACGGTCATCGCCATGCCGGGCACGCAGAACCCGCACTGCACGGCGCCGCACCGGGCGAGCGCCCGCTGCACGTCGGAGGGCCGGCCGTCCTCGGCGAGGCCCTCGACGGTACGGACCTCGCTGCCGGCGGCGGTCACGGCGGGCACCAGGCAGGAGGCGACGAGCCGTCCGTCGACCTGGACGTTGCACGCCCCGCACTCGCCCTGCGAGCAGCCGTCCTTGGCACCGGCGAGTCCGAGCCGCTCGCGCAGCACGTAGAGCAGCGACTCGCCGATCCAGGCGTCGGTGACGGGGCGGTCGACGCCGTTGACGCGCAGGACGTAGGAGGCGAGGGGGTGTTCCTCACCGGAGGGCGCGGGGGCCGGGTCGTCGGGGTTCTCGTCGGAGTCGCTCGCGTGCTCCTCCGCGGCCTCCGGACCCTGTTCGTCGCCGCCGTCGGCCGGGGCATGCTCCGCACCGGACTCGGCGAGGCCGTCAGCGGCTTCCACGGCCTCTTCGGCGCCCTCGGAGAGGCCTCGGGGGGCCGACGCCTCACCGGGGCCGGGAGAGAGCCGTGAGGCGGTTGCGGAGGGGCTGTCTGCGTAGGACTCGGCGGGGTCGTGGGACTGAGCCGTGCCGTGCGGCTCGGCGAGACCGATGCCGTGGCCGTTGCTGTCGGCATGCGGCTCGGCGAGACCGATGCCGTGGCCGTTGGTGTCGGCATGCGGCTCGGCGAGACCGATGCCGTGGCCGTTGGTGTCGGCATGCGGCTGCGCGGAGTCCTGGGCCGCCTCGTGGGCCGCCTCATCGGACTCGGACCGCCGCGTGACGTCATCCGCCGGGTCGCCGTGACCGGCATCGAAGCCGCCGTGTCCGTCGCCGTGCGGCACGTGCGCGTGCTGTTCCCCGGCCGGCCCGCCGTGCTCGGGTCCCGCTCCGAGGCCGTCCTGGGGCTGGTCCCCCCACGGCTGCGCAGGCTGTGTCGCCCAGGGCGCGGACGCGCCGCCCGGCAGGGTCGCCGGAGGGGTGCCGCCCCACTGCTCGACCAGGGACGACGTGGTGAACTCGCCCGATTCGTCCGGGAGGTCGCCGCCGGCCACGGGGATCGACCACTGGCCGGTGACGTCGTGCCCGGGGGTGGGGGCCGCCGGGGTGTCCTCGACCTGCCACTGCTGGGTGGTCGCGGGGTTGTACGTGAACTGCCCGGTGTGGCCCTGCGGCAGGGTGCTCGGGTCGGGCCACTGCGCGCTCTCGGCCGGCATCGCCCAGCCGCTCGTGCCCGCCGGGTCGGTCCCCTCGCCCTGCGTGGCCGTTATCTGCGGCGGCACATAGCCGTGACCGGGCGCGGCGAGCGGGCTGTCGGCGGAGGCCAGGAGGGCGTCGATGCCCCCTTCGGGGAGTTTCACGAAGGCGGTCGCGCCGTCGTCGTAGTCACCCTGGGGCAGCGGGTCCCAGCGGCCTGCGGCCCGGGGCGTGCCCTCTCCGTGCTGGTCGTCGGTCATGACAGTGCCCTCCCCAGTGCTCGTCGGGCCAGCGCGGCGACGGTGCGCCGCAAGTGCAGTACTGCGGGCGGATGCTGCGGCACGGAGCCGTCCGGGGCCGGTGCCGGGTCGGGGATGCAGGCCGCGGACACGTACTCGCCGAAGGCCTCCAGGGCCTCCGGGACGATCGCGCGGTTGTTGTCCCAGTCGATGAGCCGGGCCACCCACTGCTCGGCGTCCAGGGGCCGCAGCGGCATCGGCGCTATGGCACCGACGGCGCACCTGACCCCGCGCCGGGCCGGGTCCAGGACCAGCGCGACGGAGGCCATCGCGCGGCCCGGGCCGGTACGCCCGGTGACCTTGAGGAAGACCTGCGGGGCGTGCAGCAGCGGCACGCGCACGTAGCCGATGAGTTCGCCGGCGCGCAGCATCTCCATGCCGGCCAGCAGGTGCGAGACCGGCATCTCGCGGCGGGCCCCGTCCGGGCCCGCGATGATCAGCGTGGCTTCGAGGGCGGCGAGGACGGGCAGCGCGTCGCCCGTGGGTGCCGCCGAGGCGATGTTGCCGCCCAGGGTGCCCGCGTTGCGGATATGCGGCGGACCGGCGGCGCGGGCGGCGGCCGCGAGGGCGGGGATAAGGGCGGCGAAGTCGGGGCGGCCCATCCGCGCGTGCGTGAGTCCCGCGCCGAGCAGGGCGTGCCCGTCCTGGTACTGCCAGCCGCGGATCTCGCTGATGCGGCCGAGGCCGACGAGAGCGGCGGGTCTGAGCTGCCCGGAGTTGACGGCGGCCATCAGGTCGGTGCCACCGGCGACGGGCACGGCGGCGGGCATGGCGGTGAGGGCTGCCACGGCCTCGTCCAGCGTCGTGGGCAGCGTGACGGCCTGCGCCGCCTGCGGTGTGTGCGTGGTCAAACCGGCTACCCCTTCCCGCTGCCCCACCTGGCCCTGCCGGCCCTGCCTGTGTTCGCCGTACGGTACGTGCTGACAGGGCGGACGTGGCAACTCTGGCACATCTTCGCAACACCCGAAGACAGGGGTCCGCTAGGAGGCGTTCGGCGGCATTCGCCCACCCCGTCAGGGAGATGGTCCGTTTTCGCACGGGATCAACCGCACATGGTGATTGACACTCTTCGGTGACGCTTGGGGCCTTTTTCCGCTACCTGTTCGGGGGCGTTCCCTCAAGGGGCCGGCCGAGCACACCGGGCCGTTTCTGCCACGGCAGCGGTCCCGTGGGCGGCCGGTAGCCGACGCCCAGGGCGTCGAGCACTCCGTAGTGCTCGGCCATCCGCCGCTCGAAGTCGGCGAAATCCCGTTCCCCGGGGGCGGGAAGAGCACTCCAGGCCACCTCGGCGAGGGCCACGAGCCGCGGGAACGCCTGGTAGTCCACGCGCGCGTGATCCTCCATCACCTCGGTCCACAGGTTGGCCTGCGTGCCCAGGACGTGCGCGGTCTCCTCGGGCGTCAACTCCGGTGGAACGGGCTCGAACCGATAGACGTCCTCCAGGGTGCGGACGTAGGCGATGGGGACCGGCTCGTCCGCGCCCGCGTCCTGCCGGTAGTCCAGATACACGTACTGCTCGGGGCACATGACGACGTCGTGGCCGGAGCGTGCGGCGGCGATCCCGCCCTCGTAACCGCGCCACGAGGAGACGGCCGCCCCCTCGGCGAGCCCGCCCTCCAGGATCTCGTCCCAGCCGATGAGCCTGCGCCCGCGCGCGGAGAGCCACTTGTCGAAGTGTCCGATGAACCAGGACTGCAACTCGTCCTCGTCCGCGAGCCCGAGTTCCTCGATCCGGGCCTGGACGAGGGGCGACTCCCGCCACTGCTCCTTGGCGCATTCGTCGCCGCCGATGTGAAGGAACTCGCCGGGGAACAGCTCCAGCACTTCCTCGAAGACTCCCTCGTAGAAGCGCAGGGTGTTGTCAGTGGGGGCGAGTACGTTCAAGGAGATGCCCCAGCTGTCCCAGACCGTGAGGGAGGACGTGTCGACGACATCGGTGTTGCCGAGTTCCGGGTACGCGGCGATGGCGGCCTGCGAGTGTCCGGGTACGTCGATCTCGGGGACGACGGTGATGTGCCGTTCGGCCGCGTAGGCGACGATCTCCCGGATGTCGTCCTGGGTGTAGAAGCCCCCGTGCGGCTTCTCCTCCCACAACGGCGAGTCCCCGTGGCCGAATTTGGTACGCGCCCGCCATGAGCCCACCTCGGTGAGCCGGGGGTACCTCTTGATCTCGATCCGCCAGCCCTGGTCGTCCGTCAAGTGGAGGTGGAGGACGTTGAGTTTGTGCGCGGCCATCAGATCCAGGTAGCGCAGCGCGCCGTCCTTGGGCATGAAGTGCCTGGCCACGTCGAGCATGAGGCCGCGCCAGCGGAACCGGGGGGCGTCGCTGATGATGACCGGCGGCACTTCCCAGACGCGCCCGGAGGTGACGGGGGCGCGACGGAAGGCGGCGGGGCCGAGCAGCTGACGGAAGGTCTGGGCGCCGTGGAACAGGCCCTGTGGGCTCGCCCCGTCGATGACGACCGCGTGTTCGTCCACGGTGAGGCGGTACGCCTCGGGGCTGCCGAGTTCGTCGGCGAGGGGCGGCGTGATCCGCAGCACGACGCGGCGCCCGCCTGAGACGTACGGCTCCAGCGGCAGGCCCGTCGCCGCGCCGACCGTCGTGCGCAGCCAGTGGGCCACGCGTCCGGCGCCGGGGCCGGCCTCGATCCCGGTGTGCTCGTCGAGGACGAACACCGGCCCGCCGTGGCTGACGACGCTCGACGGCGCCGGAATCACTGAGCTCACATCAGTCCTTGACCGCTCCGCCCGGCCCCGGGGCCGGGCGTCGCTGTACGAGTACCGGCGTCGGCTGCGAAGTGTCGCCGACGAAGAACGACACGCAAAGGCCCCCGGGCCGCACAGAGCGCGCCCCGGGGGCCTCGCGAAGCTCAGCCGAGCGGCGGCCCTGCGGACGTCCTACTTGTCGCCGCCCTTGTCGTCGTCCCCGGAACCCATGGACTCGTAGATCTCCTTGCACATGGGGCACACGGGGTACTTCTTGGGATCGCGGCCGGGTACCCACACCTTGCCGCACAGCGCCACGACGGGAGTCCCGTCGAGGGCGCTCGCCATGATCTTGTCCTTCTGGACGTAATGGGCGAAGCGCTCGTGGTCGCCGTCGCCGTGGGAAGTCTGCGGCGTGGGCTCGACGAGGGTCCCCGTACCAGTCCCGCGCTCGGGCTCGAGAGTGCTCATACGCCCAAGAGTACTGAAGCTCACATGGATCAGTTGAGCGAAGGGTCGTCCGGATATGTGGCCACCATCGCGAGTTCGTTGCGCTGGCGGCGCAGGACCTCGCGCCAGAGTCGCTCCGGGGCCGGGCAGGAGACATCGCCGGGTTCCGACTCGACGACGTACCAGGCGCCCTCGACCAGCTCGTCCTCCAGCTGGCCGGGCCCCCAGCCTGCGTAACCGGCGAAGATGCGCAGGCTGCCGAGGGCCGAGGCGAGCAGCTCGGGCGGGGCCTCCAGGTCGACCAGTCCGATCGCGCCGTGCACTCTGCGCCAGCCCAGCGGTGCCCCGTCGACGGCGCCGCCGCCGGGGATGACGGCGACCCCCAGGGCCGAGTCCAGGGAGACCGGTCCGCCCTGGAAGACGACGCCGGGTTCGCCGGCGAGGTCGGCCCAGCCCTCCAGGATGTCGCCGACGTCCACCGGGGTGGGCCTGTTGAGGACGACACCGAGGGAGCCCTCCTCGTCGTGGTCGAGAAGGAGCACCACCGCACGGTCGAAGTTCGGGTCCGCCAGGGCGGGCGTTGCCACGAGCAACCGCCCTGTGAGCGAGGACACCTCGGTCATGCCAGACATGATCCCGCATCTTCCCGTGAAGTGGGGCGGCAATGCCGTTACCGCAGGGGATGCAGCTCAGAGCACAACCATGCGCCGTAAGCGCACGCCAGGCGCCCGTGACGGCATGTGCCCGCGGGCTAGCGGTTCGTGTTGTGACAGAGCTATGACGTGACTGGGCGGTACTTGGGCTTACAGAAGGGGGGTGGGCGGCGATTACCCTTTCCCTTCTGGCCCCTGCCCGACTCATCGGAACGCGAGATACATGACCGTCAACGGCTCTGACGATGTACTGCTTGTCCACGGCGGAACCCCGCTGGAGGGCGAGATCCGGGTCCGCGGTGCGAAGAACCTCGTACCGAAGGCCATGGTCGCCGCCCTGCTGGGCAGCGAGCCGAGTCGACTGCGCAACGTTCCGGACATCCGTGACGTGCGGGTCGTACGCGGCCTCCTGCAATTGCACGGGGTGACGGTCCGTCCGGGTGAGGAACCGGGCGAGCTGGTGATGGATCCGACGCACGTCGAGAGCGCCAACGTCGCTGACATCGATGCCCATGCGGGTTCCTCGCGGATCCCGATCCTCCTGTGCGGTCCCCTGCTGCACCGCCTGGGACACGCCTTCATCCCCGGTCTCGGCGGCTGCGACATCGGCGGCCGGCCGATCGACTTCCACTTCGAGGTGTTGCGGCAGTTCGGCGCGACGATCGAGAAGCGTGCGGACGGGCAGTACCTGGAGGCGCCGCGGCGGCTCCGGGGTACGAAGATCACGCTGCCGTACCCGTCCGTGGGCGCGACCGAGCAGGTGCTGCTGACGGCGGTCCTCGCCGAGGGTGTCACCGAGCTCTCGAACGCCGCGGTGGAGCCGGAGATCGAGGACCTCATCTGCGTCCTGCAGAAGATGGGCGCCATCATCGCGATGGACACCGACCGGACCATCCGCGTCACGGGTGTGGACCGGCTCGGCGGCTACAACCACCGCGCCCTGCCGGACCGCCTGGAGGCCGCCTCCTGGGCGTCCGCGGCGCTGGCGACCGAGGGCAACATCTACGTCAAGGGCGCCCAGCAGCGCTCGATGATGACGTTCCTGAACACCTACCGGAAGGTGGGCGGTGCCTTCGAGATCGACGACGAGGGCATCCGGTTCTGGCACCCCGGCGGGCAGCTGAAGTCCATCGCGCTGGAGACGGACGTGCACCCGGGCTTCCAGACGGACTGGCAGCAGCCGCTGGTGGTCGCCCTCACGCAGGCCACCGGCCTGTCGATCATCCACGAGACGGTCTACGAGTCCCGCCTCGGCTTCACCTCCGCACTCAACCAGATGGGTGCACACATCCAGCTCTACCGCGAGTGCCTGGGCGGCTCGAACTGCCGCTTCGGCCAGCGCAACTTCCTGCACTCGGCGGTCGTCTCCGGCCCCACCCGGCTGCAGGGCGCCGACCTGGTCATCCCCGACCTCCGCGGCGGCTTCTCGTACCTGATCGCGGCGCTGGCGGCCCAGGGCACGTCCCGGGTGCACGGCATCGACCTCATCAACCGTGGCTACGAGAACTTCATGGAGAAGCTCGTGGAGCTGGGCGCGAAGGTCGAACTCCCGGGCAAAGCCCTCGGCTGACCGCTGCCCCAACACGGCATGGAGAAGCTGGTCGAGCTCGGCCCCGAGGTGGAGTTGCCGGGCAAAGCCCTCGGCTGACCCCGCCGCCTGATTCCGGCCCGGGAGCAGCCGCTTCCGGCCTGGGGTCCGGGGCTGCCCCGGCCAGCCACAGCATGCAGAAACTCGTCGAACCGGGCGCCGAGGCGGAGCCGCCCGGCCCGGCCGGGACCCCGGGGCTGTCCCCGGGGTCGGACACAGCGCGGCAGCGGTCGTACGTACGCCGATGGGGCGGTCACCCGGACTCGGGTGACCGCCCCATCGGCGTTGTGCTGAGCGTCCTCAAGGGGCGCGGGGAACTGCGCGGCCGGCCACGGACGTCCCGACAGCCGAAGGACGGCCCGCAGTCACCCGGCGCTCGAAGCGGAGCGCTTACTTGCCCTTGGCGGCTTCCTTGAGCTTGGAGCCCGCCGAAACCTTGACGCTGTAGCCGGCCGGGATCTGGATCGGGTCACCGGTCTGCGGGTTGCGCGCGGTGCGAGCGGCACGGTGGGTGCGCTCGAAGGTCAGGAAGCCGGGGATGGTGACCTTCTCGTCGCCCTTGGCGACGATCTCGCCGACGGTCTCGGCGAACGCGGCCAGAACGGCGTCGGCGTCCTTGCGGGTCACCTCGGCGCGGTCGGCCAGCGCGGCCACCAGCTCACTGCGGTTCATGTTGTTACTCCCGTGTTCTTCTTGCCGTTGGGGTGTGCCACGCGGCGGGGCCGCACACGAGGCACAGCGAAGCCGATGCGCTCGCGCCCAGAGACGCATCCTGCCCCTACCTGCTGCGGGAAAGCCAATCCGGCACCCGTAGGACTCGTATGACCACCCTAGGGAGTCACACGAACAGAGGCCTGGGCGTGGCGCCACCCTAGAGGGTGGCGCGAAGCGCCCGGTTTCGCGACGCGCCGGGCCGGAGGACCGCCGTGGCAATCCTCACAGCCGAACAAACATACGACGTCCACTGACGTCCACTGTAGACGCGGGGCTGTGAGACCGGACGCGGGCCCTATGCCGTCGCCCCGGCGGCCTTCGCCGCGTCCCGCACCGCACCGGCAACCGCGCCCGCGACCTTGTCGTTGAAGACGCTCGGGATGATGTAGTTCGGGTTCAGCTCGTCCGGGGTGACGACGTCCGCGAGAGCCTTCGCGGCCGCAAGCATCATCTCCGTGTTGACCGTGCGGGACTGGGCGTCCAGCAGGCCGCGGAAGACACCCGGGAAGACCAGCACGTTGTTGATCTGGTTCGGGAAGTCGGAACGGCCGGTGGCCACGACGGCCGCCGTCTGACGGGCGATCGCCGGCTCGACCTCGGGGTCGGGGTTCGCGAGCGCGAACACGATCGCACCCTCGGCCATGGCGGCCACGTCGGTGCCGTCCAGGACGTTGGGGGCCGAGACACCGATGAAGACGTCGGCGCCGCGGACGGCCTCCTTCAGGGTCCCGGTCAGGTTCTCGAGGTTGGTGTTGTCGGCGATCCAGCGCAGCGCCGAGCCCGGAGCGGCGTCCACGAGGTCCTCGCGGCCGGCGTGCACCACGCCGTGGATGTCGGCGACGACGGCGTTCTTGACGCCCGCGGCGATGAGCAGCTTGAGGATGGCCGTACCGGCCGCGCCGGCGCCGGACATGACGACCCGGATGTTCTCGATCGCCTTGCCGGTGACGCGCAGTGCGTTCGTCAGGGCGGCGAGCACGACGATCGCGGTGCCGTGCTGGTCGTCGTGGAAGACGGGGATGTCGAGGGCCTCGCGCAGCCGGGCCTCGATCTCGAAGCAGCGGGGGGCGGAGATGTCCTCGAGGTTGATGCCCGCGAAGCCGGGGGCGATCGCCTTGACGATCGCGACGATCTCGTCGGTGTCCTGGGTGTCCAGGCACAGCGGCCAGGCGTCGATGCCGGCGAACCGCTTGAAGAGGGCCGCCTTGCCCTCCATGACCGGGAGGGCGGCCTTGGGGCCGATGTTGCCCAGGCCCAGCACGGCCGAGCCGTCCGTCACGACCGCAACGGAGTTGCGCTTGATGGTGAGGCGGCGGGCGTCCTCGGGGTTCTCGGCGATCGCCATGCACACGCGGGCGACACCCGGGGTGTAGATCATCGAGAGGTCGTCGCGGTTGCGGATGGGGTGCTTGGACTGCATCTCGATCTTGCCGCCGAGGTGCATCAGGAACGTACGGTCGGAGACCTTGCCGAGCGTGACGCCCTCGATGCCGCGCAGCTGCTGGACGATCTCGTCGGCGTGCGCGGTGGAGGAGGCGGCGATGGTGACGTCGATGCGGAGCTTCTCGTGGCCGGACGCGGTCACGTCGAGGCCGGTCACCGAGCCTCCGTGGGACTCCACGGCCGTGGTGATCTGGGATACCGCGGTTCCGCTCGCGGGCACCTCCAGCCGGACCGTAATCGAGTAGGAGACGCTGGGCGCCGTTGCCATGGCCGACTTCCTCTGCTTTCACCTGTGACGCTGCTGCCGTCCGATGGTCGCACCTACTGATGAGTAGGCGTTAGCCGCGCCGGATTGCGGACTTTGTGTTCACGGAGCCGTCCAGAAGTCGTCCAGGAATCGCCCACGGGCCGTTCACGCGAAAGAGGCCCACGTCACATGGACGTGGGCCTCTCACCAGGTCAGTGACACCGACCCGCCATGCTCGCCTCGCGGCAAGTGGTCGCTCGTAGCGACGAAGGTTGGGCCCGGGGGCTTGGATCGGGCCGGTGTCTCGTCCAGGCTAACAAACGGATCCCGAAAGACCATTCCCCTCCGGAGAGTTCAATCTCTCAGCAGATCCGGCACGCCTTCCGCGTTTGGCTGGTCGCGCTCCGCGGACACGATCGTCAGCTGCTGGGTCGCCCTGGTCAGGGCGACGTAGAGCACCCGCAGTCCGGCGGGAGATTCGTCGGCGATCTCGGCCGGGGAGACGACCACCGTCGCGTCGTACTCCAGACCCTTGGCCTCCAGGCTGCCGAGCGCCACGACCCGGTCACCGAGGCCGGTGAGCCAGCGGGCCGCCTCTTCCCGGCGGTTCATGGCGACGACGACGCCGACGGTGCCGTCGACGAGGCCGAGGAGCCGCGCGGCCTCCTCGCGGACGGTCTCGCCCAGCGACTTGTGTACGACGCTGAAGCGGGGCTGGACGCCGGTGGACCGTACCGCCGACGGGGAGGTGGCGCCGGGCATGGCGAGGGCCAGCACCCGGGCCGCGAGGTCGGCGATCTCGGAGGGGTTGCGGTAGTTGACGGTGAGCTGGAAGCGGCGGCGGGGACGGGTCCCGAGGGCCTCGTCGCGCGCCTCGGCGGCCTCGTCGGGGTCGGACCAGGAGGACTGGGCGGGGTCTCCCACGACCGTCCAGGTGGCGTGCCGGCCGCGGCGGCCGACCATGCGCCACTGCATGGGCGTGAGGTCCTGGGCCTCGTCGACGATGACGTGGGCGTACTCGACCCGCTCCTGGGCGAGCCGCTCGGCCCGCTCGCGCTGGGTCTCCTCGCGGACCGGCATCAGCTCCTCCAGGCCGGTGAGCTGGTCGAGCGCGTCCAGCTCGCGCCGCTTCCTGGGGCGGGCGGGGGCGCCGAGGAGCGCCTGGAGCTCGTCGAGCATGGCGATGTCGTGCACGGACAGGCCGTCCCGTCTCAGCGAGCGGGCGACCCTGCGGACCTCGCCGGGGTTGAGGATGCGGCGGGCCCAGCGTCCCAGGCGCCGCTCGTCGGCCATGGCGGCGAGGACGGTCTTCGGGGTGAGCTCGGGCCACCAGGCGTCGAGGAACTCGATGAAGCTGTCCTCGGAGGTGATGTCCTCGTCGAAGGACGACCGCAGCTCGGCGGCCAGCTGCGGGTCGGTGTGCCGGGCCCCGGAGCCGGACCGCGCCCACAGCGCGTCCAGCAGCAGCTTGCGCGCCCTGGGCCGCAGCAGGTTGACGGGCGCGGTGCCGCCGAGGGCGTTGTGGCGGATACGTTCCAGCTCGCCCGCCTCCAGCTCCAGCCGCCGCCCGAAGGCGACGACGCGCAGGCGGGCGGGGGGTCCGGCGGCGGGCTGCGGGGATACGGCGGTGGCGGCGCCGTTCCCGTCCCCGGCACCGTCGTCGGGGCCGGCGAAGTCCCCGAAGGAGAGCTGCCCGGAGTCGGAGCGGCCGGAACGGGCCGCCCTGCCGTGCGCGGAGCCCTCCCCGGCGGCCGTACCGCCGACGCCGAGTTCCAGCACCCCGCGTGCCGCCTTCCGCAGCACCTTCAGCATCCGGTACGAGCCCTTGGCGCGGGCCACCGCCGGGGAGTCGTACAGGGTGGCCTCGACGCCGTCGACCAGGGAGCCGATCGCGCGGATGGCGACCTGGCCCTCCTCGCCGAGGGAGGGCAGGACGCCCTCGGTGTACGCGACCAGCAGGGGGGTGGGCGAGACGATGAGGATGCCGCCCGAGTAGCGGCGGCGGTCCTGGTAGAGGAGGTAGGCGGCGCGGTGCAGGGCCACGGCGGTCTTGCCGGTGCCGGGCCCGCCCTCGACGTAGGTCACGGACGCGGCGGGGGCGCGGATGACCATGTCCTGCTCGGCCTGGATGGAGGCGACGATGTCCCGCATGGTGTGGCTGCGGGCCTGTCCGAGCGCGGCCATCAGGGCGCCGTCGCCGATGACGGGCAGCTCGTGGCCGTCGAGGAAGGCCTTGAGCTCGGGGCGCATGAGGTCGTCCTCGACGCCGAGGACCTTGCGGCCCTTGGAGCGGATGACCCGGCGGCGTACGACACGCCCGGGATCCACCGGAGTGGACCTGTAGAAGGGCGCGGCGGCCGGGGCCCGCCAGTCGATGACGAGCGGCGCGTAGTCGGAGTCCAGGACCCCGATCCGGCCGATGTGCAGGGTCTCCGCGATGTCGGCGGTGTTGTCCTCGCGGACCGCGCCCTCGGCGGGTTCCACGGCGGTGTAGGCGCCGTCGGGCCCCTTCTTGCCGTCCTTGCCGGGGAGCAGGTCGATGCGGCCGAAGAGGAAGTCCTCGAACTCGTTGTTGAGCCGGTTGAGGTGCACTCCGGCCCTGAAGACCTGGGCGTCCCGCTCGGCGAGTGCGCCGGGCGTGCCGACCTGGCCGCGCTTGGCCGCGTCGTTCATCAGGAACTCCGCCTCGTGGATCTTCTCCTCGAGGCGCCGGTAGACCCGGTCCAGATGTTCCTGTTCGACGCTGATCTCACGGTCCCGGATCGAGTCCTGAACCGAGCCGACCGCAGTTGGTTGAGCCTGAGCGGCCACCGGGCCCCCTTCTGACGTGCTGGGCAGCCGTCAACCGTACGCGAAGGGGGCCCCGGCGGGAAGTTACGCGTTGACCTGGACGAGCTTGTTGCCGTCGGAGTCGACGACCTCGAAGTGGTCGATGTCGTTCTGGGCCGGTGCGACCGCACCGCCGATGTAGAGCGGCTGCTTGGACTCCGCGGTCTTGCCGTCCGGGAGGCCGTAGCCCCACTTGCCGACGGACCAGGTGGAGGCCGTCCAGCGCTCGCCGTTGGTGCCGACCGCGATCAGGGAGCACTTGAGCGGTCCCTTGACGCCCTTGAGCTCCAGGCCGAGCGAGGTGCCCCAGTTCTTCCCCTGCATGGCGACGGTCGCGCTGACGCCGGTCGAGGAGTCGGTGGCGGACACCTTGTCGCTCATGGACTCGAAGAGTTCCTTCGGGGTGGCCGCGAGGACCTGGTTCTGCTTGGCCCCACCGCCCGAGTCGCCGCCGCTCGCCGCCATCGCGACGAACGGACCGCCGATGATCAGCGCGCCCGCGGCCGCCACCATGTAGAAGCTGCGGCGCCGCTTCTGCGCACGGCGCTCGGCGACCTCGTCCACGAGCTTGTTCACGATCCGCGGACTGGGCTTGGCGGACAGCGACTCCCCGATCGCGGGGGTGCCGGAGCCCGGCAGGTCCGCGAGGGCGGCGAGCATCGGCTCCATGCCGGCGAGCTCGTCGAGCTGTTGCGCGCACCATTCGCAGGTCGCGAGGTGGGCCTCGAAGGCGGTCGCCTCGGCGTCGTCGAGGATCCCGAGCGCGTAGGCGCCGACGGTCTCGTGCTCGTTCGGCACCGGAGATCCCATCATGGAGCCAGACATACCCGAACCACCTGTGCCGAATCCCTGGTTACCCCCGTAAACACCCATCACGCTGTCACCCCCCGCTCCTCCAGTGCGAGCTTCATCGACCGCAGGGCGTAGAAGACCCGTGAGCGGACGGTTCCGCTGGGTATGCCCAGTGTCTCGGCCGCCTCGTTGACGGTACGCCCCTTGAAGTACGTCTCGACGAGCACCTCCCGGTGGGCGGGGGTCAGGTCGTCGAGCGCGTCCGACAGCGTCATCAACCACAGCGCCTTGTCGATCTCGTCCTCCGCGGGGATGACCTCCAGCGGCGACGGATCGACCTCCTGCGGCCGGGCCTGCCGGCTGCGGTGGCCGTCGATGACGATGCGCCGGGCGACCGTCACCAGCCAGGGGCGTACCGATCCGGTCGCTCGATTGAGCTGTCCGGCGTTCTTCCAGGCACGGATGAGCGTCTCCTGCACCACGTCCTCGGCTCTCTGGCGGTCACCCGCAACCAACCGGAGGACATACGCAAGGAGAGGCCCGGCGTGCTCCCTGTAAAGGGCACGCATCAGCTCCTCATCAGGTTCCGAGGGCTGGGACATGCGATGTCGGGCCCTCGATCCACGTTCATTGGCCACGACGGAATCCTTGCGCACGCCCACCTCCGATGTCCCGGGTTCCCCCAGTCGGTCGCTCGACCACGGGTACGGACAGGAGGGGTTGGGTGTTCAAAGTGCGACGACAGTTTTCTTCTGAGTGACGTGACGAGACAGGACATGCGCGCACATTCCCACCGCGCGATCTTTACATTTCCACCACACAGGCAAGATCACGACTACCGCCCGTAAGGTTGAGCGAGTAAACGACATGTAATCGAAATCACTTCGACTGCCGCTCCACAGAAGGGACATAACGACCAGTCAGCTCTGTGAGAGGGCCGCGCGGCGACGATGCCGGGCCACCCTTTCGCGGTTTCCGCACACCTCACTGGAGCACCAGCGCCTCCTGCGCCCCCGTGACGTATCGAGGTACACGATGGGGCAGTTGTCCCCTTCGCACTCTCTGATCCCGGCCCGCGCGACCGGGTCCGTCAGCAGCCCTACGGCGTCCCTGGCGATGGCCCCGAGAAGCGCCGCGCAGTCGGGCGGACCGTCCAACTCGCGCACCAGCGCGCCGTTTGTGTCCGGGACGGCGCGCGGGGCGGGAGGCGCGGCGCGGGCGGCCTCGTTGACGTGGGCGAGCGCGAGGTCGTAGCCGTGTCCGGGTGTGCCTCGCACCAAGTGTCCGATGCGGCCACGCAGTTCCCGGAAGCCGACGAGCCAGGAGGGGTCCATGTGCGTCAGGTCCGTCCCCCGCGGCACCAGTCCGGAACCGACGATCCAGGCGCCGAGCACCTCCGTGGAGTCGAGGCGTTCCTCGGGGTGGGTGGTCGCGAGGAGGTCGAGACAGATGCGCCCGGCGTCGAACCGCAGCTCGTACGCGACCGTGGCCGTACCCAGTGCCATGTGCCTGTCACCGCCTAGGGTGCCCCGGCCGTAAGGGGTCGGTGAGGTGCTCGCGGCTGTTCCGGGGCTCCCTCTTACAGTGCCCTCCCGTCCTCGCTGCCGGAACCCCTCGAACCGGGAGCGGTGCCTGGACGCACACGTATGCGGCGGCGCGTCTCGGCCATGTCGGAGCGCCGGGCGGGTCCCTTGACTGGAGACATGACACAGAGCAGCAGGAGCAACAGCCTTGTCCCGGACCGGTTCGTACTGGGCCGGTTCGTACTGGGCGCGGCCACCGTCGCCACGGGCCTGATCGCCGGGGCCTTCTACGTCTTCGCGTGTGCCGTCATGCCGGCCCTGGCGCGCAGCGACGACCGCGTCTACGTCGAGGTGATGCGCGACATCAACGAGGTCATCCAGAACCCGGTGTTCTTCCTCGGCTTCCTGGGCGCCCCGCTGCTCACGGCGGTGGCGGCCTGGCAGGCGCGGGGCACGGGCGGACGGGGGTGGGTGTGGGCGGCCCTGGCCCTCTCCGCCCTGGCCTTCCTGGTGACGGTCGTCGTCAACGTCCCCCTCAACGACGCCCTCGCGCGCGACGGCGATCCCGGCGCCCTGCGCGAGGAGTTCGAGGACCCGTGGGTGGCGTGGAACGTGGTGCGGGCGGTGTTGCTGACGGTGGCGCTGGGGCTGCTGGTGAAGGCGACCGGCAGCCGTGCGACCAGGGTCGACTCCTAGACGTCCGTCCGGGCCGGCTTCGGGACGCCGATGAAGGGCGACAGGCAGACGTGCCGCCCAGGTCGGCCGGGCGGTCGGCTAGGCGTCCGAGTACTTCGCGTCCGCCGCCGGGTCCAGCGCCAGCCGGTACCCCCGCTTCACCACCGTCTGGATCAGCTTGGGCGCGCCGAGGGCCGTACGCAGGCGGGCCATCGCCGTCTCCACCGCGTGCTCATCCCGTCCGGCGCCCGGCAGCGCCCGCAGGAGCTCCGCCCGGGACACCACCCAGCCGGGCCGCCGGGACAGCGTCCGCAGCAGCGACATCCCCGCCGGGGGCACCGGCCGCAGCGTCCCGTCGACCAGGACGGCGTGCCCCCGGATCTCCACCCGGTGGCCGGCGATGGGCAAGGTCCGGGCCCGCCCGGGAAGCTCCTGGCACAGCAACTGCACGAGCGGTCCGAGCCGGAAGCGCTCGGGCGACACCGTGTCCACGCCCCGCGCCTGCAACGGCAGCGCGGTCACCGGCCCGACACACGCCGGCAGCACGTCATGGTTGAGCGCGGCGAGCAGCTCAGGCAGCAGACCGCGGTCCTCGGCCCGGGACAGCAGCGAGGCCGCGGCGGGAGCGCTGGTGAAGGTGAGCGCGTCGAGACCGCGGGAGACCGCCGCGTCCAGCAGCCGGTCCACCGGCCCGATGTCCTCCGGCGGCATCCACCGGTACACCGGCACCCCCACGACCTCCGCTCCCCCGGCCCGCAGCGCCTCCACGAACCCGGGCAACGGCTCCCCGTGCAGCTGAATGGCGACCCGGCGTCCCTCGACGCCCTCCTCCAGCAGCCGGTCCAGCACCTCGGCCATGGACTCCGACGACGGCGACCAGTCCTCCGTCAGCCCGGCGGCCCGTACGGCCCCCTTGACCTTGGGCCCGCGCGCGAGCAGTTCCACCTCGCGCAGCCGGTCGATGAGCGCCTCACCGAGCCCCCACCCGTCTGCGGCCTCGACCCATCCCCGGAAGCCGATGGCGGTGGTGGCCACCACCACGTCCGGTGCCTGGTCGATCAGGTTTTTCGTCGCCGCCAGCAGCTCGCTGTCGTCGGAGAGGGGCACGATCCGCAGGGCGGGCGCGTGCAGGACCGCGGCCCCGCGGCGCTGGAGCAGCGCACCGAGTTCGTCCGCCCGGCGCGCGGCCGTGACTCCCACGGTGAACCCCGCGAGGGGGCCGTGTTGCTCTGCTGCCTGCTGTTCGTCGTACATGGCTGTCGTCCCACAGTCTGTCGTCTGACCTACATGCCGACCGAGCCTGTCAACGGCTCGTGACAGGCTCGGTTCCGGTTCATGTCGCCAGTGTTACGTCACACCTCGGCGTAGTTGAGCTGCGGCTTCGCCTCTGTGGCGGTCGTGGCCGGGCCCTGGGCGGCCGTACGGCGAAGGTATACGGCCCAGGTGACCAGGAAGCAGGCCGCGTAGAAGGCGAGGAAGGCGACGAACGCGCCGGTTCCGGAGCCGTAGGAGAGGAAGGACTGGCGGAAGGCGAGGTTGATGCCGACGCCGCCGAGCGCGCCGACCGCGCCGATCAGACCCATGGAGGCACCGGAGAGGCGACGCCCGTAGGCAGCGGCCGCTTCGCCCTCCAGCCCCTTGGCGAGGGCCTTCGTGTGGAAGATGCCGGGGATCATCTTGAACGTCGAGCCGTTGCCGAGGCCGCTGAGGACGAAGAGCACCACGAAGGCGACGGTGAACAGTCCGAGCGACTTCTGCATGCTGGCGGCGATCAGGACCGCGGTCGCCACGCCCATGCCGACGTAGTTGTACAGCGTGATCTTCGCGCCGCCGTACTTGTCGGCCAGCGCGCCGCCGACCGGACGGATCAGCGAGCCGAGCAGCGGGCCGATGAAGGTGACGTACGCGGCCTCCAGCGGGGTCCGGCCGAACTGGTTGGTCAGCACCTGGCCGAAGGCGAAGCTGTAGCCGATGAACGAGCCGAACGTGCCGATGTAGAGGAAGGACATGATCCAGGTGTGCGCGTCCTTCGCGGCGTCCTTGGCGGCGCCGGTGTCGTTCTTCACGTTCTCGATGTTGTCCATGAAGAGCGCGGAGAGGACGGCGGCGACGAGGATCAGCGGGATGTAGATCCCGAGCAGCACCCGGGGTCCGCCGCTGGCGCCGATGATCGCGAGGGCGATCAGCTGGATGACCGGGACGCCGATGTTGCCGCCGCCGGCGTTGAGCCCGAGGGCCCACCCCTTCTTGCGGAGGGGGAAGAACGCGTTGATGTTCGTCATGGAGGAGGCGAAGTTGCCGCCGCCGATGCCGGCCAGCAGGCCGACCAGCAGGAAGGTGTTGAACGAGGTCCCCGGCTTCATCACGGTGAAGGCGGCGATGGTGGGGACGAGGAGCAGGCTGGCCGAGATGATCGTCCAGTTCCGCCCGCCGAAGATCGCCACGGCGAAGGTGTAGGGGACGCGGACGACGGCACCGACGAGCGTGACCATCGACGTGAGCAGGAACTTGTCGGCCGGAGTGAGCCCGTACTCCGGGCCCATGAAGAGCACCAGCACGGACCACATGGTCCAGACCGAGAACCCGATGTGCTCGGAGAGAACGGAGAAGAGCAGGTTCCGCTTGGCGATCTTCTCGCCGGTCTCCTTCCAGAAGGTCTCGTCCTCCGGATCCCACTGCTGGATCCAGCGACCGCCCCTGCTCGGGGGTGCGGGGGCTGTACTAGGGGCTGTCATGACGCCTCCACGGTGCGACGGGGCTCGGTCCTGCTTCGAGTGGCTGATCCCGAAGGTAGGGACGACGCGTTTCCTGCCTGTGGCACAGGGTGACCGGAAAGGAACGTTGCTCTCACCCCGGCGCAGGGCGGGATGAGAGGTCGTGGGGGCTTTGTGTTACGAACAGCTCCGCGCCGGGAGGCGGCGGCGTGAGAGCCGGCGGACTGCGTCAGCCGTCGGCGTCCTCGGGATCGTCGTAGTCCTCGGCCAGCCGGAGCCCCAGGTCGGACTCCCACTCCAGCACCCATCGTCGCAGCTCAGCGATGCCTTCCGGGCTGAGCCCGTAGGCCGCGAACTCCTCATCACTCACCCATACGACACTTTCCAGACGGTCGCGCAGTTCGCACAGGTCGAACTGACCCAGCTGCTCGAGCTCGATCACGGAGTAGTACGGACAGGCGGCGTGGACGTCGATCAGGTCCTGGGGCAGGCCGCGGTCGATGAGGGCACGCATGGCCATGGAGACCGTGCTCCCACTGCCGTCCGCAGGGAGCGGGGCGGCATCCGTCACCGACCTCGGATCCCTCAATCTCGCCTCCCGCGTGCCCTGTGTTACGGCGATCAGGTCGCCCGCGATCGAACACCGGCGCCCCCTCCCACCTCGAACCACAACAGCTTCCCCGCCCCCCGATCGAGCAGACCGCTCCCGAGGGACCAGCCGCCCCAGGAGTCGGCGAACTCCTGGACGAGGAACAACCCGCGCCCACCGACAGCACCCACCGAGCCGGGCGGAACGCGGTCACCGGGCGGTTCGGCGAAGGGTGCCGGGATGCAGGGATGACTGTCCCAGACCCCGACCCGCAGCCGCCCCTCACCGAGGGCGGTCAGCCTCAACGAGGCCGGCCCCTTGGTGTGCAGGTAGGCGTTGGTGACGAGTTCGGACGTCAACAGCTCCACGGGGTCGAGGACATGGGCCATGCCGTGCCCCTTCAGCGCGGCCCGCACGGTCGTACGTGCGACACGTGCGGCTCTGGGGTCATGCGGCAGGCGAAGGGCGTACACCCAGGTGTCGGGCAGGGCTACGGTGACCATCGGATACCTCCGGCGGAAGAGAAGGGGATCTTCGACGACTACTCGCTCAACGGCCGCGCCGGGCGGTGGCTGTGCCTGGGTGGGTGCGCTTCCGGCTTATGGGCGGGGGGAGTTGGGCGACAAGAAGTACAGTAGGGGCACACGGGAGATACATCTTCCGAATTGGAGAGATGCACCCGTTATTACTTCGTGTGGGTTACACGACCGCCGTGCCACAGCCCGGAAGGACGCGCTTTGCCACCCACCAGCAACCCCACCCTGCGCCAGCGCCGACTCGGGGCCGAACTGCGCAAACTCCGCGAGCAGGCCGGCTTCACCACGACCGGCGCCGCCTCGATGTTCGGCGTCAACCAAGGGCGCATCAGCATGATCGAGACCGGCCGCAGCGCCCTCAGCGCCGACCGCGTCCGAGCCATGGCGTCCGCCTACGCCTGTTCCGACGAAGCTTTGATCGACGCCCTGGCCGACATGACGGGGAGGCGGACCCTCGACTGGTGGGAGACGTATCGCGATCACCTACCGGCGGCGCTGGTCGACCTGGCCGAACTGGAGCACCACGCGACGGGGTTGCGGGTAGCCCTCGTGATTCACATCCCCGCTCTGCTGCAGACGACGGACCACGCCCGATCCCTCTTCCGGGCGGTCGTACCGCCCATGCGGCAGTACGAGATCGAACACCGCCTCACCCACCGCATGAAGCGCCAGGGCATCCTGCACCGGCAAAAGCCGCCCACGTATTCGGCGTTCATCCACGAGACAGCCCTGCGCATGGGCTTCGGCGGCCCCGCTGTCGTACGCGGCCAGCTCAAACATCTGTTGGACATGAGCGAACTGGCCCACGTCACCGTCCGCGTGATCCCCTTCGGCACGGAGTTCTTCCCGAGCACGGGCCAGTCCTTCGACTACGTCGAGGGTGCGGTCCCCCAACTCGCTACGGTCCAACTGGACACACACCACGGGGGCTGCGGCTTCCTCGACACGGAGGCATGGTTGAGCAAGTACCGTGCCGTGCTTGATCACATGGAAACCTGCGCACTCGGCACCGCCGAGTCACGGGACTTCATCCACCGTCTCATCAAGGACACGTGAAAGGGCCGTACTGTGCAGAATCCCCACTGGCAGAAGTCCAGCTACAGCGGTGACAGTTCGAACTGCGTCGAGATAGCCGCCACCCTCACCGCCATCCACGTCCGCGACTCAAAGGACGCAGAAGGCCCCCACCTCGCCTTCCCGGTCGCCGCTTGGACTCAGTTCCTTTCCCAGGCGACCCGCCCCACGTCGCCGGGACCTACCTACTGCTCCACATGACGCTTCCCTCGGCAAAGACGCCTGGATCTGGTTCCGCTTGGCTGGGTGAGCCGATCGACACTCGCCCGCTGTTCGGGCCAGAGCTGACCTCGCTCCTCGATGCGCTGCGCGATCTGCGGCCCGGTGAGTGGGGCAGGATCGCGGTCCCGGGCTGGACTGTGCGCGATCTTGCCGCCCACATCCTCGGTGACTACCACGGCCGTCTCGGTTGGAGTACAGGGAGCCACCACCGCGCCATGGCGGCCGGAGAGACGCTGGAAGCGTTCATCCACCGGATCAACCAGGAGTGGATCGACCTCCACGCCGATCACAGCCCCGCCGAGCTCATCGAGGCCCTGGAACTGGCCGGGCCCCGGGTCGCCAGCCGATTCGAGGGCACTGACCTCGACGCAACGGGCCTGGGAGTGTCCTGGGCAGGTGCAGACCCGGCACCGCAGTGGCTCGATGTCGCGCGGGAGTTCACCGAGTACTGGACCCACCGCCAACAGATCCGCCATGCCATCGGCCAGGACACCGACCCGGAGCCCAACGCTCTGTCCGCGGTCCTGGACACCTTCATGAGGGCCTTGCCCCACACACTGCGTCACACGCCCGCGCCCGCCGGGACACAAGTCCAGGTGGCCACCGACGAGCCGGCCGTCGGCACCTGGACCGCGACCGCAACCGAGGACCACTGGTCACTGGCCGAAGCCCCCACCGGCCGGCCCGCCGCATCAGTCAGGCTGGACCCGGAGACCGCCTGGCGACTCTGCACCCGCGGCATCGATCCTGTTACCGCCTTCGCCCGAGCCCGCATCAGCGGGGAGCGCCGGCTCGCCGAAGCCGTCTGCCGGATTGTGTCCATCGTCTATTGAGGAACCCTGTTGCGTCGGAGGCCATTGCCCCTACCTGGGGGTGAGATCGCCCCGCAGCCCCATCAGACCCCGTGCCCGGCAGGCGTCGTCTGCTTCGCGCGCCCCCGCTTCACCCCGTTCGGCCACAACCTCGGCCTCCGCTTCGCCGCCAGGTCCTCGATCCACCCGAACGCCAGGATCGCGAGCCCGATCAACGGCCACACCAGGAAGAACATCCACAGCATGTCCGTCGCGTCGAGCGCCGCGACCGCGCGGTCGCTCTGCATAAAGGGGAGGCGGTAGGCCAGGTCGATGATCGGGACCGTGGCCATGATCAGCATGTTGTGCCAGAGGTAGATCGTGACGGCACGGTTGTTGGAGAGGGTCACCAGCTTGTCCCAGCGGGCCAGGCGGCCGGGCAGCTCCTGCCAGGACGGTGAGTACTGGAGCAGGATCACCACGAAACCGAAGGACCAGGCCGCCTGGGCGAGGGGGATGTCGTTCAGGTCCCAGCCCTCGGGGCCCAGGTGGCCGGAGGCCCACCACAGGGCGAAGGCCATCACCATGACCGAGCCGGAGACGGCGAGGTAGCGCGGGACCTTCGCGAGTACGCCCTCGTGGTGTGCGAAACCGAGGATCCAGCAGCTGCCGTAGACCGCGAAGTCGGTGACGGCGTTGCCGAGTTCGCCGGGAATGGTCACCAGGCCCGTGCCCACCACGGCCGTCAGGGCCAGCGGTGCCAGGAGGGTCGCCCACGGCACCCTGCGGAACGCCCACAGCAGCAGCGGTGAGGCCAGCACGAACCACAGATAGGCGCGGAGGTACCACAGCGGGCCCACCGCCTGATCGGCCCACGTGCTCTCCAGCAGGTCGGAGGGGAAGCCGACCTCCCAGGGGTACGGCGGCGCCCCGATCGGGACGACGTAGTTGACCAGCTCCAGCAGGCCCCAGGTGCCGCTGTGGTCCGGGTCCTCGGAGAACCTCCAGCCGCCTGCGAACATCAGCGGCAGCACCACCGCGCTGAACGCCCAGAGGGGCGGCAGGAGTCGGCGGATCCGGCCCCTGATCACGCTCAGCGTCGGCCTGTTCAGCGAGCGGGCCATCAGCGAACCCGCCAGCGCGAACATCACGCCCATCGACGGGAACAGGACCGTCAGCCAGGCCCAGCCGAACAGGTGATAGAGGACCACGCGGACCAGCGCCAGGGAGCGCAGCAGGTCCAGATAGCGGTCCCGGCCGGGGGCCTTGGGCGGCGCGGCGACCGTCCCGTGTCGCCCCGCTGTGTACTCCTGCGTCATCCGACCGGCCTCCGCTCGTCACTGCCACTGCGCCGCTGCTGCCGGGGCACCGGTCCGCCCGGTGCCTCGACGACTCCCGTACGGCGCAGCTTCTGCCAGCGCAGGCGGCCTCCGGTGAGGGCCGTGATCCAGGACTGGAGCAGCACGACGTACATGAGCTGGCGGTAGAGGATCTGCTGCAACGGCAGCGAGATCAGGTGGGTCATGCGCTCCCGGTCGAGCCGGAACGCGTAGGCGGCGCACACCAGTTGGATCGCGAGGACGCCCAGCCAGGCCACGATCGTCTTCTCGGTCGGGCCGAACACGACGCCGTAGAGCAGGAATACGTCGATCAGCGGGGCCAGCAGGGGCGCCACCACCATGAACAGCGAGACCAGGGGCAGGCCGACACGACCGAAGCGGCCCGACGGGCCCCGTTCCACCAGTGCCTTCCGGTGCTTCCAGATCGCCTGCATGGTGCCGTACGACCACCGGTAGCGCTGGGACCAGAGCTGCTGGACCGTCTCCGGTGCCTCCGTCCAGGCGCGCGCTTTCTCGGCGTAGACCACGCGCCAGCCGTCCCGGTGCAAGGCCATGGTGATGTCGGTGTCCTCGGCGAGCGTGTCGTCGCTCATGCCGCCGACGCGTTCCAGGGCGGACCGGCGGAAGGCTCCCACCGCGCCCGGAATCGTCGGCATGCAGCGCAGGACGTCGTACATCCGGCGGTCGAGGTTGAAGCCCATCACGTACTCGATGTGCTGCCAGGCGCCGATCATCGAGTCGCGGTTGCCGACCTTCGCGTTGCCGGCGACGGCTCCCACGCGCGGGTCGCCGAAGGGCTGCACCAGCTCGCGGACCGTGGACGGTTCGAAGACGGTGTCGCCGTCCATCATCACGATGATGTCGTGACGGGCGTTCGCCAGACCGCGGTTGAGGGCGGCCGGCTTGCCCGCGTTGAGCTGGCGTACGACCCGGACGTTCGGCAGGCCCATCGCCTCGACGATCCGGGCGGTGCCGTCACTCGAACCGTCGTCGATGACGAGCACCTCGATGGGGTGCTCGCTCGCCATCAGTGAACGGACGGTGTTCTCGATGCACTTGGCCTCGTTGTAGGCCGGGACCAGCACCGACACCGGCTGGGTGACCGGCTCTCCCCAGCGGAAGTCCTTGCGGCGCACGCGGCGGGCGTGGATGCCGGAGAGCAGCAGCATGAGGAGGAAGCGGCCGATGACCAGGGAACCGATGATCGAGAGCCCGACGACGAGGGCGTCGGTGATGTGCTCGGAGGCCTGGACCAGGAAGATCCACGCCTTGCCCTTCCACAGTTCGGGTCCGGCGACGGCGGTGTGCGCGGTGGGCGCGTCGAGGGCCTCGGTGAGGTTGTCGAACTCGTAGCCCTTGTCCTTCATGTCGGGCAGGAAGCGGTCGAGGGCCTGGACCGTCTGGTGGCGGTCGCCGCCGGAGTCGTGCATCAGCACGATCGCGCCCTTGCCGTTCTTCGGCGTGGCGTTGCGGATGATCTGGCGTACGCCGGGCTTCTGCCAGTCCTCGCTGTCGGTGTTGTTGACGACGGTGATGTAGCCGCGGGTGCCGATGTACTCCGTGACCGGCCAGGACTTGTTGTCCATGGCGTCGGCGAAGGAGGAGTACGGCGGGCGGAACAGCGAGGTGCGGATACCGGCCGCGCCGGCGAGGGCGAGCTGGTTCTGGGAGAGCTCCCAGTCGATGCGCTTCTTCGACTGGAAGGACAGGTCGGGGTGGTTGAAGGTGTGCAGCCCGATCTCGTGGCCCTCGTCGACCATGCGCTCGACCAGGTCCGGGTAGCGGGAGGCCATGGTGCCGGTGACGAAGAAGACCGCGTGCGCGTGGTGCTTCTTCAGGACGTCCAGGACCTTGGGGGTCCAGGTCGGGTCGGGTCCGTCGTCGAAGGTGAGGACGAGCCGGCGGTCGGGCATCTTCAGGCTGGTGGCGCGGCCGCTGCGGGTGTCGATCACGGGGCCGCCGTCGAGGATCTTCTCGGGCACCTTGTCGGTGGAGGCCTCGGACCGGATGCGGTGGTCCGCGAGGATCTCGCTGTGGACGTAGCCGCGCAGCATCAGCATCGCCATGAGCGCGACGAGGACGAGCACGGGCAGCAGCAGGCGCATGGGCAGGCGACGGCGCCTGGAGCCGGCGGGGGCTCCAGGCGCGGCCCCCGGGCGGCGGGTGCGGGATGCCATCAGAGGGTGTACTCCGGGGACGGGGAGGGGAGCGGGGCGTCGGAGGGCACGGGAGCGGGAGCGGAGGTGCCGCTGCCGGTGCCCCAGGTCTCCGACGCGATGGGAAGGGCGGCGGAGGTCTCCGGGGCGACAGGCGAGGTACCGGAGGTCGCCGACGCGACAGGCGAGGTACCGGAGGTCGCCAACGCGACAGGCGAGGTACCGGAGGTCGCCAACGCCACGGGCGAGGAAGCGCGGGCCTCCGACGTGACCGACGAGCAGGCGCACGCTCCCCACGCCACGGACGAGGTGCCGTAGACCTCGGACGCGGCGAACGAACAGGCGCACGCCCCCGACGCCACGGACGAAGAAGCGCAGGCCTCCGACGCGCTGTGGGGAGAGGCGGTCGGGCCGGTGGAGGCTGAGGCTCCGGGCGCGAGCCCCCGGCGGCGGGTACGGGATGCCATCAGAGGATGTGCTCCGGGGACGGGGAGGAGACCGGGGCGTCGGCAGGCACGGCGGGAGCCGAGGTGCCGGGTGCCGAGGTCGGGGACGTCTCCGAGGCGATGGGTGAGGGGGCGGCCGGGCCGTCGGCGACCGTGCCGGGGCCGGCGCTGTCGCCGCCCGTGGTCTGGGTCGGGGCGACCGAGGGCTCGGGGCTGGTGGTGACGGGCGGGGTGACCGACGCGCTGGGCGGCGCGGTGACCGACGGCGTCGGCTGCGTCGACGGATCGGCGCTGACCGACGGGTTGCCGCCCGGCTGGGTGGCGGTGGCCGACGGATCGGCGGACGTCCCCGGCCTGCCCGGGCTCACGGTGGCACCGGGCGCGGTCCCGCTGACTCCGGGAACCGGCGTGGCTCCGCCGCTGACCGTCGGGGTGGTCCCCGGGATCACCCCCGCGGCGGCGGAGGGCTCGGCGGACTCGGCCGGCATCGGGCTGGTGTCGACCTTGCCGGCCGGGGCGTCGTCCTTCGGGCCGGTCATGGGGAGCCAGGGCGCGTTGGAGTTGCCGGACAGCAGGGTGGCGACGATGACGACGGCGTAGACCGCGCAGGCCAGGCCGACGGCGATGCCGATCCGGCGAAAGCGTCGGCTGCGCCGGCCCGACTCGTCGACGAAGACCGGGCCGTCGGAGCCCTCGGATCCGCCGTCGCCTCCGGAGCGGCCCTCGATACGGCCGTCGTCGTCCCCGCTGACCGCGTCGAGCTGGACGGTCACCTCGTGCGGGTCGTGGGTGCCGTCGGCACCGCTGCCGGACTCGCCCCAGGGGTCGCGTACGACGGCTCTGCGGCCGGGCGGCTCGGGGAGGTCCCGGCCGCGGTCCGCTCTCGGGGCCCCCGGGAAGTCACCCATCCTCTTCCCGGCGAAGTCACCCTTCCCGGCCTCAACTCGGGCTCCGGTCGCCCCGGTTCCTCCGGCGTCCTCGGTTTCCCTGATTTCTCCGGTTTCCGGAAAAGCCTGGGTGGCTCCCCCGGTCGTCACGGTGCCCTGGGTGCCTGATGCAACCTCGGGCCATTCCGGTTGGGCGTCTTCTCGCCACTTTTTCACGCGCACGCACATCCCCCACGGGCTGATCTGGGCGCGCTGTCGACCTTGAGCACACGTCGGCCGAACCGGGCCCCCACCCGGTCCGAGCGCCCCCTTTACCACACCGTGCTCAGGCCACGAATGTAGCGCACACGGGGGAGGGGTGTTCACCATGTGTCATTTGTGGATGTTCATCTGGGCCTCATCGGTGGCTGGAACCCATCCATCGGAGGGCCGACGAAGCCAGTCAAGTTCGACGGAAAGTTCGATTGCGGCGCGTCGGAGGGCATCGAACGCGGGGTGGTCCAGACCTCTGCGCCACACCAGCGACACGGGCGACAGCGGGACCGGGTCGACCAGCGGACGCAGCACGGTGCCAGGCATGGCCGGAAAATCCAGGACCGCGAGAACCGGGTTCCGGGTCTTCGCCATGATCCGCCGGAACTCCTCGTCGCCGACCGCGAGCGGGGCCGGCGGAGCGAGCTGGATGCCTCGCCCTTCGAACAACCGACGAGCGAGATCGGTCCATTCCGGAGTGCGCGGATTTCCGGCTCCCGCGTAGACCGTCTCGCCCTCCAGGGCGGCGAGCGGCACCCGCTCCAGAGAGGCCAGCCGATGGTCCTCGGGCAGGACGACGGCCATGCGCTCGTACCGCACGGGCTGGTGGTCCAGGCCCACCCGCAGCGCCGGGTCCAGACCGGCGAACCGGCCGAAGGACGCGTCGAGACGCCCGGCCAGCAGTTCCCCCGCCGCGCCCGTCAGGCCGCTCTCGTAGCGGGCCATCAGCTCCTGGTCGGGGGCGAGTTCCCGGGCCCGCAGCAGCACGGCGCGGGCGGTGGCCTGGTCGGGGTAGTTCAGGTCCACGAGCAGGGGGCGGGCCTGCGCGAAGGCGGCGAGCAGCGCGTCCTGGGCGTCCAGGGCCCGGCGGGCGTACGGCACCAGCCGCTCGCCGTCGGCGGTCAGGGTCACCTGGCGGGTGGTGCGCACGAACAGCTCCGCGCCCAACTCACGCTCCAAGCGCCGTACATCACGGCTGAGCGCCTGCTGGGCGACGTAGAGCCGGGCCGCCGCGCGCGTGAAGTGGAGCTCGTCGGCGACGGCGAGGAAGGCGCGCAGGAGACGGGGGTCGAGGTGGTGGGAGCGGGGGCCGGGTCTCGGGCTGGGCACGGACATCGGGCGAACTTACAACACAGGTGCGTGAATCGGTACGGAGAAGGTGTTGGACCCCTTGATCGTCTCCAAGCGACGGTGGGTGCATGCCGCAACCGAACCGACCGATGTTCACCACGACCGCGGACGCGCTCGTCATCGTGGACTTCAGCGCGCGAGGAGCGCGAGACCCACGTGCCCGGCGCGCTACTTGCTCGCGGGGCCCCGGCCCCTACCGCCGCCTCCTCGCCACCCCCGGAGCCCGCGCCTTCACCGTCGGGAACCTTCTCGCCCGGCTTCCCATGGGCATGTTCAGCGTCAGCGCGGTCGTGATGATCGCGGGGACGCGTGGGTCGTACGCCCTCGCCGGTGCCGTCACCGCGACAGGTCTCGCGGCCACCGCGGTGGTCGGCCCGTGGACCGCGCGGCTCGTCGACCGACACGGACAGGCCAGGATCGCTGTACCGGCCACGGCACTCGCCGCACTGGGTTCGCTGGCGCTGCTGCTGTGCGTGCGCCTCGGCGCCCCGGCGTGGACGCTCTTCGTGTCGTACGCCGCCACCGCCACGACGCCCAACCTCGGCGGGATGTCCCGCGCCCGCTGGGCCCACCTCCTGCGCGGCGACGAGAGATCGCTGCATGTCGCGAACTCCTTCGAGCAGGTCGTGGACGAGGCGTGCTTCATGGCGGGCCCGGTCCTCGCGGCCCTCCTGTGCACGAGGCTCTTCCCTGAGGCGGGCACGCTGACCGGGGTGGCGCTGCTGGTGACGGGCGTGCTGGTGTTCACGGCACAGCGGTCGACGGAACCGCCGGTGCGCGGGGGCGGCCTCGCGAAGGCGCCGTTCCGCGCCCGCGGCATCCCGTCCCTGCTCGCCGTCTGCCTCGCCATGGGTGCCGTGTTCGGCTCGATGGAGGTGGTCACCATCGCCTTCGCCGACACGCAGGGACACCGCTCGGCGGCCGGGTTCGTGCTCGCGCTCCAGGCGGCGGGTTCGTGTGCGGCGGGGCTCGTGTACGGGGCGAAGCGGCGGGCCGGGTCCGCGGAGGACCGCTATGTGTGGTGCATAGCCGCCATGACGGCCCTGCTGACGCTCCCGCTGCTGGCCGCCTCGCTCACCGGCTCCCTGCTCGCGCTGGCGGCCGCGCTGCTCGTCGCCGGGATGGCGACCGCCCCGACGATGGTCACCGGGATGACCCTGATCCAGCAACGCACCCCGCCCGGCCGCCTCAACGAGGGCATGACCCTCGCCGTGACCGGCCTGCTCGGCGGCATCGCCTGCGGAACCGCGGCCGGCGGCTGGACAGCGGAACACCTGTCACCGACGGCGGCCTACGGCATCCCGGTCACGGCAGCCGCAGCAGCCCTGACGACCGCCCTCACCCGAACAAGACGCTTCAACGAACGGCTCCGGCGAGCAGGCCAGTGACGGCGGAGCAGGCGCTACGGGATCCCGGTCACGGCAGCCGCGCCGGGACAAGACGCCGGCATGAGCGAACGCCGGCGAGCAGACCGGTGACGGCGGGACCGCGCCCTACGGCATCCCGGTCATTGCAACCTCAGCCACCCTGACGACCAACCACGCCCGGACAAGGCGCTTCCTCGAACGACTCCGGCGAGCAGGCCAGTGACGGTGGGGCCGCGACCTACGGCACCCCCCACCGTCGCCGTCCCGCTCCCTAGCACCGCCCGCAGAAGCCGGGCCGACGGCTGGGCAGCGGAACGCATGTCGCCGGCGGCGCGCTACGGCACCCCCGTCACGGCAGCCACAGCGGCCCCGGCGACCGCCCCACCCAGACAAGACGCTTCCGCGAACGACGCCGACCCGCAGGCCCGTCCCGGTGGGCTGCGCCCGGCACCCCCGCCACAGCCCAAGCAGCCCGATGACCACCCTCACCCAGACAAGAGGCTCCGCGAGCGACGCCGGCGAGCAGACCCGTCCCAGTGGCCGCCACGCCCTACGGCACCCCCGCCACAACAGCCCGACAACCACCCTCACCCCAAACAAGTCCCACCAGGGCCGCCCCCACCCACCGCTCCGACGATCACCCCTCCCCCAACCCCATCGTCGAATCGCTTCACCCGATCCTGCACAACCCATTGACGACCTTCGAAGCCCCCACATACGTTCCTTCGTCGAAGCGCTTCGACAGGGGTCGTCGAATCGAGTCGAATCGACGACCCCTGCCCGGTGCGCGGCCCGAAGCACCATCCGACTCCCCGGAGGTACGGGATGTTGACGGCACGAAGGCGTGTGGTGGGAGCGGCGGTGATCCTGAGCGGATCGCTGCTGCTGACAGCCTGCGGGGGCTCGGACAGCGGGCCCTCCGACGGGAAGACACTGCGGCTGTGGCACTACGAGGGTCCGACCAGCGCGATGGGCATCGCCTGGAAGGAGGCGATCAAGGAGTTCGAGGCCACGCACCCCGGCGTGAAGGTGAAGTTCGAGGAGAAGAGCTTCGACCAGATCCAGAAGACCGCCCCGATGGTCCTCAACTCCTCGGACGCGCCCGATCTCATGGAGTACAACAAGGGCAACGCGACCGCGGGCCTGCTCTCCAAGCAGGGCCTGCTCACCGACCTCACGGAAGAGGCGGCCAAGCGCGGCTGGGACAAGAAGCTCAGCCCGAGCGTCCGCACCACCAGCCTCTACGACACCAACGGCGTGATGGGCTCCGGCAAGTGGTACGGCGTCCCCAACTACGCCGAGTACACGCTGGTCTACTACAACAAGGACCTCTTCAAGAAGTACGGCATCGCCGAGCCGAAGACGTTCGCCGAACTGACCGCCGCGATGGACAAGTTCGTGGACGAGGGAGTCACCCCGCTGGCCAACGGCGGCGCCGCCTACCCCGCCCAGCAGTACCTGTACCAACTGGCGCTGTCGAAGGCCGACCGCTCGTGGGTCGACGCCTACCAGCTCTACAAGGGCAAGACCGACTTCCATGACGCCGCCTGGACCTACGGTGCCGAGACCTTCGCCGAGTGGGTCAAGAAGGGCTACTTCAGCAAGAGTTCCAGCGGCCAGAACGATGAGGCCGCCGGTGTCTCCTTCACCTCCGGCAAGGCACCGATCCTGTTCTCCGGCAGCTGGTGGTACGGCCGCTTCAAGACGGACAACAAGTTCGACTGGGGCACCTTCCGCTGGCCCGACTCGAAGCTCACCCTCGGCTCCGGCGGCAACCTCTGGGTCGTACCGAAGGGTTCGAAGAACAAGGACCTCGCCTACGACTTCATCGACATCACCATGTCGAAGAAGATCCAGAACCTGCTCGGCAACTCCGGCGGCGTGCCCGTCGCGGCCGACGCCTCCGCCATCACCGACCCCCAGTCCAAGACCCTGATCGACGACTTCAACACCCTCTCCAGGAACGACGGCCTGGCGTTCTACCCCGACTGGCCGGTCCCCGGCTTCTACGACGTCCTCGTCTCCGGAACCCAGAAGCTGATCACGGGCAGCGAGAAGCCCGACGACTACCTCGGCGATCTCCAGGACGCCTACGACAAGGGCGCGCCGAAGCAATGACGGCGACCGTCGAGCGGACTGCGCGGACGGCCGGCAAGGGCGCCGCCGTACGGCCCCCGCGCCGGCCCCGCGACTCCTACGCGCTCTTCCTCCTGCCCGGTGCCCTCGCCTTCCTTGCGGTCATCGTCCTGCCGTTCGTGATGAACACGTACGTGAGCTTCACGGACTGGCAGGGCGTGGGCTCCCCCGAGTGGTCGGGACTGGCCAACTACCGGGAGCTGCTGGACGATTCCGAGTTCTGGGCGTCCTTCCGGCACAGCCTGTTCATGGTCGTGGCGATGGCGGCGATCCCGACGGCCCTCGGACTGGTCCTCGCCGCGGCCTTGTTCGACTACGTCGGCAAGCACTTCGGGTCCAGAACAGCCGCCGTTCTCCGGGCCTGCTTCTACCTTCCCCAGGTGCTGCCGATCGCGGTCGCCGGCATCGTCTGGAGCTGGATCCTCGCCCCCGACAACGGCTCCCTGAACGCCCTCCTCAAGGCGATCGGCCTCGGCTCCTGGCAGCAGGACTGGCTCGGCGACCCGGACCTCGCCCTCTACAGCGTCATGGGCGTCATGGTCTGGGTCCAACTGGGCTTCCCGCTGGTCATCTTCATGGCCGGCCTGCAACGCGTCGACCCGCAGCTGCACGAGGCGGCCGAGCTGGACGGCGCCGGCTGGTGGCGCCGCTTCCGGCACATCACGCTGCCGCAGATCCGGCCGGAGATCTACGTCGTCCTCACCTGGTGCTCGATCGCCGCGCTCAAGATGTTCGGCGCGGTGTACGTGCTCACGAAGGGCGGACCCGGCGGCGCCACCGACGTGCCCTCCTACTTCTCCTTCACCACGTTCTTCGAGAAGACGCAGGTCGGCTACGGCGCCGCGATCTCCACCGTGCTCACCGTCATCATCCTCGCGCTCTCCCTGATCGGTCTCAGGCTCCAGGAGAGGACCGACGCATGACCACCGCCCTGCGCCGCTACCCGGTGCTGATCGCCCTGGGCATCGCGGCCCTGTTCATGATCGTGCCGTTCCTCATCGTCACGGTGAACGCCTTCAAGTCCCCCACGGAGTACGCCCAGAACGGCCCCCTCAGCCTCCCCGACGGCCTCTACACCCAGGGCATCAAGGACTTCTGGGAGCGCGTCGACTTCGGGCAGAAGCTGGCCAACTCGGTGCTGATCAGCGGCTCGGTGGCCCTGCTGGCCGTGATCCTCTCGGTCCTGAACGCCTACGCGATCGGCATCGGCCGTATCAAGGGCCGCACCTGGGTCCTCGCCTTCTTCGTCCTGGCGAACATGCTTCCGCAGGAGGCGCTGGTCTACCCGGTCTACTACCTGAGCAAGGAAGCCGGCCTCTACGACACCCGGTTGAGCGTGATCATCGTGTTCACGGTGATCCAGGCGGCCTTCGGCACGTATCTGCTCTCCGCGGTCCTCGGCCAGTTCCCGCGCGAGATCCTGGAGGCGGCCCGGATCGACGGCGCGAACAAGTGGCAGGTCCTGTGGCGGATCGTCGTCCCCGTCAGCCGCCCCACCCTCGGTGTGCTGCTGGTCTTCTTCTTCATCTGGACCTGGAACGAGTTCCTGCTCCCCCTGGTCATGCTGATCTCCAACGACAACCAGACGGTGTCGGTGGCCCTCGGCGTCCTCCAGGGCCAGCGCCTGATGGACGCCACGATGACCAACGCGGCCGCCCTGCTCGGGGTGCTCCCCGCGATCGTGTTCTTCCTCGTCTTCCAGCGAACCCTCACCCGCGGTATCGCCGTGGGTGCCGTGAAGTAAGGACCCCCCACAGATGAAGTTCACCGACGGCTACTGGCTGCTGCGCGAGGGCGTCACCGCCGCCCACCCGGCCCAGGTCCACGAGGTCGCCGCGACGGACGGCCGGCTGGACATCCTCGCGCCGACCCAGCCCATCCGCCGCCGCGGCGACCTGTTGAAGGGACCGGTCGTGACGATCAGCGCCCACGCCCCGATACCCGACGTCATCGGCGTCACCTTCACCCATTTCGAGGGGGAGCAGCCGCAGGGCCCCCAGTTCGAGGTGCGGAAGGAGGACGTCACGGCGCACACGGAGTACGACGAGGAGCACGCCACCCTCACCTCCGGCGCGCTGTCGGTCCGGGTGACCCGCACCGGCACCTGGCAGGTCGACTTCCTCGCGGGCGGCCGGCTGCTGACCGGCAGCGGCCCCAAGGGCATGGGGATCATGCGGGACGCCTCGGGCGCCCACTACCTGCGCGAGCAGCTGGGCCTCGGCGTGGGCACCTCGGTGTACGGTCTCGGCGAACGCTTCGGCCCGCTGGTGAAGAACGGCCAGGTCGTCGACATCTGGAACGCCGACGGCGGCACGGCCACCGAACAGGCCTACAAGAACGTCCCGTTCTACCTCACGGACGCGGGCTACGGCGTCTTCGTCGACCACCCGGGCAAGGTCTCCTTCGAGGTCGGCTCGGAAGCGGTCTCCCGGGTGCAGTTCAGCGCTGAAACGCAGGAGTTGACGTACTACGTCATCTACGGCCCGAGTCCGAAGGAGATCATCCGCAAGTACACGGCCCTCACCGGCCGCCCGGCCCTCCCGCCCGCCTGGTCCTTCGGCCTGTGGCTGTCGACGTCCTTCACGACGTCGTACGACGAGGAGACGGTGACGAGCTTCATCGAGGGCATGCGGGAGCGCGAACTCCCGCTGTCCGTCTTCCACTTCGACTGCTTCTGGATGCGCGAGTTCAACTGGTGCGACTTCCAGTGGGACCCGCGGGTCTTCCCCGACCCGGAGGGCATGCTCGCGCGGCTGCACGAGCGGGGCCTACGGGTCTCCGTGTGGATCAATCCGTACATCGCCCAGAGGTCCCCGCTGTTCGCGGAGGGCAAGGCGCTCGGCCATCTCCTCAGGCGCCCCGACGGGAGCGTCTGGCAGTGGGACCTGTGGCAGCCCGGCATGGCCCTGGTCGACTTCACCAGCCCGGCCGCCCGCGACTGGTACGCGTCCAAGCTGGAGGCGCTCCTCGCGCAGGGCGTGGACTGCTTCAAGACCGACTTCGGCGAGCGGGTCCCGCTGGACGTGGAGTGGTCCGACGGCTCCGACCCGGAGCGGATGCACAACTACTACACCTACCTCTACAACCAGACCGTCTTCGACGTGCTGCGCAAGCACCGCGGCGAGGAGGAGGCGGTGGTCTTCGCCCGCTCGGCGACCGCGGGCAGCCAGCAGTTCCCGGTGCACTGGGGCGGTGACTGCGAGGCGACCTACGAGTCGATGGCCGAGTCGCTGCGCGGCGGCCTGTCGCTGGGCCTGTCCGGCTTCGGCTTCTGGAGCCACGACATCGGCGGCTTCGAGGGCACCCCGACCCCGGCGCTGTTCAAGCGCTGGCTGGCCTTCGGACTCCTCTCCTCCCACAGCCGGCTGCACGGCAGTTCCTCCTACCGGGTGCCGTGGCTGTTCGACGAGGAGTCCGTGGACGTCCTGCGGCACTTCACCCGTCTCAAGCTGCAGCTCATGCCCTACCTCTACGAGGCCGCGCGCACCGCCCATGCCGAGGGCGTGCCGGTGATGCGCGCGATGGTCCTGGAGTTCCCGGACGATCCCGGGTGCGCGCACCTGGAACGGCAGTACATGCTCGGCTCCGACCTGCTGGTCGCGCCGGTGTTCAACGACGCGGGCGAGGTCTCCTACTACGTCCCGGAGGGCACCTGGACCCACTTCGTGACCGGCGAGACGGTGACCGGGCCGCGCTGGGTGCGCGAGAAGCACGACTTCCTCAGCGTGCCGCTGCTGGTCAGGCCGGGTGCAGTGGTCCCGGTCGGCGCGGTGGACGACCGGCCCGACTACGACCACGCCGACGGCGTGACCCTGCGGGCGTACGGCCTCGGGCGGGGCGAGCAGGTCACGGTACGGGTCGGCGGGGTCGCCTTCACCGTCGTACGCGAGGGGGACACGCTGCGGGCGTCGTGCTCCGACCCGTCGGCACCCTGGAGTCTGGCGGCCGCGGACAGGACGGCTCGGGCGCAGGCGGGCACCGGCTTCCTCTCGCTGGAGCTGGGCTGATGGTGAAGATCACGGACGTGGCGCGCCGGGCCGGGGTCTCCCCCAGCACCGTCTCCTACGCCCTCAGCGGCAAGCGCCCGATCTCCGAGGAGACCCGGCAGCGGGTCGAGGACGCCGTCCGCGAACTGGGCTACCGCCCGCACGCGGGCGCCCGCGCCCTGGCCGGCCGACGCTCCAACGTGCTCGCACTGGTCGTGCCCCTAAGGACCGGGATCCACGTCCCGACCGTGATGCAGTTCGCGGTGTCGGTGGTGACGACGGCCCGGCGGCACGACCACGACGTACTGCTGCTGACCCAGGAGGAGGGCGAGGACGGCCTGACCCGGGTCGCGGACACGGGGCTGGTCGACGCGCTGATCGTGATGGACGTCCAACTGGACGATCCCCGGCTGCCGTTGCTGCGGTCGCTGGACCTGCCGTCCGTGCTGATCGGCTTCCCGGCCGCCCCGGAGGGTCTGACCTGCGTCGACCTCGACTTCAGGGCGGCGGGCGAGGCGTGCGTGGAGCATCTGGCGCGGCTGGGTCACCGCTCGGTGGCCCTGGTCGGTTCCCCACCGGAGGTCTATGTCCGCCGCACGGCCTTCGCCCAACAGGTGGTGCAGGGCTTCACTGCTGCCGCGGACCGCAGCGGGATGTCGTCGGCCGTCCACCCCTGCGAACCGGGCGGCGCCCGCGCGGTGGCCGAGCAACTCCTGCGGGAACAGCCCGCGTTGACGGGCGTGGTCATCCACAACGAGGCTCTGCTGGAGCCGCTGCTCGACGCCTTCGAGCACCTCGGCCTACGCGTCCCGGCCGACCTGTCCCTCACCGCGATCTGCCCCGACGAACTCGCCGAGTCGGTCCGCGTCCCGATCACCTCGGTGGCCCTGCCGTCGGCGGAGCTGGGCGCGGGGGCGGTGGAGCTCCTGATGAAGAAACTGGCCGGAACGGCCGTCCCGGAGTCGACGTTGCTGTCGCCGCGGATGACGGAGCGGGCGAGTACGGGGTGGCGGACGGTTGCCTGACGCATCGGGAAGCCACACCTCCTCCTCGTACCGCAGTGCCGATCCCAGGGCCGTCAGTCGCCCGTAGTGCTCCGGCATGAGTGTCGCGCCGGACAGCGGTGGGCTCACTCGGTCAAGGCCTGTGCCACGGACCGTGTCGGCCGGTTCCGCGGTGGGGGGCGCCAGCCGCGGCGCATCTGGCCGGCCATCTGTCGCACAGGCCGGTGAGCGTCTCCATCCACCGCGTTCCCGAGCTGACACCGGTACGTCCTCCGGAGAAGAAGGACGGTCCGGCCTGGAATCCGAAGCGCTGCGAAGTCGTATACGCAGATTCCCGCGCCCCTTCGTCCCGCCCCGTTCGCTCTACAGTTCCCGGTCCCCCTGCCAGGTGACGGAGGTCAGTGCCTCCAGACCGCCATGGGCCACGCCCTTGTACGTCACCTTGCGGGCCGGGCCCAGCTCGTGCGCCACCCGGCGCGCAAGATCCGCCCCGACGTGGAACAGCCGCTGCCATACGGCGTCGTACTTGCCGTCCTCCCGGTCCCGCAGATCCCGGTTCATCGTGTCGTCGATGTCCTTCGCCCAGGTGTACAGAGCGGTGACAAGACCGTCGGACAGCGCCAGGCCGGCGGCGGGATCGTCGGGAAAGAAGTCCCCGAACCCCTCGGAGCGCAGGGGTCCGTACTTGAACTCACCCTCGACCGTGATGTCGACCGGGTGGGGCGGTGCGCCGTGGCGGTCGCGCTCCCAGTGCAGCCGGTCACAGCCCCAGCACAGCCACTTCATCGTGCGCTGGTGGGCGTCCCAGTAACGGACCGCCCAGGACGGGCCCAGGTGGCGGGCCAGTCGCCGGGCGACCCTCAGCCCCCGCCCGACATGCTCGCGCATGTCGAAGGGGGAGGCGGAACCCTCGGAAGGAGAGGACAGCGACCATGAACGCAGGTCCTCGGAGAGGTACGCGGGAAGGGCGAGAGCCGGATCCTCCAGTGGGATGTTGACGGAGAACGACGTGGTGTCCTCCTCCCACCAGCCGCCTACGGGCGGCTCGTACAGCGGGGATGGTTCGTGCCGGGCGTGCACGAGCACGTGTCGCGGTTCTTCCTGGGTCATACGGGGTTGGCTCCTACCACGAATCCGTTGTCGCCCACCGTAACCACCAGTCGCTGGGTCTTGCCCTGGAAGACGACCTCGAAGATCGGCCTGCCCTTGTCGGTACCGACCCTCGTGCCCTCGGTCAGGGTGGTCTTCAGCAGGGCCGGGATGTCCTCCACCCGCACTCCCTTGGTGGCGAACTCGCCCGCGTGCCGGAACACGACGTGGATCAGGCCCTTGTTGACGTCCCCCTTCTCCAGCCAGGCGAGGGGGACGCCAGGCTTGGCGTACTCCGCGACCCAGATCGTGTCCGCCCTGCTGAACTTCACGCCGGCGTCGTTGAGCCGCTCCAGCAGCTTGGGGTCGAGGGTGCCACGGGCGATCTTGGCCCGTTCCGCGACGCCGGCCGCAATACGCAGTCCCATGCCGGCCGCGCTGGTGGCGTCGCCGACCTGGAGGGCACCCTTCTCGCCGTAGAGCTTCTTCAGGTCCGCGAGAATCTGAGCGGCGTTCTCACCGGTCTTGATGGCCAACTCGGCACGGGCGGCGAGCTTGGCCGCCTCCGCCAGCTTCGTGGCGACCGATGTCGGCACGAACATGGCGGCGGCCCAGGCACAGCTGGACTTGTCGCCGTGGTAGCAGCGGGCGACGTCACCGAGAACGATCTCGTACAGGACTGCGCCGGCCTTCTCCCCGAAGAGGTTCTGCCAGCCGAGCCGGGTGATGTCGCCGAAGCTGAAGTGATGGGTCCAGTTCTGCGTCTGGTCCTTGAGCGTGTCCGATCCCAGGTAGAGCGTGTCCAGCTCGGGACAGCCGGACTGGGTGGCGGGGACATCGGGGTTGGTGCAGTAGTAGTAGCTGACCGCGAGATCGAGATGCAGCTCGTAGGTCACCGTGCAGCCCTGGGGCACGTAGTCGCACGTGTTGAGCTGCTTGGCCGGTCCCGCCTCGGTGACCTTGTCGACGACGTAGAAGGCACGGTCGACTCCGGTCACGGCGCCCGTCGTGACCTGGTCGTTCGCCTCCTTGCTCGCGGCTTCCTCGGCCGCCTGCTGCGCCGAATCCGCATACTTCTGCGCGTCCTTCGCCGCCTCTTCCGCCGCCGTCGCCTCGGCGTCCGCGCGGTCGGCCGCCGCGCGGGCGTCCTTCGCGGCCTGTTCGGCCTCGGCTGCCGCCGTGCGGGCGGCCTCCGCGTCCAGGGCCGCCTGGTCGGCGGAGGAGCGGGCGTCCACCGCGTAGGTCTCGGCCTGGTCGGCCGCCCGGTCGGCGGCCTCGGCATCCACGGTGGCCTGGCGGTCGTACTCCTTCGCGCGGGCCAGGGAGGCCTGGGCGTCCGCCGCGTACTGGGCTGCCTCGGCGGCGTAACCCAGCGCCTCCTTCGCCGACCTGCGGGCGTCCGCCGCGAACCCGGCGGCCTCCGCGGCCAGCGTGTACGCCGCCTTCGCATCGCCCGTCGCCGCTGCCGCGAGGCTCGCCGCCTGGGCCGCGTTCTTCTGCGCGTTGACCGCGTGCGCCTCGGCGACCGCCCGCTGCTGCTCGGCGATCGTCTTGGACGACTGGCCCGACAGGACGGCGAGGCCCGCCGCCGAGTCGGTGGTGACGTACGGCGCGCCGAGCTGGATCGCGTCGTTGGCGGGGGCGGCGACCTGCTGGGCCGCGTTGCCGGCGTCCTCCGCCGCCTGGGCGGTGGTGTAGGCGTGACCGGCGGCGTCGGCCGCGCCCGCGACCGCCTTGGCGGCCTCGGCCTTCGCCGCGTCGGCCTGCTTCATGGCGTCGGCGGCGTGCTTCTCGGCCTCGTCGGCCAGTTTCACAGCCGTACGAGCGGTTGCGGCGGACGCCTCGGACGCCTTGATGGCGTCGGCGGCCGCGCTGGTCGCCGTACGGACGGCCGCGTCGGCCCGCAGCTTGGCGGCCTGGGCCGCGTCCGCGTCAGAACGGGCCCGTCGGGCGGCGGCCTCCGCGCGGGTGGCGGCGGCGTCCGCGTCGGCCGCGGCCTGGGTCGCCGCGTCCGCCTCGGAGCGGGCCGAGCGTGCGGCCGACTCCGCGTCGTCGGCGGCCTTGTCCGCCTGGTCGGCGGCGGCGCGGGAGTCCGTGGCGTCCGACTCGGAGTCATGGGCCTCGGCGTAGGCGTCCTTGGCGTCGGCCTTGGCGCGGGCCGCGTTGGCCTGGCTCTCGGCGTCCCAGGCGTCGTCCCGCTTGCCCTTGGCCCGGTCCCGCGCGCCCTCGGCGTCCTGCCGCTTGGCACGGGCGGTGGACTCGGCGGTCTCCGCCCGGCCCTTGGCCTCCTGGGCGGGCTGCGCGTACCCCTGCGCGTTCTGCTTGTGCTGGGCGGCCTCGGCCTGCTTGGCGGCGGCGGTCTCCTTCTCCGCCTTCGCCGTCGCCGCCTCGGCCTCCGCCGCGAGCCGCTTGGCGTGCGCGTCGGCGGCCGCCGCCTTCGCGTCTGCCTCGGCCTTCTGCGTCTCGGCGAGCTTCGCCTTCGCGAAATCCCGGGCGGCCTTGGCGGTCTGCGCCTGCAGGGCGGCCGCGTCGGCGGCTGCCTTCGCCTGGGCCCGGGCCTCGTTCGCGGCCGCGGTACGGAAGGCGGCCTTCGACTGCGCGGCCTGCGTCAGCGCGCGGGCGGCGATGGTCGCACTGTCCCCGGCGGCTGCGCGGGTGGCCGAGTAGGCGGTGTCACCGGCCTTGGCGAGCGCGTCCAGCGCGGCCGCCGACGCCTTGGTGACCTGCGCCTTCTGCTGGCCGACGAGCAGGCCGCGGCCGCGCGGGGCACCCGCCTTGTCGGCGATGCCGTACGCCGCCGTCAGCGCGGTGTCCGACGTGGTGGCTGCCGTCTTCGCCGTCGTGGCCTGGGCCTTGAGCAGGTCGACCTGCTTCTTCGCCTCGGTCTGGGCGTCCGTGACGCCCTTCTTCGCCTTGTCGAACTCCGCCTTGGTCGGGTAGCCGAGGCGGTCGGCGCCCTGGTGCCCGGACGGAACGATGTCGAACTTCTGCGGGTCGGTGCCCTTGCAGTCCCACATCCGCGTGTCGCGCCCCTTGTCGTAGGCGGCGAGATCGAGGCAGTTGGCGGTGACCGGGTTGTACAGGCGTGTGGTCCCGTGGGTGTCGTACTGCCACTGCTGCGCGGGGCTGCCGTTGCACGTCCAGATCCTCAACGCGGTGCCGTTCGCGGAGTCGGCTCTGGGCACGTCCAGGCACTTGCCGGAGTTGTCGTGGACCAGGGCGTTGTCGCTGTCGCTGATCCGCCACTTCTGCCCGGCGCTGCCGTTGCAGGTGTAGATCTGGACCGGCGTGCCGTTGTCCGTCTTGTTGTTCCCGACTTCGAGGCACATGTTGGCCGCGCCATGGGCGTGGATGACCATGGGGCTGGCGCCGATCCAGCCGGGTCCGCCAGCCGACCAGTAGTCCTGCCAGCGGACCAGGTGGTCGGCGCGCCACGAGAGGCCGAGGAGTTCGCCGAGTGCCTTGGAGCCGGCGGCGAGGGCCTTGGTGGCGGCCTTGTTGGCGGTCAGGATCTGGTTGCGTGGGGTGGCCTGCGCGGCGATCTCCTGCTGCCACTCGGCGGAGGCCGCGGCGACCTCCTTGCCGAGCACCTTGTTCGGGTCGACCGGGGAGCTCCAGGCGCAGGAGGCGAACCGGCTCTTCAGGTCCTCGACCGCGATGCGGTACTCGACGCTGCCCGGCTCGGGCGCGGAGCGCGGGAAACCGCCGTACGACAGGAAGAGCCGGGCGTCGTCGGCTGCCATCGGCTCCGGGGACCAGTTCAGCAGGCGGTCGTAGGCCTGGTGCAACTCGTACCATTGATTCCAGTCGGGCGTGTTCGGGTCGAGTTCGCCGCCGTACAGCGGATCGCCCAGGTCCTTGACCGCCTTGACGGTGGCCTCGTCGGCCCTCGGGGTCAGGTCGCGGTAGAAGTCGCCCTCGTCCTTCCAGAACTGCTCCCAGATCCACTTGGAGATGCCGGTCTGCTGGAAGAAGTTGGGGCGGTCGTCATTGCTCGTCCCGGGCGGCCACTCGAAGTCGGCGACCGACTTGAAGCCGCCGGGTGTGGGCAGACCGGAGATCTCGAAATCACGGATGTGGTCGAAGAGCGCCGAGCCCTCCTTGTGGCTGGCGTCCCTGTCCTGCTCGTACGCCGTCGCCAGCGGAGTGTCGTTCCAGTACTCCCGGTTCGCCGCGGCGTGCAGTTTGTCCGGCGTCTGGTTCAGTCCGTCCTGGGCGACGCCGAACATGGCCGGGCCGCCCATCCGCAGCACTTCGCCCAGCCGGCACTGGTCCTCCCGGAGCTGTTCGGCGGCCTTGGCGTCGAAGCCGTCGTAGCTGTCGCCGGCGTCGGCCACGGAAGCCATGTCGTCGGCCGCGTACCGGCTGATCAGTTCGGGCTGTACGGCGACTGAGCCGATGAGGCCCACGGCGACCGCGGACGTCAGCAGCGGTGTCAGGAGCCTGGATCGCGTGCGGGCACGCGTGAAGAGCCGATATCTCGGCATGGTGGTTGTCCTCCCCGTGGCGACGGTGTTCCCCCGGTCGCCGGTGTACGCGCCCCATGGCGGAGTGGTCGGCTCCGTCCGGCGCGGCGCTCACCTTAGACACACGTGTCGGGTGCAGGACAAGAGTTTTGTGGGTTACATGTGGGAAACGTGTGAAGCCCGGGATGATCCGGACAGCCCCGTACAGGGCATGACGAAGGCCCCGCAGCCGTGAAGCTGCGGGGCCTTCGCCACTGTATTCAATTACAAACATGGGGTTGTCCCCGGAGGGACGAGTGGAGATGGCGGGAATCGAACCCGCGTCCAACGGTGCAGAACCAGGGCTTCTCCGTGTGCAGTTCGCTGCGATTTTCTCGGCCCCGGCGATCACGCGAACAAGTCGCCGACGGGCCCAGTCACTGTTTGGTTTCCCATCGAACCCCGTGACCGGGCTCGATGGTTTAGTCCCCTAAATTATGCCAGGATCCGGGTCGGGAACACTCCCGGGCTGACACCCGTTAGGGCCTTCGCTCACTGCTTATTAGGCAGCGAGGGCGAAGACGCGGGAATCGCTCTTGGAATTGGCGATTATTGGTTGCGGCATATGGTTTACGAGATCATTGCCGCTTCCTCGACACGCTTCCCCTGCCTCAACAGCCGCTGTCGAAACCGATCATCCCCATGTTGTGTTGTCAATCAGCACACCGACCGCGGCCGGTGTTGACTCCATCGTACGTGACCAACGCACGTCGATGCCACCGTATTCCCGGCGCCTCGGCGTCCCGGGCGCCCGGCCTACTGGCCCCGCTCCTTGCGCTTCACCGCCGCGATCGCGCGGTCCGACTCCCGCCGGTCCTGCTTCTCCCGCAGGGTCTGCCGCTTGTCGTACTCCTTCTTGCCTCGCGCGAGGGCGATCTCGGCCTTGGCCCTGCCGTTGGTGAAGTACAGGGCGAGGGGCACGATCGTGTGACCCGTCTCCTGGGCCTTCGTCTCCAGCTTGTCGATCTCCTCGCGGTGCAGCAGCAGCTTGCGCTTGCGGCGCGCGGAGTGGTTGGTCCAGCTGCCCTGGCTGTACTCGGGGATGTGGGCGTTGTGCAGCCACGCCTCACCGCCGTCGATCTGGACGAACCCGTCGGCCAGCGAGGTCCGCCCCTGGCGCAGCGACTTCACCTCGGTGCCGGTGAGCACGATCCCGGCCTCGTAGGTGTCGATGATCGCGTAGTCGTGCCGGGCCTTCTTGTTCTGGGCGACCAGCTTGCGCTTGCCCCCCTTCTCCCCGTCCTGCGCCTTGCCGCCCCCGCCACCCTGCTTCGGCTGGGACTCCTTCGGTACGTACATTCCCTTGCTCATAGTGCTGACCATTTTCGCACTAGGGAGGGGGGCCGGGGCCAGCCCTTAATCGAGCGGTGCGCAGACCACCCACACCAGGGGCGACCGCCTAGGCGCCCAGCCCCGCGATCACCGTCTCCGCCTGCTGAAGGGCCTGATCGTCCGTCTCCAGGTCAGGTGTGATCCCGCGCCCGTCGACGCCTCGCCCCGACGGAGTCCTGTAGTGCCCCACCGTCAGCTCGGCCACGGACCCGCCCGGCAGCGCGCTGGGCATCTGCACCGACCCCTTGCCGAACGTCCGCGACCCCACGACCACCGCCCGCCCCCGGTCCTGGAGGGCCCCGGTGAGAAGCTCGGCCGCGCTCATCGTCCCGCCGTCGACCAGCGCGACCAACGCCCGGCTCGTGTCCCCGCCGGGCTCGGCGTGCAGCGCCTGCTGCGATCCGTCGACGTCGTAGGTCGCCACCAGTCCCCCGTCGAGGAAGGCGGACGCCGTGGTGACGGCCTCGGTGACCAGCCCGCCGGAGTTCCCGCGCAGGTCGAGAATGATCCCGCCGCCGGCCGGGGCCTGCCGTACGGCGTCCCGGACCTCGTCCCCGACGCCCTTGGTGAACGAGTCGATCCTGATGACGGTGATCCCGCCGGCGAGTTCCCGAACGGCGACCGAGTCCGTGGACAGACGCGCACGCCGGACGGTCTGCGTCCACGCGCGTGTGCCGCGCTCGAGGCCGAGCCGGACCGCCGTACCGGCGGCCGCGTCCGTGGCGTCGCCGCGCAGTAAGGAGACCACCTCGGTGACCGGATGCCCGTCCACCCGCTCCCCGTCGACACTGCGCAGCCGGTCGCCCTCGCGGATCCCTGCGGCGGCCGCGGGCGAGTGGGAGCTCACCCTGGTGACCTCGATACGGCCGTCCCGCTCGCGCCGCGCCCACAGGCCGACGCCGGTGTACCGGCCGTCGAGGGCCTCCTCGAACTCCTCGTACTCGCCCCGGGAGTAGACGGCTCCCCAGCGGTCCCCGCTGCGGCTGACGGCACGCGCGGCGGCCTCCACGGGGGACGTGCCGTCGGCCATGGCCTCCTCGGCCGCCTCGGTCACGTCCTCGTGGTGACCCGCGGGGGCGGCCGAACGGGCCGCGTCCGACGAGGACTTGGCGTCGCCGCCGTCGGCCTCGGGGAAGGAGCCGGTCGCCGCGCCGGCCACCAGCACGCTCGCGAACACCAATGTCAGGGCGGCCCCCCGGCGGATGCGGCGGGGTTGACAGAACAGATCTCGGCCCGACATGCCGGTGAGTCTAGGACAACGCAAGAGGGCCGCACGGCCGGTTGACCGTACGGCCCTCTTGGCATGTGTCACACCTTCAGGTACTTGCGCAGCGCGAAGAACGCGGCCAACGCGGGCATCAGCACGCTCGCGGCGAGGATGAGCGGCAGCTTCGTCAGAACGGCGTCCCAGCCCACGAAGTTGATCAGATTGAGCTTGGAGGCCAGGGCCATGCCGTGATCGACGGTGAAGTACCGGCCGACGACCAGGAAGACACAGGCGAGCCCGCCGCCGATCGCGCCGGCGACGGCGGCCTCCATGATGAACGGCGCCTGGATGTAGAAGCCGGACGCGCCCACGAGCCGCATGATCCCGGTCTCCCGCCGACGGCTGAACGCCGAGACGCGCACCGTGTTGACGATCAGCAGCAGGGCGACGATCAGCATGAGCGCCATGACACCGAGCGCGGCCCGGTTCATCAGGTTCAGCATCGTGAACAGGTTGTCCAGGATGCCCTTCTGGTCCTGCACGGACTGCACGCCGTCCCGGCCGTTGAAGGCGGTCGCGATGACCTGGTACTTCTCCGGGTCCTTCAGCTTGATCCGGTACGACTCCTGCATCTGGTCCGGGGTGAGGGACGCGGCCAGCGGGGAGTCGCCGAACTGCTCCTTGTAGTGCTTGTACGCCTCGTCCTGCGACTCGTGGATGACCGTCTCGACGACCGACATCTTCTTCAGGTCGGAGAGGACGTCCTTCTTCTGGTCCTCGGTCACCGCGCCCTTGGCGCAGTTGGGGTCCGACTCGGCATCGCTCTTGTTGCAGAGGAAGATCGAGACGTTGACCTTGTCGTACCAGTAGCCCTTCATGGCGCCGACCTGGTCGCTCATCAGGAGCGATCCGCCGAACAGGGCGAGCGACAGGGCGACGGAGACGATGACCGCGAACGTCATCGTCAGGTTGCGACGGAGACCGACACCGATCTCGGAGAGTACGAACTGGGCGCGCATGGCGTCTTCTTCAGGCCTTTCCGGGGACTCTTCGAACGGCGGTCAGTGCTGGTAGCCGTAGACGCCGCGTGCCTGGTCGCGGACGAGACGGCCCTTCTCCAGCTCGATGACGCGCTTGCGCATCTGGTCCACGATGTTCTGGTCGTGGGTGGCCATCAGGACGGTCGTGCCGGTCCGGTTGATCCGGTCCAGCAGCTTCATGATGCCGACGGAGGTCTGCGGGTCGAGGTTGCCGGTGGGCTCGTCGGCGATCAGCAGCTTGGGCCGGTTCACGAAGGCCCGGGCGATCGCCACGCGCTGCTGCTCACCACCGGAGAGCTCACCGGGCATCCGCTCCTCCTTGCCGCCGAGCCCGACGAGGTCGAGCACCTGCGGCACGGACTTGCGGATCTCGCCCTTCGACTTGCCGATGACCTCCTGCGCGAAGGCCACGTTCTCGGCGACCGTCTTGTTGGGCAGGAGCCGGAAGTCCTGGAACACCGTCCCCAACTGGCGCCGCATCTGCGGCACCTTCCAGTTGGACAGACGGGCGAGGTCCTTGCCCAGCACGTGCACCTGTCCCTGGCTGCACCGCTCCTCGCGGAGGATCAGCCGCAGGAAGGTGGACTTTCCGGAGCCGGAGGACCCGACGAGGAACACGAACTCGCCCTTCTCCACTTCCAGGGAGACATCCCTGAGTGCGGGGCGGGTCTGCTTGGGGTAGACCTTGGATACGTTGTCGAATCGGATCACGGATGCACCACGGTAGGCCGGGGGTAGATGAGCGTGACCATACGCGAACCGGGTGCGCGAGCGCAGGCGCCGGTTCGGGTTGCGTATCGCTTGGGCGGTTTTGTGCCCACCTGGGAACCCCGGCTCCGGCAGCGCACAGGCGACCCCCACAGGAACCTGGCACAGTAGGGAGGGGAACGTTCTGGGACCCGGAACCGTTCTCCCCGTGGAACACATTCGCAAGAAGGGTGACGCGCATGACGTACGACCGCCTGGTGTGCGCAAACTGCGCGGCACCCGTGAGCGAGGGCCGGTGCCCGGTGTGCCGCGCGAACCGCGACCGGCTGCAGCAGGACAATCCCTTCGCGGGCCTGAACCCGACGGCCCTGATCGCCCTGCTCGCGGTCCTGATCGCGACGGTGGCACTGCTGGCGCACCAGACCGCGTAGACGGCGGTCGAGGACATACGAGCCGAGGACATACGAAGGGCCCGGAGCGGACTCGCTCCGGGCCCTTCGCCGTTCAGCATGCGCACGCTAGGCACGCGTGCGACTACTTGTGGTCACCGTCAGGCGGCAGCGCCACCACGGCCGCCCGCGAGGCGCGGCAGGATGCGGAAGCCGATGCCACCGGCGATCATCGTCGCGGCACCGATCACCAGGAAGGTGGTCTGCGCGGCACCGGTCTCGGCGAGCTCCTGCCCGTTGCCCTGGGCCGACGTGTTGGACGTGGTGTCCGCGCCGGTGTCGGTGAGGGCCGAGGAGCCCTCTTCCTGGACGGAGGTGTTGGAGCCGCCGTCGGGGTCGGTGTTGCTGTTGCCGCCCCCGGCGTTCCCGTTGCCGTTGCCGTTCCCGTTGCCGTTCCCGTTGCCGTTCCCGTTGCCGTTCCCGTTCCCGTTTCCGTTCCCGTTACCCGGGTCGGTCGGGTCCTCGGTGGGCTCGGTGGGCTCCTCGGTCGGGTCCGTGGGCTCGTCGGTGACCGGCGGCGTCACCGGGTCCGTCGGGAGATCGGTCGCCGGGTCGGTCGGGAGTTCGGTGACCGGGTCGGTCGGAATCTCCGTGACCGGGTCGGTCGGGTCGTCGCCGAGGCCGGCGTCGACGTTCACGCCGACCCCGCTGTCGCCCACGCCCACGTTGATCTCCAGCGCGGAAGCCGCGCCGGCAGCAGTCAGCGAGGCACCGGCCGCGATCACGGCACCGGCGGCTATGCGCGCGATCCGGATCCGCGTCTTCTTCGTCATGTGGTTGCTACCCCCAGTAGCTCATCGTCAATGAGGCGGCGCTCGGGGCCGTGATCGACGGGAGAAGGTAGCGGTTGCTCAAGTCCCCCGGTTCACATGCGCCCCAGAGATACGCATGCCACGCTTCACCCTTCCCATTTTTCAAAGCAACGTCAAGGCCGTTGCGGGCGCGATGTCCCGGTAAGGGCCCAATGCCGGGGAAAGCGGTCTGTGAGTGTGATGTAAAACCCAGACATAAAGCAAACTGCCGCCCGGTGGGCGGCAGTTGCAAAACGGTTGTCAAATCGACAAAGTTACTTCTCCTGCTGCTTGCGCCAGCGAATTCCGGCTTCGAGGAAGCCGTCGATCTCGCCGTTGAACACAGCCTCGGGATTGCCGACCTCGAAGTCGGTGCGCAGGTCCTTGACCATCTGGTACGGGTGCAGGACGTACGAACGCATCTGGTTGCCCCAGGAGTTGCCGCCGTCGCCCTTGAGGGCGTCCATCGCGGCCTGCTCCTCCTGGCGGCGCCGCTCCAGCAGCTTGGCCTGGAGGACGTTCATCGCGCTCGCCTTGTTCTGGATCTGCGAGCGCTCGTTCTGACAGGAGACGACGATGCCGGTGGGCAGGTGGGTCAACCGGACCGCGGAGTCGGTGGTGTTGACGCCCTGTCCGCCGGGACCGGACGACCGGTAGACGTCCACGCGCAGTTCGGACTCGTCGATCTCGATGTGGTCGGTCTTCTCGACCACGGGCAGGATCTCGACACCGGCGAAGGAGGTCTGACGGCGCCCCTGGTTGTCGAAGGGCGAGATGCGCACCAGCCGGTGCGTGCCCTGCTCGACGGAGAGCGTGCCGTAGGCGTACGGGATCTGCACGGCGAAGGTGGTCGACTTGATGCCGGCCTCCTCGGCGTACGAGGTCTCGTAGATCTCGGTCTTGTAGCCGTGCTGCTCCGCCCACCGCAGGTACATCCGCTGGAGCTTCTCCGCGAAGTCGGCGGCGTCGACACCACCGGCCTCGGCGCGGATGTTGACCAGCGCCTCGCGGGAGTCGTACTCACCGCTGAGCAGTGTCCGGACTTCCAGTTCGTCCAGTGCCTTCTTGACGGCGACGAGCTCGGACTCGGCCTCCGCGAGGGTGTCCGGGTCGTCCTCCTCCTCGGCCATCTGGAACAGCACGGAGAGGTCGTCGATGCGGCTGCGCAGCGCGTCCGCCTTCCTGACCTCCGCCTGGAGGTGGGACAGCTTGCTGGTGATCTTCTGCGCCTCGTCCGGGTTGTCCCACAGGGACGGCGCGGCCGCCTGCTCCTCGAGCACGGCGATGTCTGCCCTCAGCTTGTCGAGGTCCAGAACGGCCTCGATCGACTCCATGGTCGAGGAGAGGGACTTGAGCTCTTCGGATACATCGACGACTGCCACGCCCTCCAGCCTAACGGCTGTGGCAACCGACGTCGGTCGTCCCCCGGCCCGCCGCCCCCTCAGGGGGAGGCCGGCGCCGAGTTCTTCGTGTCCTGTGGTGACGCTCCCGCGTCGTCGCCCGATGTGGCCGCCCATATCCCGGCGCCCGCCGCCGCGACCAGCACCAGTCCCGCGATCCCCACGACCAGCCTCCGCCGCCGTGTGGTCGCCCGGTGTCGCGCGGATCCCGGCCGCGGCGCCCCGGCGGGCCTCGGCACCCGGGCCGTCCCCAGCGCGCCGCCGGCCAGCTCGTCAGGACCAGGCACCCTCATCGAGGTGTGCGTGTCCCGGTTGGAGTCGGCGGGCTTGGCGCCGGGCACCAGCGGTACGGCTCCCCGCCGCGCCGACCGCCCGGAGGACACCGGCTCCCCGTCGGAGGCCGCCGTCGGCGTCTCCCCGTCCGGCTCCTCCTCCTGCTCCGCGTCCGGTTCGTCCACGTCCAACGGGGGCATGCCGGCCAGCAACGGCAGCAGCTCCCGCAACCGCGTCCCCAGCTCGGACGCCCGCAGGCGAGAGGCCGGCGCCTTGGCCAGGCACTGCACGATCAGCTGCCACAGCTCGTCGGGGATGCCCGGGAGCGGAACCACCGTCTCCGTCACATGTCGCCGCAGCACCGCCCCGGGATGCCCGCCGCCGAACGGTGTGAACCCGGCCAGCAGCTCGTACAGGACGGTCGCCAGGGCGTAGATGTCCACCGACGCCCGCGGCGGCAGCCCCTCGACGATCTCCGGCGCCAGATAGTCCGGCGTCCCGATGATCTTCGTGGCCCGGGTGCGCCGCGGCGAGTCGATGAGCTTGGCCACACCGAAGTCCGTCAGCAGGGCGGGATGCGCGCCCCCGGGGCCCAACGGACCCTGCATGTCGAGCAGGATGTTCTCCGGCTTCACGTCCCGGTGCACGACCCCCTTGGCGTGCGCGGCGGCCAGCCCGTCCGCGACGTCCGCCACGATCGCAACCGCCGCCTCGGGCGCGAGCCGCTTCTCCCGGTCGAGCCGGGTGCGCAGATCGGTGCCGCGGACCAGGTCCATGACGAGCGCGAGGTCGTTGCCGTCGACCACGAGGTCGCGTACGGAGACCACATGGGGGTGCTCCAGGCCGAGCAGAGCCGTGCGCTCCTGGACGAAGCGGCCGACGAGCTCCTGGTCGGACGCGAGATCCTCGCGCAGCAGCTTGACGGCGACGGGACCCTCGGGGCCCTCGCCCAGCCACACCGTGCCGGCGCTGCCCCGCCCCAGGATCTGGTTGGCGGTGTACCGGCTGCCGATCTTCCGTGCCAAGGCTGCTCCTACAGACGCGTGTTGTCGCTAAAACTACGCGCCGGAAGAGCCAACCTTCACCGCGGAGACGGAAATCACCCGCTGGGTGTCGACAAATCCACAGAGTTACTGCTGACCCGAGGAGTTTCCGCCCAGATCCCCGATCCACTTGCTGACGGTGTCGACGATGTCCCCGATCTGCTGCCAGTAGCCCTTGCCGGTGCCGATCCAGTCCTGCAGCGGGCTCAGCTCCCAGATCAGCCAGCTCGCGACGAACAGGATGATGATCGTGAACAGACAGCCCTTGAGGCAGCCCAGACCCGGGATCCGCATCCTGTTGGCACTGCGCTGACGCGGTTGCCGGGGCTCGCGCACGGGGCGCTCGGGCTGCGGCGGGGGCGCGTACCGCTGCGGCTGCTGCTGCGGGGCGTACTGCTGGGGCTGTTGGGGCTGCGGCTGACGGCCGTAACCGCCCTGCGGCGGCCGCTGCGGGGGCCGCTGCTGCCGCTGGGGCGGCTGCTGTTGCTGCGGCCTGGCGACCTGCCGCTGGGGGCGGCGGCGCAGCGGGTCCTCGTTGGGGTCGAGGTACTGCACCTGGGTCTGTTCGTTGCGGTCACGGGCCGCGCGCAGCTGGTTCTGCCAGGGGTGCGGGTCCTCGGGCCCGCCGGGCTGCTGTCCGTGCTGTCCCTGCTGCCCGTACTGGCCCTGTCCCGGCTGTCCGGGCGGCACCGGCGGCATGACGGCCGTCGGATCGGCCGCGCCGCGGTGCGGGAGTACGGCGGTGGGGTCGGCGGCGCCGACGGGGTTCCCGGCACCGGTGTGCGGCAGGAAGCTGGTCGCGGCGTTCGGGTCGTAGGCGCCCGCGCCGTGCGGCAGCACCTGCGTCGGGTCGGCGGCGCCCGGGGTGTCCGGCACGGCGGCCGGGTCGGGGTCGGGCAGCAGCAGCGCGCCGACGTTCTCCGCCGCGGCGATCTGCGCGGAGTTCGCGTGCACGCCGATGCCCTCGGCGACGACGCGCAGCCCGCGCGCGAGGTTCTCGGCGCTGGGGCGGCGCTCCGGGTTCTTGCTCAGACAGCGCTCTATGACCGTCCACAGCGGGTCGGGGACCGTGGAGGGGCGGCGCGGCTCGGCGCTCAGGTGCTGGTGCAGGACTTCGAGTGCGGAACCGCCGGCGAACGGCGGACGGCCGGTGACCAGCTCGTACAGCAGGATGCCGGCGCCGTAGATGTCGACGGCGGAGGTCTGCGGGCGGCCCTCGGCGGACTCGGGCGCGACGTACGCGGGCGTGCCGACGAATTCCTGGGTCCGGGTCAGGCCCGGGGAGTCCGCGAGGCGCGCGATGCCGAAGTCCGTCAGGAGGGGGTGCATCTGACCGCCGTGCTGCCGCAGCAGGACGTTGGCGGGCTTGAGGTCGCGGTGGACCACGCCGTCGGCGTGGCTGGCGGCGAGCGCGTCGGCGATCTGGGCGGTGATCAGGGCGGCGCCGACGGGGCTGAAGGGGCCGTTCTCGCGCAGATAGCGGTGCAGGTCGGGGCCCTCGACGAGGTCCATGACCAGGGCGAGCAGATCGCCTTCGACGACCAGGTCGCGCACCCGCACGATATTGGGATGGGTCAGCCGCAGCAGGACGGAGCGCTCGCGCAGGAACCGCATCACGATGTCCGGGTCGCTCGCGAGCTCCTCCTTGAGGACCTTGATCGCGACGGTCTCGCCGGGCTGTCCCGGTACGGCGGCCTCGGCGCCCGCGGTCTCCCGCTGGCGGGCACGCCACACGGTCCCCGTGGCACCGCGTCCGAGCGGCTCCTCGAGGAAGTACTTGCTGCCTACCGGCCGCACGTCATGCACTCCCTGCTGCTGGCTGTCGTTCCGACCCACTGTAGTGCCGCTCCTCACAGCACTACGTAAGCGCTGCCAAGCACGTTCGAAGGAAAGACGCTCCGTCCGGGTCCCTGGTTGCCGGACGTGGACGTGACCGATCTCAAGTGATCACCGGCGCAGCAGTGGTCAGGCACTTTTGGGGGCAGAGCTGACCAATCAAGATCACTTGCCCTCGGGCGACGGGCGCGTTGTCAGTGTCAGGTGCGAGGATGCGTGCAGTACTGGCCGATGGTGCTCGTGCGGGGGTGGGGATGTCCGCGTCCGAGCAGAAGGGACCGCTGACGGCGATGCAGATCCGGCTGACCGTCGTAGACCCGCTGGGCCCGCCCGACCGGACCCGGGGCCGCGCCGCGAGCCGCGACGTGCTGGTCACCGCTCCCGTCGGCACGGCACTGGCCACGGTGGCCACGGCACTCGCCTCGGCGGTCCCGGGGGACGGCGCCTCCCGCTCGGGCGAGGCCGAGCGCGGCGGCGGTCCGGTCGTGCTCTACGCGGACGGTGAGCGGCTGGACGCCCAGCGCGCCACCCTGGGCGAGCCCCCCTTGATCGACGGCGCCGTGCTGTCCCTGGGCGCCCCGGCGGCCCCCGAGCCCCACCCGGAGCTCGACGACGCCCCCACCCAGCTCCATGTGGTCGCCGGCCCCGACGCCGGCGGCGTCCATCTGCTGCACGGCGGCCAGATCCACATCGGCCGCTCCGCCGACGCCGACGTGCCCCTGGACGACCCCGACGTCTCCCGCCTGCACTGCGCGGTCACGGTCGCGCCCGACGGCCGCGTCTCGGTGGCCGACCTCGACTCCACCAACGGCACGACCCTGGACGGCTCCCGGGTGGGCACCCGCCCGGTCCGGTTCACCCCGGGCGCGCTCCTGAGGATCGGCGAGTCGGTGCTCCGGCTGTCGCCGAGCGGGGGGCGACGGCTCGGGACGGAACCGGACGGCGAGGGACATGTACGCGTGACCCCGGGCGAGGCCGGGCCGGTACCGGGCGGGAGCCGGGCACACGGACCTTCGGGCACGGCCGGTGAAGCGAACGGCAGTGGTCATGGACCGACCGTGAACGGGGCGCGCCCGCCGGGCCCTGCCCAGGGGAGCGGGACGGCAGGAGCTCACGAGGACGGCACAAGTGCGTCCGGCTCGGTCCCCGCACAGGAGGAGCGGTCGCCCCGCGCGCGGGGCAGGGTGTCGGCAGGCATGGGGGAGGGCCGCGACGGCGGCGACTCCTCACCCCGGCCGCCCATCGACCGGACCCGTCACGCCTACGGCTCCGCGAGCTGGGGCGCGTCCGGCGGGGGTCCCGCAACCCCGGGAGCGCAGGGGCACGGCCCCACCGAGCCGCCGGTCGTCGTGCCGGGCCAGGGCGGCGCACCTCGGATCGAGCACCGGGGCGACACCGACGCCAACCCCGGGGACACCCATGGCGGCCGCTCCGGGCTCGGCTCCTTCGAAGTGACGCGCACCACCGCCGTTCCCCCGCCTCCCCCGGCCGACCAGGCAATGCCCTCGGCTCCCGATCCGGCAGACGCCCCCGCGACCGGCCGCCGCAAGGGCACCCCTCTGCGCGGGACCGACGTACCGCAGGGTGTGCGGCGGCGCGGTGGACTGTCCGCGTGGGCCCGGCGACTGGCCGGGGGACGGGGTGAGCAGGAGACGTCCGAGCAGGACGAGGCGTACGGCGAGACGAGCGCGCCCGTCGCCGCGGTGCCCTCGGCCACCGCGTCCCAGCTGCCCGAGGTCTGGCCCGACCCGGCCGCCCTGCTGCTGACCGCACTGGGTCCCGGCGCGCGTCTGTGGGAGCGCGGGCCCGGGCATCCGGAGGCCCTCACCGTGCGGCTCGGCACCGCCGACCGGGCGGCCCCCGACGGCTCGGGGCTGCTGCCGGCCGTTCCGGTCACCGCGGATCTGCGCGAGGTCGGTGCGCTGGGCCTGGCCGGTCCCCGCGCGCGGCTCGCCGGGCTGGCCCGCGCGGTGGTCGCCCAGCTCGCCGCCCTGCACGCGCCCGAGACCCTGGAGATCGTCCTGATCAGCGCGGACCGTTCCCGGCCCGCGCCGGAGCGCACCGCCGAGTGGTCCTGGCTCGGCTGGCTCCCCCATGTCCGCCCGGGGCACGGCCAGGACTGCCGTCTCCTTCTCGCCCACGACCGCGAACAGGCCGCGGCCCGCACCGACGAACTCCTGCGGCGCCTGGACGACCACCTGGCCGACTCCGAGCTCGCCCCGGCCCGCGGGACCGTGCCGCCCGCCCGCTCCGCCACCTCGCAGGACCACCCCCGGAACACCGCCCGACGGCCCTCCTGGGCCCGGGACGACACGGAGGACGGGACGAGCGGCGGCTTCCCGGGGCCGTACACCGTGGTGGTCGTGGACGGCGATCCCGGCGGCGCGGGTCTGCGCAAGGCGGTGGCGCGGCTGGCGGCGGAGGGCCCCCGTGCCGGTATCCACGTCGTGTGCCTGGCCGAGACGGCCCCGGCCTCGCCCGCCTCTCCGGTGACGGACACCTATGAGGCGGCGTGCGCGGCGGCCCCCACGTTCCGCGAGTGCGGGGCGGTCGGCCTGCTCAGCGGGGACGTGGCGACGGCCCTGCGGCTGATGCGGGTGGCCCGAGCAGGGGTCCCCGCGGAGGCGGGCCGTGAGAGCGACGGCACCGGCGCCACTCCCGGCCGCGCCGAGACCGACCGCACCCGCACGCGCACTGGTGCCGAGATCCCCTCCACCGGCCCAGGTCCGCGGACCGACGCCGACACGGTCCACCTCACCGCAGTCCCGACGGCCGGCCCCACCCCGGTCGGCCACGGCACGGTCGCCGCCGTGGACGCCGTCTCCGCGGCCTGGGCCGAGCGGTTCGCGCGGGCGCTGGCACCGCTGCGGACGGACGGCACCACCGGTGCGGGGCACACGCGCGTGTCCTCGCCGTTGCCCCAGTCGGCGCGCCTGCTGGACGAGTTGGGGCTGGCCCGGGCCACCCCGCCGTCGCTGATGACCCGCTGGGCGGACGCGGCCGACGACCCGGAGTCGCTCGGCGGCCGGGCGTGGGCGGTGCTGGGGGCCGGGCCGCGCGGTCCGGTCTGCGCCGACCTCGTGGCCGAGGGCCCGCACCTGCTGATCGAGGGCCCCGCGGGCAGCGGCCGTACGGAACTGCTGCGGGCGGCCGTCGCCTCGCTGGCCGCGGCCGAGCGCCCCGACCGCCTCAGCATCGTCCTGATGGACGGCCGGGACACCGTGGGCGCCGGCGGCCACGGCGAGGGCCTGCGCGTGTGCACCGACGTACCGCATGTGACCACCCACCTCATCGCCAACGACCCGGTCCGTATGCGGGAGTTCGCCCAGTCCCTGAGCGCCGAGCTGAAGCGGCGCGCGGAGTTGCTGGGCCGCTCCGACTTCGCGGAGTGGCACACCGGCCGGGAGCTGTCGGGCCGTATGGTCGCCCAGCGCACGGCGTCCCCCCGCAGCGCGACAGGCGCCGCGGGTGCGCCCGGCGACCCGGCCGCCGCCGACCTCGACTCGCCGCCCAGCTCCACGATCCGCCTGCGTCCGGCGGCGGCCCGGCGCCGGACGGAGACGGCACCCCCGCTGCCCCGTCTGGTCGTGATCGTGGACGACCTGGACGCCCTGGTCTCCCCGCCCCTCGGCTCCCCGGGCAGGCCGGCCGCCGGCTCGGTCATACGCGCGCTGGAGGCGGTGTCCCGTGAGGGCGAGCGCCTGGGCGTCCACCTGGTGGCCGCGACCGGCCCGGGCGGCCGTACGGCGGAGTCGGAAGCGGCCCGCCGGGCCACCCTCCGCGTCACCCTGGACACCCCGGCCACCGGCCCGGACGAACCGGCCCCCGGCCGTGGCCGGTTGACCCGGTCCGACGGCCGGGTCACGGCGTTCCAGGCCGGCCGGGTCACCGGCCGCATCCCCCGCACGGCGACCCTGCGCCCCACGGTCGTCCCCCTGGAGTGGGAACACATGGGTGACCCTCCGGCCCGCCGCCCGGTCCGGGAACTGGGCAACGGCCCGACGGATCTTGCCCTGCTGGCGAGTGCATTGGAACGCGCGGCGAGGGAAGTGGCAGCAGCAGAGGTCCCGTCACTGCTCTAGGCATCAAGGGGTCCGGGGGCCCCGCCCCGGGTGACGCGTGCCCGGACGCACCGGCACTGGTCACGACGGCATCACGATCACCCGCTTGACAGTGGACGCCCACTTGCCGACCTCGGCGCCCCGGCGTAGACCAGATCGCACGGGACAGCCCTCGAACGTTCGACGAGGAACGAAGAACGGGGTCGTGATGCGCAGCACGAGCAGCACACAGCGGAAGCACAGGTCAGCGAACAGGGCTGCCAAGTCGGCGGCCGCCGCCCTCGCGGCGGCCCTCGCCCTCTCGCTCACCGCATGCAGCGGAGATGACGACAAGAGCAGTGACACGGGCGCGACAGGCGGCAAGGAGACCGGCACGACGGTCACCCTGCCCAAACTGAACGGCCAGAGCCTGGAGGTCGCCGCCGTCTGGAGCGGCGCCGAACAGACGAACTTCAAGAAGGTCCTCGCGGAGTTCGAGAAGCGCACCGGCGCCAAGGTGACCTTCGTGCCCGCCCAGGACCCGATCGTCAACTTCCTGGGTTCGAAGGTCGCGGGCGGCCAGCCGCCGGACATCGCGATGCTCCCGCAGCCGGGTGCCATCAAGCAGGCCGTGGACAAGAAGTGGGCCAAGCCCCTGGGAGCGGAGGCCAAGGCGGAGCTCGCCAAGAACTACTCGCAGGGCTGGCAGGACATCGGCAAGGTCGGCGGCACCCAGTACGGCGTGTACTACAAGGCCGCCAACAAGTCGCTGATCTGGTACAACGCCAAGGTCTTCGAGAACGCGGGCGCCACCGAGCCGAAGACCTGGGACGAGCTCCTCACCACCGCGCAGACGGTCTACGACTCGGGCGTGACCCCGTTCTCCGTGGGCGGCGCCGAGGGCTGGACCCTGACGGACTGGTTCGAGAACATCTACCTCTCCCAGGCGGGCCCGGAGAAGTACGACCAGTTGGCCAAGCACGAGATCAAGTGGACGGACCCGTCCGTGAAGGACGCGCTGACCACGCTGGCCCAGGTCTGGGGCAAGAAGGACTATGTCGCCGGCGGCGCCAAGGGCGCGCTGCAGACCGACTTCCCGGCTTCGGTGACCCAGACCTTCACCGGCGGCGACCAGCCCAAGGCGGCCATGGTCTACGAGGGCGATTTCGCGCAGGTCAACATCCAGACGGCCAAGGCGAAGGTGGGCACGGACGCGAAGGTGTTCCCGTTCCCGAAGGTCGGTGACACCGCCCCCGTGGTCTCCGGCGGCGACGCGGCCGTGATCCTGAAGGACTCCAAGGCGGCGCAGGCGCTGGCGACCTTCCTGGCCTCCCCGGACGCGGCGACGATCCAGGCCAAACTGGGCGGTTATCTCTCGCCGAACAAGAGCGTGGACGTCTCCTCGTATCCGAACCCGGTGCAGCAGAAGATCGCCAAGGCGCTGATCGACTCGGGTGACGACTTCCGCTTCGACATGTCCGACCAGGCCCCGCAGGCCTTCGGCGGAACGCCCGGCAAGGGTGAGTGGAAGGCGCTCCAGGACTTCCTGACGAACCCGAAGAACGTCGCGGGCACCCAGGCCAAGCTGGAGGCCGACGCGGCGGCCGCCTACGGGAACTGACGCGATGACGTCCGTCACCGAGGCAGGGGTCCCACCGGCCCCTGCCTCCCCCAAGTCGCGCAAGAGCGTGACCGGCACGCGCAGGTCCGTGGCAGTGCTGTTCCTGCTGCCCGCCCTGGTGCTGCTGGGCGCGCTCGTGGTCTACCCGATCGGGTACTCGATCGCTCGCAGCTTCTACGACCAGTCCGGTGACGGTTTCGCCGGAATCGACAACTACAAGGCCCTGTTCACCGACGACGGCATCCGCACGGCTCTGAAGAACAACATCATCTGGGTGGTGTTCGCGCCGACGATCTCCACAGCACTCGGTCTGATCTTCGCGGTGCTGACCGAGCGGGTCAGCTGGGGAACGGCGTTCAAGCTGGTCGTCTTCATGCCGATGGCGATCTCGATGCTGGCGGCGGGCATCATCTTCCGGCTCGTCTACGACCAGGACCCGGACAAGGGGTTCGCGAACGCGGTGTGGGTGGGCGTGCACGACACGTTCGCGCAGTCCTCGGCGTTCCCGAAGGCCCATCCGGGCCGCAACTCGCCGCTGGTGGCCCAGGGCGGCGGTTTCATCACCAAGACCGCGGTCCACACCGGCGGGACGGTCACCCTGCCCCTGGTGGGCGTCGCCCCCGACCAGATGCCCGGTGACGCGAAGAAGGCCGTGGCGCCGCAGGCGGACCCGGGCCGGATCACCGGGACCACCTGGCAGGACTTCACGCGCGGCAAGGGCGTCGGCACGCTCGGCGGGGTCGACCCGACCGAACTCGGCTACCCCGGCATGAAGATCGAGGCGGTCAAGGACGGCAAGGTCGTCGAGACGGCGAAGGCCGGCGACGACGGCACGTTCTCCTTCTCGGAGAAGGCCGACGGGGCCCAACTGCGGCTTCCGGCGAGCAACTTCAAGGAGGCCTACAACGGGATCGACTGGCTCGGCCCGTCGCTGGTGACACCGGCGATCATCGGGTCGTACATCTGGATGTGGGCCGGTTTCGCGATGGTGCTGATCGCGGCCGGGCTCGCGGGCATCCCCCGCGAACTCCTGGAGGCGGCCCGGGTCGACGGCGCGAGCGAGTGGCAGGTCTTCCGCAGGGTCACGGTCCCCCTGCTGGCACCCGTGCTCGCGGTCGTCACCGTGACCCTGATGATCAACGTCCTGAAGATCTTCGACCTGGTCTTCATCATCCCCCCGGGCTCCTCGCAGGACGACGCGAACGTCCTCGCGCTGGAGCTGTACCGCAAGGGCTTCGCCGAGGACCAGCCCGGCATCGCGAGCGCCATCTCGGTGTTCCTGCTGCTGCTGGTGATCCCGGTGATGTGGTTCAACATTCGTCGGCTCAGGCGGGAGGTACGGCGATGACCACTCAGGCCGAAAGGCTCCCCGAGACGGCAGCGGCCGACGGGGTGAAGGCGAAGCAGTCGCTCGGCTCACGGCTCGTCGAGCGCGTCAGCGGCGGCCTGATCAGCGTCTTCCTCGTCGTCGTCGGCCTGTTCTGGCTGGTGCCGACGATCGGGCTGCTGATCTCCTCGCTGCGCAGCCCGGCCGACCTGGCGGCGACCGGCTGGTGGAAGGTCTTCACCGAGCCCTCCCAACTCACCCTCGACAGCTACGACAAGCTCCTCCAGAACGGCGACATCACCGGCTCCATCGTCAACACCGTGCTGATCACGGTCCCGGCGACGCTGCTCGTGATCGTCATCGGCGCGCTCGCGGGTTACGCGTTCGCGTGGATGGAGTTCCCGGGCCGCGACTGGTGGTTCATGGGCGTGGTCGGCCTGCTGGTCGTGCCGGTGCAGGTGGCGCTGATCCCGATCGCCGAACTCTTCGGCAAGCTGGGCCTGTTCGGCAACATCTTCGGGGTGATCCTCTTCCACACGGGCTTCGGCCTGCCCTTCGCGGTGTTCCTGCTGCGGAACTTCTTCGCGGAGATCCCCCGCGAACTCCTGGAGGCGGCACGGCTGGACGGCGCGGGCGAACTGCGCCTGTTCACACGGGTGGTGATGCCGCTCGGCGGGCCCGCGATCGCGAGCCTGGGCATCTTCCAGTTCCTGTGGGTGTGGAACGACATGCTGATCGCGCTGGTGTTCACGGACGCCGACAGCCAGCCGATCACCGTCGCCCTCCAGACCCAGATGCGCGCCTTCGCCGACAACGTCGACGTCCTGGCACCGGGAGCGTTCATCTCGATGGTGATCCCGCTGATCGTGTTCTTCGCGTTCCAGCGGCAGTTCGTCTCCGGCGTGATGGCGGGCGCGGTCAAGTAACCCGTACGACAGCGGAGTTGGAGGGGCGGGCCGGAACCGGTCCGCCCCTTCGCGTTAGCCCGAATGCTGTACGGACCGTAACCCCGTGCCGTCGTGGGGCGTTCCCGGGCAGAACTCCCGTGCCGACTCTTGGATGTGCCGTGCCCAGGTTCAGTGTCATCGTCCCCGCGTACAAGGTTCAGGCGTATCTGCCCGCATGCCTGGAATCGGTGCTGTCACAGTCGTACGAGGATCTGGAGCTGATCGCGGTCGACGACCGCTCGCCGGACGCGTGCGGCGAGCTCATCGACGAGTACGCGGCCCGTGACCCCCGGGTCAAGGCGGTCCACCTGGCACGGAACTCGGGGCTCGGGCCGGCCCGCGAGGCCGGGAAGGCCGTGGCGAGCGGCGACTACCTGCTGTTCCTCGACGGCGACGACACCCTCACCCCGCACGCGCTGCGGGCGATCGCCGACCGGCTGAAGGAGACGGGCGAGCCGGACGTCCTGATCCACGGCCACGCGCTCGCCCACTGGTCGGACGGGACGGTCCCCGACGCCTCCGCGGGCCGGCTGACCGAGCGGGGCCCGGCACCCTTCCGTCTGGAGGACCGCCCGGGGCTGCTGCGGGTGCCGCCGGTGGCCTGGAACAAGGCCTACCGCAGGGAGTTCGTCGAGCGCGAGGGCTTCGCCTTCCCGCCCGGTCACCACACGGACCTGCCCTGGACCTACCCCGTCCTGATGGCCGCGGAGTCGATCGCCACCCTGGACCGGGTCTGCGTCCACCACCGCAGGCGCCGCGGAGGCGAACCCCGCGACCCCGCCGACCACTTCGACGTCTTCGAGCAGTACGACAGGGTCTTCGCGTACGTCGACTCGCGCCCCGAACTCGCCCAGTGGCGGGCGGTGTTGTTCCGCCGCATGGTGGACCACCTCTCGGCGGTGTTCACCGACCGGGAGCGCCTCCCGCGCTCCAGCCGCCACGCGTTCCTGCGGCGGGCCCGCGACCACTACCGCGCCCACCGCACCCCGGGCCACCCGGTCCCGGCGCGCTCCCGGCTGCGGCACGCCGTGATCCGCCTGGGCCTGTACCGCAGCCAGCGGTTCGCGGAACTGGCCCGCAGGTCCGGCCGAGGGACCGCCCGCCCGCTCGTACGCCTCGCCACGTCCCTGCACGCGGCGGCCCTGCGGCTCCACTACCGCGTCCAGCTCCGCCTCCCGCTGCGCGCGGACCGTGCCGTCTTCGCCGCCTACGGGGGCCGCGGCCACGGCTGCAACCCGGGCGCCCTCGAGGAGGCGTTCCGCACCTTCGCCCCGCACATCCGCACCGCGTGGATCGCCCGCCCCGAGCACCACCACACGATCCCGACCGCGACCCGCAGGCTGCGCCCCGGCACGGCCGCCTACTGGACGGCGCTGGCCCGCTCCAAGTACCTCGTGAACAACACCGACTTCGACCGCCGTCTGGTCAAGCGCCCCGGCCAGGTCCTCGTCCAGACCCAACACGGCACACCGCTCAAGCACATGGGCCTGGACCTCAAGGAACGCCCGGCGGCGTCAGGGGACTTGGACTTCGACGCGATGCTGCGCGACGTCGACCAGTGGGACTACCTCCTGCCCCCCAACCGCCACACCACCCTGACCTGGGAACGCGTCTACCCCGGGGGCTACACCCCGCTCCCCTACGGCTATCCGCGCAACGACGTGTTCCAGCGGGCGACTTCGGAGGACGTACGGCGGCTGCGCGAGTCCCTCGGCATCCCCGCGGGCTCGGTCGCGATCCTGTACGCGCCGACCTACCGCGACTACCGCCGCACCCAGCACACCACCCTCGACCTGGACCGCCTCCTGCGCCGCCTGGGCCCCCGCTTCGTCGTCCTGGCCCGCGCGCACCACCGCCACGGCGGCCCGCTCGTCTCCCCCGCGGCCGGCCGGGTCATCGACGTCACCGACCACCCGAGCGTGGAGTCCCTGTGCCTCGCCTCGGACGCCCTGGTCACCGACTACTCGTCCCTGATGTTCGACTACGCGGGCCTGGACCGCCCGATCGTGATCCACGCCGACGACCGGGAGGCGTACGAGGCCACCCGCGGCACCTACTTCGACCTGCGGTCCTTCGCTCCGGGCGCGATCGCGCGCAGCGAGGACGAACTGATCGACATCTTCGCCACCGGCCACTGGCGCGGCTCCCGTTCCACCCAGCTGCGCTCGGCGTTCCGCGAGCGCTTCTGCCCGTACGACGACGGCCGCGCCGCCGAACGGGTCGTACGCCATGTCGTCCTGGGCGAGACCGGTTGCCGCCGGTGATCCCGCTCGCCGACCGGCATCCGGTGCCGTCGGCGGCGGCCGCGCTCGACCGCTCCCCGCTGGCCACCGTGTCCGGCCCCGCGACGGACACTCCCGTCGCCGAGACCCGCTAGGAGGGGCCCGTGCCGTCGAGTCCGTCCCGTCCCACCCCGACCCGCCCGTCCACCTGGCGACCGGCGGGGCGGCCGGGGCGCCGGTCGCCGCGTGGCCCGGGCGGGCCGCCGTCGCCCGCCGCTATCCCCGGGCCGCCTGCGGATGCAGCCGCACCCATCCCTCCCACGCCGACGTGATCATGTCCTGGACGTCGTGCTTGGCCTTCCAGCCGAGTTCCGTGGCCGCCAGTTCGGCGGAGGCGACGACCCGCGCGGGGTCTCCGGGGCGGCGGGGGGTGACCGTCGGCGGGCGGTCGTAGCCGGTGATGGCGTTGATGTGGTCGATCATCTCGCGCACGGAGACGCCCTCGCCGCGGCCGATGTTGACGGTGAGGTCGCGCCCGGGGGCCGACTGCAGGGTGCGGGCCGCGGCCACGTGGGCCTCGGCCAGGTCGGCGACGTGGATGTAGTCGCGGACGCAGGTGCCGTCGGGGGTGTCGTAGTCGTCGCCGAAGATGCGCGGGGACGCATCCTCGGTGAGCCTCTCGAAGACCATCGGGACGATGTTGAAGACACCCGTGTCGGCCAGCTCGGGGCTCGCCGCGCCCGCCACGTTGAAGTAGCGCAGACAGGCCGTGGACAGGCCGGTCGCGCGGCCCGTGGCGCGGACCAGCCACTCCCCCGCCAGCTTGGTCTCGCCGTACGGGGACATCGGCGCGCAGGGGGTCTCCTCGGTCACCAGCGGGACGTCCGGCATGCCGTACACCGCCGCTGAGGACGAGAAGACGAAGGAGGGGACCTGGGCCGTCGTCACGGCCTCCAGGAGCACGCGCAGGCCCTCGACGTTCTGCCGGTAGTAGTGCAGCGGCAGGTCCACCGACTCGCCGACCTGCTTCTTCGCCGCGAGGTGGACCACACCGGTGACCTCGTGGTCCGCCAGGGTGTGCGCGACCCGCTCGGCGTCCAGCGTGGAACCCACCACCAGCGGCACGTCGGCCGGCACGCGCTCGGCGACACCGGTGGACAGGTCGTCGTACACGACCGCCTGCTCGCCCGCCTCGGTCATCGCCCTCACGACGTGCGCCCCGATGTAACCGGCGCCGCCGGTGATCAGCCAGGTCATGTACGGCCGTCCCCTCTTCGCTCGACCCGTGTCCGCGTATCAGTGAACCAGGCGGTCGGGGCCGACGGGGGCCACTGCGGTGACTGTCAGTCCTCGTCGGGCAGCTCGGCGTGCACGGCCGCGTCCAGTGACGAGGTGAGCTGGTCGAGGCGGGCTCGCAGGTCGCGGATCTCGTCCACGTCGAAGCTGGTCGCCGCGACGATCCGGCGGGGCACCCGCACCGCGCGCTCGCGCAGGGCGACGCCCTCCTCGGTGAGCCGCACCTCCACCGAGCGCTCGTCACGGGTACTGCGTTCGCGCCGGACCAGGCCGGCCGCCTCGAGGCGCTTGAGGAGCGGGGAGAGCGTGCCCGAGTCGAGCCGCAGGTGCTCGCCGAGCTTCTTGACGGGCAGGTCGCCGTGCTCCCACAGCACGAGCATCACCAGGTATTGCGGGTAGGTGATCCCCAGATCCTTGAGGATCACGCGGTAGACGCTGCCGAAGGCGCGGGAAGCCGCGTTCAGGGAGAAGCAGATCTGTTGGTCGAGGCGGAGCCAGTCGGTGGCGGTCGGTGGCGTGGTCATGCCTCCAGGATAGCGCTTGTGAGCCATTTAGTTGTGCACAACTAAATGGTGTGCTCTACTAACGGTCGTGAGGGCGGCCGCCAGAAGAGCCGCCCGGAACAGACTTCGAGAGGGATGGTCTTTCATGGACGCGCTCTACACCGCTGTCGCCACCGCCACCCACGGCCGTGACGGCCGGGCCTACACGAACGACGGCAAGATCGACGTCGCGCTGGCCCCGCCGGTGGAGCTCGGCGGCAACGGACAGGGCACCAACCCGGAGCAGCTGTTCGCCGCCGGCTACGCCGCCTGCTTCGGCAGCGCCCTCGGTCTCGTCGGCCGCCAGGCCAAGGTGGACGTCAGCGACGCCGCCGTCACCGCCGAGGTCGGCATAGGCAAGCAGGGCGAGGGCTTCGGCCTCAAGGTCGCCCTCCGCGTCGAACTCCCCGACACCGTGGACGCGGAGACCGGCCGCAAGCTCGTCGAGCAGGCCCACCAGGTCTGCCCCTACTCCAACGCCACCCGCGGCAACATCGAGGTGGACCTCGTCATCGAGTAGGTCCGGAAGCGGACTTCGGGGACGGGGGTGCGGGGCCGCGGGGGCGGGGGCGGATGCGCCGGGGTAGGGATTGCCTGGACGGGCCGCGGGCGGCTCCGCGATTGACCCGCGCGGGTTGCCCACGACGCTAAGGCTTACCGGCGCTTGCCGAGGGCGGACACCCCGAGCCTGGCCTGCCCTGACGGGCCACCAACGGCTCGGGGGCGGCCCGCGCGGGTGGCCGTAACCGCCGCGGGTCGGCCCGCCTGGCTGGCCGTAACCGCTCATGGCTAGCCTGCGCTGATGGTCGTCAGCGTGGAGCGCGCCCTGGGCGCTGTCATCGGTTCCGCCGTGGGGGATGCGCTGGGCGCTCCCTTCGAGTTCGGGCCGGAGGGCGCTTTCTCGGACCGCTTTCCGGAGCCGGGGCACGGCGGCGAGATGTGCGGGGGCGGCGGCTGGGACCCGGGTGAGGCGACCGACGACACGCAGATGGCGGTCCTGGTCGCCGAGTCGCTGGTGGAGTGCGGCGGGCTCGAACTCCCGGACGTCTTCCGGCGGTTCCAGCGGTGGGCGGCGGCGCAGCCGAAGGACATCGGCCTCCAGACCGAGGCCGTGCTCAGCAGCGGCGACCCCTGGGACATCGCGGCCGCTCTCCACTTCCAGGTGAACCAACGGGCGGCGGGAAACGGCGCCCTGATGCGGGCGGCCCCCTCCGCCGTGCACTTCGCCCGCCACGGCCGCGAGGCCACCATGGCCGCCGCCCGCCGCCTGGCCGCCCTCACCCACGGCGACCGTGCGGCCTGGGAGGGCACGGCCGTCTTCCACGAACTGATTCGAGTGGCCCTCGCCGGTGACGATCCGCTGGACGCCGTGGCAGCCACCCTCGACACGGTCCACCCGGACCACCGCCGGCGCTACGCCACCGTCCTGGCCCCCGACTGGCACCCGGACCAGGCCACCGAGTTCAACGGCGCCGTATGGCCCTGCCTGGGCTCGGCGGTCTGGGCGCTGCGCACGACGACCTCGTACGAGACTGCCGTACGCGCCGCGATCGACCTGGGCGGCGACACGGACACGGTGGCAGCGGTGACGGGCGGCCTGGCCGGAGCGGTGTACGGCGTCACGGCCGTCCCGGAGCGCTGGACGGCCGCCCTGCACGTGCCGCTGCCGGGCTTCGCCGACCGGGTGCTGAGGACGGCCGACTTGGCGGACCTCACTCATCGCCTCACCAGGTGACAGGAGCGGCCTCTGATACGGATGCGCCTCCAGAATCTCCTTGCGGCGGGCGGGCGGGCGAGCCGGGTGCCGCCACGACACAGCCCGCGAAGAACCGGCGGCCCCGCGGCCACCGCGTCAGAGCGCTTTCAGCGCCTCCGTCGTCACCCTGGCCAGCGCCGCGAGGTACCCCTTCGGCAGCTTGGGGCTGCGGATCACCACGGAACGCCAGTACAGCGGGCCCGAGATCAGATCGAGCGCCAGCTCGTCGTTGAAGCCCCTGCGGAGCTCCCCGCGCTGCTCCGCCGCCGTGACGATCTTGCTGGCGACGCCCTCCTGCCCCTTCTGCAACGCGTTCTGCAGGGCCTCGGCGATCTCCGGGTTGCGAGCCGCCTCGGCCTGGAGGTCCGGGATGATCTGCGAGGCCACCGGGTGCCGCAGCGCCCTGGACGTCACCTCGTACAGCATCCGCAGGTCGTCCTCCAGCGAGCCCGTGTCCGGCACCGGCAGGCCCATCACCGCGATCTCCGACACGACGTCGAGGACCAGGTGCTGCTTGGAACGCCAGCGGCGGTAGACCGCGGTCTTGCCGACGCCCGCGCGGCGCGCGATGCCCTCGATCGACATCCGCGCGTATCCGGCGGCCGCGAGCTCCTCGAAGACGGCTGCCCGAATGGCTTCCGTCACATCCTCACGGAGGACGGCGGCCCCTGCCGGGGCACGGCGGCGCGTACGGGTCTGCGGCGCGTCGGCGTTGGTCGTCATGCGGAACAGCATAGGGCGTAGCGACGAAACGGTCCCGTTCCGACGCGATCCGTCACGACGAAACGGTTGCGTTCCGACGCTCACTCGTCCTACGCTCACGTTGCGACGATACGGTCCCGTCCCGACGTAAGAAAACGTGAAGAGTCACGTAAGGAAACGCCGAATGACGGGCGTGCCGACCGCACGCGCACCACCCCCACCCCCCGAGCGAAAGCAGCGGATGTGAGCCAGGTCCTCGACACACCGCCCCCGACAGCGCCCCCGGCCGGCGACGACCTCTCGGCCCTGGCCGCCCGGTACGGCCTCACGGTCAGCGGCGCCCGTCCGTCCCTGCCCGACTACGTCCGTCAGCTGTGGGCACGGCGTCACTTCATCACCGCGTTCTCGACCGCCAAGCTCACCGCGCAGTACAGCCAGGCCAAGCTCGGCCAGGTCTGGCAGGTGATGACCCCGCTGTTGAACGCGGCGGTCTACTACTTCATCTTCGGCGTGCTGCTGGGCACCAAGAGGAACGTGCCGGACTATGTCCCGTTCCTGGTCACGGGCGTGTTCATCTGGACGTTCACCCAGAGCTCGATCATGGCGGGCACCCGCGCGATCTCCGGCAACCTCGGCCTCGTGCGCGCCCTGCACTTCCCGCGGGCCGCGCTGCCGATCTCGTTCGCCCTGCAGCAGCTGCAGCAGCTGCTCTTCTCGATGGCCGCCCTGGTCGTGATCCTGCTCTGCTTCGGTGTCCCGCTCGCCGCGTCCTGGCTGCTGGCGATCCCGGCGCTGGTCCTGCAGTCCACGTTCAACGCGGGCGTCTCGATGATCATGGCGCGGATGGGCGCCAAGACGCCGGACATCGCGCAGCTGATGCCGTTCGTCCTGCGCACCTGGATGTACGTCTCCGGCGTCATGTGGAGCATCGACAAGCTGGCGAAGGGCCACCACGACTGGCCGTCCTGGGTGGTCCCCGTCCTCCAGGCCAACCCGGCCGCCGTCTACATCGACCTGATGCGCTACGCCCTGATCGACAGTTTCCACGCGAGCCAGCTGCCGCACCACGTGTGGGCGCTCGCGGTGGGCTGGGCGCTGGTCGCCGGCGTCGGCGGCTTCATCTACTTCTGGAAGGCTGAGGAGACGTACGGCCGTGGCTGACATCGAGAACATCGAGAACATCGAGAACGACAAGATCCCCACCGTCGTCGTGGACGGCGTCGACATCGTCTACCGCGTCAACGGCACCGGCGCGGGCAAGGGCTCCGCCACCGCCGCCCTCAACCGCATGCTGCGCCGGGGCCAGGTCGAGAAGGCATCGGGCGTGCGCAAGGTGCACGCCGTCAAGAACGTGTCCTTCGTCGCCTACAAGGGCGAGGCGATCGGGCTGATCGGCACCAACGGTTCCGGCAAGTCGACCCTGCTCAAGGCGGTCGCGGGCCTGCTCCCGGTGGAGAACGGCCGTATCCACACCGACGGCCAGCCCTCCCTCCTCGGCGTCAACGCGGCTCTGATGAACGACCTCACCGGCGAGCGCAACGTCCACCTCGGCGGGCTCGCCATGGGCATGTCCCGCGAGCAGGTCAGGGAGCGCTACCAGGAGATCGTCGACTTCTCCGGCATCAACGAGAAGGGCGACTTCATCACCCTCCCGATGCGCACCTACTCCTCCGGCATGGCGGCCCGTCTGCGCTTCTCCATCGCCGCCGCCAAGGACCACGACGTCCTCCTCATCGACGAGGCCCTCGCCACCGGCGACCGTTCCTTCCAGAAGCGCTCCGAGGCCCGCATCCGCGAGCTTCGCCAGACCGCGGGCACGGTGTTCCTGGTCAGCCACAGCAACAAGTCGATCCGCGACACCTGCGACCGGGTGCTGTGGCTGGAACGCGGCGAACTGCGCATGGACGGCCCCACCGACGAGGTCCTGGCGGCCTACGAGGACTTCACGGGCGGCCCGGACAAGGCGAAGCCGCAGCCGAAGGTCGCGGCCTGACCCACGGCTCTCCCGCCACGACGACGAGGGCGCCCGGAACCGGTGAAGTTCCGGGCGCCCTCGTCGTCGTATCGCTGTCCTGTCGCCGGCGCGTCGCTGCCGTAGCGCCTACGAGTGCTGCCGCAGCAGTGTCCGCATCGTGCGCATCGCCACCGACAGGTTGGCCAGGTCGAACGCGTCCGAGCTCTGGATCTCGTCCAGGGTGGTGCGCGCCCGGCTCAGGATCGGGGCGTTCTTCTCCTCCCAGGCCTTGAAGCGCTCCTCGGGAGTGGACGCGCCGTTGCCCACGGCCAGGACGTCGGCCGTCAGCGCCGAGTGGGCCGCGTAGAGGTCCTCGCGGATGGAGGCGCGGGCCATGGACTGCCAGCGGTCGGCGCGGGGCAGCTCGATGATGCGGTCCATGAGCTGGGTGATGTGGAGACGGTCGGCGAGGTCGTAGTACACCTCGGCGACGTCCATCGGGTCCCGGCCCATCCGGTCGGCCACCGAGACGATGTCCAGCGTCGGGAAGGCCGAGGAGAACCCGGCCACGCGCGTGGCGAGTTCGTCCGGGACTCCGGCGCCGCTCAGCTCGTCGTAGATCTTCTGGTACCACTCCAGGTCGGCGCCCCGCAGCAGCTTCGGCAGCTGCGACCACACCTGTTCGACGCGGTCGCCGAAGAACTCGACGGTCTCGGCGAGCTGGAGCGGCTGCGGCCGGTTGTTGAGCAGCCAGCGTGTGCCGCGCTCGACCAGTCGGCGCGAGTGCAGCCGGATCCGGGTCTGTACGGCGGCCTCGACCTGGTTGTCGAGGGCCTCGACCCCGTCCCACACCACGCCGGAGCGGAAGATCGCGCGGGCCACGGTCTGCGCCCGGACGATCTCCTCGAGCGAGGCGCCGGTCTCCTCGCGCAGTCGGTGCAGGTAGGTCGTACCACCGGTGTTGACCGTGTCGTTGACCAGGACGGTCGTGGTGATCTCGCGGTGCAGCGGGTGGTGGTCGATGTGCTCGGCGAACTTCTCGCGCAGCGCGGCCGGGAAGTACGTGTGCAGCAGGCCGTGCAGATACGGGTCGTCGGGGAGCGAGGTGTGCAGCAGCTCCTCGGCGACCGTGATCTTCGTGTACGCCAGCAGGACGGCCGTCTCCGGGCTGGTCAGGCCCTGTGCGGCGCCGAGGCGTTCGCGGATCTGGCGGTCGGTGGGCAGGAACTCCAGGGCCCGGTCGAGGTGGCCCTCGCGCACCAGGTGGCGCATGAAGCGCTGCTGGGCGTGGAGCATGTCCTTGGACTGGGCGAGCGCGTTGGCGATGGCGGTGTTCTGCGCGTAGTTGTTGCGCAGGACCAGGCGGCCGACCTCGTCGGTCATCTCGGCGAGCAGCTTGTTGCGCTGCTTGACCGTCATGTCTCCCTCGGCGACCAGGCCGTTGAGCAGGATCTTGATGTTCACCTCGTGGTCGGAGGTGTCCACACCCGCGCTGTTGTCGATGGCGTCGGTGTTGATCTTGCCGCCGTGCAGCGCGAACTCGATCCGGCCGAGCTGGGTCAGCCCCAGGTTGCCGCCCTCGCCGACGACCCGCACGCGCAGGTCGGCGCCGTCGACGCGGATCGGGTCGTTGGCCTTGTCGCCGACGTCCGCGTGGGTCTCGGTCGAGGCCTTCACGTACGTGCCGATGCCGCCGTTCCACAGCAGGTCCACCGGCGCCTTGAGGATCGCCTTCATCAGGTCGGCCGGGGTCATCTTGGCGACCTTGTCCTCGATGCCGAGGGCCTCGCGGACGTGGGCGTTGACAGGGATGGACTTGGCGGTGCGGGGGAAGATGCCGCCGCCCGCGGAGATCAGCTCGGTGTTGTAGTCGGCCCAGCTGGAGCGCGGGAGTTCGAAGATGCGGCGGCGCTCGGCGTAGGAGGTGGCCGCGTCCGGCTTCGGGTCGATGAAGATGTGCCGGTGGTCGAAGGCGGCGACCAGGCGGATGTGCTCGGACAGCAGCATGCCGTTGCCGAACACGTCACCGGACATGTCGCCGATGCCGACGACGGTGAAGTCCTCGGACTGGGTGTCGAGGGCCAGTTCGCGGAAGTGCCGCTTGACGGACTCCCAGGCGCCGCGGGCGGTGATGCCCATGCCCTTGTGGTCGTAGCCGGCCGAGCCGCCGGAGGCGAAGGCGTCACCGAGCCAGAAGTTGTACGACTCCGCGACCCCGTTGGCGATGTCGGAGAACGTGGCCGTGCCCTTGTCGGCCGCGACCACCAGGTAGGTGTCGTCCTCGTCGTGCCTCACGACGTCCGCCGGGGGCACGACTTCGCCGGCCACCATGTTGTCGGTGATGTCGAGCAGCGCCGAGATGAACATCTTGTAGCTGGCGATGCCCTCGGCCAGCCACGCGTCCCGGTCGACGGACGGGTCGGGCAGCTGCTTGGCGACGAAGCCGCCCTTGGCGCCGACCGGCACGATGACGGTGTTCTTCACCATCTGCGCCTTGACCAGGCCGAGGATCTCGGTGCGGAAGTCCTCACGCCGGTCGGACCAGCGCAGCCCGCCGCGCGCGACCTTGCCGAAGCGCAGGTGCACGCCCTCGACGCGCGGCGAGTAGACCCAGATCTCGAACGCCGGGCGCGGGGCCGGGAGGTCGGGGATGGCCTGCGGGTCGAACTTCATGGAGACGTAGTCGTGCGGCTTGCCGCCCGCGGCCTCCTGGAAGAAGTTGGTGCGCAGAGTCGCCTTGATGACGGTCAGGAAGGAGCGCAGGATCCTGTCCTCGTCCAGCGAGGCCACCTGGTCGAGGGCCGCGTCGAGCTCCTCCAGGAGGGCGTCCACGAGTTCGTGGCCGGCGCGCTGGCGGTCCGGCGACATCCGCGCCTCGAACAGGGAGACGAGCAGCCGGGTGGTGTGGACGTTGTTGCGGAGGGTGTCCTCCATGTAGTCCTGGCTGAACGTCGAGCCCGCCTGGCGCAGGTACTTGGCGTACGCCCGCAGCACCATCGCCTGACGCCAGCCCAGGCCGGCGCTCAGCACCAGGGCGTTGAAGCCGTCGTTCTCCGCCTTGCCGGTCCAGGTGGCGGCGAAGGCCTCCTGGAAGCGCTCGCGGCCGTCGTCGCCGAGGTAGTCGCCGGTGCCGTTCTGCGACTTGGGCATGCGCAGGCCGAAGTCGTAGATCCAGGCGATGCTGCGGTCGGAGCAGCGCAGTTCGTAGGGCCGCTCGTCCGTCACCTCGACGCCGAGCCGACTGAGGACCGGCAGCACGGCGGACAGGGAGATGGCGTCGCCCTTGCGGTAGATCTTGAAGCGGCGCTCCTCGGGGGCGGCGCCCACCGGCTCGTAGAGGCTGAGCGCGAAGTCGTTCTCCTCGCCGAGCCGCTCGATGTGGACGAGGTCGGCGACCGCCGAGCGCGGGGTGTGGTCGGCCTTGTAGCCCTCGGGGAAGGCGTTGCCGTAGCGGCGCGTCAGTTCGGCGGCGCGCTCCTCGCCGAGTTCGGCGTTGAGCGCCTCGGCGAAACCGTCGGCCCAGGAGCGGGCGGCCTCGACCAGGCGGGCCTCGATGTGCTCCTTGTCGCTGTCGCTGAGCTGCGGCAGCTCGGTGCCCTGCGGCACGCGCACCACGAAGTGCAGCCGGGACAGGATCGACTCGGTGTTCCAGGCGGTGAAGTCGACGCTGATGCCGCCGAGCTCCTCCTTCAGGATGTCGATGATCCTCAGGCGGACGCCGGTGGTGTAGCGGTCGCGGGGCAGGTAGACGAGGGCCGAGTAGTAGCGGCCGTACTCGTCCTGGCGCAGGTACAGGCGCAGCCGCCGCCGCTCCTGGAGGTACAGGACGGAGGTGGCGATGGACTCCAGCTCGTCGGCCGGGGTCTGGAAGAGCTCGTCGCGCGGGTAGGTCTCCAGGATCTGGAGCAGGTCGCGGCCGTCGTGGCTGTTGGGCGAGAAACCGGCCCTTTCGAGCACCTCGTCCACCTTGCGCCGAATGACCGGAACCCGGCGCACCGACTCGGTGTAGGCGGCGGAGGAGAACAGCCCGAGGAATCGCCGCTCGCCGACGACGTTGCCGTCCGCGTCGAACTTCTTGACCCCGATGTAGTCGAGGTACGACGGCCGGTGCACCGTCGCCCGGCTGTTGGCCTTGGTCAGCACCAGCAGCTTGTGCTCGCGGGCCTTGGCGCGGGCGTCGGCGGGCAGCCGTTCGAAGGACGGGCTGACCGGGTGGCCCTCTTCGCCCGCGTGGTGCGGGTCGGAACGCAGGATGCCGAGGCCGGTACCGGGCACGGCCGCGAGGGAGTCGTCCGGCCTGAGCTGGTACTCGCGGTAGCCGAGGAAGGTGAAGTGGTCATCGGCCAGCCAGCGCAGCAGCTCGCGGGCCTCGTCGATCTCCATGCCGCGCAGATCGGTGGCGACGGGCTCGGCGGGCAGTTCGTCGGCCATGCGCAGGGCCGTGTCCCGCATCTTCTCCCAGTCCTCGACGGCCTCCCGGACGTCGGACAGGACACGCAGCAGGTCGGCGGTGATCTGCTTCAGGTCGCCGCGGTCGGTCTCGCGGTCGATCTCGACGTGGATCCAGGACTCGGTGTGCGCGTCGTGCGGGAGGTCACCGGTGGAGGGCGGGACGGTGAGGATCTCGATCAGCTTGCCGGTGAGGTCACGGCGGACGACGACCTGGGGGTGGATCACGACATGGATGCCGCGCCCCTGCCGGGTGAGCTCATTGGTGACGGAGTCGACGAGGAAGGGCATGTCGTCGGTGACGACCTCGACGACCGAGTGGGTGCACGTCCAGCCGTTCTCCTCCACCGTGGGCGTGTGCACCCGCACGTTGGCCGTGCCCTGCGGGCGCGTCTCGCCCAGCCGGAAGTGGGAGAGAGCGGCTCCGTAGACGTCGATCGGGTCGCGGTCGGTGAGGTCTTCCGGTGCCGTGTGCAGGTAGTAGCGCTGGAGGAACGCGAGCACGGTCTCGCTGTCCGGGGTGTCCGGGGTGCGGGAGGTGTCGTCGTCCGTCGTCCCAGTCGGTAGGTGCCCCCCGGCCGGGCTGTTCTCAGCTACCCGTGCGGCCCTCTCGAGCAGCTCGGCCTTGGCTTCGTCCAGCTTGGTCTGCATTGTCCTCTGACTCCTGTCGCGCGCCGTTGCGTGACGTAGGCGGAAGTACGGTCTCTTCCCCTGCGGCTCGACGCCACGGCCCGGGGTCTCCGGTCTGCTCCGACGCTATGCCGCACGGTGAGATGAGCGGGGGTATATCGGCCATTGTCGACACGCCCGCCAGGTGTGACGCTGCTCTCTGCCGCGCCAATGACGAGGGTGTACTCGGCGTCATGAGGGCCCCTACGGCCCCGTCCCGCCCGCGAGGATCAGCGGCTGCCGCCCGGCCACGGAGGTGTTCCGTGCACGCCGGGCGCGGGGCGGGGGCCACAGCGCCCCCGCGAACTATCGCGCTGATCACGCCACCTAGGCTATCGCTCCCCACAGGGGGGCCGTCATGAGCCGTATGTGTACAAAACCGGGGGTGGAACTTTGACACTCTGCACAGTGCCCACGTCGCCTCCAAGCCATGATCTTCTCCCTCCCCTTCGCGCGCCCTCTTGGCAAGCACGCCCCGCCGGTGCACTTTGCCGACATGACCGCAAAAATCCTCATCGTCACCGGTGACGCAGCAGAGTCACTGGAGGTCCTGTACCCCTACCAGCGCCTGCGCGAGGAGGGCTACGACGTCCATGTCGCGGCCCCCACCCGCAAGACGCTCCGCTTCGTCGTCCACGACTTCGAACCCGGCTTCGACACCTACACCGAGAAGCCCGGCTACACCTGGCCCGCCGACCTGTCCTTCGCGGAGGTCGACGCCGGTCAGTACGCCGCTCTCGTCATCCCCGGCGGCCGCGCCCCCGAGTACCTGCGCAACGACCCCGAGCTCCGCAAGATCCTCAAGTCCTTCTTCGACGCGGACAAGCCGGTCGCCCAGATCTGCCACGGTCCGCTGCTCACCGCCGCGATCGACGGCCTGCGCGGCCGCCGCGTCACGGCCTATCCGGCTCTGGAACCCGACATGCAGTCCGCCGGCGCGGCTTTCCAGGACGCCGAGGTGGTGGTCGACGGCACCCTGGTCTCCTCCCGCGCCTGGCCGGACCACTCGGCCTGGATGCGGGAGTTCTTGACGGTGCTCAGGGCGAAGGCGCCGGTCACCTGACCGACGGGGTGCCGCATGCCACCGTGGTCGCGGAACTGACGCGGACCGTCACGCCGCTATTCGCTCAGCCTCCGCGACCGCCTCCGCCAGGGTGTCCACCACAGGCACCCCGACGCCCTCGAGACTGGCCCGGCTGTGCGACCCCCCGGTGTACAGCACAGCCCTCGCCCCCACCCGCATCGCGGCCACCGCGTCGTCCGCGGCGTCCCCGATCACCACGGTCCGAGCCGCCTCCACTCCCGCCAGCGCGGCGAGATGCCGCTCCATGTGCTCCGCCTTGCTCCCCCCGGACGGTCCCGTCCGCCCGTCCACCCGCAGGAAGTGCGCCTCGATCCCGAACCCGCGCACCAACGGCACCAGCTCGTCATGCACGTACATGCTGAGAATCGACTGGCTTCGCCCGGCCGACCGCCACCCCGTCAGCAGCTCCACCGCCCCGTCGGTGAGCCCGCACCCCACCCGGTGCTCCGCGTAGTACCGGTGGAAGGTCTCGTCCATGAGCTCCCACTCCGCGTCCGTGGGCAGCCGGCCGAGCAGCCGCTCGTAGAACTTCGGCACCGGCACGCAGTACAGCGCCCGGTACTGCTCCATCGTGATCGGCGCGAGCCCCAACTCGCCGAACGCCGCGTTCGTCGCCCCGATGATCGCTTCGTTGTCGTGGAACAGCGTGCCGTTCCAGTCCCAGACGATGTGCGCCCCTGTCAGCTTCCCCATGCCAAAAACGTACCCGCCCCCACTGACAATCAAGAGATCAGCAGGTCAAAACGGGTAAAGCCGCGACTCGGCAGGGCGGAGACCGGGCTCAGCCGCCCAGCCCCACCAGGTTCGGGATCTCCTGCGTCGCGTACCACAGCAGCTCGTGGTCCTCGGCCCCGTCCACGACGAACTGCGCGTCGTCGTCCCCGGCGTCCGCCGCCTCCAGCGCGTCCACGGCGGCGGTGACGTCCTGCACCGCGTCGTCCGAGTCGACGTGCACCGCGGCCGCCTTGGCCAGCTTCACCGTCCCGGCGACCCGCACCTCACCGAGGGCCGCGGGATCCAGCGCCCGGTCGGGATCGGCGACCGCCGCCCCGTCGGCCACGTCGACGGCCACCACGACCCGGCGCCGCACGGCCCCGGCGTCCGCGGCGAGCAGCCGCAGGGAGGCCAGCGCGGCCCGGTTCAGCGCCGCGTACTCCAGCTCCTCGATGTCGTCGGAGAGGTACCACTCGCGCAGGGCGGGGGTGACGGCGTAGGCGAGGAGCGGTCCGGCCCCCAGCTCACCCGTCTTGTACGCCTCGGCGAGACCGGAGAGGGTCAGGGGGACGTAGACGCGCATGGCTGGCCGCTTTCGTGGTCGGAGAACATCGTCGGAGGGGCTCCGCTAAGGCCTTCAGGATACGTGCGGGCGTCCCCTTTCGAGTCCCTGCCCAGACCCCGGCAGGCGTCCACCCCGGGCCCGGAATTCACCCGCCTCACCCCCGAGTTCAGGGGCTTTCCCGCTCTCCCCTCACCCTGATAGGTGAACATTCCGGCCGCGCGACCCGGCCCGCGGCTTCCTTGCGGCCGCGGTCCACGGCCCCGTACAAGATCCCCACCAGAAGTTACTGCCCGGTACTTTCCGGGCCCGCCGAAACGGGGATCCCATGAACAAGGTCATGACCAGGGCCCAGCACCACCCCGGCAGCCGCCCGCCGGCCCGCCGCGACTCCCGCCGCCCGGGCGGCACGCCGCCCCGCACACCCGGCGGCAGCACACCTCGCACGGCCCCGGGCGACGGCCGCCCACCTAGCTCCGCCGGCAACGGCCCCCGCGCCCGCACGGGCCCCGCGGACAGCCGCCCGCAGGGCACCCCGGTTCCGAACGAGACGCCGACCGGCACCGCACGACGCGGCGCTACGGCCGGCTCTACGACGGTCGGCACCCGCGGCACCACCACCGGTCCGGCGACCGCCGGCATGCACGGCACAAGGGCCGACACGACGAGCTCTGACACCCGTAACGGCGCCGCCGCCCCGACGCCCCCGGGAACCGCGCGACGCAGCGCTACGGCCGGCTCAACGACCGCCGGCGCGAGCACCACCGTCACCGACTCGACGACCCCAGGAGCCGTACGACGCAGGACCACGGCTGGCACGAGCAGCATCCCCACCGCAGCGCACGCCACCGCCACCGCCACCGCCACCGCCACGCTTCACGCCCCCGCCGCCTCGGTCCGCGGCACAGCCACCCGGTCGCAGCCCACCCCCGCAGCCAACCCGGCGACCGTCCCGGCCCAGACCCCGCGGCGCCCGGTGGTCCCCCAGCCCCGCCCCACCGACCTCTTCGCCGACCTCCTCCTCGCCGTTCTGAGCGGCCAGCGCCCGGTCCACTCGATGCTCCGGCACACCGCGGGCCGCGCCTACGACGAGCTGGTCCGGCTCGCCGAGCGCGGCCCCCTGCGCGCCCGCGGCACCCGCCCCGTCGTCCGGGACATCGGCTACTACGTCCCCCGTGAGGGCGCGGTGGAGGCCTTCGCCCGTATCGGCGCCGGTGACCAGCTGCGCGCCATGGCCTTCCGTCTGGAACAGGGCCAGGACCTCCGCTGGCGCTGCACCGCGGTCGAACTGGGCGGCCCCCGGGCTCCCCGACCGGACGGCGACTGACAGGCCCGGAGCAGCCCCCGAGTCCCTCACACGCGGAAGGGCCGGCCACCCGCAGGTGACCGGCCCTTCCCACCACAGGACGACTACTTCTTGCGCCGCCCCCGACCACGGGACTGCTTGCGCCGCTCCGCGCGCGTGAGGCCGTCGGCCTCGGAGCGCACGGGCTCGTCGTCGTCGGCGAACTCGCCCTCGATGACACCACCCTCGCCGTCCACGGTCGGCGCGGAGAAGTGCAGGTCCCGGCGCTGCGGGGCGTCGAGTCCCTTCGCGCGGATCTCGGGACGCGAGCCGGCCTGCGCCGGAACGGAGTCCTGCTTGGCGAGGGACGGCGTCTCGTCCTCGACCGGAACCTCCTCGACCTGCTGCTCGACCTGGACCTCCAGGTTGAACAGGTAGCCGACGGACTCCTCCTTGATGCCGTCCATCATGGCGGTGAACATGTCGAAGCCCTCGCGCTGGTACTCGACCAGCGGGTCCTTCTGGGCCATCGCGCGCAGGCCGATGCCCTCCTGGAGGTAGTCCATCTCGTAGAGGTGCTCGCGCCACTTGCGGTCCAGGACCGACAGCACGACCCGGCGCTCCAGCTCACGCATGATCTCGGAGCCGAGCTGCGCCTCGCGCGCCTCGTACTGCTCGTGGATGTCGTCCTTGATGGACTCGGCGATGTACTCGGCGGTCAGACCCGCGCGGTCGCCGGCCGCCTCCTCCAGCTCCTCGACGGTGATCCTCACCGGGTAGAGCTGCTTGAACGCGCCCCACAGCCGGTCGAGGTCCCAGTCCTCCGCGAAGCCCTCGGCGGTCTCCGCCGCGACGTACGCGTCGATCGTGTCGTCCATGAAGTGCACGACCTGCTCCTGCAGGTCCTCGCCCTCCAGGACGCGGCGCCGCTCGCCGTAGATGACCTCACGCTGGCGGTTGAGGACCTCGTCGTACTTCAGGACGTTCTTACGGGTCTCGAAGTTCTGCTGCTCGACCTGCGACTGCGCGGACGCGATCGCGCGCGTGACCATCTTGTTCTCGATCGGGACGTCGTCCGGGACGTTCGCCATCGACATCACGCGCTCGACCATCTGGGCCTTGAACAGCCGCATCAGGTCGTCGCCGAGGGAGAGGTAGAAGCGGGACTCACCGGGGTCGCCCTGACGGCCGGAACGACCGCGCAGCTGGTTGTCGATACGGCGCGACTCGTGCCGCTCGGTACCGAGGACGTAGAGCCCGCCGAGCTCCTTTACCTCCTCGAACTCCGCCTTGACCGCCTTCTCCGCCTTCTCCAGGGCGGCCGGCAGAGCGGCGGCCCACTCCTCGATGTGCTCCTCGGGGTCGAGGCCGCGCTGGCGCAGCTCCGCCTCGGCGAGGTCCTCGGGGTTGCCGCCGAGCTTGATGTCGGTACCACGGCCGGCCATGTTGGTGGCGACGGTGACGGCGCCCTTGCGGCCGGCCTGGGCGACGATCGTCGCCTCACGGTCGTGCTGCTTGGCGTTCAGCACCTCGTGCTGGACGCCGCGCTTGCTGAGCTGCTGCGAGAGGTACTCGGACTTCTCGACCGACGTCGTACCGACGAGGATCGGCTGGCCCTTCTCGTGCTTCTCGACGATGTCGTCGACGACCGCCTCGAACTTGGCGACCTCAGTGCGGTAGATCAGGTCCGACTGGTCCTTGCGGACCATGGGCCGGTTGGTCGGGATCGGGACGACACCGAGCTTGTAGATCTGGTGGAACTCGGCGGCCTCGGTCATCGCCGTACCGGTCATGCCGCAGAGGCCCGGCTGTTCCTTGCCGTTGTGGTCGTGGCGCTTGTAGAGGCGGAAGAAGTTCTGGAGGGTGATCGTGGCGAGGGTCTGGTTCTCGTCCTTGATGTCCACCCCTTCCTTCGCCTCGATCGCCTGGTGCATGCCCTCGTTGTAACGGCGGCCGGCGAGGATACGGCCGGTGTGCTCGTCGACGATCATGACTTCGCCGTCCATGACGACGTAGTCCTTGTCCTTCTTGAAGAGCTCCTTCGCCTTGATGGCGTTGTTCAGGTAGCCCACCAGAGGGGTGTTCACCGACTCGTAGAGGTTGTCGATGCCCAGCCAGTCCTCGACCTTGGCGACACCGGACTCGTGGATCGCCACCGTGCGCTTCTTCTCGTCGACCTCGTAGTCGCCGGTCTCCTCGATGCCCTTGAGCGGGTTGCCGGCCTCACCCTTCTTCAGGCGGGTGACCAGCTTGGCGAAGTCGCCGTACCACTTGGTCGCCTGGTCGGCCGGACCGGAGATGATCAGCGGCGTACGGGCCTCGTCGACCAGGATGGAGTCGACCTCGTCGACGATGGCGAAGTTGTGGCCGCGCTGGACGAGTTCGTCCTTGGACCACGCCATGTTGTCGCGCAGGTAGTCGAAGCCGAACTCGTTGTTCGTGCCGTACGTGATGTCACACGCGTACTGCTCGCGGCGCTGGGCCGGTGTCATGTTGGCAAGGATGCAACCGACGTTCAGGCCCAGGAACTTGTGGACGCGGCCCATCATCTCGGAGTCGCGCTCGGCCAGGTAGTCGTTGACCGTGATCAGGTGGACGCCCTTGCCGGACAGCGCGTTCAGGTACGCGGGCAGGGTGCCGACGAGCGTCTTGCCCTCACCGGTCTTCATCTCGGCCACATAGCCGAGGTGGAGGGCGGCGCCGCCCATGATCTGCACGTCGTAGTGGCGCTGGCCCAGCGCGCGCTTGGCGGCCTCGCGCACGGTGGCGAACGCCTCGGGGAGCAGATCGTCCAGGCTCTCACCGTCGGCGTAGCGCTGCTTGTACTCCTCGGTGAGGGCCCGCAGCTCGGCGTCGGAGAGGTCGATGAAGTCCTCTTCGATGGAGTTGACCTGGTCCGCGATGCGGTGCAGCTTGCGCAGGATCTTGCCTTCGCCTGCACGCATGATCTTCGAGAGGACGGACACGGGGGTTGGTCTCCTTGCCGGTCGGGCCTGGGACGGTCGGTTTCCATTTCACTTACTGAGCAACGGCCATCGTATGCGAGGACCCCGCCGCGTCGGGAGGCCTGCCGTGTAGGCCGACTGTCAGCTCTTTCAAATCTGCTTCAAAGGGGACAACGGACGGGCCGGGTCGATGGTGCCGCGCCCCGCTCACGAATTGCGCGAATTGTGATCACCCGCTCACGCACCGCAAAGCGGTGGCGCCATCACCGAACACTTGAGCAGAATCGGCCGATGGAACCCGTCACGCTGACCACGGACCGTCTCGTGCTGCGCCCGCCCGGCCCGCAGGACACCGAGGCCGTCCTCGCGGCCGCGCAGGACCCCGACATCCTGCGCTGGACCACGATTCCTTCGCCCTACCTGGTGGAGCACGCCCAGAGCTTCACGGAGCAGCTGGCCCCGACGGGCTGGGCGAACGACACCATGTTCACCTGGGGCCTCTTCCTCCCCGAAGGGGAGGACCTGGTAGGCATGCTGGGTCTGACCATGCGCTCGCCGGGCACGGCCGAGATCGGTTACTGGGCCACCAAGGAACACCGCGGCAACGGCTATGTCACCGAGGCCGTCCTCGCCGCCTCGCGTTGGGCCTTCACCGAGCTGACGGTCGACCGCGTGGAGTGGCGCGCGGAAGTGGGCAACGAGCCCTCCCGCGCGGTGGCGGAGCGGGCCGGTTTCGTCATCGAGGGCGTACTGCGCTCGGCCCTGGCCCACCAGGGCGTGCGCCGGGACTGCTGGGTGGGCGCGCTGCTGCCCTCGGACCTGGGCCTGCCGTCGACGGTGCAGTACCTCCCCGCGCCCGGGTAGATCCGCAGATCACCTCCCATTGTCAGTGCCGGGCCCTATCTTCGGACCCATGACGACCCCGCCTCCCACCACCGACCTCTCGGCCGACGAGGCCCGCCGCATCGCCCTGCGGGCACAGGGTTTCCTCGGCACCCCCGACCGCCGGGCCGGAGTCCGCGGCGTCCTCCGTCACCTCGGCGCGGTCCAGCTCGACACCATCTCGGTCCTCGCCCGCTCCCACGAGCTGATCCCGTACGCCCGTCTCGGCGCGGTGGGCCGCAAGACGGTGGAGAGCGCCTACTGGACGACTTCTCCCCTCGGCACGTCTCCGGCACGGCCTCATGCTTTTGAGTACTGGTCGCACGCGGCGTGCATCCTCCCCATCGAGGAATGGCCCCACTTCGCCTTCCGCCGCCGCGCCTACCGCAGCCGCCCGCACTGGAACCACCAGCTCCCGGACGGCACCTACGACCAGGTCATCAAGCAGCTGCGCACCGAAGGCCCCCTCACCGCCACCGAGTTGGGCGGCGCGAAGAAGACCAGCGAGTGGTGGGACTGGTCCAGCACCAAGGTCGCCGTCGAGCGCGCCTTGATGTACGGCGAGGTGGTCTGCGTGGAGCGCCGCGGCTGGAAGCGTGTGTACGACCTCGCCGAGCGCGCCGTCCCCGCCGACCTGCTCCACGACGAGCTGGACGACGCCGAGTGCCTGCGCCGCCTGGTCCGTCTCGCCGGCCAGTCGCTGGGCGTCGGCACCCGCGCGGACATCGCCGACTACCACCGCCTCAAGGGCGAACAGGTGGACGCGGTGATCGCCGACTCGGGCCTGGTGCCGGTCACGGTCGAGGGCTGGGGCAAGCCTGCCTGGGCCGATCCCGCGGCCCTGCAGACACCCCCGCGCGGCCGCCACCGCACCACTTTGCTGTCCCCGTTCGACTCCCTGATCTGGGAACGGGCGCGTACGGAGCGGATCTTCGGCTTCACCCACCGCCTGGAGGCCTACGTCCCCAAGCCCAAGCGGGTCTACGGCTATTTCGCGATGCCGGTGCTGGCCGGTGGCCGTCTCGTCGGCCGCGTGGACCCGGCCCGGGAGGGGAGCACGCTGGTCGCCAGGCAGGTCACGGTGGACGGCCCGAAGGCGGTCCCGGCGGTGGCCCAGGCCCTGGCCGAGGCGGCGAGCTGGGTGGACTGCACGGACATCCGCGTCGAGCGGGTGGACGCGCCGGATCTGCGCGAGCCGCTCGTAAGGGCACTAGCGGATCTCTAGGATCTTCTCCCGCATCGCGTAGACCACCGCCTCCATCCTGGAGTGCAGCTGCAGCTTCTCCAGGATGTTGCGCACATGGTTCTTCACGGTGTTCTCGGAGATGAACAACTGCTTCGCGATATCGCGGTTGTTCATCCCGGTGGCGACGAGCTTGAGGACTTCCAGCTCACGGTCGGTCAGTCGCGGGGCCGGCACGAGGCGGCGCTCGTCCGTCCGCTGGATCATCGACTTGAACTCGGTGAGCAGCTTCGACGCCATGGAAGGGCTGATCTGCGACTGCCCGTCGGCCACGGCGCGAATGGCGGTGGCCACCTCGTCCGTCGAGATCTCCTTGAGGAGATATCCGGTCGCGCCCGCCTTGATCGCGTCGTAGAGGTCGGCTTCCTCATCGCTGATCGTCAACATGATGATCTTGGCGCTGGGTGCCACTTCCTTGATGGAGGTGCAGGCCTCGATACCGCCCCGCTTGGGCATCCGCACGTCCATCAGAATGATGTCGGGCAGCAGGTCGGCGGCCTTGTCGACGGCCTCGGCGCCGTCGCCCGCCTCGCCCACGACCTGGATGTCCTCCTCGGCCGCGAGCACGATCTCCAGTCCGCGCCGGAAGAGTGCGTGGTCGTCCACGACAAGGACCCTGATCGGCTCCTTGCGTGTTGAGCCCGTGTCCGCGCTCATGCCGACGGCGCCGTCGCCGGCGTCCTGGCCGTGCAGCGGTCCGAAGCTGTCCGCCATCGTTCCTCCCCCTGAAGGCTGTGGCTGGTCCTGTGCCATCGCCAACCCAAGGCAACGACCCACCGGTTGGGCCGATGGGCCCATGATTTCATGCCCAGACGTCAGTGGGATGACAGAGCGGGGCGCGAAGTGGTCGCACGCGGGTGCCCCTGGGGGCGCACATGCGCTCCAGGGGCACCGGCTCAGCTGTCATCCGGGAGGGTCAGCTACCCGTCGTGTCGCCGGCCGCGGGAGAGTGCGCCCGGGCGACCATCGGGTCCGTGCTCAGGTGGATGACGCCGTAGTCATAGGCGTGCCGCCGGTAGACGACACTGGGTTCCTTCGTCTCGGAGTCGACGAACAGATAGAAGTCGTGCCCGACCAGCTCCATCTCGTAGAGCGCCTGGTCGAGGGTCATCGGGGAGGCGACATGGGTCTTCTCACGGACGACGAGGGGGCCTTCACCCTTGATCTCCAGCGAGCCGATCTTCTTGGTGGGCACACCGTCCGGCTCTTCCTCGTGAACGGGGTGGCCTTCGCCGTCGAGCGTCGCCGCGTCCGGGACGTGGTCGGCGACCTCGGCCGCCGTGAGCCGCCGTGCGCCCCTGCGTGTGTGGCGCTTGTCGTGCTCCTTGCGCAGCCGGGCGTCCAGCTTCTCCGCCGCCAGGTCGAGTGCCGCGTACGGGTCACTGGCTGCCGCTTCCGCCCGGATCACCGGACCGCGGGAGCGGAGCGTGATCTCCACTCGGTCACAACGGTCGGCCTGTCGGGGGTTCGGCTCCTTGGACACCTCGACGTCGAGGCTGATCACCTTGCCATCGAGCTTCTGGATCTTCTCCAGCTTCAGCTTCTCGGCCACGTGCTTGCGGAACCGCTCGGGCACCTCGGTCTTGCGGCCCTTGACGACGATGTCCACGCAGAACTCCGTTCCCGGATCGCTCCGCCTCGATGCGGAGCATCTCCCTTTTGCACCAGGCTCCGGTGAGCCCCGGAACCTCGGACTCGGTGACGTGCACCTCCTCCCCCGCGGGCAAGATCTCCATTCCACCGTCACGGGTGATGGCGGAAATCCCGCGGGCACGGCATTCGGATTTGCGAGGTGTGGCCTGCGCCTTTCTCACACAACCGAACATATCTCGCCTGGACGGATGTCGTCACCCTCTACTGCGGCGTACCTCCGTTCAGGTGAATTTACCTTCTCGTAACCAGCAACGATGCAACTACGCAGTCAGTTCCGGTTTATTTCGAAAGAACCCGGCGAAGCCGCGACCACAGCCGCGCAGACGACGTCACGGACGGTCCCCGCGCCCGCCGTTGCCGCCGAGCAGCGCTCCCGGCCCGAGTCCTCCTCCGTCACTGTGACCATCCGTTCCCCCATGCCTTCCCGAGTTGTGGCGGTGTACACGAGGCCCGCCGGATCATCACCGCATCCGGCCACCTCTCGCCCCCCACGACACCCGCTCCCGTCGAGCGGCGGCCCAGGACAACCGCCCTCTCGTCCGCCCTGTTGCCGATGATCACGATGCCCGGCGGTCATCCGTTCACCGCGGTACGCGATGCGCTCCCGAGCGCTCGTCGGCCGGTGCTCCCGACCCCTCGCCTCTCGGACGGCCCGCGCTGCCTCGGCCAGGGACGCGCCCGTCGTCATCAGGTCGTCGACCAGCACGACCAGCCCCTCGGTCAGGAGCCGCCCGCCACCGGGAACCACGGTCAGTGCGCCCGTGAGATTGTCCAGCCGCTGCCGGGAGTTGAGCCCCGACTGGTCGGCCACGCCTCGTCGCTGCCGCAGTACGGCCACCACCCGTGCCGGCATCCCCGCCCGCCGCAGTTCACCAGCCGCCGCCAGCGCGATCCGCCGAGCCGGATCATGCCCCCGAGCCCGAACCGCCCGCCGCGCGGACGGCACGGGAACGAGCAGCACGGGCACACGGAGCCCCTCCCCCACCCGTCCACCACCGACGAACGCATCGGTGTGCGGGCCCCCGGCCCCGGCCAGGCCCTGACCACCTGACACACCACCTGCGGCCAGAGCCTCTGCACCGAGCACGCCGTTGCCGCCGTTCAAGGCGTCTACACCTGCCGCGCGGCCGCCCCTTCCCCAGACTTCCGCATCCAACGCTCCACCGCCCCTGGCCAAGACCCCCGCGCCTGAGACGTCTCGCCCCCGCCGCAGATCCTCCACGCCTGAAGCGCCCCCGCCCGTGCCCCGGACGTCCGCACCTGACGCACCACCGCCTCTGGCCAAGACCTCGGCACCCGGCACATCTCCACCCCCACGCAAGCCCTCTACTCCCGGCACACCCCCGCCCCAGGCCAAAGCTGCCTCTGCCTCACCCATCCTGCCGACCGCCCACAACCACCCGGCCTCACCGGCAGAGCCCCCAGACGCCCCCGTCCCACCAGCCCGCCCCCCGCCAAAACCCCCCGCCACCCGCCCGGAAGGCCCACCACTCTGCAACTCCCCACCGGGCCGGCCCAAAGCCCCGCAACCCCCCTCCCAGGCCCCCCGAGGCCGCCCCGACGCAAACCCCTCACCCCCCGGCTCGCACACCTCCCGCACAGCCGCCCACACAGCGCCCGCCAGGGCCGTACCGAGTGGCCCCGCGAGGCCCAGCACCCCCCTCTCCTTGTGGGCCAGCAATGCCGCCCGTACCGAGTCCGCATACCGAGCCGCCGCATGCACGACCGGCAGTCCGGACGGCTCCGGAACCGGTCGCACCCGGCTCGGCGCGACCCCATTCAGGGCGGCACGGCACTCCGGACAGAGCACCGTGCGCGGCTTCCCGCAGCCTCCGCACCCGGCCGGCAGCACCAGATCGGTGAGGTCCTGCCACCACCCCCGCATGCCCACCACTGTGCCAACGCCGAAGCAGACCGGCCACCCCTGTGGATAACTCCCTGTGGAAAACCGCGCCCGGCACGAGCAACAGGCACGAACAACAGTCCCCCTTATAAATTCCGGCCCCATACAACTAACCGGCCGGCCGAACACGACCCTCGATTCGGTCCCCCCGCGACGTTTACGCCCCACCCCACTCAGCGAATCCGCCCCGCCCGCCCGACCGCGAATCCCCACCCACCACAGAACAAAAAGCGGCCACCCTCACCAAGGCCTCACCCCGGCAAAAGTGGCCGCTCCCGACGGCGCGGTCCCGTCACTTCACCCCGGATAGACCGGCGCCGTCCCGTCCACGTCCACCTTCTGCCACTGCGCCCCGGCCGGCAGGCGTACGATCCCGTCCTCCGAGTAGGCCACCAAGGGCATCTCGTCGTCCTCGGACGCCGCGATCTCCTTCACACCCGTGAGCGCGGCAGGCGGCGGCCCCTCCGGAGTGGAGCCGTCGACCTGGACGTACCGCGTCTGCTGCACGCCGCCCTGTTCGCGTCCGACCACCACGAGCCTGCTGTCGCCGGCCCAGGACATGGTCGTGACCTCCTCCAGATCTGGTGTCGCGGAGCGCAGTTCCCGCACCGAGACGCTCCGCGGGTCCCCGATCCTGCCTTCCCGCTCGATCCGCCCGATGAACAGCGACTGCTTGCCGCCCTTCTCCACGACGAGCGCGATCCGCACCCCGTCGGCGGCCACCCGCAGGTCCTTGATACGCCCGTCCAGCCCGGGAGTCTCCACCTCCAGCGGCTTGCCCGCGCCCTCCTTGAAGAGCAGCAGTCGCGGATCGGCGGGATTCCGGTCGGCCACCCACAGGTCGCCCTCGGTGTCCCAGCTCGGCGTGGTCAGCCGGTCATCGGCCGTCTTGCCGTTGCTGAGCAGCACCGCTTCCCCGAGCGACCCGCCCGACACCAGCGACCCGACGTACAGCGCCTTGCCATCGATCCCGACACCGGCCGCGGTGTGCTCGTCACGCGAGACCGCCACCGACCGCAGGTCCTTGTCGCCGTCGCCCAGCGCTCCGGGCACCGCAACCGGCTCGGCCCTCGTACCGCTGCCGCCCGACTCGGCCGAAACCCGCACCAGCCGGTGCTCGCCGTTGACGAAGTACAGGAACTCGGGACGCTCGACCGAGCCGCGCGTGGCATCCCCATCGGCGTCGCTCTCCGTGGCGGAGCACAACTGCTTGCCGCCCGCCCGCAGTTCGACGTCGTCCACGGCAGGGGTGAGGTTCTGCAGGGTGAACAGCAGCTGGGCCGCCATCGCCTTGCACTGGTCCGAGCCGACGTTGCTGGCCTTGTCGTTGAGCGGCACCGTCAGCGTGCTCCGGTCGTCGGGAGTCAGCGAGGAGACGCCGCTCCTGAGGGCCGTGCCGGTGGGAAAACTCGTCCTGACGACGGGGTCGAGCCAACTGGTCGGCCCCTTGAGCAGGGATCGCACCAGCTGTGTCATGGGGTCCACGCGCTCACGCACATACACGGGGTCGGCCACCGCCACGGTCTGTGGAGCCGTCGCCGACCTGGTTTGCGAAGCGAAGTAGTACTTATTGACGGACACGTAGTTCCGCTGGAAGTCCGACCTGCCCATGACGACTCCGCGCGGAGGGCTGTCGATCCGCCACTGCTTGGTCTTCTTGTCCTTCACGAGGTGCACGGTCTCCCGGTACTCACCCGAGGCCGGCGCGTACGACTGCTGCGCGTCCACCACGGCCACCTTGGTGCCGACCAGCGTGAACGACTTGTCCTGGGACTGCTCTTGGTCCACGGGCGGCACGACGTCGGCACCGGGCCCGTCGTCGAGCACCGTGGTGGACAGCCCCGGCTGCCACTGCTTCGCCGCGCTCTTGGTCAAGTACTTGCGGGCCGTCTCGTAATTCGGATCGTCGCTGGTCAGCGCCTCGAGGAAGCCCTGCACGATGTCCGTGGGCTCGGCGTCCTCCTGCGGCGGCATGGCGAAGACCCGCACCTGCGTGTCCTGGCGCGGTGTGGAGTCCACCCCGCGCAGATCCCCGCTGTCCGGCATGGACGCGCACCCCGCCAGCAGTACGACTCCACAGGCGACGTACACCGTCGCGCGCCCCGGCGTGCGCCGGCCGCCCCCCTCGCGGTCAGCGCCCACGGAATGCCTCCCCCTGCTCTTCGTACGACTCCTGCGCCCCGGCGTCCGGGCGGCCCGCGGTCCCACCGCCGGGGGCGTCCCCGGCGGGCGCACCGTCCGGCCGTCGCCCACTCGATGTCGGTCGGGACACCACGCGCGCGCCGCTGCCGGGCAACGCCGTCGGATCGGCCGTGGGGGTCACCGAGCCCGCCCGGGGCGTGATCGGGTCCCGCGCGGTCCCCTGGTCGCTCTTCGGCTGGACCGGCACGGTGGCCGCCTTGTCGGCGCCGCCGCGCGGCAGGCCGGCGTCATCGAGTCCGCGGTTGCGCCGCGAATCCTTGGGCTCGAGCGGTATCGGCGAGCCCCGCAGCGGCTCGTCGGCCGTCCTGGGAAGCGTCAGCCGGAACTGCGAGCCACCGCCCGGCTCACCCCACGCCTGGAGCCAGCCGCCGTGCAGCCGCGCGTCCTCCAGGGCGATCGACAGGCCGAGACCCGTACCGCCGGTGGTACGCGCGCGTGCCGGGTCGGCTCGCCAGAAGCGGCTGAACACGCGCGTGGCCTCGCCCGGCTTGAGCCCGACCCCGTAGTCGCGCACCGCGATCGCGACCGCCCCGCCCGCCGAGGCCAGCTTGACCACGACGTCCTTGCCCTCACCGTGCTCCACGGCGTTGACGACGAGATTGCGCAGCACCCGCTCCACCCGGCGGGCGTCGGCCTCGGCGACGACGGGCTGCTGGTCCCCCTCGATCCGGACCGTCGTGCCCTTGCGCTCGGCGAGCGGCTCGGCCCCGCTGACGACCCGCCGCACGACCTCCCTGAGGTCGATCGGCTCGGCCTCCAGCGCCGCCGCACCCGCGTCGAACCGGCTGATCTCCAGCAGGTCCGCGAGCAAGGTCTCGAACCGGTCCAGCTGGTCGGCGAGCAGTTCGGCCGACCGCGCGGTCATCGGATCGAAGTCCTCGCGCGCGTCATGGATGACATCCGCGGCCATCCGTACGGTCGTCAGCGGCGTCCGCAGCTCGTGCGACACGTCCGACACGAACCGCCGCTGCATCCGCGAGAGGTCCTCCAGCTGCTGGATCTTCAGCTGGAGATTCTGCGCCATCTTGTTGAAGGCCTCGCCGAGCCGCGCGATGTCGTCCTCGCCGGTGACCTTCATCCGCTCCTGCAGCCGCCCGGCGGACAGCCGCTCGGCGATCCCGGCCGCCATCCTCACCGGCGTGACGACCTGCCGCACCACGAGCCAGGCGATGGCTCCGAGGAGTACGACGACGAAGAGCCCGGCGGTCGCCAGGGTGCCCTTGACCAGGCTGAGCGACTTCTCCTCCTGGGTGAGCGGGAAGAGGTAGTACAGCTGGTACGGGTCGCCGTTGGGGTCGTTGACCTGCTTGCCGATGACGAGGGCAGGCTGCGACTCCTCGTCGGCGTCGTAGACGATGCGGGTGTAGCTCTGCGCGGCGGCCGTACTGTCGTCGACCTTCTCGCGCAGCGCCTCGGGAACGCTGGCCGTCGGATCGACGTCGCCGGAGGCGCGCGGTCCGCGCCCGCTCCCGCTGTCGCCGCCCACGGGCAGGGTCACCACGTCGAAGGCACCCTGACCGCCGCTGGAGAGCGAGTAGACGAGGTTGCTCATCCACTCGATGACGAACTGGTCGGACTGACCGTCCGCCGCAGCCGTGTCATCGGTCCCGGCGTCCGCCTCCTCCGCCTTCTGCTTGGCCACCGCGAATCCGCCGGTGGCCTGGCTCTGCGATGCCTTCACCTTGGCGTCGAGGAGCCCGTTGCGCACCTGCCCGATGACGACGAAGCCCAGCAGGAGGACCACGCCGAGCGACATCAGCAGGGTCGTGACGACGACCTTGAGCTGGATGTTGCGCCGCCACAGCCGCATCACGGGAAGCAGCGGCCGGCGCACCCAGCGCATGAAGAGCCGCACGACCGGGCTTCCCTGGACTCCGCCCTGGAGCAGCCCGTCCTCGATGAACCGCCCCCAGCGGGAGCGGGCTTTCGTCCGCCCGACAGACCGTCCCGCGCTCACCCCGGCCGGCCCGGGCGACGAAGCGGCACTGTCCCCGGACATGTCAGCTTGGCCCTGCCTTGTAACCCACACCACGGACGGTCACCACGATCTCGGGCCGCTCCGGGTCCTTCTCGACCTTGGAACGCAGCCGCTGCACATGCACGTTGACGAGCCGGGTGTCGGCGGCGTGGCGGTAACCCCACACCTGCTCGAGCAGCACCTCACGCGTGAACACCTGCCACGGCTTGCGCGCAAGCGCGACCAGCAGGTCGAACTCCAGCGGCGTCAGCGCGATCGACTGCCCTTCCCGCTTCACGGAGTGGCCGGCCACGTCGATGACCAGGTCACCAATGGCGAGCTGCTCGGGAGCCGGCTCCTCCGACCTCCGAAGCCGCGCCCGGATCCGGGCCACGAGCTCCTTCGGCTTGAACGGCTTCACGATGTAGTCGTCGGCACCGGACTCCAGGCCCACGACGACATCCACCGTGTCGCTCTTGGCCGTCAGCATCACGATCGGCACGCCGGACTCCGCCCTGATCAGACGGCACACCTCGATGCCGTCCCGCCCGGGCAGCATCAGATCCAGCAGCACCAGATCCGGCTTGGCCTCACGGAACGCGGCCAGCGCCTTGTCACCGTCGGCTACGAAAGACGGCTCAAAACCTTCACCACGCAGCACAATGCCCAGCATCTCGGCAAGTGCGGTGTCGTCGTCGACGACAAGGACTCGTCCCTTCATAAACGACATCATCCCATTCTCGTAACATTGGTGAAGGCAGAGGTGAGACAGCTCACCGACCAGTGACCTTAGTCGTACTGGAGCGTCACTGTCTGCCCACGTCCGCTGCTGTTGATGTCAGCCATGGATGTCAGCTCCCGTGGGCGATCGGGTTCCTGTCGGCCTTGATCGCGGGTTCCAGCCGTACCCGGATGACAGGCGGATCCCCTGCGCCTGCGGTCATGCTCGGGCGCTGAGGGATCGTCCAGTGCACCTGGTGGACGCGGTACTCCTTGGCATACTCCAGGACCGTGCCGTCCGGATCCTCGCTTTCCGTGATCCACAGGACGTCTTCGCCTACTCGCGGTATCGCCGGCAGCTCTATCTGAGCGTTACGGCCGGTGCCCCCGAACTCGAACCAGACCTGCATGCCGTCCCTCTCTGTAGATCGCCAATACGGAGCGTGAGCTACCCACTCCCTCATCCCACCACCCTCCCTAGCTTCCATCCCGTCTGCCGTCGGCCCACACACCGTGGAGCGGGCGTGGTTCATGGCGTCCAGGTGGAGCGCGCCACTGTACGAACGACCTGGACGCCATGGGCCGCGTCTGCTCGGCTCTGCCTGGGTCGATGGCAGGCGGGATGGAAGCACCCCACGCACGCCCCTTCTCGGCCGGCACCCGCGTACGGCGCCCCCGCCATCTCGGAGCCTGAGCGCCCCCGCCGGAGGCTTGTTCTCGCCCTGAGCTGCTGTGGCCCGCAGGCTCCGACGAAGCCCCCAGCCGTCGCGCACCTGCTTTTGGATCAAAGCGTCTGTTGGTCCGTGCCTGCACCGTGCATGCGGACCTGTGGGCCCATGTCGTCTTCCCCAAGGTCAGGGCATGGCGGTGTGGGGGCCATGGTCGGGATCAGGCTCGGTCCGGTGCGTCGGCCCTTGGCGGGGCCAGAGCGAAAAGCGTGATCATCCCGGGACATCGTCAGGTGGCGCGGGGCCGGGGGCCGGGGCGGCGCGGGCCGAAGGCGGAGCGAAGCCCCGAGCCCCCGAGCCGCGCGCCGGCCCGCAGTGCGGGCCGGTGGTGTGTGATCAACGCAGTGGCGGCCGGAAAGCCGGATGGGACACAGCAACCGGATGGCCGAAGGCCAAGAGCCCCCACCCTGGACCGTGATCCGCTGAAGGACCGGTGGCCAAAGGGATGGAGGCTCAAGCCCTGAGGGGCTGTGAAGCATGGGGAAGCTGAGGAACCTTACGGTTGCTGTCGAGTCCTGTTATCCCAAGTGCGCGACGGCTGGGGGCTTCGTCGGAGCCTGCGGGCTGCGGTGGCGGCACCACCCCTCCCCGCCGGAACGGCGGGGCTTGATGAGGTAGAGAAACCTGTAACAACATCAACTAGCCGACCGCGCTCCGCTCTGCCAGATCGCGCAGGGCTTCGGGGACACGTGCGCCTGAGAGCTGGATCAGGTCACGCATGACCTCGCGGGCCAAGTGGTGATCGTGAATCTGCTCGGGCGCAAGGGCCTCGGCCTCCAGGAGCGCGGCTGTGGCCTCGCCGACGTGTCGCCGCTGCGCGTGTGCTCGCGCCACGTCAAGCAGGAAACGGGCCTGCCGCTCAGACGAAAGCCCAGAGGCGTCAACTCGCTGAGCCACCTCCAGGGCAAGGCCGGCATCCCCCAACTCAACCGCCGTGCTCATGGCATGGATCTCGACGTTCGTCGGCCCGAACTCCGTGTCGAAGTCGTTCCGGTCCTCGCCCAACCTTGCCGCGATCTCGCGTGCCCGATCGATGTGTTCATGAGTGCGGGCACGGTTGCCCTCCCGCGCGTTGATCACTGCGAGAACCAAGTTCATGGCGCCGACTAGCGACAGTTCTTCCGGCGGGCATGCTGGCGCTGCCGCCCGGGGGTCCAAGACGGCAACGGCGGAACTCGCTGCTTGCTCGGCCTGCTCCATGTGCTGCTGCCGCATGAACGCGTGGGCCATGCGGAAGAGACTTGCGACCACTTCAAGCGGTTGCCCTGCGAGTTCAGCCGCCTGTAGCGCACGGTCTGCCGCGATCCAGGCAGCATCCGCCTGGTCCTGCCGAGTGAAGCTCGATGCGGCGGCCTGGTACGCCTTGGCGCGAAGAGCATGAAGCTCCCCACGCTCAGCAGCCGGCGCACGGCGTACGGCGGCCTCAATGCTCGGCAACAGTCTGGCGAGGTGATCGCTCAGAGCTGCGTAGCTCGACGCGTGGGTCAGTGTCCACGCTTCCTCTACGCTCCTCCGGAAGTCAGCAAGAGACGGCGTGGGCTCAGCCGGCGGCTGCTCGAACAAACTGCTGAGCGCCGGGTGGCCGGTGAGAGCCACGCGCAGCCCGTCAAGATCGTTGCTTGCAGTCTGTTCCTCGGGCTCGGCCTCCTCGGCGGGAGCGGCCTCGGGACGTACCTCTCGCACGGACACCTTGAGCGCATCAGCAAGGGCCTGGAGCACCGACAGGCGTTCTACGGGCTGCACGCCTCGTTCAACCTGGGACACCCAACTCTCTGAGCGCCCCATGGCTGCGGCAAGGTCGCTCTGCGACATACCTGCCTCGCGGCGCAGTTCCTTGATCCTCTGGCCGAAGGGCTTGGTGTCGGCGCTCGTCACTTCTGGATCCCGCTGGGGTACTTGCCGGCGTACGGCTGGAGCCGGTCCACCTCGGTCTTCTCGACGTACTTGGCGCGCTCCGCCAGGAAGTGGCGCGTGTGGGGCTGGCGCTCGTGCTCCTCGAACGCGTCGTGGTCGGCGTAGATCTCGAAGAAGATCCGCTCATTGGGTGCGCCCTCGACCTTGTGGCACGCATAGACCAGCGTGCCGGGCTCGTGCGCCCGGATGCCCGCGGTCGTCTCTTCCATCAGTGCGTCGAACGCCTCGCCCGCGCCATCGCGCAAGGTGAAACGCACAAAAAGACCGAACTGGTTCATATCTTCCTCCTTGACGTCGCACCCAGTCTCGCAGAGTCGAAGAAGTACTACTAGTCGCAGATTTTCTGTTGACTCGCAGTTTTTCTGCGAGTAGCTTCGATCGTGTCGGAAGAAACAAGCAGCCCCGGACTGCGTGCATCCGCCAAGATCACAACGCAGCCCGGGGCCTACCCCAAAGGGGAAAGCCAAGTATGCCGTCCTTCAAGATCGACACTTCGACCGCTCTCGTGTTCGTGGCTACGGCGCCGGAACCGAAGCTGGCCAACAGGAAGACCGGTGAGATCGCGATCGACGTGGCCACGGAGAAGCCGCTGTACGTGGTGGGCCTGCTGGTCACGGACGAGGGCGAGGGCAACCTGTACAAGGTGGCCGTGCCGGAGACGGGTCTCCCGGAGGGGCTCGCGCCGGGTATGCCGGTGCGGGTGGTCGGCCTGAAGGCCAAGGACTGGGAGAACGAGTTCAACGGCAAGAAGATGCACGGCATCTCGTTCCGCGCGGTCGCGATCACCTCGGCGGCCTGATCATGACCGACCTCGCCACCTACTTCGAGCTGGCTGGAGCTGCGGCCGGCGCTGGTTCTCTCGGTGTGGCCAAGTACCGTGCGCCGCGCTTGTACTGGTCGCTGGTCGGGATGCCGGTCACGTGGGGCCGGTTCACCTGGAACTACAACTCGACGATGGACGTGTGTGGGCTGACCGTGCAGCCGTCCGGCTTCCGGGCCTTCGTCAAGCGCAACGTGGCCCGCAGCGAGGTGCGGCCGGTGCCGCCGAAGATCCGCCGTGTCCGCCCGACCTCGACCGGTCTGCGTATCACCCTGCGCCTGCCCGCCGGCCTGGAGCCTGCCGACATCACCGCCTCGTGCGAGCGACTGCGGCACGCGTTCGGGGTGCGGTCGGTGACCGTGATGGAGACCAAGCCGGGCTATGTCGAGCTGCGCATGACCGGCTGGGACGTCCTCAACCGCGTCATGCTTCCGCGCAAGGCGCAGCCTCGTGACCTGGTGGTTCCGGTCGCGATGCGGGAGGACGGCACGGTCTTCGAGCGGGACTACCGCAAAGTGCCGCACGCCCTGACGCTGGGTGCGAACCAGTCCGGCAAGTCGATGTATCAGCGCATCCTCATCAAGGGCCTGGCACAGTTGCCGGTCGGTCTGATCGGGATCGACTGCAAGCGCGGTGTCGAGCAGAACCGGTACGCCTCACGCCTGTCGGCGCTGGTGACCAGCCCGGAGGACGCCGGACGCCTGATCGACGCACTGATCACGGAAATGGAAGAGCGCTTCGATCTGCTCGCTCTCTACGGCGTCTCCGACCTGTGGGAACTGCCCGAAAGCGTGCGGCCGGTGCCGCTGGTGGTCCTGGTCGACGAGATCGCAGAGCTGTTCTTCGTCACCTCGAAGAAGGATGAACCGGCCCGCGACAAGACGGTCATGCAACTGGTCCGTCTGGGCCAGATGGCGCGTGCAGTCGGCATCTATCTGGAGGTGTGCGGGCAGCGCTTCGGCTCCGACCTCGGCCGCGGTGCGACCGCCCTGCGTGCCCAGCTAACGGGCCGTGTGGTGCATCGCGTCAACGACAAGCAGACCGCCGAAATGGGCCTGGGTGACATCGCCCCGGACGCCGTGGCCGCGGTCACCGTGATCGCCCCGGACCGTCCCGGTGTCGCGGTGGCCGGTGACACCTCCGGCGGCTGGTCCCGCATCCGCACCCCCGAGACCACTCCCGACGAAGCCGCCGCGGTCTGCCGCGAGTTCGCCCACCTGGTCCCGGAGCTGCCGTTCCTGGCTCCGTTCCGGCCGGTCGGCCAGATCACCGTGCCGCCGATGCCGTCCGCTCCGCCGGTGGTCCGGCCGCGCCCGGTCACGGAGTAATCCCCCGCTTTCCCGGTCGGCGTGACCGCTTCACGCCAGGTCCCTACCCGAGCCATGCCGAAAACCGAACGGAGATCGCTCATGGCACGCAAGACCACCAAGCCGAAGACCAAGCCCTGTCCGACCTGCAAGGGCACCGGTGAGGTCTCCCGCACCGTCCGCGTCGGCCGCAAGCAGCAAGTGGCCGGAGCGCAGACCGGGATCTGCCTGGCCTGCCTGGGTGCCTGCGAGATCCCCGCCGACGACTGAACTGCCGGGGCCGGGCGGCCGGACCTGCTCCCCGCCCCGCCCCCGGCCTGATCCCCGCGAAGGAGGTGAAGACCGTGCCCCGCAAGATCCACGTGGACGCTGTACTCATTCAGGCCGTGATCGCCGGTGCGTTGTCCTTCGCCCACCTGCACGACCTCGCCGCCGCTGCCGGACAGAGCGGATGGAAGGCATGGGCCTACCCGGTCTCCGTCGATCTGCTCCTGGTCGCGGTGTGGCGCCGGCTGCGTACCGAGCGCTCGAAGCTGGCCTGGTTCTGGTTCCTGGTCGCCCTGGTCGCCTCGCTTGGCGCGAACATCGCCACTGCCGGGCTGCTCGACCTCGACCACGTCCCGGCCTGGCTGCGCATCCTTGTCGCCGGCTGGCCTGCCCTGGCCTTCCTCGGCGGCACCCTGCTCGCCCACCAACCCCCCACTCCCGCAACGGAGTTGGCTCCTGAGCCGGTCTCCCGCCCAGCGCCGGTGATCGACCTCGACCGTCCCGAGGTATCCGCCCCGGCCCTCCCGGAAGCTCCGGCCCCGGCAGTGCCCCCGGCCCTGGTCGATCACGCCCGGAAGGTCGCCACAGAGCACCGGGCCCGCACCGGTGCCGAGATCGACACCGCCACCCTGCGCGCCCGGCTCGGCATCCCCGAAGACCTCGCCGGCGCCATCGCCGCCCAACTCGCCTGACTGACAAGGAGGTTCACCCGTGCGACCGAACCGCTTCTACGACCTGATCCGCATCGGCCCCGTCCGGGTCGGCACATTCAACAACGGCCGCGGCCAGACTCGCCACACCGCCGCCTGCACCGCCCCGAACTGCGGCTTCTCCACCGAGCACCGCGACCGCTCGGCCGCCGAACTCGCCGCCCGCACGCACCGCTGCACCGGCTGACCGGGAGGGCTGAGCGATGCAGTTACCCGAAGACCAGCTCCGCGCCGGGCACATCCCCAGCGAGATCTACCAGCGCATCCCGCCTGGCTCCGACCTGCGCAAGGTCGTGATCGTGCAGGAAGCCCCCCGCTCCTACAAGGGCCCGATCGTCCTGACCCTGGTCGTCGCCACGTCCGCCGTGGTCGTGCTGCTGGTGATCGCGTTCGTGGCGCAGATCGTCGCCGGTGCGGCCGTCGCGGTCCTGTCGGCCACCGGAGGCCTGAGCTACACGATCAACCGGGCCTCGAAGAAACGGGAGTTATCCCGCGCGGGCTCCCGGCGGCGCTCCCGCGCGCCGCGCAAGCCGGTTCGTTCCCGGCCGGTCCGCTCGAAGCACCGCTACCGCAAGTAGCACCCCCCGGGGCGGCCTCAACCGCCAAGTATCCGCCGCCCCGGACGGCTCGACCTCTTCCAGACCACTGATCCGAAAGGGCTCCACACATCATGCCTGTCCGCCTCACGAACCGCCCGGTCTGCCACCACTGCGACGACTTTCCCGTCGTCTCGATCACGACCGGCGCCCGCCACCCCGACGGCTCCCGCGTCCTGCTCCGCGTCGTCTGCCCCGCCTGCCAGGGCACCGGCCGCCCGCTGCCCGCCCCGCTCGCACACGTGGGGAAGTGATCGCGTGACCGACACCGCCACCGTGGCGGGCCTGGACCCGGCCACCCTCGCCGACGTGCTGAGGCTGGCCGGGTCTGACGGCTTCGACCGCATCCAAGACCAGATCCGCCGTACCGGCGGCTGCTCCGACCCGATCCACCTTCAGGGCTCGACGGTCACCCGCGACGCGGTCTCCGGACAGGTCCTGCACACCTACTCGACCGACACCGAGCCCGGCGGACGGCTCCGCATCGCGTGCGGCAACCGCCGCGCTTCCCGCTGCCCGGCCTGCGCCTGGACCTACGCCGGGGACACCTACCACCTCATCCGCGCCGGACTCGTAGGCGACCCGGCCAAGGGCACCCCGCCCACCGTCCGCGATCACCCGCGCGTCTTCGCCACCCTCACCGCCCCGAGCTTCGGCCCCGTCCACAACCGGCCCGGAAACCGGCCCTGCCGGTGCGGCATCCGGCATGGCGAGGACGCCCCCGAGCTGGGCACCCCGCTGGACCCGGTGACCTACGACTACGCGGGCGCGGTGTTGTGGAACAACCACGCCTCCGAGCTGTGGCGCTACTTCACGATCTACCTCCGCCGCGAGATCGCACGCCGGGCCGGACTGACCCAGAAGGCTGCTCGGGAACAGTCCCGGGTCTCCTTCGGCAAGGTGGCTGAGTACCAGAAGCGCGGGGCCGTGCACTTCCATGCCGTGATCCGCTTCGACGGACCGGACGGGCCCGATTCCCCGCCTCCGGCCTGGGCCACCCTCGGCCTGCTCACCGACGCGATCGGTGCTGCCGCGGCCCGCGTCGCGGTCGATGTGCCCCCGGCCCGGTACCAGCCGGACCCGAAGCAACCGGCGATCACACAACCGGCCCGCACGCTGCGCTGGGGCACTCAGCTCGACGTGCAGCCGATCGGCGCCTTCGGTCACGGCGAGGAAATCACCGAAGCGGCAGTGGCCTCCTACGTCGCCAAGTACGCCACCAAAGCAGCCGAGACCACCGGCACGGTTGATCGCCGCGTCGGCAACAAGGAAGCCCTCGTTCTCCTCGGCGTCCCAGACCATCCCCGCCGGTTGATCGAAGCCTGCCTGGATCTCCACGCGCTCTACCCGGACCGGAAACTGCGGGACTGGGCCCACATGCTCGGCTTCCGCGGCCACTTCTCCACCAAGTCCCGCCGCTACTCCACCACCCTCGGCGCCCTCCGGCAGGTCCGCGCCGACTACCGCGCCACCCAGCAACGCGAAGCCCTCGGCCTGCCCGACCACGACGACACGGAGGCAACCACGCTCACCCTCGCGCACTGGTCCTACGCCGGCCACGGCCACACCCCCGGTGAATCCTGGCTCGCTGCCAACATCCGCCGCGACATCCAGCACAACCGCGAGATCGCCCGCGAAGAACTACCCGCCCTGCTCGAACTGGAAGGAGCTGCCGCATGACAACTGCTCCCGCTGAGCTCCTGACGGTGGATCAGGTCATGGCGCGGCTCAAGTACGGACGGAGCAAGGTCTACGACCTGATCCGCTCGAAGCGGCTCGCCTCCTTCACCGAGGGGCGGTGCCGACGCATCCCGGAGAGCGCTCTTCAGGACTACATCCGTACCCAGCTTGAGGAGGCAGCCTGATGCCTCCACGCAAGCGGAACCCCAATGGCGCAGGAACGGTCACGAAGCGGGCTGACGGCCGCTACCAGGCAGCCGTGTACGTCCCCCAGCCGGACGGCACCACGAAGCGGAAGTACGCGTACGGCAAAACCTTCGAGGAGTGCGACCGGAAGCGCCGCGAGCTGATCGACCGCGCGAACGGCGGCATCCCGACGCCCACGAGGGACATGACCCTTGGACAGTGGTTCGACTACTGGCTTGAGATCATCGTCAAACCCAATCTCGCCTCAAACAGCTACCGGGCGTACGAGACCGCGGTTCGTCATCACCTGCACCCGCGTCTGGGTTCCAAGGTCATGTTGAAGCTTGGCGTCAGGGAGCTGCGAGGGGCCATGCAGTCGCTTGCAGAGGATCAGGGTGCCAAGACTGCCAAGCGGGCGCTACGGGTCCTCTCAGCGGCGCTCACGGCCGCCATGGTGGAAGACATCGGCCTTACCCGGAACGTCGCGAAGCTCGTACACGTCCGCGCGACCACCGACAGCGGCAAGAGCTGGGACGCCGTGACCGTGCTCCGCTTCCTGGCTGCGGCTCGTCGGCTCACCCCGTACTACCCGGCCTTCCTCCTGCTCTGCCTCCTGGGCCTGCGCCGAGCTGAGGTGTGCGGGCTGCGCTGGGAGAACATCGACCTGGACAACCGGGTCGTCTGGGTGGAACAACAACGGCAGCGCAGCACGACGGGCACGATCGACGACGCCGATCTCAAGACCGAGACCTCTAAGGCGCCTCTGCCGCTGCCCGCTCAGTGCATCGCGCCCCTGCGTTGGACCCGGATGCGTACGGCCTGGCTTCGCGAGCGAGCGGCCGCCAGGGGGCGCCCCTGGTTCGAGGACCCCGACGCACACGTCTTCGTGACCCGAACCGGCCGCCCGCTCAGCCCAATACACCTCTACCTCGTCCTACAACGGATCATCGAGAAGGAAGGGCTCAGCAAGATGAACCCGAAGGGGCTGCGCAAGTCGTGCGGCACGCTGCTGGTCCACCTCCGGGTGCACCCGAGGATCGTCAAGGCGATCCTTCGGCACAGTCGGATCTCGACGACCCTGGACATCTACGCTGAGGCTCTGGACCCGGACGTCATCGAGGCAGTGGGCCAGCTTGACCGGCTGCTCCGGCAACCGGCCCGGCTCCGGGAACTGGAGGCTGCTTCGGCCCTGGAAACCGCCGCTTGATGTAGCCGTTGGATGTCACGGCCCCTCGCCTCGCGCATCGTCGCAGGTGGAGGGGCCGTTGGCGTTGATCAGGGCGAGAGCATCCCATTCTCATAACAGTGGTGAAGGCAGTGGTGAGACAGCTCACCGACCAGTGACCTTAGTCGTACCCGACCGTCACTGTCTGCCTCGGCCGCCGCCGTGGGTACGAGCCGCGGATGTCGGGCGGATGCGTGGTGACTGCATCCGGGTCAGCTGATCGTCACCTCCCGGGACCTCGCACACAGCTCGGCAAGGGCCTCAGCCGTCACCGGCGACACCACGCCCTCCTCCGTCACGATCGCCGTCACCAGCTCCGGCGGCGTCACATCGAAGGCCGGGTTGTACGCCTGCGTCCCCAGCGGCGCCACCGGAATCCCGCCGCCCGCCTCGGCCCCCGCCACCGGCACCTGGGGCGCCACGATCTCGGTCACCTCGTGACCGGCACGCTGCTCCACCTCGATCGACGCCCCGTCCGGCGTGTCCAGATCCACGGTGGTCACCGGCGCCACCACGATGAACGGCACATGGTGATACCGCGCGAGCACCGCCAGGGGATAGCTCCCCACCTTGTTCGCCACCGAGCCGTCGGCCGCGATCCGGTCGGCCCCGATCAGCACCGCGTCCACCTCCCCCGCCGCGAACAGCGAGCCCGCCGCGTTGTCGGTCAGCAGGGTGTACGCCATCCCGCTGCGCGCCGCCTCGTACGCCGTCAGCCGGGCACCCTGGAACAAGGGACGCGTCTCGTCCACCCACAGCCGCCGCAACTGCCCCGCGCGGTGGGCCGCGAGGGCCACCGCGAACGCCGTCCCCTCACCGCCCGACACCAGCGATCCGGTGTTGCAGTGGGTCAGGATCCGGTGCCCGCCGCCCGGCAGCAATTCGCCCAGCAGCGCCAGCCCGCGCTCGGCCATGGCGACACTGGCCGCCGCGTCCTCCTCGTGCAGCCTGCGCGCCGCCGCCAGCGCCGCCCCGGCCGCCAGTTCCTCGTCACCGCTCTTGCCGAGCTCGGCCCGGTAGGCGGCCTCGGCTCTGCGTACCCCGACAGCGAGGTTCACCGCGGTCGGACGCGCGGCCGCCAACACGGCCGCCGCCTCGTCCACGTCGAATCCGCGCGCGGCGGCGAGCGCGACCCCGTACGCCCCCGCGATGCCGAGCAACGGCGCCCCGCGCACGGCGAGCGAACGGATCGCCTCCACCAGCGCGGACGCATCCGTACAGACGAGTTCGACCTCCTCGGCCGGCAGCCTCGTCTGGTCGAGAAGCACCAGCACGGGGCCTTCGGGTGGCTCCTCCCAGCGGATCGCCGGAATGTCGGTGGGCTTGCTGTCCTCGCCGGATTGCACGTACTGATCAGCCATGCGATCAGTCTGCCCCTTGTCCGCCGGAGTATTGAAGGTGTGCAGCGCATACCGCGGCTGGTCCTTCGCCGACCACCCCATGGCACGATGGCTGCCAACCTGCCGCCGCGACCGCGGACGGGCACCGTGAAGGAGCGACGATGAACGACACTCCGGGCTGGGCCTCGCCCGGATCCGCCCCGTCCGACGGGCACGAGCCCGGCGCGTCCGGTCCCGCCGAGCCCGCCGCCCGGCCCGACACCGCGAAGCCCGCGCAGCAGCCGGAGGACAACCCGCAGGACGCCGGCTCGAAGTGGTCCCAGGAGCAGCCGCCACCAGGTCAGTGGTCCGCCCCCACCGGCCCCGCCGCTCCCGGCCAGAGCCCCCCGCCCCCGCCGCCCGGCCCGGGCTGGGGCACGCAGCCCCCCGCCGGCCCGCCCGGAGGCTACAGCCCTCCCCCGGGCTGGGGCGGCGGCCACAACGGCTGGGGCGGCCCCCCGCCCGCGGCCAAGCCCGGCGTGATCCCCCTGCGCCCGCTCGGCGTGGGCGAGATCCTCGACGGCGCGGTCTCCACCATGCGCACCTACTGGCGCACGGTCCTCGGCATCTCGCTGACCGTCGCCGTCGTGACCGAGGTCCTCGTCATCCTGCTCCAGGGCTTGGTCCTGAACGACAGCGCGGGGACCGAGGCCCTCAACGACCCCAGCGCCAGCGCCGACGAGCTGACCCGCGCCCTGGGCGAGACCATGCTCGGCTCCACCGTCGTCTTCCTGATCTCCCTGATCGGCACGGTCGCCGCGACCGCACTGCTGACGACCGTCACCAGCCGGGCCGTGCTCGGCAGGCCGGTCACCACCGGTGAGGCCTGGCGCGACGCCCGCCCGCAGGTACCCAGGCTGTTCGGCCTGATCTTCCTGCTGCTGCTCATCACCTTCGGTTTGCTGGCCGTCGGAGCGCTGCCCGGCATCCTCGTGGCCGCAGCGGGCTCCAACGGCGGCGGTATCGCTCTTGCGATCCTGGGCCTCCTCGGCGCCGGCGTCGTCGCCCTGTGGCTGATGATCCGCTTCTCCCTCGCCTCGCCCGCGCTGATGCTGGAGAAGCAGAGCATCGTGAGGTCGATGAACCGCTCCACGAAACTGGTCCGCGGCTCCTGGTGGCGGGTCCTCGGCATCCAGCTGCTGGCCGGACTCATCGCCAACATCGTGGCGGCGATCGTCGTCATCCCCTTCACCTTCCTCGCCGCAGCGCTCAGCGGTGAAGGTGTCGGCGGCTTCGTCAACGGCACCAGCGACCTCGGCTGGACGTTCCTCATCATCAGCGGCATCGGCTCGGTGATCGGCTCCATGATCACCTTCCCGATCTCGGCCGGCGTCACCGTGCTCCTCTACATCGACCAGCGCATCCGCCGCGAGGCCCTCGACCTCGAACTGGCCCGCGCGGCCGGCGTCCAGGACTACGGCACCGGCCCCACTCCCGGGAGCTGATGCGGTGAACCTGCCGGGGGGAGTGCTCACCACGCTGCGCGCCGTCGACACCTCCGTGCTGTCACCGGCACGGTCCGCCGACGAACCGCCGCTGACAATCCCGCGCGACCCCGCGCGGGAGGCAGCCCGCCGCGAGCTGTCCAAGCGCATGTACCACGAGAACGACCCCAGTTGGTTCCAGCGCGCCCTCAACGCGTTCTGGGAATGGGTCGACAAGCTGTTCAACGCCGCCTCGTCAGCGGCACCGGGCGGACCACTCGGCCTGGTTGTCGTCATCGCCGTGATCGCCCTGGTCGTCGGCGCACTGTGGTGGCGCCTGGGCACCCCGCGCCGGGGACCCGCCTCCGCCACCGCCCTGTTCGACGATCGCCCCCGCAGCGCCGCCGACCACCGCGCGGCCGCCGAGGCACACGCGGCCCAGGGCCACTGGAACCAGGCCGTACAGGAGCGCATGCGCGCGATCGTCCGCGCCCTGGAGGAGCGTGCCCTGCTCGATCTCCGTCCCGGCCGCACTGCGGACGAGGCCGCCGCGGAAGCGGGCCGCGCCCTGCCCGCCCACACGGACCGGCTGCGTTCCGCCGCCCGGGACTTCGACGACGTCACGTACGGCGGCCGGGCGGCAACCGAGCAGTCGTACCACCGCATCGCCGAACTCGACCGCGACCTGGAACGCACCAAGCCGGTACTGGCCAACAGCACGAGCAGCAGCCACAGCGCGGACCACAACGCCCGCCAGGGAGCCGCCGAATGACCACCGAGGCCACGCTCCCGACCACTTCGGCCTCGCCCACCGCCCGCCAGGTGTGGACCCGCGCGCGAGGAGTCATACTCGCCCTCGTGCTGCTCCTCGTCGCGGCCGTGGCGATCGCGGCGATCCGCTCGACCGAGCGCCACGGCAGCCTCGACCCGCGCTCCGCAGACCCCTACGGCAGCCGCGCCGTCGCCGAACTCCTCGCCGACCGGGGCGTCGACACCCGCGTGGTCACCACCCTGGACCAGGCACGCGCCGCGGCCGGCCCCGACACCACGCTCCTGGTCGCCGTCCCCGACCTCCTGACGCACCGCCAGCAGAGCCGACTGCGCTCCGCGACCGCCGACTCCGACGGCCGCACCGTCCTCGTCGCCCCCGGCGGCTGGTCCGTCGAACGGCTGGCCCCCGGTGTCGTCGCGGACCCCGCCACCAGCCTGGACTCGACGCTCTCCCCCGACTGCCGCCTGCCCGCGGCCCGGCGCGCGGGGACCGCCGACACCGGTGGCATCCGCTACACCGTCACCGACCCAGGCAACGACGAGTGCTACCCCAGCGAGCGCCTGCCCACTCTGGTACGCCTCCCGGCGGCTTCCGGGGACGGCGACACCATCGTGCTCGGCGCGCCCGACATCCTCTACAACGACACCCTCGACGAGCAGGGCAACGCCTCGCTCGCCCTCCAACTCCTCGGTTCCCGCCCCCATCTGGTCTGGTACCTCCCCTCGCTCTCCGACTCCTCCACCGCCGACCCCGGCGAGGAGAAGGACTTCCTCGACCTGCTCCCCTCGGGCTGGCTCTGGGGCACACTTCAGCTCTTCTTCGCGGCAGCACTCGCCGCTCTCTGGAGGGCACGTCGACTGGGCCCGCTCGTGCCCGAGAAACTTCCCGTGGCGATCCGCGCCTCCGAGACCGTCGAAGGCCGCGCCCGCCTCTACCGCAAGGCCAACGCCCGTGACCGCGCGGCTACCGCTCTTCGCTCCACCACCCGCACCCGCCTCGCCCCCCTCGTAGGCGTCCCCGTCACCCAGGCGCACGCGCCCGAAGCCCTGCTCCCCGCCCTGCCCGGCCATCTGCACCGCGACGGAGACGGACAGTCCCTGCACTCCCTGCTCTTCGGCCCGCCGCCCGGCGACGACGCAGCCCTCATCTCCCTCGCCGACCAACTCGACGCCCTCGAAAGAGAGGTACGCCGTTCATGATGGACCCGACCACTGACAACGCCGGGACCACCGGGGACCCGGACACCGCCCGGGCCTCCCTGGAAGCCCTGCGCGCCGAGATCGCCAAAGCCGTGGTCGGCCAGGACCCCGCCGTGACCGGTCTCGTCGTCGCCCTCCTCTGCCGCGGACACGTGCTACTGGAAGGAGTCCCTGGGGTCGCCAAAACGTTGCTCGTCCGCGCCCTCGCATCCGCACTGGAACTCGACACCAAGCGCGTCCAGTTCACCCCCGACCTCATGCCCAGCGATGTGACGGGCTCTCTGGTCTACGACACCCGCAGTGCCGAGTTCTCCTTCCAGCCCGGCCCGGTCTTCACCAACCTCCTCCTCGCGGACGAGATCAACCGCACCCCGCCCAAGACCCAGTCCTCCCTCCTGGAGGCCATGGAGGAGCGGCAGGTCACGGTCGACGGCACCCCACGCCTCCTCCCCGACCCGTTCCTGGTCGCCGCGACCCAGAACCCGGTGGAGTACGAGGGCACCTATCCCCTCCCCGAAGCCCAGCTGGACCGTTTCCTCCTCAAGCTGACGATCCCGCTCCCCTCCCGACAGGACGAGATCGATGTCCTCACCCGCCACGCCGAGGGCTTCAACCCCCGCGACCTCAAGGCCGCCGGCCTACGCCCCGTAGCAGGCCCGGCCGACCTCGAAGCCGCCCGCGCGGCCGTCGCCAAGACCACGGTCTCCCCCGAGATCACCGCCTACGTCGTCGACGTGTGCCGCGCCACCCGCGAGTCCCCGTCCCTCACCCTCGGCGTCTCCCCGCGCGGCGCCACCGCCCTCCTGGCCACCTCGCGCGCGTGGGCGTGGCTCACCGGCCGCGACTACGTCATCCCCGACGACGTCAAGGCCCTGGCCCTCCCCACCCTGCGCCATCGCGTACAACTGCGCCCGGAGGCCGAGATGGAGGGCGTGACGGCCGACTCCGTCATCAACGCGATCCTCGCCCACGTCCCGGTCCCCCGCTGATGGCCCTCACCGGACGCGCCGCACTCCTCGCAGCCCTGGCTTCCCTCCCCGTCGGCATCTGGGAACCCAGCTGGACGGGCATCCTCGCGGTCAACGCCCCCCTGGCAGTGGCCTGCGCCTGCGACTTCGCCCTGGCGGCACCCGTACGACGGCTCGGCCTGACCCGGTCCGGCGACACCTCCGCCCGCCTGGGCGAGACGGCTGATGTCACCCTCACGGTCACCAACCCGTCCGGCCGCCCGCTCCGCGCCCACCTCCGCGACGCCTGGCCCCCGAGCAGCTGGCAGCCCGGCACGGAGGTGGAAGCCTCCCGCCACCAACTGACGGTCCCGGCCGGCGAACGCCGACGCCTCACCACCCGCCTACGCCCCACCCGCCGCGGTGACCGCCAGGCCGACCGAGTAACGATTCGTTCCTACGGCCCCCTCCGGCTCTTCTCCCGCCAGGGCAGCCACAAGGTCCCCTGGACGGTCCGCGTGCTGCCCCCGTTCACCAGCCGCAAGCACCTGCCCTCCAAGCTCGCACGCCTGCGTGAACTCGACGGCCGCACCAGCGTCCTCACCCGCGGCGAGGGCACGGAATTCGACAGCCTGCGCGAGTACGTTCCCGGCGACGACACCCGTTCCATCGACTGGCGTGCCACCGCCCGCCAGACATCCGTCGCCGTACGCACCTGGCGCCCCGAACGCGACCGCCACATCCTCGTGGTCCTCGACACCGGCCGCACCTCAGCGGGACGCGTGGGTGACGCCCCACGCCTGGACGCCTCCATGGACGCGGCCCTGCTCCTGGCCGCCCTCGCCTCCCGCGCCGGCGACCGCGTGGACCTTCTCGCATACGACCGTGGAGTACGCGCCCTGGTCCAGGGCCGAACAGCCAGCGACTTGCTCCCCTCGCTGGTCAACGCAATGGCCGCCCTCGAGCCCGAACTCGTCGAAACGAACGCTCGTGGTCTCACCGCCACAGCCCTGCGTACGGCCCCTCGACGCTCCCTGATCGTGCTGCTCACCAGCCTCGACGCCGCGCCCATCGAGGAAGGGCTGCTGCCCGTACTTCCTCAGCTCACCCAACGGCACACGGTCCTTCTGGCCTCGGTGGCGGATCCCCATATCGCCCGCATGGCCACGGCCCGCGGCGACACCGATGCGATCTACGAGGCCGCGGCCGCCGCTCAGGCGCAAACGGAACGCGATCGCACGGCGGAACAACTCCGCCGGCACGGAGTGACTGTCGTCGATGCGACACCGGACGACCTGGCTCCCGCCCTGGCCGACGCATACCTCGCACTCAAAGCAGCCGGACGCCTGTAAATAGAAGAAGGGGGCGCAAGGCGCCCCCTTGAGGAAAAGAACCTGAAACGCAGAAAACCCCCGTGCCGAATGGCACGGGGGTTTTCCCAAAAATTGTTCGGCGGTGTCCTACTCTCCCACAGGGTCCCCCCTGCAGTACC
>NZ_JBVHLJ010000011.1:72333-278010 GCF_055559055.1 Streptomyces sp. NPDC024687 | reverse complement strand
CGCAGCCCCATCGCTTACGAGACAGCACTCGACACAACATCAACTACCCTGGCCCAAGCCGCATAGCCCGTGTCCAAGATTCCGGGTCAAGGCCCGAACGGCCGACCAGCTCCGGTTGTTCCCCGCCCCGTGTCGGCGACCGTTGTGAGCTGCGGCACCCAGCGACCCGGTCGGCGCTGCCACGTGACCCGGCTGCCGCCCACAAGTAAGGGAGGGAGAAGGGGGCGTTGTGCCCCCGGGCACGTGAACTCCCTTGTCGACCCCGGCGTGCCCGCGGTCGGCCACGCTCATCTGTGACACCGCTGTGACCGGAGGTGTGGGCTCCGCCACAGCCCAAGGCGTGCTCCCCTGGTGAGGTGAGCGGATGTCGAACGCCTCCCGCACCGCTCCCGCCGTCCTCGCGGCCGCCCTGCTGCTCGCCGCCTGCGGTTCCGAGACAGGCTCGTCGGGCGGGGATGCCGGCGGGGGCCCGGTCCGGGCCGGGGCGTTGTGCCCGTCGGAGTTCTCCCGGTACGGCAGCCCGCCGTCCTCGGTGCCGTCCGAATCGTCCGAACCACCCGCTGGTCCCTCCGGCACGCCGACCGCGTTACCCCTGCCCTCGGGCCCGGCCGAGAACGGCGTCAAGATCACAGCGCTGTACGCCTGGGGCTCGCAGAGCGGCTGTGCGGGAGTCTCCTACAGCGCGGACTTCGAACTCACCAACGAGCAGACGGAAGCCGCAAGGTACACGCTGACCTTCGGATTCCTCTCAGCCTCCGGAGGCCCGGTCGACAACGCGGTACGGACCGTCGAGGCCGTCGGGCCGGGGCGGACAGTCAAGGGCTCCGTCGTCATGGCGGAGCAGGCGGGAAACGCCTCCGAGGTGACGGGCGTAAAGGTGACCAAGGTCCGTAGCGTTCCCGAGGCCGAGGCGTCGTCCGCCTCGGGAACGTGCCCGAAGTCGGGCACGCGTCTCTACGTCGACCAGGGGGACGCGGCCCTGGGGCTGCGCGTCGTCGGCCTGCACCTGGTCAACTGCGGAACCGGATCCATCCGGCTCAACGGCTACCCGAAGCTCACGATCCAGGACGAGGACCACCACACCGTGGACGGTGTACGGATTCTTCAGGGAACCGATCAGATCGGTACGGGCGTCGGTGGGGACGGCAGCCCGCACCCGGTCACCCTGCGCCCGGGTGAGGCCGCGGTGGCCGGGCTGGCCTGGCGCAACACCACGCAGGCGGGCGAACCGGTGAACGGGCCCTACGTCCGTGTATGGGCCACGCCCGCGGCCGATCCCGTGATGGTGGTCCCGGAACTCGACCTCGGCACGACCGGAAAGCTCGGCGTCGGTCCGTGGCGGAAGGACGAGACCTACCGGTAGCGGCCTCCACCCCGGCCTTGTGAGGTCGTGCTCGGTTGTCAGTGCCGGGTGGGAAACTGCCCGGCATGATCGAACCGAACCCGAAAGCGGACCTTCTCCGGTACCTGCAAGAAGGGCGTGACGCCCTGGTGTGGAAGCTCGATGGCAACCGGGGTATTTCGGCGACACGTTCGGGCGGCCCTTCTTCGACGGGGACCCGCCGTCCTGGTGGTACACCGAGGAGTCGGAACCCAACTCGGACATGTGGGCCACTGCGGACGAATCACGGGAACAGATCGTCGGGCTGTATCGCCAGGCGTGGGAGCACTCCAACACCACGATCGCGACGCTGCCGCTCGACGCGATCGGGTATGTCCCGTGGTGGCCGGAGGAACGCCGAGCGGTGACGCTGAACCACATCCTGGTGCGCGTGATCTTTGATACTCAGCGCCACGCAGGGCACGCCGACATCGTGCGAGAGCTCATCGACGGGTCGGTCGGATATTTGGAAGGCAAGGGCACCATGCCACCGGCGGATCAGGCGTGGTGGGAGGATCACCGGAGCCGACTGGAGGGCGTGGTGCGGGAAGTCGACGGCTGATCTCGGGCGTTGCCGAACCCGTGGGCCGGGGCACAAAGGTCCGCCGCTCACGGCCCGTGCCAAGTCGGTGCCGGAGTCCTGGGAAGGCCGCCGTAGGAGAGTTCGGCCTGCCGTGGACCCCGGCAGTTCCGTTCAGCGGACCCTGATGAAGACCACGTCGTAACTACTGTTCGTGGCACGGGACTTGACGTAGACGCCGTCGCTGCCGCCGTTGGGGTCGCTCGTGTTGCCCTCGACGGTGGTGAAGGACGACCCGGACACCGTCCGCACGATGCCGATGTGCTCGTTGCCGCCGGTGAAGTCGCTCCCGCCGTCCCAGTCGAAGGCCACGATGTCACCCGGCTGCGGACTGGTCGTCACCGACAGGTGGTAGGTGCCGGCCCGCGCCTGCTTGACCCAGCCCGAGACGTAGGAGTTGCGGTAGGAGCTGGCCCCGGTCTGCTTGGCCACCCAGCTCACGAAGGTCGCGCACCAGGCGTAGTTGCTGGTGGACAGCGAAAGACCCACGGACGCGCCGTAGCTGTTCGCGCGGGCGCTGCCCTCGACCGTGCCGACCTCGGCCGCCGCCACGTCGAGGATCTTGGCGTAACCGCCGCCGGGCGCGGGCGACGACGGCGGGGTGACCGCGCCGTACAGCGCGGCCTTGGTGTTCGGCCCCACATGGCCGTCGACCGAAAGGCCCTTCTCGGCCTGGAAGTCCCTGACGGCGCTGTCGGTGAGCGCACCGAAGTCGCCGTCGACGGCGAGATCGGCGCCGTGGTGGTTGAGCAGGCTCTGCAACTCGGTGACACAGCCGCTGCGCTGGCCCTGAACGATCTCGTTCGGGCAGGAGGCGGAGGTCAGGTTGATCGGCGCGGGTGCGCCGTTGCCGCCGCCACCGCCGATGTTGGAGTACAGGGCGGCCTTGGTGTTCGCACCGACCTGGCCGTCGGCGGTCAGCCCGCTCGCGGACTGGAACGCCTTCACGGCAGCCAGGGTCTGCGGGCCGAAACTGCCGTCGACGTCGAGACTCTGGCCCTTGCCGTTCAGCAGGGACTGCAGCGTGGAGACGCAGCCGCCGCTCTGCCCCTCCACGATGTTCGCCGGGCAGGACGTCGACCTCAGGTCCAGGCCCGTCGACGGTGACTCGTCGGTGTCGTACAGCGCGCGTTTGGTGTTCGTGCCGACCTGGCCGTCGGCCGTGAGGCCGTGGGCGGACTGGAAGCTGCGGACGGCACTCGCGGTCCCGGCACCGAAGTCGCCGTCCACGTCGACCGTGTAGCCGTGGTGGATGAGCAGCCGCTGAAGCTCGGTGACGCATCCGCCCTTGGCGCCCTGCACGATGTTCGCGGGGCACGACGAGGAGTTGAGGTTGACGGGGGCGGGCGCCGAGCCTGCGGTGGCGTACAGCTTGCTCTTGGTCGCGGGGCCCACCCGGCCGTCCACAGCGATCGCCGTGGCGGCCTGGTACTCACGGACCGCGTAGAGCGTGGCCGACCCGAACTGACCGTCCACCACCAGGCCGGCGCCGTGCGCGTTGAGCAGATTCTGCAACTCCGTGACACAACCGCTCGCCTGGCCCTGCACGATCTCTTGGGGGCAGGACGCGGACGTCAGCTTGATCGGGGCCGGTGCCGCGGACGCCGGGCCGGCGCCGAGCACGAGACCGGCCGAGACCATCGCCGCGGTGGCGGCGAAGGTCCCGATGCGGACCCGCCACGGCTTCCCGGGGCGGTGCGTGTCCCGATGTGCCGGATCTGCGTCTTCGGCGCGAACGAGGAATGCGAGTCTTCCCATGGCGGCGAGGTTCTCCTTCGGTTGTGGGGTCGGCTGTGGGAGGGCGAGGGACCGTACCGGGGGGGAGCGGAAACACGCATCCGCGGCCCGTCCTTGCCGGGCAAGGACGGGCCGCGGTCGGTCACTCGACGATCAGCCCGGACAGGCGGGGTCGTACGGGTCGTCGGGGCGTACGGCTCAGGCGGCGAATCGCTTGAACGCCGCCCGAGTGCCCGAACCAGCGATGCCGTCGATGGCACCCGTGTAGCCGTAGGAGTCCTTCAGCAGACGCTGCAGCGCCTTGATGGTGTTGGGGCCCGGGTCCCCGTCGATGTCACCCGTGTAGCCCCAGTACGTGGCGAGGCAGCGCTGGAAGGCCTTCCAGCTGTTGGTGCCCAGCTGGCCGTCGATGGCGCCCGTGTAGCCCCAGTTGTCCGCGAGGAATTTCTGGACGTTCTTGGCCTCGGCCGTGGTCAGACCGAAGTTCTGCGTCGCGGCCACGGCGGCGGGCTGGGCGACAGCTGCCGTCTGCGCGGTGCTCGTGGTCGCCGCGAAGCTGGTGCCGGCGGTCGCCACACTGCCGGCGGCGAGGCCGACAACGGCGATGAGGCCGGCGATGGTCCTGCCAAGAGCGTTCGGTCGCATGTGTTCCTCTTTCGGTTGTGGGGTGGGCACTTGTCCCGCCGAGCGGGCCAAGTGGCGAGACCAAAGGTGCAGGGCGCGGGGCAGGGCCGCCACGGTTGCGGTACAGGTGGCGTTCTTCCGGGACGGCCACCCTTCTGACCTGCGGCTACAGCATCGGGCGGGACGGTGATGTGGGACGCCTGTGACAGATGTGGCGGGCTCATGCAGAATGCGCAGCAGCGGAGGGGGCCGCTGTTCACGCGCTGACCCACGCTGACGACCGCTTTGGGGGACACATGCCGCGCTCCAAGACGCTGCCCGCGGAACTCGATGCCGAGGCACGGCAGTTGGTGGCACGCTTGCGTCGGCTGAAGGACTGCAGCGAGCTGACACTGCGGCAGCTCGCGACCAAGACCGGCTACAGCGCCAAGTCGTGGGAGCGGTATCTCGGAGGTACGTCGCTGCCGCCGCGGGAGGCGGTGGAGGCACTGGCCCGGATCACCGGCACCGATCCCGCCCCCTTGCTCGCGCTGCACGAGATCGCCCTCGACGCCAGGCACTGCCACCGTGCAAGGCCCGCTGCGCAACAGCACGACGAGCAGCGTGAGCGGGACGCGGAGGAAGAGACCCACCCGGCCGACCCGCATCCCGAGCCGTTGGCCACACCGGACGCCCGCACGCCACCGCGTGCCACCGAACCGGCTTCCGCGCGCTTCCCGCACCTCGCCCTGACAGCAGGGGTCGCCGCCCTCGCCGTAGCGCTGTCGGCGGCGCTGCTCCTCGCGCTGCGTCTTGGCGACGGTGAGGCCACGGCGGCCGTCACCGCGCCGTCCCGCACTGCCGCCGTCTCCTCACCGCCCTCCTACACCTGCCGCATCAGCCGGATCGACGGTCGCTGGTCGGCCGGCATCAACAAGGGCCGCAACACCGAGATCGTCTACGGCGCCACCGGTGCCGATGTCGCCGAGGCGCAGTGTCTGCTGCGCCGGGCAGGCATCACGCCGGGAGGCATCGACGGCATGTTCGGCCCCCTGACGCTGCGGGCGGTCAAGACGTTCCAGCAGCGCGCGGGGCTTTCCGTCGACGGGATGCTGGGCCCGCGCTCCTGGAAGGCGCTGCGCGGATGACATCCCGTGCACCCTCACCACCGGGCGCCCGACTGGCCGCCGTACTCCAGCAGTTGCGGCAGCGCACCGGACTGAGCCTCGCGCAGCTCGCGAACACGACCACCTACAGCAAGTCGTCCTGGGAGCGCTACCTCAACGGCAAGAGCCTGCCACCGCGCAACGCGGTCAAGGAACTGTGCGGTCTCGCCGGCGAACCCGCCGACCGTGCGTTGGCTCTCCTGGACATTGCCCGCATGGGCCCGACGGAAGACGGGGAGCCTGCACGGACGCCGGCTCGACAACGCACGGTCGCCGACGCGGACACCTCGACCGCGGCCTCCGCCACTTCCCGACCCGACACCGCTCCACCCGCCACCGGCCCCAGCAAGACGGCTCCGAGCGCCGCCGATTACCCGCGTGCGACGCCAACGGGCCGTCGGGGCGCGAACATTGTCACCGCTCTCGCGTCGCTCGGTGCCGTCGCCCTCGGAACGCTCGTGCTCGTACACCTACCCCCGTCGCACCGCAAGGCGACGTCACCGTCTCCCGTGCCCGCAGTGGCCACCGGGGCGCTCTGTCGGCACACAGCCTGTCAGGACAAGGACCCGATCGCGACGAGATGCGGAGCCGAACCGCTGACCCTCGCCGAGCGCGAGACCGCCACCGGCGCCTGGGTCCAGATTCGCTACAGCGAGGAATGCGGAACGAGTTGGGCTCGGATGTGGGGCGCCGCCGTGGGCGACCGCGTCGAGATCAGGGCAGGAGGCCGGCACGGCTCCCTCCACGATGCCCAGGTCACCACCCGGAAGGAGGCGGACACCTATGTCCACACCCTCATGAGCGTGGTCGGTCCCGGAACATCCGTGCAGGCCTGCTTCAGCCCTGCGACCGGCAGCGGGAACGAATGCTTCAAGGCCCACTACAGGCCGAGCCCTCAGCCGGGAGGGCACGATGCCCGAGTTGGCGTCGGGGTGTCGGATGACGTTGACGGCGTCGAGGAATCGGGCGGCGAGTTCGGTGTCGCCGGTGACGGTCACGTCGTGGTCGCGCCACGACGAGCGCCGGGTTCCCCAGTCGGGGAAGGTGAGGGCGGGCGCGGTGATGTGCGCGGCGACCGGGCCGTTGGACGGGGTCAGCGCACCTGCCTCGTCGATCCACCATGTTCCGCCGCCGGGGCCGGTGAGCGTCAGGGCGACGCGGGCGTCGAGCCCGGCGACCGGCGCCTGCCGGACCTGGTTGTCCAGTACGGCGACCATCCACGTCAGGACGGCTCGCATCCGGTCGGCGTCGGTGGCCGGTGTGGGCCGGCCGAGTGCGGGGGCCATGTCGAACCGTAGGTGGGTGTGGTGGTCGAAGACGACGGCGCCGCCGATCAGCAGGCCCACGGGGTAGCGTCCGAGCTCGACGAGAGGCAGGCGCAGGCGGGTGGCAGGGGTGCGCCGGACGACGTCGAGGAGTGTGGTGGCTCGGCGGGTGGCGCGGGTGTACTCGGCCATGACCTGCGCCCGGCTCCAGCCGCGTCGCCGCTCGACGGGGCCTTCGTTGAGCTTTTCGAGGCTGGTGGCGCGGAACATGTCCGGTCCGGGGGGGTGTGTAGAAGTTCCGTGCTGTCGCGCCGATGTGGGCGACGACATCGGCGATGCGCCATCCCGCCGCGGCGCTGGGTGCAGCCCATTCCTCGTCGCTGAGGCTGCTGGTGAAGTCGAGCATCTCGGTGCGTTCGGCGCGCAGGGCGGTGGTGAGGTTTCGCAGGTCCGCTGCGGGGAGACGGTCGGTCATGGCGTTCTTTTCTCTTGGCGGAACTTCCCTCGGAGCAACTTCGGATCGTCCGGGTTGACGGTCCCCACGCCCGTGGCGGTGCGGCGATGAGTGGGGTTACGCGTGCATGGCGCGTCGTGCCGTCCAGCCCATCGCGCGGACGACCGTGCGCCTCGGCAGGAACCTGCCGGCGAGGGCGAGGGGGCGGCCGTTGGTGATGACCGAGGGCGGTGCGGAGCGGCGGTCGAGAGTGTCGAGGGCCGCCCTCACGACGTGGTCCGCGGTGACCCGTTTCGAGCCGTAGTCCGCCGACTGGCTGCCGGCAGCGTCGTAGAACTCGGTCTCCACCGCCCCGGGGCACACGGCCAGGACGCGCAGGCCGGTGCCGCGGGTCTCCTCCCACAGCGATTCCGTGAAGCTGAGCACGAATGCCTTGGTGGCGCCGTAGACGGCCAGGTACGGCGTGGGCTGGTAGCCCAGGAGGCTCGCGACGTTGATCAGGAAGCCGTTGCCGGCGGAGGTCAGCGGGTCGATGAACGCGCGGCTGAGGTCGACGAGGGCGGCGACGTTCAGCGCGATCATGCTTTGCAGGCGCTCGGGATCCTCGTCCCGGAAGGCGCCGTGCGTGCCGAAGCCCGCGTTGTTGACCAGTCCGGTGGCGTGGATGCCGCGGGATTCGAGCTCGGCGCGCAGTGTGCGGCCGGCGTCGGGCAGGCCGAGGTCACGGGCGACGACGGTCACCGTGACGCCATGGGTGCGGGTGAGGTCGTCGGCCAGGCTCTGCAGCCGGTCCGCGCGTCGGGCGACAAGCACCAGGTCCGCGCCCCGAGCGGCCAGTTGCTGTGCGAACTCCGCGCCGAGGCCGGAACTGGCTCCGGTGACGATGACGGTCTGGTGGCGATGGTCGATTCCTGTCATGTCGTACACCCTACGCATGGTCTTGCACTCAGTGCAAATATCTCTATCGAGTGAATGCTTGTACCATCGATGCATGGCCCGGAAACAGACATCCATCCGTGAGCAGACCCGCTCCGTGGTCCGATCCCTGCTCGCCCGGACCGCCGTCGAGCTGTTCGCCGCGCAGGGGTACGACAACACGACACTGGAGGAGGTCGCCGCCGCGGCGGGTGTCTCCCGGCGGACCCTGTTCAACTACTTCCCGAGCAAGGAAGACCTCGCGCTCGGCGGCCTTTCAGAACAAGGCGAGTCGATCGCGGAACGCTTCGCGCAGCGCCCGGCCGACGAGGACTGCTGGGTCTCGCTACGCGCGGCCTTCCAGGTCGTCGAGGAGATGGAGACCACCGCCGAGCACCGGCTCGAACTGGTCACCCTCCTGTTCGGCAACGAGTCGCTGCGCGCCGGCCACGCCGAGAAGCAGGCCCGCTGGCAAGACCTGCTCGCCCCGCTGATCGAGCCGCGCCTGCCCGACTCCGACCACCGCGCCCTCCAGGCACGCGCGATCGCGGCAGCGGCGATCACCTGCCTGCAGGCAGCGAACCAGGAGTGGGCACGCCTCGGCGGCCGGGCCGACCTGTTCGACCTCTACGACACGGCCGTGCATGCCGTCCGCCGGCCAACCTGAGGCTCCGGCCGAGCCGCCTCACATCCGGGATCTCAGCACGTCGACCTCGCAGCCCGGCGCGAACGGGTCGAAGCCGTGCTCGATCAACCAGCGAACGATCAGCAGGCTTCGCAACGACCACCACGCGTGGATCACGTCGAGGTCGACGGTGGTGTCATAGCCGGCGATGACGTCGTCGAGGTGCTCCTCGTGTCCGAGCGTGAAGGTGGCGACGTCGTACAGGGCATCGCCCTGGCCCGCCTCCGACCAGTCGATGATGCCCGTGACCTCGTCGCCGTCGACGAAGACGTGATCGATCTGCAGGTCGCCGTGCGTGAACGCCGGAGTCCACGGCCGGAACGCCGCTTTGGCGACCCGGCGGTTGCGGGTGACCAGCTCGGCCGGCAGGACACCGTTCGCCACGAGCCACTCGCACTCGACGTCGAGTTCCGCCGCCAGCGCGACCGTGCTCCGGCCGGCCCGGCCGAGCCGGGGCGGCAGCGGAGCCTCGTGCAGCTTCCGGATGGCGGCGCCCGCCGCGGCCCACGCCGCCGGCGACCCGGTCGACGGCCCGCCGAGGCGCCCGAGCGTCGTCCCCGCGAGTGCGGCGATCGCGAGCGCGGGCGGTTTGCGCCACAGGATCTCCGGGGTCGGAACCGGCGCGAGGGACATCGCCTCGACCTCGACGTCGATGCGCGCCTGATCGGCGTCCACCTTCACGAACACGTCACCGACGCGCAGGGTCGCGCGCTCGGAATGGGCGACGACGACTTGGACCTCATCCATGGGCGACCAGTATCCCGGGGGCGATCGCCGACGGCGCCGGGTTTGTCGCGTGGGGTTGTGCGGCTGACCGCGCAGATCGGACCAAGGGGTGCGTCGGCGCCTGTCTGCCCCTGTAGATCGGTTCGGTGTCAGCCGGGTACTCGTTGCGCCCCGGAGTCGGGCGACGGAGCGCCCGGCTCGGCAGACCTGAGGAGGAGGTACGTATGGGACTGCGCGATCACGTCGTGGTGGTGACCGGAGCATCCAGCGGCATCGGACGTGCCACGGCCGAGGCCTTCGCCCGCAAGGGCTGCGCCGTGGTGCTGGCCGCGCGCCGCGAGGAGGCACTGGAGGCGGCGGCCAAGGAGTGCGAGAAGCATCGCGGGGCCCGGACGCTGGTCGTACCGACGGACACGACGGACGCCGGAGCGGTCGAGAACCTCGCGCGGCGGGCGGTGGCGGAGTTCGGCCGTATCGATGTCTGGGTGAACAACGCGGCTGTCAACGCCTTCGGCCGCTTCGAGGACGTGCCGCTGGAGGACTTCCGCAAGGTCCTGGACGTCAACGTGATGGGTTACGTGCACGGAGCCCGGGCCGCGCTGCCGGTGATGCGGGAGCAGGGGACCGGCACGCTGATCAACATCTCGTCCGTCGTGGGTGCCGTGTCCCAGCCGTACAGCCACCCCTACAGCATGTCCAAGCACGCCGTCCGAGGGCTCGGATCGAGCCTGCGGCAGCAGCTGAGGGTCGAGGGGGTGAAGGGCGTGCACGTGTGCACGGTGATGCCCGCCACCATCGACACCCCGCACTTCCAGCAGGCGGCGAACTACACCGGGTACAAGGTGGTCGCCATGCCGCCGGTCTACACCCCGGAACGCGTCGCCCGGGCGGTCGTCGACCTCGTGCGCCGTCCTCGCCGCGAGGTGGTGGTCGGTCCGGCGGGCCGCGCCCTCGTCCGCCAGTCCCGGATCATGCCCGGACTCGCGGAGCGGACCATGGCACGGCAGACGGACAAGGGTCATCTCGATCACGACGAGGCGGCCCCCGTCACCCACGGAGCGCTGCACGTACCCGCTGCCGGGGAAGGCGCGGTGCGCGGCGGCTGGCACGGAGGGCGACGCACCGCGATACGGCGGACCGCCGTCGCCGCCGCACTGGCCGGAGCGGCCGTGACCGCCGGCCGCAGGATCACTCGCGGCGCGGCCGCCTGAGAGTGATCGGGTGCGGGACCTGACACGGTGACGGGGTCGAGGCTCGTGCCTACGCGATGTTGCCCGTCCGGCGCGAGACCGGACGGGCAACGGCAGCCGGACCAGGGTGCCGACCAGGACCCGCTCGCCCCGGCACAGTGCCACAGCTGAGGAGCCGGGCCGCGACCGCCGTGGGGAGACAGCCCGGGCTGCGTTCCGGCGCTCTCTATGTGTCGCCTCTGGACATACGACGTACCTGCTGCGCACTCTCGTGTGCCGCCCGCTCGGCCTGGGCCAGGGCGTCCGCAGCGGACTGGTTGTGTTCCTCGGCCTTCTGCTGTTCGTTCTCCGCTCGACGGCACTCCTCGCGCGCCTGCTGCAGTTGCTCCTCGACGGTGGACACCCGTCGGCGGGCCTGCTCGGTGCGCTCGCGGGCCCGCTGCAGCTCGGCGTCGGCGTCCGCCTGCCGTGCGCGCTCTTCGCGCAGACGCTGCTCGGCTGCCTTGGCGGCCTCCCGTGCCCGGGCCAACTGCTCCTGACGTGCACGGCGCCGCTCGGCGACTTCGTCCTTGGTCGCCCTTGCCGGAGGCGGGGGCGGGGGCGCCGGGCGGCTTCGGGTGCCCGGTCTCCCGGCCACTGGTGTGCTGCCCGGGCGGAACTCCGAGGGCGGGGTGAGGGCGCTGACCAGGCGGCCGCCCGCCCACTCATCGGCTGCCTCCGGATCGGCGAGTACGGCGCGCAGAGTCGCTTCGAGATCCTGCTGGACCGGCTCCGAGAGCTGCTGCCCTGCGTCGCGGGCGAGTTGGGCGGCCTGCCGGGACAGCGCGGAGACGACACGGCGGCGCTGCGCGGAGAGATCCTTGAGGCCGGCGGGGTCCAGCGTCTGGTAGGCCTCGCGCAGCGCGCGCCCCAGTTCCAGGAACTGCCGGCTCTCTTCCGGCTGGGAGCGCACCAGGAGGTTGGCCGCCCAGGCCGCGAGGGTGGGTCGGCGGGCGGCGCGGATGCGGCGGGCATCGTCGACCCGGCCGGCCGTTTTCGCGGCGAGGGCCAGCGTCTCCCGCCGGGTGACGAAGCCGGACGGCGGCGTGGTGTAGAGCTCGTCGAGGACGGCTTCCACGTCGGGCCCTTTGCCGTCCCGACGGCGGCCTGTGCGCGCGTTCAGCGTCTCCACACCTCCGGCTCGCCCGCATGCCTTTCGGCGGGTCCCGATTCGGCGACGGCCGGCTCGTCCCGGCTGCTCAGGCCCGTGTTCCGCCGAAAGACGGTGAGGTCGAGGTCATGGACGCGGTATCCCGCACCGAGCATTCGATCGCCGACGCCCAACCCGCCGCCACCCGTCCCGGACGGCGGGCAGGCGATCACGCGGCGTTCCGACATGGCACCAGCCTCCCGCGCACCTCACCGCCTCGCATCCCGGCCTGCCCCGGTCCAGTCACGGAAGGGGTCTGGGGCCCTCGGATGATTGGGACGTTCTGTCACGGTGACTCGGCGAAGAGCAAAGACGCGCCAAGACGACCAGAGCTGAAGTGGGTGGGAGTGGGCGACGATCAGGCCGCGGAGTGCCGGCGTACCGAAGAAGGGCCCCTCGAGTCTGCTCACGCCGTGCGCACCCGTCGTCGACGCAGGCGCGAGGCTGTCGTCGCCTCGCCCGGGGTGGAAGAGCAGCCCGTGCGGTCAACAGCTCGGCGCGAAGGGCGAGTTGAGGGTCTGTACACCCTGCGCCTGGGGCCCTGGCCCCCGAGCGAAGCCGCGGTCGTCATGGTCCACGGCCTCGGCCTGTCGGGACGCTACTTCACCCCTCTCGCCCGGTCCCTGGCGGCTGCGGGGCGCACCGTGCTGGTGCCGGACCTCCCGGGAAACGTACGCTCGCGGCGGGCCGTCCGGCGTGCCCCGGACATCGAGGAAACGGTGGAAGCGCTGCTGCGCTGGCGGACCGCCGCGGCGATCGGCCCTTGCGTCCTCGTAGCCAACTCGGTCGGCTGCCAGGTGACCGCGGCACTCGCGGCCGAGCACCCTCGACTGGTGGAGCGGATGGTGCTCATCGGCCCCGCACTCGACGCCACGGCGTTGTCACCGGTGCGGCAACTGCTGCGACTGCTGACCGACGCGCCGAAGGAACCGCTGTCCCTCCTCGCTGTGGCCGCCGCGGACTACCTGGTCACCGGAGCGGCCCGGTCCCTTGCGGGATTCCATCGCGCACGCCAGGACGCGTCCGGCCCGTTCGAGGCGCACCTGCGTCGCATCGAGGCACCGACCCTCGTGCTGAGGGGGTCCGGCGACCCGGTGGCCCCTCAGTCCTGGGCCGAGCGACTGACCGCCCACCTGCCGCACGGCCGACTCGCCGTGGTGCCCGGCGCGGCCCACGCGGTGCACTTCAGTCGGCCCGACACCACCGCCCGGCAGATTCTGCAGTTCCTGCCATGAGGAATTCCGGTACGCCCACCGCGGTCGCCCCGGCTCGTAGTCCTTGAAAGCGCATCCGTAGGGCAGGCGTTCCAGTGCCGGGCACCCGCCACCCCTGCTGATTACTCACGACGGTGACACTCGTTACCTCACCGGCGGTCACGGCCTTCTCCTCGGCGTCGACCCGGACGAACCTCGCCCGGACACCACCGAAGTGCTACCCGCCCGCTCCACCTTGCTGCTCTACACCGACGGTCTGATCGAACGCCGTGGCGAAGGGCTGGACGCGGGGATGACCCGGCTGCGGCAGCACGCCGCCGCCCTTGCCCGCGAGAACCTCGACACCTTCTGCGACGAACTGCTCAACGGCCTGGCCGCCGACCACGCCGACGATGTCGCGCTCCTCGCCGCCCGCCTGCCCCCGACCCGCCCCGGACGATGATCCGTGACATGGGCTATGGCTGTCTCGTGCGCGTCACGAGAAGGTCCGCCCGGGCCTGACTGACCACTGCCTCGGCCCGGACGGTGTTCGTCAGCTTCGGTCGGTCAGACGCGGGTCCACTTTTGGTTGGCCCCGCCGCCGCAGTCCCAGATCTGGACCTTGGTGCCGTTGGTGGTCGCGCCGCCACTGACGTCGAGGCACTTGCCGGAGCCGACGGCGGTGATGGTGCCGTCGGCGTTGAGTCGGAACTGCTGGTTGGACTGGCCGTTGCAGTCCCAGATGTTCACGGCGGTGCCGTTGGCGGTGGCGGCGCCGACGACGTCCAGGCACTTGGTACCGCCGTAGACCCGCAGCTCGCCCGCGCCGGTACTGGTGAACCTCTGGTTGGCGCCGCCGTTGCAGTCCCAGATCTCGGCGAGCGTGCCGTTGGCCTGGGCGCCGCCGGTGATGTCCAGGCAGCGGCCGGAGCCCTGGCCCTTCAGCGAGTAGGTGCTGCCGCCGGGCGGCGTGCCGCCGCCGGAGACCACGTACATCGCGGCGCCGTGGGCGGGAACGGAGGCGCTGAGGGAGCCGCTGGTCGTGCTGCTGGAGTGCGCCCACAGATCGCGTACGGAGTAACTGGACGCCGCACCGAGGCCGATCTGGGAAGCGGAGGTGGAGACGGTGGCCGTGCCGCTGCCGCGGTTGAGGAGCACCACGGCGACCGAGCCGCCGGCCATCGGCTTGGTCCACACCTCGGTGTCGCCGTTGTCGACGAGGCGGTTGCCCTGGCGGCCGCCCCAGTCCTGGTTGACCCCGATGACCTCGGTGTTGGTCAGGATCGACTTGGTGGCGGCACTCATGGAACGCAGATCGTTGCCCGCGATCAGAGGCGCGTTCAGCAGCGCCCAGAGGCTGAAGTGGGCTCGGGACTCGGTGTCGGACAGACCGTTGCCGACCTCCAGCATGTCGGGGTCGTTCCACGCACCTGGGCGGGAGAAGCCCGCCCAGGCGGGCTGGGCGTCCAGGATGCCCATCACGGAGTTCCAGTTGGCCTGGATGTCGCCGGTGTTGCGCCAGGAGTTGCCGGTGGCCGGGCCCCAGGTGCCGACCTGGTCCTGACCCCAGTTGCAGAGGGCGAACAGGATGGGGCGGCCGGTCCTGGCGAGAGCGTCGCGCATGGCCGTGTAGCGGTCCTGTCCGCTGCGGCCCTGGTGGTCACCGCAGTTGTCGTACTTGAGATAGTCGATGCCCCAGGACGCCCAGAGGTTGGCGTCCCGTTGCTCGTTGCCGAGGCTGGCGGGGTATCCGGCGCAGGTGGTCAGGCCGGCCGACGAGTAGATGCCGAGCTTCAGCCCCTTGCCGTGCACATAGTCTGCGACTGCCTTCATGCCGTTGGGGAATTTGGCGGGGTCCGCGACCAGGTTGCCGCCGCCGTCACGGTTGCGTGTCGACCAACAGTCGTCGATGTTGACGTACTGATAGCCGGCCGCGGCCATGCCGCTCGACACCATCGCGTCGGCGGTCTCCCGGATCAGACGGTCACTCACGTTGCAGCCGAAACTGTTCCAGTCGTTCCAGCCCAACTGCGGAGTACGGGCAAGGCCGTTGTCGAGCGCCAGGGCCTGGGAAGCGGGTAAGAGGGCGAGAGGTACGGCGGCGGCTACCAGGGCCGCGGACAGAACCGCGCGGACGAGTCTGAGCATGGGTTTCTCCTCGGGCTGTGTCTTCGTTAGCGGACGGTCCAGCGCTGAGTGGACGCGCCGTTGCAGTTCCCCAGGACGGTCTGGGCGCCGTTCCCGGTGGCGCCGCTGTTCGTGTCCAGGCACAGCCCGGAGCCGACGCTGGTGATGGTGCCGTTGGTGTTGACGTTCCAGCGCTGGTTCTGCCCGCCGTGGCAGTCCCAGATGATGACCCGGGTACCGGTGGCCGTTCCCGAGCCCTCGGCGTCCAGGCACTTGCCGCCGTACACGCGCAGTTCCCCGGCGTCGGTGCGCGCCCACTTCTGGTTGACGTTGCCCGAGCAGTCCCACAGCTGGACCTGGACGCCGTTCGTCTGCGACGCGTTCGGTACGTCCAGGCAGCGGCCCGAGCCGGCGCCGACGATCTGTCCCCCGCCCGGCGGCGGAGTGGTCGTTCCGCCCGGCGGCACGTACGGGCACTTGGTCTGGGACCGGGAGATTCCACTGCTGTCCGCCAGTGACGGGCACAGGAACTGCGTGTAGCGGGTGTCGTTGTCGAGGAAGATCTTCAGCCAGGGGATCGTACGACGCGTCACGCTGGAGTTCCCCCAGGTGGGGAAGCCGTGGCCGCCGCTGGTGAGCTCTATGTAGGCGCTCTGGGTGGCGGACGGCATGCTGCCGTAGAGCCCGTTGAGGTAGGAGGAAGTGACCGTGCCGTCGTCCCGTGCGCCCATGATCATCGTGGGCACGCGCAGGCTGGACAGGTTCTGCGAGGGAGAGAAGGGCGCGAACGGCACGGCTGCCTTCAGTGACGGTCGGCGTTCGGCCGCGCTGATGGCGCCGCCACCGCCCATGGAATGGCCGAGCACGCCCAGCCGGTCGGGGTCGACGCGGTCGCGCACCGGGCTCTTCTGGGTGAGGTAGTCCAGGGCTGCGAGGAGCTGGGTGCCGCGGGCGGTGTCGTAGTCGTTGGGGCTGTTGGTGTCGATGCCGATGACGACGAACCCGAAGGACGCGAGCCAAGGTCCCATCCACGCGCCTTCGGCAGCCCACTTGGCGGTGTAGCCGGGCACGGCGGCCACCGCACCCCACGTGCCCAGAGAGGTGTCCGTCGGGTAGTAGATCTTCCCGCCGTTGAAGCCGTTGCCGGGCGGCACGGCCACCTCGGCGGTCGCGAACGTGCCCCGCTGGGCCGCAACGCTGCTGACGGTGGGAGCCGGTCCCCGCTCGTACGGGTTGGCCGCGGCCGTGGGCGATTGCGCCGATGCCGGCTGGATCGCAGCCAGTGCGGTCATCAGGCCGGTCACGGCCGCGAGCACAGCGGCCTTCAAGGTGACGGTCCTGCTCACGGTCCTGCTCCTCCTGCGGAATCCCTTCGGGCGGGTACGGGCGTCGCGGGAATCCGGGACGTCGATGATGCTCGTGTGCATCGTCCTGTTCCTCCATGCCTTTGTCGTGGCTGCGGGAGTCGCGCCGAACCGGCGACGGCCTATGGCATACGCATATGGCGTGCGCATGACAGCCGCCAAGCCGTAGGGCCGAGTTGCCTCAGCGGGAGCGCTGGGCAACGGCCGGGGGAGTGGTGCCCGTGGCGCCGGTGGAGAAGACCGCGGCCTCCTTGGCGGTGGCAGCAATGCCGTTCGTCCCGTTGAAGAGGCGCCGGCCCCAACTGGTGAGCTGGTTGGGGTCGAAGCCGGTGGCCAGGTCCAGGTACTGCACATCGCTGCTGTTGCCGCTCCATGACCAGCCCAGGTAACCGATGCGCAGTCGCTGCGCGGCAGCCAGGATGGCGTCCTCGTCGGGATTGCCGTCCGAGTGGTTGTGGCCGAACTCGCCTACCACGATGGGGAGTTTCGCGGCCACGAAACGGTTCAGGTAGTCGTCGACCTTCGCGGCCGTGTTGAAGACGCCGTACATGTGGACCGAGAACACCGTGTTGCGGTCCGGGTCGGCGGCGAACACCGACGCGGCGTTGTCGCGCATCGTGAACGCCCAGTCCTGACCCCAGTTGGGCGCGTCCACCATCAGCGTGTGGCTGAACCCGGCGCTCCGCAGCTTCTGGACGGCGGCCTTCGTGTCGGCGGTCCACCGTGTGTAGTTGCCGTTTCCGTACGGCTCGTTGCCGATGTTGACGATGACGTACTTCTCCTGGCCGGCCAGGGCACTCTTCACGCTGATCCAGTAGTCGGCGGCGCGGGAGAGGGTGATCGCACCGCTCTGGTCGCCGTAGCCCGTGGTGTCGTGCACTTCCAGGACGCAGATGAGCCGGTTCTGCTTGCACTGGGCGACGACGTTGGCCACGTCGGCGGCGGTGTTGCGAGTCCAGCGGTCACCGCTGGCGAGGACGACTCGGACGGTGTTGGCACCCTTGGCCTTGATGTGGGAGAGGGAGCTGATCCGGTTCGGGTACCAGGTGTGGGCGTGGTTGACGCCCCGCATCACGAAGTCGTTGCCGGACGCTTCCAGCAGCCTGCCGTTCTGGACGCGGAAGCCACTGGGCGCGGCCTGGGCCGGGGAGGCGAGACCGAGCAGGGGGACGAGGAGAGCCAGGAGGGCTGCCAGGACAGCGGCCATTCGTGTGGCGGTTCGGGTGCGGACTCGCATGGTGGCGGCTCCGAGAGGGGAAGGGGTGTGCTCAGGTGGTCAGGTGGTGTGGGTCGTGTCGTGCGGCTGACTGGGGCGGCTCGTGCCGTGAGGAGGCGGCCCCATCAGCGGCCGGGCAGGCGGCCATAGGTGTCCGGGCCGCTCGGCACCCCGTTCACAGCAGAGGGGCGAGGGCGGGATACCAGCGGGCGGCGATCTTCGTGTTGCCGGAGGTGGAGGGGTGTACCCCGTCGTAGGTGTCATTCGACGTGTTGAAGCCCGTCCACTGGTCGACCACGGTCACGGGAGAGCGGCTCGTACTGGTCGCCCGGGCCCAGCCGGGGATCCGCGCATTCAGGTCGACCACTCGCCCGGCACAGCCGGTGCAGTTGGAGGGATTCATCGGAATGATCTGTGCGACCAGGATCTTCATGTTCGGGTTGGACGCCCGCATCTGTGTCACCAGCTTGGTGTAAGCGGCGAGGATGCGGTCGGGCGCGATGCTGCTCCAGACGTCGTTCGTGCCGAAGTGCATGACAACGATGTCGGGACGGGTGGTGGAGAGGCGGGCAGGCAGCAGGTTCTGGTTTGCCACGTTGGTCACGAGTTCACCGCCGTGACCTTCGTTGTCGCCGTCGAACGACTGGGGGCAGCCCTGCTCCTTGAGGGTGCCGACGAAGTCGATGTTCGCGTGCCCGCTGCTGCGCAGGCGGTTCCACAGCACCGCCCGCCAGCAGCCGGGGGAGCCGGTGATCGAGTCACCCAGCGGCATGATGCGTACGGGGGTCGCTGCGGGAGCGGCGGCGACCGCGGGAGCGAGGGTCCCGCCGAGGGCGAGCAGAAGCAGAGTCAGGAGAATCCGCAACAACGGTAAGTGCGGGGTGCTGCGCATGTCGGTTCCTTCCTGTTCGAGCAGGGAGCGCCATGAGGCCGACGGCGTACTGGGTGACATGGGGCGGCGGGGTGATACGTCTGCCGGTCAGTACGACGGCGATGACGCGGCCGACCAATTCGCTTGCGACAACCGGATCGCTCTCCGCGCTGATGGCACGATGCCGAGGCGTGAGTCGGTCATGAAGGTCTCCGATGCGTGGGGGGTGCCGAGTGAACCGGTGCCTGTCAGGATCGCTCGGACGTGCATGGGAACGCTCCCACGGAGATTAGGAAGGGCCCCAAGGCGTCGTCAAGGAGTCTGTCGAAACCCGACGTCAGGCATGCCGATGATTGCCGGGTCGCCACATACTTCGAAAACCGCGTGATGCGTCGACTATTGAACGATCTCAAGCAGTAATGCGAGATCTTTGGGACTTACCGGCACGCGTATTGAATGCGGTCACGTTGAATTCGGTCACGCCCTTGAAGGGATTCGTCAGCTCTCGACGGTGTCGAAGCGTCGTACGTCGAAAGCGGCGATCGGGTGGGCCGTGGAGCCCTCGGCGGCCAGGTCGGCGATGATCTCGCCGATGACCGGAACGAACTTGAAGCCGTGCCCGGAGAAGCCGCAGGCGATCGTCACCTGGGGATGCTGTGGATGGGCGGACAGCACGAAGTGCTCGTCGGGGGTGAGCGTGTAGGTGCAGGCGGCGCCCGTCAGGAATCGTCCCTCGGCCAGCGCGGGGATCCGCGGACGCAGATACGCGCGCATCGCCTCGACCTCCTCCGGATGGATCTCCCGGTCGAGCTCGTCCGGGTCGGCGGGGGAGCCCACGGTGTGGAAGGCGACCTTGGCGCCGCCGTCCGGGCCGTCGAGCGCGGGGAAGCCGTAGATGTCGGTGCCGTCGCGGTCCTCCCAGACGTAGACCGGATGCCGGTCCGCAGTGAAGGGCGCGGTGCCGCCCCGGGGAGCGAACCAGTACATGACACGCCGCTCCACGTGCACCGGGACATCGATGCCCCGCAGGAGCCGGGACGCCCACGCGCCCGGGGCGATGACCAGTCGGTCCGCCACATACGTCCCCTTCGCCGTGGTGACCCGGGCGTTGCCGGGGGAGTCGATCTGCCAGCTGCGGACGGGCTCCTCGAAGCGCAGATCGGCGCCGTGCCGTGCGGCCAGGTCGAGGTGGGCCGAGACGGTGAGTTCGGGCCGGGCCACGCCGGCCTCGCGCTCGTAGAACGCCACCTCGTCGTCGGCGGGGGTGAAGGTGGGGAAGCGGCGGCGGAGCTCGGTCGTGTCGAGCATCTCGTGGGCCAGTCCCCAGTCCTGGGCGCTGCGGACGCTTCCGGCGACCATCGGGCTGTCCTGCGGTCCGATGACCAGCCCTCCGGTGGTCGTGAACACCTCCTGGCCGCAGTCCGCGGCAAGTTGGTGCCACAACTCGCGGGAACGCAACAGCAGGGGTACGTAGCCGGAGCCCTCGGCGTAGCTCTGCCGGTAGATGCGCGAGCCGCCGTGGCTGGCCCCGAGAGCGTGGGCGGGGCGGAACTGTTCCAGCCCGAGGACCCGCTTGCCTCGCCCGGCCAGGTGGTAGGCAGCGGCGCTGCCCATGCCACCGAGTCCGATCACGATGACGTCGTAGGGGGCTGTCATTGTCGACTCCTCAGAATGTCACTTTTGACGGACCGAATGAGCCCGTCGCGGTCAGCCGGCGGGGGAGGAGGCGGGCAGGTCCTGGTCGGCGGCCCAGGAGGCCAGGATGCGCAGGCGTTCGTGGGTGGGGGAGCCGGGCTCGGCGGTCCAGACGGTCAGATTCTGGTCGGGGTCCGTGTTGGCGGTGAGGGTGTCCCAGTCCAGGACGAGTTCGCCGACGACGGGATGGTTGAGGGTCTTCGTGCCCACGGTGCGGGCGGCGACATGGTGATCGCCCCACCAGCGGGCGAACTGCTTGTCGCGCAGGGACAGTTCACCGACCAGTTCGATCAGGCGGGGGTCCTCGGGGTACTTCGCCGCCTCCATGCGCAGTTGGGCGACGGCGATGTGCGCGGAGGTCTCCCAGTCGGCGTACAGGTTGCGCATGGCGGGAGTGGTGAAGATGATCCGCGGATAGTTGCGGTGTTTTTCCGGGATGCGGGAGAAGTCGGTGACCAGGGCGGCGGCCAGGGCGTTCCAGGCGAGGATGTCCCCGCGCCGGCCCTGCACGATGGCCGGGGTGGCGGTGAGGTCGTCCAGGACCCGCTGCAACTGCGGCTGGACCTTCTGCCGGCCGCGGCGCCGGGTGCGGTTGGTGGTCTTGCCGGCGAGCTGGAAGAGGTAACCGCGCTCGTCGTCGTCCAGGTGGAGCACCCGGGCGAGGACATCCAGCACGGGCGCCGACGCCTGCATACGGCCCTGCTCCAGGCGGGTGTAGTAGTCGGTGCTGATGCTGGCGAGCTGGGCGACCTCCTCGCGGCGCAGCCCCTCCACCCGGCGGGGCTTGCCCGTCTCGGGCAGGCCGACCGTGCGCGGGCTCAGCTCGGAGCGGCGCTTCTTGAGGAATTCTCCCAGCTCATTGAGGGGAACGTAGGCGGTCATGCTTCCCAGGATGGCATCGATCGCACCTGGATATGGGGGGAGAATTTCCTCCCAGGATGTTTCCCTCCCGGGATATTTCTCTCCGCTTTTCGCGCCTGCCCTCGCGTGTGAGGCTCGATCATGAGCAGTCGCGTTCCTCACGGCGGCTGCGGCTCACCGATCCCCGCACCGAAGGAAGACCCCATGCGCGGAGCAGTCATTCACGCCCCCGGCGATGTGCGCTTCGAGACCCTGGACGACCCGAAGATCCTCACGCCGACCGACGCCGTCATCCGTACGGCCGCCACCTGTGTGTGCGGCTCGGACCTGTGGCCGTATCGCGGCGCGGAACCGATCGGCGACCCGCACCCGATGGGGCACGAGTACGTCGGCATCGTCGAGGAGGTCGGCAGCGAGGTCACCAACGTCAGGCCGGGCCAGTTCGTCGTCGGTTCCTTCGCCACCTCGGACAACACCTGCGTGAACTGCCGGGGCGGCTGGCAGTCCTCCTGTCTGAACCGCGAGTTCATGAGCACCTGCCAGGCCGACCACGTGCGCATCCCCAACGCCCACGGCACCCTCGTCGCCACCGACGAGCTCCCGGACGCGGAGCTGCTTCCTAGCCTGCTCGCCGTCTCGGACGTGATGGGCACCGGCTGGTACGCCGCCCTCGCCGCCGAGGTCAAGCCCGGCTCGACGGCCGTGGTGGTCGGCGACGGAGCGGTCGGCCTGTGCGGTGTCATCGCCGCCAAGGAACTCGGTGCGGAGCGGATCATCGCCATGTCCCGGCACGAGTCCCGGCAGAGGCTCGCCCTCGAGTTCGGCGCCACCGACATCATCAGCGAGCGCGGCGACGAAGGCATCACCCGCGTCAAGGACCTCACCGGTGGCATCGGCGCCGACTCCGTGCTGGAGTGCGTCGGTACCGCCGAGTCCATGCGGCAGGCCCTGCACTCCACCCGCCCCGGCGGCAACGTCGGCTTCGTCGGAGTCCCCCACGAGGTCTCGATCGACGGCCAGGAGCTGTTCTTCTCCCAGGTCGGCCTGCGCGGCGGCCCGGCCCCCGTGCGCCGCTACCTGCCCGACCTGATCGACCTCGTCCTGACCGGCCGGATCAACCCGGGCAAGGTCTTCGACCTCACCCTGCCCCTGGACCAGGTCGCCGAAGGCTACAAGGCCATGGACGAGCGCCGCGCCATCAAGACCCTGCTCAAGCCCTGAGCACGGACGCGTCCACACCCGGGGCCGCACCGACGCGGTGCGGCCGCAGGGCCGGCAACCACCCCGCTCGCACAAGGACTGACATGACGACCTTCGCCCTCATCGGTGCCGGACCCGGCCTCGGGCTCGCCACCGCCCGGCGCTTCGGAGCCGCCGGCCACACCGTCGCCCTCATCGCCCGCGACGCGCAGAAGCTGGACGGTCTGACGGCCGACCTCGCCCGTGACGACGTCCAGGCGCGCGGCTACCCGGCCGATGTCCTCGACATCGAGTCCCTGACCGCGGCCCTGTACGCGGCCGCGGCCGACCTGGGCACCGTCGAGATCCTCCAGTACAGCCCCGTGCCCCGCGCCGACTTCATGAAGCCCGTCCTCGACACGAGCGCCGACGACCTGGACGCCCCGCTCGCCTTCTCCGTCAAGGGCCCCGTCACCGCGGTGAACGCCGTCCTGCCCGGCATGCGCGAACTCGGCCGCGGCACACTGCTGTTCGTCAACGGCTCCAGCGCCGTACGCCCCAATCCGAGAGTCGCGGGCACCTCGATCGCCTTCGCCGCCGAGAGCGCCTACGCCCGCATGCTGCACGACACCCTCGCCCCGGAGAACATCCACGCCGCCCAGCTGATCATCCCCGGAGCGATCCGGCCCGACGCCGAGCACAGCAGCCCCGACGTGCTGGCCGAGCGCCTGTACGACCTCCACGCCGAGCGGGACGGCTTCCGCCACTACGCCGAGCCCCTGCCCGACTGACGCCCGGACGACACATGAACTCGGCCACCCTCCGCGCCGTCGCCCGTGCCGCCGCGGCCACCGCTGTCCTGCTGGCAGCGGCGGCCTGCGGCGACACCTCACCGGCCGCCCCGCACAAGACATCCTCCGCGTCCTCCGCCCGACAGCACACACCGACGGCCGGGGCACGCACCACACCGTCCGACAGGAACACCGCCATGGACATCCGGGTCACCCTCGACGGCCGCCCCGTCGACGCCGCCCTGAACGACAGCCCGGCTGCCGGTGACTTCGCCGAACTGCTCCCGCTCACCCTGGATCTGAAGGACTTCCACCGGACGGAGCGGATCGCCGACCTGCCGCGCAAGCTGACCACCTCGGGCGCTCCCGAGCCCCGCGCGCCGAAGGTCGGCGACCTGACCTACTACGCGCCGTGGGGCAACCTGGCCCTCTTCCACCGCGACGGCGACTCCGCCAACGCCGACCTGCTCATCCTCGGCCACATCGACGCCGACGCCGACCGGCTTGCCGGGGCCGACCGGATCACCATCGAAGCCGCCCCCTGACCCGCACCCCTCGTTCGTCCCCACATGAAGGGGGGAGGAGATCCTCCCCTTTTCGTCCGGTTCGCCGCATGGGACCGTCGAAGACGCGGCCGCGCCGTCCACTGTCCGCCCCGACGGCTTCCGCTGCCACCACGAACCCCCGATGTCCACGCAAGGAGAGACCACACGTATGCCTTCCGCATCCGGGACCACCCCCGGCAAGCTCCCCTTCGTCGTCTGGGTGCTCGCTGCCGGCACGTTCCTGATGGGGACCACCGAGTTCGTCGTCGCCGGTCTGCTGCCGGAGCTGGCCGATGACCTCGGAGTCAGCGTCTCCCATGCCGGCCTGCTGATCACCGCCTTCGCCATCGGCATGATCGTCGGAGCGCCGACCATGGCCATGGCGACCCTGCGCCTTCCCCAGCGCCGGACGCTGATCCTCGCCCTGTCCGTGTTCTGCCTCGGACATCTGGTCGCCGCCCTCAGCACCTCCTTCACGATCGTCCTCGCCGCCCGCGTCGTCACCGCCCTGGCCACCGGAGCGTTCTGGTCCGTGGGCTTCGTCGTCGCCACCACCGCCGCGGGACCGCACAACGCCACCCGCGCCACGGGCGTCATGATCGGCGGCCTGACCCTGGCCAACGTCGTCGGCGTGCCGATCGGCTCCTTCGCCGGCCAGTTCACCGGCTGGCGCGGCCCCTTCTGGGCCCTGGCCGCCCTCTCCGGGCTCGCCGCCGTCTCCATCGGCCGCTTCATCCCGGCCCGGGAGCAGCGCGTCGAGGTGTCCCTGCGGGCCGAGGTCCGGGCCCTGCGGCAGGGCCGGCTGTGGCTGGCGCTGGGCGCCGCGATGCTCATCATGGGCGGGGTCCTGGCGACGTACACCTACGTCACGCCGCTGCTGACCGACCGCGCGGGCATCCCGGCAGGCGCCGTACCGCTCGTCCTGATCGCGTTCGGCGTGGGCGCCCTGTGCGGCACCACCACGGGCGGCCGCCTGGGTGACCGGCGTCCGATGTCCACCACCATCACGGCCGCCGCGGCCACCGCCCTGGTCCTGTTCCTGATGATCCCGCTGTCCGGCAACCCGGTCACGGCCACGCTCCTGGTCTTCCTCATGGGCCTGACCGGCTTCACGGTCAACCCGGTGGTCACCGCGCTGGCCATGCGTTTCGCGGGCGACGCGCCCACTCTCACCTCGGCGCTGACCACGTCCGCCTTCAACACCGGTATCGCCGCCGGTTCGCTGATCGCCGGTACGGCCCTGGACTCCTCCCTCGGCCTGACCGGGCCGCCCCTGGTCGGCACCGTCATCGCCGCCCTCACGCTGCTGCCGCTGATCGCCCTCGCCGTCCACGGCTCATCCGGCAAGGGCCGGATCGTGGCCCGCAGCAGCGCGTCCACGCGGGCGCGACGCGACGAGGCCGCGCAGGTGCCGTCGCAGCGCTGACTCGCGCCCGGATCCGCGCAGCGCCCACCGCCGTGCCCCACATCCCCCATCTGAAGGGACAACAGCAGTGAATCCCACCTACGACTTCACGGGCCAGGTCGCGCTTGTCACCGGGGCCGGTGCCGGCATGGGCCTGGCGACTGCCCGCGCGTTCGCCGAGTCCGGAGCCGCCGTCGCTCTCACCGACATCGACGAAGCGGCCCTGAACGCGGCCGCGAAGGAACTCACCGACGCCGGCCGCCAAGTGCTCGCCCTCACCTGCGACGTCAGTGACGAGGACCAGGTCGCCGCAGCGGTCGACCGCACCGTGGAGACCTTCGGCCGCCTGGACATGGCCTACAACAACGCCGGAATCCAGATCCCGCCCAGCGACGCCGCCGACGAACCCGCCGAACGGTTCGACCGCGTCAACGCCATCAACCTGCGCGGTGTGTGGGCGTGCATGAAGCACGAGCTGCGGCACATGCGCGCGCAGGGCAGTGGCGCCATCGTCAACTGCTCCTCCCTCGGCGGCCTGGTCGGCCTCCCGGGACGGGCCTCCTACCATGCCTCCAAACACGGCGTCATCGGCCTGACGAGCAGCGCGGCCCTCGAATACGCCCCGCGCGGCATTCGCGTCAACGCCATCTGCCCGGGCACGATCGACACCCCCATGGTCAGCGACATGATCGCCAAGGGCGAGCTCGACCGCGCGGAGGCCGAGGCCAACCAGCCCATCAACCGGCTCGGCACCGCCGAGGAGATCGCCCAGGCGGTCCTGTGGCTGTGCAGCCCCGGAGCGGGTTTCGTCGTGGGCGTCGCCCTCCCTGTGGACGGTGGCTACGTCGCCCGCTGACAACAGCCCACGCATCAAGGAGAGTTGAGAGACATCATGGAATTCATCAAGGCGCAGCCCAGCAGCAAGGCCCCGGCGGACTGGTTCACCGGCGATGTGTGGTGGGACGTCATCGTGGCGGGCCAGGAGCCGTCCCGGATGCGTGCCAACCTGGTCCGCTTCTCGCCGGGCGCCCGCACCAACTGGCACTCCCACGCCGTGGGCCAGACCCTGCACGTCGTTTCCGGCGTCGCCCTGATCGGCACCCGGGACGGCACCGTCTTCGAGGGCCACCCCGGCGAGACCGTCGCGTGTCCGCCGGACGAGGAGCACTGGCACGGTGCCGTCCCCGACCGGTTCATGGAGCACATCGCCCTGTGGGAGGGCACGGCGGACGGCACTCCCGAGACCACGTGGGCCGAGCCGGTCACCGACCAGCAGTACAACGGCCTCCGCACCCGCGACCAGTAGCCCCGGCCCGGCCCGTCCCACCCGCATGCGGGCCCGCTCACGACGTCACGGCTTCCCGGACAGGGCCGCCTGCCCTGTTTCGCGCGCAAGTGCCCCCGACGACGTCGGCCAGTCGCCTCCGACGGAGCCTGAAGGGGGGAGAAAAGTCTCCCTGCCACGACAGTTGCCGGTGGTGCAAGACTCCCCAGGTGCCCAGTAGCCGCTGCCCGAGCACGCGGTTGCCGGCTTTCCAGCGGTGACGACGATCCACTCGCGCGTCCCGCTGATGTGTACGGCCGATCCGTCCGCGATCCGAAGGCGTACGTATGTCAACTGAACTCCCCGAGTTCGCCGTTCCACCCCCCACCCGGGCCGGCGAATCCTCCCCGGCGCCCACGCGGCGCACCTTCCTCGCCACGAGTACCGCGGTCGGCGGCGCCGTTGTCGCGGGGAGCGTCGTAGGAGGGACCTCCCTCATCGGCGCGGAAGGGGCGGCAGCCGCCGAACGGCCGTCGTCCAGCCGTGTGTCCCTGGCGGTGAACGGCACGCGTCGGACGGTGACGGTCGACAATCGCACCTCGCTGCTGGACCTGTTGCGCGAGCACCTCGACCTGACCGGGTCGAAGAAGGGCTGCAACGCGGGGGCCTGCGGGGCGTGCACCGTGCTGGTCGACGGGCAGCGGGTCAACTCCTGTCTGACCCTGGCGGTCCGGCTGGAGGGTGCCGAGGTCACCACCATCGAGGGACTGGCCGAGGGGGATCAACTGCACCCGCTGCAGCAGGCGTTCATCGACGAGGACGCCTTCCAGTGCGGCTACTGCACCCCGGGCCAGATCGTCTCCGGGGTGGGCTGCGTCCAGGAGGGCCACACCAATTCGCCGGAGGAGATCCGGGAGTGGATGAGCGGCAACATCTGCCGCTGCGGCTGTTACGTCAAGATCGTGCGCGCGGTCGAGCAGACCGCCGCCCGCAAGTAAGGAGCGGCCCCATGCACCCCTTCACCTACGCCCGCGCCTCCGACACCCGCGAAGCCCTCAACGCCGGGCGCGCGGGCGGCCGTTACATCGCCGGCGGCACCACCCTCGTCGACCTGATGCGCGAGACCGTCGAGCGCCCCGACAGCCTGGTCGACATCAGCGCCCTGCCCCTGAGCGAGATCACCGCCACCGAGCGTGGCGGCCTGCGGGTCGGCGCCCTGGTGACCATGTCCGAGGCCGCCGCCCACGCCAAGGTGCGCACCCTGTATCCCGTCGTCTCCGAGGCGCTGGAACTGAGCGCCTCGGCGCAACTGCGGAACATGGCCACCATCGGCGGCAACATCATGCAGCGCACCCGGTGCACCTACTTCCGGGACGTGACCGCCGACTGCAACAAACGCGAGCCCGGCTCCGGTTGCGCCGCGCTGCACGGAGTCAACCGCACGCACGCCATCCTCGGCACCTCCGACGCCTGCGTGGCCACCCACCCGTCGGATGCCGCCGTGGCCTTCGCCGCCCTGGAGGCACGGGTGCACCTGCTGGGCCCGGACGGAGCACGCCAAGTCCCCTTCGCCGAATTCCTGTTGCGGCCCGGCCGCACACCACAGCGTGAACAGGCTCTGCGCAAGGGAGAGTTGATCACGGCGGTGGAGATCCCCGCTCTTCCGCGCCCGCTCAGGTCCGGCTATCTGAAGGTCCGTGACCGGCAGTCGTACGAGTTCGCCCTGACGTCGGCGGCCGTCGCGCTGCACATCCGCGGCGGGGTCATCCGCGACGCCAAGGTCGCCGCCGGGGGAGTGGGCACCGTGCCCTGGAAACTGACCGCCGTCGAACAGCACCTCGTCGGGGAACGCCCCTCGGGGGCCCTGTGGTCGGCCGCTGCCGCGAAGGCGGCGGACGGGGCCCGTCCCCTGCAGCACAACCGCTTCAAGGTCGAGCTGCTCAAGCGCACCGTCGAACGCCAGCTGCGCGTCGTAGGAGGTGCCAAGTGAGCCCTCAGCCGCAAGCAGCCGTGGGTGCGCCGCTGTCCCGGGTCGACGGCCGGCTCAAGGTCACCGGACAGGCGTTGTACGCCGCCGAACACGACGTCGACGGAGTCGTGCACGCCGTCATCGTGGACGCGGCCATCGGCCGCGGTCGCATCACGTCGATCGACACCGGTGCCACCGAGGCCCTTCCGGGCGTACTGAAGGTGATCCACCACCGCAACGCGCCGAAGCTGCCGTACCGCGACAACTCGGGTTCGAACAATCCGCCCGGCAGGCGACTGCGCGTCTTCCAGGACGACGTTGTCCGCTTCCACGGCCAGCCGGTGGCCGTCGTGGTGGCCACCACCCTGGAGGCCGCACAGCACGGTGCGAGCCTGGTCGAGGTCGGTTACGACGCCGAACAGCCGTCGACCGACCTGACCGGAGCCGAGCCGGACGAGCCGACCCGATACGCACGCGGCGACGCCGAAGCGGCCCTGCGCTCGACCGCCGTACGACTGGACCTGACCTACCGCACGGCGCGCAACCACCACAACCCGATGGAGCCGCACGCCACCATCGCCCGCTGGAACGGCGCCAAGCTCACCGTCTGGGACAAGACCCAGTGGGTGGTGGGCACGCAGACCGAACTCGCGGCGGTGTTCGGCCTGGAGACGGACGCGGTGCGCGTCATCTCGCCGTTCGTGGGCGGCGGTTTCGGTACGGCGCTGCGCTGCTGGCCGCACGTGGTCGTCGCCGCGCTGGCCGCCCGCGAGGCGAAGCGCCCGGTCAAGCTGGTCCTGAGCCGGAAGCAGATGTATCTCGGTACCGGTTTCCGGCCCTCGTACGAGTACCGCCTGCGCCTCGGCAGCGACCGGCGGGGCCGACTGTCCGCAGCGGCCCACGAGTTGGACGCGGAGACGTCGTCGTACGAGACGTTCACCGAGTCCGTCCTTGCGGCCGGCCAGATGCTCTACAGCATGCCGAACGTGAGCCAGGCGTACCGGACGGTGCCGCTGGATCTGCCCACGCCGCTGTACATGCGCGGGCCCGGCTTCCAGACGGCCTCCTTCGTCATCGAGTCGGCCATGGACGAACTCGCCCACAAACTCGGCATCGATCCGATCGAGCTGCGCCGGCGCAACGAACCGGACGAGGACGAGTCGTCGGGCCTGCCGTTCTCCACCCGCCGGCTGCGGGAGTGCTACACGGTCGGCGCGCGCGAGTTCGGCTGGCACCGCCGCAACTCCGAGCCCCGCTCGACGCGTGAGGGCGACTGGCTGATCGGCAGGGGCATGGCCGCCGGCGTCTACGACACCGCCCGCATGCCGGCCCAGGCCCGGGCCCGCCTCGACGCCGACGGCACCGCGCTGGTCGAGGCCGCCGCCACCGACATGGGCCCGGGCACCTACACCTCCCAGACCCAGGTCGCCGCCGACGCCCTCGGGCTGACCGTGCGCATGGTCACCTTCCGGCTGGGGGACTCCCTCTACCCGCCGACCCCACCGCACGGCGGCTCGATGACCATGGCCAGCGTCGGCTCCGCCACCCTCGACGCCTGCAACAAGGTCCGCCGTCAGGCGATCCAACTGGCCGTCCAGGACCGCGAGTCACCGTTGTACGGGGTGGACGCCGGCGATGTCGTGGTGCGGGCCGGCCGACTGCACGTGAAGAACGACCCCACGCGCGGGGAGACGTACCGGCGGCTGCTGGCCCGCAACCACCGCACCCACCTGGAAGCGGACGGCTCCTTCGCACCCCCGTCGGGCCCGGAACGGCACTCCTTCTACGGCTACAACGCGACCTTCGCCGAGGTGGCCGTGGACGCGACCCTGGGCCTGGTGCGGGTGCGGCGCGTGCTCGGCGTGTACGACGCGGGCCGCATCATCAGCCCCAAGCTCGCCGACAGCCAGGCCCTGGGCGGCATGGTCGGCGGCATCGGCACGGCCCTGCTGGAGCACACGCTCACCGACCACCGCGACGGCCGGGTCGTCAACGCCAACCTCGCCGACTACCTCGTCCCCGTCAACGCCGACATCCCCGACCTCAAGGCGATCTACCTGGACGGCGAGGACCGCGAGGCCGACCCGATCGGCGTCAAGGGCCTCGGAGAGCTCGTGATGATCGGAGTGGCACCCGCCATCGCCAACGCGGTCTTCAACGCCACCGGCCGCCGCGTCCGTGAACTGCCCATCACCGCCGAGGCGTTGATCTGACCCAGCGCCCCTGCTCCTGCTCCTCCTCGGGGGAGTGCCCACCGCTTGTCCGGCAGCCTGCCTCTCCCCGTCCGGCTGCCGGACTCTCCAGGGCCGTCGCCGCAACGTCTGCCCGCGTCGCGGCGACGGCCTGCTTACCGTGGCGTGAGTGCCGCACCCGATCGACTGCTCTGCGGCAGCTCAAGGCTGAAGCTGAGGCTGAGTCTGCGGCCTCTCGGAGCGAGTGGCACGCATCAGCGCGAGTGCGCTCAGCGGTACGAGGGTGAGGGCGGCCGCCACCGTGCCGACCAGCGGAGGCCCGGCCTGCCCCAGTGGCGAGCTCAGGGTTACGCCCGCCGTCCAGGAGCCGACGGCGATGCCCACGTTGGGCACCGAGCCGCTGAGGCCGGAGACCCGGGTGGGCGCGGAACCGGCGAAGCGCAGGGCCAGCGCGCCGAGCACCGGGGTCGCGGCGAAGCCGGTCATCCCCATCAGTGTCACCAGGACGACGGCCGCCACGGGGATCGGGGAGAGGAAGGTCAACAACAGCAGCACCGGCCTGGTCGTGGCGCCGGCCGTGAGGAGCGTGGCGAGGGGGCGACGGTCACCCAGGCGCCCGCCGACCGTCGTGCCCAGCAGGGCACCCAGGCCATAGCCGGTCAGGACCAGGGGCACGGCTCCGTCCTTCGAGTCAGTCGAAGAGGGCAACCACTCCATTGACCCAGATCGCGAGGAACGCAAGGGCCCCCACCAGGCAGCCGACGCCCGCCAGCACGCCGCCGGCCGTCCACGGCTCGGAGGGCGTCTCCTCGTACGTCTCCCGCAGGCCGTCCCGGTAGGAGGCGGGGTCGTCCCAGTCGACGGGGCGCCCCAGCTCCTCGGCGCAGGCGGTCCGCACGGCGACCAGCTGCCGCTCCGCGAAGGAGGTGGCGGCCATGGCCTCGGGGCCGCGCCAGACGAGAGCCTTCATCCGCCGCGCAGGAGACTCGTGCCGCGCCTCGAAGGCGACGGTCTCGTCGGCGTGGCGGTCCTCTTCGAGGTACATCCAGCGTCCGGCCTCGGCGGCATCGCCGTAGAGCCGGTACACCTCGGCCAGACGCCGACGGAGCGTCAGGTCGTACGGGAAGGACGAGACGAGACCGCGCAAACGCTGGCGCGCGACGGGAACCCGGCCGGCAGCCAGGTCTGCATCGACTCGGGCAAGGGTCTCTCTCAGTGGCATGAACACATGATCGGGCGCCGCACTGCTCCGCGTCGACCTGGTTTGTCGCTCATCGCTCAGACAGGCCCGCCCCCGCAGGAGCGGTCAGGAGTCCAGAAGTTTGCGCTTCTGGTCCTCGAACTCGGCTTCGGTGAGGACGCCCCGTGTCTTCAGCTCGTCAAGCTGCTTCAGCTGTTCGATCTTGCTGGTCATGTCGGGGGCCTGCTGAGCCGCGGGCGACTCGGCAGGGTACGCCGGTTGCGGCGCGGGCTGCTGTGCCGCCCATCGCCCCTGCTGGCGGCGCGATACGCGGTTCGATACGGCGGTGGCGGTTCCGGCGACGACGGCCGTGCGGGCAACCCCTCGGAGGAGTCCAGGCATGGTGATCTCCCTTCTCGTTTCCCCCTGCCCCCGCTCTCAGGGCGCGGTTTCCGCCGCGTCCAGGGCGGCCAGGACCGCGGGCACGGGGATCCGTCCGGAGGCGACCAGTTCGGCGCCGCCGCGTCGCAGGGCGGCGGCGAACGGCGCGGCCCAGAGGTTCTCGTAGATCAGGACGCCGGCGGAGTTGCCGGGTTCCAGGGCGGCGGCTGCTTCCACGAGGTCGTCCTGGCCCAGCAGGCCGGAGGACGCTCCCTCGAAGACAGCCAGATCGAGTTCGCCGTCGCCGGTGAGATCGCCGATCTCCAGGCCGGTCACGGATCCGTCGGCGTCCTTCCTGATGAACGTCAGATCGAGGATCCGGATGAGGCCGCGGTCCACCAGATCGACCAGGAGGGGGAAGCCCTCGCCGGTCATTCGGTTGCCGGGAAACTCGACGACCAGATAGTCGATCGGTCCCATCGCGCCGGATGTGTCGACTTCGTCGAATGTGTCGCTCACGGCGTCACCTTCTGGGCTTGTGGCTGTCTTCCCCTTGCCATTGCATCACCCGACCGCGGCGATCGCACCTCGTGCGGGGCTCACCCGTCGGGCGCACACGGGTCGCGTGTGCTGCACCGTGCCGATCTTCTTGTGTCCATGAGCAATGAAGGCGACGAGCAGCTCTCGGCCCGGGAACGCATCGAACTCGATGAACTGCGGCACCGGGTCGGCGCCCTGGAGAGTGCCGCTCGCCCGCAGGCGGCGCGCCATCACTGGCTACGGTCCACAGGCTCGGTCCTGCTGATCCTCCTCGCTGCGCTGCTGTCGCTGCTGTCCGTCATCGCGGTCTGGGCGAACAGCATCGTGCGGGACACGGACCGCTACGTCGCCACGGTGGGACCGCTGGCGTCGGATCCGGATGTGCAGAAGGCCGTCACCAACCGGGTCACCGACGTGGTGCTGGCGCAGATCGACGTAGACGTGCTGGTCAAACAGTTGCAGGACGCCGTGTCGGAGAAGGGTGTGCCGCCGAAAGCGGCCCAGCTGGTCGGCAATCTGGACGGGCCGATCGCGAGCGGCCTGAAGCAGCTGGTCAGCGGCACCGTGGAGCGGGTGGTCAGCAGCAGCGCCTTCGAGAAGGTCTGGGTGGACGCCAACCGCAGGGTGCACTCGTCCGTCGACAAGGCCCTGACGGGCGAGGGCGGCGGCGCCGTCTCGCTGAAGAACGACGAGGTGGCCATCGACGTGGCACCGATCGTGGACCAGGTCAAGGAGCGGTTGGTCGGCGCCGGCCTCGGAATTGCCGCGAAGATCCCGGACGTCCACACGGACTTCGTGGTGGTCCAGTCGAAGGACATCGGCAAGATCAAGACCTATATGAGGGTCCTGGAGATCCTGGGCAGCTGGCTGCCCCTCATCGCCCTGCTCGTGGCCGCTGCGGGGGTGTACACCGCGTTCAACCGCCGGCACGCGTTGGTCGGGGCCGGGTTGGCGGTGTTCCTGGCCATGCTGGTCCTCGGGATCACCCTCACCGTCTTCCGGGACATCTACCTCGACCATCTGCCCTCCGGAGCGTCCCCGGCCGCCGCCGGAGCGGTGTACGACGCGCTGATCAGGTTCCTGCGCGCCGGTGTACGGGCCCTCGGCGCCGTCGCCCTCATCGTCGCCGTCGGCGCCTTCCTCAGCGGCCCGTCCCGGATCGCCGTCCTCGTCCGCAACGGCTGCCGCAGGAGCATCGGCGCTCTGCGCGACGTGGCGGCCTCCGAAGGACTTCGACTCGGGGCGGTCGGGCGGTTCGTGCACCGCTTCAAGCGCTGGATCGGGGTCGCGATCCTGGTGGTCGCCGCGATCGTCCTGTTCACCTGGACCTACCCGACCACGATGGTCGTGGTGTGGACCACGGTCATCGTGCTGGCGGGCTTCGCGATCCGTGAGTTCCTGGACGGCGGCTCCGCCTCACCCGCCGACCCGGCGGCCGGCGGGGCCGCTCGCTGACGCGTGGCGAGACGGGGGGCCCGTACTGGCTCGGCTCGCCGGAAACGCCTCCAGGGACAAGTTGAGCGGGGAAGCTCCTATGCCCCTCTGACACGGCCGGGCCGGAGCACGCCCCGAAAAGCGCCGGTCCGTGTGCCCTGGGCGCAGTGACACCCGTGGCATGACCGGCACGCGCCGGAGTGGACAGTCCTCCGCCGACGCCCACCGCCGGCGGCATCGCCCGTGCGTCGGGCATCACCTGGCTGCTGCGGGATACGGTGGCCCGCGCCGCCTTGCCGAGTGTGCGGGCCGCTCCTGCGGTGAACTCCCGGCTGCCGGCCTCGCCCGAACGCCGCCGACCACACCATGCAGACCCGGACACTCCACGCCAACCTTCCCCTGCAACGGCGCACGATCTCGTCGTCGGTGAGCAGATCGGGCTTGGCCAGCCACTGCAGGCCCTCCTCGGGCATGCGGTAGGTGCACCGCAGATTGCACCGGTCGGTCAGCGAGACCCGCAGGTCGGTGGCCTGCCGGTCATAGGTGTCGATCAGCGTGTTCCCGAGGCCGTTCCTGCCCCGTGCCGCGCTGTCTCCGGCACTGCGTCGGGAACGGGGTGGATCGGGCCGCTGACCCGGGCCAGAGGCAAGCCGCTCGCCCGGCCGGCGTGGGCGATGATCTCGGCGGTGATGGAGATGGCCGTCTCCTCGGGGGTACGGGCACCGAGGTCGAGGCCGATCGGGGACCGCAGCCGGGCCAACTGCTCCTGTGTGACGCCGACTTCGCGCAGCCGGAGAAGACGCTCCTCGTGGGTGCGCCGGGAGCCCATCGCGCCGACGTAGCCGACAGGCAGGTCGAGTGCCCGCCGCAGCAGCGGGATGTCGAACTTGGCGTCGTGGGTGAGCACACAGACGGCGGTACGGGCGTCCACGGCCGTTCGTGCCAGGTAGCGGTGGGGCCAGTCGACGACGACCTCGTCGGCGTGCGGGAAGCGTGCCTGGGTGGCGAAGACGGGGCGGGCGTCGCACACGGTGACGTGGTAGCCCAGGAACCGGCCTGCCTGGGCCAGGGCGGCGGCGAAGTCGACGGCGCCGAAGATCAGCATGCGGGGGCGGGTGGCTGCCGCGTGGACGAGGACGGAGAGCCTCTCGGGGCAGGTGCCGGCGTGTCCACCGACCGCGCGGAGTGCGGTGCGCCCGGTGCGCAGTTGGGAGGTGGCCAGGTCCGCCACCACCCGGCCTGTCGGCCCGTCGCCCAGCGCACTGTCGGCGATCCAACTGTCGCCGATGACACTCAAAGTGGCCCCGACCAATTCCCCTGGCGCGTCCACGACTTGGGCGACGGCAACGGGCCGGCCCCCGACCGCCTCGGCGAACGCCGCGCCGAGATGCGACTGGGCCGCCGGGTCGATGCGCTGGACGAGCACGTCGAGTTCACCACCGCAGGTCAGTCCCACGGCGAAGGCGTCGTCGTCGGAGTAGCCGAACCGGGCACGCTGTGGAGCGCCTTGCTCCTGGAGCACCTGTCGGCACAGTTCGTACACCGCACCCTCGACGCATCCGCCGGAGATGCTGCCGACGGCGTTGCCGTCCTCGTACACAGCCACCGACGTACCGATGGGCAGGGGTGCGCTGCCCGTGACGTCGACGATGGTGGCCAGGGCGAAGGGGCGTTCCTCGCGGAACCGGCGGTGCAGTGTGTCCGCGATGTTCAGCATGGGGGCTCCAGAGCAGACGGTCGCTGTCGCAGAAGGTGGGCGGGCTGCCACCGCGCCGACGGGGGCGTGTGCGCGGCGGCGGCCCGGGGAGGATCCGGCAGACGTACGGGGGTTCGGCTGCCGGACCGGTCCGTGGCGGCGGAGGTGTCAGAGCAACGCCTCTGCGGCGATGGTCAGTTGGCGGATCCGGCGGCCGGTGGCGTTGAAGACCGCGTTGCCGATCGCCGCCGCCACGCCGACCTGGACGACCTCGCCGAGCCCCTTGACGCCCAGCAGGTTGCCGGCGTTGTCCTCGCCGTCGAGGTAGATCGCCTTGATCTCGGGGACGTCGGCGTTGACGGGCCGCACGCCACTGTCGCCCCCGGCAGCACCCCGCACCGCGAACAGGCCGTGCAGCGGGTGCGCTGCATGATGTTGCCGCCGATGGTGGCCATGTTCCGCAGTTGCGCCGAGGCGCCCCGCAGCGCCTGGGCGGCCACCGCGAAGAGGGAGTTCAGCTTGGGGTCGGCGGTGGCCACGGCCATCGGGACCAGGGCGCCGATGCGGATGCCCCCGCCCGCGGTGACGGTGATCTCGCTCAGGGGCAGGGTGCTGATGTCGACCAGGCTGTCGGGGGTCTCGACGGTCTCGCGCATCAGGTCGACCAGCGTGGTGCCGTCGGCGATGTAACGGCCGCCCGCGCGCCCGGCGTTGAGGGCTTCGCGGGTGTCGGAGGCGCGGGTGTAGGTGAAGGGGTGCATGGGGCCGCTCCTTACTTGCGGGCGGCGGTCTGCTCGACCGCGCGCACGATCTTGACGTAACAGCCGCAGCGGCAGATGTTGCCGCTCATCCACTCCCGGATCTCCTCCGGCGAATTGGTGTGGCCCTCCTGGACGCAGCCCACCCCGGAGAGGATCTGGCCCGGGGTGCAGTAGCCGCACTGGAAGGCGTCCTCGTCGATGAACGCCTGCTGCAGCGGGTGCAGTTGATCCCCCTCGGCCAGTCCCTCGATGGTGGTGACTTCGGCACCCTCCAGCCGGACCGCCAGGGTCAGACAGGAGTTGACCCGCTGCCCGTCGACCAGCACGGTGCACGCCCCGCAGGCCCCCGCGTTGCAGCCCTTCTTCGACCCGGTCAGGTCGAGGTGCTCGCGCAATAGGTCCAGCAGCGAGGTGCGATTGTCGACCGTCACCGTCCGACGCGTGCCGTTCACCGTCAAGGAGACACGGCTGGAAGGGGCCGCTCCCGTGGCGGTCGCCTCCTCGGCACCGGCCAGGAACGATCCTCCAGCGACCACGACACCGCCCACCGCGACACCGGTGGCGATGACGGTGCGCCGACTGGGTCCCGAGGTGGACTCACCGCCTCCGGTGGGCGGAGAGACAGCAGATTCAGGGAGTTCAGAGGACATGCGTTCGCCTTTGCATCACGGACGGATCAGTCGTGCACACCAGCGGAAGGCCAGGCACGGAGATCGACGCCACCGCGGGAGACTGGGGTGATCGCTCGCCTCGACAGGGCGGCTGATCACGCGACGAGTCTTGCACCACGGGAGTCACGCATGACAGGGAGAGTCTTGTCCCCCCTGCTTTCCCTTGGCCGTCCCTTGGTGTCTTTGCCCGCAAGTGAGAGCTCAGTGAAGGAGGCTGATCGGGTCGGGTGGGGGAGGGTAGGGGGCATCAAGTCCGCGAGTGCGGTGATCGAAGGGAGACGCCCCGTGCGAGGAGGCACACAGATTCACGACGACGTCAGCGGCGACGCCGGCAGGCAGGACCCGACGACCGTCCGAGCGCTTGGCGGCGTTACCGGGCTGGAGGCCGCTGCACGCACCGCACCGGTGCCTGTGTCCGGCGGCCAGGCCCGAACGGGGTGGGCCCCGGGGGCGGTGCGCTCATGAGCCGCATCCTGGTGACCGGTTCCGCGGACGGTCTCGGACGTGCCGCCGCGGACACGCTGCTGTCCCAAGGCCACGACGTTGTCGTACACGCTCGCAATCAGGATCGGGCGGGGGGCCTGGCCGCGCTGGTGGAGCGCGGGGCGCACCTCGTGACGGGGGACTTCACGGAGCGGGATGCCGTTCGGCGCATCGCCGCCGAGCTGAACGACGCCGGCCCGTTGGATGCGGTCATCCACAACGCCGGCGTGTGGAGCGGGCCGGCGGTCATGCCGGTCAACATCATCGCCCCGTACCTGCTCACGGCCCTGCTGCGCGGACCGCGACGGCTCGTCTACTTGAGCAGCGACTCGCACTTCGGTGGACAACCCCGGCTGGACGGCGTCGACTGGCGTGGCGAGAGCGCGGGTTCGTACCCCGACAGCAAGCTGTACGTCACGGCGCTCGCTGCCGCCGTGGCCCGGCTGCGTCCCGGTGTGTTCAGCAACGCGGTCGATCCGGGCTGGGTGCCGACCAAGATGGGCGGTCCCGGGGCACCGGACGACCTGGAGCTCGGGCATCGCACACAGGAGTGGCTCGCCTCCAGCGATGACCCCCAGGCCCTGACCGCCGGCGGGTACTGGTACCACGGCGAGCGAGTGCAGCCGCACCGGGCAGTGCACGACGAAGCGTTCCAGGACCGCCTCCTGCAAACGCTGGCCGAAGATACGGGCCTCGAACTCTGAGGGCGGACCACCGACAGCACATCCTGGCCGCCACCCACGTGCACGGATGAGGTCAGGTGTGTCAGGAGCCCCTCGCAGCAGCTTCCGCGAGGGGCTCCTCACCGTGCTCTGAGCCCGGGCCGATGACCGCGCGCCTCGCGCCGAGCGGCCCGGGGGGCTTCCGGGCACGTCAGAGTGGCAGGCTGGTGAGCCCGGTCGACGATTTCCTCACCGAGCCCCTCGACCTGCTGCGTAAGAAGCCCGGTGGCCAACGGTTCCTACGACGACGTCCTCGCCGTGCTCAGCAGTCGACCGACCTGTGGTGACCGACGTGGAACAACTCCCCGCGGGCTCCTTGCTGCGCGCACCTCGGCGTCGGCCGTCGGGCGCATTCGCGGGGTGGGAGAGGAGGGCGTAGCCATGGATCGGTGGTCTCTGGATAGCCGGGCGGGATGCGGTGAGGATGGGGCCATGGACAAGAAGGAACTGGCCGAATTCCTGCGCCGTCGGCGTGAGACGTTGCGCCCCGGCGACGTCGGCCTGGTCGAGGGGCCGCGCAGGCGTACCCAGGGCCTGCGCCGTGAGGAGGTCGCCCAGCTCGCCGGCATGTCCACCGACTACTACGCCCGGCTGGAGCAGCAGCGTGCTCCGCAGCCCTCCGTGCAGATCACCGCGGCTCTCGCCCGGGCGCTACGGCTGACCTTCGACGAGCGCGACCATCTCTTCGCCCTCATCGGCCACAACGCCCCGGCCCGCTTCCGCCGCTCCGAACACGTCAGCCCGACCCTGCTACGGGTCCTGGACAGCCTGGACGACACCCCCGCCTTGGTGACCACCGACCTGGTCGACACCCTCGCCATGAACCCCTTGGCCGTCGCCCTCCTCGGCGACCAGACCCGTCACACCGGTCTGGCCGGCAGCGGCTTCTACCGCTGGTTCATGGACCCGGCCGAGCGTCTTGTGTACCCCGAGGAGACCCACGAAGGTCACGGCCGGGCCCAGGCAGCGCGCCTGCGGGCCGCGCTGACAAATGGCAGCGACACCCCCCGAGCCGCCCGGATCCTCGCCGAACTCCAGGAACACAGCCCCGAGTTCGTCCGCATGTGGGAACTGCAGGAGGTCGCCCGCTACGGCGACTGCAAGACCGTCCTGCATCCCGAACTCGGCCGCATCGACGTCGACGCTCAGCTCCTCTACACCGAGAATCGCGCCCAGACCCTGGTCGTGCTGACCACCCGCCCCGGCACGGAGAGCCACAGCAAGCTCGAACTGCTCTCCGTCATAGGGCACCAGCAGCTCACCCCCTGACGTCCTGGACCGGACAAGGGCACGCTGGAATGCCTGGGCAGCTCGCATGGTCGGCTCCGCGCTCGGGCCGCCCATTTGACCGGATGCTGCCTCCGCTTTACTCTCGAATACATGCGGAGGCAGCATCCGTTTTGATGCGGCCGCAGGGCAACGGCAGGCAGGAGGGCGCATGAGCGCCGGTGCACAGCGCGAACGCACGCCCGCAGCTTGGAAGCGATGCCATTTCATAGCGCGGCTGAGTAGTGGCCCGACACGTGGGCGCTCCCCGGGCGAGCGCCCCGCCCGTCAGACTCCGAGTGCCTCGATCACGAGCTGTGCGACCTTGCGTGCCGAGTACTGCTGCTGACCAGTGATCAGCCTGCCGTCGCGCACGGCGAAGGCCTTGAAGAGATGTCGTCGCTGGTGCCTCCGTGTTGAGCGGCGCCTGTCTTGTCGTTTATCTGGAAGCTGACTAGCCCTTGGGCGTCCTGGTGCGCAGGAGGGGCGAGCGCACCCAGGTGCGTTCCACCGGTGGCGGGCTCTGCCCTCGGCCCGGCGGTCAGCGGTAGTAGGGCTCGACTGCGGCCCGTACCTCGTCGAGCAGCGCGGGGCCGTCCTGCGGCACGGGCGGTCGGCTGCTGCCCGGCCTGATGTCCAGGAGCTGTTCGTTGGACAGGGCGAACACCACTCGCCGCAGTCCTGCCCATTGGATGACGGCCTCGCACATCCCGCATGGCTGGCAGCTGGTGTACATGGTGGTGTCTGCCGCCGTCTGCGCGTCGAGTTCTCTTGCGGCCCACCTCGCCAATTTGAGTTCCGGGTGTGCGGTGACGTCGTTGTCGGTGAGGGTGGTGTTGTGCTCCTCGGCCAGGATCGTCCCGTCCGGTCCTGCCAACAGAGATCCAAAGGGCGGGTTGCCGCTCGTGCGTGCCTTGGCCGCGAGAGAGATGGCCCGTCGGAGGAGGGTGTGGTCGTCGGGTGTGGTCATGACTGCTCCTTCGTGGTGCGGGGTGGGGTGTTGGGCGGGAGAAGGCGCGCGGCCACGGTGGCGAGGGCTTGCCAGGCCGCCTGCGGGTGACATGTCGCGTGGGGGTCGCCCTGGTAGGTGTCGAGGACGACGGACTCGGCGCCCAGCAGCCGCAGTTGGTCGAGGTCGTCCATGATCTGGTCGATGGTGCCCTCACCGGCGGGCCGTCCCGCTCCGTCGACCGGTTCCTTGGTGAGTCGCAGGGCGATGCGGGGAGCCAGTGCGGGCACGGGCAGGTGTTGCTCGTCCGCGTACGTCTTCAGCCTGCCTGCGGCTTCGCGCAGCCACGGCATGGTGGGGTGCAGCGGATGCCATGCGTCTCCGAGTCGTACGGCCCGGCGCAGCCCCGCGTCGCTGTTGCCGCCGACCCACACCGGGATCCGGCGGTCTCCGTACGAGGCGGTGTCCTTCCAGGCGGCCCGAATGTCCCGCAAGTGACTGTCGGTCAGCTGTCCGCGCTGTGAGAACGGGATGCCGAGGGCGGCGAACTCCTGCCGCGCCCAGCCCACTCCCACGCCGAGGATCAGCCGGCCGCCGCTCAACTCATCCAGATTGGCCGCCATTCGGGCGGTGAGCAGCGGGTGCCGGTAGGGAGCGATGAGGACCGTCGTGCCGAGCTGGATACGGGTGGTGAGGCCGGCCAGCCACGACAAGGTGGTGAAGGGCTCGTAGAAGGGGGCCGGGTAGCGCTCGGCGACATCCGGCGTAATGGCTATGTGGTCCGAGACCATCAGTAGGTCGAAGCCCAGGCCCTCCACGGTCTGGGCCCAGCTTCGCAACACTCCGGGGTCGGTGCCCGGGCCGAAATTGGGGACGTTCACTCCGATCTTCATAGGGCCCAACCCTAGGCAGGGTGTACGGGTCGCCAGAAGGGATTCCCGCCTGTTCAGGGGCAGTTCGGCCGTGGATCCGCCGGTAGAATGGGCGTATGACCGTGAGTCTCGACGTGACGGACTGGGCGATCCTGGCAGAAGTCCAACGGGACGGGCGGATCCCGTTCACCGAGCTGGCGCGGCGGGTGAACCTGAGCGCGTCGGCGACCAAGGAGCGGGTACGTCGGCTCGAGGAGGCCGGGGTGATCACCGGGTACCGGGCGGAGGTGGACCCGGAGCGGACCGGTTACCCGGTGATGGCGGTGGTCCGGCTCAAGTACCCGGGGCCGGGAACCCGGCACCAGCCGCTGCGCCGGCTGCTGGAGGAGCGCTCGGAGATCCTGGAGTGCCTTCGCACCACCGGAGACGACTGCTACGTCATGAAGGTGGTGGCCACGTCGATGGCCCACCTGGAGGAGATCGTCGACGAGTTGGCCGAGTTCGGGAGCACCACCACCAACCTCGTCCTCAGTCGGACGCTCCCGTTGCGCGGTCCGGGGGGCTTCGGGTGAACACCGTCAGGTAGGCGCTGACGGTGTGCGGACGCCTCTCAGTTGCCGAGGCTCGGCCTGGCGTCCAGCAGCGTCGACCATCAACTGCCCGTCGTCCGCTGTCACATGGAGAGGGGCGGAGGGCGGCGGCAGTCCGGGCCAGGGCGCGGAGGGTGGGGCCGTCGGCGGCGGAGCGCCCGCTCCACCTCGGCGGCCGAAAGACGCGAAGGTGAAGGAGTTCGTGTGCAAAGCACACCGCCGCCGGACGCCGAGCCTGGCCGGCACTGGAGTGACGTCGTAGCCAACTCCGTTGGCTGGTAGGTGTATCGGTACGACCTGGAGTGTGCCCGGCACTTCGGCGCTCGACTGATGTGCGCCGGTGGTCAGCCGGTGAAGGACTCGGGGCCGAAACGGCCCCATGCGATGAAGGCGGCAAGGGCGAGGTAGATCAGGTCGCCGGGGATCGTGGCCTTCTCGCCACGGCGCAGACGCATGGTGACCGCGCAGGCGAACAGCAGAACGAGACCCGTGACAGCCAGCGGCACCAGCAGCGGCGCGATGTCGAGCACCGCGGGCAGAAACAGGCCCACCGCAGCCAGCAGCTCGACCACGCCGCCCGTCGCGGCCGGCTTCTCCTGCGGCACGAACATCTTGGAGCTGCCCACCAGGCAGACAGCGGCGAGCACCCCAGCGGTGGTCCACAGCGCGACGTTCACCGTCAACGCCCTGATCGAGGACTTCCGTACCCGAAACGAGGGAGCCATCAGCGGAGAGACGTGGGTCACACCGTGTCATGTCACAGGCGTCGCGGCCGCCTCGTCTTGAGGGTGAAGGCATCGACGAACGTGGAGGAGCACACGATGGACGCGCGATTGAACTACTTCGCCAGCCCGATCGCCGGCAAGGCGCTCAAGTACTTCATGTCGGTCGGCCGGGAGCTGAAGGAATCGCCGCTGCCGGCTACGACGCAGGAATTGGTAGCGCTGCGCGTGAGCCAGATCAACGGCTGCGCGGCCTGCATCGACATGCACACCAAGGAAGCCGCCGCGGCCGGCGAGAGCCCGGTGCGGCTGAACCTGATCGCGGCTTGGCGGGAAGCAACGGTCTTCACCGAGGCCGAACGCGCCGCGCTCGCGTTGGCGGAGCAGGGGACCCGGGTCGCGGACGCGGCCACCGGGGTCAGCGACGAGGTGTGGGCGCGTGCCGCCCAGCACTATGACGAGGAGCAGCTCACGGCCCTCGTACTGCTGGTCTCGTTCATGAACACGGTGAACCGGCTGAACATCATCACCCAGCAGCCGGCCGGCGATTACCAGGTCGGCCAGTTCCACTGAACCGCCACCGCCCCGTGGCCCGGGTCAGACTTTCCGGGACCACACATCGGATGATCTTCGAAAGATGCCTCGCCGGCACGAGTCCGGCCGGGCACACAGACAGCTAAGGGGGAGTCGGCGTGGGCAAGGTCGAGGAGTTCGAGGAGCTGCGGCCGCTGCTGTTCTCGATCGCGTACCGGATCCTGGGCAGCGTGGGCGAGGCGGAGGACGCGGTACAGGAGACCTGGCTCCGCTACGACGCCTCGAGAACCCGGCCCGTGTCGGCCAAGGCGTTCTTGTCAGCCACGGTGACCCGGATCGCGATCGACGTGCTGCGCTCCGCCCGGGTGCGGCGGGAGAAGTACGTCGGACCGTGGTTGCCCGAGCCGCTGCTGGACGATCCGTACGAGGACCCGGCCCGCGCGGCGGAGCTGGCCGACTCGGTGTCGATGGCGGCGCTGCTGCTCCTGGAGCGGCTCAGTCCGCTGGAGCGGTCGGTGTTCGTGCTCCGCGAGGTCTTCGCCTTCGGCTTCGACGAGATCGCCACCGCCGTGGGGCGCTCGGAGACCGCGTGCCGACAGCTGCTCGTACGGGCACGCCGGCACATGCACGAGGGACGGCCCCGGTTCGAAGCGGACCGCCAGGAGCGGCAGGAACTCGCGAGGCGGTTCTTCGAGGCACTGACGCAGGGAGACGTGGACGGACTGCAGAATCTGCTGTCCGCCGACGTCCAGCTCATCGGGGACGGCGGTGGCAAGGCACCGCAACTGGCCAGAGCCGTCACCGGCGCCGAGAACGTGGCCAGGCTGCTCGCCACCGTCTACCCGCTCATGGCCCGGATCGACATCACGTTCGAACCGCACGAGGTCAACGGTCAGCCGGGCGCGCTCTTCCGCGACCGCGACGGCAAAATCCTCCACATCCTCGCCCTCGACACACTCGACGGGCAGATCCAAACGATCCGCGCGGTCATCAACCCCGACAAGCTCAGCCACCTCGGCCCGGTCGCCGACGCCTGGGCCGTCGACCGGGAAGTGAAGCAGACCCGTAAAACCCCGTGACGTCTTCCCGCGATATGAACCGCGCTCATCCACCGCGCAAGATCGATTATCGACACACCCACTGGGGGTTCAGTCATGATCCTGATTACCGGGGCCACCGGTGTCGTCGGCCGGGAAACCGTCCGCCTCCTGGTCGAGGGGGGAGCGAAGGTCGCCGCTGTCACCCGCGACCCGCACGCCGAATTCCCCGCGGGGACACAGCTCGTCCACCCCGCGAAGGTTCCCACCCTCGACGGCGTGGAGGCCGTTCTGCTCAGCCCGCGTGCCGCCGGTGCCACCGCTGTCGACCTGTTGACCCGCGTCCGCGAGACGGGCGCGGCAAGAGTGGTCGTACTCTCCGCCGTGACCGTGCAGTACCCGGCCGGGCACGCACGCTTCCGGCAACAGTTCCACGCGGTCGAGGAGATCGCCCGGGGCAGCGGCCTGGACTGGACGATCCTGCGCTGCGCCGATTTCGCCGCCAACACCCTGGCCTGGGCCGGCCAGATCCGGGCGACCGGGACCGTGCGGGGGGCATACCCGCACGCGAGGACCTCGACCGTCGACGAGCGTGACATCGCCGCGGTGGCCGCCCTCGCCCTGACCGACCCGCGGCACCGCGGTCAGACGTACCTGCTCACCGGAGAGCAGTCGCTGAGTCAGCCGGCGAAGGTCGCCGCGCTCGGCACGGCGCTCGACCGGACACTGTCCTTCGTCGAGACCGCACCGGAAGAGATCCGCCGCGGCATGCTCGCCGCCGGCCTGCCCGACGAGGTACCCGACCGGCTGCTCGGCTCGCTGGCCGACTACGCCCGCGAGGCCGGGCCCACCACCGACACCGTGCGGCGGCTGCTGGGCCGCCCGGCACGGACGTACGCCACCTGGGCGCAGGACCACCGCGCCGCCTTCACCGCGGGAGGAACCCGATGAAACTCACGATCGTCGCCGCCACCGGCGGGATCGGACGGCACCTGGTCGAGCAGGCGGTAGCCGGCGGGCATGACGTCACCGCCGTGGCCCGCCGCCCACGTGAGCTGCCGGACGGCGTCCGGACGGTCGCCGTCGACCTCACCCGACCCGACATGCCGACGCTCGCCACGGCGGTACGCGGCGCCGACGCCGTACTGTCCGCGCTCGGCCCGCGAAACCCGCGCGCGGACGCGGGTATCACTTCGCGTGGCACTCGCGCGATCGTCGAGGCGATGCAGGCCGAGCACGTGCGGCGGATCATCATCGTCAGCGCCGCCCCCGTCGGACCGGTGCCGGTGCCCGGCCGGCCGACGCCACCCAGGCACGATCCCGGCGACGGCTTCTTCATGCGCTACCTGGGAGTCCCGTTGACCCGGGCGATGTTCGGCAGGCACTACGCCGACCTCGCGGTCACCGAGCAGACCCTGCGCGGCAGCGGACTGGAATGGACGGTGTCGCGCCCACCCAAGCTCACCGACAAGCCTCTGACCGGCACGTACCGGACGGCTTGGAACCGCAACATCCGGGGCGGGTTCTCCGTACCACGCGCCGACGTCGCCCACCACATGCTGGCCATGGTGAACCAGCCGGAGAGCATCGAGCAGGTCGTCGGAATCGCGAACTGACGAATACCAGCCACGCACACGACCCGGGCCGCGGGTGAGAAGCGAGCGACGATCCGCGACGGTGGCCAACAAGGTGGTGAAGATGCCTCGGCCGCCCCGCCCACCACTTCGCCGTCCGGGTCACCCCTCACGAAAGAACGTGATCATGACGAAGTACGCCCGTTTCGTCAGCCTCGTGTTCGCGGGGCTGTTCGCCGGATTCCTCACGTCGGTCCTTGTCCTGGAACTCTCGCTGCGCGGCTTCGACAGCACCGTCTACACCCAGGTCCGCCTGGTCGAACTCGATGCCCTCGACAAACTCGCCGTCGCCACACTTCTGCCGGCGCTGATCGCCACCGCGGTACTGGCTTACCAGACCTACCGAACGGACACCCGCCGGCCGACCGTGGCCGCGCTCGTGCTCCTGGTCTTCGTTCTCGGCCTCACGCTCATCGTCAACCTGCCCATCAACTCCGACCAGCTCCACTGGAACGCCCAGTCCCCGCCCTCCGACTGGACCGAGGTCCGGGACCGCTGGCAGATCGCCCACGCCGTCCGGACGACGGCCGCGGTCCTCGCCTTCGCGGTCCTCGCCCTTGCGTCGCCGCCGCCTCGTACACGTCGTTCAAGCCCGCCGAACACCTCGACGCGGACCGATCCGGTGCGCACATGAGCTGAGGAAGCCCAACGTCATTGTGTGAAGACACAGTTGGACATCCTCATGGCCGCACTCCAGGTGAAGACAGAGCATGCCAAGGGACTCGCCGCATCTCGCTCCGTGGCGGCCGACGGCGGCCATGCGACGGCCCGGCTACGACAAGCGGCTGCGCGAAACGCTCCGACCTGGCCGGATGGGCCGAGTACGGGTACTGCGCCAGTCACAGCCGCTTCTTCTGGGGCCTGCGCCTGCACCTGGTGTGCACCCTCCGGGGCCTGCCCGTGACACAGTTTCTCAGGGTGGCCATGAGCTGTCCGGACATGCCTGTGGGCTCCGGATCCGTCCGGAGCCCACAGGCATGTCACTGATGGGTGGGGGTTACCAGCGGTACCAGCGTCCCTTGCGGCCGCCTGTGTCGGCGGAGCGCATGACGAAGCCCAGCAGCCAGACGACCAGGACGATGACGGCGATCCACCACAGTGCCTTCAGCGCGAAGCCCGCGCCGAAGAGGATCAGTGCCAGAAGGAGAACGAGAAGCAGGGGAACCATAGTTATCAACCTCCGTCGCTCCTCGTGCCCGGCGAATCCAAGAACATACGGTTGATTTCCTTGGTTTCTTCACTGCTCTTGCGGGCAGTGGACCCAGTTTCTTCACGGGGTGTGGGTCAGGCGGCCAGTGCCTGCTCGACGGTGGGATGACAGGAAATGACCTGGTCCAGGCCGACGAGCTCAATCAGCCGCAGCACCGATGCCTGGGGGGCGGCGAGCCGCAGCCACCCTTGCGCGTCGCTCATGCTCTTGTGGGTGGCGACGAGGACGTTGATGCCGCTGGAGTCCATGAACGTCACGCCGCTGAGGTCCACGACGGTCCGCGGCGGCGTCGGGCCGTCGTCGGGCAGCAGGGCCTGGCTGAGCATGTCCTTGACGGTGTGGTCGATCTCGCCGCGCACGGTGACCACGGGGATGCCGTCGACGGCGGTGTGGCCGATCGACAGCGGGCCGGGCCACCGGGCTGCTCTATGGGTGTCTGTCACCGTGTCCTCGCCGACTGCGCTCACTGATGGGGGGGCTCAAAGCACCGACGCGATCGTGCGCCGATACTGTGCACGATGCTACGGCGAACTCGTGTGCGGCCCTTTGCTCGGTCCTCACGGGACATGTGAGGCGTGGTGCGGGGTAGGCGCAGGCGTGTGAACGGGGGGAGGAACAATGGTGGACCCGGCGAAATCAGTCCCCGACGGTGAGGGCGGCGTGATGCCCGGTGCGTCTGCGATACAGGACACCGTTGCACTGGACGGTGACGGATCCTGCATCGCCGAGGCGCGTCACCGGGCGGTGGATTTCCTTGTCCGCGTCCAGGCCGAGCACGGCCTGCCGGTCTCCGCGCGCGTGATGGATCTGACGCAGCTGGTCGTCAGCGAGCTGGTTACCAACGCCCGCAAGTACGCTCCCGGGCCGGTGCTGATGGAGTTGCGGATCGTCGGCGCCATGGTGGAAGTGGTCGTGTGGGACAGCGATCCGGTCCTGCCGGTGGCCCGGGCCGCTGACGCGGGCAGAGTCGGGCAGCACGGCCTGGAGATCGTCATGGCCGTCGCCCAGGGCTTCGAAGTGCAGCGGGAGCCGGTCGGCAAACGCATCACGGCCCGCATCGCACTCCCCGACGACCTGGGCGGCGCCATCACGGGACGCCGTCCTCAGTAGGAGCCGGCGGTGGCGGGAATTCTTGAATTCGGTTCAGTCGGATAATCAAGGAGTGGGTGCAGGATGTGCGGGTAAGCGGTGCGTCGTCGGCCGCTCGGCCGGCCGTGGCGGCGGGATCGACCTGGGAGGGGAACAGTATGGCGACCAGGAGCATGGTGGCAGCGCAGACGCGGACGGACGAGCTGCCGGAGGTCGCTGACCCGTCCCGGGTGGCACCCAAGGACGCCCGAGAGCTCTCGAAGTTGTTCTTCCAGCAGCTGGCCGCGCTGGAGGAGGGCACCGCGGAGTATCAGTACGCCCGGAACACGCTGATCGAGATGAACATGTCCCTGGTCCGCTTCGCGGCCGGTCGGTTCCGCAGCCGCGGGCCGGAGGAGATGGAGGACATCGTCCAGGTCGGCATGATCGGGCTGATCAAGGCGATCGACCGCTTCGAGCTGTCCCGGGAGGTGGAGTTCACCTCGTTCGCCATCCCCTACATCGTCGGCGAGATCAAGCGGTTCTTCCGCGACACCACCTGGGCCGTGCACGTTCCGCGCCGTCTTCAGGAGGCCCGCGTCCAGCTGGCCCGCGCCACCGAGGAACTGCGCAGCCGGCTGGGCCGCACCCCCACGGTCCGGGAACTGTCGGAGCTGATGAGCCTGCCCGAGGACGAGGTCCGCGAGGCCCGCCTGGCCGCCAACGGCTACAACTCCGCCTCCCTGGACGCCACGATCAGCGGTAGCGAGGAGGGCGAAGCCGCCCTTCAGGACTTCATCGGCACCCAGGACACGGACCTGGAGCTGGTGGAGGACTTCCACGCCCTCGCCCCGCTGATCGCGCAACTCGACGAGCGTGAGCGGCAGCTCATCCACATGCGCTTCGTCGAGGAACTCACCCAGGGGCAGATCGGCGAACGCCTGGGCGTCTCCCAGATGCACGTCTCCCGGCTCCTGTCCCGCACGATTGCCCGACTGCGTGAAGGGATGCTCACGACCCGCTGATACCTCTCGCCCGCGAGAGGGAAGACGGGGTGAGCGGCGCTCGGGCGCATCCGCTCCCCGGCCTGGCGGTCAGGGGTGTCCGCCGCAGCCACAGCCCGTCATGGTCGCCCCCTCCTCGGGCGGCGGGGTCTGTGCGGCGGCCTTTTCCACCGCCGCGAGCAGCCGACGGCGTTCCTCCGGCGGGATCCACCTGCCGTCGACGACCACGCCGTGGATGCGGCGGGTGTTGCGGATGTCCCGCAGCGGGTCGGCGTCGAGGACGAGCAGATCGGCGGCCTGACCACGGGCCACGGTGCCGACGCCGGGCAGACCGAGGGTGCGGGCCGCGTCCCGTGTGGCCGCACGCAGGGCCTCGGCCGGGGTGAGGCCGGCCGTCACGAGCAGCGCCAGCTCGTCGTGGAGGGCGAAGCCCGGGACGAGGTATCCCGTGCCGGTGTCGGTGCCCGCCGCCAGCCGTACACCCGCGCTGTGCAGCTCGCTCACCAGCCGGAGGCGGTGTTCGAAGATCCGGCGGATCTGCCGGGCCTGCTCGGGGGTGCGGCCACCGATCAGGGCCGCCAGTTGGTCCGGCCAGCTCTCCACCTGCCATGCGGGCAGGTACTTCCACTCCTCGGCGCGGGACGGAACGTCGTCGGGCAGCTCCAGCGTGCGGTGCACGCTGAGCGTGGGGACGACGGCGGTCCCGTAGGCCGCCAGACTGCGGAAGAGGGCGTCCGCCCGCTCCGGGTCGTAGCCCTGCACCGCCCGCCATTCAAGGGGATGCACCTGCTGGAACCAGCTGTGGTAGCGGGACAGGCTGCTCGGGTCGCGCGGGTCGATCCGTACGGCGGCCAGGCGGCGCCGTATCTCCTTCTCGTGCCGTGAGGTCGCCAGGAGCAGTGCGTGCAGGTGCTCGATGGTGCGGTGACCGGTGGCGCCGGCCTCCGCGATCCGTACGGTGTCGGGGCAGTGCCCGAGGTGGGGGATGCCCTGGCGGCGGGCCTCGTCCGCGATGGCGAAGTAGGCCTCGCGGGACAGGCGGGAGTACACCTTGACGAAGTCCGCGCCCTCGCGCTTGACCTGTCGTACGGCACGCCGGGCCTCGGCCGCGTCGCGCACCTCGATGGTGGGGCCCACGTCGGCCGCCCACAGCGAGGGCGCGCCGTCGACGATGGGGCTGCCGACGACCCAGCGGGGGCCGAGCAGGGCACCGCTGCGGATCTTCTCGCGCCACTCGTGATGGATCGGCTGACCCCGCATCTCCCGGACCGTGGTGACGCCGGTGAGCGCGTACAGCGCCGGGATCACCGCTTCCGGGCCGTCGCTGTGGGTGTGCGCCTCGATCAGTCCCGGGATCAGGAACTTGCCGGTCAGGTCGACCGTGCGGGTGCCCGGGCGGAGCCGGGCCTGTGTGCTCGGGGTGAGTGCGGTGATGCGGCCGCCCTCGACCAGGACCGTCATGTCGGGGGCCGGGGCTGCTCCTGATCCGTCGATCACGGTGACGTGGGTGAGCGCCAACGGGCCGGTGCCTGCGCCGTTTCCGACCGCCGTCCCGGTCGCGTGTGCCGTCCCGACGGGCGCTGTGCCCGCAAGTGCCGTACCCGTCATGGCGGCGGCCCCGGCCAGGAACCCTCGTCGGGCCATGCCGCGCTGTGCCCCACCTGCTGCTTCGGACATGCTGCTTCCCCCTTCGGCTGGTGAATCCGTCGGCCGTGTCCGCCGACCCCCATGACTCTGGCGGACACGGGGCGACATGACAGTGCGGCCAGACGGTGCGTGTGGGGGTGTTGTTGGGACCACCGGGGGCCCGCCTCGTACACGGGCGGCGGACGCCGTGGCCCCGGGGCGCAGGTAGCCGTGGGGGAGTAGTACTACCGCCGCCTCGTATCCGCTAACATAGAACAATGAGATAGATGAATAGCCTAGTGCTGGCGAGGAGTGTCCGTGGACTTCGGGCTGACCGACGAGCAGGACCTGTTGCGTGCGACGGCTCGGCAGTTCGTCGCCGACGTGTGCCCGGCCGAGAAGGCCAAGCGGTGGGACGAGGAGGGCGTCGTACCGCCAGAGCTGTTCCGGGGGATGGCAGACCTCGGGTGGTTCTCGCTCCCGTTCGCCGAGGACGAGGGCGGCGACGGTGGCGGACCGCTGGAACTCATCCTGATCGCCGAGGAGCTCGGGCGGGCCAGCTTCGATGTCGCCATGTGCTACATCGGGGTGCTCATCCCCGGGATCACGGTGTTCCGGTGGGGCAGCGAGGCGCAGCGCGACTTCATCCGCGAGCAGGTGATGACAGGCCGCCACCGGCTCGCCGTCGGCCTCAGCGAGCCGGACAGCGGGTCCGACGCCGCGGCGCTGCGCACCACCGCCGAGGACCACGGGGACGATTTCCTCGTCCGGGGGCAGAAGGCGTGGTGCACGGGTGGTGGGCTGCCCGACACGACCATCGCCACGTACGTGCGGACCGGGCCCCGCGAGCCCAAGCACGGCGGCATCAGCCTGCTGCTCGTCGATCCCGCGACCGAGGGCGTCGAGGTGCGCCGGACGCCGACACTGGCCCGGCACATCCTGGGCACCAACGAGGTCTTCTTCAACGACGCCCTGGTGCCGAAGGAGAACCTCGTCGGCCCGCGCGACGAGGGCTGGAAGGTGATGCTCTCCAACATCGAGCTGGAGAAGGTCATCATCAGCGGGGGCTATCTGGGCGCCGCGCAGGCCACGCTCGATGAGATGCTCGACTACGCCCGCAACCGGCACGCCTTCGGCCGGCCGATCGGCAACTTCCAGGCCCTCGCGCACGCCATGGCCGACCTGCAGACCGAGATCGACTCCGCCCGCCTGCTCGCCTACCGGGCGGCCTGGCTGCTCGCCCAGGGCAAGCCGTGCACGCGCGAAGGGTCGATGGCGAAGCTGAAGGGCTCGGAGACGTACGTGGCGGCCGCGCGGCTCGGGATGCAGGTCTGCGCGGGGCACGGGTTCTCGACGGAGAGCGTGATGAGCTTCCGGTACCGGGAGTCGATCGTGGCCACGATCTCCGGGGGCACGAGTCAGATCCAGCGCAACGGCATAGCCCGCAGCATGGGGCTCAGGTCCTACTGAGCCTCGCGATCCCGGCCTGCCGGCGGTTCCTTGTGTGCTCCGCCGCCTCGGTCTGCCGGTGGTTGCCTTTGGGTTCCGCAGTGTCGGCCTGACGGTGGTTGCTTTTTGGCTCCGCAGCGTCGGCTTGGCGGCGGTTCCTTGTGTGCTCCGCCGCCTCGGTCTGCCGGTGGTTGCCTTTGGGCTCCGCGGCGTCGGCTTGGCGGCGGTTGCTTCTGGGCCTCGCCGCCTCGGCCCGCTGGCTGTTCCTTGTGTGCTCCGCCGCCTCGACCTGGCGACCGTGCCTTCTGAGCCCGCCGCCCCGGCCCGCCGGCTTCTTTTTGGGCCCGTCGTCCCGGCCCGCTGGCTGTTGCTTCGGACCTCGCCGCCCCGGCCGCCGCATGTTCCTGCTGAGCCCACCGTCCCGGCCCGACAACTGTTCCTTCTGGGCCCGCCGTCCCGGCCCGCTCGCTGTTCCTTCGGAACCCGCCGCCCCGGCTGCCGCATGTGCCTATTGAGCCTGCGGCCCCGGCCGCCGACCGTGCCTATTGAGCCCGCGACCCCGGCCCGCCCGCTGTTCCTACCGAGCCTGTGGCCCCGGCCCGCCGACCGTGCCTACCGAGCCCGCGACCCCGACCCGCCCGCTGTTCCTACTGAGCCTCGCCGTCCTGGTCGGCCAGCCACTCCTGGTGTCGGGCGAAGTGGCCCTGGTCCCGGGTCACCCAGATGCCGGAGACACGGGCCAAAACGGCCCGTGTCGGCAGCAGCACCATCTCGCCCGCGATGTACCAGCGCCTGCCCTCCCGCTTCTCCACCCAGGCCCGGACCTCCAGCGGACGCTGCACCGGAACCGGCTTCACGAAGCTCACGGTCAGTTCCGCCGTCACGCTCAACACCCGGTGCAGCAACGGCAGATGGCCGAGGCAGTCGTCCAGTACGGCCGCGGTCCAGCCGCCGTGCGCCACATCGGGGCCGCCCTCCTGGTCCCGGGGGCAGGACAGCTCGAACCGCGCCGACCCGTCCTCGTCGAGTCGCTCGCGCTCCACTCCCAGCCGGCAGGAACCCGCGGCGCGGCACGCCCCGCACAGGGCCACCCCGCCGGGGGTGCGGGGCGGCTCCTGGAAGTCCGCCCCGGCCCAGGGACCCGTCGGTGATGCAGTGGACATGGTGTGACTCCTCTTGTCGGGCAACGGAGTGTCAGACGTCGGCCAGCAGTGGACGCAGCTTCCCGGCGATCAGCTGGACCTGCCGGGCCACCATCTCCTCGGGCATCCCGGCCAGCGAGGCCCACAGGAACACGCCCTCCACCGGCAACCCCGCCACGTACCCCCTGATGGCGTCGGCGACGTCCTGCGGGGTGCCGTAGAGGAACTGGCCGACGCCCGTCGCGCTCAGCCCCGTCTCCCGCCACTTCTCCGGGTCGATGGGGCGGGGGAGCGGCTGATCGGTGCCCTCCACCATGTACCGGCGGTAGCTGTCCCACTGGTACGCCAGGTGCTTGCGGACCACGGGCCAGTCGCCGTCGGGGTCCTCGGTGACGAACGTCGTGAACGAGCCCTGCATACGCCCCGCCGCCACGTCGTACCCGCTCTCCGCGAGCCCTTCCCGGTACGGCGTCAACAGCGCCGGGTTGAGCGACAGCAGGCCCGTGCCGAGCCGGCCGGCCCGGCGGGCGCCCTGCGGGCCCTGGTAGCCGAGCCAGATCGGCAGCGGATCCTGGACCGGCCCTGGGGTGACCAGGGATTCGGCCCACAGGCCGCGGATCTCCCGTACCCGCTGGTCGGTGGTGGTGTAGCGCTTGGTGAGGTCGGCGCCGTACAGCCGGTACTCGGGCACCCGGTAACCGGTGCCGAGACCGAGGTCCAGGCGGCCGTCGCTGATGATGTCCACGAGCGCGGCCTGTTCGGCGATCTCGGGGGCCGCGTGCAGCGGTGCGGCGATGACCGCGGTGCCCAGGCGGACCTGTCGGGTGCGGGCGGCGGCCGCGGCGGCCATGGTGAGCGGCTGGGGGAGATAGCCGTCCTCGAAGCCGTGGTGTTCCGAGAACCAGACCGAGTCGAGGCCGAGCCGGTCCGCCTCCTCGCACATCTCCAGGGCGAACCCGTACACCCGTGACCAACTCTGCTGCCACGGCGGCGGGTTGCGCAGGTCGAAGTAGATGCCCACCTTCACAAGGAACCTCCTGCTGTTGCTGTGTTGTCCGCCAGCCGGATCGTCGCGTGCGCGACGGTCACTCCGTCCCCGGGCGCCAGCAGCCGTACCGGGCGCAGTTCCAGCGCCTCGATCTCGGGAAGGTCCTCGACCATCGCCGAGAGCCTCAGGACGGTCTCCTCAAGGGCACCGAAGTCCACACCCTGTCTCTCCAGCAGGGGAGTCGCCCGCAGCGAGCGGACCATCTCGCGGGCGTCGCGGTCGCTGAGCGGGGTGACGCGGTGGGCGACGTCCGCCATGAGGTCGGCGTAGTCCCCGGTGAGGCCGAAGGCGACCACGGGGCCGAAGACCGGGTCGGCGCGGACGGTGAGAAACGCGTCGGGTCCAGGGGCCGGTCCAGGGCTCGATCCGGGGCCCGCTTCACCGTCGCGTACGGCGATTTGGTACGCGGCGAGCAGCTCGGTGGCGACCGCTGCGGGGACCGGCCCGGGGGCACAGGAGGCGATCAGCGCGCGGGCCCGCTCGGCGTCGACTCCCGCGAGGTCGGGTACGACGCCCGCGGGGGTGCTGCGCCAGGTCTGGTAGGCCGCCGCGTGTCCGAGCGAGGTGGCCGCGGCCTCGGGGAACGTGTACGTCGGGACCACCAGGTCGCCCCGGTGGAGGAGATCGGCGACGCCGGCACCGCCCAGGAAGCTGGCCAGCACGGGTTTGTCGGGGCGGGCCGCGGCTGCGTCGAGGATCGCCGACGCCACCTCGTCGGGCTTGTCCGCCAGCGGGGGCATGAACAGGACGACGGCCGCGTCGATGCCGTCGTCCGCCAGGGCGGCGTCCAGGGCCTGCCGGTAGTGCGCGGCGGTGGCCATCGGGGTCAGGTCGATCGGGTTGGCGACGTCGGCCCGCGGTGCCAGGGCCGGACGGAGCGTCTGCCGGGTGCGCTCACCGAGCGCGGGCACGCCCAGACCGCTCGCCGCGCACGCGCCGACCGTCAGCGCCGCCGGGCCGCCCGCGTTGGTGATCACGGCGACCCGGTTGCCGGGCGGCGGAGGTTGATGGGCGAGGAGGAGGGCGACGTCGAACAGTTCCTGGAGGCTGCGGGTGCGGATCACCCCGGACTGGGCGAACAGCGAGCTCACCGCCGAGTCCGCGTGGCCCGGATGGACCGCGACGATCGGTTTGCGGGGCGCGATCCGGCGGGCGACGCGGGCGAAACGGCGCGGATCGCCGAAGGTCTCCACGTGCAGCAGGATCACCGAGGTCCCCGGGTCCTCCTCCCACCACTGGAGCAGTTCGTCGGTGGAGACGTCGACGGCGTGGCCCACCGACACGAAGCCGGAGAAGCCGAGCCGCAGCCGACGGGCGAAGTCGAGCACCGCGAGCCCGAGCGGCCCGGACTGGCTGGACATCGCCACCCGGCCGGGCGTCGGCAGAGCGGGCGAGAAGGTCGCGGCCAGTCGCGCGGCGGGGGTCGTGTTGACCACGCCCATACAGTTCGGGCCCACCAGCCGCATGCCGGAGGCGCGCGCGAAACGCGCCAACTCCAGCTCGCCGGCCCGTCCTTCGGCTCCGGTCTCCCCGAAGCCCGTCGAGACGACGACCACCGCTTTGACGCCGGCCTCCGCGCACTCCCGTACGACACCGGGGACGGCCTCGGCGCGTACGGCCACCAGCGCCAGGTCCGGCGGCTCGGGCAGGTCCCGGACGCTTGCGTACGCCCGCGCCCCGGCGATCCGGTGGGCACGCGGGTTGACGGGGAACACGCTGCCGGCGAAACCGCCCCGCAGCAGGTTGGCGACGATCTCGTGGCCGATCGTCAGCGGGTCGCGGTTGGCGCCGATCACGGCGACCGAGCGCGGTTCGAGCAGGGGCTTGAGCGAGCGCCGTACGGCCGTCTGCTCGCGGCGCTCCGCCCGCGCCACGGCCTGGGCCTGCGGATCGACGGCGATCTCGAAGTGGATGATCTGGCCGGGCGGACCGGCTTCGATCTGGTAGCCGGAGCCGAGGAACACGTTGATCATCCGGGCGTTGTCGGCGAGCACGTCGGCCTCCAGCACCCGGATGCCCCGGGCCCGCGCGGCGGCGGCGATGTGCTCCAGGAGCAGCCTGCCGAACCCCTCGCTCTGGTGGTCGTCCCGGATGGTGAACGTGACCTCGGCGTGCTCCGGTTCCTCCGGGTCGCGCACGTAGCGCACCAGGCCGGCGATCTCGTCCCCGGCCAGGGCGATGAGGGCCAGCTCGTTGAGGTAGTCCACGTGGGCGCCGCGCCGGATGACGTCGTCGCGGGCGCGGACCACCGGGCCGAGGGAGCGGTAGGCCAGGGTGGCCCGGGACAGGGTGCCGACGAAGGCGACCAGGCGGTCCGCGTCCTCCGGCCGGATGGGCCGGACGAAGGTCGACCGCCCGGTCCTGACGAGCCCGGGCCGTTCCAGGTCTTCGGGATACGAGGGGTACGGGGAGCCCGAGGGAGTGGTCACCGGAGTGGTTCCGTCGGTGCCGCTCAGACGGCCGCCTCCAGGGGAGTCTGCTCCGGCAGGCGGAAGAGCTCGTTGAAGGTACCGCGCGTGACGCGCTCGCGGATGTCGTCCGGCACACCGTCGAACAGGTCGTGCAGCGTGGACTGGGTGTGGCCGTAGGTGCCTTCCAGGTGGGGGTAGTCGTCGCCCCACATCACGTTGCGGTAGCCGGTCGACTCGACGATCTCCACCGAGCTCTTGTCGTGTTGGAAGGAGGCGTAGACCTGCTGCCTGATGATCTCGCTGGGCAGCCGGCTCAGCTTCGGCCGGACGAACATGCCGTGCTGGCGGTAGGCCTCGTCCATCCGGTCGCCGATGGCCGGCATCCATCCCGCGCCGCCCTCCGCGATGAGGATCCTCAGGTTCGGGTGACGGTCCAGGGCACCGCCCGCGACCATGTGGGAGACCACCCGCATGCCCGGGTAGGTCGTCTCCATGTAGTTGACGACCGCGCCGCCGGGTCCGCGGAAGACGACGTTCTGCGCGCCGGTGCCGATGTGGAAGCCGAGCACCAGGCCCGCCCGCTCGACCGCGGTCCACAGCGGCTCCCAGCGGTCCAGGGCGTATTCCTCGCCCGGTCGTGTCGAACACGGCAGGAAGACGGCCTGGAAGCCCAGTTCCGCGACCCGCTCGACCTCGGCGACCGCGTCGTCGATGTCGGCCGTCGAGACGCAGGCCGTGGTGATGACACGCTTGTTCTTGCGGAGGATCTCGTCATGGGCCCAGTCGTTCCAGGCCCGTACCGTCTCCCGGGCGAGCTCCCGGTCGGTGATCGACACGAGCCAGAACCCCATGGAGGGGAAGGCCAGTTGGCCCCACACGCCCTCCTGGTCGAGGTCCTTGAGCCGGACGTTCAGGTCCCAGGCGCCCGGCGGCCGCATCGCGTCCATGAAGTCGCCGAGCTGGCGGTCGATGCGCTCGCCGTCGATGTAGAGCATCTCGTACTTCTCGCCGCGCTCACTGCGCGGCGCCCGCGCGCCCAGCCGCGCGGACAGCCGCTCGGTCCACACGTCGGCGGGTTCCATCACATGGGAGTCCCCGGAGTTGACCCAGATCTTCGTCATGACGCTCCTTCGGGTCAGGGCTGCAAGCTCAATGGATGTAATCAGTTAGCGATTTTAGTTGTATGGGTGGCGGAAAGGAAGGCCGGGCCGGGAGGGATCAGCCCCGGCGCCGCTCGATCTCGTCCACCAACTGCGGCAGCACCGTGAAGAGGTCCCCGACCACGCCGTGGTCGGCGAGCTCGAAGATCGGGGCGTCGGCGTCCTTGTTGACGGCGACGATGGTCTTGGACGTCTGCATGCCCGCCCGGTGCTGGATCGCGCCGGAGATGCCGGCCGCGAGGTAGAGCTGCGGGGAGACCTGGGTGCCCGTCTGGCCGACCTGATGGCTGTGCGGGTACCAGCCCGCGTCCACGGCCGCGCGGGACGCCCCGACGGCCGCACCGAGCGCGTCGGCGACTCGTTCGATGAGAGCGAAGTTCTCGGCCCCGTTCACCCCGCGACCGCCGGAGACCACGATGTCGGCCTCGGTGAGCTCGGGCCGGTCGCCGCGCTCCCGCGGTGTGCGGGACAGGACCCGGACGGCGGTGGAGGCGGGGCCGAAGATGACGTCCTGCTTCTCGACGACGGGTTCGGCGGGGGCGGCCTCGGGGGCGGCGGCGTTCGGCTTGACCGTGATCACCGGCACGCCCTGGGTGACGTGCGCGGTGACCTGATGGGTCGCGGCGAACGCCGACTGCTCGGTGACCGGCCCGTCCGGTCCCGCGGTGACATCGACGGCGTCGGTGATGAGTCCGGACCCCAGCCGCAGCGCGACTCGCGCGGCGATCTCCTTGCCGTCCGGCCCGGACGGCACCAGGATCGCGGCCGGGCAGGTGCGCTCGGCGATCTGGGTGAGGGCGTCCACGGCCGGGGTGACGAGGTACTCGTCGACCTCGGGGGCGTCCACGACGTGGATCTTCCGGGCGCCGTACCGGCCGAGGATCTCGGTCGCGGTGTCCGCGCCCGGACCGAGGAAGACGGCCGAGGGTTCGCCCAAGCGGCGGGCCAGGGTGAGCAGTTCGAGGGTCGGCTTGCGTACGGCACCGTCGACGTGGTCGACGAGGACGAGGATCTCGGCCACGGTGATGCAACTCCTTCAGGTCTTCGGGGTGGAACGCGGTCGGCTTCGGGGCGGAACGCGGTCAGATGAACTTCTTGGTGGTGAGGAACGTGGCCAGCTCGATGCCGCCCGTCCCCTCGTCGGCGACGATCTCGCCCTTGGTGCGCGGCGGGCGCCGGGTCGCCGTGTCCACGGCCGACCGCGCCCCGGCCGGGCCGACCTCGGCGGCCTCGATGCCGAGGTCGGCGAGGTCGAGGGTCTCCACCGGCTTCTTCTTCGCGGCCATGATCCCCTTGAAGGAGGGGTAGCGGGCGTCCCCGGAGCGGTCGGTCACCGAGACGACGGCGGGCAGGGCGCCCTGGATCCGTACGGTCGCGCCCTCGCCCTCGCGGTGGCCGGTGACGGTTCCGTCCTTGATCGCCAGGTCTTCGAGGTGGGTGACGGCCGGCACGCCGAGCCGCTCGGCAAGCAGCGCGGGCAGCACGCCCATGGTGCCGTCCGTCGACGCCATCCCGCACAGCACGAGATCGAAGCCGTGGCGCTCGATCGCCCTGGCCAGCACCAGTGACGTGCCGAACGCGTCGCTGCCCTCGATGTCCTCGTCGCTGACATGGATCGCCCCGTCACCGCCCATGGCCAGGGCCTTGCGCAAGGCGTCGCGCGCGTCTTCGGGTCCGACGGTGAGGTAGCTGATCTCGGCATCCACGTCCGACTCGGCCAGGCGCAGCGCCTGCTCGACGGCGTATTCGTCGAGTTCGGACAGCAGCGAGTCGACCGACGCCCGGTCGGTGGTGCCGTCCTCGGTGAAGGTGCGGTCCGCCGTGGCGTCGGGGACGTGCTTCACGCAGACAACGATCTTCACGACAGCCCTCCTGTGGTTCAATGAGTTCTAATAGTTAACTATATGGATCGACGGAACGCGAGTCTCGTGTTCAATCCGTCGAATTGGTTGACTGATTGCGCTGATAGCTGGAAGATCTGGGCACTGAGCCGCGAGGAGGCGCCATGGTCGGTGACAGGGACACCGCTGACAGGTACTTCGAGCCCCAGGTGGAGACCATGCCGCGCCAGGAACTGCGCGCGCGGCAGGAGAAACAGCTCCTGGAGCTCGTGGAGTACGCCTACGCCAACTCGGCCTTCTACCGGGAGCTGTGGGACGAGTACGGGGTCAACCCGCGTGACATCCAGTCCCTGGAGGACTTCCGGGCGCGCATCCCCTTCATCACCAAGGACATGATCCGCGCCTACCGTAGCCGCACCGGCGACCCCTTCGCCGGCCTGCTCTGCGTCCCGGTCCAGGAGCTGACCTCGGTCTCCTCCAGTTCCGGCACCACCGGCGACCCGGAGTTCTTCGCCGAGATCTGGCAGGACGCCCCGCCCCTGGTGACCGCGCAGGTACGTGACCTGTGGGAGCTGGGCCTGAGGCCCGGCGACCGGGTGCTGAGCCCGCCCGGCACCTTCCGCAACTTCATGGACGCCGGCTTCCAGGCGCTGGGCGCGGTGGTCATCGAGGTCGACACCTGGATGGGCAACATGCCCGAGGTCGTCGAGGCCCTGCGCACCTACCGCCCCGCCTACCTGCAGATGATGTATCCGCAGATGGTGGAGCTGGAGCACCTGGCCGAGAAGACCGACCTGAGGGAAGCCTTCTCCTCCCTCAAGGGCGCCTCCTGCGCCGGGCAGCCCCTCAGCCGGAAGATGCGCGAGCGGATCCGCGACGACTGGGGCATCGACGTCTACGAGTACACCAGCGCCGCCGACACCGGCACCGCCTGGGAGTGCCGAGAGCACGACGGCTTCCACCTCTGGGAGGACACCGTCTTCGCCGAGTGCGTCGAGGTCGACGAGCACGGCTGGCACGACGTCCCCGAGAGCGACCTCGGCGAACTGGTCGCCACCGACCTCGACAACCGGGCGGCGCCGCTGATCCGTTACCGCAGCGAGGACCTCGTCCGCCTCTCTCGCGACACCTGCGGCTGCGGTCGCACCCACGCCCGTATGTGGGTGGCCGGGCGGCGCGGCGACGAGACGGTGGTCCAGGGACGTTCCGTCGTCCTGCGGGACGTCTGGCAGGTGGTGGAGGACCAGCCGGAGACCGTCGCGGGCGTCTTCCAGATCGTCCGGGACCGGCGCGAGGTCGAGGAACTGCGGCTGCGCGTCGGCTACGACCCGCATCTCACCGGCGATGTCGACGCCTTGGCCGGACGCCTGAGCGAGGCCGTGCGCGAGCGGACCGGAGTCAAGCCGGTGCTCGACATGCGCACCGAGGAGGACCTGTTGAAGACCATGACCAGCGTCGCAAAGTTCCCCCGGGTGGTGAAGACCTGATGGCCCGTGCCGACACCCTGGCCCGTGCCAGGACGCTCGACCGCCCCGAACTCGCCTATCTCCTGCGCTTCCCGACCGCCGACGGCGTGCGGGACCTGGAGCTGTCCTGGGCGGAACTCGCCCGCGACACCGAGTGGGCCACCGCGCGGCTGCGGGAGCACGGTCTCGCCGCCGGGCAGCGGGCCCTGCTGACCGCCTCCGGCTTCGAGGGCTTCTGGGGACATGCGGTGATCGGCGCCCTGCGCGCGCTGAAGGTGCCGTACGGCATCGCCGAGGCGATGGGCTGGGACCACCGCCGCACCGCGGTCTTCCACCGCGAACTGACCCCGCACGCGGTGATCGGCCTGTCGGCGGAGACGCTGGGAGGGCTCGCCGGCACGACCGACATCGGCGAGATGTTCCGGTCCACGCCCGTCGTGCTGGCCCGGCCTGCCGCGATCCCCGTCCTGCGCGCAGTGGGGGTGACCGCCTCCGTGATCTCGGCGGTGGGACCGGCTCTCGCCCTGGAGTGCCCCGAGCGCAGCGGCGCACATGTCAACGCCGCCGAATGGCGGTTCGGCGAGCGGGACGGACAGCTGACCGTGGCGGCGGGGGAGGGGCGCACCTCGCCCCTGCCCGAGACACCGCTCGGCATCACCGGACGTGTCGTCGCGGGCCGGTGCGGCTGCGGCAGCGACGACCCGCGAGTCCTGCTCGCCGAGGCCAACTGACCTTTCCGATGGAGGAAGTGAGCATGTCTGAAGGAGTGGTCGAAGGCCGGATCGCGGTCGTCACCGGCGCCGGCAACGGGATCGGCCGGGCGCACGCCCTGGCGTTCGCCGCGCACGGGGCGAAGGTCGTCGTCAACGACCTGGGCGGCGGACGGGACGGCGGGGGCGCCTCCGCGGGGCCCGCCCAGAGTGTGGTCGACGAGATCGTCGCGGCCGGCGGCGAGGCGGTGGCCAACACGGACGACATCTCCACCTGGGAGGGCGCCGGCCGGCTCGTCCGGCAGGCCGTGGACACCTACGGCGGTCTGGACGTGCTGGTCAACAACGCCGGCATCCTGCGCGACCGGATGATCGTGTCGATGACCGAGCGGGACTGGGACAGTGTGATCGCCGTCCACCTCAAGGGCAGCTTCGCCACCCTGCACCACGCGGCCGCGTACTGGCGCGAGCGCGCCAAGTCCGGTCACGGCAACGACGCCCGGGTGATCAACACGACCTCCCCGTCCGGCATCTTCGGCAATCCCGGCCAGTCCAACTACGGCTCCGCGAAGGCCGGCCTTGCCAGCCTCACCCTCATCGCGGCCGCCGAACTCGCCCGCTACGGCGTGACGGTGAACGCCATCGCGCCCACCGCGCTGACCCGGCTGACCGAGGACATCGAGATGATGAAGCAGGCCGCCGAGCGTCAGGACCTGACCCCCGAGGCCATCTCGCCGCTGGTGGTGTGGCTGGGCTCGGCCGCCTCCCGCGAGGTCACCGGCCGGGTGTTCGGCGTCGTCGGCAATCGGATCACCGTGCTGGAGGGCTGGGCCAACGGCCCCACCGCGGGTGCCGAGACCCGCTGGACGCCGGAGGAGCTGTCCTCCGTCGTCCCGAACCTGGTGGCCAAGGCGGCTCCGAACGCCGACGTCCTGGGCAACCGGAACGGGGCCTGAGATGACGACGACACAACGCCCGGTCGCCGAGGGCCTGTTCACCTGGCCGCCCGCCGCAGCGCCCCTCCGGTTGATCGGTTCCGAGTGCCGGGTGTGCGGTCTGGTGAGCTTCCCGTCGGCCGTGACCTGCGTCCGGTGCGCGAGCGACGAGTCGAAGGAACGGCTCCTGGCGGACCGCGGCACGCTGTGGACGTACACGACCCAGGACTTCCGCCCGCCGTCCCCGCCGTACGACGGCCCCGAAGCCTTCGAGCCGTACGCGGTCGGGTACATCGAGCTCCCCGGCGAGCTGCTGATCGAGGCGCGACTGACCGAACCCGACCCGGACAAGCTGCGGATCGGACAGACCATGCGGCTGACGCTCGTGCCCTACACCGTGCAGGACGACGGCACCGAGGTCGTCACCTTCGCGTTCGCCCCGGTCGAAGAGTCCACCCATGCCGAACAGGAGGCGTCATGACCGAGGCCGTCATCATCGGGGTGGGGCTGCACCCCTTCGGCCGGTTCCCCGGCAAGCCCGCGCTGGACATGGGTGCCGACGCGGTACGGCTGGCGCTCACCGACGCGGGCGTCAACTGGCCGCAGATCCAGGGCGGTTACATCGGCAGCTACGAGGTCGCCAACCCGGACGCGATCGTCGGCCGGCTCGGCCTGACCGGCGTACCCCTGCGCGGTGTCTTCAACGGCTGTGCGACGGCCGGTACGGCAGTGGCGCTGGCCGCCCGCGCCATCGAGACCGGCGAGCACGACCTGACCATCGCGATCGGGCTGGACAAGCATCCGCGCGGCGCGTTCGCCGCCGACCCGTCCGTGGCCGGCATCCCCTCCTGGTACGGACAGACCGGGCTCTTCCTCACCACCCACTTCTTCGGCATGAAGATCAACCGCTATATGCACGAGCACGGCATCTCCCACGAGACGCTCGCCCGCGTGGCCTCGAAGAACTTCCGCAACGCGGCCGGCAACGAGAAGGCCTGGCGCCGGACGCCCCTGTCCCCCGAGGAGATCCTCGCCTCCCCGGTCCTCAACTACCCCCTGCGCCAGTTCATGTACTGCGGCCCGAACGAGGGCGCGGCGGCGATCGTGATGTGCCGGGCCGACCAGGCCCACAAGTACACGGGGAAGCCGGTACGGGTCCGCTCCACCGCCCTGCGCAGCCGCAGGCTCGGCGCGTTCGAGGTGCAGAGCCCGTCCTTCCCGGTCGGGGAGCCCGTGGACAGCCCGAGCGTGGACGCCTCCCGGGCGGCGTACGAAAGCGCGGGCATCGGTCCCGAGGACGTCGATGTCGCCCAGCTCCAGGACACCGACGCCGGGTCGGAGATCATCCACATGGCCGAGAACGGCCTCTGCAAGGACGGCGAACAGGAACGCCTCATCACCGAGGGCGCCACCGAGATCGGCGGCCGGCTCCCGGTCAACACCGACGGCGGACTCCTCGGCAACGGCGAGCCGATCGGCGCGTCCGGGCTCCGCCAGATCCACGAGATCGTCCTCCAGCTGCGCGGTGCCGCGGGCACCCGCCAGATCCCCGGCACACCGCGCGTCGGCTACACCCACCTGTACGGCGCGCCCGGCGCGTCGGCGGTGACGATCCTCTCGACCTGAACCTCTCCCTCTGAACCTCTCCCCGACCGCGGAGCGAACGCGATGGAATCCGACGACATGCAGGACTTCGCCGCCGAGGCACGCCGCTTCCTCGACGCGCACGTGGCGAAGGCCCCCGACCGCACCGCCGTCACCTGGGGCGAGGGCGACGACTCGATGGCGTACTTCAGCAGCCTCCCGCCCGACGAGGAAAGGGAGTTCGTGCAGTGCGCCCGGGAGTGGCAGCGGATCCGCTACGAGAACGGCTTCGGCTGGATCACCGGCCCGGTGGAGTACGGCGGCCGGGGCCTGACCCCCGTCCACGACCTGCTCTACGACGCCGTCGAGTCGGAGTACGACGTCGCCGACACCGGTGTGCTCAGCGTGATCGGCCTGGGCATGATCGGGCCGACGATCCTGGCCCACGCCCAGCCCCACATCAAGGACCGCTGGCTGCCGGCGATGTACCGCGGGGACGCCATCGCCTGCCAGCTGTTCAGCGAACCCGGCGCCGGATCCGATCTGGCGAGCGTGGCCACCCGGGCCGTCCGCGAGGGCGGCGACTGGGTGCTGAACGGGCAGAAGGTGTGGACGTCGGTCGCCCAGCACAGCCAGATCGGCCTGGCCCTGACCCGGACGAACCCGGACGCGCCCAAGCACCGCGGCATCACCGCCTTCCTGGTCCCCATGGACACTCCCGGCGTCGAGGTACGGCCGCTGCGGCAGATGACCGGCGGCGCCGACTTCAACGAGGTGTTCCTCACCGACGTCCGCATCCCCGACGACCACCGCCTCGGCGAGGTCGACGGCGGCTGGACGGTCGCCCTGACCACCCTGATGAACGAGCGCGCGACGGTCGGCAGCGAGGGCGTGGGCCCGGTGGGCGCCGCCCTGTCCCCGGACCACCTCTCGGCGCTCATGCGTGCCACCTGGACCTGGGACGACCGCGCCCTGCGCGCCCGCCTCGCCGAACTCCTGGTGGACGTCCTGGCCACCGGGCACCTCAACGCCCGCGCCCTGCGCAAGCTGCGCGCCGGGGTCGCACCGGGCCCCGAGATGTCCGTGTCCAAGCTCATGTACGGCCAGAACCTGACCCGGGCGGCACACTTCGTGTCCGACGTGCTCGGCCCCCGGATCATCGCCGACACCGGCCAGTGGGGCACCTACGCCTGGACCGAACTGCTCCTGGCCACACCGGCGTTGCGCATCCTCGGCGGCACCGAGGAGATCATGAAGAACATCCTCGCGGAACGCGTTCTCGGCCTGCCCAAGGAACCGGTGACCACCGCTGCCAAGGAGGTGCGGCCGTGACCGCCGACGAGAGCGAACTTCGGGAACTGCGGGCAGCCGTACGGGAGTTCCTTGAGGCCAAGTCGCCCGAGGAGGCCGTACGCAAGCTCATGGAGAGCGAACCGCGCTTCGACCCGGCGGTGTGGTCCCAGGCGGCCGACCAACTGCGCCTGCCCGGCCTGGCCATCCCCGAGGAGTACGGCGGCGACGGCTTCGGCCTCGTCGAACTCGGAGTCGTCCTGGAGGAGATGGGCCGCGCGCTGTTCTGCGCTCCCTTCTTCGCGACCGTCCTCCTGGCGGCCCAGGCATTGCTGGCCTCGGGGGACGGGGACGCCTGCGCGCGCCTTCTCCCCGGCATCGCGGCCGGGCGCACCACGGCCACCCTCGCCGTTGCCGAGGACCACGGCTCCTGGGACCCCGCCATGGTCTCGGCACGCGCCGTGCCGGACGGCGACGGCGGCGGCTGGACGGTACGCGGCCGCAAGTGCTTCGTCATCGACGGTACGACGGCCGATCTGATCCTCGTGATCGCCCGTACCGTCGCCGGCCCCACCCTCTTCGCCGTGGACCGGGATGCCCCGGGACTTGCGGCGGAGCCGATGCAGACGCTGGACGCCACCCGGGCCATGGCCCGGATGACGTTCGACGCCGTCCCCGCGACGCTCGTCGGGACGCAGGGGGCCGGCGGGCGCATCATGGCCAAGGTCCTCGACATCGCCTCCGTGGGGCTGGCTGCCGAGCAGGCGGGCGGGGCGCGCCGGTGCCTGGAGACGAGCGCGGACTACGCCCGCGTCCGTCATCAGTTCGGCCGGCCTATCGGCTCCTTTCAGGCGGTCAAGCACAAGTGCGCCGACATGCTCGTCCAGGTGGAACTGGCCGAAGCGTCCTCCCGTGAGGCGGCCCGGCTGGCCGACGAGGGGTCCCCGGACTTCCCGGTTGCCGCGGCCGTGGCCCACGCCTGCTGCTCACGGGCGTACATGTCCGCCGCCATGGAGACCATCCAGGTCCACGGCGGCATCGGCTTCACCTGGGAACACCCGGCCCACCTGTACTTCCGACGCGCCAAGTCCTCGCAACTGCTGTTCGGCGGCCCGGCGGTGTACCACGAGCGGCTGCTGGACCGGCTCGGCATCTGACCCTCCCTCGGGGCGGGCGGGCCACACCGTACGAGCCGGGCGACACCGCGCGGAGCGAGTACGGGATCGGCAGATGGGAGTCCCCGAAGGGCAGCCGGTACCGAGCGCGTACGGGTACTGGACTCTCTGATGGGCTGTTGCCGTCAAGGCCGGGTGGGCTGGGTTCCGGTTTCCGTCTCGCGTTGGGGTGCGCCCCCGCCGTAATGCGAGTCGACGACGAGTGGATCCAGGGTGGCGACCGTCCGGAACGTCGGATGCAGGTCCACCAGTACCAGGCTCCCGCCCGGCTCCAGCGCCATGGTCGCGCCGCGCATCCAGGCGCGCCCCTGGAGAACCTGTCTCTTTGATCGGTGAGTGACCGTGGTGAGGCTGGTCGGGCTGCTGCGCTGACGGAGAGCGAGCTGATGGTGAACTGCACGATCGGCTGATCGAGACACTTGACGACTTCTGGGACGTGGTGAGCAAGCCGTACGGCCTGTCGGAGTGGTTCGGCCGGAACCTGGACGCGTGGTCGGGCGCGATCGTGCCCCGGGGCATCTCTGAGGTGATCGACAGCCACGACCTTCTGACCGTGCACGTCGACCAGCGGGGTCTCTTCAAAGGGGACCGTCTCGCCCGCCGCAGCGTCAGCAGGCCCGATCAGATCTCCTACTACATCGCCTACTGCCCCGCCGACACCACGCTGAACGAGCTGATCCGCATCGCGGGCAGCCGCCGGGCCGTTGAGGAATGCTTCCAGAGTGCGAAGCAGGAGTGCGGCCTGGACGACGTCCGGGTCGGCTCGTTGAAGCCGTGAGCGGAGACACGGCGGATGAGGAACGACAGGAGCGTGCGACCGCTCACTCCGGGATGGCCTTGCTCCAGCTGTGTGAACGCAGTTCAGTCAGCGCCGGGGCCACGATCTGGGCGACGGTCGACGGCAACGCGGCGAGGGTGGCAGTGGCTCCGACCGTGCGTTTGACCGCCGCGAAGGCCCTCTCGGCCTCCCGCACGGCGGCCAGGATCCGGTGTCTCGGCCGTATCCAGGCGGGGCATCAAGACGTGTCGAGGAAGAGCAGCAGGAAGTCGAGCACGGCGGCAGCGCGGGCCTCGACGGCGGCCGCGCTCGTGGCCTCGGGTGCTCCTCGACCACGCCGAGCCGTACTCATGGTGGTCTCCGCCGTGGCGGGCGCCTGGACACCACCGTCTGCCCGGTGCTCCGCAGGGACCTCCACCGGCGCCCTATGCACTTCACGCCACGGCACCACCCACCCGGCCAACGGTGGCCGCAACAGCAGACCCAGTGCGACTCGCATCACACCCGGTGCCCCCATGTCCACAACATCTGACGTGTCAGATACCGTCTTGTCGGATGAATGGTCGCCTCCAGCGGGCCCCATCCTCGACGGAACAGCGAAGAGTCCTGATGAGCACACTCGAATTCACCGGCCTCGATCCGGACTTTCCGGTCGGCAGCAATAACAGGACCGCCACCCTCGTCAACAGTGAGCAGGAGGCGCTGCCGACCGACGCCGGCCTCACCCTCGCCGACGGCCACCGGCTCGCCTCCGACATGCTCGACTCCGGCAAGCTCACGGCCGGTCTGAGGCGCAGTCCGTACGAGACCACCGGCTTCGCTGCTTCCGCTCCCACCCTCCCGGCCGAGGCGGTTCGCCGCCCGTACACCGGGACCACCCCTGCCCCCACGCAGAAAGGGTTACCCCAGTGACCAGCATTCCCAGTCGACGACGACTCCTGGCTACCGGAGCGGGCGCCGCGCTCGGCCTCGGCACGCTCGGCGCCACGGCGTCCCCTGCCGCGGCAGCCCCCACCACAGCCGCGCGCGGCGCCGGCGCCGAGGAGACCAGGACCCTCGACGAGCTGTACCAGGCCGCCATCGCCGAAGGCGGCAAGCTCGTGATCTACGCGGGCGGCGACCTCGCCAACTCGGGCAGCGGCGCCGCCGCCCGAACCGCTTTCCGCCAGCGATTCCCGCAGATCGACCTCAACCTCATCGTGGACTACAGCAAGTACCACGACGTCCGCGTGGACAACCAGTTCGCGACCGGCACCCTGGTCCCCGACGTGGTGCAGTTGCAGACGCTCCAGGATTTCACCCGCTGGAAGCGCCAGGGCCGGCTGCTGCACTACAAGCCCGCCGGCTTCAGCAAGCTGTACAAGAAGTTCCGGGACGCGGACGGTGCCTGGGTGGCCGGCATGGTCATCGCCTTCAGCTACCTGTACGACGTGGCGGCGGCCGGGGCCGACGCGCCGCAGACGCCGCTGGACCTGGTCGACCCGCGCTGGAAGGGCGCCATCGCCTCCTCCTACCCGCACGACGACGACGCGGTGCTCTACCTCTTCGCCCTCTACGCCGAGACCTACGGCTGGGACTGGGTGGCCGACTTCGCCGCCCAGCAGCCGCAGTTCGCCCGCGGCACCTTCTCCCCCGGCACCGCGGTCACCAACAAGGAGAAGATCATCGGCGTCGGCGCGGGTGGCAACCCGCTCGCCACCAGCCCGAACCGCTGGATGATGACCGACGGGCACCCGTTCATGGCGTGGGGACAGCGAATCGCGATCCTGAAACAGGCCGCCAACCTCACGGCGGCCAAGCTTTACCTCAACTGGCAGCTGTCCACCGAGCGTCAGACCTCCAACAGCTGGTCCGTGCGCACGGACATCGCGCCGCCCACCGGCCTCAAGCCGATCTGGGAGTATCCGAACGCCAACGTGGACGGGTTCCCTCGCTTCATGGAGGACCGGGCCCAGGTCGAGCGGCTGAAGCAGACCTTCGCCCTCTACTTCGGCGAGGTCAAGGGTGACCCGACACCCGGCTGGCCCGGTCTGCACCCGGGCGCCTGACCCTCCATCAGGCCCCGTACGTGGCGGATTCGACAGCCTGTCACACGGAGTGGTCGGATCGCAGCCAGCAGCGACGCGGGCGCGCCGTACGCCGGCCATAGCTCGCGCTCACCACGTGCGGGGTCCTGGTTCCAGCGACCCCCGCCGGCCATCGACGAGTCAATCGCCGACGCCCCGCCCCTGCCGGTGCGCACCCGGGGAGGAGTGCACCGCGTGAGCCAGCACCAGGCACGCATCGCCTCCAGGGTGTAGGCGGTGTCCGTGTGGCCGGGGTCCGGGATGACAGGCGGGTTCAGCCGTGCGCCGCCTCGCCCAGCAGTGCCTTCGCGATGATGACCTGCTGGACCTGGCTGGTGCCCTCGTAGATGCGGAACAGGCGGGCGTCGCGGTAGAAGCGCTCGACGGCGACCCCGCGCATATAGCCGGCGCCGCCGTGGACCTGCACCGCTCGGTCCGCGACCCGCCACACCATCTCGCTGGCGAAGTACTTCGTGCAGGACGGGCCGATCTTGGTGTCCGTGCCGGCGTCGAAGCCGCGGGCGGCCTCCAGGACGGTGGCGCGTCCGGCGTAGTAGTCGGTCTGCGAGTCGGCGATCAGACCCTGGACGAGCTGGAAGGAGCCGATGAGCTTCCCGGACTGCTTGCGGGTGCTCGCGTAGGCGACCGACTCGTCGACCAGGCGCTCGGCCATGCCGACCATCAGCGCGGAGATGTGCACCCGCCCGTGGGCAATGCAGCCCATCGCGGTGGAGAAGCCCCGGTTGAGGCCGTCCTCGCCGCCGACGAGGGCGGTGGCCGGTACACGGACGTCGTCGAAGTACACGTCCGCGGTCCAGGCGCCGAACTGGCCCATCTTGTGGTCCTTGGGAGCCACGGTGAGCCCCGGGGTGCCGGCCGGGACCAGGAAGGTCGAGATGCCGCGGGTGCGCGGGGCGTCGGGGTCGGTGCGGGTGAAGACCATGAAGACGTCGGCGAGGGGGGCGTTGGTGATGTAGCGCTTGGCACCGTTGATCACCCACTCGTCGCCGTCCAGGTGCGCCCTCGTGGTGAGGGTGGAGGGATCGGACCCCGCCTCCGGCTCGGTCAGCGCGAACGACGCCAGGACGTCCCCCGACGCGATCCGCGGCAGCCACTCGGCCTTCTGCTCCTCGGTGCCGCCGACCATGAGGACGTGCCCGGCGATGCCGTTGTTGGTGCCGAACATCGAGCGCAGGGACGGGGTCGTGTAGCCCAGCTCGAACATCAGCTGGGCCTCCTCGTACATCGACAGCCCCAACCCGCCGTACTCCTCGGGCAGCGCGAAGCCGAACAGGCCCATCTTCTTGGCCGCCTCGCGGATGTCCGCGGGCATCTCGTCCTTCTCGTCGATCTCCGCCTCGAGCGGCACGACGCGGTCCCGGACGAAACGCCGGACCTCGGACAGCACCGCGCTGAAGTCAGCCGCGTCCATGTCGACTCTCCCTTGTTGCCCTCATCGGTCTCACTGATCTGTCTCGTCAGGGTTCGGCTGCGGCCGGTAGCACAGCGCCAACAGCGCCGCCGCGCTCACCGTGCCGACGCCGGCCGCCAGCAACGCGTGCCGGGCGCCCGCGCGTTGGCGGCCCAGCAGGCCGTCGAGCGAGTACCGGCCGTTGCCCAGGGCCGCCAGTGCGACGGCCGCGCCGCCCACGACACCGGCGTACTCCCAGCCGCCCTTGAAGACGAAGAAGCCCTTGCCGCGGTGGTCGGTCCGCGCGGCCACGGTCATCAGGCCGACGGCCGCCGCCGCGGGGAGCGGGTTGGCCGCGCCGAGCGCGATGCCGACGCCCGCGGCCATTTCGGTGCCCGCCGCCATCCGGGCGTGCACCTCGGCCGGCTTGAGGCCCAGTGCCTCGAACCAGCCCGTGGTGCCCTTGAGCCCGCCCGGCCCGGCGACCTTGTTCCAGCCGTGCGCGAAGAGCATGGGGCCTAGGGTCGCGCGCAGCACGAGGGCGGCGGCGTCGTGGCCCTTCACTGACCGGCTCCCGTCGCCCGGCCGGCGGGAACAGCACCGTACAACTGCGGTACGGCGTCGACGAGTTCGTCGTAGGTGAGGGCCTGCCCCGACTGGCTCGGGTGGACCGCGGCGACCGTCCAGCCCTGCAGGCGGTTCAGTCGGTTGCCCTCGATGCGCAGGACCTGGCCGGTCAGCCAGGCCGCGCTGTCGGAGGCCAGGTACACGACGACGCCGGAGGCGTTGGCGGGATCGCGCGGGTCGAAGCCCTCGGCGGCCTGGAGGGACTCGCCGACGGCCAGCCCGTCCGTCATCCGGGTGGCCGCGATCGGCGAGATGGCGTTCGCGGTGACGCCGTACCGGCGCATCTCCAGGGCGGTCAGGACGGTGAGCCCCGCGATTCCGGCCTTCGCCGCCCCGTAGTTGGACTGGCCCTGGTTGCCGAACAGGCCGGTCCCGGACGTCGTGTTGATCACGCGGCCGGAGACCCGCTCGCCCCGCTTCGATGCCTCGCGCCAGTACGCGCACGCGTGCCGGGTCAGCGCGAAGGTGCCCTTCAGGTGCACCGCGATGACGGAGTCGAACTCGGCCTCCGTCATCGAGAACAGCATCCGGTCGCGCACGATGCCCGCGTTGTTCACCACGATGTCGAGGCGCCCGAACTCCGCGACGGTGTCCGCGACCATGGTCTCGGTCGCCGTCCAGTCCGTCACCGAGGCGTGGTTGGCGATCGCCTGGCCGCCGAGCTTGGTGATCTCGGCGACGACCTCGTCGGCGGGGGAGTCGCCGGTCTGCTCGCCGTGTATGCCCGAGCCGAGGTCGTTGACCACCACGGTCGCGCCGGCCTCGGCGAGCGCCAGACAGTGCGCCCGGCCAAGGCCTCTGCCGCCGCCGGTCACGATGGCGACCTTGTCGTCGAGGATGCCCACGCCGTACCTCCAGATAGGTGAGTTCAGTTGAGTTCGCGGAGCACTTCGTCGGTGTGCTCGCCGAGTGTCGGCGCGCCGCCGCGCGGCTTCTCGTCGACGCCCCAGAAGGCGACCGGAGTCGCCACCGTGCGCAGTGGCGGCGCGTCACCCATACCGGGCTGTTCGACGAACGCCCCGACCGCCTCCGCCTGCGGGTCGGCCGCGACCTCCGCCAGGGTCTGCACGGGCGCCCACCACACGCCCTCGGCGTCGAAGCGCTCGGCCCACTCGTCCAGCGGCCGCTGCGCGAACTCCTCGTCGAACGCGGCGATCAGTTCGGTGACGTGCCCGCGCCGGGCCTTGCCGGTCGCGAACCGCTCGTCGGTGGCCAGGTCCTCGCGGCCCAGCGCCTTGACGACTCCGGGCCAGTGCCGGTTGCCCTCCAGGCCGACCAGCCAGAACCAGCGGTCGTCGGCGGCCCGGTAGGAGTTGTAGAGCGGCGACTCGTGCTCGGTGCGGTGCCTGGTACGGCCGCGCTTGCCGAAGAAGTTCTGCAGGGCGAGGTCGTTGCCGTTGGCGTACGTGCCCGACCGGAGCAGGGACACGTCCACGACCCCGCCCTCACCGGTGCGTTCCCGGCGCAGCAGCGCGGCCAGTACACCGGCGACCAGGTTGGCCGCGGCCGTGCGGTCGCCGAGGCCGGGCCGGATGCCGGGCGGTGGCTCCCCGGCCGGGTTGAGCATGGCGGCGATGCCGGGCCGGGCCCAGAACGCGGAGACGTCGTACCCGGCGCGGTCGCGCTCGGCGCCCGTCCAGCCGTAGCCCGTCAACGTGCCGACAACCAGCTGAGCATGACGTTCCCTCAGATCGTCCGGCGCCAGGCCCAGCCTCTCCAGAGCACCCGGGCGGAGGTTGGTGACGAACACGTCGGCGCGTTCCAGCAGCCGCTCCAGTACGTCTTTGCCCTCCTGCGAGCGCAGATCGAGGACGATCCCGCGCTTGCCGCGGTTGTCGGTCTCGAACGGGGGAGCACTGTCGATGTCCTGCCCGACGTGCTTGAGCGTGTACCGGTTGGGGTCGCCGGTCGGCGCCTCCACCTTCACCACGTCCGCGCCCCAGTCGGCGAGCATGGTGGCCGCGGCCGGTGCCGCCACCCACATGCCCAGCTCGACCACGGAATAGCCCTCAAGTGGCCGCACGGGCCCACCTCCAGATCATCGGACGCTTGTACGCCTGCTACACGCCGCGGAAGTCGCCCGGTCGGCGTTCCCGGAAGGCCTTGAGTCCCTCGGCCCGGTCCTCGGTGCCGAACAGCACCGCGACGGTTTCGCGCTCGTACGCGATCGCCGACTCCAGGTCCATGCCGAGCCCGTAGTCGACGAGCCGCTTGCCCGCCGCGAGTGCGAGCGGGGCCCCGGCGGTCAGCTTCGCGGCCAGGGCTTCGGCGGTCTTGAGTGCACCGCCCGGCTCGGCGAGTTCGTTGACGAGCCCGAGCGTGTGAGCCCGCTCCGCGTCGATCGGCTCGCCGGTGAGGATCATCTGCTTGGCGATCGCCGACGGCAGGAGGCGGGGCAGCCGCTGGGTGCCGCCCGCGCCCGGCAGCACGCCGAGCTTCATCTCGGGCAGGCCCAGCCGGGTGCCGCGCTCGGCCACCCGCAGGTCGCAGGCGAGGGCCAGCTCCAGGCCGCCGCCGAAGGCGAAGCCGTGAACGGCCGCGACCGACGGTTTGGGGAAGTCCTCCAGGAGCGCGAACGCCTCGGTCAGACGCCCCACGAAGGCACGGAACTGCCCGGCTGTCGTGAACGACTCGATCTCACCGAGGTCGGCACCGGCCGAGAAGGCCCGCCCCGCCCCGGTGAGGACCAGGGCGCGTACGTCGTCGTTGTCGCGGACGTCGGCGAGGATCTGTGTCAGTTGGTCGACGGTCTCGGAGCCGATGGCGTTGAGCTGCCCCGGCCGGTCGAGGGTCAACACGGCTATGTGGTCGCGGAGTTCGGCACGCAGCACGGTGTTCACCTCAGACCATCGTCAATCCGCCGCTGACCGAGAGCGTCTGCCCGGTCATGTAGGCGGCGTCGTCGGACGCGAGGAAGGCCACCACACCGGCGATCTCGGCGGGCTGGGCGACGCGCCGCAGCGGGATGGCCCGCACCGTCGCGTCGTACATCTTCTGGCTGTAGTCGGCGACCTGGCCGAGCAGCGCCGTGTCGGTCGGTCCCGGGCAGACGCTGTTCACAGTGATGCCGTACCGGGCGACCTCGCGGGCCAGTGCCTTGCCGAAGGCGATGACCCCGCCCTTCGTCGCGGAGTACACCACCTCGCCGGACGAGCCGACGCGGCCGGCGTCCGAGGCGATGTGCACGATCCGGCCGCCACCGCTCTCGATCATCGAGTCGAGCACCACCCGGGTCACCGTGATGGTGCCGCGCAGATTGACGTCGATGATGCGGTTCCAGGTGTCCTCGGTGCTGTCGACGAAGCGGCCGATGACGTCGACCGCCGCGTTGTTGACGAGGATGTCCAGCGGACCGAGCTCGACGATCACCCGCTCCACGGCCGCGTGCACGGCCGCGCTGTCGGAGATGTCCGCGCCGACCCCCGTCGCCCGCACTCCGTATCGCTCGACGAGCCGGCCGGCCACCTTGGCGGCGGCCTCCGGGTCGAGGTCGCAGACGGCGACCGCGGCTCCCTGGGCGGCGAGCCGGTCGGCGATCGCCTCGCCGATGCCGCGTCCCGCTCCGGTGACGAGTGCCACCTTGTCCCGTACGCTCACGCGCCCTCCCTCGCCCAGGTCCCGATACAGCGCTATCGTATAACTACTTCAGCTAAATAAGCGAGATGCGTGAGTGGAGTCGAGCATGCGCCGAACGATCTTCACCGAGGAACATGAGCTGTTCCGCAAGACCGCCCGCACCTTCTACCTGCGCGAATGCGCCCCGTACGCCGAGCAGTGGGAGCGCGACGGGCAGGTGAGCCGGGCCGCGTGGGCGGCGGCGGGCAAGGCCGGACTCATCGGCTGGCAGTTCCCGGAGGAGTACGGCGGCCAGGGCATCCGGGACTTCCGCTACAACGCCATCATGGCGGAGGAGATGGCGGCCACCAGCTCGGTCGGCATCGGACTCGGGCTGCAGAACGACGTCCTCCCGCCCTATCTGATGAACCTCACGACGCCTGAGCAGAAGGCCCGCTGGCTGCCCGGGGTGATCAGCGGCGAGACGATCTGCGCGCTCGCGCTGTCGGAGCCGTCCGCCGGGTCCGACCTCAAGGCCATCCGCACCACCGCCCGCCGGGACGGCGACGAGTGGGTGATCGACGGCTCCAAGACCTTCATCACCAACGGCATCCTGGCCGACCTGGTCATCGTCGCCTGCAAGACCGACCCGGAGGCCGGCCACAAGGGCATCAGCCTGATCGTCGTCGAGCGCGGGGCCGAGGGCTTCGAGCGGGGGCGCAAGCTCGACAAGGTCGGCATGAAGGCCCAGGACACCGCCGAGCTCTTCTTCCGCGAGGTCAGGGTCCCGGCCGAGAACCTCATCGGAGAGGAGGGCCGCGGTTTCTACCACATGATGGGGAACCTCCCCACGGAACGGCTCGCCATCGCCGTCTCCTCGCTGGCGGCGGCCGAGCGGGCCTACGTGCTGGCCCTGGACTACGCCAAGACCCGCACCGCCTTCGGGCAGCCCATCGGGGAGTTCCAGGCCAACCGCTTCGCGCTCGCCGACATCAGGGCCAGGCTGAACGCTGCCCGGGTGTACGTGGACGGCTGCATCATGGCCCTGTTGCAGGGCGAGCTGACGCCCGACGAGGCCGCCGCCGCCAAGTACTGGACCTCCGAGACCGGCTGGCAGGTCATCGACCGCTGCATGCAGCTCTTCGGCGGCTACGGCTACGTCAACGAGTACGAGATCGCGCGCATCTGGCGCGACAGCCGGGTGCAGCGGGTCTTCGGCGGGACCTCGGAGATCATGCTGGAGATCATCGGGCGGTCGCTGGGGCTGTAGTCCGCGGCCGGGACTGTAGTGCCTGGCCCGGAGCGTCCTGAACTTATTGACTACCTTGGCTAAATAGGTTAGCTATTTAGCCTGGATGTGCGCAGTGTTGCGCGGTCTCTAGGAGGTACCCGTGGTCACGGTCGATGTGGAGCTTCACCAGGACAGAGCGGAGCACGACCTGCCGCAGCCGCGTCTGGTGATCGGCGGCAAGGACATGACCGACACCAGCGGCGGGCTGTACGAGCACCGCAACCCGGCGACCGGCCTGATCCAGGCGTACATCCCGCTCGCCGGGCCCACCGAGGTGGACCAGGCCGTGGCGGCAGCCCGCCAGGCCTTCGAGGTGTGGGGACCCATGCGCCCCGCCGAGCGCCGCCGGCTGCTGACCCGGTTCGCCGGGCTGCTGCGCGACCACATCCCCGACTTCGCGGCGATCTGCCCGCTGGAGAACGGGGTGTGCATCGGCGGCTGGGCGGAGAACGTCGGACCGCACGTCGCCGAGTGGACCGAGTACTACGCGGGCTGGGCCGACAAGATCGAGGGCATGGTCGGCGCGGCCTACAGCCCGCACGAGAACGTCGAGTACACCATCGCCGAGCCGTACGGCGTCATCGGCCACATCATCACCTGGAACTCGCCCGCGCTGTCCCTGGCCATGAAGGTTCCGCCGTCGCTCGCCGCCGGCAACACCGTGGTCATCAAACCGGCCGAGTCCACGCCGTTCTCCGCGCTGCTCTTCGCCGACCTGGCCCGAGAAGCCGGTATCCCCGACGGCGTCATCAACGTCGTCACCGGGCTCGGCGACGCGGGATCGGCCCTGGTCACCCACCCCGGCGTCGACAAGATCTCCTTCACCGGCGGCCCCGCCACAGCGCGCCGCATCATGGCCGACGCGGCCCTCAGCCTCAAGCCGGTCGTGTTCGAACTGGGCGGCAAGTCCGCCAACCTGCTCTTCGCCGACACCGACCTCGACTTCGTCGTCCCGTACTGCGCGGCCTTCGCCATGAGCAACACCGGCCAGGGCTGCGCACTGCCCACCCGGCTGCTGGTCGAGCGCTCCATCTACGAGGAGGTCATCGCCCGGGTCACGGGGGTGATCGCCCACCTGCCGGTCGGCGACCCGCTCGACCCGGCGACGTACATCGGGCCCCTCATCAACGAAGCCGCCCGCGACCGTGTCCAGGGCATGGTCGACAAGGCGATCGAGGACGGTGCCGGCCGACTCGTCTACGGCGGCGAACGCATCGCATCCGACGGCTACTTCGTGACCCCGACCGTCTTCGCCGACGTCGACAATCGCAGCGACCTCGCCCAGCAGGAAATCTTCGGCCCGGTCCTGGCCATCACCCCGTTCGACACCGAGGACCAGGCCGTCGCCCTGGCCAACGACAGCGAATACGGCCTGTCCGCCTACATCCAGTCCCGTGACATCGCGCGCGTCAACCGCCTGGTGCCGCGGCTGAAGGCTGGGACGGTCTACGTCAACCCCGGTCCGAATCCGATCACTTCGCCCGCCACGCCCTTCGGCGGCGTCGGCATGAGCGGGTTCGGCCGGGAGGGCGGCAAGGCCGGTCTGGACGAGTTCATCAACGTGAAGGGCGTGGGTATCGGCCGCGTCTGAGGGCCCCCACCTCTCCAAGCCTTTGGAGCCAACAGCATGCATTCCGCCCGCCGCCTGACATTCGGCGACATCATCCGTGAGCACCGAAGGTCCTTCCCCGACAAGGTCGCCCTCGTCGACGGCGATGTCCGTCTGACCTGGGCCCAGTTGGACGAGCGCACCAACCGGCTCGCAGGCGCCCTCGCGGACGCGGGCGTCGGCTCCGGCGACCGCATCCTGTGGCTGGGCCAGAACTCCTTCCGGATCTGGGAACTGCTCGGCGCCGCCGCGAAGGTGGGTGCCATGGTCTGCCCCGGCTACTGGCGCTGGGCAGCCCCCGAGATGGCCTTCGCCGTCGAGGACTTCGACCCCAAGGTCGTCGTCTGGCAGGACGAGGAGATCGGCGACACGGTCGCCAAGGCGCGGGCCGAACTCGGCAGCGACCACCGGGCGTTGTGGCTGCGCCACGACGCGGAAGGACCCGGCTCGTACGAGTCCTTCCTGGCGACCGGTTCAGTCGAGGACCCTGTCGCCGACGTCGACCCCGACTCCGCGCTCCTGGTCATCTACACCGCCGCGATCTCCGGCCGGCAGTCCGGCTCGAAGCTCTCGCACCGCAACCTGCTCGCCATGGGTGCGAGCGCCGCGTGGATGGGGGACATCGGCACGGAGACCTCCTTCCTCGGCGCCGGGCCCATGTTCCACATCGGCAACTACCAGTTCTGGGGCGTTCCGGCCTTCGTGCACGGCGGCAAGAACGTGGTCGTCCGCCGCGTGGTCGCCGAGGAACTGCTCCCGCTGCTGGCGGGCGAGAAGTGCACGCACGCCTACCTGATGCCCCCGACCATCGCGCAGCTCGTCGCGCTGAACCGCGAGGCCGGCCACGACCTGTCCCACCTGCGGGCGAGCGTCGCCGCGAAGCTGTGGCAGGGCACCGTCCCCACCGACGAGAGCCGCTTCACCCGCAACGGCGGCGGTATGGGCCGCGGTTACGGGCAGACCGAGGTGACCGGCTTCGCCGTGACCGGCGCCTACGGCGGCACCGGCACCGGCAACGCGGGCCGCCCCGGCCCCTTCACCGCCGTACGCATCCTGGACGGCACCGGCACCGAGTGCGCGGTCGGCGAGGCCGGCGAGATCTGCGTCCGCGGCGACCTTGTGCACCTCGGCTACTGGAACCGGCCCGAGATCAACGAGGAACGCTTCCGCTTCGGCTGGTGGCACACCACCGACCTCGGCCGGCGTGAGGCCGACGGCACGATCAGCTTCCTCGGGACGACGACCCGCATGCTCAAGTCCGCGGCCGAGAACATCTTCCCGGCCGAGGTGGAGAACTGCATCGAGTCCCACCCCTCGGTCAAGGAGGCCGCCGTCATCGGCGTGCCCAACGAGCGCTGGGCGCAGGACGTCAAGGCCGTGGTCGTGCTCCAGCCGGGCGCCGAGCCGGTCACGGCGGCGGACCTCATCGAGCACTGCCGGGAGCGGATCGCCTCGTACAAGAAGCCGAAGACGGTCGAGTTCGTGGAGGCGCTGCCGCGCACCAAGGACTACGCCAAGGACTACCAGGCGCTCGACGAGCGCTTCGGCGGGGGCGGCTACCCCGGCGGCGACCAGCTCGGCGCGGGGCGGTGACCCGGTGAACGCCCGCCAACCCGTCGTCGTCGGCGTGCACGCCACCGAACAGGCGCTGACGCTGCCCGACCGCGACGCCATGGACCTCGCCCTCGAAGCGGTACGCGGCGCGATCGCGGACGCCGGGCTCACCCCGGCCGACGTCGACGGCGCCCAGGTCGACTGGCCCGGCCCCGGCGGCGTACCCGGCGAAGGCAGCTCCTGGGCACGCATGCTCGGCCGCGACCTGCGCTGGACCAGCGACTCGATGCTCGACAACGCCGGCTCGCGGGGTCTGCTGAAGGCGGCCGCCGCCATTGGCGCCGGATACGCGGACACCGTCGTCGTCGGCGGCTGCAAGCTGGTCTCGCGCGGAGCCGGTCCCGTCGGGGCCGGGGTGCCGCTCGAGTTCGCCGACGTGTGGGGCAGCTATGTCGTCGCCCAGTTCGCGCTGGTTGCGGCACGGCACATGCACGAGTACGGCACCACCTCCCGGCAGCTAGCCGAGGTCGCCGCCACCATCCGCAACAACGGCACCACCAACCCGGAGGCGATGATGTACGGCCGCGGCCCGTACACCGCCGACGACGTCCTCGCCTCCCGGATGGTGGCCACGCCCTTCCACCTGCTGGACTGCTGCATTGTCGGCGAAGGCGGCGCCGCCCTCGTGGTCACCACCGCCGAACGGGCCCGCGACCTGCCGCACCCGCCCGTCGCCGTCCTCGGCGGCGGCATGGAGTACCACCAGGCCGCGTACGCCAACCCGGCCCTGCACCGGGAAGTCGGTCAGCTCGGCCGGGACGCCGCCACCCGCGCCTACGCCATGGCCGGCGTCGGCCCGCACGACGTGGACGTCTTCTCCCTGTACGACCCCAACTCCTTCGAGATCATCCGGCAGTTGGAGGCACTGGGCCTGTGCGGCGAGGGCGAGGGTGGACCACTGGCGGCCAGCGGTGCCATCGCCGTGGGCGGCAAGCATCCCGTCAATCCCGACGGGGGCTGTCTGTCGTACGCCTGGAACGGGACGCAGCAGATGACGCTCAAAGTCGTCGAGGCCGTGCGGCAGTTGCGCGGCACCGCCGTGCACCAGGTCGAGGGCGCCGAGCTCGCGGTCGTCGGGAACGCAGGGTCCGGCGCACAGCACTACGAGATGAGCCTGCTGGGGAGAGCGCGATGAGCCGGCCCGTACCCGTCCCCACCGAACTGTCCGAACCGTTCTGGGACGCGGCCCGACGCGGTGAGCTGGTCGTCCCGTACTGCCCGAGCTGTGAGCTGCGCTTCTTCGTCCCCGAGCCCGCCTGCCCCGGGTGCATGGCGCCCAACTGGCATTACGTGCCGAGCGTGGGCCGGGGGACCGTCTACTCGGTGACCGTGGTGCATCGCGCCCCCGGCCCCGGCTTCGACACGCCCTTCGCGCTCGCCGTGATCGACCTCGACGACGGCGGCACCCTGCTCTCCCACGTCGACGCCGGCGATCCGCACACCGTTGCCATCGGCATGCGGGTACGCGTCGACTTCCGGCCCTTGACGAACGCGATCACGCTGCCGTACTTCGTGCCGGAGCGCTGACCGAGCAGGTTGACCCACTCTTGTGAAAACTTAGTGAGCTAAGTGTATTTAGATAGCGGTATCCGGCGATAGCATGGCGCGTCATCGTGCGGGCCCAACGGAGCGGCCTGTCACTTGGAGCATCGCTGGGGACCTCAGTGGCAGTGCACGCGCGTGCGTCGAAGAGACAAGCCCCCAGGGGCGGCGGAGCCCGGCGACAGCCCTCACTCCGCACCGTCCTGCTCATCCTGGCTCTGGTGCCCAGCGTGACCCTCGTGGCCCTGTGGCTGGCGAGTTCCGCACAGCTCTACACGGACTGGCAGAGGCAGAAGGACCGCAACGCGGCCTCCAACGCGGCGGCACGTCCGATCATGGCTGCCTTCTTCGACCTCCAGGAGGAACGCCGTCTCAGTGGCGCGGAGTTGGCCGATCCCGAGGGCTACCAGAAGGCGTTGCGCGCGCAGCGCGTCCGCACCGACGCCGACGTCACCACTGTCCAGGAACTGCCCGACAGCAACTGGAGCGCCCCGGACGACATCCGCGCAAAGGTCGTCCAGGTGGGCAGCAACCTGCGGAAACTGTCCGACTACCGGGCGGCTGTGGACCAGCGGACCGCCTCGCAGCAGCAGACGTTCGACCGCTATACGGCTCTCATCTCCGGCCAGTTGAACGTGTTCACCACCCTGAGCCACGTGGGGTTGCCCAACATCGACTACCTCGCCCGGCCGGCCATCGACTCGGTCTGGGGAATGGAGATGATCTCGCGGGAAAATGCCCTGTTCACCCGCGGCTCGGTGACCGGGCGGCTCACCGGCACCGAACGCGGGCAGCTCGCCGGCTGGATCGGCTCCCAGCGCTTCCTCTACGACAACAAGATCGTGCCCCTCGTCCCGGACGACCAGGCCACGCTCTACCGGAAGTTGATGGCGGGTGGCGCGTGGAAGCAGAAGACGACGGCCGAGCAGAAAGTCCTGTCCGGCACCGGCACGGACACCGGCTCCCGCACCGGCACGGACAACAGCTCCGGCGCTGACACGTTCCCCAAGGGACTCGGCACGACGTGGAGCGACAGCGTCGGTCCGGTCACCGCCCAGCTCCAACAGCTCAACACCACCTACTCGGTGACCCTGACAGCGGCCACCGAGAAGGAACTGGACGCGATGGTGCGGCGGCTGATCGTCACCAGCGTGATGGGCGCGGCGGCAGTGCTCGTGGTCGTCGTGATCAGCGCGCTGCTCACCCGGACACTGCGTCGCCGGATCTCCGCCCTGCGCGTCGCCGCCCTGGACCTGCAGACCCGCATGCCGGCCGTGGTCGAACGCCTGCGCAGCGGAGACGTCGTCGACCTGGACGCCGAACTCCCCGCCATCCAGCACGGCGACGACGAACTGGGCCAGCTGGGCCAGGCGTTGAACCTCGCCCGCCACAGCGCGCTGCACACGACGATGGCCCAGGTCTCGCAGTTCCGCGGCTTCGAGAAGCTCCTCCAGCGCATCGCCCGGCGCACCCAGCTGCTCATCGGACTCCAGATGAAGAAGCTCAGCGAGCTGGAGCGCCGGCACGAGGATCCCGAGGTCCTTGAAGGCCTGTTCGACCTCGACCATTTGACCGCCCGGCTGCGGCGTTACGAGGAGAACCTGGTGATCCTCGGCGGCGGCCAGCCGCAGCGGCGCTGGCGCAAGCCCGTCCTGCTCCTGGACGTCCTTCGCTCCGCGCAGAGCGAGGTGCAGGACTACCGGCGGATCCAGATCGACGTCGAGGACCGGGTGTGGCTGGCCGAGCGCGCGGTCGGCCTGGTGATCCACGTGCTGGCCGAACTCATGGAGAACGCGGTGGGCTTCTCCAGGCCACCGACGCCCGTGGAGGTGTACGCAGCCCGGGTGGGCCGCGGCCTCGCGGTGGAGATCGAGGACCGCGGCGTGGGCATGGACCCCGAGCAGTACGACGAGGCCAACCGGCTGATGACGGAGCCGCCCCGCATGGACGTCATGTCCCGGGCGGACGACGTCAGGCTCGGCCTCTACGTGGTGGCCCGGCTGGCGCGTGCCCTCGACATCCAGGTCGAACTGCGGCCCTCCTCCTTCGGCGGCACCAGGGTCGTCGTCCTCATCCCCGACGAACTCGTCGTCGAGGCCGCCGGACCGACCGGGCCGGCACCCGAAGCAGCCGACACCGCCTGGCCGCCACCCCCCGAGGCGGCCGCCGCGGACGGGCCCGGCGCGGAGCACGGGACGGCCCCGGACGTGGACACCCTGGTGACCGGCCGCGTCGGCAGGCCCGCAGGCGCGGTCCCCCTGGGCGATGTGTGGACCCCGCCGCCGCGCCCCCACCCGGTCCCGCGGACGGCTGCCGCACCTGAGGGGAGCGGCACTCTGCGCGTGGATGTCGCGCCGGACGTGCGACCGCTGCCCAAACGGGTGCGCCTGGCCAGTCTCGCCGACGAACTCCGGGACCCGAACGCCGGCCTGGGGGCCCGTCCCACCGACGAGCAGACATCGGCCCGGCGGCCCGCACCCACCCGCTCCGGCGCGACGATCGGTGCCTTCCAGCGCCAGTCCCGGATGGTCCGGCGTGACGTTCCCCCGACCGACCACGAACCCACCGACGTGCTGCCGCAGCGTAGACGCATCCCGACGGAAGACTGACCATGACAATGCGAACGACCGCCACCCATCCGGACCTCGACTGGTTGCTGGACGGACTGGTCGAACAGGTTCCGGGCACGCACCACGCCATCGTGCTGTCCGACGACGGGCTGGTGGTCAGCCAGTCCCGCACCATCGCCCGCGGCGACGCCGAGCGCCTCGCCGCCATCGCCACCGGCCAGCAGTCCCTGGCCCGCGGGGTCGGGCAGCTGTTCGGCGGTGGTTCGGTGCACCAGGTCATCGTCGAGCTGGCCGAGCTGTGGCTGTTCATCTCCGCCGCGGGCCGCGGCACTCATCTGGCCGTCGTGGCGTCCCAGGAAGTGGACGCCGAGTTGATGGCCGTGGCCATGCACACCCTGATGCAGCAGGTGGGCCAGCGCATGAGCACCGAGACGCGCTTCGGGGCGCCCGCCGACGAGCGCGGTGTACGTGAGTGAGCCACTGGATGGACGGCCTGGAAGCAGGGGACGCGGAGGAGTTGTCGGTCAGGCCTTACACGATCACCCAGGGCCGGACGGCACCCGCGCGCGACGACCTCACCCTGATCACTCTCGTGACGACCGTCGAACCGGCACCGGGCCGGGCCGGTCCGCGCGGCCTGCAACCCGAACACCGCTCGATCCTCCAGCAGTGCCGCACACCCGCAGCGGTGGCGGAGATCGCCGCTGAACTGAACCTGCCCGTGGCGGTGACGAAGATCCTGATCGACGACCTGGTGGCGCTGGGCAGGGCGACAACCCGCCCGCCGATCGCCGTAGCGGTAGGGAACACAATGGACATGACACTTCTTCGGGCGGTGAGGGATGGCCTTCGCAGACTCTGACCCCGCGGGCCGGGCCTACGATGGCTCGGCACCCGCGGCGGTCAAGATCCTTGTGGCCGGTGGCTTCGGTGTGGGAAAGACGACCCTGGTCGGGGCGGTGAGCGAGGTGGCGCCGCTGCGCACCGAGGAGTACCTGACCGTCGCGAGCGTGGGCGTCGACGACGTCGAGGGCGTCGAGCGGAAGGCCACCACCACGGTGGCCATGGACTTCGGTCGCATCATGGTCAACCCCCGACTGGTGGTCTACCTCTTCGGGACGCCCGGCCAGGAGCGCTTCTGGTTCATGTGGAACGACCTCGTGCACGGCGCGCTCGGTGCGGTGGTCATCGCCGACACCCGGCGGCTGGAGTCCAGTTTCGCGTCCATCGACTTCTTCGAGAGCCGCGGCATCCCCTTCGTGATCGGCGTCAACTGCTTCCACGGCCACCAGGAACGCAGCGAGCGGGAGATCCGCGAAGCGCTCGACCTCGACCCGGAAGTCCCCTTGGTGATGGGGGACATGCGGCAGCGGGCGGTCGGCCGGGACCTGCTGCTCGCGCTGGCCGAACATCTCATTGCCGTGAACTCGATAACCTAGTTCAATCAGTTATCTAGTAGAGTGAACCGTCTACCCGGTGCTCGGGCCGTGTCCCGCACCTGTGGGTCGGACGGAGGTGGGCCCGGTGACGAGTACGACGGGGCGGCAGGGCGGTGGCGGTGGGCGTGTGAACGGCGTCAAGGTCCGCGTCCCCAAGATGGCCGAACTGGTGGCGGCACAGCTGCGCCGCAAGATCGTGCGCGGCGAGCTGGCCGAGGGCGAGGCGCTCCCGGCCGAGTCGGCGCTGATGGCGGAGTTCGCGGTCTCCCGGCCGACGCTGCGTGAGGCGTTCCGGGTGCTGGAGTCGGAGTCGCTGATCAGTGTGCGCCGGGGCGCCCGGGGCGGGGCACGCGTGCAGACCCCGGAAGGCACGGTCGCGGCCCGGTACGCCGGCGTGGTCCTCGAATACCGGGGCACGACCCTCAAGGACGTGTACGACGCCCGTACGGTCATCGAGGCGCCGTGCGCCGGGCTGCTGGCCGAGCGGCGCACGGACGAGGACCTCGAGCGGCTGCGGGCCGCCGTCACCGAGGCCGAGCGGCTCATGGACAACCCCTCGGCTTTCATCCGCGCCCACATGGAGTTCCACGCCCTCGTCGTCGAACTGGCGGGCAACGAGACGCTGAGCGTCCTCAACGGCATGGTCCGGCACATCATCGACCAGGCGAACTGGTCACATGTCGACCTCGACGCCGGCACCCCCGAGAACGTACGGGCCAACCGCCGGGGCTTCCGGGCCCACGGCGCGCTCGTCGAACTGGTCGCCGCGCGCCGGACCGAGGCCGCCGAGGAGCTGTGGCGCGTGCACCTGCAGGAGGCCGAGGACTATCTGCTGCAGAACAGGTCCCTGACCACCGTCCTGGACCTGCTCGGCTGACATCCCCCATCGGCTCGGTCGAGCGTCACTCGGGCGTGCGCAGCTCCTGCACGATGGGCTCCCACACCGCGGCGTCGATCTCGTACGCCGTGTAGAAGGACACCCGGTCCACCAGCGCCCCGTACCGGCGCCGGATCTCGCCGGCGACCCGCTCCGGTTCCGCCACGACCGCGAAGGTGTGCAGCACCTCGTCGTCGACGAGGCGGCTCATCGCCTCCCACTTGTCCTCGCGCCGGGACGTCGACAACGCGTGCAGCTCGTCGCCGAGTTCGCCCCAGCCGTGCAGCTCCAGCACCCCGCGGTAGGCGGGTGTGCTGCCGTAGAAGGCGATCTGGGCACGGGTGCCGCCGATCGCGCGGGTCATCTCCTCCTCCGTGCGGCCGGTCGCGGTCAGCAGCAGATGGGAGACGGAGAAGTCGGCCCGCGTACGGCCGGACGCGGCGAGCCCCTCCTCCACGGTCGGCAAAGTCACCTCCCGCAGGTACCGCTCGGTGGTGAAGCCGTGTGCGAGAAGCCCGTCAGCGACCTCGCCCGCCACCTTGGTCATCGCCTGGCCGACCGCGGCCACGAATACCTTGGGCGCGCCGCCGGTCGCCGGCGGGGGAGAGAAGAAGGGCGACATCAGGGTGTGCGAGTAGAAGTCGCCGCGGAAGTTGAGCTTCTCGCCCTCGTTCCAGGCGGCCCAGATCGCGTGCAGCGCGCTCACGTACTCCCGCATCCGGGCCGCGGGCCGACTCCACGGCATGTCGAAGCGCCGCTCGATGTGCGGCTTGATCTGGCTGCCGAGACCGAGCGAGAACCGTCCGCCGGCGTAGGTCTGCAGGTCGTGCGCGGTGTACGCGAGCTGCATGGGGGAGCGGGCGAACGCGACCGCGATGGCCGTTCCCACCTCGAGGCGATCGGTGTGCTCGGCCGCCAGGACCAGCGGCAGGAAGGGGTCGTGCTTGGACTCCGACGCCCACAGGCCGTCGTAGCCGGCCTTCTCGTGGTGCCGGGCCTCCTCCACGACCTCCGTGGTGCTCCACACGTTGAGCTTGCCGTCGACCTTCATGCCGCTCCCTTGTCCATTTCCATGCCGCTGTCCATGCCGCTGTCCATGCCGATTTGCCGTGCGAGCAGCTCCCGGTGGTACGCCGGATCGCCGAACAGCAGGTGTGACGTCTTGGCCCGCTTCAGATAGAGGTGGGCCGGGTGCTCCCAGGTGAAGCCGATGCCGCCGTGCACCTGGATGTTCTCCTCCGTCGCCTGCACACACGCGTCGGAGCAGAACGCCTTCGCCAGGCTCGCCACGGCGGGCAGCTCCGGGTCCTCGTTCTCCGAGGCGAGCAGGGCGTAGTGGGCGGCGGCGCGCGCCGACTCCACCTCCAGGAGGACATCGGCGAGCAGATGCTTCACGGCCTGGAAGGAGCCGATGGGCCGCCCGAACTGGTGGCGCACCTTGGCGTACTCCACCGCCATGTCGAGCGCGCGGGAAGCCACCCCGACCTGCTCGGCGGCCAACGCCACGGCGGCCCGGTCGAGCACCTCCGAGACCAGGTCCCATCCGTCGCCGTGCGTACGCAGCCGGGTCGCCGGTACGTCCCGGTAGTCGAGGCGGGCCTGGCGGCGGGTCGGGTCCATGGTGGGCAGCGGTGCACGGGTCAGGCCGGGCGCGTCGCCCTCCACGCAGAACACCCCGATACCGTCGTCGGTGGCGTTCTCGATGCGGGCGACGGTGAGGACGACATCGGCGGTGGCACCGTCCAGGACGAACATCTTGTGCCCGATCAGCAGCCAACTCCCGTTGCTCTCACGGGCGGTGAGCCGGACGCCCGCCGCGTCCCAGCGGGCCGAGTCCTCGGTCAGCGCGAGGGTCCCGACGAGTTCACCGGAGGCCAGGCCCGGCAACAGGCGCTTGCGGGCCTCCTCGTCGGCGCAGCGCAGCAGCGTGGTCGTCGCCAGCACGGCCGAGGACAGGAACGGCGCACACAGCAGCGCACGGCCCATCTCCTCCATCACCACGCCCACTTCGACCGGCCCGCACCCGGCACCGCCGTACTCCTCGGGGACCGCCAGTCCCTGCAGCCCGAGCTCTGTCCCCATCCGGCGCCACAGCGCCCGGTCGAAGCCCTCGGGCGTCTCCATCAGGCGCCGCGTCTCGGTCTCGGGCGACGTGTGGGCCAGGAACGCCCGTACGGTGCGCCCCAGTTCCCCCTGCTCCTCGCTGAACGCGAAGTCCATGCCTCAGCCCTCCCCGGCGGTCCGGCGACGGTCGCGGGACGCGATGATCTTCTCCACGACGGCGATGTGCTCCGGCGAGTGCATGGTCTCCTGCTCGGCGAGCAGGGCGGGTTCCAGCACGGTGGCGAGCGCCTGCTCCAGGTGCAGGTTCACCGCGCGCTTGGTCTCGCGCAGCGCCTGCGCGGGCAGGGCGGCCAGCCGTCCGGCGAGGTCCATGGCCTCGTCCAGGAGCTTGTCCTTCGGTACGGCGCGGTTGGCGATGCCCAGCCGGACCGCCTCCTCGGCGCTCACCCGGTCGCCGAGGAACAGCAGTTCCTTCGCGCGGGTCAGTCCGACGAGCAGGGGGAGGACGAGCGCACCGCCGTCACCCGCGACGAGTCCGACCTGGACGTGGGGGTCCGCGACATAGGCGTCGTCGGCCATCAGGACCAGGTCGCTCAGCAACGCCAGGCTGCATCCAAGGCCCACCGCGGGCCCGTTGACGGCCGCGATCACCGGCAGCGGGCAGCGCACCATGCCGGTGATGATCCGCCGGGCCTCCTCGACGTTCTGCTCCCGGAAGGCGCGGTCGCGCTGGACCCGGGTCATGATGTCGAAGTTGCCGCCGGCGCTGAACGCCCGGCCGCGCCCGGTGAGGACGACCACCCGGGCCTCCGGGTCGTCGGCGAGCGAGTCCCACAGCGACGCGAGACCCGCGTGCAGCTCCTCGCTCATCGCGTTGAGCTGGTCCGGCCGGTTCAGCTCGATCAGCCGGACCGGCCCGACGGCCGTCACCAAGAGGTCCGTCATGTCCACCGCCATCAGTCGTCATCGAACGGGTCAGTAGAGTTGAATGCTATAACTAATTAAGCTTTCTGGAAACGGCTCGCCGGAGTGACGGAGGACGCGTATGCCCGTGCAGGAGTACGAGACCGTGCGGGCCGAGGTGGCGGACCGGATCCTCACCGTCACCCTCAACCGGCCCGAGAAACTCAACGCCTTCAACCCCCGGATGATGGCCGATCTGCTGGACGTCCTGGACGCGGCCGACGCCGACGACGACATACGTGTGATCGTGGTGACCGGCGCGGGGCGCGGCTTCTGTGCGGGCGCCGACGTCAGTTCCGGCGGCTCCTCTTTCGACCACCGCAAGGCGGGCGCCTGGCACCGGGACACCGGCGGCCGGGTCGCCCTGCGCATGTTCTCCAGCACCAAGCCGGTGATCGCGGCGATCAACGGCCCGGCCGCGGGCGTCGGGGCGAGCATGACCCTGCCCATGGACATCCGCCTGGCGTCGACCTCGGCGAAGTTCGGCTTCGTCTTCGCCCGCCGCGGCATTGTGCCGGAATCGGCGGCGAGCTGGTTCCTGCCCCGGGCCGTCGGCATGCAGCGGGCCATGGAGTGGGTGGCCACGGGCCGTGTCTTCGGTCCGGACGAGGCGCTCGCGGCCGGGCTGATCCGTTCCGTGCACCCGCCGGAGGAGCTGCTGCCGGCGGCGTACGCACTCGCCCGGGAGATCGCCGACAACACTTCCGCGGTCTCCGTCGCCCTCTCCCGGCAGATGATGTGGCGGATGCTGGGCGAGCCCCACCCGATGACTGCCCACCGGCTCGACTCCCGGATCATGAGCCAGATCGGCGGCGGCCCGGACCCCGTGGAGGGCGTCCAGTCGTTCCTCGCGAAACGGCCGCCCGAGTTCCCGGGCCGGGTCAGCAAGGACATGCCACCCCTGTACCCCTGGTGGCGGGAGGACGAGTTCCGCCCCTTCGACGCCGACGAGCAGGCACCGGCACCGGAGACCCAGGGATGACGACGTTCGACTACATCGTGGTGGGCGCGGGGTCCGCAGGCTGTGTGCTCGCGAACCGCCTCTTCGACTGCTCGGTCATGCCGACCATGGTGTCCGGAAATCTGAACGGACCGATCATGGCCATGGCCTGGCGGGCGGCCGACCTCGTCCTGGGGACGGTCTGATCCCGTGTCGGGAGATCTGGCCGAAACATTGTCGTGGTCTGTTCGACCTGTTAGCGTCCGGTCGGCGGACATTCAGTTGAATGCGCTGAACCATTCACCGCCTGGACGGTAACCATGAGCGATGGTTTCCTGCACGAATCCCTTCGCTGTGTCGACTGGGGGGTCGCCACCGCGGACACCATCGCGGCGCCACCGCCGCCCGCGCCGGAACGCGGCGGACACTTCCGGCAGTGGACCGAGGATCTCCGGCAGCTGACCGGCGTCGTCGCGGACACCCACCGCATGGTCGCAGGATGGCCGCAGCTCCAGCCCGACGGACCGGGCAGCTGGGACCGGGACGCCCTGGACCGCTGTGACCGCGCGCTCGACGCACTCCTCGCGCGCGGCACCCGGCCCGCTCTCACCCTGCTCGACCGCTCCCTGCCGCCATGGCTGGACGCGGCCGGCGGCTGGCTCGCCCGCGACACCGCCGAGCGCTTCGCCGCCTACGCCGCCGAACTGGGCCGCCGTTTCGGCGACCGGGTGGAACGCTGGATCACCTCCACCGACCTCGCCGGCCCCACGCTCGCCGACCACGTGGCCGGAATGTATCCCCCGAACCGGGGCGCGGGCCGGGCCGGACTGCCCACGGTCCACCACATCCTGCTCGCGAACGGGCTCGCCACCCAGGCCCTGAGAGCCACCGGCGCGCGGGGCCGGATCGGCACCACGGTCACCCTCGTGGGCGGCTACCCGGCCACCGACGACCCCTACGACCGTCTCGCCCTGGAACGCCTGGAGAGCTGGACCAACCGCCTCTTCCTCGACCCCCTGCTGCTCGGCGAGCACATGGTGACCGAGGACGGCGACTCACCGGTCGAGGACACCGGATGCGTACGCCCGGGCGACCTGGAGACCATCACCACCGAACAGGACCTGCTGGGCCTGTCCTGGCACACCCCGTTCCGCGTCACCGCGCCGGAGAACCTGCCGCGCGTACTGCCGACGCGAACCTGTCAGAGCGCCCTCAACGAGGTGAACCGCCTGCTCGTGGGCCTGGGCTTCGCGATCGTCCCGTTCGACGACGTGGAGACCACCGCCTACGGCTGGCCGATCATCCCCGAAGGACTCGCCGACGCCGTCGCCGGCCTCTGCGAGCTGTACGGCGACGCGTTGCCGCCGCTGTCCGTCATCGACAACGGCATGGGCGACCTGGACCTCGTCGACGCCACGGGACACAGCGACGACGACCGGCGCCGGGCCCTGCTGCGCGCCCGGCTGTCCTGGCTGGCCGGACTGACCGCGGCCGGTGTCGAGGTGTGCGGCTACGAGTACTGGTCGGTGCTGGACAACCTGGAGGCCAAGTTCCGCTACACCCGCCTGTACACGATGGCGGTCCCGGACCACGAGGCCCCGCCGCGACCCACGATCCCCTCCGACTGGCTGCACCGCGGCGCCTTCGCCGGCGCCCCCGTACCCGAAGCGGGGCGGCCCACCGGCCTGAGCCTGGTCCCGACCGCGCCCCGGGCTCAGGACGGCACAACCTCCTAGCCCGGCTCCCCTCTCAGGACGCCGGAGCCTCGTAGTCCCTGCCGCGGATCAGCCGTACCGGCGTGTAGACGAGAACGTCCGCGTCCCGCTGGTTGCGGACCGTGATCCGGCTGGTCACCACGCCCCGCCCCGGCTTGCTGGAGGGCCGGGATCCGGTGGTCTCCACGACGGCGTACACGGTGTCGCCGACGTACACCGGACCCAGCACGTCGAGCTCCATGTGCAGGAAGGCGAGGCCCGTGCCGTGCAGCACGTTCGTCTGCAGGACGAGCCCTTCGGCTATGCAGTACGTCAGTCCGCCCGGGACCAGTCGCCCGGTGTAGCCGCCGTCCGCGGCGTGCGAGGCGTCCCAGAAGAGGGGCTCGGTGAAGCCGCCCCAGGTGACGAAGTTGACCAGATCGGTCTCGGTGATGGTGCGGCGGGCGGTCCGGAAGACCTGCCCGACCGGCATCTCCTCATAGGTCAACCCCTTCACCAGCAGGGGCACTTCGGTGATGGTCCGGTCCGGCGCCATGATCGGTTCCTCTCGTACGGTCGGTGGTCACAGGTCGAGCGGGTGCTTGCCGCTGACGCCCTCGAAGTCCGCGGGCCGCTTCTCGCGGTGTGCGGCGAGTCCCTCGACGACCTCGTGCCCGCCGAACCCGAAGAACTCCAGCCCGAGCGAGGCCTCGAAGATCGGCTGGGCGGTGCGGTACCAGTGGTTGAGGGACCGCTTGGTCCAGCTGATCGCGCTGGCCGGCCCGGCGGCCAGGGCTGTCGCCACCCGCAGGCCCTCGGCGTGCACGTCGGCGTCGTCCACGCACTTCGACACCAGCCCGATCCGCTCGGCCTCCTCGCCGGTGAGCGTTTCGCAGGTCAGCAGGTAGTACTTGGCCTTGGCCATGCCACACAGCAAGGGCCAGCAGATGGCGGCATGGTCACCGGCCGCGACCCCGAGCCGGGTGTGCCCGTCGACGATCTTCGCCGTGCGGGCCGCGATCGAGATGTCCGCGAGGATGCCGATGACCAGGCCCGCCCCGACCGCCGGGCCGTGGATCGCGGAGACCACCGGCTTGGAGCAGTTGAGCACCCCGTAGACCATGTCCCGGGCCTCCCGCATCACCCGGGCGCGCACCGCGTAGTCCTCCGTCATGGCTTCGATCGAGTCGAAGGTCCCGCCCGCCGAGAACGCCCGGCCCGCCCCCTGGACGAGCACCGCGCGGACTTCCTCGTCCCGGTCCACGACGGACCAGATGTCGGCGAGCTCACCGTGCATGCGCGGATCCACGGCGTTGAGGTTCGGGGCGTCGAGCACGATCCGCAGCACGCCGGGCGCGGGCCGCTCGAAGGTCAGGCTCGTGAACGGGGCGTAGGGATCGGTCACGTCGCGCTCCTGGTGTATTCAGTGTGGATACTATAATTATCTAACTGTATCGAGAGGTGGGCGGCAAGCAGGCCGCACGTGACGTTGCACCGAGGACAGGAAGCTCGGCATGGATCTCACCTTCAGCGAGGAACAGGACGAACTGCGCAAGGTCGTCCGCTCGTTCCTCGCCAAGCACTCCGACGAGGCGACGGTGCGCCGCCTTGCCGCCGACCCGACCGGGCACGACCCCGTCGTCTGGCGGCGGATGGCCGGCGAACTCGGCCTCCAGGGCCTCGCCGTCCCGGAGGAGTACGGCGGCTCGGGCTTCGGCTACGTCGATCTCGGCATCGTCTTCGAGGAGGCGGGCCGCGCGCTGCTCGGCGGCCCGTACTTCGCCACCGTCGCTCTGGCCGCCGAGGCACTGCTGCGCTGCGCCGACGAGCAGGCGCGCCTCGAGCTCCTGCCGGGCATCGCGTCCGGCGAGACGGTGGCCACGCTGGCGCTCACCGAGGACAGCGGCCGCTGGGACGAGCAGGGCATCCGGCTCACCGCCGCCCATGACGAGGCGGGCGGCTGGCGGCTGACCGGCGCGAAGACGTACGTCCCCGACGGACACCTCGCCGACCTGCTCCTGGTCGCCGCCCGCACGCCCTCGGGTGTGAGCCTCCTGGCCGTCGAGACCGCCGACGCGCCGGGCCTCACCCGCACCCCCCTCCCCACCCTCGACCAGACCCGCAAACAGGCCCGGGTGGAGTTCACGGACACCCCCGCCCGCCTCCTGGGCCCCGAGGGCACGGCCTGGCCCGCTCTCGAACGCACCCTCGCCACGGCCGCCGTACTCCTGTCCGCCGAACAGGTCGGGGGAGCCGCGGCCGCCCTGGACGCCGCTGTGGAGTACGCGAAGATCCGCGAGCAGTACGGCCGGCCCATCGGCTCGTTCCAGGGGATCAAGCACAAGTGCGCCGACATGCTCATGGAGATCGAGTCCGCCCGCTCGGCCGCGTACGGCGGCCTGTGGGCGCTGGACGCGGGCGAGGGGACGGAGATCTCGGTGGCCGCCGCCCTCGCGCAGGCCTTCTGCTCGGAGGCGTTCACCAAGGTCGCCGCCGACAATATCCAGGTCCACGGCGGCATCGGCTTCACCTGGGAGCACCCGGCGCACCTGTACTTCAAGCGGGCCAAGAGCTCCGAGGTACTGCTCGGCACACCGTCGTACCACCGGGAACTGCTCGCCGCCCGGCTCGGCATCTGAGACCTCAGGGAGAAGCTGACATGGAGCTGGACTTCGGGCCCGCGGTACGCGACTTCCGCGAGGAGGTGCGGGACTGGCTGGCGGACCACCTCGTGGGGGAGTTCGCCGAGCACCGGGGCGTGGGCGGCCCCACCGACGGCGCGGCCTGGGAGGTCCGCCTCGCCTGGGACTGTGAACTGTCCGCGGGCGGCTGGCTGGGCATCGGCTGGCCCCAGGAGTACGGCGGCCGCGGGCTCGGACTCCTGGAGGAGATCGTCTTCGAGTACGAGTACGCGCGCGTGAACGCCCCGTACCGGGCCACCGTCAACGCCCTCGACCTGCTCGGCCCGATGCTCCTCAAGGTGGGCAGCGAGACGCAGAAGAAGCGCTTCCTGCCGCCGATCCTCGCCGTCGAGGAACTGTGGGGCCAGGGCTTCAGCGAACCCGGCGCCGGCTCCGATCTGGCGTCCGTGCGCACGCGGGCGGAACGGGACGGCGACGAGTGGGCGGTCAGTGGACAGAAGGTGTGGACGTCGTTCGGTATCCACGCAGACTGGGTCTACGTCCTCACCCGCACCGACCCGCAGTCCGTTCGGCACAAGGGCCTGAGCATGCTGCTGGTGCCCACGGACCAGCCCGGCGTGGAGATCCGCCCGATTCGCAACCTCGCCGGCCAGGACGAGTTCGCCGAGATCTTTTTCTCCGACGCGCGCACCGGCGCCGACATGGTCGTCGGCGAGGTCGGCCAGGGCTGGCGCACCGCCATGGCCACGCTCGGCATCGAGCGCGGCACCACGCTGCTGCCCCAGCAGCTCGCCTTCGAGCGGGAGGCCGAGGCACTGATCGACCTGGCCCGGGAGCGGGGCGCGCTCGACGATCCGATGCTGCGCCGCCGCATCGTCGACGCCTGGATCTCCGTACGCATCATGCGCACCACCAACCTGCGCACCATCGCCGAACTGACCGCCGGCCGCACGCCGGGCGCCCAGGCCACCACCGCGAAGCTGTACGCGTCGACCCGGCACCAGCAACTCGGCCAGCTGGCCACGGAGTTGACGGGCTCCGCCGGACAGATCGTCGGTGAGGGCTACGCGCTGGACCGCAGGCAGCGCTCCTTCCTCCTCGCCCTCGCGGAGACGATCTACGGTGGGTCGAGCGAGATCCAGCGCAACATCATCGGGGAGCAAGTCCTCGGTCTGCCGAAGGAGCCGCGCCCGTGATGTCGCTCGAGGACCGTCTCGACCGCGTCGAGTCGCAGCTCGCCATCCAGCAACTGCCCATCCGCTACGCCCTCGCCGTGGACGGCCGCGACCTCGACGCCTGGGTCGGCTGCTTCCGGCCGGACGTGGACATGGGGCGCCACGGCCGCGGGCGGGCCGTCCTGCGGCAGCACATCGAACCCGCGGTGCGCGGCTTTTACCGGTCGGTCCATCAGATCTGCGGTCACCGCGTGGAGTTCACCGGCCGCGACACGGCGGCCGGCGCGGTGTACTGCAGGGCCGAGCACGAGGTGGGGGACCGGTGGATCGTGATGGCGATCTGCTACTGGGACGACTACGCGCGCGTGGACGGTGACTGGTACTTCTCCCGGCGCCGCGAACGGCACTGGTACGCGGCGGACGTGACCGAACGCCCCCAGTCCGTGGGATTCAAGGGCTGGGAGGGTGCCGGAGAACCGGCGCTGCCCGAGGCCTTCCCCTCCTGGTCCGGCTTCTGGAAGGAAACGTGATGGCACGGTTGTCAGGGAAGACGGCGCTGGTCACCGGCGGTGGGCAGGGCGTGGGCCGCGGGATCGCGCTCGCGCTGGCCGCCGAGGGGGCGGCCGTGGTGATCACCGGCCGGACCGAGGCCAAGCTGAAGTACACGGCCGGGGAGATCGTCGAACGCGGCGGCCGGGCGTACACCGTGGTCGGGGACGTGGGGGAGCGGGACGACGTCGACGCCATGGTGGCCGAGACGGTACGGGAATTCGGCGGCCTGGACGTGCTCGTGAACAACGCGCAGTCCTCGGTGCAGCGCAGGCTGGAGGAGACGTCGTACGAGGATGTCGAACTCACCTACCGCAGCGGACCGTTGGCCGCCTTCCACGCGATGCAGGCCGCCCTGCCCCACCTCAAGGAGAGTCGCGGCAGCGTGGTGAACCTGGGTTCCTCGGCCGCCGTCCAGGGCGAGGTGACCTTCGCGGCCTACGCGATGGCCAAGGAGGCGATCCGCGGCCTGAGCCGGGTCGCCGCGCGGGAGTGGGGCGCGTACGGGATCCGCGTGAACGTCATCTGCCCGGCCGCGCTGAGTCCGGCGGCGGAGGCATATCTCGCCGCGCATCCGCAGAAGGCGGAGGAGATCACCCGGCAGATCCCCTTGGGCCGGCTCGGCGACCCGGTGGCCGACATCGGCCGGGCCGTGGCCGCGCTCGTCAGCGACGACATGGCCTATCTGACGGGCGCGACGCTCATGCTGGAAGGCGGCCGGACCCTGCTCGGGTGAGGCAGGAGTTCCGGCCACCGCCGCCCGTGCCCGTCCTGTCCCCGGGGCTCCGCTCCGGAACCCGGGCCAGGGAGCCTTGCCCCGGACCCCCGGTTCCTCACACGCCAGACGCGCTGAGTCTCCAGCTCGTCCGGCGTTTGGGGCGCGGCCGCTCAGGCGGCAGCGGGGGCCTGGGGGCGCAGCCACCAGTGAGGGGACGGGCAGGGGTGGCGGGGGCGAAAACCTCCCAGGCGTACCCACCCACCTCACACAACACCCCGGCCCCGCAGCTCCGCCAGCTGATGTCCCGTCACGTCGGCCAGCTCGGCCAGCACTTCGGCCGTGTGCTCACCCAGCGCCGGCGGCGGGGTGTACCCCTCGACCGGCGTCGCCGTGAACCGGATGGGGTTGGCGAGCATCGGCAGGGGCCCGGAGGTCGGGTCCTCGACCTCGATCAGCATTCCCCGGTGCTGTATCTGCGGGTCGGCGAAGACCTCGGGCATCTCGTTGTACGGGCCCGCGGGCACGTCGTGTGCGTCCAGTACGCTCAGCCACTCGTCCCGGGTGCGGGTGCGCAGGATCGCCGCCAGCACCGGCAGGATCTCCTCGCGGTGGGCGATCCGGGCGGAGGTCGTGGCGAACCGTTCGTCCTGGAGGAGGTCGCCGCGGTCGGCCGCCGCGCAGAACGCGGCGAACTGCTTGTCGTTGCCCGCGACCAGAAAGATCGGCCTGTCCTTGCAGGGGAAGGCCTGCGAGGGGATCCCGCCGTAGCCGCCGTTGCCACGCCGCTGCGGAACCTCGCCGGAGACCAGGTAGTTCATCGCGAAGTGGGACAGCGAGGCCAGGCCGCAGTCCAGCAGGGACAGGTCGATGAACTGGCCTTCGCCGGTGACGTCCCGGTGGCGCAGGGCCGCGAGGACGGCGGTGGAAGCGTAGAGCCCCGTGAGGATGTCGATCATGCTGACGCCGACCTTCATCGGCTCCTCGGGGTGCCCGGAGACGCTCATCATCCCGGACATGGCCTGGAAGATGCCGTCGTAGCCGGGGCGGTCGGCGTACGGGCCGGTCTGTCCGAAGCCGGTGACCGAGAGGTAGACGAGGCGCGGGTTGAGTGCGCGCAGGCTCTCGTGGTCGAGGCCGTACTTGGCCAGCGTGCCCGTCCGGAAGTTCTCGACGAGCACGTCCGAGCGTGCGGCGAGGGCGCGGATCAGCTCCTGTCCTTCGGTGGAGGCGTGGTTGACGGTGACCGACCGCTTGTTGCGGTTGGCGGCGAGGTAGAAGGCGGCGGTGTCGGTCCGGTCGCCCTCGGGCCCGGGTGCGAAGGGAGGGCCGTACGTCCGGGAGTCGTCCCCCGATCCGGGCCGCTCGACCTTGATCACCTCGGCGCCCAGGTCGGCCAGCATCTGGGTGGCCAGCGGCGCGGCGAGGATGCGGGACAGATCGAGCACGCGGATCCCGGCCAGTGCGGTCGACGGCATCTGGGTCTCCCTCTGTTCACGGACGGCTAATCAGTTATATAAATAATACATCTAGGGGTTGGATGCGGCCCTCGTGATTGCCTCATCTATTGAATTCATGTAACTATATGGATCGGCCGCCAGGCCGGGACCGGAGGGCGGGCTGATGACCGTCGCGGCGAGGACCCTCACCGATCAGGAACAGCGCGAACGCCGGGCCTGGTTCCGGGCCCGCTGGGAACGCGGAGTCGCCTTCAACCGGCGCTGCCGCATCCGGGTGACACGCTGGGAAGCGGACGGGGTCGAGATCGTGCTCCCCTACGCCGAGTCCCTCTCCGCCCACGAAGACGTCTTCCACGGCGGCGTCATCTCGGCGCTCATCGACACCGCCGGGGCCGGAGCCGTGATCGCCGGGCACGACTTCACCAAGGGCAGCCGGCTCAGCACCGTGTCGATGTCGGTGCAGTACCTCGCACCCGCCCGCGGCCGTGAGGCGATCGCCTACGCGCGCTGTGTGCGGCGGGGCGGCCGGGTGCACTTCGCCGACGTCGACGTGCGGGCCGACGGACGCATCTGCGCCCGTGGGCAGGTGGTGGTGACCATCTCCGGGGAACGGCCCGGCGTCGGCGACCCGATCGAACCGCTGGACGAGGAGTGACGTGATGCCCGAGGAAACCGCGGTGGCCCCCGAGAACCTGGACCAGGACCTGGTCCTGTACGAGGTGGACGAGGACGGCGTCGCCACCGTCACCCTCAACCGGCCCGAGCGCAAGAACGCGTGGAGCCTGCCGATGGAGCGCCGCTTCTTCGCACTCCTCTACCGGGCCGCACAGGACCCCGCCGTCCGAGTGGTGATCATCACCGGGGCGGGCCGGGCCTTCTGCCCGGGGATGGACATGCAGCGCCTGGAGCAGAACTCGCAGCCGGGGGAGTCCCTCAACCTCCAGGCCCGCGTCCCCATGTACAGCAGGCGGAACATGCCGAAGCCGATGATCGCCGCCGTCAACGGCGCCTGCGCGGGCATCGGCCTGGTCCAGGCGCTCATCTGCGACGTCCGCTTCGCCGCCCGCGGGGCCCGCTTCACCACCGCGTTCACCCGCCGCGGCCTGGCCGGCGAGTACAACCTGCCGTACGTCCTGCCGCGCGTCATCGGCCTGGAGAACGCCCTCGACCTGCTGCTGTCCGGCCGCGTGTTCGACGCCGACGAGGCGAAGGAGCTCGGTCTGGTCAGCCGAGTCGTGGAACCCGGGGATCTGCTCGACGCGGCCCGCGCCTACGCCAGGGACATCGCCCGCAACTGCTCCCCGCGCGCCATGGCCGTCGTACGCCACCAGGTGTACGGCGACCTGGACCGCCCCTTCACCGACGCCCTCGCCCGCTCCTACTCCGCCATGGAGTTCTTCGCGGGCTCGCCCGACTTCCGCGAGGGCGTGTCGAGCTTCGTGGAGAAGCGGGAGCCCAAGTTCGAGGGACTGCCGCCGGACTTCGACCCGGACGAGGCCACGCGCGACGCGTTTCTGCCGTACTGATCTGCCGTACTGATTCGAGGAGCACACGCGGATGACAGGGCAACCCTTCCCCGTCGAGGCCGGGCACATCATGATGTTCGCCCGTGCCATCGGCGACGAGAACCCGGCGTACCAGGGCGAGTCGGCGCTCGCACCGCCCACCTTCACCATGGCGAGCGCCCACTACGACCCCGACTACCACCTGCGTCCCAAGCCGGAGCAGGAGTGGTTCGGGTCGGGACGTGACGCCGGAGTCATGGCCGAAGGCGCCGGCGGGCTCCACGCCGAGCAGCACTTCGAGTACCACCGCCCGGTGCGCGCCGGCGAGACCCTCTACGCGCACCTCTCCGCCGGCCGCAGCTGGGAGAAGCAGGGCCGCACCGGCCGCCTGCTCTTCAGCGAGCGCATCACCGAGTACCGGGACGCCGACGGCGAACCGGTCGTCAGCGCCGTGACCGTGGCCGTCGTCCCCGAGGGCCCGGCGACCCCGAAGGACGCCCGATGAGCCTGAGCCCCGACGACATCAAGGTCGGCGAGACACGCGAGAGCGTCCTCGTCGACGACCTCAAGCGCACCCGGATCGTGCAGTACGCGGGCGCCTCCGGCGACTTCAACCCCCTGCACACCGACGAGAAGTTCGCCGTCGAGGCCGCGGGCTATCCCGGAGTGTTCGCCCACGGCATGCTGACGATGGGCATGACCGGCCGGGTCCTGACCGACTGGGTCGGCACCGAGGCACTGCTGCGCTACGGCGTCCGCTTCAAGGCGCAGGTCTGGCCCGGCGACACCCTCACCGCCACGGCCACCGTCGAGTCGATCGAGGACACGCCGGCCGGCCCGGTCGCCCACTTCGCCCTGCGCACCGTCAACCAGGACGGCGCCCAGGTGGTCACCGGCATCGCGGCGGCCCGACTGGAGCCCTGAGCCGATGGCCGCCGCGCAGGAAGAGGTGCAGGCGGCCACCTGGACCGCCATGGTGAGCCGCGCCTACGACCATGCCCGCCCCGCCGTCCGGTTCGGCGACCTGACCTGGACCGGACGTGAACTCCTCCACCGTGCGGCTGGTGCGGCCGACTGGCTGGACACCCTCGGCCTGGAGCCCGGCGAACCGGTGCCCGCACTGGTTGCCACCTCTGCCGACGCCCTCGCGCTGGTGATCGGCGGCGCCGGATCCGGCCACCCACTCGCACCGCTCGGCGTCCGCATGACGGCGTACGAGATCGCGGCCGTGGTCAAGGAGACGCGGGCTCATGTCCTGCTGGCGCAGCCCGAGTTCGCCGACCTCGGCAGGCAGGTCGCCGAGCTCTCCGGCCGCCGGATCGCCGTGGTTCCCGAACTGCGCGCGGCATCAAGGGAGTTGGTGGCAGACCCCGACGACCTCGCCACCGTCCTGCACACCTCCGGAACGACGGGCCTGCCCAAGCCCGTGCCCATGAGCCAACGGCGCCTGGCCGCCCGGGCCCGCGTGAACGGCGGGCTGTGCGCCCTTGACCCCGACAGCTTCTACGGCGGCAGCGCGCCCTTCCACCACATCGCGGGCCTGGGCAACCTCGCCGTCGCCCTCGCCGCCGGCGCCCTGATCACCGGCCTGCCCCGCTTCACCGTCGAGGGCTGGGCTCTGCTGCGGGACCTCGGCACCACGCACACCAGCATGGTCCCCGCGATGCTGGAGACTCTGCTGGCGGCCGGACAGGCCCGCCACGAGACGCTGCGGACCCTCCAGTACGGCGGCGCGCCCGTCCGCCCCGGCACCCTGCGCCGGACGTACGAGGCGATGCCCGGCGTCCGCATGCTCAACATGTTCGGGCAGACCGAGGGATCACCGATCAGCGTGCTCACCCCGGAGGACCACCGGGAGGCGGTGGCCGGGCGCACCGAGCTGCTGCGGTCGGTGGGGCGGCCCGCACCCGGAGTGGAGATCAGGGTCCACGACCCCGGCCCGGACGGCATCGGAGAGATCCATGCCCGCGCCGACCACCTCTTCAAGATCGACGCCGAAGGCTGGCTGCACAGCGGCGACCTGGGCCGCGTGGCGGAGGACGGGTATCTCTACCTGCTCGGCCGACGCACCGACATGATCATCCGTGGTGGCGAGAACGTCCACCCGCTGGAGGTGGAGACCGTCCTGTCCGCGCATCCCGGGGTGGCGGATGTCGCGGTCACCGGCGTTCCCGACGAGCGGCTCGGCCAGACCGTCGTCGCCTTCGTCGTCCCCGCAGATCCCGACGCCCCACCGCAGCCCGCGGCCCTGAGAAGCCACACCCGCGCCCGGCTGTCCGGGTTCAAGGTCCCCGTCCGCTGGTGGTTCGTGGACGACCTGCCCCGCAATGCGAACGGCAAGGTCGTACGCCGAAGCCTTCGGGAACCCACCGCGCCCACCGCGCCCGCCGCGCTCGAAGGAGAGACACGTGACGCTTGACCACTCGGTCGTCGCCCCGCAGACCGTCGGCGTCGACCCGCACCGGCTGGACGTACTCCTGCGCCGGATCCGCCTGGAGGTCGAGCACGGACCGCTGCCGACCGCCCAGGTCGCCGTGGCCAGGGGCGGAAGGCTGGTCGCCTTCGAGACCTGGGGGGACGCCGAACCGTCCACGCGATACGTCCTGCAGTCCGTCGGGCGGTCCATCGTCGCGGGCGCCGTGTGGAAGCTGATCGGCGAGAGCCTGCTGGACGTGGATGAGCAAGTCGCCGCGATCATCCCGGAGTTCGCGCCGAACGGGAAGGAGGAGGTGACGGTCGAGCAGGTGCTCACACACACCGCGGGCTTCCCCTTCGCGCCACTCGGGTACCCGAAGATGCTCGACCGCGAGCAGCGCCTGGCCGCCTTCGGCCGCTGGCGGCTCGACTACCCGCCGGGCAGCCGCTTCCAGTTCCACCTCACCTCGGCGGCCTGGCTGATCGCCGAGATCGTGGAGCGGCGAACCGGCCTGGCCTTCGCCGACTACCTGCGGGAGCGGATCGCCGTACCGCTCGGCCTGTCCTCGCTCGAACTCGGCGTCCCGGTGGACCGGCAGGCAGGCACCGTCGCCCCGATGACCGCCACCGACCGCACGAGCGACGAGCAGGAGCCCGACCCCTGGGGCCCCTGGTACCTGTCCGACCCGCGGGTGCTGGCGGCGGGCGAGCCCAGCCACGCGCTGGTCGCCACGGCCGCCGACGTCGCCCTGTACTTCCAGGCGCTGGAGCATTCGGGCCTCTGGAAGCCGGAGGCGGTGGCGGAGGGCACCCGGATCCGGCTGACGGACCACCCGCACGGGGAGCAGATCTACGGGGGCGGCTCCAACCGCCGTACCAGCATGGGCCTGTTCGTCACCGTGGCCGGCCCGGACGCGGGCAGCAACCTGCCGTCCACCGGTTCGCCGGCCCTCTTCGGCAGCGCCGGGGCCGCCTACCAACTCGGCTTCCTGGACCCGGAGACCGGCCTGTCCTTCGCCTGCCTGACCAACGGCTACCCCCTCGCCGGCTACGACCACTCCCGGCGCGGCACGGCCCTCCTCACCAACATCGCGAACCTCGCGGCGGATCTCACGGAGCAGTAGTGCGAGGGTGCGTGGTGCCGGGGGGGAACCGGGCATCGCCTGCGTTCGGTGGTGGAGTTGGGTCATGGCGGTTGCATCCGGCGATGTGCCTGGCGGCAGTACCGGACCTCCGGGTTCAGCAGGGTGACCACTGACCGCTCCACACTCGCTACCCCCAAACAGTCTTGAGCCCGGTACCGAATGCCGGTACCGGGCTCCCCGCTTCTCTCCCGCGATGCTCAGCGGCTGATCAGCTGCTGGGCGTTGTTGTACATGATGTCGTCCTGGGCGGACTCGTCGAGCTCGGCGATGAGCTTGCGGAAGTCGGCCGGGTTGGCCAGGCCCTCCGCATGCGGGAAGTCGGAGCCCATGACGATGGACTCGTGGTAGCCGAGGCGCTTGACGACGTTCACGATGTCGTCCTCCGGATAGGGCACCACACGGACGTGCTTGCGGAAGACCTGGCTGGGGCGCTCGTCCAACTGCCCGCCTATCCAGGGGCCGTTGCGGCCCATGCCACGGCTCTTGTCCATGTGGCGCACGAAGTGCGGCACCCACTCGGAGCCGAACTCGGACACCAGGACGTTGATGTCGGGGAACCGGCCGAAGAGGTTGTCGAAGATCAGCGCGGACAGCGTCTCTTCGACGGGACGCTGGCCGTAGGTGTTCTGCCACTGCCAGGCCGACATCCGGAAGTGGATGGGGTTGGGGTCGTAGCCCCAGGAGGGCGCCACTTGCGAGTTGTAGTAGAACTCGCTGATGTGGTAGCAGACGCTGGCCTTGGCGTCGTTGACCAGCTTCCAGAACGGGTCGAAGTACGGGTCGCCGGGCGAGCGGCCGTACACCGGGCCGGTGGGCAGCAGGATGAAGCGGGCGCCCTGGTTCAGGACGAACTCCAACTCCTTGACGGCGCTGGGCAGATCGCGCAGTGACAGCAGCGCGGGGGCGTAGATGCGGTTCTGGTGGTTGAAGCCCCAGACCTCGTTCATGTACCGGTTGAAGGAGTGGTAGTTGGCGTAGAGCGGCTCCACGCCCTTCACGTACTCCTCGGCCACCAGCGCCCAGCCGCCCGGGTAGATGATCGTCTGGTCCAGACCCTGCTCGTCCATGACGCGCAGCCGGGACTCGCGGTTCTGGTACGACTCGTGCATCGGCTCGAACTGGTACGTCTCCTCGGGATTGCCCGAGGCCATCGCCTTGAGCATCTCCTTGAGCGAACCGGGACGGTAGACCTGCCCGAACTCCGGTTCCAGGCATACGACGATGCGGTCCCCGGCGAGGATCACCTCCCGCCCGTCCGGCAGGGTCACCGGGGCGACCGCCGAACCGAGGAACTCCTTCGGAAGGTAGCGGGTGAAGGAGTCCCGCTCCTCGTACATGTGCTGGTCGCAGTCGAAGATGGGCTTGCGCTGTTCGGCCATGGCGTCGCCTCCGGGCCCCCGGGAACTATTCAGTACGCCTTCTATAATTATCTAACTGATTAGAGAGCGCAAGAGGGGAGTGGGGGCCGACCTGTGGCGGGTAGCGGAGGCGGACCTGTCGCGAGGTGGGGCCGGTCAGTCGAGGAGTTCGAGCACCGTCTTGGGGCCGGCGGCGTTCACGACGTCGTCCGCGCCGGCGATGTGCCGCTGCCACAGCTTCTCGGCCTCGTCCGCCTTGCCGGACTCGATCAGGCCGACCATCCGCACATGTGCCCGGTGCCCCTTGAGGGCCTGCGCCTTCTGTGCCTCGGCATCGGCCGCGCCCGCCGTGTACGAGGCGTTGGCCCGGTCGATGATGTTGCGCAGCATGCCGCACAGCAGGATCAGGGTCTGGTTGCCGGTGAGTTCGATCAGCAGGGCGTGGAAGGCGTCCTGCGCGTCGACCAGGGCGAGCGGGTCGTCGAGGACGGCCTTCTCGGCCGCCACCGCGTCGCGCAGCTGCTTGATGTCGTCCGGCGTGTGCTTGGTGGCGAGCTGGCGGGCGCAGGGCGGCTCGATGAGGGCCGCGGCGCGGTAGATGTCGCCCAGCGTGGCGCCTCGGTACTCGAGGATCAGGCCGGCGAAGCGGGCGGCGACGTCCGAGTCCGGAGCGCTCACCCGGGCCCCGCCGTGGGCGCCGCGGCGCACCGTGATCAGGGACTCCGACTCCAGGACCCGGAACGCCTCGCGCAGCGTGGGTCGCGAGATGCCGAACTGCTCCATCAGGCCCGACTCCGGGGGCAGCGCGTCGCCGGGCTTCAGCTCGCCGCGTACGATCTGGCGACGCAGGTGTCCGGCGACCAGCTCGGCGGTCTTCGGCACCCGCACCTGACGTCCGACACGGCTGCGGGCGGGGACGGGCACGGTCGCCGTTTCTGCGGTGCGGGCTGCCTCGGCCACGGTGGGCTCCTCGTATAGCTAAATGAATCGTCTTAGTGCATCGAGGGTACCAGGTCAAGCCGTCGGTGATCTTCATTGTGCGCCATCTGGTCTGGTGCACTCGTGGCCCGTTGGTATATAGATGATTCATCTATCTATAAAGCCGGTCCAGCCGACGGATACCGCGGGAGTGACCTCGATGACCGAGAACCCGGCCCCGGAGATCCTCACCGATCTCACCGACGACGGGGTCATGCTGCTGACCCTGAACCGGCCCGAGCGGCACAACGCCTGGACGCTCGAGATGGAACTGCTCTACAACGAACTGTTCGAGCGGGCGGAGCGCGATCCACGGGTGCGGGCCGTGGTGCTCACCGGGGCCGGGCGCAGCTTCTGCCCGGGCATGGACATGAGCGTCCTGGACGCCGCCTCGTCGGGCGCCCGCCCCTGGCCGACGGACCACTTGCCCCCGCGTACCCGACCCATGTCCTTCCCGAAGCCCGTGGTGGCCGCTGTCAACGGCGCCTGCGCCGGCATCGGGTTCAACCAGGCGCTGATGTGCGACGTCCGGTTCGCCGTACCGCACGCCAAGTTCGCCGCCGCCTTCAGCGCGCGCGGACTGGTGGCCGAGGACGGCGTGTCCTGGATCCTGCCCCGGCTGATCGGCTACGGCAACGCCGCCGACCTCCTGCTGTCCTCGCGCCGGATCACCGGCACGGAGGCCCTGGCGATGGGGCTGGTCAACCGCCTGGTGGAACCTGCGGAGTTGCTCCCGGCGGCACTCGCGTACGCGACCGAACTGGCCCGCTCGGCCAGCCCGTACGCGATGTCCCTCATCAAACGGCAGCTCGCCGACGACCAGGCGAGGACCTTCCCCGACAGCCGCGACCACGCGGCCGCCCTGCTGGCCACGGCGAAACGCGCCCCGGACTACCGCGAGGGCGTGCGCAGCTTCATCGAACGCAGACAGCCGGAGTTCGCGGGGCTGGGAGAGACTCCGGCCGTGGCCCCGGCCCTGTCGCAGGAGGCGTCGTCATGACACGCTCCGAACTCCCGCTGCACCGCCGCACGATCACCGTCACCGCCTACGCGGAGGGCGGCGACGAGATCTCGGTCGAGGCGGAACTGAGTGACGTGCGCCCCTGGGCGGAGCCGCCGGCCGACGTCGTCCACCGGATGGCGCTGGCCGTGCGTGTACGTCTGGCCGACATGGTCATCGTGCACGCCGACGCGGACATGCGGACCTTCCCGCACGCCGAGTGCCCTTTGATCACCCCGGTGTTCGACGGCCTGACCGGGCTCAGTGTCGCTGCCGGGTACAACCGGGCGATCCAGGAGCGGTTCCGTGGGGTGTCCGGCTGCTCGCACCTGCATGAACTGGCCCGCGTCCTGGGCCCCGCGGTCGTGCAGGCGGCCATCTCGGCGAACGCGGGCCTGCGGTACGCCGGGGAGGAGTCCCAGGGCCCGCGCTCCACGTCAGGTGTGCTGAACAGCTGCCACGTCTGGGCACCGAACGGCGTGGGCCTGCGCAAGCTGGACGCGGGCTGGGTCCCGGGCACCGGGCCGCGTCCGGTGCCGCCGCTCAGGACCTTCGAGCACCGTGGACCGGGGACGTCCGGCGCCTGAATTCCCGGCAAGGCCCGCGGTCGTCTCGCCCACCGAGGCGCGCTGATGACGCGGGTGGTGGACCTGCCGTCGGCCGGGACGAGATCCGGCATGCCTGAAGGCGGGGGCCGGCCCAGCCCAGGCGGTCGAACTCGGCCGGTAAGCCAGGGATCGGGGGGCGCGGATCTCCGCTCCGGCCGGGCGCGGCGGGCACACTGCTGCTCGGTAGCCACCCGCAGGGCGCGGCAGTCTCATACCTCCACCACTTCGACTCCCGCCTCCCGCAGACGGCTACCGGTCTTCTCGTCCACCGGGGCGTTGGTCACCACGACGTCGAGTTCCTCGGGACCGCACACCCGGGCCATGCCGGTGCCGGGGAACTTGCCCGCGTCCGCCACCAGGACCACCTGGGCGCTGGCGGCGATCATCGCCCGCTTGACAGGCACCTCGACGGCGGTGGTGTCCAGCACTTGGCCGTCCGGGCGGACCCCGCTGGTGCCGAGGAACAACCGGTCGGCGTGGACCTGCCGCAGATTGTCCTCGGTGAGGAAGCCGACCAGCGAGCGGTAGTCGCGCCGGACCACGCCGCCCAGCAGGATCAGCTGGACGTCCTTGTCGTCCTGGAGTTCCTCGTAGACGGCGAGGTTGCTGGTGATCACGGTCAGCGAGCGGCCGTGCAGATGGCGGGCCACCCGGTGGGCCGTGGTGCCGATGTCGAGCAGCACGGTCTCGCCGTCCCTGACGAGGTCCGCGCACCAGGCGGCCAGCGCGTCCTTCGCCTCGACCCGGACGCCGGCCACGTCGGCGAACGGGTCGTCCTCGCCCATCACGGGCGCGGCACCGCCGTACACCCGTTTGAGCAGTCCCTCGTCCTCCAGTTGTACGAGGTCCCGTCGGATCGTGGCCTGACTCGCCCCGACCTTCTCGGCCAGGGCGACCACTGAGAGGGGCCCGTCCGCGCGCAGGGCGCGAAGGATCAGCTGATGTCTCCGGTCAGCGAGCATGCCGCTGACCATACTCGCGAACTCTTCAAACTCAAGCAAAGTCACGCATGAATGTCTCGATACTCGCTTGACCCTTGTCAAAGTCGCGCACCGGGTGCACTCTCTTGCGTAATTCAAGCGAGGTCCGGACCCCACTCCGGTCGGCCGAAGCGGATGAAGGCGTACTCCGCCGTCACGGACGCGTCGGCACCGTCTGAGAGGACCAGCTCACACGCCCCGGGTGGCTGAAGGGTTCCCACCACGCCGATGCTCTTCAGCCACCCGGCCCTCCCGTCGCACTCCCTCAACGGCCCATGACTCACAGGTCCTGCCGGGCATGCCCGACATGGCCGACGCGCAGAACCCGCCCAGAACTAGGAGAAGATCGTGGATCTTTCCCGCAGACGATTCCTTCAGGCCGCCGCCCTGACGGCCGCCGCGGCCGGCGCCACCGCGGCATGCGGCGGCTCAGGATCGAGCGGCACCAAGGACGGCAAGGACCTGACCCTCTGGTACTGGGGAGGCGCGCTCAGCGACAAGGTGGTCGCCGAAGCCAAGACGCACTTCAGCAGCCAGATCAAGCTGACCACCGACTCCATCGGCGGCGACTTCAAGCAGAAGCTCACCACCACCCTCGCGGCGGGGGCCGCCGTCCCGGACATCACCGGCATCAAGGGGGAGGACATCGCCTCCTTCCTCCCCAACGGCAACCGTTTCCTGGACCTGAACGACCTGGGCTTCAAGAGCCTCGCTCCCCAGTACCTGGGGTGGAAGACCGAGCTCGCCAAGACCACCGACGGCAAGCAGATCGGTTTCCCGATCGACGTCGGTCCCACCGCGCTCTACTACCGGGCGGACCTGTTCGACAAGGCAGGGCTGCCCTCCGACCCGGCCAAGGTCGCCGCCGCGACCAGGACGTGGGACGACTACTTCGCGCTCGGCGCCGAGCTGAAGAAGGCGCTGCCGGGCACCTACCTGATCAACAACCTCGGCACGGTGTTCAACATCGCGGTCGGGCAGGGGACCAAGCGGTTCATCGACAAGAACAACCACTTCATCGGCGACCAGGACCACATACGCGCCGCCTGGGATCTCGCCGTCCGCCCCTACCAGCTCGGTCTCGACGGCAAGATCAACGACAACACCCACAACGCCGCCCTCAGTAAGGGCACGCTCACCACCGAACTCGGTGCGGCCTGGCACGCGTTGGACATCGAGCAGGCGGCCCCCAACACCAAGGGCAAGTGGCATGTCAGCCCGAACCCGGGAGGACCGGCCAACCAGGGCGGCTCCTACCTGGCCCTGCCCAAGCAGTGCCGTAATCCCGAAGAGGCATTCAAGATCATCAGCTGGATCCTGAGCCCGGCCAACGACGCCCGCGGCTTCACCGACGCCGCCATCTTCCCGGCCTGCCCTGCCGCTTACGCGATGCCGGCCATGACAGGTCCGGACGCCTTCTTCGGCGGACAGAAGATCATCGAGGTCTTCGGTCCGGCCGCCAAGGCCATCCCGGACAGCTACGAGGCACCCGCCGACGCCGCCGTCATGGCCCCCTACCTGACCGAGCTGACCAACATCGAGGCCAAGGGCAAGAAGCCCGACGACGCCTGGAAGGACGCGGTCAGCCAGGCCAAGCAGATCGGCCGGCGGCAGGGAGTGAGCTGACATGTCGTCACCTCCGGTCACCGGCCCCGCCGCGGTGCCCACGCACCGCGGCGGACCGGGCCCGCGCCGGTTCCGCCCGCGGCGCACCCCGCCCCCGGGCGCCGTACGGGTCAGGCGTCGCGGGGTGCTGTCCCACTGGCGGCAGTACCTGGCGATCTCGCCCTTCTACCTGGTCTTCCTCGCCTTCTCGTTCTTTCCGGTCCTCTACTCGCTGTATCTGGCCTTCCAGCGCTGGGACGGCATCGGCACCATGCACTTCGTGGGCCTGCAGGAGTTCCGTTTCCTGTGGGAGGACCCCGTCTTCTGGCTGTCGATTCGCAACACCCTGGTGATCTGGGTCCTGTCCACCGTGCCCACGCTCGTCGGTGCCCTGGTGCTGGCGACGCTGCTGCACTCGGTGCGCCGGTTCAAGGGCTTCTACCGCATCGCCCTCTACGTGCCGAACGTGACCTCGATCGTCGCCGTGGCGATCTTCTTCGGCGCGGTCTTCAGCAACAACTTCGGTCTGGTCAACGCGATCCTGGACACGGTGGGCATCTCACCCGTCCCGTGGCTGAGCGACCCGTGGCTGATCAAACTGGTCATCGCGCTGCTGATGACCTGGATGTGGACCGGCTACAACATGATCATCTACCTGGCGGGGCTCCAGACCATCCCGAAGGAGATCTACGAGGCGGCCAAGCTGGACGGTGCCGGCGCCGTCCGCACCTTCTTCCAGATCACCATGCCGATCATGCGGCCCATCATTCTGTTCACCGTCATCATCTCGACCATCAACGGCCTGCAGAGCTTCAGCGAACCCCAGATCCTCTTCGCCAGCGAGGCCGCCAACCCCAGCCTCGGCGGTCCCGGCCAGGCGGGCCTGACCACGCTGCTGTACTTCTACCAGTCGGCCTTCGTCAACAACGACTACGGCTACGGCGCGGCCATCGTGTGGGCCTTCTTCGTGCTGATCATCGTGCTGGTCCTCATCAACTGGCGCATCGTGCAACGAGGGAGGAAGCCATGACGGCAGCGGGTACGACGCCGAGGGCGACGGACACGAGACGGTCCCGGCGCCCCAGGGGCCTGAGCGCGCACATCATCCTGATCCTGGCGGTCCTGATCTCGGTCTTCCCGTTCGTGTGGACGATCATCATGGCGACCAACACCACCCAGGACATCTACAAGAGTCCGCCGAAGCTGAGCTTCGGCTCCCATCTGCTGGAGAACATCCGGCACATGCTCAAGACCATCGACTTCTTCGGGTCGATGCTCAACACCGTCGTCGTCGCGTCCGTCACCACCGTCCTGGTGCTGCTCATCGACTCCCTGGCGGCTTTCGCCTTCGCCAAGTTCGACTTCCCCGGACGCAGGGTGCTCTTCGCCGCGCTGCTCGGGTTCATGATGCTGCCGTTGCAGCTGGGCATCCTCCCGCAGTTCATCCTCGTCTCCAAGATCGGCTGGGTCGGCACGCTCAGGGCACTCGCCCCGCCCGCCCTCGCCAACGCCTTCGGCATCTTCTGGCTGCGCCAGTACATTCAGAGCGGCGTACCCGACGAACTCCTCGACGCCGCACGCATCGACGGCGCCGGGTTCCTGCGCCAGTACTGGAACATCACGCTGCCCATGATCAAGCCGGGATTGTCGTTCCTCGCCATCTACGCCTTCGTCAACGCCTGGAACGACTACATCTGGCCGCTCGTCGTGCTCACCAAGCCCGGCCACGTCACCCTCCAGGTGGCGCTCGCCCAGCTCAACGTCGCCCACAACACCGACTACAGCATGGTCATGGCCGGGGTGCTCATGGCCTCCGTCCCGATGCTCGTCGTCTTCTCGATCTTCGCCCGAGGCTTCATCGCGGGCGCGACCGAGGGCGCCGTGCAGGGCAGTTGAAGCCGTTGCAGGTATCGAGAGAGGTGAGGAATGACGGACGTACATCCCCCGCAGCGGCGCGCGCCCGGTGAGAACGCTGAGGAGGAAAGGGCGGACGGCGTGAAGCGCGGCAAGGTGCTCGTGGTGGGCCTGGACGGAGTGCGCTTCGACCGGCTGACTCGCTCGCCCTCCACGGCCCCCGTGCTGCACGGACTCATGGCGGCGGGCGCCCACGGCACCAGTCTCCTCCCCTACGGCGAAGTGGACGGGCAGGCGGAGGACGGACCGTCGACCAGCATGGCCTACACCGATTCCGGGCCCGGCTGGTCGAGCCTGCTGACCGGGGTGTGGCCCGACCGTCACGGAGTGACCGGCAACGACTTCACCGGCGCCGACTACTCCCGCTACCCCGACTTCCTCAGCCGTGCCGTCGTCGCCCGGCCCGGTCTGCGTACGGCGGCCGTGGTGTCGTGGCCCGACCTGCTCCACCGCGGCACGCTCGGCCCGGCCATCGCCCGGCGAGTACTCCATGACGGCGAGGCGCAGGGCTACGAAGCAGCGGACCGCCTCGCCGCCGACACCGCCGTGCGCTGGCTCACGGACGGCGACCCGGACGCGGTGTTCGTGTACTTCGGCGCCACCGACGAAGCCGGCCATGCCACGGGCCCCCTCAGCCCCGCCTACGACCAGGCCCTCCTTGCCGTGGACGCCCACCTCGGGCGGCTGCTGGACGCGATCGACTCCCGACGCTCCCACCCCGGCCGCGGTGACGAGCACTGGACGGTGCTCGTCACCACGGACCACGGCCACCTCGACACCGGCGGCCACGGCGGCGACACCCGTGCCGAGCGAGAGGTCTTCGTCATCCTCACCGAGCCCGGCGTACCGGGCGGCACCCTGCTCGACACCCCGCGCCTCATCGACCTGGCCCCCACAGTCCTGGACCGCCTCGGCGTCCCGATCGACCCCGCATGGGGACTGCAGGGCCGCGTCCTGCCGGGGTCCTGCACGGGCTCCTGATTCGTCGTGCGTCCGGTACGAGCTTGTCCTCGTAGGACAGAACTCCCAGGCTCCGGTGGAACGCGTGGTTTTGGGGTTGACCTCTGGCGACGACTCGCGGTCCGTGGTCACGAGGAAAAACCGGCAGTGGGAGGAGTGCCGCTGCAGATCCGCCTCCCGCATAGACCCAGCCAGCCGCTCGGGATCCACCCCGACACCGAGTCCGGGAATTTCTCAACTCACGTCGCGCCCGGATCGCCCCGAGCAGGCGGGCCTGCCCGCTTACGGCGGCAACCGTCGGGTCAAAGGTCTGCACCGCGAGGAGATAGCCCTACTGGCGGGGGTATCGGTCGACTACTACGTGCGCCTGGAGCGCGGCAGTCTCGCCGGTGCCTCCGATGGCGTTGCTCGACGCGTTGCCTCTGTCTTGCAACTCGAATTTTGTGGTGTGGGGAAGCTGGGTGATGGCCCCTCCGCGGACGGCAACCGGGCGGTCCGCCTGAGGCGAGTCCTGCTCGCTGCCAAATCGGCAGGCCAAACGTAGCCGCTCGGTGCGATCATGCTGTCCGCCGACAGAGCGGGGAGAGCGTATGGCCGGCTTGACAGTGACGGTGTGTCTGCCGCCCGAGGTCGCGGACGATATTGAGGGGGCGCTCGCCGCCGCTCTCGCACCGTTCGACCAGAACGGTGACAACCCCCTGGGCCGCGGCATGTGGGATTCACGTCGCGTCCTCGGCGGCAGCAATGGTCGGGGGTTCGCGGTCGTCCGCGGATACGAGGACGATCCCAGGCTGGTCCACGACGAGCCCCGATACGACGGCACCCCTGCTCCCAGCGCTCCGGGAGTCTGTGCCGGAGGACCGCGTACCCTGCTCGACTTCTCGCGGCCGCAAGCCGCTTCCGAACGAGCGACAGCCGCGTCCTGGGACCTGTGGCAACGTCTGTCTGGCGTGCACCCTCCAGCCCTGCCCCTCAAGGTCTTCGTGGAGCGTTGGCGAAATGATCCCGACGCGTTCCCGGGCGGTCCCTGGGACGACGGGATGGTGGCCGCCTACCGGGCTCAGCCGCTGATCAAGGCATACCTCGATCACCCCTGGAGTCTCGGATTGGGCTTTCCGGGCTCCCCGTTCCATACGGAGCATCCCGTCGTCGGCTTCTCCCGCAGCCGTGCTGACTACATCCGTGAGCTCTCCTGGAAGTTTCCGCCGGACACGGACGTGCTCACCGTCGACGGCTGGTGGCGAGAGAGCGACGGAAGTGCCGTTCACGCGTCCTGCGACCCGGAATCGTGTCCTCACGATCCCCCAGGGCCCGCAGTATGGCCGGGCAGCGAGGCATACCTGTCGCAGCTGCCCCTCACCACGATTTTGGTACGGGTGAACTGCCACTGCTGATGCCCCACAAGTTGCGCCAGAGCCGAAAGTCGGGTTCTGGCTCAACTTCTGCGACAGGCAAGGTAGTTGGGCAGACGTCGCGGTGCTGTCGGTGGACGCGAACATCGAGATAGTGCGCGTTGACGCGCAAGGCATCGCGAACAGTGCCCTGTGCCCGGGCTGCGGAGTCTGGGCGGGCCGGGTTCATGGTTCCTACCCGCGGTTCCCGCTGATGTGCCGAGCGGTGGCCGAAGCGTTGTTGCCCAGTTGAGGGTCCGTCGGTTCACCTGCGGGAACTCGGGCTGCGCACGCCGTATCGCACCGTGCTGCCCGCCACAGCGGCGGGCAGCACGGATATGCAGAGCGTGGGTTCATCGGGTGATCGGCGCAGCGCCGGTCACGGCGAGAGACAGGGCCCAGAGCCGGGCTGCCTCGTCGGGGTCGATGGCGTATGCGCGGACGCCCCCGTCATCCATGGGGGTGCCGGGTGCGGAGACATGCGCAACGTCGCAGTCCTCCAGATAGAGGCCGCCGCGGCCGTCGAGGAGTGGGGCCGTGGCGGCCCACAGGCCGGTGGCTGCCCCCTGGGAGGCGGTCTTGAAATCATCCCCGATGACGTTGCCGTGCTCATCCACCCAGCCGCGGGCGATCTGGTCCTGGAGGGGCATGTCCCGCTGGAGCCCAGTGATGATTTTGCCGGGATGGAGGGCGAATGCCCGGACGCCGTCGTCTTTCCCGAGGGCGTCGAGGTGCACGGCGAACAGGGCGTTGGCGGTCTTGGCCTGGCCGTAGGCCAGCCACTTGTCGTAGCCGGTACGGAAGTGCGGATCGTGCCAGCGGATGCCGGTCAGAGTGTGTCCGGCGGAGCTGTTGGCGACGACGCGCGCGCCGTCTGCGGCGGCGAGGAGCGGGTAGAGCTCGCAGGTGAGGGTGAAGTGCCCGAAGTGATTGGCGGTGAACTGGCCCTCCCAGCCGGGCCCGACGCGTCGCTCCGGGGTGGCCATGACTCCGGCCACGGCCATCAGGAGGTCGAGCCGGTCGAGACGGCCACTGATGTGCGCGCAGGCTGAGCGGACGCTCTCCATGTCGGCCAGGTCCATGGGGATGACCTCGCAATTCTTCACTTCCGTGAGAGCGGTACGAGCAATGTCGGGGCGGCGGGCGGGAACGATGACCCGAGCTCCGGTGGCCGTCAGAGCCCGGGTGGTCTCCAGGCCGAGCCCGGAGTAGCCCCCGGTCACCACGGCAGTCTTTCCGGAGAGGTCGAGGCCGGCCACGACGTCCTCGGCAGTGGTGGAAGCGGAGAAGGGCGAGCCGAGCGGCTGCTGGTCCGTGATGGTCATGCAGCGGACGCTACGATCTAGAGCGAGGTCTAGATCAAGTCCAGGGGTGAGCGGCATGACGACCACCGAGGCTGCCATGCAGCCGCTGAGCATCGGCGAAGTAGCCGAGCGGACCGGACTGAGCGTGCACGCGCTGCGCTTCTACGAGCGCGAGGGCCTGCTCGTCGGGCCGGTCCAGCGCACGTCCGGCGGCAGACGGCGCTACACCTCCTTCGATGTCGAGTGGCTGCTGATCTGCGTCAAGCTCCGCGAATCCGGCATGCCGCTCGCCGACCTCAAGCACTTCGCCGAACTGGTACGCCAAGGACCGGGCAACGAAGCGGTACGGCTGGGACTGCTGGACGCCCATCGGCAGCGCGTCGACGCGCAGATCCAGGCGCTGGAGGAGTGCCGGTCCGTCATCGCCTGGAAGGTCGGCGTTTACGCCGAACACCTCGCCCGCGGTGAAGCCGACGGGCTCTGGGACCCGACAACCTGAGGCAACCGCCTCGGGTGCGCTAGCCGCCAGTGGTACGACAAGCCCCGGCTCCGCGGCAACGGTCTCTCGGGCTTCTGGTGCAGGCCGTCGGCGCCGACTTGATGGTCTTCCTGCCCGCGGACAGCAACACCCTGCTGATGGTCGCCTCGGAGCGAGACTGGCTTCGGCCGCGTCCTGGTCGTCGTCACCTTCGCGCTCACACGGATGCTGCAGTTCGTCGGCGCCATCGGTTCACTGCCCGCTCCGCGGCACTCGCCTCCACCACCCCGGCAAGCTGGCGTCCTTTGACGGACTGCAGCCTGCTACACCTGGGTCAGATTTTCTTACGGATGCGGTGGGCCTCGGCAACGAGGCTCCGAGAGAGCTTCGGCCCTGCACACGCATAGTCGATCAGCAGGTTCCGGTAGGTGGCGCTCGCGAGCTCGGGTGCCAGGGCGATCAGGGATCTCAGGTCGTCCGGCGAGCCGGAAACACGTGTGCGGTAGGCGGCGCCCGCCGCGCGCAGGGAGACTTCGTGAGGTTCGTATTCCAGGCCCTGTTCGACGAGACTCGCGGCTGCGGCGAAGTTGCCCTGCTCGGCACGTACGTCCGCCAGGTCCAGGTAGAGGGACCAGTTGGTGGGCTCCAGGAGCAAGGCGCATTCGAAGGCCCCAGCAGCCTGGTCCAGATCGCCCATCACGCGCCAGGTGGCCGCTCGAGCGACCGCGGTCCACATGACCCGACTGACGGCGTCGGCGCGGTCGCACAAAGCGAAGGACAGTTCGTAACGGCCGCAGGCCCGTGGCAGCCTGGCCATGGCTGCCAGCGACTCCGGTACGGGATTCCGCTCGGACACGACGTCGAGGGCATGGAACCAGGGCGTGAACCGCTCCCGCATCTCGTCGGTGTTCAGGTCGTGGCCGTAGTCCAACGTCCGCAGACACGCCTCGGCCAGCGCCTCGGCATTCACAGTGTCAAGAAAGCGCGCGTCGCCGAACCAGGGTGCGGCGCCCCATGCCACATCGGGCCGCACACCGGTGACCGAACCAAGGGTCATCACCGCGTCGTCCATGTCCCCTTCAAGGAAGAAGAAGTACGACTGCGCCAGCACAGCGCTCAAGGAGCTGTCCCCTTCGAGGCTCTCCTTCAGTTCCGAGCGTCGGTCCTGCCACAACTCGGCAAGGGCCGCATAGGGCTCCGGGGCCGCGGGGGCCGAGGCTATCGCCCCCACCAGAAGCTCCACTGCGCTCGCCGGGCTTCCGCCGCAGTGCGCCATCACACCAGCGAGACCGAGTCCCGCCGCCACTGACCGATTCGACATTGCCAGAGAATACTCGTGGCCGAGTCGGCGCAAGCGAACAGGATGCTCGAGAGGCCTGACCAGCGACAACGACGGCCTTCGCACCGGGAATGGGTGGAATCCGGTGCGAAGGCCGCCGTTGGGTAGACGAGCACGATCGCCGACGGCGGCTGCTCCGGCACCGGGCTGGTGATGCCGCACCACCGAAACAAACAAGCACCTCTTCGCCCGCATGAAGACCTGGAAAATCCCCCGTGACTGCCGCCTCAAGGGCGACCGACTGCACCACTCCTGATCGCAAGATCAGTCACGGGACAACCATTAGTCGACGTCGACCCGGCCGTCGTCGCCCTTGTCGTCCTTCCGGGCATGCAACTGGAGCAGGCCGTTGCCGCTGCCGCTGCCGTTGGCGCTGCTGTCCGTGGGGCGGCGGCCGTCGGAGGAGTCCTGGCCGTTCAGGTTCTGCCGGACCGAGTCCAGGATCGTCAGGCCCTGGGACACCAGGCCGGCGGCGATCTCGCCGAGACCGTCCGCGCCGTTGAGGACGTTGACGTTGGCGCCCGCGAGGCCGCCGGCGGCCTCCTTCACGATCTGCGGGAGCTGGTCGATCAGCATCCGGTCGAGCGCGACCCGGTCGTAGGAGGCGGCGGCCTCCGCCTGGATCTTCATCCGCTGGGCGTCGGCGGCGGCGAGCACTCTGATCCGCTCGGCCTCGGCCTCGGCGGGCTTCACGATCTCGGCCACCAGCTGCTGCTGGCGCAGTTTGGCCTGACGCAGGGCCAGGTCCGTCTGCGCGTCGAGGACCTCCTGCTGGGCGTGGGCCTGCGCCAGTGGTCCGGCCTGCGCGGCCTTGGCCTGCGCCCGCTCCACCTCGGCCGAGTACTCCGCCTTGACGATGGCGGTCTGCCGGGCGTACTCGGCCTGGTTGCGGGCCGCCACCTGCTCCGCCTCGACCGAGGCCTGCGTGGCCTGTGCCTGGGCGATCTGGGCCTGCCGATGGATGGCGGCCTTGTGCGGCGCGGACATGGCTTCGATGTAGCCGACGTCGCCGTCGTCGATCGACTGGATCTGCAGCGAGTCCACGATCAGGCCGATCTTCGCCATCTCGGTCTTCGAGGTGTCCAGGACCTCCGCGGCGAGCTTCTGCCGCTCGGTGACGATCTCCTCGACGGTCATCGAGCCGATGATGGCCCGCAGGTGACCGGCGAAGATCCGGCCGGTCAGCACGGACATCTGGTCCTGGTCGGAGAGGAACCGCTGGCCGGCGTTGATGATGCTCTCGTGGTCGTTGCCGACCTTGAAGGCGATGACGGCGCGGACGTGCAGCGAGATGCCCTGCCGGGTCACACAGGTCTCGGTGACCTCGGACTCGCACATCGACAGGGTCAGGAAACGGGTCTTTCGGAAGATCGGGAGCACGAACTTGCCGTGCCCCGTCACCACTCGGAACGGCGCGCCCCCCAGTCCCCGCCGGCCCCCCGAGATCAGCATTGCCTCGTCGGGAGCGGGAACGCGGTAACCGAACATTGTCTACTACTCCTCAATCGGCGTCGGCAGGGTCGCCGCCGAGCGCGTCCAATGGATCCGCCCACTCGATGACACCGACCTCGCGACAGCCACGCGACTCGATCACGAGCACGGTCGCTCCGGTGGGCAGGGGATCCTCGGACCAGGCGAGGAAGGTCTCGGATCCGCCTCTGACGCGCACGAGGATCTCGCCGGGACCCGCGGATCCGCGCGTTCCGATGAGTACTGTCCCCGTGCAGCCGATCACGGCCTCGTCCTGCGGCATCACGGCCGTCCTCCATCGTCTGGCCCCAGGATTCAGACGATAGACCCCCAAGGGCCGGGGGCCCAACGGGCATGACGAACCGGGCCACCACGCTCCGCTTGCCCGGCCTCGGACGCGGTCCACCGTCGGCAGCGGGGACAGTCCCTGACAGGGTTCGCGGTCGGCAGCGGGGACAGTCCCTGGCGCGGTAAGAGGCCGCAGCGGGGACAGTCCCCGACGCGTCTACCGCCGGTAGCCGGCACAGCCCCCGTCGCGGTCCACCGTCGGCAGCTGGGGCAGTCCCTGACACGGTCCGCGGTCGGCAGTGGAGACAGTCCCTGGCGCGGTACGAGGTCGCAGCGGGGACAGTCCCCGACGCGTCGACCGCCGGCAGTCAGGACAGCCCCAGCGCGGTCCACCGCCGCAGCCAGGACGGCCCGCCGCCCGGGTCCTAACCCGCCGCTCCCCGCGGCTCGCGCGGCAGCCCCAGGACCTTCTCCGCGAGGATGTTCCGCTGCACCTGGGACGTGCCCGCGTAGATCGTTCCGGAGCGGGCGATCAGGTATGTCGCCGACCAGGAGGCCGAGGAGTTGGCGGCGCCGGGGTCGTCGGTGCGGTAGGTGCGCAGGGGTGAGCGGCCGACCGGCACCTGGCCGTGCAGGCCCATGATGTCCATCGCCAGATCGGTGGCCTTGGTGTGGTACTCGCTCCAGTACAGCTTGGCGATTGACGACTCGGGCCCGGGCTCGGCGCCCTTGAGCCAGCCGGTGAGGATCCGGTAGCCGAGATAGCGCATGATCTCGACCTTGGACCAGCACCAGGCGATGCGCTGCCGGATCACCGGGTCCTGGTCCTTGCCGTACAGCCGGGCCAGCTCGACGAGGCGTTCCACCTCCGCCTTGAAGAGGATCGGGTTGGTCGCCGCCTCCTCCCCGCGCTCCACGCCGAGCAGGCTCTGGGCGACGGTCCAGCCGTTGTCGACGCCGCCCACGACGAGGTCGGAGCGGGTGCGGGCGCCGTTGAAGAAGACCTCGTTGAAGTGCATCTGTCCGCTCATCATGCGGAAGGGCCGCACCTCGACGCCGGGCTGGTCGAGCGGGACGAGCAGGAAGGAGATGCCCCGATGCCGGGAGGCGTCGGGGTCCGTGCGGGCCAGGACGAAGATCCAGTCACAGTGATGGGCACCCGAGGTCCACACCTTCTGGCCGTCGATCACCCACTCCTCGCCGTCACGCACCGCACGTGTCCGCAGGGAGGCGAGATCCGAGCCCGCGTCCGGCTCCGAGTACCCCTGGCACCAGGTGTCCTCGCCGCTGAGGATGCGGGGCAGGAAGTGCGCTTTCTGCTCGTCCGTGCCCCAGCGCAGCAGCGTGTTGGCCAGCATCTTCACGCCGAAGGTGTCCTGCGGCAGTCCGAACGGCACACCGGCCAGCGCCAGTTCCTCCATCAGCACCACCTGGTGGAGCTTGGTGAGGCCGCGGCCGCCGTACTCCTCGGGCCAGGTCAGCGAGAGGTAGCGCCGCTCGGCGAGCAGCCGGCGCCAGGCGCGGGCGAAGGCCCAGGCCGGCTCCTCGTCGAGGGCGCCGATGCCCTTCCAGTCCGGCGGCAGCGTCTCGGCGAGGAACGCCCTGACCTCGGTGCGGAACGCCTCGGTCTCCGGGGGATAGCTGATGTCCACCTGCGTACTCTCCTCGTCCGGTCCCGTGCGCACAGCACCTGCGCTGTATTGATTGTTTCAGCATAATAGGTTATCTATTTAAGAGGAATAGCGTCGAGTCAGGGCGGGCTGACATGGGACTGCTGGACGGCCGCAACGCGGTGATCACCGGCGGCGCACAGGGAATCGGCTTCGAGATCGCCGGAGTCCTCGGCGCCGAGGGGGCGTCCGTCGTCCTCGGTGACATCAACGAGGACGCGGCGGCGGAAGCCGCCGAACGCCTCGCCAAGAACGGCGTGGCAGCCACCTCGTTGCGCTGCGACGTCACCGACGAGGACGAGGTCGCCGCCCTCGTCGCCCACGGCACCGAGATCTTCGGACCGGTTGGCGTCATGGTCAACAACGCCGGGATCACCCGGGACGCGACCCTGCGCAAGATGGCTCTCGCCGACTTCCGCGCCGTTGTCGACGTGCACCTGACCGGCGCGTGGAACGGCACCCGGTACGCCGCCGAGGCGATGCGCGCGCACGGTCGGGGCGGCAGCATCGTCAACATCTCCTCCATCGCCGGCAAGGTCGGCAACTTCGGCCAGACCAACTACAGCGCGGCCAAGGCCGGACTCGTCGGCCTCACCAAGGCCTCCGCCAAGGAACTGGCGAAAGCGGGCATCCGTGTCAACGCCGTCCAGCCCGGCCTGATCCGCACCGCCATGACCGAGGCGATGCCTCCGGCCGCCTGGGACGCGAAGCTCGCGGAGATCCCCATGGGACGTGCCGGAGAGCCCGCCGAGGTAGCCCAGGTCGTCCTCTTCCTCGCCTCCGACCTGGCGAGCTACGTCACCGGAGCCGTGGTCGAGGTGACCGGCGGCCGGTACATGTGACCCCTGATGAAAGGCAAGTGCTGATGCCCGCCCTCCTGCGTGACGCGGTGATCTGCGAGCCCCTGCGTACCCCCGTCGGCGGCTACGGCGGTGTCTTCCGCGACGTGACGGCGGCCGAGCTCGCCGCCACGGTCGTACGCGCCGTGCTGGAACGTACCGGAATACCACCCGCAGCCGTGGACGACGTCCTGCTGGGCCAGTGCTACCCCAACGGCGAGGCCCCGGCCATCGGCCGCGTGGCCGCCCTGGACGCCGGTCTGCCCGTCGAGGTCCCGGGACTGCAGATCGACCGCCGCTGCGGCTCCGGACTGCAGGCGATCATCACCGCGGCGATGCAGGTCCAGACCGGCGCGAGCGACCTCGTGCTGGCCGGAGGCGTCGAGTCCATGAGCCAGGCCGAGTTCTACACGACCGGTGTGCGGTGGGGCGTACGCGGCGCGGGCACCACCCTGCACGACCGGCTGGCGCGCGGGCGCGTCACGTCCGGAGGGGTCAACCACCCCGTCCCCGGGGGCATGTTGGAGACCGCCGAGAACCTCCGGCGCGAGTACGCCATCCCCCGCGAGGAGCAGGACCAACTCGCCCTGCGCTCCCACGAGAAGGCCGTCGCGGCCCAGCGGGAGGGCCGGTTCACCGACGAGATCGTGCCCGTCACCGTACGGTCCCGGAAGGGCGAGACGGTCATCGACACCGACGAACACCCGCGCCCCGGCTCCTCGTTGGAGAAGCTCGCCTCGCTGCGCCCCGTGCTCGGCCGCCAGGACCCCGAGGCGACCGTCACGGCCGGCAACGCCAGCGGCCAGAACGACGGCGCCGCGCTGTGCGTCGTGACCCACCCCGAGCGCGCCGCCGAACTCGGCCTGCGCCCCCTGGGCCGCCTGGTCTCCTGGGCCGTCGTCGGGGTACCGCCCGAGATGATGGGCATCGGCCCGGTACCCGCCACCGCCCGGGCGCTGGAGCGAGCCGGACTGAAGCTCGCCGACATGGATCTCATCGAACTCAACGAGGCCTTCGCCGCTCAGGTACTGGCCTGCACCCGTGAATGGGGCCTGACCGAGACCGACTTCGAGCGGTTCAACGTCAACGGCTCCGGCATCTCCCTGGGCCACCCCGTCGGCGCCACCGGCGGCCGCATCCTGGCCACCCTGCTGCGCGAACTGGACCGCCGTCAGGCCCGCTACGGCCTGGAGACCATGTGCCTCGGCGGGGGCCAGGGCCTTGCCGCGGTCTTCGAACGGCCGACCGACGCAACCCACGCTCATGGAGGACGCTGACATGCCCGGACTGATCGCATACGGCGCCTACGTGCCGTACCACCGCCTCGCGAGGACGGATGTCGCAGCCGCCCTGGGCGGCAAGGGGGGCAGGGGAACCCGCGCGGTCGCGGGCTATGACGAGGACACCACGTCCATGGCCGTCGAGGCGGCCCGCGGAGCCCTGGACCGTGACGGCCTGCGCGGCCGTGTCAGCCAGCTCTTCCTCGCCACCGCCGCACCCGCCTACCTCGACAAGACCAACGCCACCGCCGTCCACGCAGCCCTCGGCCTCGACCGGCACGTGCTCGCCGCCGACATGGCCGGCTCCGTGCGCTCCGGCCTCGGCGCCCTGGTCACGGCCGCCCGGTCCCCGGTACCGACCCTGACGGTCCTGTCCGACCTGCGCACCGGCCTGCCCGGCGGCAGCGACGAGGTCGCGGGCGGCGACGGCGCGGCGGCGTTCGTCTTCGGCGGACACCGCAACGGGGCCCCCGTCATCGCGGAGTTGCTCGCCCACGACACGGTCAGCGACGAGATCCTCGACCGCTGGCGGCTGCCGGGCGCGCCCGTCTCCCGGGTCTGGGAGGAGCGCTTCGCCGAGGAGATCTACGTGTCCCTCGCGGACAAGGCGCTCACCGCGGCCCTCGACCACGCGGCGGTCGACATCGGCTCGATCGACCACTTCGTGGTCGCCGGGCTGCACGCGCGCGCGTGCGCGGTGGTCCGGCGTACCGCCGGGGTCCGCCCCGAGGCGGTGACCGCGGATCTGGTCGGAGTGATCGGCAACGCCGGTACCGCCCAGCCCGGACTGCTCCTCGCCGACGTCCTCGACCGGGCCCGGCCCGGCGAGCTCATCGCCCTCGTCGTGCTCGGCGACGGCGCCGGAGTCCTCCTGTTGCGCACCACCGACGCGCTCCCCGCCCACCGTGCGGCCCGCCCGGTCGCTGCGCAGATCGCCCAGGGCGGCGCCCCGATGCCGTACGCCACGTATCTGTCCTGGCGCGGTCTCCTCGACCGCGAACCACCCCGCCGGCCGGACCCCGAACCGCCGTACGCGCCGCCCGCACACCGCCGCACCGCCTGGAAGTACGGCTTCGTCGCCTCCCGTTGCGAGAAGTGCGCCACCCGGCATCTGCCACCGGACCGGGTGTGCACCTCGTGCCACAGCGTCGACGCCATGACCGACGAGCCGATGGCGCACGTGCGCGGCACGGTGGCCACGTTCACCGTCGACCGCCTGGCAGCCACGCCGAGTCCGCCGATGCTCGTCGTGGTCGTCGACTACGACGGCGGCGGCCGGTTCCGCTGCCAGCTGACCGACGCCACCGAGGCGGACGCCGTCATCGGGGCCCGGGTGGAGATGACGTTCCGGCGTACGGTCACCGCGTCCGGCGTCCACAACTACTTCTGGAAGGCCCGGCCGGTGCGCACGGGCGAGATCGAGGGGACACACTGATGGGCTCGCACGGAATACGGGACCGGGTCGCGATCGTCGGCATGGGCTGCACGCCCTTCGGCGAGCACTGGACCCGCTCGGCGGACGACCTGCTGATCGACGCCGTGGGCGAGGCGGTCACCTCGGCCGGCATCACCCTCGACGACATCGACGCGTACTGGTTCGGCACCCAGGCCTCCGGCGTGTCCGGGCTGACCCTGAGCCGGGCGCTCCACCTGCCCAACAAGCCGGTCACCCGCGTCGAGAACATGTGCGCGACCGGCTCCGAGGCGCTGCGCAACGCCTGCTACGCCGTCGCCTCCGGGGCGTACGACGTGGCGATGGCCGTCGGTGTGGAGAAGCTCAAGGACTCCGGCATGTCCGGGCTTTCCGGTACGGCCATCCCGGGCGCGGGAGACGACAGCCGCGGGGAGATCACCGCCCCGGCGAACTTCTCCCTCCTGGCCCCCGCCTACGCCGCCAAGTACGGCCTGGCGGAGGAGGACATGAAGGACGTCATCACCCGCATAGCCTGGAAGAACCACGTCAACGGGTCCCGCAACCCGCGCGCACAGTTCCGCAAGGAGGTGCCGCTGGAGCGCATCCGGTCGGCCCCGATCGTCGCGGGCATGCTGGGCGTGTTCGACTGCTCGGGCGTCTCGGACGGTTCGGCGGCGGCGATCGTGGTGCGCGCCGAGGACGCCTACAAGTACACCGACAGGCCGATCTTCGTGAAGGCGCTGTCCTTCGTCGCCGGTCCGGCGGACGGGCTCCTCGACCCGGAGTACGACTTCACCACCTTCCCCGAGGTCGTCGCCTCCGCACGGGAGGCCTACCGGCAGGCCGGCATCACCGACCCGCGTGCCGAGCTCGCCCTCGCCGAGGTCCACGACTGCTTCACGCCAACGGAGTTGGTGCTGATGGAGGACCTGGGCTTCTCCGAGCGCGGTCAGGGCTGGAAGGACGTCACCAGCGGAGCGTTCGACCTGGACGGCTCGCTGCCGGTCAACCCGGACGGTGGCCTGAAGGCCTTCGGTCACCCCATCGGCGCCTCCGGCCTGCGCATGATGTTCGAGGCGTGGTTGCAACTACGGGGCGAGGCACCGGCCGAGCGGGCGGTGAAGTCCGTGGCCGAGGGACGCTCGCTCGCCCTGACCCACAACCTCGGTGGCGGACCCGGCGAGTGCGTCTCGTTCGTGTCGGTCGTCGGCAGTCAACTCACCGAATAGAGAAGGCGGTTCGCCATGGCGCGACTCCAGGACAAGATCGCCGTCGTCACCGGGGCCGCGTCCGGCATCGGTGCGGCCACCGCACGGCGCCTTGCGGTCGAAGGGGCCCACACGGTCGTGGCCGACCTGAACCTAGAGGGTGCCAAGGCGGTGACGGAGGAGATCCGCGCCGCCGGAGGCTCCGCGTCGGCGGTCCCGGTCGACCTCGGCGACATCGAGAGCGTACGGGCCATGGTGGCCGCCGCGGTCGAGACGTACGGCGGTCTCGACGTCCTGCACAACAACGCGGCGGCCACCCACTTGGCCGCCCGGCAGGACCTCGCCGTCGTGGAGGCCGATCCGGCGGTCTGGGACGACACGATGCGCATCAATCTCCGCGGGACCATGGTCGCCATCCAGGCAGCGGTCCCGCACATGGTCGCGCGCGGCGGCGGCTCGATCATCAACACCTCGTCGGGGGCCGGGCTTTCGGGCGATCTGCGCAACCCGGCGTACGGCGCCTCGAAGGCCGCCCTCATCAACCTCACGCAGTACGTCGCCACCCAGTACGGCAAGCAGGGCGTGCGCTGCAACGCCATCGCGCCGGGGTTCATCGTCACCCCGGCCAGCTCCGGTTCGGCGCACGGGGCGATCCGGGACGCGATGCTGCGCCATCACCTCACCCCGCGCCTGGGGCGCCCCGAGGACGTCGCCTCGGCGGTCGTCTTCCTCGCCTCGGACGAGTCGGCCTTCATCACCGGGCACACGCTGCGCGTGGACGGCGGACTGCTGTCCCATCAGCCGTATGTCGCGGACCTGCGCGACGCCTGACACGACCCCTGCCGCTGCCACCGGAGGCGCTGAGACCAGCGCCTCCGGTTCTCGGCGTCCCGGGGCGGTCAGGCCAGCGCCTCCGGCTCCAGGTCGCCCAGGTAGGCCGCCCGTACCGCCGGATCGCGCCGGACCTCCTCCGGCGTACCGGCGCAGATCCGGCGGCCGAAGTCCAGGACGACGACCTGGTCGCAGACGCTCATCACCATGTCGACGTCGTGCTCGACGAGCAGCACCCCCATGCCCCAGTCCTCGGCGAGCCGCCGTACCAGGTGGGCAAGTTCCCGGGTCTCGTCGTCCGACAGGCCGGCCGCCGGTTCGTCGAGGAGCAGTACGGACGGCGAGGCCGCCACCGCGCGGGCGATGGCCAGCAGCCGGCGCTCGCCGTACGACAGGTCGCCCACCGGCCGGTCCAGACTGTCCTGGAGACCGAACTCCCTTACGGCGACGAGCACATGGGCGGGCAGCGGACGACTGCCGGGGCGGACCAGGTCCGTGAGGCAGGCCCACCGGCCCGGCCGGTCGCAGGCCGCGTACAGGTTGTCCAGGACGGTCATGTCCTCGAACAGCTCCAGGGACTGGAACGACCGGCTCAGACCGGCGGCGGCCCGCCGGTGGACCGGCAGCCGGGTCGCGTCCCGGTCCCCGAGGCGCACACTGCCCGACGCGGCCCGGGTGAAGCCGGTGACCGCGTCGATGGCGGAGGTCTTGCCCGCCCCGTTGGGACCGATGAGCCCCACGACCTGACCCGGCCCGACGTCGAATGAGAGCCCGTCGACGGCGACGACACCGCCGTAGCGGACGGTGAGGTCCCGCACCTGGAGGGGGAGCGGGGCGGCACGGGTCACGGCCGGGGCGGCCGAGGGCACGTCCTTCGGGACGGTCGCAGGCCGCTTCGGGGGCAGCTTGCGCCCCCGTGTGCCGAGCCCCTTCGCGATGCCGTCCTGGTTGCCCACCAGCGTCAGCACGAGGATGATCCCGCCGATCAGCGGCATCCAGTCGCTGAGCCCAGGCAGCACGAGGTCCCCGAACCGGGCGCCCACCGTGCCCGCGGCGAAGGTCGCGCCGAACAGCGGGCCGACGAGGAAACCGACACCGCCGATGACGGCGAGGCCGAGCGCGGTGATGGAGTTGAAGCTCGCGAAGTCGGACAGGACGACCGAGGTCGAGCGGAAGCCCGTGAGCACTCCGGCGAGTGCGGCGATGGCCGCGGACAGCCCGAAGGCGTAGAGCTTGGCGGCGCGGACGTCGATGCCGAGGGCGGCGGCGGCCCGCTCGTTCGCCCGTACGGCGATCAGCCGGCGGCCGGTCCGGCTGCGCCGCACGTTGGCGACCACGAGCGCGGCGGCCACGAACAGCACGAGCACCACGGCGGCGTACCGCTGCGGATGGTCGACGCCGGAGATGCTGATCCCGAAGAGGGTCTGTTTGCCCACCGCGATGCCGTCGCTGCCGGGGGTCGTCGACAGATCGGTGTTCTGGAAGACCATTGCCTCCAGCGTGGTGCCGAGGCCGAGCGTGATGATCGCGAGATTGACGCCGCGGGTGCGGACTGCGGGCAGCGCGAACAGCAGGCCGATCGGCACGGTACCCAACACCCCGGCCAACAGGGCGAGTTCGAAGGGCCATCCCCAGTCGGCCGCCGCGTGTCCGGCGAGGAAGGCGCCGGTTCCGGCCAGGGCGTAGGCCGCGAGGGAGACCTGTCCCGCGTACCCGGTGACCACGACGATCGACAGGATGATCAGTGACAGCACCAGGGTGGTGGTGATCGCGTCGGCCCACAGCGGCGTCGCCAGGCTCACCAGCGACAGTCCGGCCACGACGGCGAGCGCCAACGGCAGGGGGCGGACCTTTCCGGTGCCGAGACCCGGCAGCCGGTCCAGGAACGTGCCGCGCAGGGGCAGCGCCCGGCCGCGTGCGACCAGCACCAGGGCGATGAACAGGAAGGGGACCGAGGCGGCGAGGCCGGTGACGTCGGAGCCGAAGCGGGTCAGTTCGGACTGCACGACCCCGATGATCAGGCCGCCGGCCAGCGTGACCGGGAACGAGGAGAACCTGCCGACCAGGGCGGCAGCCAGGGCGCTGAGCAGGAGCGTGGTCAGGCCGGTCACCGACAGACCGATGACCGGCACGATCAGGATGGCCGTCAGGCCCGCGAGGGCCGAGCCCAGCGCCCAGTTGCCGGTGGCGATCAGGTCGGGGGACCAGCCGAGCGAGGCGGCCGCGCCCTCGTTCTCGGCGACCGCGCTGGTGCCCAGGCCGAACAGGGTGCGCTTGTAGAGGAGATGCAGGAGCACGGTCGCGGCGACCGCGATGCCGATCAGCCACATGCGGTCCTCGGAGACCGTCGCCCCGGCGATCGTGAGCAGCTTGGTGGGCAGCTTGCCCGGCACCAGTTCCAGGCCGTCGCCGTAGCGCTTGACGGCGATCGCGGTGAGCACGATGAAGACCGCCAGGGTGCCGACCAGGCGGGCCAGCGAGGACGCGGTGCGCAACGGGCGCAGCACCAGCAGGTGGGTGAGCACGCCCAGTACGGCGGAGGTGAGAACGCCGCACGCGGTGGCGGGCCAGTACGGCACGCCGTGCTGGGCGGCGAGCTCCCACTGGACATAGGCCCCGGCCATACCGATCGCGCCGTGCGCGAAGTTCAGGACGCCGGAGCCCCGGTAGACCAGCACGATGCCGTGCGCGGTGAGTGCGTAGAGGGCGCCGAGCCCGAGGCCGAGCAGCGCGAAACGCAGGACGTCGTCCATCGAGAAACCTCCCGAGGCAGGGGCGAGACAGTGTATTCATTTAAATAATTGTGCCGAGAGTACTTCACTAACCACAAAACAGACCCCATGCTGTTCGCCATCTCGACGACGAGCCCAGCGGAGGAACCATGAACCACTCACGCCGACGCAGAACCGCCGTAGCGAGCTGCCTCGCGGTCACCGGAGTACTGCTCGCCGCCGGTTGCGGGGGAGAGGCGTCCGGCAGTTCGAAGGAGGAGACCTCCACCCTGAAGGGCACACCGGTCAAGGTGATGGTCTGGGCGCCGGAGGACACCCAGGGCAGCGCCCAGCCCGGAGTCCGGCTCACCGCCCAGGCGTACGAGAAGTGGATCAACGCCAACGGCGGCATCAAGGGAGCCCCCCTGAAGGTGCTCACCTGCAACGAGAAGGGCAACCCCGACGAGGCCGAGAAGTGTGCCCAGCAGGCGGTCGCCGAGAAGGTGGCCGCGGTGGTGGGCTCCTACAGCCTCGCCGGCGATCGCTACATGCCCATCCTGCAGAAGGCCGGCATCCCGTACATCGGCGGCACCGGCGTCTCGGCGGCCGAGTTCTCCAACCCGCTGTCGTTCCCGGTCAACGGCGGCACCCCGGTGATCTTCGCGGCCCACGGTCGGCAACTGGTGGAGAACGGCTGCAAGAAGATCTCCGGCGTGCGCTACGACGTGGCCGCCGCCGCCGTCGTCTCCCAGTTCCTCACCGTCGGCGCGGTCTCCGCCGGAGCGCCGGCGCCCAAGGACATCAAGGTGCCGCTCACCGCCACCGACCTCGCCCCGCAGGTCGCCGCCGCGACCAAGGGCAGCGACTGCGTGAGCGTCATCATGGGCACCGCCTCGGGCCTCTTCGTGAAGTCGTACGTGCAGTCGGGCGCCAAGACGAAGCTCGGCAGCGTCGTCGGCAACCTGACCCCGCAGCTCGCCGAGAGCACCGGCGGAGCCGGCGGCCCTCTGGAGGGCGCCGCGATCACCGGCTACTTCCCGCCGACCTCCGACGCCGCCTGGAAGGACTTCCTCGCGGCCACCGACGGCGACAAGGACATCGACACCAGCAACGGGGCCAACGAGACGACCTGGGTGGCCTTCAAGGTCTTCACCGAGGCCGCCAAGAAGCTCCCGACCGTCACGGCGAAGGCCCTGGTGCAGGAGCTCGACACCGCCCCGGGCATCGACACCGGCGGACTGACCCCGCCGCTGAGCTGGAAGGCGTCCACGGCCCTGCCGATCAAGGGGCTGAACCGCATCCACAACACCACCGCCACCGAACTGACCATCCGCGACGGGAAGATCGAGTGGGCCAAGCCCGGATCGACCTTCGTCGACGTCCGCAAGGTCCTGACGGCCCTGTCGGCCGGCTGAGGAGCAGGCCCGTGCCGGACACCGACGCACCCCTGATCGAAGCACGCTCCCTGTCCACCGGATACGGCAGCCAGCCGGTCGTACGCGACCTCGACCTGGAGGTCAGGCCCGGCGAGGTCGTCGCCCTGCTCGGCCCCAACGGCGCGGGCAAGACCACCACGCTGAGGGCGCTCTCCGGTAGCCTCGCCCCCATGGGCGGCGAGGTGCGCTGGCTGGGCGAAACCGGCCGCACACCGCTGCACCGCCGGGCCCGCCAGGGCCTGGCGTACGTCGGTGAGCGGGCCGTCTTCACCCGGCTCGACACCGCGGACAACCTGCGGGTCGGCCGGGTGAGGTCCCAGCAGGCGCTGGAACTCTTCCCCGAGCTCGAAAAGCGCCTCACAACCGGCGCGGGCATGCTGTCCGGCGGCGAGCAGCAGATGCTGTCGCTGGCCCGCGCCCTGTGCCGCGCGCCCAAGCTGCTCCTCGCGGACGAACTCTCCCTCGGCCTCGCCCCGTTGGTGGTCGACCGCCTCCTGCGCGCGGTGCGCGAGGCGGCCGACCGGGGCCTCGGCGCGCTGCTGGTCGAACAGCACGTGCGCAAGGTGCTGGACATCGCCGACCGCGTGTACGTCCTGCACCGCGGCCGGGTCACCATGACCGGCACCCCGAAGGAACTGCGCGGCAATCTCGACGCGATCGAGTCGTCGTACCTCGCGCACTCCACAGCGGAAAAGACCACGTACGCAACCGATTGAGGTGAACGCTGTGCCAGGCGCACGCGAGCAGATCCGATCCCTCGCCCTCTCCGGCGACACCTTCGACCAACCAGCCGACGCACTGAGGGAGTTGCAGCTGGAGGCCGCCCGGGAAACCTTCACCGCCCACCGGGAGCGCGTTCCGCTGCTGCGCACCCGGGCGGCGGAGACCGGGGTTGACGAGGTCACCGGCCTCGACGACCTCGTTCCGCTGCTCTTCTCGCACACCAGCTACAAGTCCTACCCCGTCTCCCTCATCACCGCGGGTCGCTGGGACCGGCTCCTGCGCTGGTACACCACCGTGTCCGCGGTCGAACCCGGCGACGTCGACATAGACGGCGTCCGTGACATCGACGAGTGGACCGACCGCATCACCGCCGCCGGCCACCGCCCGTACATCACCAGCGGCACCTCCGGGAAGGTCTCCTTCCTCAACTGCGACGCCGGCGACCTGAGTTTCCTGCACGACATTCTCGAGAACCTCACCTGCTGGCCCGACCCCCTGCCCCCGAAGCCCACCCGCCGCGGCTATCTGCTCGCACCCGCGAGCGGCCCGATGCGCTCCATCGACGGCTTCCGCCGGCACGCCGACGTCTTCGCACAGCCCGGCGAGACCCGGCTGCTCACCGAGGACGCGATGCGGGTGTCCGAGCTGATGAGCAGCGCACTGCTGCGCCGCCGGATCGCGGAGGGCGCCGCGACCCCGCAGGAGATCAGCTCCTTCGAGTCCGCCTCCGAGTCCCGCGAGCAGGAACTGGGCGCGGCCATGACCGCGATCGTCGACGACATCGCCGCCCACCGCGACGAGCCGCTGCTGATCGCGGGCATGAACAATCAGCAGTTCACCCTCATCCAGGGATTGCGCGCCCGCGGCGTCCCCGACGGCAGCCTGCATCCGGACACGCTGGTGCTCAGCGGCGGCGGCAACAAGGGCCGCGCGCTGCCCGACGACTACCAACAGCAGCTCACCGCGTTCTACGACGGTGTCCGCCGCGTACGCAGCTACGGCATGACCGAGCTCCAGGGCTCCTGCCTCGCCTGCGAGCACGGCAACTACCACGTGCCGCCCTGGGTGATCCCCCTGGTGCTGGACGAGCCCGGCGAGAAGCTGCTCAACCCCGAACAGGGCGTGGTGGAAGGGCGGTTCGCCTTCCTCGACATCTCCCTGGAGGGCCGCTGGGGCGGGCTGATCAGCGGCGACCGGGTCTTCGTGGACTTCTCGCCGTGCACCTGCGGCCGCCCGGGACCGGCGGTCCTGCCGGACATCCGGCGCTACGGCGACCTCGGCGGCGACGACAAGATCACCTGCGCCGCGACACTCGACTCCTATGTGCGGGGGATGATCCACTGATGAGCGGTACGACCCTCGGCGACACCACGGCCGTCGTCCACATGGTCAGGGGCGAGGTCGACGACAGCGTCCCGGTCGACTTCGGCCGGTTCACCGCACCGGCCCTCGACCTGGACCGTCTCGTGTGGCCGCGCTCCGAACCGGGGCCCGCATTCAATGTGCCCGTGGCGGAGATCGTCGACCTGCTGGTGGAGACCGGCGAGGCCCTCAAGGCGGACCGCGCGGGCCTGCTCGCCGAAGCCCTGGAGTGGATGGTCCCGGTCAGTCCGCTGCCCGCGGAGGTGCTGGAGCGTGCCTACGCCGTGCTGTGGCGCAGCTTCCAACGCCCCGGCCTGTACGCCCAGATCGACCACGAACTCGGCGGTGCGGACGTGCTCGACGGCTGGCGTGAGGTACGCCTGCCCGACGACCGGATCGCTGCCACCCGCGCGTTCCCGCCGCGCCTGGTGCACATCATCGCGGGCAACGCACCCGGCGTCGCGGCGATGTCCGTCGTGCGCGGAGCGCTCACCAAGGGCGTAAACCTGCTGAAGCTGCCCTCGAACGACCTGTTCACCGCGACCGCGATCCTGCGCACCATGGCCGCGGTCGCCCCCGGGCACCCGGTGGTGCGGTCGTTCTCCGCGGTGTACTGGCGCGGCGGCGACGAGGCCGTGGAGAGCGTGCTGTTCCGCCCGCAGTTCTTCGACAAGCTGGTCGCCTGGGGCGGCGAGGCCACCCTTCGCAGCGCACTGAAGTACGTCGGCCCCGGATTCGAGCTCGTCTCCTTCGACCCCAAGACCTCCATCTCGATGATCGGCCGGGAGGCGTTCGAGTCCGAGGAGAGCCTGGCCCGAGCGGCCGACGCGGGCGCCGCCGACGCCACGTTCTTCAACCAGCAGGCCTGCGTGGCCAGCCGTTTCCAGTTCGTCGAGGGCTCCTGGGACGACGCCGACCGCTACGCCGCCCTGCTGTGCGAACGCCTTGGCGTGGCAAGGGAGTTCAGCTCGGCCGGCGGCCCACGGGTCGGCGCGGAACTGCGCGAGGAGATCGACGTCCTGCGCTCCATGGAACCCGAGTACCGGGTGTGGGGCGGCTACGACGGCCGGGGCCTGGTCATCCGCTCACCGGAACCCGTGGACTTCCACCCCGACGGGAAGATCGTCGACGTGGTCCCGGTCGGAGCACTGTCCGAGGCGGTCGCCCACACCGGCGTCGCCACGCAGACGGTCGGCGTGTACCCCGACACCCGCAAGGCGGAACTGCGTGACGCCCTCGCCTGCGCCGGCGTGCAACGCGTGGTCTCCCTCGGCAGGGCGGGCGGTATGCCGCCGGGACTGTCCCACGACGGCTTCTACCCGCTGCAACGGCTCATGCGGTGGGTGAACGACGAGTGACGGCTTGCGGCGGGGCGAGCCCTGTGCCGCGCGTTACGCCCGGACAGTGTCAGCGGCCACGCGGAGGGCAGCGGTCGCCGGCGCCGGTCTGACCTCGCGCGGAGTTCCAGATGGCCGCAGGACGGGTGCCGGTGGGCGTCGATCCGGTGGCGAGGACGTCCCCGGCGCTCACACCGGCGATCCCGCCGGGACAGTGGGCTGTGTGTCCGACGGCCCACCGCCGGGCCTCGGTCCGCTGTCAGAAGTGCAGCGCCAGTCGCGAGCTGAACCGCGCGTCGCCGGGGCGCCACGCGTGACCCGGCGCCCCGCAGGGCGGGCTCACTACGCTGGACGCCGCCCGCTGCTCTCCCGCACCACCAGTTCCGTCGCCACCTCCACCCGCGTCGTCTCCGGCTGCTCCCCGGACAGCAGCCGCAGCACCATCCGGGCCGCGAGCGCCGTCATGTCGGCCAGCGGAGTGCGGACCGTCGTCAGGCGTGGGGTCACCCAGTCCGCGAACGGCAGATCGTCGAAGCCGACCACGCTGACGTCGGCCGGGATGCGCAGGCCCAGTTCGGCGGCGGCCCGATAGGTGCCCAGCGCCTGGTGGTCGCTGCCGGCGAAGATCGCCGTCGGACGGTCGGGCAACGCCATGAGCTCCAGGGCGTGTCGGTGCGCCAGGTTGTGGGTGAAGTCGCCGTAGCGCACCAGCTCGGCGTCGAAGGGAAGGCCGGCCTCGGCCAGCGCCGAGCGGTAGCCGTCGACCCGTGCCCGGGAGGTGAGCCGACGCTCCGGTCCGCTGATGATCGCGATGCGCCGGTGGCCCAGCTCAATGAGATGGCGGGTCGCGGCCAGTCCGCCGGGCCAGTTGGTCGCGCCCACCCACGGCGTGCCCGGCACGGGTTCGTCGATCGGCATCACCAGCGCGAAGGGGATGCCCAGCCGGTTCAGCTCCTCGTGCTGCTCGGGCGTCAGTTCGGGCACGACGAGAATCGCTCCGCGCGTGGAGCGGGTGGCCAGAGAGTCCAGCCACTGACGGGCGCGCTTGGTCCGGCCGTGGGTGGAGGAGACGACCAGCCCCATGCCCGCGTCGTGCAGAACGTCCTCCGCGCCCCGGATCAACTCGACCGCCCAGGGGCTGTCGAGTTCGTTGATGACGAAGTCGATCAGCCCGCCGGGCGGGGCCGCGGTGGCCGCCGGGCGGTGTTTCGCCAGATAGCCGTGCTGCCCGAGCAGGCGCTGCACCTTGGCCCGCGTCTCTGCCGATACATCGGACCTGTCGTGCAGCACCTTGGAGACCGTGGACACCGAAACGCCTGCCTGGTCGGCAATTTCGGCCAGGGTGCGCCGTCTTGCCTCACCGGATCCTGTCCGAACCGTTGACGTCATCGGATGAATCTCCTACGTTGCCGGGACGATCGAGCTTTGCGAAAACTATCGCAATCCTCGGTCGCGGAGTAAGGCTCCTCGGCGAAAAAGGTGGTCCTCGATGAAGAGATGGCGCGTGGCTTCCCTGGCCGCGACCGCGGCTCTGGTGCTCTCCGGCTGCGGAGGCACCGGTGGCGGCGCCGGCGGCGATTCGGGCGGCGGGAAGCGCGAGTTACTGGTCTGGGTGGACAACACCCGGATGCCCGCGGCCCAGCAGTACAAGAAGGCCCATCCCGACCTGAAGCTGCGCATCGTCACCATCCCGCCCGACGCGGGCTACGTGCCCACCAAGATCTCCCTCGCCAACCGCACCAAGAGCGGCTGGCCGGACGTCGCCTTCCTGGCCAACCCGGCCGAGGCGGCGACCCTCGCGAGCGAGAAGTTCGGCTACTCGGCCCCGCTCGACGACCTCGTCCCCCAGTCCGTCCGCGACGGCTTCACCCCGGGCGCCCTCGACACCTGCACCTTCGGCGGCAAGACGTACTGCCTGCGCAACGACATCGCCCCCACCGTGCTGTGGTACGACGCGACACTGATGAAGCGCTACGGCTACCAGGTCCCCAAGACCTGGGCCGAGTACCAGCAGACCGGTCTCAAGGCGGCCGACGAGCACCCCGGCACCATCGTCGGAGCCGTCAACGGCAAGTACGGCGCCGGCATCTACTTCGGCAGCAGCGGCTGCGCCAGCCGCGACACACTCAGCCTCACCGAGGTCCACATCGGCCTGGCCCAGGCGAACTGCACCCGAGTCGCCGATCTGCTCCAGCCACTCGCCCGGAAGAAGGCCGTCACCACCGTCGTCCCCATTGACCCGGGCTTCGCCAAGTTCGGCAAGGGCGACAAGATCCTCATGCTGCCGGCGCCGGCCTGGTTCGGCGACTTCATGTTCGCACCCGCCTTCAAGGTGCCCAAGGGCCGCATCGCCGCCGCCCCCATGCCCACCTGGCCCGGCGAGAACAAGCCCTACGCCGGACAGGTCGGCGGCGGCGCCTTCCTCGTCTCCGCGCACGCCGGTGAACGCACCAAGGACGCCGCGGACCTCCTGCGCTGGATGACCACCGACATCAACCTCCAGGCGAAGCAGCCCACTTACCCCGCCTTCACGGCAGCCGCGACGAAGTGGGGCGAGGCCAAGTCGAAGGACCCGTACTACGCTTCCGACCCGATGCCCGCCCTCACCGCAGCCGCGAACGCCCTGCGCCCCGGCTTCGGCGCGGTCCGCTTCGAGGCCGACTGGCAGAGCAGCTTCAACGACACGCTCGTCAAGGCGATCGACTCGGGCGGCAACCTCCGCGGCGCACTGGCGAGTTGGCAGGACAAGCTGGAGGCAGCGGCCAAGACCACCGGGTACACGGTCGGATGAAAACGCTCACGACACCCCGCCCGTCCGCGGCCGCGACCCCGGTACCGGTGACCCCCCGCCGCCGGCGCCGACCCTCCCGCCGTGCCGCCGTCTGGATCCTTGTCGGCCCCTACACCGTGTTCCTCGTGGTCTTCGGGCTCGCGCCCGCCGGTTACGCCCTGTGGACCTCGTTCGTCGACAACGGCTCCTTCACCGGCGGGCGCGACTGGGTGACCGTGTTCGAGGACTACCGGCTGGCCGACGCGGCCGCCAACGTGGCGACCTATCTGCTGCTCTGGCTGCCGATCCTGCTGCTGACCGTCCTGTCCCTCGCCTTCACCCTGCACGCCCGCCCCGGCCGCACGACGAGCGCGCTCCAACTCGTCTACTACCTGCCCGGCGCGGTCACCGGCTCGGCCGCGGCCCTGCTGTGGCTGTTCATGGTCAGCCCGGACAGCAGCCCCTTCTCGCCCCTGCTCAAGCTGCTGGACGTCCAGAGCGCCACGGACGCGCTGTCCGGCGGCAGCGTCATCGCCGTCCTCACCGTGATGGGCGTCGCGGTGCACGCCGGCGGCTGGATCGTGGTCCTGTACGGGGCGCTCAACGCGCTTCCCAAGGACGTCCTGGAGGCCGCGCAGGTCGACGGCGCCTCCGCCTGGCGCACCATGTGGCACGTCAAGCTGCCGATGGTCCGCACGTACGTCGCCTTCGTGCTGATCTCCAGTTTCGCCTCCGGCAGTCAGGTGTTCGTCGAGCCGACCGTGCTGTCCACCGGCGCCCCCGGCCAGATCAGCCCCACCTGGTCCGTCAACCAGCTCGCCTACACCTACGCCACCCAGGACGGCGACTTCGGCAAGGCCGCCGCGCTGTCGCTGGCCATGCTCGCGGTCGGGGTGCTGGCCGCCTGGATCGTGATCACCCGCACCCGTATGTACGCCACCGACTCCTCCGACTCCCGGTGAGTGAGGCGATGACCGCTCTGTCGCGCGGCGCCCGCGCCCTGTTCCTGCTCGGCGCGGCCGTCTTCTTCGGACTGCCCCTGCTCTGGCTGCTCCTCGCACCCACCCGCACGGCCGACGACCTGACCACCGGCTCACCCCTCGGCTTCGGCTCGCTGGGCAACGTGGGCGACGCCTGGTCACACCTGACGTCGTACAACGACGGCCAGATCACCCTGTGGATCGGCAACTCGATCATCTACGCGGCGGCCAGCGTGGCCGTCTCGCTGCTGTTGTGCGTCCCCGCGGGCTATGCCCTGGCCAAACACGACTTCGCCGGCCGCCGAGCCCTGCTCACACTCTCCATCGTGACGATGATCCTGCCCCCGGCCGCGCTGGTGCTCCCGCTGTACCTCGAGATGTCGGCACTCGACCTCACCGGCACGGTCTGGTCGGTGATCCTTCCGCTGTCCTTCTACCCCTTCGGCGTCTACCTCGCCTTCCTCCACTTCCAGGCGAACCTGCCCGACAGCCTGCTGGACGCCGGACGCGTCGACGGGGCGAGCGAACTGCGGCTGTTCTGGTCGCTCGCGGTGCCGCTGGCCCGCCCCGCCATCGCGCTGATCGCCTTCTTCGGCTTCGTCCGCTGCTGGACCGACTTCTTCCTGCCCTTCGTGATGCTCTCCGACGACCGCACCTTCACCCTCCAGCTCGGCCTGATGTCCCTGCTGCAGTCCACCGGCGCGGTCAACAACTCCAGCGGCTTCGCCGACCTCGACATCCACCAGCCGGAGGCGGCCCTGGCGGGACTCGTGGCCTGCGCGCCGCTGCTGATCGGTTTCGTCCTGGCCCAGCGCTTTCTGCGCACCGGGCTGCTGGCCGGGGCGGAGAAGGGCTGATGGGCGAGGACGCACGCACCGAAATGACCTACCGGGTGAGGGACTTGACAGATCCCCTGGTGCCCCGCTTCAGCGCGGGCCGGGCGCGCGTACGGCTCGGCGTGAACACGGCGATCCACGACGACACGGCCGCCGAACTGGAGGCGTTCGCCCGGCCGTTGTGGGGCCTGGCGCCCCTCGCGGCGGGCGGACAGGCCGTACCGCACGCCGAGTTGTGGGTCCGGGGACTCGCCCACGGCAGCGATCCCGCGCACCCGGAGTACTGGGGCGAGCCCGTCGACCACGACCAGCGCATCGTCGAGATGGCCGCCATCGGCTTCGCGCTCGCCCTCGCCCCCGAGCTGTGGTGGGACCCGCTGACCGGCCCCGAACGCGACCGGCTCGCCCGCTGGCTGCTCAGCGCGCTGCCCCGGGAGACCACCGACAACAACTGGCTCTTCTTCCCGGTGCTGATCAGCCTTGCCCTCGACCGGGTGGGGGTGCCCTACGACCGCTCACTGATCACCACACGCCTCGACCGTCTGGAGAGCTTCTGGCTCGGAGACGGCTGGTACGCGGACGGCCCCACCGAGCGCCGCGACTACTACGTCCCGTGGGCCATGCACTTCTACGGCCTGCTCCACGACACGCTGACCGGCGGCGACCGCTTCAAGGACCGGGCGGCGCGGTTCGCCGACGACTTCCGGCACTGGTTCGCCGACGACGGCGCCGCCGTCCCGTACGGCCGCAGCCTCACCTACCGCTGGGCGCAGGCCGCCTTCTGGGGCGCGCTGCCGTTCGCGGGCGTCGACGTACTGCCGTGGGGTGAGGTGAAGGGATACCTGCTACGGCATCTGCGCTGGTGGCAGGGGCAGCCGGTGACCGGCCCCGACGGGCTGCTGTCCGTCGGATACGGCTATCCGCAGCCCGCGCTGGCCGAGCAGTACAACGCGCCGGGCTCGCCCTACTGGTCGCTCAAGGCGTATCTGCCGCTCGCGCTGCCCGAGCAGCACGCGTTCTGGACCGCGAAGGAGGAACCGGCACCCGCCGCCCTGCCCGCCGTCAGCGCCCAGCCGCACGCCGGGGCGGTGCTGATGCGCACGCACGGCGACGTCACCCTTCTCGCCGGGCGCCAGCACCACCCGTGGGTACGCCACGGCGCAGAGAAGTACGCCAAGTTCGCGTACTCGACCCGCTTCGGCTTCAGTCTGCCGAACGGCACGCTCGGCCTCGAACAGGGCGCGTACGACTCGATGTTGGCCCTGAGCGACGACGGCGGGGCGCACTACCGGGTGCGCGAGGAACCGGCCGCCCACTACGTCACCGCCGACACGGTCCTCAGCACCTGGCACCCATGGCCCGACGTGGAGATCACCACCTGGCTGACGGCCGCCGCGCCCTGGCACGTGCGCGTCCACCGCCTCCGCACCGCGCGCGCCCTGCACACCGCCGAGGGCGGCTTCGCCGTCGACCGGGACGCGAGCACGGACCGCGACGCCGGGCCGGGACAGGCACGGGTGTCGGCCCCCGCGGGCGTCACCGGACTGCGAGACCTCGACGGCCGGCGCGAGGGCGAGGTCGTCGACTGCCTGCCCGGCACGAACGTCCTCGCCCGACGCACCGCCCTGCCCGTACTCGTCGGCCGACTCCCGCCCGGTGAGCACTGGTTGAGGTGTGCCGTGCTCGGTGCCCCGGCCGGGCACGAAGCGGACACGGCGTGGCGAGAACCCCCGCCTCTCACCCAGAGGACGCCCCTCCCACATCCCCCGACCACCGCACATCCGACGACTGGAGACGGGACTTGAGACTCAGACATCTGTCCGTACTGGCTGCGGTGACCGCCCTGCTGACCTTCCCGGTGCAGGCGCAGGCGGCGCAGTCCGGCCACACGTATCACGTCGCCCCCCGGGGCAACGACCATGCCCACGGCACAAAGGCAAGCCCTCTGCGCACCATCGGCGCCTGCCTCGACCGCGTCCACCCCGGCGACACCTGCTTGATCCACCAAGGCACCTACCGCGAACAGCTCACTCCTCCTTCCGGCACCGAGGGCGCCCCGGTCACGATCGCCGCGTACGGCGACGGCCCGGTGACCGTCGACGGAACGGAAAAGGTGACCGGCTGGAAGGACGCGGGCGGCGGACTGATCGCCGCCGACACCGACCTGCCGCCCGACCCCGACTTCAACGCGGTGTTCCTGGACAACACCCGGGCCGCGGAAGGCCGTTGGCCCAACTCAGGGGCCGATCCGCTGAACGCGACCTGGGCCGAGGCCGACACCACCTCCACCGACCAGCACATCGACGACACCGACCTGCCCGACGCCGACTGGACCGGCGCCACCGTGCATCTGTGGGCGGGCTCCAACCCGTGGGCCCAGCAGACCGGCACGGCCACGGCCTCGGCACCCGGCAAGCTGGACTTCAAGGGCGGCAACTACCGCTGCACCCCGCTCTGCATGGGCAACCAGCCCTACCGCAACTACTACCTCGTCGGATCGAAGGCCGCCCTCGACCAGCCGGGGGAGTGGTACTACGAGAAGACGGCGCACCGGCTCTACCTGGTCCCCCCGAAGGGCGGCATCGCCGGACACACGGTGACCGCCAAGCACCGGCTGTGGGGCGTCGACCTGAGCGACAGCTCGTACGTCACCGTGCGGGGACTGAACCTGTGGGGAACCTCCCTGCGCACGGGCACGGCCAGTACAGGAGTCGTGGTCGACCGCCTGCACGCCACATACATCTCCGAGTACTCCACCCTGCCCATGCCGCCGGACAGCGACCTCGCGATCGAGCCGGCCGAGGGCCACATCGTCGCCTCCCGCATCCTCGACTCCGGCATCCAGATCCGCGGTACCGGAAACACGCTGAAGAACAGCGAGATCGCGCAGTCGGCCGGTGACGGAGTCCTGGTCCGCGGCACCGGCAACACCGTCACCAACAACTACATCCACGATGTGGGCTGGATGGGCAGCTACACCCCCGGCATCGAGATCAACGGCAACGGCCACACGGTCACCCACAACACGATCCGCCGCACCGGACGGGCGGCCATCGACACCGCCTACCAGATCAACGGCACCGAGTACCACGACAACCGCATCGCCTACAACGACATCTCCGAGGCGATGCGCACCTCCCGCGACGGTTCACCCTTCTACGTGTGCTGCTACCTGAACGGCACCCGAAGCTCCATCGACCACAACACCGCGCACGACTCCAGCGGCCAGAACGGCTACTACGTCGACAACTACTCCGGCCACTTCAAGCTGCACCACAACGTGGCCTGGAACACCGGCGCCCGGGGCGTCTACTTCAACGGTCACACCGGCCCCAGCATCGCCAACGAGGACCACAACTCCAGCTACGGCGTGGGCATCGGTACCGCCTCGTCCGCCCTCGGCGGCGCGACGGACGCGTCCGGCTCGTACCTCAGCAACATCATCGGACCCAAGCCGGTCACCGCGACGCAGACCGGCAACCCGCTGCCGATCGTCCGCTCCAACCTGATCAGCACCACCCCCGGCTACACGGACGCCGTCAACGGCGAGCTGTGGCTGACGCCCGGATCGCCCGCCATCGACGCCGGCGAGGTGGTCGACGGCATCACCACCGACACCCTGGGCACGGCTCCGGACCAGGGCGCCTACGAGTACGGCGCACCCATCTGGTCCACCGGCTGCGACCTGCCCGGTTGTCAGCAGCGGGTGCGGCACGGCAACTGGAGCGCCACCGCGAGCGACGGCACCGACGCCGCCGTCACCGTCGACGGCGACATCAACACCCGCTGGACGGGTGCCGCCCCGCAGGCCGCCGGCCAGTCCCTGACCGTCGACCTCGGCGAGAGCAAGACGTTCAACCGGCTCTCCCTCGACGCGGGCCGCGACACCGGCGGCCGGCAGCCGTACGGCTTCATGGTCTCCGTGAGCAGTGACGGCACGCACTGGGGCAAGCCGCTCGCCCGGGTCTCCGGCCGCTCCTTCACCCAGGACGCGGTCTTCCCCCGGCAGACCACCGCCCGCTACATACAGATCACCCTCACCGCGAGCGGCCCCACGCCCTGGGTCGTCAACGACATCCGGCTGTACGGCGACGGCCCCGACGCCACCTCGACGCTCCAGGCCGAAAACGCGACGACTGTACGGGGCGCGGGGCGCGGCACGGCGGCCACCGGGGTCCTCGACTCCGGCGACTGGGTGGCCTTCCGCAAGGCGAACATCAGCGGAAAGCACCTCACCGTACGGCTCGACTCCCTTTGCGCCCGGGCCTGCTCGTTCCAGCTGCGCCTGGACGCGCCGGACGGTCCAGTGGCCGCGGTCGTGCCCGTCACGGGTACCGGGAACTGGCAGGAACTGTCCGTGCCCCTCAAGCGCGAGGTCATGGGCGCGCACGACCTCTACCTCGTGGCGAAGGGCACGGGCCGGGTCGCCGCGCTCGACTGGCTGACGATCAGGCCCTGACACACGAGCGTCGGACCGGGCCGGGCGACAGGACACGGAACCCCGCCGCCCGGCGGCTCTTCAGCCGTTCTGCTCGGCGTCCAGAAGTGCGAGGGCGTCGCGGATGCCCTGTGCGAGGAGTCGGTCGGCGAGTTGCCGGTCGGGCAGGGCACGGGAGAGCTGCAGTGTCCCGGCCATCATGCCGAGGAGGCTGAGTGATGTCAGACGGGCCGAGGACGGGTCGTGGGGTGCCAGGCGGGCAGCGAAGCCGTCGATGAGGGTCAGCACGCCGGCGGTGTACGCCTGCCGGGTGGGATCGGTGGAGCGTGTGATCTCGTCGAGGAGGGCGGCGTTGGGGCAGCCGTCCTCGATGTTGTCGCGCTGTCCGGGGGAGAAATACCAGCGAACGATCTGCTCGAGACCGGCGCGGCCGGGTGCCGCGTGGGCGACGATGTTCTCGTGCTGGGCGCGCATCTGCTCGGCGACCGCGGTGGCGACGAGGTGGTCCTTGGAGGGGAAGTAGGCGTAGAAGGTGCCGTTGGTCAGGCCCGCGTCCTTCATGAGCGTGGCGATTCCTGAGCCGTCGATGCCGTTGCGCTTGAGCCGACGGCCGGCCGTCTCGACGATCCGCTGCCGTGTCTGCTGTTTGTGTTCTTTCGGGTACCGCACGATGTGTTCCTCTGTCGCGGCCGGGGCTCGGACTCCGGCCGCCGGCCTGGACGGGTCGGAGTGTCAGTTCGGCATCCGGTTGAACCTGCGGACGATGCGGTCGAAGATCCGGGGAGGCAGGACGCGGTGGAACACGCTGATGCCGGCGGCCGTCGTACCGGCGGTGCGCCGCAGTCTCGGGTTGCGGTCGGTGGCCGCCGCTACGATGACCTTGGCGACGGTGGCGGGATCGTCGCCGCCGCTGGTGTTCTTGGCCAGCACCTCGTCGAAGGTGCGCCGTCCCGACGCGTAGAGCGGCATCGGGGTGTCGCCCTGCACGCTGTGGTCCCCGAACGGGGTGTTGATCGGGCCGGGCTCGACGAGCAGGATCCGGACGCCGTGCTCGCGGACCTCGTGGTCCAGCGACCCGGAGTAGCCCTCGACCGCGTGCTTGGTCGAGGTGTAGACGGCCATGAACGGGCTGGGGACGAACCCGCTGAGGGAAGAGACGTTGATGACGCGTCCGCGCCGCTGCGCGCGCATGTGCGGCAGGACCGCCTTGGTCATCCGCATGATGCCGTAGACGTTGACGTCGAAGACTTCCTGCGTCCGGGCGACGGAGAACTCCTCGGCGGCACCGTTGGCGCCGACGCCGGCATTGTTGACCAGGACGTCGATGCGCCCGCACCGGTCGATCACCTGCTTGACCACGGAGGCGACCGATTCGTCGCTGGTCACGTCGAGGTCGAGGTAGCTCACCCCGGCGGGCGCGGTGACCCGCGCGGTGTTGCGAGCGGTCCCGATCACCTCGAAGCCCGCCGCGGCGAAGGCGCGGGCCGTCTCCTTACCGACCCCCGATGAGGCAGGCACCCGTCACGAGTACCACCGGTCGATTTGTCGCCATCACGAGCTCCCTGGGTTCTGGCGCAAACGCGTATATCTTACGGACGTAAGTCTTACGGTCATGCGACCATAGGAGGGTTATCGGGCGATGGCAAGTGGTCATGAATCAGACGGTTGGGCGTCGGCGGCTCCGCTAGGTGGCCGGGGCGGACGACCATCAGCCGACAGGACCGTCTGCCGGCATGGCAGCCGTGCTTCCGGCCGATCCGCCTCACCGGGCCCACCTGGGCGGCGGCGTGTCAGACGGTGCTGGTCGGTGGGGTCCACCGGCGGGTGCGGGGGACTGTGCCGGTGATGCCGTAGTCCTTCTTGAGGGTTTCGGGGATCGCGTAGTGCATGACGCGTCCACGGGTGAGGGAGGACAGTTCGAAGACCGTGGTGAGGTGGCCGAGGCGGTCCAGGGCCCAGGCGCCGAGCGGCGACCGGTCCTCGATGGTCTCCAGGACGCCGAGGAGGTGCGGTACGGCCTTGACCGCGGTGTCCCACGAGGTGCGCGGCACACGGAGCCAGTCGGCGCAGGTGTCGCCGATGAGGTGGCGGATGAGGGCGGAGACGACGGGGTCGAAGAAGGTGCCCGGTACCACCTCCTCGTAGAGGTCGATCAACCCCCGGGTCAGCTGGGCGCCCTCCTCGGACGGCCCCATGTGCCGCACCATGTACAGGTCGAGGAACTGGCGGGCTTCGTCGAGGGTCAGGGGTACGGCGTTCTGGTCGACGCCCAGCATGGCGCCGACGACGCGCCACGCGTAGTAGTACGCCTCCGCGCCCTCGGTCGACATGTGGATCCCGAGCCGGTGCAGGCTGTCCAGGACGAGCAGGGAGAAGAACATCTGCCCGCCGATCATGTCCTCCTGGCAGATCGGCGTGCCGTGCACCGCGGTGTCCCAGTGGTTCTCGCGGGCGAGGTGGTGGCGGATGGAGGCGTGCAGGAGGCGTACCTTCTGGGCGGCGGGGATGAAGCGGCTGCCGGCCTCGAAGGCGTCGGGCTGCATCAGATGGACGGTGAACTGCCCGGTCTCCGCCATCCGTTTGGACGGGTACTTCAGGCCGTGACTGGCCGACAGCAGCTTCGCCACGTGCGGGACGACGTAGCAGGCGGGCATGGCGGCGAAGGACAGCGCGGTGGAGATGTGCACGTTGTTGTCGATGAAGAAGAGCCGTGCTTGCTCCATCTGCGCCCAGTCCACCCAGGGCGGCGGGGTGCGGGTGACTTCGAGATACTCGCGTGCGACATCGGGCAGACCGTCCGGCAGGGGAGCGCCGGCGGTGGAGACGTAACGCATCAGGGTGTTGAACGTGCCCACCTCCCCGCGTGCGAAGAGCTCGGCGACGGTGGCGTCGGCGAGTTCGTCCCCGGCCCGCCGCAGGGCGTCCAGTGATGCCTCGGTGTAGGCCATGGCAGGGTTCCTCGTCTTCCTCTGGAGGGTCCACGACAGCCGGGAGGGTCGGCTGCCCGGGGCGCCACGAGCCCGTGCCGCCCTGATGGCAGGGTCAGGAAAGGCGTACCGCCGCGGAATGGGCCAGCGCGGACAGTCCGTGGGCGGCGTGCGCCGGTAGATCCAGTTCGTGGAGGACGCCGAGAGCCTCCTCGACCCGTGCCCCGATCATGTGCTCGATGCGGTCGGGCGCCTTGAGCCGGCGCATCACCGCGCGCACCCTGTCCAGCGCCTCCCCGTCCAGGTCGTTGCGGCCCAGCAGGGAGTGCAGCACCGCGCGTTCCGCGTCGTCGGCGAGCCGCCATGTCTCCGCCAGCAGCGCCGTGGGCCGCCGGCCGCGCACATCGTCGGCATTGGCCTTGCCGGTGAGCTCGGGGTCGCCGAACAGCCCGAGCAGGTCGTCCCGGAGCTGGAACGCCTCGCCCAGCGGCAGCCCGTACGCGGAGTAGCCCTCGCGCAGCCGCGCGCCCGCGCCGGCCAGCGCACCCCCGATCAACAGGGGCTGTTCGACGGTGTACTTGGCGGTCTTGTACCGGATCACCTTCAGCGCCGTCTCGGTGTCAGGACCGGCACCGGTGCGCAGGATCTCCAGGCACTCGCCGGCGATCAGCTCACGGGCCATCACCGCCCACAACGGGCGGGCCCGGACGAGATACGCGGCGGGCACACCACTGGTGGCGAACAACTGCCCGGCCAGCGCCATCAGCAGGTCTCCCACCAGCATCGCGAGCGACCGCGCGGCGGCATCGGCGTCCGGACGAGCCCCTACGGCCCCGCGCAGGGCGACGTGCGTGGTGGGCCGGCCGTGCCGCAGCGGGCTGTCGTCGATGAGGTCGTCATGCACGACCGCGGCGGCGTGCACCAGCTCCATCGAGGCTGCCGCCCGCACGAGTGCTTCACTGTCCGGCTGTCCGACCGCCCGCCACCCCCAGTAGCAGAACGCCGCTCGCAGCCGTTTGCCGTCCGCGACCGCCGCCTCCAGCCCCTGGGCCACGGCGCCGAGCATCGGGTCGACGGCCGCGAACTCATCGGCCTCCCGGGCCACGAACCTCCGCAGCACCTCGTCCACACGGGCCTTGAACGCGGTCGGCTCCCACCGCTCATACGCCACCGGTGGCCTTCCGGGCCAGGGCGCGCTGGGCAAGGATCTCCAAGTGGGCCGGGGGCACGGTCGCATACCGGTCCAGCACCAGACGGCCACGCGCCATGAGCTCGTGTTCCGCCTCCGCGGCCAGCTCGGTGGCGTCGGACCGGCGCAACAGCCCCCGTACCGTCCCCAGGGCCGAACCCACGGTGCTCACCGCCAGATCGGCCAGTCCGGCAGCCAGCAACAGTGCCTGCCTGTCGCTGGTCGAGCCTCCGCGCGGTCCCGTTTCTCGCGTCACGCCATCCCCCTCATCCGCCGTGCAGCCCTGGGCGCACACCGCCCTCCCGAGCATCCCGGCATGCGCGCTGCGACCGGGGAAGAACTCACGATCGAGTGATCCCTCCGCTCTGCAGTGCGGATCCGGGCAAGGGCGACGCCGAGCTGCCGGCCGAACCGGGCAGAACCGAACCGCTGCTCGCCCGGTCTCGCAGGGCGGCTGTGCTGACGGTTCACACACTCGGTACCTACTAGGTACCATCTCGTGTATGCCATCCCTGAACGTGCCGTTCACCGAGGAAGAGCTCGAAGGTGTCCGCGCGGCTGCGGCCGCCGAGGGCAAGAGCCTCAAGCAGTACCTGCACGACCTCGGTGTCCGCGAAATGCAGCGCAAGCAGTTCATCGCGGGCGCGAGCGCCTGGGCCGACCGGCTGCGTCAGGAGTTCGACGACGCCTTCCCGGACGAGGTTCCCCCCGCGGAGCGCCCCGGCGGGGCCGCGGCCGCCTGATGCACCTCCATATCGACGTCTCCTGGCTCCTCGACGTCCAGGAGACCGCCCTCGGCTCCGAGGACATGTCGGTCGCCGACTACTCCGCCCTGGTCGCCGCTGTGGCCCGGCACAGGACCAAACTGCCCACCCTCCGGGCAGCCGACCCGGATGCCGCGTGGCGGGCGGCCGCGCTCATGCACACGATCGTGCGCCTGGAGCCGCTCCCGCACCGCAACAGCCTGTACGCCGCGTTCGTCGCGGCCCAGTACATGGACCAGTCGGGCGAGGGCATCGACCCGCCGTACGGCGCACTGTCCGACCTCGTGCGCAAGATGCGCGATGCCCGGCTGCGCGTTCCCGAGATCGCCGAGCAGCTGCGCTCCTGGAAGATCTGACCAGGGGACCCCGGCCCTCCGAAGAGCTATGCACCGGTCTTGTCTCCATTGTCATCGCGCAAGGACCGGATCATGCTCTGCAGGATTCGCAACGCCCCCGACTGCTCGGCCTCGGTCAAGCCGGCCAGCATTCTGATCTCGACGGACCGGACCGCCACGCTCGCCTTCTCGAGGACCCGCCGACCGCGAGGCGTGAGCCGGGTGGGAAGAACCTTCCCCACCGGGGCTGCCTCGGGCCTGGTCACGTAGCCGTCGCGTTCCAGGGCCTGGAGCAGCACGTTCATCGACTGCCGTGTCACGAACGCGCCCCGCGCGAGTTCGGAGTTCGACAAGCCCGGTCGCTGAGCCAGCAGTTCGAGGCAGGAGTAGCGCGTCACGCTCATCCCGAGTGGCCGCAGCACATCCTCCATGGCTGAGCGCAGGGCGCTCGAAGCCTCCTTCAGCAGGTAGCCCAGCGATTTGTCCAGGTCGACCCCGGCGTGGTTTTGACTCATGTCAGGATTCTGACATACCTTGACCCGTGTCAGGAATCTGACACGGAGAGAAGGAGCATCCTCATGCCCGCCACCGGTCCCGACTTCATCTCGCTCCAGGCGCGCGACCTCGACGCCTCGCAGGCGTTCTACGAGCAGTACCTCGGCCTCGTCCGCTCGCAGACCGGACCTCCGCACGCCGTCGTCTTCGAGACGAAGCCGATCGCGTTCGCACTCCGCGACGTCATTCCCGGCACCGATCTCGCATCCGTCGCCCGGCCCGGCATCGGTGCCGCGATCTGGCTCCACGCCACAGACGTCCAGGACATTCACGACGCGCTCGTCACCGACGGTCACACGATCGTCTCCGCACCGATCGACGGCCCCTTCGGCCGGACCTTCACCTTCGCCGACCCCGACGGCTACCACATCACCCTCCACGACCGCGCCTGACCGTCGAAGCGCCGCCCATCGCCGATCCCCGGGCGTGACTTGAGTGGTTGGAAGGCACGGCTGACGGGTGGCCGGCCTGTCGGCAAGATCGTGGTCCAGCCCGGCACCGCGGTGATCACGCTGGCTCGGTCCCACGGACAGGGCGCTGAGCAGCCAGGACTGGCCGGCCAGGGGCCAGGGGTGGCCACCCACGCGACGAGTTCCGTGGCAAAGCGCAGGGCAGACGCGGCGCGGTGGTCCGGCCGTTCCGAAGTGCTCTCCCCACCAGCGGTGTTGGCCACCCGCGGACGGTCTCACCGCGCCCGGCCCCGCCGCCACGGTCGGGCACAGCCCGTGACCCCCGCAAGCCGCGAACGCAAGGGTGTCGCCAACCGAACGGCTCGGTCGAACCGCACGGGGCGCGCAACGGCGTGTGACCGCTAAGTGTCTCGTTGACGTCGGAGCCGAGGACCGGAAACTGGTCGGCGAGTACGCCGTTCTCCGTGGACCGAACCGGTGCGCGGCCACCAGGCATGGAACCAGGAAAACCCGCACTCCGATCAGCAGGTGGAACAAGCCGCCCGGGAAGCCCGTCAGGCAGAAGAGGAACGGGCGGAATCCCAGCCGTTCAGCTATCCGTACCCCGAACGCCGCGCGAATATCCGGGCCACCCGCCACATCACGCGGGAAGAGGCCGACGCGGACGTCACTCCAGGAGTCCCGGGCGGTTACGGCAGCACCTGGTGCGGCGGGTGCTGCCGGTACCCGCCGCCGGCCAGGCACTGGTGCGGGTCGAGTCGACCGCGGTGTCCTTCGCGGAGAGCGCGATGCGCCGGGGCCGCTACTACGGCCAGCCCGCGTTCCCGTTCGTGCCCGGATACGACCTTGTCGGCGTCGTCGAGGTCGTCGGCCCCCGAGTGGACCGCGCCCTGGTCGGCCGCCGGGTCGCCGCGCTGACCAAGACCGGGGGCTGGGCCACGGCCGTACTGCTTGCCGCCGCCGACCTGGTCGAGGTGCCCGACGGAATCGACCCGGACGAGGCGGAGACGCTGATCGTCAACGGTCTGACCGCCTACCAGATGCTCCACACCAAGGCGAAAGTGCAGGCCGGGCAGACCGTCCTCGTGACGGGCGCCGCCGGGGGAGTGGGCTCGATCCTGGTCCAGCTCGCCCGGAACGCCGGCGCCCGCGTGATCGGCACGGCGAGCCCGCGTCATCACGAGGCGCTGCGCGCCCTCGGCGTCGAGCCGGTCGACTACCGCGCCCCCGACCTGGCCGCCCGCGTCCGCGCACTGGCTCTCGACGGTGTGGACGCCGCGTTCGACCACCTCGGCGGCGCGAGCGTCACCCACTCATACCGACTGCTCAACCGCACCGGCACGCTGGTCTCCTACAGCATCGCGGCCGCGCTCGACGGTACCCGCCCGATACTGCTCGACTTCCTGCCCCTGCTGGCCAAACTGGCGTGCTGGAATCACCTGCCCACGCGCAGGCACGCGAGCTAGCTTCTACGACATCTGGGCGGGCGCCGGCAAGCCGGACTCGGCCAAGCGCGAGGCGTTCCGGGACCGGACCCGTACGGACCTCACCCACGTCCTCAACCTGCTGCGCGACGGCGTGCTCACCGCACAGATCGCCGCACGCTTCCCGTTGGCCGAGGCCGCCGCGGCGCTGGAACTGGCCGAATCGTCCACCCGCACGACCCCCGGCAAGGTCATCCTCACGCCCTGATGTCAGGGCCCGGACGGCGACTCGAACGAGTACCTGAAGAGCCTACCTGAATAAGTTATCTTATTGAGCTGTAATGTGTGGTGGTGATGCGCGCCGTACCCGTGAGGAGACGAGCATGAGCCGACTTGGAGCCTGGACGCCGACGACGCTCGAAGAGCGACTCGACCGAATGGAATCGCTGGCCGAGATCCGCCAACTCCCCTACCGGTACGCGCTGGCGCTCGACTCACGGGACATGGACGCCGTCGCGGACCTGTTCGTGCCCGACGTGCGGGTGGGACGCGACGAATCCGGCCGCGCGGCACTGCACCGCTGGTACACCGAGGCCATGCGAGCCTCGAGAACCACGATCCACCAGGTGACCAACCACATCGTGGACTTCGACGACGCCGACCGCGCCCGAGGCGTCGTCTACTGCCGGGACCAGCTCGAACGGCCCTCCACCGGCCACTGGGAGGTGGGGGAGTTGCAGTACTGGGACGACTATCTGCGCGTGGACGGCGAGTGGTGCTTCCGACGGCGGAAGTTCCACCGCTGGTACCTGACCGACGCACTGTCCAGACCCGCACACGGCACCGGCGTGAACGACGGCAGCGACCCGCTCGGTGCCCGCCCGCTGCCCGAGTCCTTCCCGACCTGGGCGCGTACTGGAACTCCACCGACAGCCACGCTCCCCAAGCCTGACCGCCCATGCCTCCCGACGCCCTGCTGCACGGGTTCTCGAGTGGTCCCCGGCACGTGCGACCGCCGACGCGGACTTCGAGCGGGACTCGCATCTGGTGATCCACAGTACGAGGATGATGAGTGTTTCCTGCGCGCATCCCGGCGGTCGACGTGCCGTCGATCGTCCTCGACCCGACCGACGCCCACTCCTTGGCCCAAGGCCCCGTAGACGTAGTCGGATGACACGATCACGGCCTGCTCGGTGGCGAAGCGGGCGGTGTCCTCGTAGAACCCGTGGCCGTGCTCCCTGTCCATCGGCTCAGGCCTACGGCGACCGCGGTGACGGCGGCGCAGGCGCACCCCACGGCGAGGAAGCCGTGCGCCGTGAACAACGGGGCGAGGGCGGCGGCACCCACGGCGACGGCGAGGTTGGTCGCGAGGCTGTAGAACGCCAGGATGGTGCCGCGGTGCTGCTGTGAGCGTTCACTGAGTAGCGTGCTGAGCAGGGTGACGACCAGGCTCTGGAGAATGCCCCAGCCGAAGAGACACACCGCCAGCGGCGCCGTCCAGTGGATGAGCAGCGGCACGCCTACGAGCGCGGGCACCAGCCCGGCAAGTGAGGCGGTCAGTACGCGCTCCTTGCCCAGCCGGTCGGCGAACCTGCCCGTGACGAAACTCGAGGCGAAACCCAGCCCGTACAAAAGGATCATGACGCCGGTCAGGGTGCTTTCGGAGCCGTAGCGGTATTCCAGCGCGGTACCGAGGAACGTGTACATGCCGTACCAGCCCAGCATCACCAGGAAGGTCGCCAGCACGTACGCCGGGACCCGTGCTGTCAGGAAGGCCCGGGCCGCCGACCGTGTCCATCCCGCCGCTGGCTGGGTGGCGTCGTCCGCGCTTGACTGCCGCTCGCCGCCGGTGCGGAGCATCGCCGACAGGACGAGAGCACCGAGCAGCGACAGCAGGCCGAAGGACCACCGCCAGCCCAGCCACTGCCCGATGAAGGATCCCATCGGCACGCCCAGCACCAGCGACAGCGACCAGCTCGAGACGAGGATCCCCATGGCCTTGGCGCGGTGCTTGTAGGGGATCTGGTCCCCGACGAAGGCGTAGGCGGTGGGCACGAACGCGCCCGCCGCCAGGCCGGCCAACGCCCTGCCGGTGAAGAACAGGCCTGTTCCCGTGGCGCACGCGCAGAGCACCGTGCCCACGATGAACACCGCCATCCCGACCGACAGACTCAGCTTGCGTGAGACCCGGTCACCGAGGGGCGCGAAGACCAGCGCGCCCAGGGCGGTCGTGGCGCCGTAGACACTGACCGAAAGCGCCATGACGCCGACCGTCGTGTCGAACGATGTGGCCATGCGCACCAACAGCGGTGAGACGACCAGTTCCTCCGAGCCGACGGTGAAGATTCCCGCCATCAGCCCGAGGACCGCCAGCAGGGGGAAGCCGGCCGGGTCCTCGCGCTTGTCGTGTTGGTACGACACTCCAGCAAAGCCCTTCCCTCGCCGCGTGCGGTCTGTCAGTGGATCGAGTCCGCTCTCGTCCCACAGGCAGGTCAACTACCCGCCGTCGACCGAGATCTGTCGACAGATCGCACGCGGCGAGGGGCGTACCGGCTCGCCAGGCCTGACGGGAACAGGCCGAGGGCGGGTTCAAATGAGGTGAGCGGCGTTTTCGGCGCCCGACTCCTCGCCGACATCTTCGAGCGCTCCGCGACTGCGGGCGCACAGGACCGTGACACATCCTTTCCCGTGGAGATGCAACGCGGTGGCCCGCCCGATACCGTGGCCGGCCCCAAGCACTCTGCATCCTCCTCGGCCCGCTCGATGCCGCCGCGGGCCTGACGGGTCTCGCGATGTGGACCGGGGCCACAGCACCCTTCTCCGCGTCGAGCTGCGCCGCAAGCCGGCTGATGGTGGCAGGCCGGTGACCCAGGGCGAAGAGCAACCGCTGACGCAAGGGGTGAGAGACGCCGCGAGTTGCTCAGGCGCACGATCTCCAGTGGGCCGCCCATGGCAGATCGGCGACGCCCTGCAACACCTCCCCGCAGCTGTGTTCAACCCCCTGGCGCAGCCGGACACTGGCTGCCCCGGATCCCTTGCCGTACGGTCTACGGATCTCAACGCCCGGCGGTTGCGCCAGTACGGCCGAGAGATCTGAACCGATACCGGGAATCAGGCCGCGACGAGCTCCCGTTCGCGGTCCGGCGTCGTGACCTTGGGCTTCTTGTTCGGCAGCGAGAGCCGGAAGACCTTGTGCCACGCGGAGAACACCTGCTTGGGCAGCGGGCCGGTGACGTAGTCGAGCTCGTACTTCTCGAACAGCGCGCGCACCTTCACCGCGACCTCGGCGTACCGGTTGCTCGGCAGGTCGGGGAACAGGTGGTGCTCGATCTGGTGCGACAGGTTGCCGGTCATGAAGTGCATGGCCTTGCTGCCGCTGATGTTCGCCGAGCCCATCATTTGGCGCAGGTACCACTGGCCGCGCGTCTCGCCCTTGATCGACCGGCGCTCGAAGACCTGCACGCCCTCGGGGAAGTGCCCGCACATGATCACCGAGTGGGACCAGATGTTGCGGACCAGGTTCGCCGTGAACGTGGCGGCGAGCGTGGGGAGGAACGACGGGCCCGACAGCAGCGGGTGGATCACGTAGTCCTTGAGCACCTGCTTGCGGATCTTGCGGCCCACGGCCCTGGCTCGCGCGCGGAACTCCGGGTTCTTGCGGCGGCGCTTGTCGAGGTTCTTGCCGAGCTCCAGGTCGTACGCCGCGATGCCGTACTCGAAGAAGCAGGCGTTGAGGAAGTTCCACAGCGGCTGGCCGAGGTAAATCGGGTGCCACTTCTGGTCCTCGTCGACGCGCATGATGCCGTAGCCGAGGTCGTTGTCCTTGCCGATCACGTTGGTGTACGTGTGGTGGAGCTCGTTGTGCGAGTGCTTCCACTGCTCGGCCGGCGAGACGTGATCCCAGTCCCAGGTGGTGGAGTGGATCTTCGGGTCCCGCATCCAGTCCCACTGGCCGTGCAGGATGTTGTGGCCGATCTCCATGTTGTCCATGATCTTCGCCACGGACAGCCCGGCGGTGCCGAGCAGCCACGCGGGCGGGAAGATCGAGAACAGCAGTACGCCCCTGCTGACCAGCTCGAGCTTGCGCTGCGCCGAGATGACCTTGCGGATGTAGGCGGCGTCTTTCTCGCCGCGGGCGGCGATCACCTCGTCGCGGATCGCGTCGAGTTCCCGGCCCAGCTCCTCGATCTGCTCTGCGGTCAGGTGGGCGGTGGGGTCGATGGCGGTCAAGGTGCTCCTACCGGTCGATGTCGCAAGGGCCCGCCGCGGCGGACACACAGGTCTGGATGAGGACGCCCGGCTCGGCCTCGGTGATCTCGCCGGTGCGCAGGTCTCGGACGGCGCCCGCCTTGAGCGGCGTGACGCAGCCGAAGCAGATGCCCATGCGGCACCCGGACGGCATGAGCACGCCGGCCTCCTCGCCGACGTCCAGCAACGGCGTGGCGCCGTCCGCGTCGACGGTCTTGCCGGTGGTGCTGAACGTGACCTCGCCGCCGTCGCCGGCGACGACGATGCTGGGGCGGAAGCGTTCGATGTGCAGGCGCTCCGGGACGCCGTGCTCGCTCCAGTGCTTCTCTGCGGCGTCGAGCAGGCCCGTGGGCCCGCAGGCCCAGGTCTCGCGCTCGGTCCAGTCGGGCACGAGTTCGGCGAGACGGGCGATGTCGAGCTGGCCGTCTGTGTCGCTGTGCACCTCGGTGAGCCGCAGCTTCTTGTCCGCGACGAGGTCGTGCAGTTCGTTGCGGAAGATCACGTCCTGCGGCTGCGGCGCGCAGTGGACCATGACGACGTCGTCGAACTCGGTGTCGCGCAGCATGCCCATCACGGGCGTGATGCCACTGCCCGCCGTCAGGTAGAGCACCTTGGCGGGCTTGGCCTGCGGCAGCACGAAGTCACCGGTCGCCTGGTCGAGCTGGATCAGCGTGCCGGGTTTCGCTCTACGGACCAGGTGGTTGCTGACCTTGCCGTCCGGGATCGCCTTCACGGTGATCGTGACGCGGCCGTCAGGGCGGTTCGTCGGTGAGGTGATGGAGTAGGCACGCCACAGGCGCACCCCGTCGACGTCGACTCCGATCCGTACGTACTGACCGGCCGTGTGGCCGCGCCAGCCCCGTCCCGGCCTGATCACGACAGTCGCGGCGTCATCGGTCTCGGGGTGCACGGCCTCGATGCGCCCACGCAGGTCAGCGCCCGCGCGCAGCGGGCTGACCAGGTCGAGGTAGTCCGACGGCAGTAGCGGCGTCGTGACCATCTCCAGCAGTTTCCAAGCCCTGCTGCGGAGGGCTGTACTCGTCATGACTCCAGCTTGCTGCGCCTCAGGGCGTAAAGTCCTGACCGTAGGACGTAAATCTGGCTGGTTGAATTGTTCGCAGGGAACAGAAACGTGAGCCATGCAATCCAGAGGGCCAGCGAACTGGCCCTGAATGAGACGACGGTCACCGCACTTCGGGCGGCGCTGAAGACCACAGCCGACGAAGTCGTCCAGGCGATCATCGACGAGGTCCCCCCCTACGCCAACGCCCTCTCGGGCAGCATGGGCGGCACCATCCGCCGGGCCGTCCGCACCGCCCTGGGCCACTACCTGGACCTCGCGAGCGGAAAGACCAAAGGCGTGGACGCCGGTGACGCAGCATACGAGCTGGGCCGCGGCGAGGTGCGGGACGGCCGTTCGATGGACGCCCTGCTCAGCGCCTACCGCGTCGGCGCCCGCGTGGCCTGGCGATGCCTGGCGGCGGGCGCCGTACCGGCAGGCCTGCCCGCCGCCGAGGTGGCCAAGTTCGCCGAGCTGACCTTCGCCTACATCGACGAACTCTCCGCCGCGAGCGCCGCGGGTCACGCCGACGAACTGGCCGCCCGCGGCAGGGACCAAGAACGCCACCTGGAACACCTGGCCCGCGACCTCCTCGCCGGCGCGAGCCCGGACGTGCTGCTGGCCTCCGCTCAACGGGCCGGGTGGCAGCCTCCGGTTTCGCTGACCGCGGTCCTGCTGCCCGCCGCCCAGGCCCGCCCTGCCTACCGCGCTCTCGACCCGAGCACCCTCGTCCTCGACGATCTGCCGGACGCCACCGGTGTGCTGCTCGTCCCCGATGCCGACCGATCACATCTCCTGCGGCAGCTGACCGACCGCACCGCCGTGGTCGGCCCGCCCCGGCCATGGACTCGCGCGTCCGCCTCGTACGCCCGAGCCGTACGCGCGCGCTTGCTCTCCTCCGACATTCGCGACACCGAGGACCACCTGCCCGAGCTGGTGCTCAGCGCCGACGGGGACGCGTTCGCAGACCTGCGCGCTCGAGCCCTCGCACCGTTGCGGGCCCTGCCCGACGCCACCGCACGGCGGCTGGAGGAGACGCTGCGGGCGTGGCTGCTGCACCAGGGCAGGCGGGACGAGGTGGCGGCGGCGTTGTTCATCCACCCCCAGACAGTCCGGTACCGGATGGCGCAGGTGCGGGAGCTGTTTCCGGATCTCGCATCGCCGCACCGCGTTCTTGAACTGACGCTGGCGGTCGGTCTTCGGGTCAGCTGACGCGTACGCCGACCGTCCACGACCGCGTCCGCGAGCGGCCCAGGGCCTCGGGGAGCTCGTGGGCCCGACACACCGCGCCAGGGATGGTGGGGATGCGGGGGATGATGGGGAGGCAATGACGGAACGTGAGGCCAGGAGCTTCCATGGCGATGCGGGTTCACCGACCCCGTGAGGACGCGGAGTTCGATTTCATCCTCGGGATGAGCGCAGTTCCGGTCCTCGCATACTTCACCGGGACTTGGCCCAAGGCAATCGAGCCCTGCCGGGTGATGGACCTCGTCGTGGGTGACATCGCCGACGACTACACGGGCCGCCTGACGGTCGTCCGCACCGACATCACACGTTGTCCGGCCGCAACCGAGCGATACGGGATCACCGGAGCCCCGTCCTACGTCCTGCTGAAGGAGGGAGAGGCAGTGGCGCACGGCACGGGGCCCATGACCGTCGCCGAGGTACGGAAGTTCCTGGACGGCCACCTCTGAGCGGCCGCCGCGGCACGCGGCCGCGACGCTGCACGGTGCTCGGGGATCAATAGCGGTGGCCGGGCCAGTGCGGGTCCTCCCAGCGGTCGGGGCCGGTGACCTCGAGCAGGCGTATCCGGTGAAGCAGTTCTTCGGACACGCCGATGGCACGCAGCCGCGTCGGAGCGTGGCGAACCAGCCAGACAGTCAGCTCGGCGCGCATCTCTTCCCCGTTCTCCCAAGCATTCCAGGGCAGTTGGTCACCGAGCAGGTCGTACTCCCACTGTGCTGCCGCGTCGGCCAGGTGCTGGTCGGCCGCGGGGCCGGTCACTGCTTCCCAGGTGCGGAGCCACGGGCTCAGGGCGCCGGATGCCTCGGCGCTCACTATGAGGACCTCGTGCGCGGGTACGGCGGGATCCGGATCGGTGAGCGTGTACACCCACCAGGCGTGCAGGAACTCCACGACTGCCGCGGCCTGTCCAGCAGGCCACTGCCGCCAGTGGCCGAGTGCGAACGAACGCCCGACCGTTTCCATGCCGAAGAGGGGCTCGATGAGCCCGTGGACCAGGGCCGTGGCGAACTGGGGCAGGATCCTGCGGAGGACGGATGCGTGGTCGCTCCAGTCGATGGCCTCCCATGTGCGTCGCAGGAGGTCGGGGTCCAGCTCCGTGTCCGCCACCTTGAGCTGGGCAAGATCTTCCGCGCTGCCCCAGTGGCAGTCGCAGTTGTGCTCGTCGGGGTGGGCGGTCATCCCCCGGAAGGTGGCTGCCAGGCCATCCAGTGCGGCGTCGAGGCGAAGTCGGGAGCGGGATGGATCGAGGTTCGTCATGGACGTTCGCCTTCGAGGACTCCGGGAGTTGACACCGCCCGAAGGTCACCAACTTACCGGTGCGGGCCCCAGCCCGCCATCAGGATGACGGTGTTGTTCGCTTCCGTACGCCGTTCCTCTACGCTCAAGGAGGTCATCAACTGCCCCATGACATCTGCCCGGTGACGGAGTCGGCGTGGGGTGGGCGTCCCCGCTCCACGCCACCAACTGGACGGCTTCAGACGCAGCCACGGGTCGGCACAGCAGGACGCCGACGACCCCGTTGGTGCGTCCCGCCGGGCGGCGAAAGGGATGCGCCATGCCTTTGGCTTCAGCGAACTATCGCACTCTGCTGCGCACTTCGGGTGCCGCGGCGTTCTTCCCTCCCTCCGTTGTCGGGCGTGTGGGCCTCGCCATGACGGGGATCGGCATTGTCTGGCTCGTGCACGCACGCACCGGGTCGTATGCCGCTGCGGGTCTCGTCACCGGCGGGTTCGCTGTCGCGGACGCCGTCGCCGGGCCGCCGTGGGGGATGCGGCGGGGCAGGGAGACGATGCCGCCCTCCCGTGTTGTTGTGCACGTGGAACGGCGGTGCCTCGCCCTTGCTGACGTCGAAGCGGCCGACGGTCAGCTGCCCACCGGTCGCCTCGGCGTCGAGCAGCACGCTGAAGACACTTCCGTCGATCCAAAGGCGGAGCATGAAGACTCGACCCAGACCACGCAGTAGGGACATGGCACGTCCCGCTCGACGCTGGGCCAAGGGGAAGTGACGAGCCACGCCGAGGACTAGGGCTGTGGCGTAGTGCTCGGGCGACGCCGAGTCGGTGCTGCATACATGCGAGCAGCGCTCTCCGTCCCGTGAGGTGCCCCGCACTCGGCCGACCGGTGGGGACGCTACCTCGCCGAGGCGGGCATACAGGAAGTCGCGGCTGTGGACGTCGGCGGCCTGCGACAGCACGTCTTCGGCCGGGACTGGCGACAACAATCAGTGGAGGAGTGGGTGCAACACTGGGCGCGCACCGCACTCGCGCCCCTGACGACATGGCCCGCAACCGCACCCGTGGGGGGCGCAGGCGACCAGCTGCCGCGCGCGGCGTTCGAGGAAGGCGTGCTGGAGGCGCTGCGTACCTGGCACACCCCCGGCGAATTCGCGACCAGCGCCCTGCTGCGTTCCCATCTCGTGGCGCCGGGCTCACCCGACCCCGGCCGCGGACCTGCGCGGCGCCATCACCACCGCACTCGACGCGATACAGATCGACCCGGCGGGCGTCAAAGCCCACGAGGCCCTCACCACCACCTACATCACGGCCCCCCGCACCCACAAGGCCGCCGCCCGACGACTCGGGGTGCCCTACGGCACCTACCGACGCCACCTCGCCCTGGCCAAGGAACGCCTGATCGAACAACTGCTGCGCCCGTCACCGGAGGGCTGAGTCCACCGCGGTTCCGCGGTTCCGCGGGGCGATGCCCTCGGTGAAAGCGCGTATGGCCAAACGCCGCTTCGCCACGTTCGGTGGCGGTGCGGTTGCGGGGCTGCCGGCGCAGTTCGGTGGCCTGCAGGTTCACTGCCATGCCTGTCGACACGAGGGCCGGGTACACGGTGCGTGACGCGATTTTCGTGGGCCAAGGAGAGGAAGTCGGCCAGTGGCGGTGAAGGCGATGGGGTGGGCGCACTCGTTCCCCATGTCCGAAGGAGTCCGCGTCGGCCGGGAGTGGACGCGCAGACGTCTTGAGTCGCTGCCTTGGACCGCTGCCGAACCGGACACGGTGGACTCCATCGTGCTGGCGGTGTCCGAGCTGATCACCAATGCGCACATCCACGCGCACAGTGACGCACACCTGGTCCTCACCTGGGACGGTGACTGTCTTCAGGTGAGCGTCCACGACGAGGACCCGTCGCTGCCGCGGCAGCGTGAACCGGAGCAGGGCGCGGTCTCCGGCCGCGGAGTGTCCATCGTGGGCAAGCTCGCCGACGAGTGGGGGACGAGGTGCCAACGGCACGGCAAGACAGTCACGGCATGCTTCCGCCCCGCCGACCCCGCTGCCGCCACCGGCCTTGAGGAGGGCCGCAGTTGATTTCTTGCGGACTTCCTCATCCCCGACGAGGACCCCACGTGAATGGTGACCGAGGCGCCGCTGCAGCCTGCGGGTCGTAGCGCGGGCCGGTCGGCGTGGTCACCGCCAGGTCCCTGAGGGCCTCCCGGTGGTGGGCGGAGCGGTTGAGGCTGCGTCAGTGGATGGCGTTACCGGTGCCGTGTCCGGAGGGGCGGGTGCTGTCACCAAGAGTGTGAAAGCGGCCCTCAAGGTTTCCGCAACGTCTGACTGGAAGGTCCGCATGAACTCGTACCGTGGTCGTATGGCGGTGGTCCTGGCAGGAGTCGCCGCGTTCTGTGTCGTGCTGTTCGTTTTCGTTCCCTGGGCTCAGGACAGCATGAACGGCGCCGTACGAACCGTTCTCGGCATCGTGCTCCTGGTGGCGCTCCTCGTCGCCCTCTTCTTCGGCTGGTCGTGGGCCAACGGGGCTCGCCGCGGTGGACCGCACACCGGGTGACGATCAGCCCCACAGGCGCAAGGAGAAGGGGATGAGTCCGAGGCCGAGCACATGCTCCGACTCGCAAGTGCCGCTATGGATCATGGTTGGCTTCAGTGCGGTGGTTGGTGTCGCACTGCTCGCCTCTGCGGACGGGGCGGCAAGCATGCAACATGCACTCCGTCTACGGCCCCCGGTCGGCACTCTCGCCGACCGGGGGCCGCACCGTTTACTGGTCCTGGTAAAACCTCTGGACGTGGCGGTGGGTGATCGGGCAGACGGCGATTCCGAGGAAGGCTTCGTGGATGTCGTCGCGTCGTTCCCAGCGGATGCGCAGGCGGCGGAAGCGGTGCAGCCAGGAGATCGTCCGCTCGACGGCCCGGCGGAAGGTCCCCGGGCCGGTGCCGTAGGGCCGGCCGCATGCCGCGCTGCCGCAGTGGAGTCGGTCGGCGAACAGCATGTCGGGCCGCCTCCGTGGCCGGCCGACGACTCCGGCCACGGCCGGGATCCGGTCGGCTGCACCGCGAGCGGGATGCCCTGGCAGTTGGTGATGATGTGGTGATTGCTGCCCAGGCTTGCGCGGTCGACCGGGCCGGGGCTGCTTTTGGGCCCCTGCGTGCGGCCCGGACATGCGAGGAGTCTCATCCCGCCAATGGTCCAGGACGCCTCACCTGTTCCAGACCGTGCGACACCGTCGGCAAGGCCCGCCGCCTGCGCCTCACTCTTCAAGGGGCCGCCGTTTGCCGGTCCGGCAACTTCGCGTGCGAATCGGCGCAGGTACGAGCACCATCGACAACGCGCCCGAGTGGGACGGCGTGGCACAGCATCACGAGCAGCGGGAGGCATCCGGTGTCAGGACACCACGAGCACGGCCGAAGCGGCGAGCCCGACGAGCAGGCGGCCGCCGAAATGTTCGAGCCGGCGGCTTGGGACGAGCGGTACGCAGGACAGGAGCGGTTCTGGAGTGGCGAGCCCAATCCGCAACTCGTCGTCACCGCCGGTGAGCTCACCCCTGGCACGGCGCTGGACGTCGGCTGCGGCGAGGGGGGTGACGTGGTCTGGCTGGCCGGACAGGGCTGGCGGGTGACCGGCGCCGACTTCTCGCCCCAGGGCCTGGCCCGTGCCGCCCGCCACGCCGAGCAGGCCGGCGTGGCCGATCGGGTCGACTGGTGGCAGGTGGACGCCAGGACCTTCGATTCCGGCGACCGCTCGTACGACCTCGTCACCACCCACTACCTGCACGCCCCGGACGGCGGCATGGTCGACGTGACCCGCCGCCTCGCCGCAGCCGTCGCCCCCGGCGGCTCGCTCCTGGTAGTGGGGCATGCGCCGTCGCCCGAGTTCACGCACCTGTCCGAGAGCCACCGCAAAGCGATGTTCCTGGCCGCGGAACTGCTTCCCGGCCTGCCGGACGACTTCGAGCCCGTCGTCGTGGAGCAGAGCCCCCGCACGCTCAAACGGGAGACCGGGCCGGTCGAGGCCGAGGACTCGGTCCTGCTGGCCCGCCGCGCGGAGCGCTGAGCACCCACTGCCCCGGAGCGCACGCTCGTGATCGTGGATCACGGGGGCCAGACGGCACTGCCAGGACCACGAACGGTTCCTCGAGATGAGTGAATCGTTGATCACCTGGGCCGCGATCACGCTGATGACCAGGCGCCTCCAGAGGCTTTGTCAGTGCCAGTAAGACCATCCGATGTACGACGAGCTCACTCCGTTCAGGTGAATCCATCTTCATCGGGAAACCGTGCGCGACCTCTGCGAGTCACTCCCCTTGCACGGCACGACATATGCCCCAGGGGGAACCATGAACCAGCAGCAGTACCCGCCGCAGCAGCCCGGATGGGGTGGCCCCCAACACCCCTTCGGACAGCCGCCGTTCGGGCCGCCGCCGAGGAAGAAGGCCGGCGCGGGGAAGGTCATCGGGCTGGGCTGTCTCGGCCTCGTCGGCCTCTTCGTCCTGATCGCTCTCATCGGTGCTGTCGCGGGCGGTGGCTCCAGCTCGAACGACTCCAAGAGCGCCGAGGACACCAAGGCCGGTCGCTCAACGTCCGGTCGCTCAACGTCCGGTGGTTCCACGTCGAAGGGCCACGAGCCGGCTGGTGCCTCCGACGGCAGTGACAAGAAGGCCGAAAAGAAGACCCGCAAGAAAGTCGTGATCTTCAAGGTGTGGGGCACCGCACCCGCAGGCGCCCTCGGGCCGCTCGACATCACCTACGGGTCCGACTCCGACAACCGCGACGGCACCTTCGAGAACGGCGAGTTCAAGGCCACCCTGCCTCTGGACGACGACACCCTGTACTACAACGTCACCGCGCAGCTCCAGGGATCCGGGGACATCCATTGCTCCGTCACGGTCGGCGGGAAGACGAAGAAGGCCCACGCGGCCGGCGACTACAACATCTGTATGGCCCAGCTCAGTTCGGGACTGCTGGGAGGGTGGCACTAACGATGGCCGACAGCACTCCTCAGCCGACCACCCCTCCTCAGCCGACCACCCCTCCGCTGCCGCCCACCTTTCCGCCGCCCGCGGTGCCGACTCCGCCGCGGGGGCACCGCACCAGCGCGATCGTCATCGGCTCGGCCGCCGCCGTGATCGCCGCGATCGTCACCACAGGCGTTGTCGTCGGGCAGCGCACGAACGACGACGGCAAGCCGGCCGGCGTCGCGGCGTCGAGCGTCCCGGACGCGGACGCCGTCAGCCCCGCTATGGAGCCGGACCCGGAGCCGACGTACGCCGAGGTCGACGCCGACAGCTTCTCGATCGACCTGCGCACCACCGCGCGGCACTGCTTCGGATCAGCGGGCTGCAACGTGACCGTGGAGCCCGAGCTCACCTATCTGGGCAGCAGTGGGGACCTCGACCCGGACGCCGTCTACGAGATCACCTACGAGATCCACGGCGACGAGTCCGGGCCGGTCATTGAGACCGCCGAGCTGACGGATCAGACCAGCCTCAGCTACAGACCGTCTCTGATCAGCACCGCTTCGGCGAACAGCACAGCGCTCTCCGTGGAGATCACTGACATCCAGCAGCGTTGAGGCGGTACAGGTATCAGGCCAAGGTGAGTTCCAGGACCGTGACCGAGAGCGGTGGCAGGGTCGTCGTGAACTTCGGTCCTGCTCCCGTCACTCCCGTGGTCTTGGGGACGAGTGTCGTCGGCTCGGTCAGGGTGTTCGTCGCCGTCGGTGAGGGTCCCGTCAGGACCGTGGCCGTGGCGTTCTTCTTGACTCCCTTCGCCAAGCCCTGGAGCTCCACCGGCACATCCACCTTCTCCGTCCTGTAGTTCACCACCGCGAGGTACAGCCGCTTCCCGGAGCGCGTGGCCACCGTCGCCAGGCCCGGTAGCGCGCGTGCCGTGGCCGGCAGGACCGTGTCTCCCAGGTTGCTCGTCAGCATCTGCTGGGCCCAGTAGCTGGGGGAGACGTAGCTGGTGAGGTTGTCGTAGGCGATGAGGTTGGTGGCCCAGACGTTGTTCTTCACGTGGGAGAACAAGGGTGCGTAGCACTCCATCAGGACCTGGTCGGAGTTGCGGATCAGGCCGGCCAGCCAGGACGCGTCACCCAACGCCGCGTTGAGGTCGGGGGTCGGGCGGCCCTCCTGCGCGGCCCACTCGCCTACGAACACCTTCGTCGAAGCGCGGTCCCTGTTGTCGTACTTGTGGGTGGCGGCCTGGGCTGCGGACGGGGCCAGGTAGTAGTGCTCGTCGATCAGGTCCGGGGTGCGGCTCGTCACCGTCGTCGTCGCGATCAGCTTCAGGTGCGGGTACTTCGCCTTGATCGCGTCGTGGAAGTCCGTGAAGCGGGAGTCGTACGAGCCCGATCCGTCGAACCAGTCCTCGTTGCCTATCTCCACGAACTCCAGGGGGAACGGCTTCGGGTGGCCGTCGGCCGCACGCCGAGCGCCCCACGTGCTGGTGACCGGACCCGTGACGTACTCGATCTCGTCCAGGGCGTCCTGGATGTGCGGCTTGAGCGCGTCGCCCGTGACGTGTTCGCCCTGCAGCGCGTAGCCGGCGAAAACGGCCAGGACCGGCTGGGCCTTCATGTCCTCGACCCAGTGCAGGTACTCCATGAGGCCCAGTCCGTCCGTGGACCAGTAACCCCACGCGTCGTCCATGTGGCCGGGGCGCTCCCAGACCGGGCCGATCGTGTTCTTCCAGTTGAAGCGGGTCGCGATCGTGTTGCCCTCGAGGAAGTTGCCGCCGGGGAAGCGCAGGAACTTCGGCTTCAGGGCGACCAGTTTCTCCATCAGGTCGACGCGCAGGCCGTTGGGGCGGTTGTTGTAGGTCGGCGGGAAGAGGGAGACGTGCTGCAGCCACAGCGTCTCGCCCGCGGCGGTCGGGTCGGCCGTGGTGACGGTCAGTCTTGCGTCGCCCGTCACCGGGGCGCCCGAACCCGTGCGCAGGGTCAGTTCGAAGGGGCGGTCGGGGAAGGCCGTACCGATGTGCGCGATCCTCGCGGAGGCGTACACCGTCGCTCCGTCGGCCGACTCGATGGACACCGTGAGGGGGCCGATCCGGCGTGATGCCTTGGCGAAGAGGCGGGCCGTGTAGGTGGTTCGGGGGCGGACCGGGATGCCCCAGAAGCCGTCGTTCGCCACACCGGCTCGGCTTCCGGCCCCTGTACCGCTCGGCAGTGCCACCTTGAGGGAGCGGTTCAGCGCCTCGTTCAACGGCGTGGCCGTGTCCAGCGTCAGCGTCGTGCCGCCCACCGCGGACCAGTGGACCGGTGATGTGTCGCTGGCCATCATCGAGCGGTTCTGCACCAGTTCGGCGTAGATGCCGCCCTCGCCGGAGTGGTTGATGTCCTCGAACATCAGGCCCGGGAGGATGGGGGAGACCGCGTGAGCGGGATGCGCCACGTCCACGCTGAGCAGCGGTGTCGTCGACTCCACCGGGACGCCGGCCAGCGTCGCCACCTGGTCCGAGGTGAGGGCGGACGGGAACAGTTGTACGTCGTCGATCAGGCCGTGCCACTGGTCGACCTGTCCGCCGCCGTACAGCGCGCGGCCGATAGCGGTCGCCCCTGTGCCGGCCCAGCCCGCGGTGTAGGCCGTCTCCCCTTCCAGTACGCCGTTGACGTACAGGCGGGTGACGCCGGCCGCGGCGTCGCTGACGCCGACCAGGTGGGTCCACGTGCCGGCGGTCGGGGCGGAGGCAGCGGCCGCGACGGCGGCTCCCTGGGTGGCGTCGGACGCGAGGCGGGCGAAGGCGAACGTGCCGGTGTCGTCACGCAGTCCGAGGTAGAACGCGCTGACCACCGTGCCGTCGATACTGACCGCGGTCTGGTAGCCGCCCAGCTGGGCGAGGTTGACCCAGGCGGCCACCGAGAAGGCCTTCGAGGTGTCGACGACCGGCCCGGACGCGGTGGCATTGCCGCCCGCCGTGAGGCTCAGGCTGTGGGCGCCGACCTTGCCGGTGTCCCAGCCTGCCGCGCCCTGGAGCGTGGCGGTGTGGGCGTTGCCGGACGCGTCGGCGGCGGTGGTGCCGGAGCCTTCGTCGAAGCTCCAGTGCGCGGCCGCGGCGGGGAGGGCGACGGGAGCGGCCACGGCTGCGGGAGCGGCGACAGCGGGAACGGACCCGGCGAAGGTCCCGGCCAGGGACGTGACACCGATGGCGGTCAGGACAGTCCTGCGGGACGGTCCGACGGCTTCTGAGGGCATGCGCAGTTCCTTCGTGTCAGAGGTGACCAGGTGAACCCGGATGAACCGATGAAGCGCGGGCCCGTCGGCGGGGAGGGGGCCGACGGGCCCGCGACGACCCGACTGTCAGGTCAGGGCGCGATGTTCCACTGCTGGCACGCGTTGTCGAGCTGCTGCCACTGGCGGACCGCCGTGCCGTTGGTCGTTGCGCAGTTCGCCACGTCCAACGCCATGCCGGTGTTGACGTTGGTGATCGTGTAGTGGCTGCCGAACTTGGTGACGTCCCACTGCTGGCAGTTGTTGCCGAGCGAGGCCCACAGCTGGACGGCCGTACCGTTGCTCTGCCCGCAGTTCTTGTCGTCCAGGACCGTGCCGCTGTTGACGTTGCTGATGGTGTAGTGGCCGTTGCCCGCACTGGCGAACTTCCACTGCTGGCAGGTGTTGCCGAGTGAGGCCCAGATGTCGATCGACGTGCCGTTGGCGGTACCGCAGTTGACCGCGTCCAGGACCTTGCCGGAGTTGGCGTTGGTCAGGCGGTAGGCGGTGCCGGCGACCGGGAAGCTCGCGGCCGGGGTGGTGTAGCCGACGGAGGTGATGTTGGCCTGTACGGCGTTGTCGGCGGCGTCGGTCGGGTAACCCGAGGTCATGACGCCCTCGAAGAACGAGCCGTCCGAGCCGTTGCTGTTGTCACCGCCGGTGCCGAGGACGATGGCGCCCTCCAGGTGCATCGGGGTGTATCCGCCGAGGTTGGGAAGCGCGCCGTTGTACCAGGTGGTCAGTGAGCCCGACTGTGCGTTGCCGCCCTTGATCGCGTAGGTCGTGGTGCCGTTGTTCTTCTCCAACGCGGTGACGAACTCGCTGGAGTTGCCCTTGTTGTTGGAATTCGAGCCGTTCCCTCCGAAGAAGAGCCCGTTCTCCAGGTCCGCCTCGACCCAGGGGCCGGATCCGGCGCCGGAACACGAGAACCAGCACTCCGTACCGAAGTTGATCGCGTCCATGTGGCCGTTGCCGGTGTCGTTGCCGGACGTCTCGGCGTTGCCGTAGTCGAAGCAGCACCGGTTGTTCACGTGGTGGCCGCTGGTCACCATGTACGCGCCCTCGGGGGAGCTGCCGGTGGCGATGCCGGTCGTGCTGTTGTCGCGGTAGCCGACACCGGCGGACACGAAGACGCCGTACGCCGCGTGGCCGCCGACCGTGACCGGAAGAGCGTCGGCGATCGCGCCGACGTCCTGGCCGCCGTTGCCGCCGGGCCCCTCGATGGTGAGGTCGTTGTGGTTGGCGCTCTGGTCGTAGATCTTGGTGATGATGCAGGTCGTCCCGGAGCAGAAGGAGTCCTGGGCCGCCGCGTTGGCGTAGCCGCCGGCGCTGAGGACGCCGATGTTGGTGGTCGCGCCGTCCGAAGCGCGCTTGACCTGGTAGAGCGAGCCGCCGTAGGAGGCGTAGAGCGCCCGCGTCGTGCTGTGTGCCGCGGCGCACGGTGTGCCCGCGGAGGCGTAGATGTCGCAGGGCAGGGACGTGGCGGCCGCTGCTGAGCCCGCGGTGCCGACGACCCCGGCCAGGATGCCCCCGACGAGCGTGAGGGTCGCGCCCAGAGTCAGCAGGAGCCCTCTCCGGCGCGAGCCTCGCACCCGACTTCTCACTCGGCCTGTCACTCGGCTGACTCGACTCGTTCGACCTGTCACGGTGAACCTCTTCCGTCGTGCGTTCTTCTCTCGTCCGGCGCTGTGTGCTCCGGGAGAGCGGAAATGTGGGCGCTAACATCTCGGGCCCTCGGAGATCGGCACACATACGAGCCGGACAGGAGGGCGAGGCGAGGGGAGGGGAGAGCCGGACTGGGCGATCCGCAGATCGAGCAGCGTCGTGGGGAGTGTCTGCTGGTCAGGGCGGAGGATCGGTCCGGAGTGGGTGACTTGTACGGGTGCCGTTCTCGTGCGGCCGGTGAGTTGGACGGCCGCTCTCGTGGCACCGTCTTTTTACGGCCGGATGAATACGGGGTCAACACGGTCGAACAGTCAAGAGTGCGGAAACAAAAGCTGTGCCGTCTGTTTACCCGGGCGCGCGGCGATGCCGGAACGGACGCTCGGCCGATCAATACCTCCAGGTCAAAGGGCTCTTTGCCAGTGCGTCGAACTCCCGGAAACCGGTGATCGAGGGGCCCGAGCTGCCTTGCCCACGAGGAATGTGTGCGCTAACAATTCGGTCAACGGCGTGCCGCTCCACCGGAGAAGCAGCTGATCGACAACGACACGACGGTGCGTGAGGAGGCGGGACATGGACGGCGATCGGGCACCGGTGATGGCGGACGTGGCCCGGATCGCGGGAGTCTCGCACCAGACCGTCTCCCGGGTCCTCAACGACCACCCCAACGTCCGGCCCCGCACGCGGGAACGTGTGCTGGCCGCCGTCCGCGAACTCGGCTACCGGCCCAACGCCGCCGCCCGCACCCTGGCGACCCGCCGCACCCGCACCCTGGGTGTGATCAGCTTCAACACCACGCTGTACGGCCCCGCTTGCATGCTCTACGGCATCGAGCGGGCGGCCAGGGAGCACGACTACTTCGTCACCGTGGCGGCGGTCGGCACCCTCGACCGGCATTCGGTGCTGGACGCCGTGGACCGGCTGCGCGACCAGAACGTGGCGGGGATCGTCTCATCGCACCGCAGACCGCCGCAGTGGGCGCACTCGCGAACGTGCCGGCGGACGTTCCCCTGGTCGCGGTCGGCTGTGGCACGCACACGGCGCTGGTCTCGGTCGCCGTGGACAACGAGGCGGGTGCCGAACTGGCCACCTCCTACCTGCTCGACCTCGGCCATCGCACGGTGCACCACCTGGTCGGGCCGCGTTCCTGGCTCGACGCGCAGGAACGCGAGTCCGGCTGGCGAGCCGCCCTGGAGAAGCGGGGGGCTCCGGTGCCCGAACCGTCGGCCGGCGCCGACTGGACGGCTCGTACCGGATACGAGCACGGCCGTCGGATCGCCGCCGATCCCGAGGTCACCGCGGTGTTCTGCGCCAACGACCACCTGGCCCTCGGTCTGCTGCGGGCCCTGCAGCAGGCAGGGCGCCGGGTGCCGGAGGGCATCAGTGTCGTGGGTTTCGACGACATGCCGGAGACCGAGTACTTCGGCCCGTCACTGACCACCGTCCGCCAGGACTTCGACGAACTCGGCCGCCGTGCGCTGCGGGCGCTGATCGAGCTCGTCGGCGATCCGGATACCGGGATCCCGGCATCCGGCGACAGACCCCACATCGTCATCCCGCCCAGCCTCGTGGTGCGGACCTCGGCGACCCGCCCGCGACCTCGAACGGAAAGTCCGACATGAACCGTCCCCGTTAGCACTCCGGTGCCAACTCCCTTACGAGCACGCCCTGTTGTGACCCGCGTACCGTTGGGGCAGCCGCCGCGCCGACCATGAGCGATCGGCCGTGACGACCCCGGCACGCGCAACGGCTCCCCGCCGGTCTACCGCCCCAAGCGGTCGGCTCCTTCATTATTCTGACGTCCTGTCAGGCATCCCGGCGTCCCGCCGCGCTCACGTCGATGAGCCCCCGCCCGGCGACTACGGCGCCCTCCGCCACGTACCGCTTCCCAGTGGCCTCCACACCTGCCCCCGTCTCCCGGCACCGGTATGCCCGTGAACAGGTGTGCGTTCCCAGCGATCCAGCCGTTCCCATCCATGCCGAGACACCAACCAGACACGTCAAGAAGGGCGCTGATTCCCATGCTCCGCACCAGAAGGTCCCGCACCCTCGCCACCGCCACCGCCGTGCTCCTCTCGCTCGCCGCCGCAGGTTGCTCCAAGAGCGCGGGCGGCTCCGACGCGTCCAGCTCGGCCGGTACCAGGGCCGCCGCCCCGGTCGCGCTGGCCGGCTCGGTCACCTTCAACCAGTCGAACCTCGCCAAGCTCGACGCGGCGCTGAAGTCCGCGCTGGCCGGCAAGGACCTGTCCAAGGTCGACATCGCGATGGTCGTGAACGTGGCCGCCGACTACTGGAAGGCCGGTCAGGTCGGCTTCCTCAAGGGCTGCTCCGACCTCGGCATCGCGAAGAGCAAGTGCACCTACTTCGCCCCGCCCGGCGGCAAGCTCACCGAGCAGAACTCGGAGCTGGAGACCCTGCGTTCGCAGGGCGTCACCGGCTACTCGATCTCGGCGATCGACCCGACGTCGGCCGCCGGGACCATCCACACCGACGTCCAGAAGGGCATCGGCGTCCTGGCGATCGACTCCCCGCTGCCGGGCACCGACGCCGCCTCGCTCTACCTGGGCACCCCGAACTACACCGCCGGCTTCCAGGCCGGCACCGCGATGAAGCAGGTACTCGGCGGCAAGGGCAAGGTGGCCATCCTGGTCGGCTCCCTCACCGCCTCCAACGCCACCCAGCGCATCGCCGGCTTCGAGGCCGCACTCAAGGGCACCAAGATCACGGTCGCCCAGAAGGTCAACGACAACCTCCAGGCCAGCACGGCGACTTCGGACGCGGAGACCATCCTCGCGAACAACCCGGACGTCAACGGCCTGTACGGCGTCTACTCCTACGACGGTCCCGCGCTGGCGCAGGCGGTCACCTCGGCCGGAAAGACCTCGTCCGTGCACATCGTCTCCGACGACTCCGACGCCCAGACGCTGAAGTTCATCAAGTCCGGCGTGATCTCCGGGACCGTCGTGCAGATGCCGTACCAGCAGGGCTACACCGGGGCGTACGTCCTGGCCGCGGAGAAGGTGCTGGGCAAGGACAAGACGATGGCGCTCGTCAAGCCGTACCTGGAGAAGGACGGTTCGACCCTGAGTTCCGGCGTGGGCCTGGTCACCAAGTCCGACCTGGGCGCGTACCAGTCCCTCGAGTCGCAGCTCGGGATCGGCTGAGCATGACGGCCACGAAGAACGCCCCGGACGACGTCCCGAATAACGCCCCGAACCGCGCGGTCACTGCGCGGCTGCGGGGGGTGCACAAGTCCTACGGACCGGTGCGCGTCCTCGACCTGCCCGAACTCGACCTCTACGCCGGCCAGGTGATCGGTGTGGTCGGCGAGAACGGCGCCGGGAAGTCCACGCTGATGGGCACGCTGGCCGGATCGGTGCATCGGGACGGCGGCGAGATCCTGATCGACGGGGAACCCCTCGCCGCCGGGTCCACCGAGGCCGCGGGACAGCTCGGCATCGCCATGGTCTCCCAGGAGTTCCCGCTGGTCGGACAGCTCTCGGTGGCCGAGAACCTGCTCCTCGGCCGCCGCCCGCGCCAGTCGAAGCGACGGCTGCTGGTGGACCGTACGGCACAGCGGGCCGAGGCGAAGGCGATGCTCGAGGAGATCGGCCTGTCCGCCGGGACGATCGAGGTGAACCGGGAGGTCCGCACCCTTCCGGTGCCGACCCGCCAGATGATCGAGATCGCCAAGGCCTGGGGCCGCGAACCCAAGCTGCTGATCCTGGACGAGCCGACCTCCTCGCTGGGGCCGGTCGAGGCCCAGATGGTGCTCGGCCTGGCCCGCCAACTCGCCGACCGCGGCGGCACCGTGCTGTTCATCGGGCACCGCCTCGACGAGGTGCGGGAGATCAGCGACCGGGTCCTGGTCCTGCGCAACGGCAGGCTGGTCGCCGACCTCGAACCCGCCGAGGCCAATGAGGAACGGCTGATCCGGGAGATGGTCGGCGGCGAGGTCGCGCAGGGCGAACCGAAGGCACCGCCCGCGACGAGCCCGGTCCTGCTCCAGGCCGAGGGCCTGACCGCGGACGGACTCGGACCGGTCGACCTCGACATCCGCGAGGGCGAGATCCTGGGCGTGGCCGGGCTGATGGGCTCGGGCCGCAGCCGTCTGGTCCACACGATCGCCGGAGCGCAGCCCTCGACCGGCGGTCGGATGCTGCTGGGCGGCACGCCCTACCGGCCGCGGGGTGCGGGTGACGGCGTGGCGGCCGGGATCGCCCTGATCCCCGAGGACCGCAAGGAGCAGTCGCTCGTCCTGTTCGCGTCCATCCGGGCGAACGTCGTCGTCTCGGTGCTCAAGCGGATCAGCACCCGCGGTCTGCTCGCACCGGGCCGGGAACGCGCCGAGGCACGGAAGATCACCGAGAACGTCAACGTGCGGATGCAGTCGGTGGAGCAGCCGATCGGCTCGTTGTCCGGCGGCAACCAGCAACGCGCCATCTTCGGCCGGGCGTTCGCCGCCGAACCGCGCCTGCTGCTGCTCGACGAGCCGACCCGTGGCGTGGACGTGGGCGCGAAGGCGGAGATCTACAAACTGATCGACCAGGCGGCCGAGCAGGGCATGGGGATCGTGGTCGCCTCCTCCGAACTGGAGGAACTGCTGTGGATCTGCCACCGCATCGCGGTGATGAACCACGGGCGGGTGGTCACGGTCATCGACCGGGCCGACGCCACCAAGGAGCGGATCATGACGGCCGCGGCCGGCACGTCCTCGCTGGATGAGCACCGAACGACGAATTCCCTCGACGAGCACCAAGTGACGAACGGAGCCACAGCATGAGCGCGCAGACCACGCTCGCCCCGAACGAGGTCGCGCCGCCGTCCCGTTCGGCCGCATCGACCCTCGCCCGCAGACTCGCCGCCTCCCCGGAGGCCGGCGTGATCATCGCCTGCGTGGTGGTGTTCGTGGCGATCGCCGCCAACGCGGAGACGTACACGGCGGTAGGCAACCTCCAGGTGATGGGCCGCGACCTCTCGCAGGTCGGGATCCTCGCGATCGGTGAGGCGCTGGTCATCCTGACCGGTGGCATCGACCTGTCGGTCGGCGCGCTGGCCGGTCTGGCCGGCATCCTGGCCGGCTGGATGAACGTCAACGAGGGCCTGCCCGCCCCCCTCGCGATCCTCCTCACGCTGGTGATCACCGCCGCCGTCGGCCTCTGGCACGGCGTCATGGTCACCCGCCTCAACGTGCCGCCCTTCGTGATCACCCTGGTCACCTACACCGTCGCGCAGGGCACGGCACTCGCCATCACGAGCGGCTCGCCCATCAACAACCTCGACCCGATGTTCAGCAACCTGAGCCAGTACTACCTCGGCGAAATACCGGTCCCCGCCGTGTTCTTCGTCGGCGCGGCGGCTGTCGCCTGGTTCGTCCTTGAGCGCACCTACGTGGGCCGCCAGATCTACGCGGTCGGCGGCAACAAGGAGGCCGCCAGGCTGGCCGGCATCCCGACCGCCCGCCGGATCACCTCCACCTACGTCGCCAGCGCGGCCCTCGCCGGCCTGGTCGGCATCCTGGTGATCGGCCGTATGAACGTGGCCGACCCCTCGGTCGGCGCCGGCTGGGAACTGACCGCGATCGCCGCCGCGGTGGTCGGCGGGATGTCACTCTCGGGCGGTGAGGGCCGTATCGCGGGCATCGCGGCGGGCGCGATCCTGCTGGAGTTCATCACCAACGGCCTGCTCGCCCTCAAGGTCAGCCCCTACGACCAGCAGGTCGTCCAGGGCGCGGTCCTCGGCGTCGCCATCCTGCTCGACCGGGCGCGCGCTCGTTACTTCGGCAGGAGTCGGAGTTAGTACGTCGGGTGTGGGTTTGGAAGTCGCTCGCGTCCCCATCCCTTCGAACCTAGATCGATATGTCGAACGCCTGAGTGTGGAGGAGGCCGCCGGTGAACGCCGGACAAGAGACAGCCACGAACCCCGAACCCTGCGTCGTAGGAATCGATTTCGGGACACTGTCCGGACGGGCCGTGGTGGTCCGCGTGCGCGACGGCGCGGAGTTGGGGACGGCCGAGCACGCGTACCGGGACGCGGTGCTGGACCGAGTACTGCCGGACGGTACGGGACTGGGTCGGACTGGGCCCTCCAGGTCCCCTCGGACTACGTCGGCGTGCTCCGCCACGCGGTGCCGGCAGCGCTGGCGGCAGCCGGTGTGCGTCCTGAGCAAGTAATCGGTATCGGCACGGACTTCACCGCCTGCGCGGTGCTGCCGGTGCTGGCCGACGGCACGCCCCTGTGCGAGCTGCCCGAGTACGCCTCCCGCCCGCACGCCTACGTCAAGCTGTGGCGCCACCACGCCGCCCAGGCCCAGGCCGACCGGATCAACGCGCTGGCCGCCGAAAGCAAGGAGCCGTGGCTCCAGCGCTACGGCGGGAAGATCTCCTCGGAGCGGGAGTTCGCCAAGGCCCTACAGGTCCTGGAGGAGGACCCGGAGATCTATCACCGCATGGAGCGCTAGGTGGAGGCGGCGGACTGGATCGTGTGGCGGCTGTGCGGGACGTACGTCCGCAACGCCTGCACCGCCGGCTACAAGGGCCAGTTCCAGGACGGCGCCTACCCCTCCCGGGCCTCGCGATCATCTGCGAGGCCGTCGCCGACATCGCCCTCCACACCCTGTCCTTGAACCCGACCGCCCCACCACCGCGTCATCTCCTGGAGCGCCACTACACCCGCAAGCACGGACCCGACGCCCACTACGGCAACCCGGACATGCCCACGATTTCCGGATGACCACCGCACTTCGGGGCTGGGCCGTGCCTGTCTCTTTGACGCTCTGGTCGGAAGATCGGATATGCCCTTCCGATGGGTGATCACTGATGCGATGCGGGATCGGATCGCGCCCTTAATGCCGGCCGATTCGGTTCGTGGACGGCGGTGGGCCGGCCACCGCCGCACGCGATGTCCGCGACACCGAGGGTCCAGGCCGGCAGCCGTCGGCCTGCGTGCCGGACTCCCAGGCCACCAAGACCTCCGTCGATGTCCACCTCGCGGATCGGGGCACGGACGCGCCGGGCAACGGATCATCGGACCCGCACATCACGAGGGCCTGGGTGGACGCGGGCTACCGCACCACCGCCATCGACCACGGCGCCCCGCTTCGGCATCGACGACCACCGCGTCCAACGCCCTTCCCAAGCCCGCGGGTTCGCGCTCATCCCGAGACGGTGGACCATCGAGCGCAGCATCGGCTGGCTCATGCACCGCCGACGCCTCGCCCGCGACTGTGAACGCCACGCCCGCAACAACCCCAGAACACGACGTGCACCGAGCCCGGCAGCCCTGTCGGCTCCCGTGAGGACGCAGCGCCAGGCGCACTGGAAGACGGTGCGCGCGCCGCCGTCGTATGACTCCAGGTGCAAGAAAACAAATCCACGGTCCACGTCATACGGACATGCCTCCCAGGGCGTCAACGGTGCGTAAGAGCAACCCAGTTGGACTTCGCCCGGGGAGGATGCCGATATGCGCGCCGACGCCTCACGCTGGACGGTGGTAGCGAGTGGACGCAGCACAGCACGCGCGACCGCCACGGTGGGTGTGATCGCCGCACTGGCCTGCCTCGCCCTGACCGGCTGCACAGCAGACACCGACGCGGCCCAGCGCACCTCACCGGCCGCACGGGTCAAGGCCGCCACGGCCGGCGAGGACCTCACCCTCGCGCAGGAGTTGCGGATCGCGGATGCCGAGCAGCGGCTGATCAAGCGGTGCCTGAACCGGCAAGGCTTCACGTACTGGGAGGCGGAGCGGCCGACTCTGGAGGAAAGCCGGACGCTCGGCTATGTGGCGGACGATGTCGCCTGGGCCCGCAAGCACGGGTACGGCAGCCGTATCGCGGCCAAGGAAGACCGCGTACGGCTTGCCAACCCCAATCTCGTTTACCGCAAGGGCCTTTCAGAAGAGCGGCGCAAGGCGTACGACGACGCTCTGGACGGGGGGATCGACGCGCCGGAGATCACCGCGGAGCTCCCGAACGGTGCCACCATCAGCCGCCAGATGGGCGGATGCGTGGCCGAGGCTGAGAAACGGCTGTACGGAGATCCGAAGGTGTGGTTCCGGGCCAACAAGATCGCCTCGAATCTGCAGCCGCTCTACGTCCCCCAGGTGATGCGGGACAAGCAGTTCGTCGCGGCGCTGCGCGTCTGGTCGACGTGCATGGAACGCGCGGGCCACCCCTACAAGGACCCTGGAGCGGCACGTCAGGCAGCGAAGGAACGAGCGTTGCGCAGCACGTCCGACAAGACGTTCGCAGCCGAGCGACGGCTCGCCGTCGCCGATGCCACCTGCGCCCGCACCGCATCGCTGGCAGCCATCGGCAAGGAACGCGAGAAGCACTACGTGAACGCCTTGCTCGGCCGGTACGGCCAGGCGCTGGACACGAGCCGCCGTATCGAGCGCGAGGCATACGTCCGGGCGGCGGGCATCGTCGGCCCCCGTACCTGACCCCACAGATTTCCACGCTGGTCCAACAGAGGACCGGTGCGCCTCAAACGAGGCAGACAAATAGGGAGAATCATGCGCAAGTTCGCTTCAGCCGCCGCAGTCATCGGGCTGGCGGCACTCGGTCTGGCGGTACCGGTCACCTCCGCTCAGGCCTCGGTCCAGGGAGCCGGTTGCAACGCGAAGTGGCCGGGACGGGACGGGTACGTCCGTGCCTGGGCCGACCCCGACTGCCAGGGCACCCTGCTCGGCGCAACCCAGGGCAACGACGCCAACTGGTCCGACAACGAAGGCCCGTTCACCAGCGGTGACCAGAACCAGGCCTCGTCCGTCATGAACAGCGGAACGATCGGCGGCAAGGACGTCGTAGCCTTCTACTACCTTCCCGGACAGAGCGACGTGAGCGGGTACACCTGCCTCGCACCGGGCGAGAAGTACGCCGACAACCTGACGGACAACCGGTTCCAGAGGCGCGACGGCAGCACCGTCGGACCCGTGGACGACAACATCATGTCCCACGTGTGGGTCACCGCCACCGCCTGCGGCTCCAACTCGTGGCTCACCTGACCTGACCTGACCTGACATGTCACTCACGCCCGGGGGTGCCACTGCCCCCGGGCCGCCGCGTTGCGTCGGTCTTCGTCTTTGTCAGGACCTGTTGCGTGCCTGTTCCAGAGCGGTACGGATCGCCTCGGCGCCGGTCGGCCTTCCCGGGTGCCGTGGAACATGCTGCCGGGCCGGTCGTCGGACACGGCAGCGTCAGGCGCAGGGCTTCCCGTGCCTGGCCGACGCCTTGAGCGAGCCCGGCTAGCGCGTCGGAGGACCGGCGGGTTCCTGAACATCGTTTCCACCACGATCAGCGCATGGCGGATCAGAACCACCTGCTTGTTTCTTGCAGCGGCCCAGGACGTCCCGCTCCGCCGGCCACGGCGCGGGCACGGCCGTCGGCACAATCTGCAGCAGAAAATTGAAAGATTGTGATTTGTGGTGAATTAGGGGTGTGAGGGCATGTATGCCCGGCTACCCGGACTCCATGGTGCGGACTATGAAACGGCATGGAAGGCACGGCAGTCACGCGGCGACCGACCAGGAGGTCGAGGCCGGGCGGGGGACGCAAGCCGGGCCGGATGAGCAGGTGGAGCGGCAGGCGCCGGACACTCCGACGGATCTGCCCAAGCGCTCCTGGGGGGCGGTGCTGAAAGGCACTTTGAAGGAGTTCAAGAAGGACGAGCTGACCGACCGGGCGGCGGCGCTGACCTACTACGGGATCCTGGCGCTGTTCCCGGCGCTTTTGGCGCTGATCTCGCTGCTGGGGATCGTCGGGCAGTCGGTGACGCAGCAGGTGCTGGACAACATTCAGAAGCTCGCCCCGGGCGCGGCGCGGGACGTCCTTACCAACGCGGTCAAGCAGATGCAGGGCAACGCCGGCATCGGCTCCGTCATGGCGATCGTGGGTCTGGTACTCGCGGTGTGGTCGGCGTCCGGTTATGTCGCCGCCTTCATCCGCAGTGCGAACGCGGTCTACGACGTCCCGGAGGGTCGCCCGGTGTGGAAGGTGCTGCCGGTGCGCGTCGGCGTGACCGTGGTGCTGATGGTCCTCGCGGTGGTCAGTGCGGTGATCGTGGTGTTCACGGGCGGCCTGGCTCGCGAGGTCGGCACGGCGCTCGGTGTCGGGGACACGTTCTTGACGGTGTGGTCGATCGCGAAGTGGCCGGTGCTGGTCCTCCTGGTCACGCTCATGATTGCGATCCTGTACTGGGCTACGCCGAACGCGCGGGTGCGCGGCTTCCGCTGGATTACCCCGGGCAGCTTCCTGGCACTGATGATCTGGATGGTCGCCTCGGCCGCCTTCGCGCTGTACGTGGCGAACTTCGCCTCCTACAACAAGACCTACGGCACCTTCGCCGGAGTGATCATTTTCCTGGTGTGGCTGTGGATCACGAACCTGGCGATCTTGCTCGGCCTGGAGTTCGACGCCGAAGTGCACCGCCAGCGCGCCGTGGCCGGCGGTCACCCGGCCGGGAAGGAGCCGTACGTGCAGCCGCGGGACACCCGTAAGTGGGACGAGGAAGACCGACGCCGCCTCGAATGAGGCGACGGACCGCCGTGCCGGGCCTCGCCCCGGGCTCTGGTCAGGCGGGTGATCGCGTAGGGCCGGCCGCCCTGGCTGCGACGGGCAGCGCCCGCGGTGCAGGAAGCGGCCGAGCACAAGCACACCAATCTCCGGTGGGCGGCAGCCGCAGCGATGACCGCCTCGGCGGGTGGCGGCCATGCAGACGGCGCAGGTGCTGCCAACGCGGTCGTCAAGCCTCTGTCCCAGCGGCGCCGCCCGCCCGCGGAGTGGGTGCCGAAAAAGGATCTTGAGGAGGGCCCGGACATGGCGGCGGTGGTGGCCACGCAGCGCGTGCACAGCAGCGCGCACCACCCCTCCGACGTGGCCGCCGGAGCAGTGATCGGACTGGCCGTGGCCGCCCTGGTCCGGGGTGCCCGTCATCTGCCGTGGTGTCGGGCGGTGATGCGGGGCGGCCGGGGTACTCGGCAGCAGGTCAGACGGTGGGATGAAGGAAGGTGAGCACTCATGACAGCAGATGGTCCTGCCCGCGCCCCGGGCAGCAGCGCGCAGGAACCGGTGGGCGAACTGGTCCAGCGTGCCTCGCAGCAGCTCTCCCAGCTGGTCCGCGACGAGATGCGGCTGGCGCAGGCGGAGATGACCGAGAAGGGCAAGCGGTTCGGCAAGGGCGGCGGCCTGTTCGGCGGCGCCGGCCTGATGGGGGTGCTCACCCTGCAGGCCCTGGTGGCCACCGTGATCGCCGCACTCTCGCTCGTCATGGACGTGTGGCTGGCGGCGCTGATCGTCACCGGAGTGCTGGCAGCCGTCACCGCGCTGATGGCGGTGCTCGGCAAGCAGCAGGTCAGCAAGGCATCCCCGCCCACGCCCGAGCAGGCGGTGGACGGCGTCAAGGCCGACGTGGCCGAGATCAAGGAGAGGGCACAGCGATGACCCAGGACAAGCCGCAGCGGGGCGAAGAGGCAGCACCTTCCCCGGAGGAACTGCGCAACCAGGTCGAGGCGACCCGTGAGGAACTCGGCGAGACCGTCGAGGCGCTCGCGGCCAAGACCGACGTCAAGACCCGCGCGGCGGAGAAGACCACGGCTGTCAAACAGCAGGTCACGGCGAAGACCACCCAGGTCACGGCCCAGCTGAAGGACAAGGCCACGCACGCGGCCCACGCGGTGCAGGACAAGACGCCCGAGCCGGTGCGCGCCAAGGCCGCCGCGGCCACCGGACAGGTACGCCACCAGGCCGCGCACCTCGGCGAGCTGGCCCGGGACAAGGCGCCGCAACCGGTGCGGGAGAAAGCCGGCCAGAGTATCCAGGCGGCCCGCGCCCACCAGGCCCCGCTGCTCGCCGCAGCCGGCGCACTCATCGCGCTGCTGCTCATCCGCCGCGCCCGGAGGCACTGATGAAAGCCTCGAAGATCGCCTACAAGCCGGTCGGCCTCGCCATGGGCGCCCTCAGCGGCGTCCTGGCCGGCGGACTGTTCAAGCAGGTCTGGAAGAAGCTCGGACATGAGGAAGACGCCCCCGACTCCACCGACGAGCACCGCACCTGGCGCGAGGTGGTGTCGGCGGCCGTCCTGCAGGGAGCGATCTTCGCCGGCGTGAAAGCCGTCGTCGACCGTGGCGGGGCCACCGCCACCCGCCGCCTGACCGGAACCTGGCCCGGCTGACGCGCACAACGAGGTGGCAGGGCCGAACCGTACGGATACCGGCCCTGCCATCCCGCTGCCCGTACCCCTACGAAGGACCCCTCTGCGCATGTCGGACCAGCACGCAGCAACCGCAGCCCCCCGTCGCCCCGCTTGCGACGCGCCGTTCTTCCGGAGCACGTTCATCCGTACGCGCCTGATCACATCAGCGAGTACGCCGACGCACAGTCCAGCGTTCGGTCCCCGGCCAGTCCCTCACCCCACGTCCCGTCGGACGAGCGCGTGCGGGACCGGCCCTCCGCGGCGCTGCGCTGCGCGTACGTCATCCGTTCGCGTATGTCACGCAGGGTCCGGGGCGGTATGCAGGCCGCCGCAGCAGCTCTTGTTGGACCTCACCCCGGCGTTCAGTAGCACCGTGAATGTGCGCCATGCCGCGGCAACCCGGCGTCGCCGGGTCATCGGGCAGTCTGCCGACGCCGAGCGCGCTCAGCAGCTCGTTCGGGTCGGTGTCGAGGCCGACTACCCGCATGCTGTTCGCTGCCGTTCTCTGATCCCGTTGGGTAGTTCGGGACGGGGACCGGGGAGGTGGGCCGGTGCCAGGAGAGAATCCAGCCGGCGGTAAGCGCCGCCGCGCCGCCTGCCAGGGCGATTGCGCCGCCTGTGCCGATGCTTGCGGCCACCGAGCCGAAGCAGGCCGGCCCGACGCCCTGCAGCGTCATGCTGCCGGAGCCGAGCAGACCGAAGGCCTGGCCCTGGCCATCTGGCGGTAGGGCGTCCAGGAACGGCCGTTGCAGGCCGAGACCGTAGGCGAATCCGAAGCCGCAGAGCAGCAGCAGGCAGGACGAGACGCCTACCCCGGGTTCGGCGGCGAAGCCGAGCAGCGGCAGTCCCATCAGCGCGATCAACGGGACTACCGCCTCGCCATCCTGCGAGGCGCGGGACTGCTCGTCCGCGCCCGGTCCGGACGGTCGGTGCTCTACCGGCGTACCCCGCTCGGCGAGGCACTGGTCGCCGGTTCGGGCTGAGGGCTCAGATCAGCACGCGACCGCTGACGGACCTACTCGGTGTCCGCTGTCGTTGAGGCGATCGGTCAGGACGTGTGGTCTCGTCGAGGGGCGTGGACAGGATGACGACGTCCGCCTCGGGGAGCAGGGCGGGCAGTTCGGCGAGCGGGTGCACGGGGCCGCGCTCCGTGGTGCGCGCGGAGCGCGCGACGTTGTCGACGCCGTCGAAGAGGTGGCTGTCGTGGATGAGGAAGCGTGGCGGTGGGCGAGGACGGCGAGGGGCAGGTCGAAGCAGAAGATGACCATGCTGCTGATGCCGCGACTGTCGTCGCTGTGGAGGTGGGGGCGGATCTGGAGGCTGTGGGGACCGGCTCCGATGGCGAGGCATGCCTCGCGGCCCTGTCCGTAGAGGCGTTGGGCGTACTGGGAGAACAGCAGGTCGCCTCGGCGGCATGCTCGGCGCGTTCGTCGAGGTCGATGGTGACGGCTTGCTGTAGCTGCAGCGGCGGCGCAGTCTCGGAGCGCTGACAGGCCGCGTCGGTCCGGCTCACGGGATGAAGTCACGCAGGTGAAGTGCATGTGACGAAACCGTTGACGGAATCATTACCCCCGCTTATCTTCTGATCGAATTTGCGAACAACGTTCGAAATTACGGACAGGGATGGTCCCCGCATGCCAAAGTTGTCAGAGCAGCCCCCCGCCAGACGCCACAGATCCCTGATCCTCTGTGTGCTCGCCGTACTGATCGCCATGGTGTCGGCGACGACCCCGGCCACCGCCGCCGAGGGCCGGCCGTACACCAACCCGGTCAAGACGCAAAAGGGAGCCGACCCGTGGCTGGAGTACTACAACGGCAACTACTACCTGGTCACCACGTCCTTCACCGGTGTGCTGACCATGCGGAAGTCGCCGACCCTGGCCGGCCTCTCCACCGCCGCCAGCGTCCAGGTCTGGAGTGACACCACCGCCACCCGCAACACCAACATCTGGGCGCCCGAGCTCCACTTCCTCGACGGCCACTGGTACCTGTACTACTCCGCCGGGCAGAGCGGTGTCGCCTGCTGCGACTCCCAGCGCACCCACGTCCTGGAGAGCGCCGGTACCGACCCGATGGGCCCGTACACGTACAAGAACCAGCTCTCCGGCTCCAACCTCACCCCTGGCGGCTGGCTCATCGACGCCACCGTCCTCAAGGCCAACAACAGCCTGTACCTGATCGGCAGCGGCTTCATCAACGGCAGCAAGCAGAGCCTGGTCATCGCGCCGATGAGCAACCCGTACACGCTGGCGAGCAACACCTTCACGATCATCTCCAGCCCCACCGCGAGCTGGGAGACCTCGGGCGGCGCGGTCAACGAGGGCCCGGAACCGCTGTACCACGACGGCCGCACCTTCCTCACCTTCTCCGCCAGCTTCTGCGGAACCCCGGACTACAAGCTGGGCCAGCTGGAGCTGACCGGCACCGACCCGCTGAACCCCGCCTCCTGGACGAAGAAGTCCACGCCGGTCTTCCAGCGCAACGACGCCGCGAGTGTCTACGGCCCCGGCCACAACGGCTTCTTCACCTCGCCGGACGGCACCGAGAACTGGATCGTCTACCACGCCAACGACACCGCGAACGGCGGCTGCGGCAACGGCCGTACGACGCGGGCGCAGAAGTTCACCTGGAACGCGGACGGCACGCCGAACTTCGGCACCCCGGTCGCGCTCGGCACCACGCTGCCCGGCCCCTCGGGCGAGACGGCGGCGACCCCGACCGCGTACACCCTGGTGAACCGCAACAGCGGCAAGTGCCTGGACGTGGAGGGCGGCAACACCACGGACGGCACCAACATCTTCCAGTGGAGCTGTACCGGCGGTGCCAACCAGAAGTGGCGCGTCGAGGACCTCGGCAACGACACCAGCCGACTGGTCAACGTCGCCACCGGCAAGGTCATGGACACCGCGAACTGCGCGACGGCCGACGGCACGGACATCGCCCAGTGGTCCTGGCTGAACAACAACTGCCAGAAGTTCCGACTGGTCTACACGGCCACCGGCGACTACGTGCGGATCGTGAACGAGAACAGCGGCAAGGTCGCCGACGTCGCCAACTGCGGCACCACGAACGGGACCGACGTACGGCTGTGGACGTGGCTGAACAACAACTGCCAGCAGTGGCGCCTCGTCCCCACGACCTGACCTCCCTCCGTCCCCTCGTGATCTGGAGAAACTCCTTGAGACGCAACGCCGTACGGCTGCTCACAGCCGTCCTCCTCGCCCTGGTGGGCTGCCTCGCCGGGCCCGGCACCGCCGCCCACGCGGCCGTGCCCGACTCACCCGCCGTGACCTACACCAACCCGATCGCCGAGAAGCGCGCCGACCCGCACATCTTCAAGCACACCGACGGCTACTACTACTTCACCGCGACCGTCCCCGAATACGACCGCATCGTGCTGCGCCGCGCGACCACCATCCAGGGTCTGTCGACGGCCCCCGAGACCACGATCTGGACCAAGCACGCCAGCGGCGTGATGGCCAACCACATCTGGGCACCGGAGATCCACTACATCAACGGCAAGTGGTACGTGTACTTCGCCGCCGGCTCCAGCAGTGACCAGTGGGCGATCCGGATGTACGTCCTGGAGGGCACCGGAGCCAACCCGCTCACCGCGACCTGGGCCGAGAAGGGCCAGATCAAGACGACGTGGGAGAGCTTCTCCCTCGACGCCACCACCTTCGTCGTGGGCGGCGTCCGCTACCTCGCCTGGGCCCAGCGCAACCCGGCCGAGAACAACAACACCAGCCTGTTCATCGCCAAGATGGCCGACCCCTGGACGCTCACCGGCACTCCGGCGGAGATCTCCCAGCCGACGCTGTCCTGGGAGACGGTCGGCTACAAGGTCAACGAGGGTCCGGCGGTGATCGAGCACGGCGGCAAGGTCTTCATGACCTACTCGGCCAGCGCGACCGACGCCAACTACTGCCTCGGCATGCTGACCGCCTCGTCGACGGCCGACCTGACCAGCCCGGCGTCGTGGACCAAGGGTGCGCAGCCGGTCTTCAAGACGAGCGAGGCGACCTCACAGTACGGCCCGGGCCACAACTCCTTCACCGTCTCCGAGGACGGCAAGTCCGACGTCCTCGTCTACCACGACCGCAGCTACAAGGACATCACCGGCGACCCGCTGAACGACCCCAACCGCCGCACCCGCGTCCAGAAGGTGTACTGGAAGGCCGACGGCACCCCCGACTTCGGCATCCCGGTCGCCGACGGAGTCACCCCGCAGCGCTTCTCGTCGTACAACTTCGCGGACCGCTTCATCCGCCACTTCGACTACCGCGGCCGGATCGACGCCAACGTCAGCCCGCTGGCGGACTCGCAGTTCCGCGTGGTCACCGGCCTGGCCGGCAGCGGCACCGTGTCGCTGGAGTCGGCCAACTTCCCCGGCTACTACCTGCGGAGCAACGCGAGCTTCGAGATCCGGCTGGAGAAGAACGACGGCACGGCCCAGTTCGCCTCCGACGCCACCTTCTCCAAGCGGGCGGGTCTGTCCGACTCGGCCGGCGTCTCCTACGAGTCGTACGGTTCACCCGGCCGCTATGTCCGCCACTTCAACTACCTGCTGTACGTGCAGACACCGAGCACGGCCACGGACCGGGCGGACGCCACGTTCTACGCCCAGTAACACCTGCGGACGGCTCTCACCGGGGCCGCGGACCGGTGGCGAAGGCAGCCCCGATGGGGCGCTCGTCGGCCAGGCCGCGGCCCTGGGGCGGGCCGTTCAGTACCGTGCGGACGGCGGTCCGGCCGGAGGGCCGTGCACACCCGTCCGACCGCCAGAGGATCAGCTCCCGCTCGGGCACCCGGTAGTGGCAGCCGTCGTCGGGAGCGTGCGGACACGCCCCCCACACGTCGAACGGGTCGAGCAGGTCGTCGCCCCGCCGGTCGACGCGGCGGCCCTCGGCGTCGGTGAGCACTCAGCGCGCCACGTCGGACAGTTCGGTGACGAACCCGGTGCTGATGCCGTGCAGCCGCAGCAGACCGACCGCCTCACGGGCCCCGGCGATGGGCCGGACGCGGTCGGACTCCGGAGCGGAGTCGACGGCCGGTCTTGCCGGCATCCGGCTCGCGGAGACCCGCTCGACCGCGCTGTTCCAGCTCGCCACCGAGCTGCCCGCCGCGGTCCTCGCCCGCACCCTCGGTATCGACATCACCGTCGCCGTCAAGTGGAAGCGGGCCGCCGCCGGACTGGCGCGCCTACCCAGCTGACGTGAGCCGAAGGCTGCCGCGTCAGAACTGACGACGAGAGTGAGGGCACCGCAATGGGCGTTTACGTGTCGATCAGGGGGTGGCTGGAGTGCGACGAGACTCAACTCACCGCCATCTACATCTTCTACGGCGCCGACATCCGTGAGTCGGCACTGGACTGGTTCACCGACCAGATCCGAGAGATCGCTCGGATCCCCGCTTCCGATGACGACGGACCGGCCGACATCAGGCACCGGTACCTCGACGAATAGCTCCACTCCCGCCCGCTGTCACCGGCGCCCGGTTACAACGCGACCGGCCTCGACGTGCTCTTCGGGCAGGTGGGATGACGTCCAAGGTCACGGCGGCCATGGCGACGTCGCAGGACAAGGTTGTCGCGTTGCGCGGGGCGGCCCACTGCCCCCGAGCTGTCGTTCCGTCGCGAGGGAGCGGCCACCGTGCCAGGACACATCACGTTAAGCCGTAACTCGCGTGGGCCGGTATCGCTGGGCTACCGCCCCCGACCGGAACTGATGACGGTCCACGAACTCGAGCTGGATGCGCTCGCGCAGACCGGCAAGCAACGTCGGCCCGTGTCCGGCAAGGACCGGCTGAACAACGAACTCGTACTCGTCGATCAGTCCCAGATCTGCCAACGCCAGGGGGAGCGTCACGCCACCCACCCACAGGCCCTCGCCTGACTCCTGCTTGAGCCGCTGAACCGCTTGCCCCAAGTCGCCTCGCACCAGGTCGGCATTCCAATCGACCCCGCTCAGCGTGCTCGACACGACGTACTTCTTCGCCCGGTCGATGGTCTCGGCGAACGGGATCTGCCACTCATCCACCCACTCCGGCCACGTGCCCGTGGCCGGCTTCCGCCATGCCGACTCCATCATCTCGTAGGTCACCCGGCCGAACAGCAGGGCATCGGCTCGCTCCATCTCAGCGGTCCAGTAGCGCATCGACTCCTCGTCCGGGGGGAGCCCTGCCTCGTGATGGCAGCAGCCGTCGAGCGTGACGTTGATCGAATATCGAAGTGGTCTCATCTCGTTGCTCTCCCTTGATGCGCGCCCCGCGTTCACCCGACCGTACTGAGACGACCGCAGGCGCCATTTCTCATCGGTGCCCCGATCGCACCTGCTTTGACGCCATCCCGTTGCGAACCGTTGACGGCGAGGAAGATCAGGGCGGGCACGGCGACGCCGCCGAGGGCTGCGGGATCGGCAGGGCGGCGCGGCGTGGGTCGCGCAGCTCGCCGTGCATGAGTTCCTGCTTCAGCTCGTTGCGGACGACGTGGAGGGCGGAGGGCCGAAGAGAAGGAGCGCAGCGACTCGTAGGAGTGCGACAGCGGCGAGTTCGCCCAGGCTGAACTGCGCTCCGCGCACTTGGGTTGCCGCATGGCCTGCCTGGTCACGTTGAGCGCGGTGAAGCCGTCCGAAACCGTGCGGCTGACCAAAGCGCCTGCGGACACCTCGGCCACCCACAGTCCAGGGATTCACCCGTGAAACGAGTTCAGCCGGGCGCATGACACGCCGGTCGCATGCCCATGCACGATCATGCCACCGAGCTGCACATGCGCCTGCTTCCGTCCCAGTGGCCCGGCCATACACGCCGACGGCTCCCGTCCTGCGCACAGGAAGGGAGCCGTCCAGGTGTGTCCCGAGGCGTTATGCCTTCAGCGGGTCATGCGTGGCGGTGCGAATGCCGGTTGCCGGTGACGAGGCGGTAGAGAGCGAGCAGGATGACGGAGCCGGCGATCGCGGCGATCCAGGTGGAGAGTTCGAAGAACCCGTCGATGGAGTCGACGCCGAAGATGACCTTGCCGAGCCAGCCGCCGAGCAGACCGCCGACGATCCCGATGAGCATGGTGATGATGATGCCGCCGGGGTCCTTGCCCGGCATCAGCGCCTTGGCGATGGCGCCGGCGAGCAGGCCGATGAAGATCCACGCGATGATGCCCATGATGCCCCTCCGCTTCGTCATATAAAGGCTGTGTCAGATCATCGTGTGCACCGATCGCGCCGGAACAAACGTCTTCTCCGAATCCGGCCGCGCCAGCCTTTGATCATGGAGAGGGCGAGGGGTGGGCGGAATGGGCGGCGCGAACGCAGCCGGGGCCGGGGCGCGCTCGGCCGGCTGCGCGTCGGCGGGGCCTCCGCCCCGGCCGGCCTCTACGCCACCCTCGGCGGCAAACAAGATGTACCGCGCCGCACTGCGCCGGTACGTCGACCAATGCTCCCAGCCCACGTTCAACCGCCTGACCGGAGACGGTCTGCCGACTGTCCACGGCTTCTTCGCCTCGCTGATCGAGGCCCGCTGCTCTGGCATGTAGGCCCGCTGGGTCCGCCTGGTCTCCAAGGCGCATGCCGGGAGCGAGAACAGTGACCCCGAGGTCCGGGCCGTCCTCGACCGGCAGGCCCTGCTCGCCTACGGTGCGAATCTGCGCTTCCGCGCGGGCGCCGCCCCCCGGGAGGTGGCAAAGGAGGGGCCGTGGCTGGCGCTCTCGAAGCGTTCTCCGGGCGGCGTAGCCGGGCCGTGTGGGGTGATGCCGTGTCAGCGGGTTCGGGGCAGAAAACCGGCAGCCGTGGGAGGAGGCTCCCGGCGAACCCGCCCATGTCCAGGCGATGGCGGAAATATCCAAGACTCACAACAACACTCGCACCAGGATGACCCCGTTCGGTCAGAGCATGACATGCGCGGGGCCGGTCCGTGCGGGGAAAGCGCCGATGGGGCGCGGGCTTCCGCCGGCCGACCGGCCGCCGCCGTCCGGGGAGGGAAGACGTCATGGGGTTGTTCGGTACATCGGGGAGACGTAAGAGATCGGCAGGGCACCGCGGGTCGTTTCGGAAGGCGGTGACCTTGGGCGCGGGGCTGGCGTTGCTGGCCGCGGGGAGCACGCTCGCGTTGCCCGCGCAGACGGCGGCGGCCGCTGCGCCGAACTACGAGGGTGATCCGACGCAGTACTGGAACGGCGTGCTGCTGGAGATGTTCCGGCAGGCTGATGGTTCGCTGGGGTCGCCGGGGCAGTTGGCCCGGTCGGCGGCGATGATGAACGCGGCGATCTACGACGGGGAGAGCTCGTACCAGAACACCTTCTACACGATGAAGTACAAGCCCTACCTGTCGGCGCCCAAGTACCCGAACCTGGGGCAGGGGCCCGACGAGGAGGAGCGGATCATCGGGCGGACGGCGTACAACATCCTGCATCACCTGTACCCGAACCAGACCGCGTATCTGGGCAAGGTGTTCCAGGACCGGTTCGGAACACCGCCCACGCAGTTCGACATCATCGACAACGAGATCGTCGGCACGATCTACAACAACATGATCAAGGCCCGCACCAACGACGGTTCGGAAAACCAGAGACTGTACAACCTGGAAGACGTGCCGGGGGCGTGGCGTCCCACGGGTGAGCCCGGCTGTAACTCCAGCACGGCGGTGACGCCCTTCTGGGGGCTGGTGAAGCCGTTCACCATGAGTTCCGGGTCCGAATACCGGCCGACCACGCCGGGCAGCTTCGCGGACTATGCCACGCTGCTTGCCAGTCCGGCGTACGCGTACCAGGTCGAGCAGGTGCGCCTGCTCGGGGGCCGGGGATCCACGCAGCGGACCACCGAGCAGACGGCGATCGCCACGTTCTGGGCCAACGACCTGGGGCCGGATGTCAACAACAACATCAAGGGCACGTTCAAGCCACCGGGGCAGCTGCTGGACGCCACGATCCGCATCGCGAAGGCGCGCGACATCAGGAGCAAGTACGAGAACGCGCGGCTGTTCGCGCTGGTGTCGCTGGCGATGGCGGACAGCGCCATCGGTGAGTGGGATGTGAAGTATCTGACGCCGATCGACCTGTGGCGTCCCGTCTCCGCGATCCACAACGGGATCGACTCCTCGTGGCAGCCGCTGTCCGCGGCCCGCGACGGTTCGCCGTTCACACCGTGCTTCCCCGCCTGGGCCTCGGGTCATGCGGCGTTCGCCGGCGCCTGGGCGGCGGTGATGAAGGGATACTTCGGCAGCGACACCATGAACTTCGAGGTCGCCACGGAGGACCCTGCCTCGCCGCAGAAGAAGCGGACCTTCACCAGCTTCCGCCAGGCCGCCCAGGAGGACGCGGACAGCCGGGTGTACCTGGGGGTGCATTACCCGTGGGACGCGAGCGACGGGCTGAAGCTGGGCGAGGACGTGGCGACGAGGTCAGTGCTGCCGCGGCTGGGACCGGTGGGGTCCTGAGCGCCGTACCCCTCAGTGGCCGGTCAGTACGACGCTGGTGACCTGTCCCTCCTCCCGGTCCAGTTGGGCGAAGCCGGCGCCGTGGATGCGTTCGGCGATGAAGCGGGAGGGGGAGCGACCGGTCATCGCCTTGAAGTCGCGGTTCAGGTGGGCCTGGTCGTAGTAGCCGCAGGCGGCGGCTATCCGGGACGGGGGGAAGCGGGCGTCCAGCAGGCGCAGGGCGTGCCGGAAGCGCAGGACGCGGGCGGTGGCTTTCGGTGACAGGCCGATCTGCTCCCGGAAGCGGCGTTCGAGGTGGCGCTCGCTCCAGCCGACCGTGCCCGCCAGCTTCGCCACGGTGGACCCCGTGGCCCCGCCGGACAGGAGTTGCCGCCAGGCCCACACCAGGCGATGGGAGGCGGGTGGGCCGGTCCGGGCGCGGGCGGTGAGGAAGGCGTCCAGCAGGGTGAATCGGGCGGCCCACCCGGGGGTCTTGGCGAGTGCCCCGGCAAGGTCGTACGCCGGCTGACCCAGCAGGTCGGCGAGGTCCACCATGGAGTCGGCCAGCTCGGCCATCGGTGTCCGGAACAGAGTGAACGCGGTCCAGGGCGCCATCACCACCTCGATGCCGTGCGCCCGTCCGTCGTGTTCGCCGACGCTGGCCCGGGTGTGCAGCCCGGAGAGCAACGAGGTGTACGAGGTCCCAGGCTGTACGACCTGCCCCGTCTGTCCGGCCGGATGCGCTCCGGTGATCCGTAGTGGGTCACCGAACCCCAGCACCAATGTCACGGACGCGTTGGGCACTTCGAGCCGCCGCCGGGAACGCTCGAACGCCAGCCGGAAACCCCGGTAACTGCGCACCCCGGGCCGCAGCTCGGGATGAGGCAGTTGCGTCACCATCTCGCAGATTCCGTCCGGCCCGGCCAAACGTCGCACAGCGGTCCCCCCGGTCCGTAGGGCCGGCGGCGACGACGTGCGGCCGACTCGCGCACGTTAGCTCGCCGGCCGGCGCTTGGGCAGTGCGTTTCGGGCCACCATCCCCTTCGCCTTTGACGGTGCAGGGGATCACCTCGTCATCGACCAGCGCCCCTGCCGTCGCCGCGGAAGGATCGATAAGGCCGATCACCATGACAGTCCGTCATGTCACACCCTCAGTGATCTTGCGTGGGGCAAAGATCCGGGTGACCTTGTGACGGCCGGGAGTACCGGGCCGCGGACGGCGTTGCGGTCGCAGCAGTGGGTGACACAGGCCACAGGAACGCCTCCCGTGTCGCGGAGAGAAGTGGTCGTGAGGGACTCAGAAAACGATGTGCGCCGCCGTGTGCGCGAGGGGGAGCGCGAGGCGTTCGCCCTGCTGTACGAGCAGTTCGCCCGTGCCGTCTACAACCATGGGCTGCGCTTGACGGGCGACTGGTCGACGGCCGAAGAGATCATGTCCGAAACGTTCCTGACCGCGTGGCGGACCCGCGCCCGAGTACACGAGGACGGTGGTTCCCTGCTGCCCTGGCTGCTGGGTATCGCCACCCACAAGGCGGACAACGCTCGCCGGGGAGTCCGCAGACGGCAGTTGTTCCTGGCCCGTCAGCCGCAGCCGCGTGTGGAGGAGGACTTCGCGCCCAGGACCATCGGGCGTATCGATGACGCACGGTACCTGCGTGCCGTGCAGGCCGCGCTGGGACGGCTGCGGCGTCAGGAGCGGGAGGTACTGGCCCTGTGTGTGTGGGCCGGTCTGGACAACCAGCAGACGGCCGAAGCGCTGGGCATCGCCGTCGGAACCGTACGCTCCCGCCTTTCGCGTGCCCGCAAGAAACTCGCGCACCTGGCGGAAGAAGACCTGGAACAACCCACCGCTCGCGGAGAGATGACAAGTGCGGCCGCGATCGCGGCCCTGCCCGTACGGGAGGAGCTCACATGAACGACCACACCACCGGCGCTTCCCCGGAGTCGCACGGCGACCGCGAGGAGATCGCCCGCCTGCTGCCGGCCCCGGCCGACTGGGACCTCCCGCTCGAGCAGCACCTTCGTCACAAGGACCTTCTGATGCGCCACATCGACCACGACCAGATCGCCCCTGCACGGTCGGCCCGCCGACTGCTGCGCCCCGCGGTCCTGGCGCCCGCCACCGCTCTGGCCCTGGCCTGCGCGGTCACCGCGGGGATCGCGCTGAGCGGCGGTGACGCGGCGCCCGCCGGCACCGCGTCGCACCGCGCGGCCACGGACATGCAGCCAGCCGCCGCGCTGCTGGACCGGATCTCCGCCGCCACGGAGACGCACGCCGATCTCACGGTGCGCGACGACCAGTTCGTGTACACCAGGGAGAAGACCCGCGGGGCCGACCTGACCAGTGGGAAGGCTGTGCTCGGCCCGTTGGTGGATCGTGAGCAGTGGATCGCGCAGGAGCCGGGGCCTCTGCGCAAGCAGGGCCTGATCCGTCAGGACGGTGAGACGATGCCCATCAACGCCGACCTCGGTGACACCAACGGCACACCGGCCGGCATCAGCCGGCCCACCTACCGCTGGCTCGGCTCGCTGCCCACCGACCCCGACAAGCTTTTGGCCTACCTGTACACCAAGACCCCTCATGCCGATGGACGGGAACGCGACCAGGCGGTGTTCGAGCAGATCGGCTCCATGCTCGACGGGGTGATGCCGCCCCGTACGGCCGCCGCCCTCTACCGGGCCGCCGCGAAGATCCCCGGTGTCACCCCGGCCCCGGGGGCCCGCGACGCGATCGGCCGCAAGGGTCTCGGCATCGCCCGGGACGACACGCGCTACGGCATCCGCACCGAGTGGGTCTTCGATGCGAAGAGCTTCGCCTTCCTGGGCTCCCGCAGCTACCTGACCAAGGACGCCTCGTACGGAAAGGCCGGGACCCTGCTGTCCAGCAGCGCCGAGCTGGAGCACGCCGTCGTCGACGAAGCCGGCCGGCAGCCCACTGACGCGGAGCGGAGCCGGACCGGGCGCCGAAGCTGACCGTCGGCCGCGTGCCTCCCTGGCCCGCGCGTGACCTCGGGTTGAGGGCACCGGGGGCCGGGAGAACGACTCAGGACCCGGCAGGCCGCCGACCCCTCGCGCCGATCGTCCAGCACTGCCCCCGTCGGCGACCTGCGCAGGATCGACGTCAGACCCGCTCCAGGCCCGATACGGCCCGCTGGGAAGCTCAGTCCTGAGGGTGTGGCCGGGGCGCACCGTGCCGCCTTGGCTGCGCTTCGACGGCTCGGCGACCCAGGTCGCGTCGGCCTCCAGCGTGCGCCGCCGGCTGAAGGCCGACGCGATCAAGCCCTGGCCGTACCGGTCCCCGCCAGGTGCTGGACCTGTACGCCCGTATCTTCGACGGCGAACCCGTGGGGGAGGGTGGGCCTGGTCGACGACACGGGCAAGCGCACCCACACCTACGGCCCCCGGCTTGCCTCGCGGCACCACCACCGAAGCGGCGGCCCAGCCCTTCCGCTACAGCGGCGCCTACCTCGACCCGACGGGCCTGTACAAGATGGGCGGCCGGAGTACACCCGCGACATCGACGACCGGCTCGCCACCGTTGCCACCGTCGGCGCTGTTGGCGTCACCCCGCAGGTAGCGGGCGACGTTCTCGTGCACGATCGTGCGTTCGTCGTCGCAAAACCGCACGTCCGTCTGTCGGCACTCGCACCCCTGATCACGACCGGCAGGTGGGCTGAGTCGGCAGCGCGTGTCGGTGGGCGGAGACTGCGCCGCCGGGAGACCCGCCGTCGTGGACGGGACCCACCTGCGGTCCGAGTTGCGGAGGTCGCCTGCTCACCTCGCCGAAGTGGTCGAGCTCTCGGCGCGCGCGGGCACAGCGGGATCATGGAGCCCTCAAGTCCAGGGTCGTCGCAGACGTCGACAGTGTGATCCGGGTGCCGGTCTGCTTGCCCAGGCTGGTGTAGCCGATGGTGGCCACCGTGGACCCGCCGGTCGTGCCCCGGAGGTAGCGGGTCGACGAGGCCGGCAGGCCGATCCGGAGGGTGTCGTGGGTTCAGGAGGCGAACTCGTAGTCAGACGTGGACTTGTCGGTGGCCATGAGATCGGGCGGTGGGCGTGGCCGCCCACCGCCCTCATCGGCCGTTGACGCCTTGCCACGCCCGTGCGGCGGCGTCAGCGGCCGCCCTGCAGCCGCGACCTCCGCGCCGTCAGGAACACCAGCGCGCCGCCCGCCACCAACAGGACGGCGGTGCCCGCCCGCAGCAGGACTCCGTCCGTGCCCGTGGCGGCGAGCCCGCTGCCGGCCGTCGTCACGGTGCCGGTTCCCGTCCCGGCGCCGGACGGGCTCGCGGTGGCCGTGTGCGGGGGAGAAGCGGAGGTGCTGGGCGACGGGTTGGACGTCACCGAGCCGGTGGCCTTCACCGCGATCACCGCGATGTCGTTCGCCGCGTCGTCGTCACGGTTGGGGTAGTCGCGGTTCTCCACCGCCTTCACGCTGCCCTGCGTGCCAGGGACGACCCGGTCGATCCGTACCGTGAACTCCTGGGTCACCAAGTCGCCCGGCTTGAAGTCGGTACTGCCGATGTCGCAGGTGTAACTCTTCGCTCCGGCCTTCTGCGGTGTGCAGTTCCACAGCGGCCCGGGGTCGCCCTGCTCACCGGGGCCAGGGGCGCCGGTGATGGTCGTGCCCGCGGGCGGGGTCACCACGAAGGTGCCGGAGTTGTCGGCGTCCGACCACCGATAGCCCATCCGGCCCGGCCCGTTGTTCCGCACGCCCACGGTGATGCTCACCGTGTCGCCGACCTTGCCCTCGACCGTGTCGCCGAGCGCCTGGTAGTCGGCGTGCTGGGTGGTGGCGAAGGTGCCGTAGCCGGAGCCGGTGAAGCCGGAGCCGGAGGCGACGGACTTCAGGCCGAGCGGCGCGCCGGTGCCCGTCTCGGGGAAGTCGGAGGGGTCGAAGGAGTCGGGCACGGTGCCGCCGACCGGCCACGCGAGGTAGGTGTTGTAGCCGTACATCGTGTCCGCGGCAGCGGTGTAGCGCAGCGGCGCGTCGGTCTCGTAGGCCGCGCCGGGCGCGACCGGGGTGTCGAACCGGCACCAGGCGCCGACGCTGGGCCGGTCCGAGTAGTGGCAGTTGGAGTGGTCGTGGGCGAGAGAGACGCCTTCGGAGTCCTGCACCCACAGCATGACGCCCTTGTCGGCGGGGGCTGTGCCGGTGTTGGCGAAGGCCGGGGTGCGCTCGAAGACGGCGCCGGGCGCGATGTCTTTGAGCGCCGGGTAGGGGCGGCTGACGAGCTTCGGCCCGCCGACCAGGACCGCCGTCTTCCCGGTCACGGCGGGCGCGTCGGAGGCGGTGGCGGTGTAGGTGATGGCACCTGTGTCGCCTGCCTTGGCGGCCGCGGTGGGCTTCAGGAAGAACGGGTCGATCGACTCCTTGCCCGACAACGGGCCCACGTCACATCTCACCTTGAGGGTGCCGGTGCTCACGCAGTCCCCCGTGACCACCATCGTCGCTTTTCCGGCGAGGGACGACGCGTCGACCGCGACCGAGACGTCATGGGCGTCCCCGCCCGAGGCGGTGATGCCCAGGTCCAGGTTCGGGCCCTCGTCCTCGGTGGGGAGGTAGTAGTTCTCCTGGGCGTCGAGGAGAAGCGTCGTTCCGGCGGCGTGCGCGGCCGGGGTTGCGACCGCCAGGGCGGCAGTCGCGACAGCGGCGGCCGCCGCTGTTCGCCAGGTTCTATGTATCGTCAGCACACTGTGTGGACACGTCAGAAGACCGGAAGGTTGCGCGGAAGCGGCCGTTGTCTGACGGACAGGTTCCGCTCTGGGAAGGTTCACCGGGAATCCGTACCGTCCTGAGGACGCGTTTGCCCTGAGCTGGGCAGTCAGGTCGAACGGATCGGGTTCGCGGCACATGGGGGGCCGGCACCGTGACCGCCTTGCTGAGGCGCCGCCGACGATCTGGCGATCGGTCACCTTGAGCTGCTTGCCCGTGGACAGTTCGGGACGTGGCTGTTGGATGCCCTGCTGGCCGGCGATCGTCGTGGTCCCGATGGACGACCGGGAACAACGGCCGCGCCCGAACGCGGTGCCGCGAGGCCGGTCGCGAGCAGCCCGGGAGGTCTCAGCACGCCGAGCTCGAAGAGACCATGATCCGTTGGGCGAGATCGGGTCATGGTCCGCTGTCTGACGCGGGGTGGACGTGCCACTCGGCGCAGCCAACCTGCATATGACCGTTCGGAGGTGGGCGGGCGTGCGAGAGCGTGTGACCGGGTTCAAGCCCGCGAGCAGCGAGGTGTTCGGGGCCTCCGGGCGCAGGTGGGCTTTTGAGAGCCACACACCGAGGACGAACTCGCTGAACTCGAAGCCCGGAGGGCATGAGGCCGCCGACCCGGTGCCTGGGCATCGGGCCTGCTCACTGAACGAGTTCGATGTGCGGATGGTCGGGGGACACCGGGCAGACGTGGAGTTGCAGATCGTAGGCGTCGGCGATGTTGAGCAGAGTGACGTTCGCGGGCCGGGTGCCCATGGGGAGCGGAGTCGGGTTCGTCTGTTCCTCCTCGGGCATCCAGCTCTTGCTGCCGGGGTCCCATTCCCTGCTCGCGACGGTGACGAGCGGGATCGTCTCGGTGCCGCATTCGGGGCAGGGGCGCGGCATGGGGTCGGTGAGACCCCAGCGGGTCCAGCCGCCGGTCTTCCACCCGGGGGTGTGGCACAGGTTGCGGAAGTAGAACTCCTGCGGGGTTTCCGCGCCGGTGGCGTCCCACGCGTATCCGGCTGCCTCCCACCGACTCTCGTCGCCCAACTGCTGCTGCAGTTCCTTGCTCAGCTCCATGGGGCTGGGGTACTCGGTGACCTGCTCGGGTGCCAGCAGGCACGGCATCGGGAGGTACCAGTCGAACTGGATCACGGGCGGCTCGGGCGGGGCGTCGAGGACGTCGGTGACGGAGGCGGACGAACGCCAGCGGAGGGCGGTTCGGGGGTGTGCGAACTCCGAGTGGTCGCAGGGGCACCACAGGATCTGGAGCACATCGGCTCCGGGAGGGCTGCCCGGGAGGGGCACGTCACGGGCGTAGAGCTGGGCAACGGGAATCATGGGAATCGGACCGTCGAACCACGGGTGGCCCGTGCTGAGCCGCTGCTCGATCTCCTGTTCCTCGGGCGTGACCGCGGGGGCCTGAGGGTCGCGAAGTCGGCGCTCAGTCGCTGCCGTTCGGATGCGACGCAGAAGCCGGATTTCGTCCGGGGAGTGCATCTCGTCTGTCGCGTCACTGTCGTGTGGCTCTTCGCAGTGCGGCCACGGCTCGTCGGCGGGCCAGAGGAGCGGCCCGCCGACGGAGCTTTCGTACGGCGTGGGCGACCCGGGGCGGGGATGCAGCCGGGTCGCCGTGCGGGCCAGCGGGGCCAGTTGAGGGAAGAGCGCGGTCACGTCGAGCGGCCGCGGCGGGGTGGTGAAACTCATGCTGGCTCCCGATGGCGCGAACTGACTGTGATCAGTTGCCGAGGTTGTACAACCCGGTGTTCTTCAGGGTGTTGGTGACATAGACGTTGGAAAACAACTCCTCGATCGTCCCGTCCGCCCGTTCGATATTAGCGTTCATCGTGACTCCCACCGGGATCGTGCTGGTGTCGTCGTTGTAGACGGGCGTCACCTGGTAAAAGATCGCGTCGTCCGGTCCGAAGGCGGACACGTCACTCTGGATGACCTTCTGCGCCTCGAGCTCGTAGGTTCGCATGCTGGGCGTGCCCGTGTTCATCCCCACCTGCCAGCAGGGGACGAGATTGACCTGGATACCCCTTCCGCCGGCGACGTTCGGAATCAGGTGACACCGGGCCAGGCCGTTGGTGAGCGAGTTCGCGTTCCGGAAGATCTCCGCATCCTGCCAGCCGGGTATGTCTCCCTGCGCGGGGGTGCCGTCGGGGGCTGTCCTGTCCAGGCACGCCTGAGCCCGGGTCGGCCTGGCTCCGGCCCGGCCCAGCGGGGTGGTCGTCTTGTTGACGTGGGGGACCGGTTCGGTGGTGTTCAGGATCCACCCGGCGCCGCTGGGAAGTGAACCGTTCGGCGTGGTGTCCAGGCAGCGGGCGTGCGGGCCGGTGTCCGGCAACGAGAACGTCAGCTCGAACTGGTCGGCGTCGATGACCCGTTGGTTCTTGAATCCGTCGGCGAGCTGCGCGGCGGCGAACTGCTTCTCGTCGGGCGTGACATGGGCCTGGACGCAGGGTGAGGCGGGGTCCACGGCACGGGCGTCGTTCAGGACATAGCTATCCCATTCGCCGTTGCCGAGGTTGGGGATCACCTTGACGCACTGAGCGCCGGCGGCACCGCCTTCCTTCGCCTCGCCGAAGGGGAAGTCACCGCAGGAGTCGTTGTCGACGAGCTCCGGCTCAGGCGTGAAGCCGCCGCATGTACTGGCGGTACGGTCGGCCACGCCGCTCGTCGACCGGGTCAGGGGGCTGCCCTTCTTCCCCCAGGCGCCGTTGAGGTTCTTCTGTGCCCACGCGTAGGCGGCCACGGCGCCGCCGGCGTCGGAGGCCGTCGCGCTCATCGGTACGACGGGCATGATCGAAGGGATGACACAGCCGGCCGAAGAGGTGCCCCCGACCGCGTTGTCGCAGCGGATCTTACGCGGGTTGTCCCAGGAGGCGTTCGGGTCGAGGGGCGTGGCGCCCGGGGAGGTCACGTACAACTTGTACGAGGTGAGGAACTCCGCGACGGAGCCCACCGCGGGGGCCGAGGAGTACTTGACGTCGCCGGCGAGGGTCTTCCCCAGGACCAGCCCGCTTTCGTACCAGGGTGCGGTCACCGTCGCCCTGCAGCCGGTTCCGCAGGAGGCGCGGAACTTGGCGTCGAGGGCGGTGACTTCGCCGCTCGCAGAGGTCATCGTCACGGTGACGTGCTCGCTCCACGCCGTACCCGCCGCCGGCAGTGACGCGCTGGTTGAGATCTCCAGGGTGCCGCGCCCGAGCTCCGCGCCCTTGCTGTCGCGCAGGACGTAGAGGACGTTCACCCCGGTCACGCAGTAACTGAAGCGCTCGTAGGAGTAGTTGCCGGGGCTGGTGAGGGAGCAGCTGCCGACGGCAGCCGAAGTGGCGGCGAGGCTCTGCGGTTTCGCCTTGGTTCGCGCGGCCGGGACGGGACTGGTGCTCACACACGCCTCGACGGCGCCCGCCCGGCGCTCCTTCGTCCCCGCCTTCGTGGCCTCACAGTGTTCCCCTGACTGCTTGGGGAAGGCGCTGGTGGCGGTAAGGGGGGCCGGAGTGTCGGTCTGGTTCGTCCGGTCGACCGTCCCCGCGTGTCGCGGCTTCTCGTCCGCGGTCTGCTGTGCCGTGGCCGTACCCGCCGTGGTGAGTCCCAGCGTCACCGCGGTAAGCACGGCAAGTACGGTCGACCGCGCCCGTATTCGGGATGCGCCTCGAGGGCGTCTCTCGTGCATGTTTGTCGGTTCTCTCTTCCTTGTTGCTTTGTCCTGGTGGCATGGAGGAAGGGGGGCACCGGACATGAAGTGCCCCCCGGGGCAGTGGTGGGTGGCCTGCGCTCTACCGCGTCAGAGCCGTACGAGCGGGACTCACTCGTCAGCCGACCAATTCGAAGAGATCCTTGGTGATGGAGGAGACCCCGTCCTCGACAACGTCCGCGATCTTGCCCACGACGGGCTTCACGGCAGTGCTGGCGGGCTTCAGCGCACCCAGCCACTTGCTCTGGCCGTAGGTGACCAGGCTCAGGCCGGTGCCTGCCGCGGACCACCAGAAATCGCTACTCGTGAAGCCGTGCTCGATGCCGGTGAAGACAGTGCCGATGGCGCTCGCGCCCACGGAGACACCTGCGAAGAAGCCGGCTGCGGCGAAGGCCGGCGGGAAGACGAATCCTGCGAGAGTGCAGCCGGCGGCCAAGAGGCCGGCGCCGACGCTGACCACGTTGGCGGCGTCCGCGTAGAACTGGGCGTCGTTCCACCACTCGTCGGAGTCGGCGGGGTCATTGGTGCCGTTGGGGTTGACCTGGTTGTTCCGGTCGTTGGCGGCGGGATCACGCTTGGCCTCACGGTCCGCCTTGGCCTTCTCTGCGGCTTCCCTGGCCTTGGCGGCCACTTCGGCCCGGTGCTTCTCGGCCGCGATCCGCTTGGCCGCGGAGTACGCGGCGGCGGCCTGCTTCGCGTCCGCCTGCGCCTCAAGCATGGAGGCACGGGCGGCGTTGGCCGAACTCTGTGCGGCGGCGGAGGACTTGAGGGCGGCGCGCGCGGAGTCGATCGCCTTGTTGGCCGAGTAGTTGGCCGAGCGGGCCGCGCCGCGGGCGGTCGCGGCGGCCGCCTTCGCCGTGTTGGCGGAAGCCTGGGCGTCGGCGGCCGACTTGTCGGCGGCGTCCGCGTTCCGGTTCGCCTCGTCCGCGTAGTTGTCGGCCGCCTTGGAGGAGGCGATCGCCTTGTCCGCCCACTCCTGAGCCTTGGCGGCGTTGTTGCGGGCCAGATAGGCGGCCTGGGTGGCCCGCGCGGCGTTCTCCTGCGCCTTCTGAGCGATCTTCGCGGCGGCGGCGATGGCACCGCGGATCGCGGCGACATGGGTGGCGGTGTCGTGGTCGAGCTGGGCCGTCCGGAACTGGACCACGAGGATGAAGTTGCGGAGCATCCACGCCGGGCCCTCGAGGGCGACCTCGGCGTAGGCCTTGGTGAACGGGCCACCGGTGGCGATGAGCTTTCCGGCGAGGACCCGGTCGTCCTCCTCCTGTGCCAGCGGGTAGTCGTGGTCGAAGAAGTAGTTGAGGGATTCGGTGGTGTTCTCGTCGAGTGCCTTGTTGGCGGCGTTGGTGACGGCCCTGCCCGCGCCATCGTTGAGGATCTTGCCGATCGCGACGCGCAGCTCCTCGTCGGAGGCTTTCTTGATGCCGATGGTGAGGAAGTCACCGATGGCCTTGGAGCTGGAACTCTCCAGGGCGAGCTGGGCCGCCTCGGCAATCTTCGGCGCGGCGATCGTCGCCACATGGAGGGTGGTCTCGCGGTCGTCCTGGCCCTGGGCGAGGGCCCGATCGAGGTCGATCCAGGCGAAGACGTCGTCGTCGGAGCCTGCCAGGGCGTGCTGGGCGGCCTGCCGGGTCCAAGCGCCCCGGGACTCGATCAGGCCGATCGCGGCCTTGCGCCCCAGGGTCGCGGCGAGTGCCATGTCGCCGGAGTACAGGGCCTGTTCAGCTCGGGTGGTGAGGTCCTTGATCTCCTGGGCGGTGCGCTCCGCGAGAAGGCGCTTGTCGCGGACGTCGGACAGATCGCTCGCCTCGGCGGAGGCGAGCAGCTGCGCCTCCTCGATCGCCTTCTGCTTGTCCTGCTCCAGCGTCTGGGCCTCGGCGGCGCGGGCGTTCTTCTCCACCTCGATGGCGTCGGCGACGGCCTTGGTGGCGACGTTGGCGGCCTTCACGGCCTCGTCGGCGTGCGCGGTCGACTTGTTGGCGTAGTCAATGGCCTGGCCCGCGTACTTCACGGCCTCCTCGGCGGCGGCTGCCGCCTTGTCGGCGTGGGCGGCGGCGGAATTGGCGGCGTCGCGGGCGGTGCGGGCCGCGGCGGCGGCGGCGCTGGCCAGCGCCTGGGCGGCGGAGGCAGCGTTGGTGGCACGGTTGGCTGCGCTGGTGGCGATGGCGGCCTGGCGCTTGGCTTCGGCGGCCTCCGCCTGGGCGACACCCGCGGAGGCGGCGGCCTGGGCGGCGGCCGTGGCGGCGGCGGCCGAATTGCGTGCGGCGGACGCGGCGGCCGTGCCGGCGGACGCGGCCGCATCGCCGGCGAGGGCGGCCTTGTTGGCAGCTGCGGCGGCACTACGGGCCTTGGCCGCGGCGTTCTTGGCGGCGACCGCGGCGTCCTTGGCCTCCTGCGTCTTGCTCGCGTCCTTGGAGGCGGCTATCGCAGCCCGGTAGGCACGGGACGCGGCGCTGCCCGCGTTCGAGGCGGCCTGAGCGGCACCGGTGGCCGCCCAGGAGGCACGGCGGGATGCGTTCACTGCCGCATTGGAGGCGTTGATGGCGTTGCGTGCGGCGTCCGCCGCGCCCTTCGCCGCGTTCGCAGCCTTCCGGGCCGCTGCCGCCGACTTCTGCACGTCGTTCTGGGCCGCGGACGCCTCGGCGGCGGCCTTCTGGGCGGCCTCCTTGGCCTTCCCGGCGGCGGTCTCGGCGCGTGCCGAGGCCTCCACGGCCAGGTTGGTCTCCTTCTGAGCGCGCTTGCCCTCGCGCTCGACGAGGGCCACCAGCTCCTCGATGGTCGCCGACTCCTGGTCACGGGCGCGCGCGATGTGCTGCCCGGTCTCCATGAACCACTCCACGTCGGCCGCGGTCCCCTCGAGCGCACGGCTCGCGTACTTCTGCACTTCCGGGCCACCGTTCACCAGCATGGCGCTGACCTGGACCCGGGTGTCCTCCAGGCGCGCGTCGTACTGCTTGTCGGTGAGGAAGGAGGTGAGAGCCGGTGCGGTGGCGGCGTCGAGAGCGGTGTTGGCGCTGCGCACCACCGCCCTGTCGCCGGTGGTCGACACAGTGGTGGTGGCGACCCGGAGATCTTCGAGGATGGCCGGTTTGAAGCCGTTCTTCAGGAACTCGGCGATCGCGGCGTCTCCGCTTTCGAGAGCAGCGACGGCCTCTCTTCGCAGGCCCTTGCCGGCACGGTCCAGGCTGCGGACGATCGCGACGCGGTTGTCCTCCACGGTCTGCCTCGGCAGCGTCTCGGCGAGGAAGGTCTGGATGTCGGCGTCCGACCCGTAAAGGGCCGCGGCGGCAGCGGCCTTGACGCCCTTGCCACCGGTCAGCCACGCCCTGACGACCTTGGCGCGCTCGGTGTCCGGCAGCGGCACCGGTTCGGATGCCGCGCCGTCTGCAGCGGCGGCGGCCGTGGGGAGGAGCGTCAAGGGTGCGGAGGCCACGGCGGCGGAGGCGGCGAGCGCGCCGAGCACGCGTCGACGGCTCCAGAAGATTGTCTGCATCGGAGAGTTGTCCTCGTGTGAGTTGGCGACAGGACGTGCCGGATCGCACCGGCAGGGCGGTTTCCGGTGTGCCCAAAAGGTGGAATGCCGACGGACGCGAAGTGGTGTGCGGTCGGGAGTACTTGTAGCTCCGGACCATATCAACTGTCCTTGCGGGGAGGTCAATTAAGTAGCCACGTTCTTCAACGCGCGGTTTCAGCAAGAACCTTGATAGATCATCAGAAGCTTCTTTACAGGAGCTTCACAAGTCTTCGTGCAACCTTTATGAAGTGTGACGGAGGTCATGAGTGGAGCGTGGAGATTGCCACAGTATGAGTGGTTTTTTGCGCTCGACCTGAGGGTGGCTTCGTGTTTGCATGATGAAGAGGATGGTGATCACCGGGGCGGGGGCTTCTTGCTTTGGGGCGCAAGGGAATCTCTTCCCGGGGGAGTTGGAACGCACCCGGCAGAGCGATGCCGATAAAGCATTCCTGGGCACCCGAAAAATCGAGACCGGTGACGAACGTCCGGCCTTCAACGACGAACTTGGGGATGCAATGAAGCAATACAGCAGAATGTCCGTTAAGCCGCGGCGCAGGCGGCTTGCGCTGCGTGCACTGGGCGCGGCCGGGGTCGGCGCCCTGGCATGGATCACGGCGGCCTCGGGCATTCCCGGCGGGGCGTCGCAGGAGGCGAGCCCCACCGCACTGGTCGCGGGGGAGTCCCCCGGTTACGCGGTGGAGGACTTCAACTACCCGCTGGCGGACAAGATCCTGGCCGAGAAGAAGATCCTCCTCAAGCGCGGTGACGGGCACATCACCCTCGCCGACTGTGCGGGCGGGACCGGTCTTCTGGAGGTCATGGCCCGCGACAAGGCGGACAAGATCTGCTTCAAGGTCGTCGGTGACTCCGGCTGGCTGACCCTGGAGATTCCCGCGGTGTACGCGATCAAGGGCAACGACTACACGACCGCGGTCGACATGACCGTAGGTACCGAGGAGAAGTCGTACGACATCGCCAAGAACTCCTGGACGCCGGTAGGTGAGGCGGCGGACCCCGAGGGCCGCGACCACATGCTCGTCGAGATCAGGTCCTCCAAGTAAACGCAGTCGACATTGTCATGCTCACCGCAATGCGGTCCGATGTCCACGGACGCGCGGCCCTCGTGTCTAGGAATCCACGCCCATGCACCTCTCCAGACGTCACCGTCTCTCCGCGTCAGCCGCTGCCCTGCTCGCAACCCCCGTCGTACTGGGTGCCGTTCCGGCCGCGACCACCACGGCCTCCGCGCTGGGCGGAGTCGAGGCCCCGGCGCAGTTGAACTATGTCGCGAAGGTCAACGTCGGTGAGCAGTCTGCCTGCACCGGCACCCTCGTCGACCCGCAGTGGGTCCTGACCGCGGCCAGCTGCTTCGCCGCGGACGGCAAGCTCTCCGCGGGCAAGCCTGCCGTCCCCACCACCGTCACGGTCGGCCGCACCGACCTGACGCAGACCAACGGGAGCGTCCAGCAGGCTCTCTGGCTCGTCCCGCACGCCGACCGGGACCTGGTCCTGGTCAGGCTCGCCACCCGGATCACCGATCCCGCCGTCAAGCCCGTGCGGCTGGCGACGACGCCCGCCGCGGCGGGCGAGAAGCTGACGAAGGCGGGATTTGGACGCACCAAGTCCGAATGGGTGCCCGACAAGCTGCACGCCGGCACGTTCACCGTCGCCTCCACCGCGAGCACGACCGTGGACCTCGACGGCTCCGACGGTGCGACCGTCTGCAAGGGCGACGCCGGCGGCCCCACCCTGCGCACCGTCAATGACACTACCGAACTCGTCGCCGTCAACTCCCGCTCCTGGCAGGGCGGATGCCTCGGCAACGATCCCACCGAAACCCGCACCGGCGCCGTCGACACCCGAGTCGACGACCTGAGCAGCTGGGTGGCCTCCACCGTCGCCGTCCCCCGCGTCACCGACCACACCGGGGACGGCAAGTCCGACGTCGCGTACCTGTACGACTACGGGACCAACGCCGACGGCACCAACCACACGGCCCTGTGGCTGCAGACCTCCACCGGCAGCGGCTTCAACGGGCCGGCGAAGTCATGGGACTCCGGCACTGATTCCTGGGACTGGAACCGCAGCAAGACCGTGTCCGGCGATTTCAACGGTGACGGTCTGGCCGACGTAGGCGTCCTCTACAAATATCCCGACACCTCCGACGGACGCGGCCACACCGCACTGTGGACCTTCACTTCCACCGGTTCCGGATTCAAAGCACCGGTCAAAGTGTGGGACTCCGGCACCGGCTCTTGGAGCTGGGACAGTTCCGCCCCGGTGGCGGGTGATTTCAACGGTGACGGCCTGGCCGACGTAGGCGTCCTCTACAAGTACGCCAACACCTCCGACGGGCGTGGCCATTCGGCCTTGTGGACTTTCACGTCGACCGGTGCCGGTATCAGTGCGCCGGTCAGGAAGTGGGATTCCGGCGACGGTTCGTGGACTTGGGACAATTCCGCGCTGGTGGCGGGTGATTTCAACGGTGACGGCAAGTCGGACGTCGGTGTGCTGTACAAGTACGCCAACACCTCCGACGGGCGTGGCCATTCGGCCTTGTGGACTTTCACGTCGACCGGTGCCGGTATCAGTGCGCCGGTCAGGAAGTGGG
>NZ_JBVHLJ010000011.1:0-72236 GCF_055559055.1 Streptomyces sp. NPDC024687 | reverse complement strand
GGACGTCGGTGTGCTGTACAAGTACGCCAACACCTCCGACGGGCGTGGCCATTCGGCCTTGTGGACTTTCACGTCGACCGGTGCCGGTATCAGTGCACCGGTCAGGAAGTGGGATTCCGGCGACGGTTCGTGGACTTGGGACAATTCCGCGCTGGTGGCTGGTGACTTCAACGGTGACGGCAAGTCCGATGTCGGCGTCCTCTACAAGTACGCCAACACCTCCGACGGACGCGGTCACTCGGCCCTGTGGACCTTCACCTCCACCGGCACCGGCATCAACGCACCCGTCAAGGCCTGGGACTCCGGCACCGGATCCTGGACCTGGGACCGGACCAAGGTCGCCTGACCACGCGTATATCGCACAGGCATCGTGAAGACGTGGTCCCGCGCGGGCTGCGAGTCCTCACGGGACGCCACACCGGGTACCCGGGACCACGCCTCCACTGGACTCATCACCACCGACGACACCGGAAACCTGGAAGCCCGCGCCGCGGAGTGTGCTGCCGCTCCCTCGCGGCCGCACACCGTACGCCAGGCTGCGAGATCCGGCGGTACGACTCCGAACCCCCGCGCGCCCGCCGGACACACAGACCGCATCTCGTGGATACCACGTGTTGGAGTGGACAGCGGTGGGCGCGAGCCGGACCCGGAGCGACGCGAGCACAGGCTCGCCGAGCTCAGATCCGCCAAGCAGCACCCTCACCGGCGTCTCGGCTCCGTCCCCGCGGGGGCCCGTCGAGCGCGTGAGCCACACGTCTCCCACCAAGGAAACCAAGGTCATGCGACACCTCAGAGGCCATCGCCTCACCCCCTTCACCAGAGCGTTCACCACACGCCTCGCCGCAGCGCTCGGCGCCGCGCTGCTGGCGCTGAGCGCCACCCCCGCGAACGCCGTCTCCGGCACCAGCGCGGTCGACGGCACGCTCGCGTTCACCACCCGCCTTGACATCGGCGACGGCCAGAAGGCCTGCTCCGCCGCCCTGGTACACCCGTACTGGCTGCTCACCGCCACCAGCTGTTTCGCCGACAACCCGGACGCGAGCCTCGCCATACCCACCGGCGCGCCCAAGCTCAAGACCACCGCCACCATCGGCCGCACTGACCTCACGACCTCCGGCGGCGAGACCCGCACCGTCGTGGAACTCGTCGCACACCCGGCACGGGACGCCGTCCTGGCGCGGCTCAACCGCCCCGTCACCACCATCACGCCCGTGAGTCTGGCCGCCGCCCCGGCCACGCCCGGCGAAAAGCTGACGGTGGCCGGCTACGGCCGCACCGCCACGGAATGGGCCCCGCTGCGCCTGCACAGCGGCACCTTCGCCGTCGACTCGGTCGCCGCGGAGACGGTCGCCACCACCGGCGAGAACGGCGCGAGCGTCTGCATGGGCGACACCGGCGGCCCGGCCGTGCGCCTGACCGACGGCAAGGCCGAGCTGGTCGCCGTCAGCAGCAGATCCTGGCAGGGAGGCTGCTTCGGCACCGATCCGGCCGTGACCCAGACCGGCGCCGTCAGCACCCGTATGGACGACCTGCGCACCTGGGTCGGCTCCACTGTCACCGTTCCCGCAGCGGCTGCGGCCGGTGCCTGGCGTGCTTACGGCAACACAAACCCGATCACTTCCAGCTCCAGCACGTGGCGTTGCGCCGCCAGTAAGACGATCGCCACCGGCGTGATCGCGCAAGCCTGTGCGATCAGGTCGTCCAACGGAAGCGGGGTCCAGGCAGCGGTGATCGTGCGCAACAACCAGTCCAGCCTCTATGGCGCGGAAGCGCGTATGGATCTGTATACCGCCTCGGGCACGCACTTGGGCGATTGGAAGTGCCCGTCCTCGGGGGTTGGGGCGAACTCCTGGTCGGTCTGCTTCGGAACAACCCTCGCCGAGAGCAGCCAGGTGAACTCGTTCGGGGCACTCAACGGTACATATCTCGGCCTGTCATCGAATGCCTGAACCGGGTCCGATCGCCTTTAAGGGCTGGGGACTTGTCCAGCAAGTGATGGCGATGTGACAGAGCCCCCGGTCGCCGGCGGTGTTGACTCCACTCGACACCGTCGACACTCCGGGGGTTCTCTGGTTCCGTTTCCTTCCACGCTCCGGGGTGCCACATGAGCTGGTTGAGTACGTCTCCTGGCTGAACGACGCTCGAAGGCATGAACTGCATGTGCCGCGCCGGAAGTTGAGCTGATCCAAGCGGGCCCTTGCTCACAGTCCAGGCGATTCAGCCGCTTCTCGCCTCCGGGCGGGAGGGGTCCCTTTCGTCCCGCCCGGACATTTGGCTCGCGCCGGACACGGGTAGACCACGTTCTGGGCGTCGGCCCCGTGAATCGCAGACTTCCGCAGCGAAGGGGCCATCCGCTACAGCGACGCTGGTCAGCGCCGACATGTTGTCCCACGCATCCTCCTATCTGGCCCTATCCGGATACTGCCTCCTCGCCACGAGCAGTCTGCCGACGATGGAGGCCTACGCGACGTTCGCTCCGGTGAGCCGAAGCATCGCCCAGTTGACGTCCTGGGCCTGGGTTTCCAGCAGCTGGTCAGGCTGCTGCATCTGCAGCCGCCCGACCACGATGGGTGCACGCCGCCTCGCGGGACGTGAACGCATCCGCGAGCCACGTCCGTGCCGAAGTAGTGGTGCAGGACGCGCACCCGAACGGAAGGGAAGGTCATCCGTTGCGCAGCAGCAGCAGCAGCAGCAGCAGCCTGTCTGTCGGAAGGACAGTCGCCGCGACCGTAGCCGCTCGCGGCCTGACGGCGGCGACGGCCCGGGAAGTCGTTCGCCGTGGCGCACGGGTGGCGTTGCTGAGCCGTGAGAAGACGGCCCTGGACGAGCTGCCCGTGGCCCTGCCGGGTCGCGGCCGGCGCCGACGGAGGGCGGCCCGTTCGTCGACACGGATCCGTCCACGCGGGAGCACGTCATCGACGTCGACCTGACCGGTAGTGCCCACAGGGTCCACGCCGGCCGGCCCGACGCGCGCGATCACGGCGGGCCACTCGGGCTCTGAGGCGGGTGCCGAGACCCTCGCGCACACTCTGCGGCCGGGGGTGGCCCATCGGAGCGCTGCTGTGGGGCCCGACCCGCCGGTTGTATCCCGTGCACACGGTTGCCGCGCCTGGTCGACGGTCTGGAAACGAGCCGTGTGTCAGACCTCAGGGCGCACCGCACCAGGCGATCACGTCCTGGACGGAGAGGAACGGAGGAACCGCGATGACGAGGAAAGCGCAGAACAAGTCCGAGAGCGAGAAGTTCACCCGGGGCGACGAGGTCACCTGGAGGAGCCACGGCAGCACCGCCGAAGGCACGGTCGTCCGCAAGCTCACCCGCCGCACCGAGGCCGCAGGCCGCACCGTGGACGCCTCACCGGAGGAACCGCAGTACGAGGTGCGCAGCGCCAAGTCCGGCAGCACGGCGTTCCACAAGCCGTCCGCGCTCCGCAGGAAGTGAGCGGGCCCGATGCAGACCTTCCTGCCGCACCCGGACTTCCGACAAACGGCCCTGCTGCTGGACCGGCGCCGACTGGGTAAACAGCGGGTCGAGGCCTTGCAGGTCCTGCGCGGCCTGACGGTGCCGGGGTACGGCTGGCGTCGGCACCCGGCCGTACGGATGTGGGCGGGGTACGAGGAGGCACTCGTACGGTACGGCCTGGAGATCTGCCGGGTCTGGCGCGAGCAGGGGCACCAGGACAGCTGCGCCGCCTCGCTGGTGGCCGGCCTGGCGGCCTTGCACCCCGGCGCCCCGGTGCGCGATCAGCCGGCGCTGGCGGCCGCCGGGGAACTGCCGCCCTGGCACGGTGATGAGGCCTTCCACGAAAGCCATCGCTCCGCCCTGGTCCGCAAGGACCCGGAAGTGTATGGCGAGCTGTTCCCCGGCGTATCCGACGACCTCCCCTACGTGTGGCCGGCGTCCGACAGGGAGGGACAGCCCTGCTGACGACGGTCCGGTAACGGCTGGGCCAGGCTCTGAGCTGGCGCGCCAGGAAGGGTGCGCGCGTCGGTGCCGGGGCCAGGTGATGCATCATCAGGCCCCGGCGCCGAGGAGTGAGACGTCAGCCGGCCGGGATGTCGTCCTGGAACGTGGTGCCGGCGCTGCGGTAGGCGGCCACCTTTGGACCCGCCGCCCGGGTGCACGACCCGCTGCGGCTGCTCAGCCGGCAGTGGCAGTCAGGAGAGTTCGGCGCCCGGGACGCCGGATCCCCGCCGGCCGGGTTGTTCACTGCGTCCCGGGGATCTCGTCGAAATCCCCGGGACGCACGCCCGCTTGATGGCCGTGTGGTCAGGGCGCGTCGATGAGTGTCCGGCCGTCAGTGGGCGCGAGCGCGGCGATTCCGCTTGCGTAGGCCGACTGTACGCGGGAGCGCTCGGTGGCATTCGGTGTGGCGTTGGTGCAGGCCGTGCCGGCGCTCGACCCCGACATCAGCTGTGAGCAGGGGCCGGGCTTGGTGTCCGGCAGGCCGAGGCTGTGCCCCAGCTCGTGAGCGGCGATCCGGGTCTTGTTGTAGCCCTGGTCCACGGCCTGGCTGCCGAGCTCGACGCGGACCTGACGGCCCGGACGAACGGGGCCGAGCGTGGCCTGCGGCCAGCCCGTGGTGGCGACGATCACGATCTCGGCCAGGGTGCCGGGCGCCGCTTCCACCAGATGGACGTTGCTCACGTTCGCGTTCCACGAGGCGACTCCGGCCGCGATCGCGGCTTCCCAGCCTGCGGCACGGCTGTCGTCGTAGCGAAGGGTCACCGCTGCCGCCTGCGCGGCGGTCGATTCACCCGCGGGAGCGGGTGCGGGAGCGGCGGTCGCGGCGCCCGCCATGGCGAGGACGAGCGCTGTGGCGGAAGTGCCTGCCTTGAGCCAAGTGCCGAGGGGCATTGCTGCTCCTTCATCCGTGGGGGGAATCCGGCCCCGGCGGGGCCGGGTACGCGAAGGAGCGGCACGGGGTGTCCGGTGGGGGCCGGACGCGCCGTCGACCGCCCCTCCGGGGCGTTGCGATGGTATGCCCTGCCATCAATGCCCGCCATGTACCTGCCATGATGAATTTCCGTCAGAATCCAGTTTCCAGCGGAAGTTGTCTGGCCGGTCTCCGAACGCCACCTGCTGTGCCTGCGGGAACCGTCAGTCGGGGCTGGCGCGTACGTGGAACCGTCCCGTCCTCCCTGGCGCGCAGGAACCTGAGCGCCAGCCCCTGAGAGGGCAGCTGGCACTTCCCGCGGGATGGCGAAGAAGAGGTCGGGCTCTTTGGCCTACAACGACACGGCCATGGTGTGGGTGTGCGGCCGACCGGCCGCCACCCGCATCATCCCTCCGGCCCGCAGAGGTCCGGGACGGGCGAGTGCCCGTACAGCGTGGTGGCTTTGTGTCTTCTTCCATGGTGACCGCCCGTCGTCCGTCCGCCGCCGCTCTCGCGGCGGCCGATCACGCCCGGCCCGACCAGGCGAAGGTGGAGATCAGCGCGGTCCAGTACGACTCGCCCGGCTGGAACGACCGTTCGCGGCGTTCGCTGAACAAGGAGTGGGTGGATGTCACCAACACCTCCCGCCGCACGGTCAACCTCGATGATCCACGGCGAGAACGTCCTGGCACAGGTTGATGCCAGAGCGTATGAAGCATCCATCTGGCCGGCCGAAGGTCAGTGCTGCCCTGCAGGCCGCGGACGCCCACCTGCCAAGCGGCAGCCGCGCACCTTCAGGGGCGCGTACACGCGGAGGTGAGGGACACGGGCAGGCCCGGTATCAGCGCCTTGCGCTCCCGCGGACCGATTGTCCTGTGCAGCCGGCAGATCCGGGTGAGCCGGGCGCCGAGGTCCAGGTTCCACAGGCGTACGGTCCCGTCGTTGCTGCTGCTGGCCACGGTCCGCCCGTCCGGGGCGAACGTGACGCCCCACACCGCGTTCGTGTGCCCGGTGAGCGTGGCCCAGGGACGTCGTCCGGGCACGTCCCAGAGCCGCACGGTGCGGTCGCTGCCGCTGCTGGCGAGCAGTCGGCCGTCCGGCGAGAACGCGATGCCGCGCACCGATCCGGTGTGCCCCGTCAGGGAGGCCAAGGGACGGCGGTGGCGGACGTCCCACAGGCGGACCGTGCCGTCGTTGCCGCTGCTCGCGAGCGTGCGCCCGTCGGGACTGAAGGCCACGCCCCGCACGGCACCGGTGTGCCCGGTGAGGGTGGCGAGCAGGCGCTGACCGGCGGTGTCCCACAGCCGTACGGTCAGGTCGTCGCCCGCGCTGGCCAGGGTGCGCCCGTCCGGGCTGAACGCGACATCGTTGGCGTAGTCGGTGTGGCCGGCCAGCACGGCGAGCTGACGGTGGGTCGCGATGTCCCACAGCCGGACCGTACGGTCGGAGCCCGCGGAGGCGAGGGTGCGGCCGTCCGGCGAGAAGGCCACCGAGAACACGTCCCCGGTGTGGCCGGTGAGCGTCACAAGGGCGCGGTGCGAGGGGATGTCCCACAGCCGGACCGTGCCGTCCGAGCCCGCCGACGCGAGCGTGCGGCCGTCCGGTGCGAACGCCACCGAGAACACGCTCTCCCGGTGGCCCCTGAAGGTCGCCAGGAGCCGGTGCCGGGCCACGTCCCACAGACGTACGGTGTGGTCCGCGTCGGCGGTGGCCAGGAGTTTCCCGTCGGGGCTGTACGCGGCCTGCGAGACCTCGGTGAACGGCCGCGCCGTCAGCACCGGGCCGTGCAGGTCCCACAGCACCACGGACTGGTCGAACCCTCCGGTGGCCAGCGTCGTCCCGGCCGGGTTCACGGCGACGGACATCACGTAGTCGGTGTGGCCGATGAGGATCGCGGCCGGTCGGCCGGTGCGCACGTCCCACAGCCTGGTCGTGCCGTCGCCGCCCGCGCTCACCACCGTGGTGCCGTCGGGTGTGTAGGCGACCGCGTTGATGTCGTCGCTGTGGCCGGTGAGCGTCGCCGTGGCCCGGCGCGTGGCCACATCCCACAGCCGTACGGTCCGGTCGACGCCCCCGGAGGCCACGCTCCGCCCGTCGGGGGCGAATGCCACTCCGAGTACTTCGTCGGTGTGTCCCTTGAGCACGGCCAGTTGGCGGGCCCGGTCGGTGCCCCACAGCCGTACGGTCCGGTCGGAGCCGCCCGAGGCCAGGGTCCGCCCGTCGGGTGCGTAGGCGAGTGAGTTGACGCGGCCGGTGTGGCCGAGGAGCCGCACCTCGAAGGGGTGGCCGCCGCCGGTGTCCCACAGTTGGACCGATCCGTCGTCGGCGGCGACGGCGAGGGTACGGCCGCGGGGGTCGAAGGCGAGCGCGTGGGCCCCGTTCGTCGCCGCGGGCAGCAGGGTCCGCAGCCGGTGGTCGGCGGTGCCCCAGATCCGTACCGGCCCGTCCGTGGACGTCGCCGCGAGCGTGCGCCCGTCGGGGCTGAAGGCGACGGAGCGGACCCGTCCGGGAACGGTGAGGGTGGCGGTGGTCCGGTGATCGCTGGTCCGGCGCAGTTGTACGGTGCCGTACGAGCCGGCCGTCGCCAGCAGCCGGCCGTCGGGTGCGAAGGCGACCGCATTGACGGGCCCGTGGTGGCCGACGAGGCGGGCGGAGAACGCCTGGGCCTGGGTGCTCAGCAGGGCCCCGCGTGCCTCGGGGGTGGGATCGGCGCGGTAGGCCTCCTCGGCGAGCAGCATGGATGCCTCGGGCTGACCGCCGGCCAGAGAGGTGGACTGCACGGCGAGGGCCTGGGAGCGGGCGACGCGTTCCTGGGCGAGGGCGGCGGAGCGCTGCTGGTAGGCGAGGCCGCCGGCGGTCACGGCGAGCACGAGCAGGACGGCGACGACGACGAACAGGGCCTGTCGGAACTGTGTCTGACGCCTCGCCAGAAGACTGCGGCTGTCCTCCTCGACCTGGCTGGCCCGCAGGAAGGCTTCTTCGCGGGGGCCGAGACGGCTGCGGCCGTCGAGTTCGTCGGCCCAGGAGAGGACCGTGCCGAGGCGGGTGCCGCGGTAGAGGGCGGACGGGTCGCGGTGCTCGCGCTCCCATTCGGCGGCGGCGTGGGCGAGTTGCTGGTGGAGGAGGAGTCCGGCCCGGTCCGCGTGGATCCAGTCGCGCAGCCGGGGCCAGGCGTGCAGCAGGGCCTCGTGGGTGATCTCGACGGTGTCCCGGTCCACGGTGATCAACCGGGCCCGCACGAACACGTCGAGCGCGGCCGAGGCGGCGTCCGCGTCACCGAGTTGTTCCATGAGGGCGCCGCGGCCGGTGCGGCGGCGGGTCACGGCGCTTCCGTCGTCGGACACGTGGACGAGGCGGGACAGGATCCGGCGGATCGCCTTCTGCTCGGCCGGGTACAGCTGGGCGAACAGGGTTTCGGCGGTACGGGCGACGGCGCCCTGGATGCCGCCGGTGCGCTCGTAGCCGGCCACCGTGAGGGTGGTGTCCTCGCGTTGCTGCCAGGTGGCGAGTAGGGCATGCGAGATGAGGGGCAGCGCCCCGGACGGGGTGTCGGCGGAGGCGGTGGCACGGCCGGCGTCTACGGGTTCGTCGCGCAGGCCCGCGTCGCGCAGAAGGAGGGGGACCAGGCCGGGTTCCAGGGTGACGCCGGCGAGTTCGGCGGGGCGGGTGATGGATGCCCGCAGTTCCGCGACGGACATGGGGAGCAGGACGAACAGTCCCTCGGTGAACAGGGGTGCCAGGTCCGGGAGTTCGAGGCAACGTCCGGAGAAGTCGGCGCGGACGCCGACCACGACGACCGCCGGTTCCGGGCCGGTGGACAGCGCGTGCAGGATCCGGACGAAGGTGTGTCTCTCGTCCTCGTCCGAGCAGAGGGTGAACAGTTCCTCGAACTGGTCGACGAGCAGCACGGGCCGCACCGGGGGAGGGCGGCGACCGTCGGGACCCGGCGGGCCCCCGTCCGAGCGGGTGCGGACGACGTCCAGCAGCGCCTCGGGGCGTTCGGCCAGCCGGGTCGCGGTGAGGTCGAGATCGCTGCCGAGGACCTTGCCGGCCTGTTCGAGTAGTTCGTCGAGAGGGTGAGCGGCGGGCGTGAAGGCGATCACGGGCCAGCGGTCGGCGCCGGGCATCGGGAAGCCGCCAGGGCGCCGCAGCGCCGGGACGAGACCGGCGTTCAGCAGGGAGGACTTGCCGGCGCCGGACGGGGCGACCAGCAACAGCGGTCCGCTGCCGACGCGTTGGTAGACCCGCTCGACCAGTGTGGCCGTGGCCCGCTCCCGGCCGAAGAACCAGTCCGCGTCCCGTGGGGTGAACGCCGCCAGTCCGCGGTACGGGCAGGGGGGCGCACCGGCGTCGGCGGCCGGTCCCGCGCCGCGCTGGACCGGGGCTGCCTCCCGCACCAGCCGTAGCAACTCGCCCTCGGCGCGCAGGACGTGGTCACACTGGCGGGCGACGTCCGTGGTTGCCCGCTTGACGCCGGTCTCGATCTTGCTGAGGTAGCCCTTGCTGTAGTGGGTATGGCGTGCGAGGTCGGCCAGCGACAGTCCGCGTTCCCGGCGCAGCCGTCTCAGCTGCGTGGGAAAGGACGGTGTGGCCTGGGCGGCGCTTTCCGGCTGGTCGGTCCGGTCGGCGCCCGCGCGGCTGTGCTCCTGGTCCCCCAAGGCGTCCCCCTGGCACTGCCCTGCCGGATCGTGAGACGGCGGATGTCCAGGCTACTGCGGGGGTCGGACGGGGAGCGAAGCTTTCACCCGGCGTGGCGAGAACGGGACCGCCGGGACCGGTGTGGGGCCGGTCCCGACGGTCGCTTGCCCGTGGCGAATGGCGCGCTACGGCCGGTTGAGCTTGATGGAGTTGATGGGGGTGAGGTTCGTGTAGGTCCACTCGTCCTGCGCGAGGTGCTCGACGCAGTTGCTGCCGCCGTAGTTGTTGCACAGGTCCGCGGTGGCGCCGCCGTACTGGTTGTTGAGGACCCAGTGGTACCCGAACTGGTTGCTCAGGTTGTGGGCGCCGTAGCTGGCAAACTGGTTGGTCGGGTGCGGGTTTTCCTGCGGCCAGACGTTTTCGGGCCAGATGCACACGTTGCCGGAGAGGCATCCGTACACCGTGCTGTTGCCCGCCGGCGCGGCCTGGGCCGCCCCGCCCATCGCCACCACCGCGGTGGCCGCGGTCGCGAACGCCGCGACGGCACTGAACATCTTGCGCATGTTTCCCCCTGGTGGGTCTCCTGCGTCGCCGCAGGCCGTCTTCGTGCTGACGGGATCAGCCTGTCCCGAGGGACTTCCGGGGTCGACGGGTTTCCCGTTGCCCGCTTGGGGGTCGGCCGGGAAACCCGGTGTGAGCTGGGGTTTCTCGGGCGGTGGTCAACCGGCGTGTCGGACGGGGCAACCGGCCGGGGGCAGAGGGTGATGAACGGGCGAGGGCTCGGGGAGCAGGAGTCTGTGCAGAAACCGAGTTGTCGCCCCACGGGTGCGGACGGTCTGGCCGATCCTTCAACTCGAGCCGTCTCATCACTGGCATGTGCTCCGTGAGGGGGCCTGGTCCATCAGCGCGACGCCGGGAACAGGCTCTGGATGCGCCTCCGCAACAAGGACCTGGACCGTCGGTTCCCCGGACTGATCGAGGCCGTCGTGACCGCAGACCGGCACGCCGGGACGGTTCTCCGAGTGGAGACCACTCGGAGAACCGTCCCGGACTACCGCGGCCTTCGCCGCGTATCTCGGCGCCGTGGCGGCGGGATCGAGATCATCCCGGCCGCTCAGATGATGCGGTAGGGCCCCCAGCCGGTGCCGGCCTGGTAGCGGGTGCCGAGGGTTTCCATGCCGGGCTTTCCGGTGCCGGGGTAGACCCACAGCGTGTCGTCGGACGCCTGGCGGGAGAGCACGTCGGTGCGCCCGTCACCGTTGTAGTCCCCGGTGCGGAGGGCGTCCTGGGTCTGCCAGCTCCTGCCGACCTGGTAGCGGGTACCGAAGGCACCGCCGCTCGCCTTTCCGGTGCCGGGGTAGACCCACAGCGTGCCGTCCGACGCCTGACGGGAGAGCACGTCGGGGCGCCCGTCGTTGTTGAGGTCGCCGGTGGTGATGATGTCCTGGCTCTTCCAGCCGGTGCCGACCTGGTAGCGGGTGCCGAGGGTTTCCATGCCGGGCTTTCCGGTGCCGGGGTAGACCCACAATGTGCCGTCCGACGCCTGACGGGTCAGTACGTCGCTGAGCCCGTCGGTGTTGAAGTCCCCGGTGCGGGTGACGTCCTGGGTCTGCCAGCTCCTGCCGACCTGGTAGCGGGTGGCGAAGGCTTCCATGCCGGGTTTTCCGGTGCCGGGGTAGACCCAAAGCGTGCCGTCCGACGCCTGACGGGACAGCAGGTCACCGAAGCCGTCGTTGTTGACGTCTCCGACCGTGACGGCGTTCTGGCTCTGCCAGCTGGTGCCGGCCTGGAACCGGGTGCCGAAGGTGCTGCCGCTCGCCTTTCCGGTGCCGGGGTAGATCCACAGAACGCCGTCGTCCTTGATGGCCGCGAGGTCGGCCTTGCCGTCACCCGTGAGGTCGTCCGGGTTGCGGGAGATCGCGTACTTGACCCAGTCACTGATGTCGTCGACCCGGGTGTCGACGGCACCGGTACGAGTCTCGGCGGGATCGTTTCCGAGACATCCGCCCTGCCAGGAACGGGAGTTGACGGCGACGAGTTCCGTGGCGCCGTTGACGGTGCGCAGGGCGGGGCCGCCGGCGTCGCCCTTGCAGACGGTCGCGGTGTCGGAGCCGTTGAGGTCCACTGTCGTGTCCGCGGTGGAGGCGACGGTGAACGTACCGGTGTGGAGCTTGTCGGGTACCCATTCGGTCCTGGTGCGTCCGAATCCGGCTTTCACCAGCTCCTCACCCGCGGCGGCGGGCGTAGTGGCCAGCCGGACCGGCGTGATGCTCGGATCGGTGATCCTGGCGGCGAGTTTGACGAGCACCAGATCCCGGTCGGCATGGGGGACGAGCCGGATGGCCGGCAGGACGCTGCCGGTGGTCTGCGTCAGGTCGGTGCGGCCGACGGTGACGGTGGTGGTGACGGCGGGCCTGCCCGCGGGGGGCTTGCCGTCCGCGGCGAAGCAGGTGGCCGCGGTCAGGACCCACTGCGGGTCGACGAGGGTGCCGGTGCAGGCACTCTGCTCACCGACGTTGATCTTCGCGACGTAGTTCAACTGCGCCGGGGCGTCCGCTCCGGTGAGCGCGGTGGCGTCGGCGGCGCTCAGCGCGACAGGTGCCGCGATCAGCGCAGCGGCCAACGCGGCGAGACGGGGGCGTCTGGAGAGGTGCATGAACGTGGGTTCCTAGTCACGAGGGCCGCGCGTCCTGTGGGGCACCGGACCGCGCAGCGGTGAGCATGGCGGGTGTCGGCCTGGGGCTACTTGGAGGACCTGATCTCGACGAGCATGTGGTCGCGGCCCTCGGGGTCCGCCGCTTCACCTACCGGCGTCCAGGAGTTCTTGGCGATGTCGTACGACTTCTCCTCCGTACCTACGGTCATGTCGACCGCGGTCGTGTAGTCGTTGCCCTTGATCGCGTACACCGCGGGAATCTCCAGGGTCAGCCAGCCGGAGTCGCCGACCACCTTGAAGCAGATCTTGTCCGCCTTGTCGCGGGCCATGACCTCCAGAAGACCGGTCCCGCCCGCACAGTCGGCCAGGGTGATGTGCCCGTCACCGCGCTTGAGGACGATCTTCTTCTCGGCCAGGATCTTGTCCGCCAGCGGGTAGTTGAAGTCCTCCACCGCGTAACCGGGGGACTCCCCCGCAACCAGTGCGGTAGGGCTCGCCCCCTGCGACGCCCCGCCGGGAATGCCCGAGGCCGCCGCGATCCAGGCCAGAGCGCCGACCCCGGCCGCGCCCAGTGCACGCAGCGCAAGCCGCCTGCGCCGCGGCTTAACGGACATTCTGCTGTATTGCTTCATTGCATCCCCCAAGTTCGTCGGCGACGGCCGGATGTTCGTCACCGGGCGTGAAATTGGGGTGCGCAGGAATGCGATATCGACATCGCCCGCCGGGTATGCCCCCAACTCCTGTGGGGAGCAGTCCCCGTACCTCTCGAAGCGAGAGGCCCCCGTCTCGGTAATCGTCATCCGCGTCGCCATATCAACATGAAGTGGCACCCAGGTCGAGCGCTTAGAAGCAGGCACAAAGCGACATTCTTCGCTGATGCTTCGTGATCTGTGCCACACCTCGCGAGGGTTGTGCTGGAGATTGTGAAGGATCGGTGAATGCCACCCGACTGCCCGTCAGAAGTTGCAACGTCAAACGAAGTTGGCAACTGCCGTACGGGCCCGGGCAGACCTCGACGACCAGCGGGGCAGCGGTCAGAACATCGAAGAGAGGCCGCTGGTGATCGAGGAGACGAGCTCCTTTCCTTCCTCGGCGACCTCCTTCACGACGGGCGCCACCCTCTTGGCGACCGGAGTGGCTGGTGAGCCGTGTTCCATGCCGGTGAACAGGGTGCTCAACGCGCCGGCGCCCATCGCTATGCCGCCGAAGATCGCTGCGGCCGGCACCCCGACCACGGCGAACGGGGGGAAGACCGAGGCTGGCGACCCCCAGGCCGGCGGAGATGAGTCCCGCGCCGACGCTGACGTAGCTGAAGGCATCGGCCCACCAGCCCGTGTCCGAACACCACGCGTCGTTGTCGCCGCCGCTGCCGTTCTGGTTGACGTCGTCGTTGGTGTCGCTGTCGGCCGGGTTGTGGCCGTTGTTTCGGTCCTGCTGCGCCTTCTCGGCCGCCTCGCGGGCGGCCTCGCGGGCCCGCCTTGGCGACGGCGATGGCGTCCGTGACGGCCTGGGCGGCGGTGTCGGCGGCCTTGACTGCCTCGCCGGCGTGGGTGGTGGACTTGTTCGCGAAGTCGATGGCCTTGCCCGCGTTCGCCACGGCCTCGTCGACGGCGTCGGCCGCCTTCTCGGCGTGGGCGGCGGCGGAGTTGGCGGCGTCCCGTGCGGTGCTCGCCGCCTTCGCGGCCGTGTTGGCCAGGGCCTGCGCGGTGGAGGCGGGCGTTCGTGGCGCGGTTGGCGGCCGCGGAGGCGATGGCGGCCTGGCGCTTGGCCTCGGCGGCCTGGGACTGGGCGGCGCCGGACGCGGCCGCTGCCTGAGCGGAGGCGGCAGCCGCAGCCGCGGAGGCGGCGGAGGAACTGGCGCTGAAGGACTGCGCGCAGGCGGCCCGCGTGTAGTCGGCGGCCTTGGCCGCGGAACGCGCCTTCGCGGCGGAGTTGCGGGCGGCGATCGCCGCGTCCTTGGCGGCCTGGGTTCTGCTCGCGTCCTTGGAGGCCGCGATAGCCGCGTTGTAGGCCCGGGATGCGGCGCCGCCGGCGGCGGACGCGGCCTGGGAGGCGGCGGTGGCCGCCCAGGAGGCGCGACGGGAGGCGTTCACGGCCGCGTTGGAGGCGTTGATGGCGATCCGGGCGGCGTTCGCGGCGCCCGAGGCCGCACTGGCCGCCTTGCGGGCCGCGGCCGCGGACTGCTGTACGTCCTCCTTGGCGGCCTCGGCCTCGGCGCGGCCTTCTCCGCCGCCTTCTTCGCCTCGGCCGCGGCGGCCTGGGCCCCGCTCGGACGCCTCGACGGCCAGGTCGGTCTCGGCCTGGGCGCGCTTGCCCTCCCGGGCGCCGACCGCGACGAGTTCCTCGATGGTCGCCGACTCCTGGTCGCGCGCGGGCGATGTGCTGGCCGGTGTCGAGGAACCACTGGATGTCCGCGGCGGAGCCGTTCAGGGCGCGGTTGGCGCACTTCTGCACCTCCGGCCCGGCGTTGACCAGCATGGCCGAGACCTGGAGTCTCGAGTCCTCCAGGCGGGCGGTGTACTGATCCCCCGTCAGGAATGCTTCCAGTGCCGAGCGCGTGCCGGTGTCCAGGGCGGCGGACGCCTCGCGCTGGACCGCCTTTCCGCCGGTGGCCGACAGGATGGCGGTCGCCACCCGGAGGTCTTCCAGGAGCGCCGACTCGTAACCGTCCTCGAGGAAGGCCGCGATGGCGCTGTCGCCGTTGTCGAGAGCGGCGGCGGCTTCACGGCGCAGGCCCTTTCCGGAGCGGACGAGGCAGCCGGCGATCGCGACGCGGTTGTCCTCCGTCGTCACCGGCGGCAGGGTTTGGCTGAGGAAGGCCTGAATGTCGGCATCGGTGCAGAACAGCGCGTCGGCCGCTGCCGCCTTGGTGGCCCTGCCACCGGTCATCCAGGCCGTGACCACCTTGGCCCGGTCGGTGTTCGGCAGGGTGAGCGGATCGGGCGTCACAGTCTCGGCAGCGCGGGCCACGGGGATCCACGCCTCCAGAAAATCGCCTGCACAGAAAGTTGTCCTCGTGGTTTCTGCCGGCGAAGCAGATCGGCGATCACTGACAGGGCGGCTTCCCCCGCATGGCCGGGCAGTCATGTGTGGCAACGGTGAGGCGTATGCGTTGCCTGCGTAATGACGTGACCATACCAATGCAGGTGTACCGAGCAATCAGTTTGGCGTCGTGAATTGAATCCATCTCACGTGAAAGGTGTCCCGGCTTCGTTATCGTTTCTTTATAGGAGTCGGTACAACCCTTCCGGGAGTGTGGCAAGGGTCACTAAGGGCCGTCAACTGTCGTCCGTTTTATGGCCGTTGGCGGAGTGGACAACCCGGGAGAAGCGAGGTGGCATGTGGGGGGCAAAGCGACGCCCGAGCCGGGGGGAGCTCTTTGTGCGGGGGAAAAGCGATTTCTTCACGCCTGCCTTGAACCACGTTACAAACTTCTCTTAATAAGCAACGAGTTGAGGAAAGTGATGAAGTCGCGCACCTCATTTGCGGTGAAGCCGCGCCCCTTTGCGGCGCAGACACGGCGCGGAAGATTTCTGGCCCGCGCCGTGGGCGCGGCAACCGTCGGCGCCCTGGCATGGACCGGCCTGGCGGCCGGGCTGCCCGAGCGATCCCACGCCGAGGCCGGTACTGCCACGACCGTCGCGGACAGCGCTCCCGGGTACGCGGTCGAGGACTTCGGCTACCCACAGGCGGACAAGATCCTGGCCGAGAAGAACATCCTGCTCAAGCGCGGCGACGGCCACATCACACTCGCCGACTGCGTGAGCGGCACCGGCCAGTTGGAGGTCCAGGCGCGCGACAAGAGCAAGGTGTGTTTCGACGTCAAGGGCAACTCGGGCTGGCTGACCCTGGAGTTGCCGTCGGTCTACCTGATCCGCGGCAACGACTACACGACCGAGGTCGACATGACGGTCGGCACCGAGGAGCAGTCGTACGACATCGCCAAGAACGCCTGGACCCCGGTGGGCGAGGGCACGGACGAACAGGGCCGTGAGTTCACGCTCCTGGAGATCAGGAGCACCAAGTGACCCGACGGAACAGCCCCCTTCGCCGCCTCGTGCCGGCCGCGGCCCTGTGCGCGGGAGCCGTGGTGCTGGCCGGCGTGCCCGCCGCCGCCGTGACCGGCCCCGAGGTCGCCGCCGCCGACACCACCTACGCGTACACCGCCCAGATCACCGTGGGCGACCACGACCGCGGCTGCTCCGGGGTCCTCGTGGACGCCGAGTGGCTGCTGACCGCGGCCAGTTGCTTCGCTGCCGACCCGGCCACCAGCCTGAGTGTGCCCTCCGGCAAGCCGGCCACCAGGACCACCGCGGTCATCGGCCGCTCCGACCTGACCGGTACGGCCGGTGCCGCCCGCCAGATCGTTCAACTGGTCCCGCGCACCGACCGCGACGTCGTCCTGGCCCGCCTGAACCGCCCAGTCACGAACGTCGCCCCGCTGGCCCTGGCCACCGCCGCGCCCACCGCCGGCGAGACCCTCACCCTCGCCGGCTACGGCCGCACCGCGAGCGAATGGGCACCGCTGAAGCTCCACACCGGTGCCTTCTCGGTGAACTCGTCCGCCGCCACCACCGTCACCGTCACGGGCAAGGACGGCGTGGCAGCCTGCATGGGTGACACCGGCGGACCCGTCGTCCGCGTCAGCGGCGGCACCGCCCAACTGGCCGCGCTCGCCAGCCAGTCGTACCAGGGCGGCTGTTACGGCATCGACTCGACCGTGACCAGCACCGGCGGGATCGCCGCCCGCGTGGACGACCTCGCTTCCTGGGTGAGCTCCACCACCGGCGCCGTCCGCGCCACCGACTTCAACTGCGACGGCGTCGAGGACATCGCGATATCCGACCCCCAGGTCACTGTCGGCGGCGCCGCCAAGGCCGGCCTGGTGCGGATCGTCTACGGCGGCGGCAAGGGCACCGCCGAGATCAGCCAGGACCTCGACTGGGTCTCCGGCTCCGCCGAGTCCGGTGACGGATTCGGCCAGGCCATCGCCACCGTCGACTACGACGAGGACGGTTGCACCGACCTGGTCGTGGGCACCCCGGCCGAGGACATCGGCACCGTGGCCGACGCCGGCATGGTCGACATCCTGCACGGCGCGACCGGCGGCCTCGGCACCGGCGCCGCCAAGGACACCCACCTCGAACAGGGCGCGGGCACCGGCTCGTTGGCGGGCTCCGTCAGTGAGACCGGCGACCGCCTGGGCCATGCCCTGGCCGCCGGCACCACCGCGTCCGGAGAACCGTTCGTCCTGATGGGCGTGCCCGGCGAGGCCCTCGGCTCCATCGCCAAGGCCGGCAGCGCGATCTACCTGCACGGCACCACCAACATCGCGATCAACCAGGAGGCCACCGGGGTCTCCGGCGCGGCGGAGGCGAACGACGGCTTCGGTACGAGCGTCGCCGCCGACGCCAACTACATCGCGATCGGCGCACCCGGTGATGCCATCGGCTCGGACGCGAACGCCGGAAACCTGGCCGTCTTCTCCCACACCCTGAACTCCGAGAGCCGCCCCACCCCGAGGTTCGGCCTGGACCAGGACCTCGACACGGTCTCCGGTGGCGCCGAGGCCGGTGATCTCTTCGGGCAGTCCCTGGCCCTGGTCCCGTACCGCTCCTCGAGTGCCGCACCCGCCACGGAGTCGATCCTCGCGGTCGGCGCCCCCGGCGAGGGGCTCGACGTCGACGGCGTGGACAAGGCGGAGGCCGGCCTGGTGCTGACCTTCCGGATCACCGCGGCCGGCACCTACACCCAGCTCCAGGGCTACGACTCGGGCACCGGCGACGACGACGTCTCCGGCACCGCGGAGGCCGGCGACCACTTCGGCCAGACTCTCGCCGCGATCAACACGTCGCCGCGCGCGGTGAGCACCACGGCGACGATGAAGCTCGCCGTCGGCATCCCGGACGAGGCCATCGGCACCACCGCGAGCGCGGGCGCCGTGGAGACCTTCTCGCTGCTGGGCGCTCCCGGCGCCAACGACCGCTGGCTGGAGGCGGGCGACGGGGACGGCATCCCCACCGCCCCGGGCGCGAACCAGAAGCTCGGCAGCAGCCTCCACTACACCGGCACCCGCCTGTACGTCGGTCTGCCCTACGGGCCGTCCACGTACGGCACCCTGTACGCCCTGCCGCTGTCCAACGTGACCGCCGGCGGCGCCGTCGCCGCGGTGACCACGTACCAGCCCGGCGCCGGCGGCCTTCCCGCCGTCGGAACGGACTTCGGCTACGCCGCACGGTGACCCACGGCCCCCTGGTCCGGCGAAGGCCGTGCCCAGGGGGCTCACCCGGCGCTGAGCGCCGACGAACCCACCGCGGCTTCGCTGCCGACGGTGTCGTACGGCATCCGGGCAGGCAGGAGGAACCGCCCCTGCCCGGACTTCGGTGCCCGCAGCGGGCGGACCACCGACGACTTGGACGCCCCGTAGGCATCAATCGGCGCGGCCCGTCGGCGACTTGGACCGGCCCGAAAGCGGACGCCGCCCGGGCGCCCCGCCGTCCAAGCGGCTCGGGCACCCAGGTGCCGGCAGGGCGTTCGAGGCGCACCGGTGCGGTGCGGAGCGGAGCCGGTCCAGGCACCTCACATACCGATCCGCGCCGCGATGACCGGTGCCAACCGGTCTGCGATGACGCGGTGCCCCTGGTCGTTGGGGTGGACCGAGTCCGTCAGGTCGCCCGAACCCAGCCAGCCGGTGGTGTCGACGAAGGAGACCCGGGAGTCGCTGCCGTCGACGGCCGCCCTGATCGCCGCCTCGGTCTGCGGGACGTACCGGCCGCGGAAGGTCTCCAATGCGAAGATCCACGCCTGTGGGTATGCGGCGCGGACCTTGCGCAGCAGGCTGGTGTACGCCGTCTGGAACTGCGCGGAACTGACTGCGTGGCCCACGTCGTTGGTGCCGAGATTGATGACGACCGCGTTCGCCTGGTAGCGGGAGAAGTCCCAGTCGGGCGTGGCCGCGTTCGGGTTGAGCTTGGTGAACTGCCGCTCCAGACCGACGCATCCGTCCGCCGCGGCGACCAGACAGGCGCCGCCCTGGGCGATCTGGGTGTGCTCGGTGCCGAGCCGTTCCCCGATCAGCCAGCCGTACGCGGTGCGGGCGTTCTGCGACGACGTCGTCCCCACCGTGATCGAGTCGCCGACGAACTCGATCAGCTTGCCGGGCGCCGGCGGGGCGAACGTCGTGGCGCCGCCGTCGAGGACCAGCCCCTGGAAGACCGCGTCACCCCGGTAGGAACCAGCGACCACCTGGTAGTTGACCTGGAGGGTGTGGTTGCCGGCGGACAGCGGGGATGGCGTCAGGTTCACCGTCCCCTTGACGTCGTCGTAGAACTTCACGGGGCCGTTGTCGATCCTCGCCCAGAAGTCGATCGTCCCGCGCTGCTTGAGCTGGACGGTCCGGCCGGTGAAGCCGACCCGGTAGTAGGCGCCGGCCCAGTACGGGGTGTAGGCGGTGGAGGTCCTGGTGTCCCAGCGGCCCACGAACTTGATGTTCGGGTCGCCGGGTTGGCCGGGAGCGGCCGCCAGCGTGGACGCGGGGGCGCCGAGCCGGGCGGCGATGACGGGCGCGAGGCGGTTCGCGAACTTGGTGTGGCCCGCCTCGTTGGGGTGCCCGTTGCCGTCCTCGTAGTCGGTGCCGTCGGTCAGCCAGCCGGTGGTGTCGACGTAGTGCACCCTGCTGTCACCGGCGTCGGTGCGAGTGGTGACGGCCGCCCTGGTCTCGGTGACGTAGCGCTTCTTGAGCGTCTGCACGGCGAAGAGCTGCGCGTTCGGATAGGTGGCCCGTAGGTCGGCGAGGAACGTGGTGTACGCCGACCGGAAGGCGGCGCCGGTCACGCCGTGGCCGATGTCGTTGGTGCCCAGGTTGATGACGACGGCGTCCGCCCGGTAGCGGGAGAAGTCCCAGTTCTGGCCGCCCGTGCTCGCCGATTTGAAGAACTGCGTGCTCAGGCCCGTGCATCCGGACTGGGCGACGAGGCAGTAGCCGGACCGGGCGATCTGGGTGTGGCGCGCTCCCAGTCGCTCGCCGGTCTTCCAGGCGTACGAGTCCAGTGCGAGCCGGTCCGTGAGCGCGCCGGCGGTGATGGAGTCGCCGACGAACTCGACGAGCCGGGACGGGGCGTTCGGCGCGACCGTGCGCGCGCCGGGGTCCAGCATCAGGCCCAGGAAGACGGTGTCGCCGGAGCGGTACGAAATGCGCAGGGTGTGGGTGCCCGCGAGCAACGGTCGGGGAGTGAGGTTCACCGTGCCGCGCACGCCCGGGTGGAAGACGTCGGGGCCGCCGTCGATGCTGGCGTACAGGTTGACCGCGTCTCTCGCCTTGACCTTCACCGTGGTGCCGGTGAAGGCCGTCTGCAGGTAGGCGCCGGTCCAGGAGAGCACCGCCGCAGTGCCGGCGCTGGTGTCCCAGCGCCCGACGTAGACGATGTTGGGGTCGGAGACCGAGCCGTCACCCGGCGCGGCCTGGGCGGGGGAGCTCCCCGTCCAGGACAGCAGGCAGGCGACGAGAGCGGCCGTGACGAGCGCGGCGAGGGTTCGGGCGTGGTGGCGTAAGGAGGGGGTGTGGGGGGTGGTCTGCACAGGGGTCCCTTTCGGCTGGGGTGGGAGCGCTCCCAGAAGCAGCCTTTCGAGAGAAGCAATGAAACGGTTCAGCGTCAAGGGTTCGCGTGAGGTAGGCAATTCACCTACAGACAGCGGAAGTTGACCGCGCCGCTCTCGACAGCTCGGCGAGTACGGCCCGTACCCCGGACGGTTGTGGGAGCAGTTCGTGGGAGTGATCCGGCGGTTCCGTACCAGTAGTCAACGGGGGGAGACGCCGGGCGAGTTCGCTCTGGTCTACGGTCGTCGGCCGCTTCCGGGCCTGGCGGGACGGCGGCGACTGCACCGCAATACTGGAAGGCGTGATCGCGCAGGCCGCCCGCCAGAGGATCTCGCGAGCTTTGAGGTGAGCGGCACAGGGTGCAGAGGGTCGCATCCCGCACCCGGACGCTGGCCGAGGCGCCGGGCGTCAGGAAATCAGGCCAGTAACTTGCCGAAGCCGGGGCCAGAACGGAAAGCATCCTGGCCGGTGCCGCCAGCCCCTTCGCGGCCAGTCCGGCCCGCGCGGTGCGCCGCCACTGGGCGAAGACGGGCAGACCGCGCCTCGATGCGCTCAGCTGGTGCAGGCTCAGCAAGGTCTCCCACACCGGGTCGGGCTCACGAGCCAGATGAACGCGTGCCAGGTCCGCGGCTGTGAAGGGAATGCGCAGCATCGTTTCTCCCCCGATTGCCATTGCCACCCGAGACCGCGCCGGTGGTCATTCCGGACGGTGCGGCGGTTCTCCAGGGTGGCACGGAGAAGATCCGTCCAACGGTACGCGGACGATGAGACTATGGGCCCGATCGATGCAGGGGTCGCTATGGCCGCAGGCTTAGGACGTGCGCGGTGCCTGATCCGGAGGGAACGGCGGAGCCGAGCCTGCATCAGCTGCGGCTCTTCCTGGCGCTGACCGAGGAGTTGCACTTCGGCATGGCCGCCGCGCGGTTGCACATAGCCCAACCGACGCTCAGCCGACAGATCCGAGAGCTGGAGAAGCGGCTGGGTGTGTCGCTGTTCCTACGCGACAGCCGCAGTGTCACGCTCACCGACGCGGGCCGTTCCCTGGCCGAAGAGGCGCGGGCGACGGTGGCGGCCATGGGCCGCCTACGGGCCCGTGCCGGCCAGTGGGCCCGCACGCTCTCCGCGCATGTGGTGGTGGGGACGGTCGGGGCCGAGGCCGCCATGCCCTACACCCACGCGGTCCTCGACCACCTGCGCAGACTGCATCCGGCGCTCACGGTGGAGATCCGAACACTCAGCTTCGCCGAGCACCTGGTCAGGTTGCTCTCCGGCGACATCGACGTCGCCTTCCTCCGGCCCCCTGTGCCCGCCGGCGTCGAACTGTTGGAACTGGCCACCGAGCCGCGCATCGCCTGCCTGCCCGCCGGCGATCCCCTGACACGACTGTCCGAGCTCTCCCTCGGCGACCTCGGCGAGCGGGTCTTCGTGGACGTCCCTCCTGAAGTGCCGCGTGTGTGGTGGGACTTCTGGGCGGTGGACCCGCGCCCGGACGGCAGACGGGTGCGCTACGGCCCCGTCGTCTCCGACATGGAGGGACTGCTCCACACAGTCGCCACGGGACAAGGGATGTGTTTTCTGCCCGCGGCGGCCCGCGAACTCTTCCCCCGCCCGGGTGTGCGCTACGTCGATGTTGTCGATCTGTCCCCGACGGTGTCGGCCCTCGGCTGGTCGGCCGAGTATCGCGACCGACCGGCCGTACGGGCCGTACGAGAAGCCGCGACCGCCGCTTTGGCCGCGGCCCCCTGGGAGCACGCTCCCTGCCCGTGAGCCGCCTTCGCACAGGCCGCGCCAGTCGTGAACCACCACTTCCGCACCGGGGCACCGGCGATGCCCCGACTTCGACGCCGCACGGCTACCGTGGGGTGCCGACGGAATGCCAGATACTCTGCCCCCACCAGCCCGGCACCCCCAGCACCGAGAGCCCGTCGGCCTTGCCCTGGCGTGGCCAAGGCGACGACGACGGACAGCGGCGCGGCACCGTGCCGGTACCGCGCCGGGTCTTCAGCCCTGGGCTACGGATACAGCTGGATCACATCGGCTCGGTTGTCGGCTTCGCCCAACTGGTCCGCGTAATACGGACCCTGCCCGCCGAAGATCCACGCCAGTTGGCTGCTGCCGCCCGAGCTGACCCAGTCCTTGCCGACCATCCAGGCGCCTCCGGTCTGGTTGTTGAAGAAGGAGCTGACTCTGTCCCGCCAGTTGGAGCCGTCGGACACGGTGTAATTGCCGAGGTCGTAGGTTCCGTAGTAGTAGAAGTCCAGGCGGTAGCCGGTGTAGTTGCTGTACTGCCACACACAGGCGTAACCGCCCTGGCAGTCGCTCCTACCGGCGGCCGCGCGGGTGGACGGCAGGACGGTCATCTCCACGCCCGGCTCCAGCCGCACCCGGTCCTTGCCCACTCGCTCGGCGCCCTCGTTGTGCCGGAGCAGGCCCGCGATCTCCCGCTCCATCCTGGCGTCCGCCGTCTGCGCGGACGGGGTTGTCTGTGCGGGCGCGGCTGTCGACGGCGAGGCCAGCGCCGTCGTGAACACGGACGCGGCCACCAGTCCGAGTGCGAGCGAGGCACAGCGCATGCTCAACGACTTCCGCGAGTGCAGTGGCTTCATGGCGTTCTCTCCCTTGGGCACGACCGGAATCGTCGTTCCTGATGAGCCCTCATGGTCCGTGGCATCCCTCGACCGGCACCAGGCGTTTCGGGCACGGTCGAATGCCACTGGTCACTTGGTGCGTCGCCGTCGGAGCCTTGCCCGGCGGAGCGTTGAGGATCCCCGGCGGTGGCGCTGAGTCCCCGGCCAGTCCTGGGAACTCGCTTCGCGTGTGGGAGCAGCGGGCAGCGCGGCTGCGTAGGCCTCCTTGCGCCGCTCTTCGCCGCGGCTGTCGATGTGGGGGTGTCTCCTTGTGCTGGGCGCCCGTCGTTTACCAGGGCGGTGTCGCCACCACCACCGAGCGGCCTGTCCCCGGATGTCTCCGCTCCGGCGGACCGGCTGACAGATATCCGATCTACCTCCAGGAGGACAGTCTGTCCTCCAGCCCCATTCCCGGCATCGACGGCAGCAGCGGTGCGGCCCCGCCGCGATCGTCCAGGCCAACGCCCGGCACGGCCTGCCAGGTCAACGGTCGGGTCGGCTTCCTCAACAACTCCGTGTGCGCCACCGGCTACACGGCGGCGGTGCAGCCGCAGTTTGAGGCGTTCCCGTTGAGCATCAGTTGCCTTCACCGGGTGCGGTGACGCCGTCCAGGGGGCTGTGGCCTGGCTGGTCACCGCGAGCGAGCCGGACCCCGACCACCGACCGGAACTTCGTGTCGTAGGAGCCGATGACGGTCACGGTGAGGGTGGTGCCGTCGTCGGTCCACAGGCTTGAGACCGAGGCCGACGGGCGGTGTGCAGGGCCAGGCTGGCGCTTGCGCGGGTTTCTGTCCGCTTCATGACGTGTGGTGCAGCCAGCGCTGCAGGGTGGTGTTGATGCTGGCGGGCAGGGCGCTGAGCTGGTCGATGGCGTCGCGGTCCTCGGGCCGGGGCGGGATGCCGGCGACGGTCAGTGCGGCGTGCAGGGCCAGGCGGCGCTGGTCGCGGGGATCGATGAGGGTGCTCAGGCGCTCGGCGGGGTTGGGCGGCGGCAGCAGGCAGTCCCTGTCCTGCCCGGTGGCCGCCGCAGGCCAGACGGTCTGGGCAGGGTCGACGGCGTAGGGGTCGACGAAGGCCTGCGGCGTGCGGGGTTCAAGGGCGATGGTCATGTCGGTCTCCTTCGGTAGCGGGTGGATGTGCAGGGGGAGAGGCCCGCGCGACCTTATGCGGTTGCGGTTGCCGGGCGATGTCACGCCGACGGCGTCATCGGCGGCTCATCGTCTTTTCGACCAACACAGCAGCACGCCGCCCGCGACCAGCCGCTCGTAGGCACCGGCACCGGCGCAGAGTTCGAGGGGCTGTTACGCACTTTCGGGTGACGGCCTCGCAGCTGCTGGGGTGGCGCGTCCTGGCGATGGCGGCGGGGCGGCCAAGGCCCGTACGGGGTCTCTGCACGACAGGGCGTCAACTTCGCGCATACGCCGCATGAATGGACGTTACAAGCGAGAGTTGCGGAAATATGGGCGAATGGTAACGGACCGCTCGTAATCCGTTCACAACCTGCACGGCACGGCCATGGTGTGGATGTGCGGCCGACCGGCCGCCACCCGCACACCGCACCACCCCGTTCCCTCCACGCCGCTACCAGGGGCTGGGAACGAGGCGGGTGCACATACAGCCTGGGGGCCTTGTGTCTTCTTCCACGGTGACCGCCCGTCGTCTCTCCGCCGCCGCATTGGTGGCCGCTGCGGTCGTGGGGGCGGTGGCGCTGCCGGCGTCGGCGGCCGACCACGCCCGGCCCGACCGCACGAAGGTGGAGATCAGCGCGGTCCAGTACGACGCGCCCGGCCGGGACGACCGTTCGCGGCGCTCACTGAACAAGGAGTGGGTGGATGTCACCAACACCTCGCGTCGCACCGTCAATCTCGACGGCTGGACGCTGAAGAACGAGGACGGCGACACCTACACCTTCAACCACTACCGCCTCGAGGGCCGCGCCACGGTCCGCGTCCACACCGGCAGGGGCCACGACACCGACAGCGACCTCTACATGGACCGCCACAACGAGGTGTGGGACAACCGCTCCGACACCGCCACCCTGCGCAACGACCACGACCGCTTCATCGACGACACCTCCTGGGGCCACCACCGCCACGGCGGTGACCACCGCGGCGGTGACCGCCACCACTGACCCGTCTTCCCGCCCCTGCGGCACGAGGTAAAGCAGCGGCGTGACGCGGAATGGCCCCGGCCGGCTCGCCCGGCCGGGGCCCTCCGTCGTTCTGCCCCTGCCCGGGTGTGGGCTTGAGCCTGTGGAGGGGCTGTTTTCAGGTGGCTTGGTAGGCCGGCTCAGCCAGGTGGAGGGCGTTGGCCAGGCTTGTCTCGTCGGTGAGGTCGACGCTGCCGGCCCGCCGCTCACTCCCCCCGGGCACCCAGGGCAAGCGGATGTCAGGCGGGGGAGACGACGCCGCTTTCCTCTACGAGGATCGTCTTGGCTGTGGCGCCGGTGCGGCTGCCGAGTGCCTCGATCACCTTGACGACGTCCTCACCTTCAACGACCTCACCGAAGACGACGTGCTTGCCGTCGAGCCACGGGGTACTCACGGTGGTCACGAAGAACTGCGAACCGTTGGAGTTCGGGCCCGCGTTGGCCATGCTCAGCAGGAACGGCCGGTCGTGCTTGAGCTGGAAGTTCTCATCGGCGAACTTCTCACCGTAGATGCTCTTGCCGCCCGTGCCGTTGCCGCGGGTGAAGTCACCGCCCTGCAACATGAACTCGGGGATGACGCGGTGGAAGGGGGAACCCTTGTAGCCGAAGCCGTTCTGGCCGGTGGCCAGCTCGCGAAAGTTCCGGGCGGTCTTCGGCACGACCTCGTCGAACAGCCGGAAGACGATGCGGCCGAGGTTCTCGCCGTTGGCGGAGACCTGGAAATAGACGTTCTCACTCATGCGCCCCATCCTCCACCATGCCGGCTCCGACCGCATCGGGCCCCTCCAGGCCAGACCTTTGTGAAGACCCCGGCAGCGCCGGGGCATGAGCCGTGAATCGGCTGAGCACCTAGTCCGTGACCACGACGAGCAAGGCCGCTGACGTGGCGATCGGTGCCACCGAGCTGGCTCTGACCGACGTGGCTGGAAGGCACGGCCGGATCGTGTACTGGTGCGCCCGGCCCACACCACGATGGACTGCGCGCACTGCGGAGCGGGAGCCAAGCACCCAGCGCGGCGGTTCTCGGGTACCGGACCTGCGGACAGCAGCTGCGAGTCCGCCGGGTCGGGCGCATCGGTGAATGGGGCGGGCATCGGATGGCCTACGAGGCATTCAGCCCGTGAAGATCAGGTACCCGCCGGCGAAAACTGCGCCCAGACCGCCCAGGAGGAAGCTGACCCGGTTGTAGTTCACCCCGTGCAGATAGCGAAGGCCGCTCCATACATCCACCTTGTCGGCATCCCACGTGGCCAGCGGCTTGGCTATGAGCAGCATGCCAACTCCACACAGAGCGACCAGAATTCCCGCGAGAATCTGCATGGTGTCCAAGTTCCCCCAGCAGTGGGCGGCCGAACTCGATCGGATCGAATCTGCAGTAGTCGGCGCCGCGCGCGTTAGCCGTGGCCGGATCGCTGGGCACCCTGTGAACCAGGACCTGCCCAGCACCCTCCGGCCCCGCCCTCAGCGTTCGGGTTCCGCGCCGATGAGGACGAACGCCACCGTGACCGGTTGCGCGCTGCGGTTGCGCCAGGCGTGCCGGGTGCCGTTCTGGATCACGATGTCGCCTGCCGAGAGCGGGGTGCAGTTTCCGTCGTCGAGTTCGAGGACGATCTCGCCCGCGAGCACGATGCCGTAGTCCACGGTCGGCGTCGCGTGCATGCCGTCGGGCTCGATGAGTTCGGCGATACCGGGCGAGTCCGCCCGCTGCTCCCGGTCGTAGGCCACAGGGTCGAACGCCGGGTCGGTGAACGCGGCCTCCGGCGGGAAGGTCAGGATGACGAACCGGGTGCCGCCGGGTGCCGGAAGAAGGGTGGTGACCTTCGGCGTGGGGTCCTCTCCCGCCCTGCTGACCGGTTCGCCGGGGTCGGTGGCCCACGGCAGTCGGGACACCCAGCCCGGCAGGCTGGTGAACTCCCGGCTGCGCGGGACGGGCCCGTCGCTGACGACGACCGACTTGCCGTTCTCGTCGTGGCCGGTGACGACTCTGCGCATGGTCTGTTTCCTTCGGTCTGCCGGATCCACCGGACGCTCGGTCACGCGGGTCGGCCGCTGTCGGTCCGGGGCGGAGCGTCCGAGGCGGTCGCCCAGGCGTCCAGCACACCGACCACCGTGGCTGCGGGGGCTCGCAGCAGGGCCGACGCCACCGTCCGGACGAACAGCCGGTGCCGGTCGTCCGTGAGGTACTCCACCGGGGACTTGCCGTCCACACGGGCGAGCAGCAGTGCCGGCAGCAGGGAGGCGGTCCGCGCCTCCAGGGCGGATCGGGGTTCCCAGTCGACCTGCCGTAGGTATTGCCCGGCCAGCGCATGGGCGGACCGCAGGAGTTCGGCGCGACGGCCGGGCACGACGAGGCTCTTGAGGAGCAGATGGTTGACGCAGAAGGCCAGATCGAAGGCCGGGTCGCCGTACCAGGCGCACTCGGCGTCCAGCAGTACGGGCCCCGACGGGCCGACGAGGATGTTCTTGGGGCTGACGTCGCCGTGCACCAGGGCCAGGCGGGTACCGGCCGTGCGGTCGGCGAGGCCCTGGAGGATGTCGGCCAGGCCGGGGTGCGCCGCCGCGGTGGCCAGAAGGTACGGCTCGATGCGCAGGGCGTGGAAGTTGGCGTCCGTGGCGAACTCGGCGGCGAGGGCCGTGTCACCCGCGCTCGCCGCGTGCAGGGCACCGAGCACCTCTCCGACGGCCGCCGCTGTCGCCGGCTCCACCTCGCCGGCGAGGAGCTGGGACTTCCACATGGGGTAGCGCTCGGCGGGCAGGTACGCCATCGCGAACAGGCCGGCTTCGGGGTCGTGCGCCAGCAGTTCGGGCACGCTGTCCGGCCGGTGCAGGGACGCGAACCGCATCCACGCCCATTCGTAGGCGTTGCGCGACACCGGCGCCTGCCAGTCGGCCGCGACCCGCAGCCGGGCCAGGGCCCGCTTGACGCACAGAGAGCGCCCCGGCAGGTCCACCCGCCACAGGTCGGAGGAGACCCCTCCGGCCAGCGGCGTCCACCGCGCGGCTTCGCCGGGGCGCGCGAGCTCGTGTGCGGTCAGGAAATCGGACAGGGCGGGGTCCGGGGTCTCCGGCGCTGCGGTGGGGCTCATCGCCGTCCACCCGGTCCGGCGGGCAGGCCGCCGGGGTGGTTGCAGGGGTGTGCCGGGGCCTCGCCCGCGAGGATCCGAACGACCTCCTCGGCGGCACGGCGGCGCAGTTCTGTGACCGAGGCGTCGGAGGAGAAGGCGACGTGGGGGGTGAGCAGCGCACCGGGCTGGTCGAGCAACCCGGCGGGGACGTGGGGCTCGCTCTCCAGGACGTCGAAGGCGGCTCCGTCCAGCTGACCGCCGTCCAGCGCCTTGATGACCGCGTCGGTGTCCACCAGGCCGCCGCGGCTGACGTTGACCAGCAGCCCGCCCGGCTTCATCAGCGCCAGCTGATCGGCGCCGATGAGGTGGTGTGTGCCGGGTGTCAGCGGCACGTGGAGGATCACCGCGTCGCTTCGGCGCAGCAGCTCCTGCAGGTCGACCAGTTCGACTCCGGGGGCGTCCTTCGGAAGATGAGGGTCGTGGGCCAGGATCCGGCAGCCGAACGCGCCGAGCTTGCGGGCGGTGGCGCGTCCGATCCGGCCGAAGCCGACGATGCCGCAGGTCAGCGTGGACAACCGGCGCAACCGCGCCCCGGCCGGGTCCCAGCGACCCGTACGGACCTCACGGTCGAAGACGGCCAGGCCGCGCGTCCAGGCGAGCACCATGCCGACGGCGTGGTCGGAGACCTCGTCGACGCAGTAGTCCGGCACGTTGGTGACCCACACGCCCCGCTCGGTGGCGGTGTCCACGGCGATGTTGTCGAGGCCCACGCCGAGCCTGGCCACGATCCGAAGATCGGGGGAGGCCTCGACCGCGAGGGAGGAGACGGGCGCCCAACAGGTGAGGATGCCGGCGGGCCGGTGCTGGGCGACCAGCTCCGCGATGGTCTCGGCGGAGGCGGGTTCCGCGGGGCCGGACACCAGCGTGCGGCCCGCGCTCTCGATGACGGATCGCTCGACGGAGTCGTCGGGCCAGGCGTAGTCGGTGAGCAGCACGGTGTCTGGGCGGCTCGGTGGTGTCATGGCAGATCGTCCTCGCAGAAATCGTACGGCCGCCGTGGACGGCCGGGTTTGACGTCCGGTCGCGTCCGATCAGCAGGTCTGAGCATCACCCGGGACGGCGGCCGTCGGCTTGTCCGATGGTCCACGGCCGCCATGGGCGCGGGGGAAGAGTGTCGCTGGGCTCGGTCAGGTGTCGCCGGCGCTCTCCGACTCGTGGTCGGAAGACGCCGGCACAGGCCCCGGAACTGGGTCACGCGATGCCGGGGCACGTCGAATCACTTTGGCACAGCCACGTGGTGCTAACGATAGCACTGTGGGTCTGCGAATCGTCAAGAACGCGGCGTGCGGCGGCTCACCCGCGCACCGCACCCGAAGTCGGCGGGCCCGCTCGTCACGGAAAAGCTGTGGAATCCCAGGAAATCGGTGCGCACGTCTTGACGCGCCGCACACTTCCCTTCATGGTTTCAGCCAACCCCGGCCGTGCGGCCGACACGTATCCGCACAAGGTCCGGTTGTCGAAGACGCCATAGCCACGGACGTCCCCGACGGGCGCTATACGGCTGAATTCCGCATGCGGTGTCCGACCGCGCGGTGGCCGATCGCCCGCATTCCGTCAGACGGCGCCGATTTCGCCGTCACCGACTCGAGTCCGTGTTCAGCTCACCGCTTCTTTCCTCGCCGCACGCCTCCCGTGCGCCGATGGATCCGCCGCGGCCTGCCGTGGCCCATTCCTCATCAGGAGCCGCAATGCCTCACGCAGCGCAAGTCGACACCAGTGCAGCGCCCGTCAAGGACACACAGGAAAACAGCCGGCCCCCCGTCTCCCGGGCCATGATCGGCGTGGGCTTCCTGTTGGTGGTCCTCTCCTACATGGTCAACGCGATGGACCGTCAGGTCTTCCCGCCGCTGCTGCCCAACATCCGTGCGGAATACGGGTTCTCCCTGGACCAGGGCGGTCTGCTGGCGACGAACTTCACCCTCGGCATGGCCCTGGCCGGCCTGCCCGCGGGGTATCTGCTGGACCGCTTCCGACGCAAGACCGTCCTGCTGGTCAGCATCGTCATCTACTCCCTGGGCACGATGGCCACCCCGCTGGCGACCGGCTTTGCCGACATGACCCTGTACCGGGTGGTGTCGGGCTTCGGCGAGGGCATGCAGTCCGCGGCGATCTTCGCGGCGATGGGTGCCTTCTTCGTCCAGCGGCGCGGCCTCGCGTTCGGTGTCATCGGCATGGGCTACTCCGTCGGCGTGTTCGTCGCCCCGCTCATCGGGGTCGAACTCGCCGGCGCGCACGGCACCTGGCACTCGCCCTTCTACCTGTTCGGCACGGCCGGGCTGCTGATCGCCGCCGCCTCCCTGTTCCTCGTGAAGGCCGGTCTGACCGAGCACTCCGCCGAGAAGGCCGTCTCGACCAGCACCTACGGGTACATGCCGGCCTCCGCCTACAACCGCAACACCATCGCGCTGGCCGTCCACTCGGTCGTCAGCGGTGTGGCCATCTACGGATTCCTGGGCCTCTACCCGACGTACCTCATCACCTCCCTGCACTACTCCTCCGAGCAGGCCGCGCTGGCGATGAGCTTCCTCGGCTTCGGCGGCATGGCAGCCCTGTTCGGCGGCTGGCTCGGCGACCGCGTGAACCAGCGCAACCTGCTGATCCTGAGCCTGCTGGCCGTCTCCGCCATCAGCGTGTGCATCTACGAGACACAGGCGGGGGTCGGCGTGCAGTGTGTGTTCGCCTTCCTCATGGGCGCCTTCGGCCTGGGGTTCATCTATCCCAACAGCAACAGTGCGATGCAGCGGGCCGTCCGTCCGGCGCAGATCGGACGCGCCTCCGGCCTGTTCGTCACCAGCTACTACGGACCGGCGGCGTTCTCGGGTCTGCTCTTCGCCGCCCTGGTGGGCGCCTTCGGCTGGGACCGGGCCGGACTCCTGCAGGTCACGCTCCTGCCGCTGGTCGGCGTCCTCGCCCTGGCCTTCGTCCGTCCCGCGCAGTTCAACAGCGCGGTCCGCTGACACACCAAGGGGGCTGCCCACCGCCGAGCGGTGGGCAGCCCCCTTGTGCGGTCACTCCGCGGGCCTTTGCGGTCAACGGCTCTCGGCCACGACCGGGTTGCGCAGAACGCCGATGCCCTCGATCTCGATCTCGACCTCGTCTCCGGGACGGATCGGCCCGACACCGGCAGGCGTGCCGGTCATGATCGCGTCTCCGGGCAGCAGTGTCAGGTAGCGGCTGAGGTAGCTGACGAGGTCGGCGACGGGGAGCAGCAGGTCGGCCGTGCTGGCTGACTGCATGACACGGCCGTTCACACGGGTCGTCAACGACAGCGCGGACGGGTCGAGTTCCGTGGCGATGACCGGCCCGAGGGGAGCGAAGGTGTCCTGGCCCTTCCCGATCAGCAGCGTTCCGTATTTGCTTTCCTTGCGCTGCACGATGCGGTCGCTGACGTCATTTCCGCAGGTATAGCCGAGGATGTACTCATGAGCCTCGGAGGGCTTGACATGGCGGGCTTCCTTTCCGATGACCACGACCAACTCGCCCTCGAAATGGATGAGTTCGCCATCCGCCGGATAAACGATGGCGTCCCCCGGCCCCACCACCGCCGTGCTCGGCTTCATGAAGCACACGGGAACCTCCGGAATCTCACGGTCGGTTTCGTCGACGTGTGAGGCGTAGTTGTACGCGAACCCGTAGATCCGGGGTTTCTCGACCGGCGCGAGAATGACGACGTCGCTCACTTCGTCGACGTGTCCTGCAAGGGACAGTCCCGTAAAGGGATCGCCCTCGAATCGGGCGATGGTGACGTCACCGTGTTCGAGTTCTCCGTAGTGACGCACACCGCCGACGGCATACCTGACGATCCGCACGGACACCTCCGTACTTTGGGCAGCCATGGACGGCTGCACGGCCCATCCAGCAATGCTAACGTTAGCATAGTAGGGGATGTCCGAGCCCGCCGCTCCGCTCCCCGGCCACGCAGTGCAACACGAGTGCTATCGTTGGCATACGGAACGTGACGACCGCGGGACCAGTCAGCCGGAGGGGACGCTTACGTGATCACGACCAGGGACATCGCCGAGCGTCTCGGGATCTCCGTCTCGACGGTCGGCCGGGCGCTCGCCGACGACGCGCGGATCAGCGAGGAGACCAAGTTCCGGGTCCGCCAGACCGCTTCCGAGATGGGCTACGTCGGCAACCGGGCGGCGCGGATGATGCGCGGAGCGTCCAGCAACGTGGTCGCGCTGGTGATCCCGGACATCCGCAACAGCTTCTACTCGACCATCGCGCACGAGCTCTCCAAGAACATGGCGGCCGAGGGCTTCCAATTGATGCTCTCGGAGACCGACGACGACCGGATGGTGGAGCTGCGTCATCTGCGGGAGCTGTCCGCCAACCGCGTGGCCGGCGTCATCATCGTGCCCACCGCGCGTCCGCACAGCGAGTCCGTCAAACTCCTGCGCGCCGTACCGCACCTGCAGTTGCTGCGCCGCCACCCCTCGCTCGGCTCCCAGTGGTTCGGTGTGGACGACCGCGAGGCGCTGCGCCGGGCCACGGCCCACCTGGTGGCGCTGGGACACACCCGCATCGCTTATCTGGGCGGCCCCGAGGAACTGCCCACGGGTGCGGAGCGTCTGGGCGGCTTCCGCGCCGCCCTGGAGGAGGGTGGCCTCGCGGACGACGCCGGACGCGCCGAGCTGGGGCCGCCGTCGTCCGTGCACCACGGGCGCGAGGCGGTGCGTCGGCTGCTGCAGGGGCCGGCCGCTCCCACCGCACTCGTGCTGGGATCGATCCAGCTCACCCTGGGCGTTCTCGAGGAGCTGTCCGCGCAGGGCGTGAAGGTGCCGGGCGAGCTGTCCGTGGTGGGGTTCGGGGACGAGCCCGGCTTCTCCTGGTGGGGCCCCGGGCTCACCACGATCGGCCTGCCGATCCAGGAGATGGCGACCAGCTGCGCACTGTGGCTTCTGCGTCGCCTCAAGAACGAGCCGGACAACGACGGCCCGTACACGTCGGTCTCCCCCGGAACGCTGATTCTGCGCGGCAGCACGGCACCCCTCGACGGAAAGGTTCCGTCCAAGTCCGCCTGAGCGGGCCGCACGCGCCGCGTCAGTGGGCTCCGCTGCGCAACCGGCGCATGACGGTGGCGGTGCGGGCGAGTTCCTCGAGCACGTGCCCGGCAGCCGCCTCGTGAATCTTGCCGGGGCGGAAGGCGCCGTCGTCGACCTGTTCATTGATGAAGGGGATGCTCACCGTCGGCCCGATCGGCAGCATCCTTAGGTTGGCCACGACCTGCTTGGCCATCTGCACCGCCCGGGTGCCCGCCGAGACGCCGCCGTAGCTGACGAACGCCGCCGGCTTGTGCTGCCACTCCACCACGAGGTAGTCCCACGCGTTCTTCAGGGGAGCCGGAAACCCTCCGTTGTACTCGGGGGTGACGAACACGAACGCGTCCGACGCGTCGACGATCCGGCTCCAGGTGCGGGTGTGGCTCTTCGTGTACTGCCTCAGAGCGGGCGGATGCGGCTCGTCGTAGAACGGCAGGTCGAGTTCGCGCAGGTCGACCAGGTGTGATGCGAACTGTTCGAACTCGGCGGCCTGGGAGGTGAACCAGTCCGCGACGGATCTGCCCACGCGTCCGGGACGTGTGCTGGCCACGACCGTGGTCAGGGTCATGGGCGCCATCGAGGGCTCGGATGTCATGTCGGGCTCGCTTTCCTGTCGGCCGCGATCGGCCCGGCGAGCCCACGCCGCCTGTGCTGTCCGTTCATCAGGAGGAGGTGGGCCCGCCGGAGTTTTCGGCTACTGCCACGGGTTGTGCGAACGATAGCATTGACGCCGGAACGACCCAAGCAAAGGGAAACAAGCAACACGTAGGAGGAATGGAACACTCCTCACCCCTTGACAGGGTGGCCTCACAGTTCGCACGATTGCGCTATCGATAGCACAACGAGAGCCGCAGTGGACGAGCACTCCTCGTCCTCCCGTTCCCCCTCACCTCACCCGGACGCAGCACCGACTCGAGTGCCGTCCCGAGAGGTCGGCCCGCGCCCGTTCGCCGGTCGGCAGGCACGGGCATCACTCAACGCCTCGACCGTCCGACTCCGAAAGGTTGCACCGCAATGACAGACGCGCGGATCGCCAAGCTCTACGGCCGCAGGGTGTGGGACTCCCGCGGGCGGCCGACCGTTGAGGTCGAGGTGCACCTCGCGGACGGAGCTGTGGGACGGGCCATCGCGCCGGCGGGAGCCTCGACGGGTCGGGGCGAGGCGCTCGACCTGCGTGACGGCGGCTCCCGCTTCGGCGGACTCGACGTTCGTCGCGCCGTCGGTTCGGTCAACCAGGAGATCGCGCCCGCCCTCCTGGACCTCGACGCGATCGACCAGGAGGCCGTCGACCGGCTACTGGTGAACCTCGACGGCACCCCCGACCGCAGCCGCCTGGGCGGCAACGCCATCGTCGCCACGTCCATGGCGGTGCTGCACGCCGCCGCCGCGTCGGCGGGCGTACCGCTGTGGCGGCACCTGTCGGGCGGCCGACCGGTGCACATCCCCCTGCCGGAGATCCAGATCTTCGGCGGCGGCGCCCACGCGGACCGTCGCGTGGACGTCCAGGACTTCATGGTCGTCTGCCCCGCGGCACGCAGCTTCTGCGAGGCCCTCGACTGGACCGCGGAGATCTACCGGGCGGCCGGCAGCCTGATGCGCAAGGCCGGCAAGGCGCAGGGCGTGGCGGACGAGGGCGGCTTCTGGCCCGCGTTCGACTCCAACGAGGAGGCGCTGGAGACCCTGACCCTCGCCATCGAGACCGCCGGCTTCACGCCCGCCACCCAGGTCGGCATCTCGCTGGACATCGCGGCCTCACAGTTCGGCACCGGTGGGCGCTACGCGCTGGCCCTGGACGACCGCACCCTGGACACCGCAGCGCTGATCGACATGCTCGGCGGCTGGATCGAGCAGTACCCGATCCTGTCCGTCGAGGACCCGGTGGGCGAGGACGACCACGAGGGCATGGTGGAGTTCACCCGGCGATTCGGCCACCGCTGTCAGGTGATCGGCGACGACTACCTGGTCACCAACGCCAAGCGCGTGGAAGCGGCGGCCACCAACGGGGCGGCCAACGCCGTCCTCGTCAAGCCGAACCAGGCGGGCACGGTCACCGAGGCCCACCAAGCCCTGCGCGCCGGAAAGGACGCCGGCTTCGCCACCATCGTGTCGGCCCGCTCCGGCGAGAGCGAAGACATCACCATCTCGCACCTGAGCGTCGGATGGGACGCGGGCCAGCTGAAGGTGGGCTCCTTCACCCGCTCCGAGCGCATGGCGAAATGGAACGAGGTTCTGCGCATCGAGGAGGCCCTCGACGATTCCGCGGAATTCAGCGGCTGGTCCGCCTTCACATTCGCCGATTCCTCCCGTTCCGCGACCAGGCCGTAAAACAACCCAAAGCATTACAGTCGTCGAAATCAAGAGCCGAATCGGAGCACGGAGTCCAGCATGCTGCCACCCGTCAATCTGCGCCCGAGTTTCAACATCACCCGCTCCAGTCATGTCCGGCTCACGGTCGCGGACCTGGCCGAGAGCCGGAACTTCTACGCGAGCGCCCTCGGGCTCGTCGTCAGCGACGAGGATGAGCGCACCTGCTATCTCCGCGGGGTCGCCGAGGCATGCCACCACAGCCTCGTCCTGGAACTGGACGAAGAGGGCGCCGGCTCCTGTCAGAGGATCGGTTTCCGCGTCTTCCTCGACGAGGACCTCGATATCGCCTACGCATGGTTCCGCGACCGGGGGCTGCCCGCGGAGTGGGTCGACATGCCGTACCAGGGCCGCACCCTGCACGTCAGCGACCCGGTCGGTACACCCCTGGAACTCTGCGCACACATGGAGACCCGCCCGAGGCTGCACATCGACTTCGAGCACTACAAGGGCGCCCACGCGCAACGTCTGGACCACTTCCAGACCTTCGCGCCGAACACCTACGAACTGACCGCGTTCTACGGCGAACTCGGCTTCCGCAACTCGGAGTACCTGGCACACGGCGACACACTGCTGAGCGCGTTCATGTACCGCAAGGGCACGTGCCTGGACCTCGCCGTCGTGGAGAACACCGGGCCCGCCCTGCACCACTTCGCCTACACCGTCTCCGAGAGCCACGACATCTTCACCGCCTGCGACTGGGCGGGCATCCTCGGCTACGGCGAAGGGGTGGAGCGGGGTCCGGGACGGCACGGGCCGGGCGGGATGCTCTTCACCTACCTCCGCGACCCCGACGGTCACCGGGTGGAGGTCTTCAACAGCCACTACCAGACCATCGACACCGAGGTCGAGCCGGTGCGCTGGGACGCGGGATCGCTGAGCACCAACGTGCGCTGGGGGCTTCCCGCGCTGGAGAAGTGGTACTTCGAGGCCTCGCCCTTCGTGGGAGTGAAGCAGATCCCGCCGGCCCAGGTGCCGCAGCCCATGACTCTCGAGCGGTTCCTGCTCGAGCAGTCCGCCCACTGACCCTTCCGTCCCCCGAGGAGACGACATGGCACGCGTTCCCTACCTTCGCCGCGAGGATGCGGACGAGGCGAACAAGCCCCTGTACGACCGGCTCGAAGCCGAACGCAAGGTACCGACGGCGAACATCTTCCTCGCTCTCGCGGGCGCGCCCGAGCAACTGGACGGCTTCCTGACCTACGCCAACTCACTGCGGGCCGCCGACCTCAGCCCCAAGCTGCGTGAGCTGGCCATTCTGACCGTGGGGTACGCGACCCGTTCCGCCTACGAGGTCGCGCACCACCAGTCGCACGGACTCAAGGCCGGACTCACCGGGGAACAGCTCGCGGCGGTGGCCGACTTCGAGTCGTCCGAGTTGTTCGACGCGACGGAAAAGGCGGTCATGCGCCTCGCGAAGGAGTCCACACTCCACGTCGATGTCTCCGAAAAGACATGGCGTGCCGCCGCCGATCAGCTGACGGACCGGCAGATGGTCGAACTGTCGTTGTCCATCGCCTGGTACAACTCCGGCGTCCGCATCATGGGTCTGCTGGACATCGACCTTGAGGACAATTACCCGAACCCGTTCCAGAATTCCTAGCTCTCGGCACCGTACTGCCCATCAATTCCGGAGTATTTCAATGGCGAAGATGCTCGCTGCACGACTGCACAAGCTCGGTGAGCCGATGTCCGTGGACACCGTCGACGTGCCCACCCCCCGGCCGACCGACGTGCTGGTGCGCGTCAAGGCATGCGGAATCGTGCCGAACATGGCCAACGTGATCAACAACTGGCCCACCTGGTACCCGCACCAGCCGCTGCCCAAGCTGCCCGCGATCTTCGGCCTGGACCCGGCGGGCGTGGTCGAGGCCGTGGGCGAGGCGGTGCTCAACACCAAGCCCGGCGACCGGGTCTATGTGAGCCCGCTGCGCTCCTGCGGCAGCTGTCAGGTGTGCCGCGGAGGCGAGCTCAGCCGGTGCCGCTACTTCACCCTGAACGGTTACTTCAGCACCTCCCGCGACGGCCAGCGGATCTTCGACCTCTACCCGTACGGCGGGTTCTGCGAGTACATGACGGCGCCGCAGCACTCGATCGTCAACATCCCCGACAACATGACGTTCGAGCAGGCCGGCAAGCTCGGCTACATCGGCACCTCCTACAGAGCCCTCAAGTACGCCGTGGCCAGCCCCGGCCAGGTCGCTCTGATCGACGGAATCACCGGCACCCTCGGCGTAGCCTCCACCCTGCTCGCGCTGGCCTCGGGTGTCTCCAGGGTCCTCGGAACCGGCCGCAACGAGGAACTCCTCAAGCGCGTCAAGGAACTGGCCCCGGACCGGATCGAGGTCATGCGGCTGGGCGAGGGATCCACCGGCGCGTGGGCGAAGTCCCGCACCGGAGGCGAGGGTGCGGACTTCGTCATCAGCGCTCTGGGCGCCAAGGCCCCGGTGGAGACGATGCTGGACTCCATGCAGGGCGTCCGTCGGGGCGGCAGGGTGGTCAACGTCGGGGGCGTGGCCGACCGGTTGCCCGTGGACGTGAAGTGGCTCATGGACGAGCAGGTCCACCTGATCGGCTCCAACTGGTTCTCCACCGCGCAGGGTCAGGAGGTCGCCGACATGGTGGCCACCGGAGCCCTGGACCTGTCCTACCTGATCACCAAACCCTTCCCGCTGTCCAAGGTCAACGAAGCGATCTCGGGACGTGCCACGGACCTCGACGGCGGATTCAGCAACTACGTCGTGCTTCCCTGACCCCACGGAGCACCCACACTCACCCCGCGGCGATCCTGTTCTGCCCTGACCGCGCCGCGGGGTGCCCGCACCACAGGACGGAGGAGCCGGTGGAACTGCGCTGGCTGGAATCGTTCGTCGTCGTCGCGGAGGAACTGCACTTCGCGCGGGCGGCGGATCGCCTGCACCTCGCACCGTCGGCACTCAGCGCCCAGATCAGGGCGCTGGAGTCGCACCTGGGTGTGCGGCTGATCGACCGGGGGCGACGCACCCGCCCGGCGCTGACCGGTGCCGGGCAGCTGTTCCTCGATGAAGCGCGGCTGACCCTCGCACAGGCCGCCCGAGCCGTGGCCGTGGGCCGGCGGGCAGGGCGCGGGGAGCTGGGGCACGCCCAGATCGCGTACGTCGCCTCGGCCGCGTTCTCCGGAGTGCTCACCGACGTCCTCACCCGTTGCGCGGCCCCCGGCACCGATCTGACGGTGCAGGTGCGCGAGTTGGAGACACCCGCCCAACTGGAGGCACTGGCCTGCGGTGACATCGACGTCGGCTTCCTGCGCTGGCGCCCGGAGTACCCGCCCGAGGTCACGGCCACCTGCCTGCTCAGCGAGGAGGTCGTCCTGGCACTGCCGGCCGGCGCGCCCCTGGCGGCGTACGAGACGATTCCCGCGGCCATGCTGCGCGACGAGAACTTCGTGGCCCCGCACTTCGACGAGGAGTACGGCTGCCGCGACCAGATCCTGGAAGTGGCCGAACGGGGCAGCTTCAGCCCCTTGTGCGCTCCCGCGGTGCGGGACTACGTCGCGGCGCTGACGCTGGTGGGCGGTGGTCTTGCGGTGGCCCTGGTCCCCGACTCACTGCGGCGCGTCCACATCCCCGGGGTGGCCTACCGTCCGCTGGCGGACGTATCGCTCACCACCCGGCTGGTCGGTGCCTACCGCAGGGGTGAGACCTCGCCCGCGGTGCGCGGCGTGATCCGCCGGCTTCGGGAGGCCGCGGTCTCGACGGCCGCCGGCTGAGGCCCTGATCCCGATGCCGTCCTGCCCGTCCCGTCCGTCCCGGGCGGGCCGTTCGTCGTGGTCCGCGCAGCGCCGCGTGAGTCGGCCGGTCAGCGTCGGACAGACGCATGTTTGTGCGCGGATGACGCACTGTTTTCGCAGGTCAGAGCAGGTATGCCGGTCTACGCTCAACACGGAAGCACACACCGTGGCGGCGTCGGTCGACCGCCGCCCGACGGAGGGACAGGCGGAGAAGCACATGACAGCGATCAAGCACGTGGGCGTCGTAGGCGCGGGTCAGATGGGCCGCGGCATCACCGAGGTCTGTGCACGGGCCGGGCTGCACGTCACGTTGTGCGACGTGACCGAGGACAGGGCCCGGGCCGGGCTGGCGGGTGTGGCGGACTCCCTGCTCAAGGCGGAGAAGCGCGGTGCGCTCGCGCCCGAGGCCCGCGCACTGGCCCTGGCCGGGATCTCGGTCACCGACGATCTGTCCCGCCTGTCGAGGGCGGACCTGGTGATCGAGGCCGCCGTGGAGGACGAGCAGGCCAAGACCGAGCTGTTCCGGCAGCTGGACAAGGTGGTCACGAACCCGGCCGCCGTCCTGGCCAGCAACACGTCCTCCATCCCCATCGCCAGGCTCGCGGCGGTGACCGGCCGGCCGGAGGCAGTGGTGGGCCTGCACTTCTTCAACCCGGTTCCCGTCATGCCACTGGTCGAGGTGATCCCCTCGCTGCACACCTCGAAGGCCACGGAACTGCGGGTGCGTGCCTTCGCGGGTGAGATCCTCGGCAAGAAGACGGTCGTGGCGCAGGACCGCGCGGGTTTCGTGGTGAACTCCCTGCTGGTTCCCTACCTGTTGGCGGCGGTGCGGATGGTGAGCTCCGGTACGGCGACGGCGGAGGACATCGACACGGGGATGACCGCCGGCTGCGCGCACCCCATGGGCCCGCTGCGTCTGGCCGATCTGATCGGGCTCGACACCGTCGCGGCGATCGGTGAAGCACTGTACGAGGAGTACCGGGAACCGCTGTACGCCCCGCCCCCGCTGCTGCGCCGCATGGTCGAATCGGGGCTGCTTGGCCGTAAGTCGGGGCAGGGGTTCTTCAGTTACCGGGCGGCCTGAGGGCGACGGCGGGCCACACGTGGGCGTGCGGTTGTACGACGGCGACTGCCACCGGCCAGGCCGGTGGCAGTCGCCGTCGTACAACCGCTCTCCAACTACGTCAGGCGATCCCGCGGCGGGCGGCCACTTCCTGTGTGAGCTGGGGGGCCACCGAGAACAGGTCGCCCACCACGCCGTAGTCGGCCACAGCGAAGACCGGCGCCTCCGGGTCCTTGTTGACCGCCACGATCGTCTTGGACGTCTGCATCCCGGCGAGGTGCTGAATGGCCCCGGAGATACCCAGCGCGATGTACAGCTGCGGGGAGACGGACTTGCCTGTCTGCCCCACCTGGTACTGGTGGGGGTAGTACCCGGCGTCGACCGCGGCACGGGACGCGCCGACCGCACCGCCCAGCACGTCGGCCAGCTCCTCCACCACCTTGAAGCCTTCCGCCCCCGCGACACCGCGTCCCCCGGAGACGACGACGCTCGCCTCGGTGAGCGCGGGACGGTCGCCCGCGAGCGGGGCGCGGCGGGCGGTGACGCGGGCGGATCCCGCCGGGTCGATCGGCGCCGGGACGAGTTCGTGCTCCACCGCCGCCACGGGATGTTCCTCCGGCTCGAAGGCGCCCGGCCGCAGGGCGATCACCGGTATCCCGTGGGTGACCTCGGAGCGCACGGTGTACGACCCGCCGAAGACGATCTGGGTGACCACCCCGGAGGCGTTCAGGTCGACCGCGTCGATCAACAACCCGCTGTCCAGCCGCGCGGCGAGACGCCCGGCCACCTCCTTGCCGTCGGTTGTCGCGGAGACCAGAACGGCAGCGGGGGAGACCTCCCGCGTTGCCGACTCCAGGGCCTCGACGGCGGGCGAGCCGAGAAATCCGTCGGCCTGCGTGGATTCGGCCGCGTAGACGCTGGTGGCCCCGTGACGGGCGAGGGAGTCCTTCAGGCGGGCCGCGGTGCCGGGAGTTCCCACGAGCACGGCGGCCGGGTCGCCCAACCGCCGTGCGGCGGACAGGAGTTCGTACGTGGACTTGTGGACGCGTTCCCCGTCGTGGTCGACGAGAACGAGGACGTCGGGCATGGGCGTGCCTGTTTCTTGGTCGGGGCGGTTCAGACGAGTTTCCGGGCGATCAGGTGGTCGGCGAGCTGCCGGCCGGCCGAGCCGTCGTCCGTGACACGGATGCCGGCGGCCCGCGCCGGACGCGGGACGGCCTCCACCACACGCGTGCGGCTCACCAGGAACCCGGTGTCGTCCGCGCCGGGGAACAGGTCGTCGAGGCCGACCGTCGCCACGGGCTTCTTCTTGGCGGCCATGATGCCCTTGAAGGAGGGATAGCGCGGCTCATTGATCTTCTCGGTGACGCTGACCAGCGCGGGCAGCGGCGCCTCCAGGGTGGCCTCACCGCTCTCGGTCTCGCGCTCGGCGCGCACCCGCCCCTCGTCCAGGTCGAGTTCGCGTACGTGGGTCAGCTGCGGCAGGCCGAGCAGGTCCGCGACGATGGCCGGGACCGCACTGGCCTGTCCGTCGGTCGTCGCGTTGCCCGCGAGGACCAGGTCCACGTCCGCCACCGTCCGCACGGCGGCGGCCAGGACCCTGGCGGTGGTCACCACATCGGCTCCCTGAAGCCGGTCGTCGCAGATGTGGATCCCACGGTCGGCGCCCATCGCCAGGACCTTGCGGATGGCGTCGAGCGCCGAGTCGGGTCCCATGGACACGACGGTGACCTCGGCATCCGTCGCCTCCTTGAGGGTCAGGGCTTCCTCCGCGGCGCGCTCGTTGATCTCGTCCAGGACGAGGTCGGTGTTCTCGCGGTCGAGGGTGTGGTCCCCCTGGGACAGAGCGCGTTCGGCAGCGGTGTCGGGGACCTGTTTGACGAGTACGACGATGTTCACGGTCGTCTTCCTTCGGCCGGGGCGGTCAGCGGAAGGCCGGGTAGCCGGTGATCGCCTGGCCGACGACCAGCGTGTGCATCTCGCTGGTTCCTTCGTAGGTGAGGACGGACTCCAGGTTGTTGGCGTGGCGCAGCGGCGAGTACTCCAGGGAGATGCCGTTGGCGCCGAGGACGGTGCGGCACTCCCGCGCGATCGCGATCGCCTCCCGCACGTTGTTGAGCTTGCCCACGCTGATCTGCTCGGGCCGGATGCGGTGCTGGTCCTTCAGGCGGCCCAGGTGCACGGCGAGCAGCGCGGCATTGCCCAGGGACACGGTCATGTCGGCGAGCTTCTTCTGCGTCAGCTGGAAGGCGCTGATGGGCTTGTCGAACTGGACCCGGGAGTCGGCGTAGTCGATGGCAGCCTGGATCGAGTCGCGGGCGGCGCCGACCGCGCCGAACAGAATGCCGAAGCGGGCCTCGTTCAGACAGGACAGTGGGCCTCGCAGACCCTCGGCGAGTGGCAACCGCGCCGAGTCGGGCAGCCGTACGTTGTCGAAGTACAGCTCCGAGGTGATGGACGCCCGCAGCGACATCTTCTGCTTGATGTCCTGGGTGGTGAAGCCGGGCGTCCCGCGCGGCACGAGGAAGCCGCGAATGCCCTCCTCGGTCTGCGCCCAGACGGTGGCCACGTCGGCGATACCGCCGTTGGTGATCCACATCTTGGAGCCGTTCAGGATCCAGTCGCCGCCCTCGCGGACGGCCTTGGTACGCATCCCGGAGGGGTTGCTGCCGAAGTCGGGCTCGGTCAGGCCGAAGCAGCCGATCGCCTCACCGGCGGCCAGCCGCGGCAGCCACTGAAGCTTCTGCTCCTCCGAACCCCACTTCCAGATGGAGAACATCGACAGCGAGCCCTGCACGGACACGAAGCTGCGGAAGCCGGAGTCCGCCGCTTCCAGCTCCAGACAGGCCAGCCCGTAGCTGACGGCGTTCGTACCGGCGCAGCCGTACCCTTCGAGGTGCATGCCGAGTACGCCCAACTTGCCGAGTTCCGGGGCGAGTTCGCGAGCGAAGTGGGCGTTCTCGAACCATTCGCCGATGTGCGGGCGGACCCGGTCCGCGAGGAACCTGGCGACGGTGGCCTGGATCTCGCGCTCCTCGTCGGTGAGGACGGAGGCGATGTCGAACAGTTCGAGGGGGTCCTTCAGCGGCTTGGCGCTCATGTCGTGCTCCTTGTGTTCAGGCTCGGATGAAGGGGGTGGTCGAATATCTGTGCGGTGTGCTGGCCCAGACGGGGCGGGGCGAGGCGGTATCGCGCCGGGGTGACACTCAGCCCGATGGGATGCGCGACCTGGCGGGAGAAGGCGGCTTCCTCCCCCTCGGCAGTGGCGACGGGGATGTCGACGATGCCGGGAAGGCCGAGCTGGTGGGCGAAGGCGAAAGCCTCGTCGAGGGTGTTGACCGGTCCGGCGGGCACCCCGGCCGCCAGCAGGACGGTGGACCAGTGGTCTGCGCCCGCAGCGCCGAGCCGCTTGGTCAGGACGTCCCGCAGTTCGACGCGATGAGCGACCCGGGAGGCGTTGGTGCGGAAGCGGTCGTCGAGAGTGAGACCGGGATCCCCGAGGACCTCGGCGAGTGCCGCGAACTGCCGGTCGTTGCCCACCGCGAGGGCGATCGGCCGATCCGCGGTCGGCAGGGTCTCGTATGGGGCGATGCTCGGGTGCGCGTTGCCCATGCGGCCGGGAACCACACCGGCCACCGCGAAGGCCGAGGCCTGGTTGACCATGGCCGACAGCAGCGAGCCGAGCAGGTTCACCTCCACGAGCTGCCCTTCGCCGGTGGCGTCCCGGTGCCGTAGGGCGGCGAGGATGCCGAGCGAGGCGTGCAGTCCGGTGATCACGTCGACCAGGGCCACGCCTGCCTTCACCGGTTCGCCGTCCGCGGTCCCGGTCACGCTCATCAGACCGCCGACGGCCTGTACGAGCAGGTCGTAGCCGGGGATCGCGGCGCCCGCGCCGCTGCCGAAACCGCTGATCGAGCAGTAGATCAACTCCGGGCGCCGGGCACGGAGTTCGTGATGACCGAGGCCCAGCCGTTCCATCGTGCCGGGACGGAAGTTCTCCACCACGACGTCGGATTCGGCGATCAGGGAGCGGGCCTGTTCGAGGCCGGCCCGGGTCGTGAGGTCCAGGACGACGGACCGCTTGTTCCGGTTGACGCCCAAGAAGTACGTCGAGGTGCCGTCCTGGTCCGCCGGCGGGTGCCAGGCCCGGGTCTCGTCCCCGATGCCCGGACGCTCCACCTTCACGACGTCGGCGCCGAGGTCGGCGAGGAGCATGGTGGCATAGGGTCCCGCGAGAACCCGGGAGAAGTCGGCGATGCGCAGCCCGTGCAGCGCGGCGCGCCCTGCTGCGTCGACCGCGTCGGCCCGTTCGTCCGGTGCGTCGTACTGGGTGTCCACGCGCCCTCCTCTCTCTTCGTGCCGCCTACGCGAACTGACATGACCGGTGTCGTGTCCTCTCACCACCAGCGCTCCAAGGGCGTTGCCCGGTAGGTGAGTTCGACGAGGGGAAGTCCCTGCTCGCGAGGAGTCACGGCCCGCACGACACGTACTCTCGCCCCCACCCCGGCCACGGCAGGTTCCGTGCCGGCGATCTGACAGACCAGGGTGAAGCCCTCGTCCATCGCGACGAACCAGGTGTTGAGCGGCGATTGGCCGATGCGGCGCACGAGTGTTCCGGCACCCGTGCTGCGCTCTCCCTTGAAGGCGGTGGAGCCACAAGCGCGGCAGAACGAACGGCGGTAGGTCGCGGTGCCGCACCAGAGGCAGCTCTGGAAGAGCAGTTCGCTGCGGACGTCCAGCGCGGACGGGTCGGCGGTCCCGGTCGTGGCCGCGGCAGGCATGTCATGGCTTGCCCGGAACTCGTCGGGTCCACGGCTGTCTGTCTGGATCATCACAGCCTCCTGTATTCACTCCGGTGGCCGGAAACAGGCGACCGGAGTCCGATATGGCTCCCTCACCCTGGCCCGTCCGTGAATCGCTGGTCAACGACGAGCTGACGCATCTTTGTGCGTCGAAAACGTTCCTTCACTACGTCCGAATGCATCGGGCACGCCGAGGGCCTCGTCGACCGGTCCGCTTTCGTCAAGGCAGTCAGCGCCGACAGGGACCGGTGTACGACACACAGACGGCCGAACTCCAGGGAAAGGGAAAACAGGAGACACCTGTGACACTTTCGCCCCACCGTCATCAGGGCTCATCCACCGCCCGGACATCCGCATAACGTGCGCAACAGCGATCCCACCTGGCTTGCGGCAGCGACCGGAGTCATCACATACGCTGCCACGGTCGGCGGCCTGGTCGGCGCCGGAGGACCGGCTGGTGCGGGACATGTTGGACAATATCGCCGGTCATCTGGCCGAGGACATCACCGGGTCGCGTGGGTCGGCGAAACGGAGCAGCAACCGTGATTCGGCTTCCCTTCCTCGAGCGGTGTGCCAATGTTCACGGACGGTTGCGCGACGTCCTTGAGAGGCCCCTGGGGAATCGCCAGCAATTCCGCCACCTCTTCATCATGAGCCCGCAACCCCTCAAGAACTTCTACCAGGGGGCGGCAGGAACCGGAGGTGAACATATCCTCGGGCTGCTCTCCGACGGCCCGATCGACGTCCACCTCACGATCGACGACACGGTGTACAGCCAGCAGCAGCCGTACATGACGGAGTTGGGTACGGGGATCGTCGACTGGGCGGGCTGGGCGGACGCCATGTCCGGTACTCCCGGTGCAGACACGGTCCTGATCGGACTCGACGAGGCCGCCGATCCGGTGGCCGCGCTGAGGGCGGGGACAGCGGTGGCGAAGCGCGTGCTGGCCTTCATCGGCCGGATCGCGTCGTGTCACAGTGCTGGAAGGGACTGATCCAGCCAGACAGGGCTCAGGGGTCCGGTCTCAGGGAACACAACCGGTCTGCGATGTCGTAGACGGTAAGGGCGCAGTGCGCGGATGTCCTCGACCAGGTTGCGCCACGGCTCGTACGCGGCGGTGCCCTCCCCCCGGAAGCCCGGAGGTAGGCGACGGCGACGCCGTAGGCGAAGAACTCGTAGCGGGCCGGCAGCGGCCGCAGCAGCACAATCTGCTTTGGGCCGCCTGCTCGCCGCGGCCGTTCGAGCCATCACCGGGGACCGGTCACGCCGACGCCGTGACCGGTCCCTGGATCAGCTGTCGGGGAAGGCGCCGACCGTCGCTAGTTCCGGTACCGGAACACGATCCGGCCGCGCGTCAGGTCATACGGCGGAAGCTCCACCAGCACCCGGTCCTCGAGCATGATCTTGATGTAGTTTTTGCGGATCTTCCCGCTGATGTGCGCGAGCACGTGGTGGCCGTTCTCGAGCTCCACGGTGAACATGGCGCTGCGCAGGCACTCGACGACCTTGCCCTCGACTTCGATGACGTTCTTGTTCCTCGTCATCGCACCAGCTCCAGGTTGCTGCTCATCGGCCGGGCGCCGATGCCCTGGAACAGCGCCGAGGCCGCTCGGTTGGGCTCCTGGACCTCGGTCCAGGCCGCGGTGAACCCGGAGCGGTGCAGCGTCCCCAGCGCGTGGGCCAACAAGGCCCGCGCGATGCCGCGGCGCTGCTCGCCGGCCCGGACGGCGACCAGCCCCACGCGCGGCCGGATCACCGTCACCACCCGGATCAGCCCCAGGTAGCGGTCGGGTGCCGCGGCCACCGCGTACTTCGACGGGTCGACGATGGTGTCGCCTTCGCGGCGGAAAATCACCTCCGCGGGCATCGACTGCCACCCCACGGTCGCCTCGACTTCGTCGCGGATCGCGCGGTCCACCTCCCGCAGCAGACGCTCGTCTGCCTGACCGGCGGGAACGATCGTCACGCCCGGCGGTGGCAGGACGCTGTCCAGCCCGGTGACCTGAGGGTCGGTCGGAACGACGTACTCCCACTCGCGGCGCCGCACCGTGAAACCGGCCCGCCGCCAGCCGGCCGTCAGCTCGACGTCGGCTTCGTCGACCACCGTGTACAGCGGCGCCGGCAGTTCCGCCAGCATCACTTCGGCGAGCCGGTCGAAGGCGGCTTCGTGCCAGACGTCGATGCTGACGAACAGGCGTCCGTCCGGCCGGTGCTGCGCATGCCCGCGGCCGACCACCAGGTCGTCATCCAGGGCGTGCCATTGCCCGTCCGCGACGCACGTGATCGTCACCGCGTTCTCGCTCGGACCGGATGTGAAACCAGATGTGAAAGGCGTTGTGTTCATCGGAGTCTCCCTCCAGGAGTGCCTCGATCTCAGGCGCTCCTGGCGACACCGAACGTCAGCCGCCGGACCGTGACGGGTTGAGGGAGCACCCACGGGTAACTGTGTTCACGGGGCTCACCTCCATAAGACGACTTCACGGTCCACCGGGAAAGTAGCAGCGGGGCACCGGCTTGCTCAAACTCTTTTACCGGGCACTGTCACGCTGGCTGACTGTTGGGATGATCCTCTGGTTGATCAGGCGGGGAGGGGGCGTCGGTGGGGAGCGTGTCGCCGTCGTACAGGGATCACCGGTACCCGGTCGAGGTGATCTCCCACTGTGTGTGGCTGTACTTCCGCTTCCCGCTGTCGTTCCGCGAGGTCGAAGGGCTCATGCTCGAGCGCGGGATCGTCGTCTTCTACGAGACAGTGCGCCGCTGGTGCCGCAAGTTCGGGCAGACCTACGCCAACGCGCTGCGCCGCCGGAAGCCCCGGCCTGGTGACAAGTGGCACCTGGACGAAGTCTTCATCAAGGTCAACGTCGTGCAGCCTTGACATCCTGGTGCAGAACCGGCGGGACAAGGCCGCGGCCAGGCGTTTCTTCCGCAGGCTGATGCAGAGGACGAGTGCGGTGCTGCGAGTGGTCGTCACCGACAGGATCCGCTCCTACGGCGCGGCCGACCGCGAGGTCATGTTCCGCGTCGAGCACCGGCAGTCGAAGTACCTGGACAACCGGGCCGAGAACAGCCACCAGCCAGACGGCGGCTCCTGTCCGCGTTCAGCGGTATATCGCCTCACTTCCGGCCCCGCCGCCATCTGATGACCGCTGGCGCCCACTGAGCCGAGATGACCGTCCGCTTCGTCATCCGGGAGCAGATCACCGGCGTCGTCGACCTCGCTTCCGCGCCCTGAGCACGGCCCGGAACCGGACCCCACCACGCCTTGACGCACCATCAGACGCATACCGAGGTGACCAGAAAACGATCACGACCACCCACGAGTCCGCTATCACCCGCCGCCGAAAGCTAGACGTATTGCCCCAGCCTTCTGTGGGACAGAGCCCGTATCCATCCACGAAGCCGGGCGTGAACCCGCTCGCCGCGGATCGGCAAGTACAGGGTGTGAACACCCGCCATCCTGACACCCACCGACCCCACCGACGGACGGACAGTCCATGACCGACTCGGCCGGCGGCGACGCCGAGCTCATCGCGGCCTCACTCGCCGAACCCGAGCGTTTCGCGGCGCTCTTCGAGCGTCACGCCCCAGCGATCCACCAGTACGTCGCCCGACGACTGGGCCGGGACGCAGCCGACGACGTCACCGCCGAAACGTTTTTGACGGCCTTTCGGATACGGGCCCGGTTCGACCCGGCCCGCGCCGGCGTGCGGCCCTGGCTGTACGGCATTGCCGCCAAACAGATCGGCCGGCAGCGCCGGGAGGAGGTCAGGGCGCTGAAGCTGCTCGCCCGCACCGGCCACGACCCGGTCGCCGACAGCTGGACCGATTCCGCCGACGACCGCCTGGCTGCCGAGGCCGCCGCCCGCCCACTGGCCGGGGCGCTGGCCCATCTCTCCGCGGGCGACCGGCACGTCCTGCTGCTCTTCGCCTGGGCCGACTTCAGCTACCAGGAGATCGCCGAAGCCCTCGGCATTCCCGTCGGCACCGTCCGCTCCCGCCTCAACCGCGCCCGCCGCAAGCTGCGCACCGCAACCGGTGCGGCCGGCGACCCCCTCACCGAAGCTCGCATACACGAAGGCGACCCCGCATGAACGAGCTCTCCGAAACCCGCGGCCTGCGCGCCGACGCCCCCCTTCCCGACAGCGACCAGCTCGCCGCGCCGCGGGCCCGGCTCACCGCGGCGCTCCGGCAGGAGACCCACCGCGGGCGCGCAGCCCTTCCCAGGCGCCGGATGATCCTGGTCGGCGCCGCCACCGCAGGAGCCCTCGCCGTGACCGCCGGGATCGTCGCGACCCTTCCCGAGGACAGCTCCCGCGCCCCCGCCGGGAACCCTCAGGTGCTGTCGGCAGGCGCCTCCGCCGACGCCCTCGAACTGGCCGCCGCGACCGTTGAGAAGCACGACGGCACCGAACCCGGCCCGAAGCAGTGGGTGTACGAGAAGAGCACCGTCTTCGTCCAGGGCAAGCCGGAAAGCAGCGAGGAGTGGACCCGCTGGGACGGCACCGGACAGGCCAGTCTGCCCGGCATTCCCCCCGCCGGTGACATCTCGGACTTCGACCCCGACAAGCTCCAGGTCTGGTACGGCCCCAACCAGGAGGAGAAGTGGAAGCGGGAGGGGTACGACGACCGCTCCCAGCGGCAGTTCTACCGCTTCCTCGCCACCCTGCCGAGCGACCCCGACCGCATGATGAAGCGCATCCGCGAGGAGCACGCCATCGGCTCCATCGACGGGGAGACGCGCGCACAGCGCGACTGGCGGGAGATCGACGTCCTGTACCGGTCGGTGCTGATCCCGCCGAAAGTCCAGGCAGGCCTGTTCCGGGCTCTCGCGAAGATTCCCGGCGCCCGGGTGACGACCGGCGTCAAGGACCCGCTCGGCCGCGCGGCGATCGGCGTGAGCGTGAACTACGCCGAGAAGGCGCCCTCGGGCTGGCAGGGGAAACAGGAGATCTTCTTCGATCCCGAGAGCTACGCCTACCTCGGGGAGACCCTCAACGACGGAGAGATGGTCAGCGCCCGCGCGGCCTGGGGCGTCGTCAACAAGCCCGGCGCCCACCCCTGAGCACCGCGAGAGGCGCACGGTGCGACACCGGGTGCCTCTCGTCGGCCGTGAGGCTGTGAACGCGGCGGCTCGGAGTAGTCGTGGGCAGGGTTGTCGCGGTTGTTGCCGAGTTCGGGGACTGCTGGGCGGCCCCGTTCGGACGACCGGGTGGTAGTGAACGGGATCGCGGGGCTGTCATCACCTACAGCGGGTGGTGCCCGCGCAGCCTCCTACGCGCATGCTCCGGAATCCGTTCCTGTTGGAGCGGCTCAGTCTTGCGCTGGGGGCGGCTCACGGTCGTCCTCCGTCAGTGCGGCAGGCTTGAGGAATTCGCAGGCGGTGTCGCGGAGCCGGAGCCATCGCCGGCCCGAGCGGGGTGTCAGGCCGGTGGACAACAGTCGCAGTTGGTCCATTTGCGCGGTGACGGGGTCCGGCAGGGGCGAGGGCAGGACGGCGAACATCTCCACGTCGTCGTGCCGTCGCAGAAGGCAGGCCGCAGCCAGACACCAGGTCTCGGGTGAGTCGGCGTCCGGTTCAGCGACGGTGGCGAGCAGTGCCGCGAGGACGACGCTCTCGACTTGGGCGAGAAACGGGCCTTGATCGAGGCGCCAGGTGTGCAGGCGCTGGTCGAGGCGGCGGGCGAAGACGGGGTCGGCCGGGCGCGTGCGCAGCACTTCGCCGGCGAGTCGGTCTGCTGCGGCGACCCGGTCAGCCGTCATCGAGGTTCTCTCCCCGTGGCCGGTGCGGGCAGGGTGTCCAGCATTCTGCCTGCACCACCGCTGCTTATGTCAGGGCACTTCACGTTGAGTACTGCGCTGGTCGCGGTGCCGCTGTCGAGCCCTCGTGGAGCGATCGTCGCCAGCGTTACCGTGCGATAGCTGTACGTCCTCGACATCGAGTCGCAGTTCACCGGTGCGGTCGTCGACCGTGCAGGCGGCGGGCAGTTGTGCTGCCGGGCGCTGGAGCCGGCGTCGGGGGTGCTCGGGGCGAGCCGCTGATGCTGCCTGTGCCTGTGATCTTGCCGCCGCTGTAGTTGGGCTTGTTCGCGAACAGTGCGCGGGTGATGACGTGTTCGGGCGCGTTGGCGTCATCCACCGTCAAGGTCGCCGGGGGTTGACTCCGCCGATGGTGGCGGGCAGTTGCTGCTCGGGTGCCTGGTGCCCTTGGTGCCCTTGGTGCTTTTGGGCTGAGAGGGCTCGGGGCGTACTGGAGGTCTGCCATGCCCCGAACCATTTGGAGCGGCGCCATCTCGTTTGGCCTGGTCACTTCTCTGAACTTCGGGGCCGTTCCGTCCCAAAGCCTCTGACTGCAGCCCTCTGAAACCGAATCGGTGATGCCGGGGGACTCACAGCGAGATGCTTCGTGAGGGAAGCGCCGCTCCGCCTGCCGTCTCAGCGCCTCAGTACTGTGGCGTCGCATGACCGACACCGAGATCGAGATCACCGCAGACCTGGTGCGCGACCTGCTGCAGGAGCAACATCCAGATCTTGCGGAGCTGGCCATCCGAGAGGTGGCCGGCGGCTGGGGCAACCAAATGTGGCGCCTCGGGGACGAGTTGGCCGTACGCATGCAGCGCATGGACCCCACCCCGGAGCTCCAGCTCAAGGAGCGGCAGTGGCTACCCGTGCTGGCCCCGCGCCTGCCGCTGCCGGTGCCGACCCCGGTGCGGTTCGGTGAACCGTCCGAGCGCTTCCCCAAGCACTGGACCGTGATGACGTGGGTTGACGGCGAGCCGCTGGACCACGGCTCGATCAGCCGCGGCGCCCACGCAGCCGACACACTGGCGGGCTTCCTCAGGGCGCTCCACGTGGAGGCGCCTGCCGAGGCGCCGATCAGCTCGGACTTCGGCGCTCACCCCAAGAAGTGCACGGACGGCTTCGACTACTTCTTTAATGCCGTTGCCCCCGGCGACATTGCAGACGAGGTCCGGGCGGTCTGGGACGATGCCGTCGCGGCCTCCGAGTGGGGTGGCCCGCCGGTGTGGGTGCATGGCGACCTCCATCCCGCGAACGTCGTCGTCTCGGACGGAACGCTCTCGGGCATCGTCGACTTCGGTGCCATGTTCGCCGGCGACCCCGCCTGGGACCTCGCCGCCGCATGGATGCTGCTGCCGACGGGCACGGCCTCACGGTTCTTCGACATGTATGCGCATGCCGACGAGGCGGCGATCCGGCGCGCCCGCGGGCTGGCCGCGATGAAGAGCCTCTTCCTGATGCTCATGGGGCAGAACGGAGATCGGGGCCTTCCCGGCGGCAAGCCGAACTGGGGACCTATAGGCCGGGCGGCACTTGATCGTGTTCTCAAGGGTGTTTGATGGACGCTTCCTTTAAGTGGTTCTCGAACGCCGACCCCGAAGACGAAGATCAGGAGCCGGAGGCCGGACGCCGGGAGGCGATCGACCTGACGGCGCTGCGGGCCTTGAGGAAGTCGCGCACGGACGTGGAAGCCCCCGATCTCACCAACGAGCGGCTGCGCCACCTCCAGGACGCGTTCTCCAAGGCGGCCGACGCCTCCCGCGCCCGCGCGGACCGCTACGCCGAACAGGACGATGCCGATGGACCGCAACCGGTGCGCCGGGACGACCAACGGGCGCACCGCCCGCAGGAGCCCGGACGGCACCGTGGTCGGGAGGCGGCCACCGAGTGCACCCGATGGCGCGCACCTGATGCCGCGGAGTGATGAGCACTTCCGGGTCGACGGATACGAGGTACTTTGCCCGAGGGCTGAGATCGATCTGATGGCTGATCATCTGCTGTGAGCGAATTTGCCTGGCAGGGTGGTGATGCCGGTGCTTGCGTGTCGGTATGGAGATCTTGGTTCTGGGCGGAACGGCGTGGGTGGCTCGGGAGTTGTCGCGGCAGGCGATCGAACGCGGCCATCGGGTGACCTGTCTCGCGCGTGGCGAGAGCGGAGAAGTCGCGGACGGAGCGACACTGGTCGCCGCTGACCGGCGCGATCCGTCGGCTTACGAGCCCCTGCTCGACCGGGTATGGGATGCGGTCGTTGAGGTGTCCTGGCAGCCGGGTTTTGTTCGTGGAGCGCTCGACGTGTTGGGCGGCAAGGCCGGGCACTGGGTGTATGTCTCGTCCGGCAACGCCTACGCCTCCCACGCCACGCTGGGGGCGGACGAGTCCGCGGCCCTGCTCGCTCCGACCGACCGGAGCGAGGTTGACCGCGAACTGTACGGCGAGGCGAAGGTCGCCTGTGAGCAGGCGTCGACGTCTGCTGTGGGCGATCGCCTTCTCATCGCGCGAGCCGGGCTCATCGGCGGCCCGGGCGATCACAGCGGGCGTTCCGGCTATTGGGTCGCCCGCGCCGCACGCGATCCGCGTGGGCCGATGCTGGTCCCCGACACGCCGGCCGCGCCTACCCAGGTGGTCGACGTGCGAGACCTCGCCTCTTGGCTGCTCGACTCCGCGGAGACGGGAGCCACCGGCACGTACAACGCTGTCGGCCCGGTCGTTCCGTTCGAAGAATGGATCGAGCTGTCCCGCGTCGCCGGCGGGCACACCGGTCCTGTGGTCACCGCAGAATCGGTGTGGCTGCTCGCCAACGGCGTGGCCCAGTACATGGGGTCCGAATCGCTGGCGATGTGGCTGGTTGAGCCGGGCTTGGAGGGGTGGTCGGCCCGGGACGGGTCCGCAGCGCTAGCCGCGGGGCTGCGTCACCGGCCCCGGGCGGAGATGCTGGCCGACACGCTGCGCTGGGAACGCGAGCAGGGACTGGACCGGGAAAGGCGCGCAGGCCTCAGCGCGCAGCGCGAGCGGGAGTTGCTCGACGCCCTCGGCTGACGGCGCTGGATTGGTCCCGCACGAAGCGCGACAGCAGCGCGGCCGACAAGGGATACAGCAACGGCCCGTGTCGCGATTATCTGCGTGTCGACGGTCCCCACGATCTGCGTCATCAGCGTCAGGCAATTCGGCTCTGTCGTAGATCTTGTGACAGAGCCCGATACTCCCCGTGGGAAATAGATGAACTTCCCACGGGAAATACCGGGGACGCTTCCGTGTTCTCCTCCTCGCACTGACCAAGCCCTGGGAAATAGGTTCGATCTGGTGCTGGCCAAGCGGCGCCCCGAGCTGACGTGGACCGGGGGGAGCGGTCCGGCTGAACGCGAACCGCCCGGTCGCTCTGATCGTGTACCACGCCCGCCGGGCTCACCCGGGCGCTCGCCCTGGAGCGGCAGGGCCGGGCGTGGAGCATCGTCTGGACCAGCGGCAGCCTCAACGGCCTGGTCGCGGCGGCCCGGGCCGGCCTCGGCGTGATGGCCCACTCCCGGGGGGCTGATCCCGCCGACTCTGGTACGGGTACCGGAGTGGGCCGGACTGCCGGAACTCGGCCGCGTCGACTCAGCTGGTCCACGGTCACGGCCACGGCTACGGCTGCACGGCGACCGCCACCAACGCCGAGTCCAACCGGGAACGCGGCGGCGGCCGTCCTCACCAGGGGCGCCGGTCAGCGTCCGGGCTGCTGGTAGGTGATCTGCTTGACCCGGCGCAGGAAGGGCGTCGCCTCCACGTGCCGGACCCCGGACAGGCGGCCCAGTGGGCCGCTTAGATAGGCGTACAGGCCGGCTGTGTCCTTCGCGACAGCTGTCACCACGATGTTGCAGGGGCCCGCCGTGGCGCTGGCGTAGGCAATCTCGGGGTGGGTGCTTAGGGCCTCGCCGACGGACTCGAGATCACCGGGCGCGGTCGTGATCCACAGGACGGCGGCGCGCGGGTAGCCGAGGGCCTCTGAGTGGTACTCGATGTCGATGTACAGGGCCCCGGACGCGAGCAGGGCGGAGAGGCGGCGCTTGACGGCCGACTCGGAGCGGCCGGTGGCGCGCTGGAGTTCGGGATACGCGGCCCGCCCGTCGCGTTCGAGAGCCTTGACCAGCGGCTCGTCCTCCGGGTCGATGTGTACCGGTCCCGGCCCGGGCTCCGGGTGCGGGCGCAGAGCGGCGATCTGGTCGTCGGTGAGTATCGTGAACTTCGCCAGCCAGCCAGTCGGCCCGCCGAAGTAGCGGTGGAGCAGCTGGTGGGCGCGGATCTCCACGACGCTGGGGGTGCGGGGCAGTTTGCCCAGCAGTAGTTCGTCGTGGTCCCCGGGGCTCCGGGGCCGGGTCATGCACACGATCTCGGTGCCACCGGAGGCGAGTCCGATCCATGCCGTGTCCGGGCGCCTGGCGAGTGCCTCGGAGATGGTCTGCGCGCTGTCGGGAGCGCACCGCACCCGCAGCATCCACTGGTCCTGCCCGAGCCGGTGGGCGTCCCGGACGGCGACGACCCGCAGCCCGGCCTCGGCGCACAGCCGGCGGTACCGGCGCGCGACCGTCTGGTCGGACACCCCGAGCACGGTTCCAAGGCGGCTGAAGGACGCCCGTGCGTTGACCTCCAGGGCCGCCAGCAGCCGGAGATCTAGTTCGTCCATAGTGGAGGATTTCAGCGTCAGCACGCCATCTCCTGTCGAGTTCCGGCGCTTTGGTGCCCGACATCACGGCAATCGACCGGGGTGCGGCCATCGTACGGAGAGACAGGGAGACGTCGCAAAGGAGTGGGGACATGCGTACATGGGGGCCGCTGACGGCGGTGTGCTTGGGCACGTTCATGTTGTTGCTGGACGTGACGATCGCGGTCGTCGCGCTGCCGGACATGGCGCGGGCGCTGGACGCGTCGCTGAGCGATCTGCAGTGGGTGATGGACGGGTACGCGCTGGCGCTGGCGGCGCTGCTGCTCGGAATAGGGGCAGCCGCCGACGTACTGGGTCGGCGGCGGGTGCACGTGGCCGGCGTGGTGCTGTTCGCGGTGGCCTCGCTGCTGTGCGGGCTCGCCTCCGGGCCCGGGATGCTGGTCGCTGCCCGGGCGGTGCAGGGCGTGGGCGCGGCGGCGATGTTCGCCACCACGCTGCCGCTGCTGGGCTCGGTGTACCAGGGCCGACGGCGGTCGGTGGCGCTCGGGGTGTGGGGCGCGGTCAGCGGTGCGGCGGCCGCGGTCGGGCCGGTGCTCGGCGGGGTGCTGACGGACGGGCCGGGCTGGCGGTGGATCTTCTTCGTGAACCTGCCGGTCAGCGTGGCCGCGATCTGGCTGACGCTGCGGGTGGTGCCGGAGTCGCGCGGGGCGAGCGGACGCCGGGTCGACTGGGCGGGCACGGTGACGTTCGCGGCGTTCGCCGGTGCGGTGACGTACGGGGCGGTGCGCGCGGGGGCACACGGCTGGGCCGAGGGGACGACCCTCGCGTGGTTCGGGTGCGGCGTCCTGGCGCTGGCCGGCTTCGTCGCCGTCGAATGGCGCGCGGCTGACCCGCTGATCGATCCGCGGCTGTTCCTGAAGCCCGCGTTCTCCGGTGTGATGGCGGGCGCCCTGGTCTTCAACGCGGCCGCCTTCGGTGGCATGGCGTACACCTCGATCTGGCTCCAGACGATCCTCGGGATGAGCCCGGTGCGCGGCGGTCTGGTGTTCCTGTGGCTGTCGCTGGCGTCGTTCGTGGTCGCGGCGGCCGGGGGCCGGCTGCTGCACGGGGTGCCGCCGCGGATCACCATTGGTGGCGGGCTACTGCTGGTCGCTTCCGGCCAGTTCTGCATGGCGGTCCTGGACGCGGGCTCGTCGGCCGCCGCCTTGGTCCCGGGTCTCGTGCTCGTCGGCATCGGCACAGGGCTGGTGTCGCCGGGCATCGCGGGCGCCGCGCTGGCGGCGGTGCCGGCCGAGCGGGCAGGCATGGCCGGCGGCGCGGTCAACACCTTCCGGCAGCTGGGCTATGCGCTCGGGATCGCGGTCCTGGGGACGGTGCTGACCTCGCGGATACAGGACACGCTGCCGCACGACGCGGCGCACACCCTGGCGGGCGGCGGGGCGGGGGCACTGCGCGACGCGTTCTCCGAGCACACCCTGCGTGCCGCCTTCGCGACAGGGCTCAACCATGCGGCGGTGGCCGCCGGTCTGACGGCCCTGGGCGGCGGAATCCTGGTGCTCGCCCTGGTCCGCACGCCCCGTGCGGCTGGCGGCGCAGGGACGGATCCGGCCGGACGGACCCTGACAGAGGAGCAGGCCAATCGGCAGACCCCAGCGATGCGTGAGCTGTAGCGCCGTGCCTTCCCCGAGCCCAACGTCGTCCCGGACGATGCGCCGAATTCTCCAGTCTGCCTGCTCGGGCAGGTCATGGCCTGCATGGTTGGCCAGCTGCCGGTAATGAGATGACCTGCTAGGTACAGCAGCGCGGCCAGCAGTGGGGTAACTGGGTACCGGTGCCGCCTCCCCGCATGGATCAGCGTGTGGGGAGGCGATGAGCAGGTTGTTGGTGAACCACGGACGAGCACATGTCCGGCAATCTGTTGGCGCTCGGAGCAGGCCCGCCCGTGCCGAGCGCGGGCGGCCTACCTCAGCCTTGCGGTTCTCCAGCGCGGACCAGACCGGTCTCGTAGGCGATGACGAGGAGTTGGGCGCGGTCGCGTGCACCCAGTTTGACCATGGCCCGGTCGGCGTGGGTCTAGACGGTGACAGGGGTGACGAAGAGGCGTTCGGCGATATCGTCGTTGGACTGGCCGGTGGCCACCCCATCACCTCGCGTTCCCGGGGAGTCAGCGTGGCCAGCCTGCGGGGGTCGACGAGGTCGCTGGGGGAAGGCTGGGCGAGGACACGGGCGATGAGGCCCTTGGAGGCTGCGGGGGAGAGCAACGCCTCGTCGGCTGCGACAAGGCGGATGGCATCGAGAAGCTGAGCCGGTTCGACCCCCTTGCCCAGAAAGCCGCTCGCGCCGGCCCGGAGCGCCTCGATGACGAACTCGTCCTCCTCGAAGGTGGTCAGGACGAGGACCTTCACTCCGGCCATGATGACCGTGGTCCTACTGGCCACGGTCCTCGCGTGGAGCACGGTGATGACCGTGCTGGGACAACTGGCGGCCGTGGCCGCGCTGCTGACCTCACTGGGGCTTCTCATCCAGCAGATTGTGTCCGCGCTCAGCGGCACGACCTCCAGGGCCTCTGCCGCGGCAGCCGGTTCGCCGGCCGAGAGGCCGGCCGGTAGCGAGGAGCCGTCACGGTGACACCGTCCCGGATCCCCGAGCAGTCCGCGGGGGAGCCACCATAGCCGCGGCCGACGCCCGGAGCCGATCTGCGAGAGGGCCGGCACCGCCCACCGCACCTGGCTGGAGCCGGTCCGCAGCCGGTTCGGCGCCAGCGGCCTGGCCCTGGACGACCTCGTGGGCCGTTCCGGATGCTTCAAGGCCTGGCTCACGGCGCGAAGTCAAGGAGACGGATCCTAAAAGTCAACTTCGGAACGGCGGTTTCCGCCCTAGCGGTGGTTTGCCGTCCCGCCACCGTTCTGCCCGGTGTGCCCCTAGGACACTGGCGTGGGGCGGCCCGGGCGCCGCCGAGGAGGGCGGGAGAGCGCATGGCTGACAGCAGGATCCTGGTCGCGGTACCGGAACACCCTCGAGGCGAGGGCGCCGGACCCCAGCAGTTACGGATGATCCGGGACGCGATCGAGGCAGGCGGCTTCGAAGTCCGGTGGGCGGTCACGGCGGAGGACGCGGACGCTGTACTGCGCACCGAGGCTGGTCTGGCTGCTGCGCTGGTGGCCTGGGACCTTCCCGGCGTCTGCGGTGACGGGCCCGGCGCCGCGCTAGCCGCACCGGCCCGCTCTCTCGCCCGGCAGGACTGCACCCTCGACGGAACTCCGGGCGGCAGCGCCGTGTTGCGCCGGATCGGCCGCCGTTTCAGGGACCTGCCGGTCTTCTTGGTGATGGCCGGCGAAGGCCTGGGTGACCTGCCGCTGTGGGTGTCCGAGTCTGTCGTGGGCTACGTCTGGCCGCTGGAGGACACCCCGGGCTTCATCGCGGGCCGCATCACCACCGCCGCCCGCGCCTACCGAGAATCCGTACTGCCGCCGTTCTTCCGGGCACTGCGCCGCTTCGACGACGCCCACGAATACTCCTGGCACACCCCGGCCCACTCCGGCGGTGTCGCCTTCCTCAAGTCCCCGGCGGGACGCGCCTTCCACGACTACTTCGGGGAGCGGCTGCTGCGCAGCGACCTGTCGATCTCGGTCGAGGAACTGGGCTCGCTGTTCGAGCACACCGGCCCGATCGGTGAGGCGGAGCGCAATGCGGCCCGTGTGTTCGGCTCCGACCTCACCTACTTCGTGCTGCACGGCGACTCCACGTGCAACCGCCTGGTCGGCCATTTCAGTGTCACCCGCGACGAGATCGCGCTGGTGGACCGCAACTGCCACAAGTCCGTGCTGCAGGGCCTGGTCGTCTCGGGCGCCCGGCCCGTCTACCTCGTCCCCACCCGCAACGGCTACGGCCTGGCGGGACCGCTGCCCCCGGCCGAGATCGCCGCGGACGCGGTGACGGCCCGGATCGCCGCACACCCGCTCACCGAGGGCGCGGTGTCCCCGCACCCGCAGTACGCGGTGTTCACCAACTCCACCTACGACGGCCTCAGTTACGACGCCGTATCCACCGCTCACGCGTTCGCCGCCAGCACGCCCCGGTTGCACTTCGACGAGGCGTGGTTCGCGTACGCCCGTTTCCACCCGCTCTACGCAGGCCGGTACGGCATGTCGGTGGACGAGGAGACCTTGCCCGGCCCGGACCGCCCGACCGTGTTCGCCACCCAGTCCACACACAAACTGCTGGCGGCGCTGTCGCAGAGCGCGATGGTGCACGTGCGGCCCGCACCGCGGGCACCGGTGGAGCATGACCGGTTCAACGAGGCGCTGATGATGCACGGCACCACCTCACCCCTCTACCCCATGATCGCCTCGCTCGACGTGGCGACGGCGATGATGGACGGCCCGCAGGGCGAGTGGCTGATCGACGAGGCGGTGACCGAGGCGATCCGCTTCCGTCAGGAGATGGTGCGCCTGCAACGGCGGATCGAGAGCGCCGGAGACCGGCCGCCGTGGTTCTTCGGGGTGTGGCAGCCGGACACCGTCACCGACCCGGTGACCGGCGAACGGCTGCCGTTCGAGGAAGCTCCGCCGGAACTGCTGCGCACCGAGCAGTCCTGCTGGCTGCTGGAGCCCGGCGCCGACTGGCACGGTTTCCCCGGGCTGACTGAGGGCCACTGCATGTTGGACCCCGTCAAGGTCACCCTGACCTGTCCGGGGATCAACGCCACGGGCGAGATGGCCGAGAAGGGCATCCCCGCCCGGGTGCTCACCGCCTATCTGGCAACCCGGAAGATTGTGGTGGAGAAGACCGACAGTTACACCACACTGATCCTGTTTTCCATGGGCATCACCAAGGGCAAGTGGGGCACCCTGCTGGACGCCCTGACAGATTTCAAGGCCCTCTACGACGCCGACGCCCCACTGGAGCACGTCCTGCCGGAGGCCGTCGCCGCGCATCCCCGCCGATACGCGGGCCTGACCCTGCGCGGGCTCTGCCAGGAGATGCACGAGCAACTGCGCTCGGCGCGCCTGGTGGAGCTTCTCGACACGGCCTTCCAGCAGCTCCCGCAGCCCGTGGCGCCACCTCAGCACTGTTACCAGCGGCTGGTGCGGGGCGACACCGAACGGGTCCGGATCTCGGAGGCGGCCGGCCGGGTGGCGGCCGCCATGGTGACGGTCACCCCGCCCGGCATCCCGGTCCTGATGCCGGGCGAGTCCGTCGGCGCAGCCGACGGCCCGCTGCTGCGCTATCTAACCGCCCTGGAGTCCTTCGACCGCCGCTTCCCCGGCTTCCGCAGTGAGACCCACGGCGTGACCATCGACGAGGGCACGGGCGACTACCTGATCGAGTGCCTCATCCAGGGCGCGGGGCAGCGGCCGGGGCACTCGCCCGGGCGCCTCGATTAGAGGTCGTTTTTCGTCTCTGAAGGCGTGTTGCAGAAGGCTGTGACTTTGCAGGTCAAATCCTGGTCACGGCTGTTCTGATCACGAGGCGAGGGCGAGGCCGTGCGAGAGGCGACTGTTCGATTCCCTGTCGGGTTCGCACCCCGAGTGCGTTTCCGTCGGCCTGAGATGCCGCGTTCGGCTGTCAGCTGGCTGCCAAGACCTCCACGCCGAGCGCCTTGAGCTGCTCGACGACCGTGTCGTGGGGATCGGCATCGGTGATCAGTCCGCTGACCTTCTCCCAGGGCAGGACACGGGACCGCGAAGCCGTGCCGATCTTCTCGGAGGAGGCGAGGATGTAGGTGTCCGCGCCCCGTGCGGACAGGGCACGTTTCATCGCCGCTTCCTCGGCGTCTCCTGTGGTCAGTCCGGCCTTGGGGTGCATGCCGGTGACGCCGAGCAGGCACAGGTCGGCGGAGACGTTCTGTGCGGCCTCGACCGCGGCGGCACCGCAAGTGACCGCCGAGTGCTTGAAGACGTGCCCCCCGAGCAGGAAGAGCTCCGCCTGAGGATGGTCGAGCAGCGCTGCGGCGACCGTCGGGCTGTGTGTGATCACGGTGCAGGCAAGGTCTGCACGGGAGAGCGCGGGCGACGGCGAGAGCGGTGGTGCCACCGTCGAGAATAAGAGCACCGCCCGGCCGACCAGTCCGGCTGCGGCCGAAGCTACCTTCCGCTTGCCGTCCGGGGCCACCGTCTGTCGTCCGCGTGGGGATGGTGCGCGCCTCGCGGCCGGCGGTCCTGCTGCTCTCTGCCTGAGAGCGTCCCTGCGGGGCTTCTGCCCGAGCCCAGGGTGGCGTGTGCGACCTCGTCGTTCCCGGTCAGGTCGGCCACGGCCTGGACACTTCGAAGCCGACGGGCTGGCGCGTCTCGAACTCCTGCACCAGGTGGACAACCTGGCTGGGCCTGGGTCACGCGGGTGGTGGTGCGGAGGCCGGGGTGGCGGGCGAATTCGGTGATGCGGGTCTTCGCGGTGGCGCCGGGCGGGACGAGGACGTACGCGACGAGGACCAGGGTGTGGGCCGACCCGGGCGGAGAGGGGTTTTTGCGGGTGTGGGCGAGGTGGCAGGCGAGAAAACCAGGAACCGTATTCATTGTGCATGCCAGCCGTGTCAAGTTCGAGGAGTGGTCCGGCCTGATGCGGCAGGTCGCCGCCGCTGCACCGCAGAAGCCCAGAGTGCGGGAGATCCAGCTGATCGCGCACCAAAGCCTGCGTGGCGGGCTGGCCTTGACAGCAGGCCGGCTCGCCGCGATGGGCGCGCTCCGCGCGGGTGTCGACGCCGCGCGGGCCACCGACGTGCTCTGGATACACCTCTGCAACGCCACTTACTTCGTCCGCACCGACGACCTCGGCTGGTCACTGGACGAGTCCGAGGCCTGGCTCGACGAGACACTGCCCGCCCTCCTGCATGCTCGCGGGGACACGCCTGGCGAGGCGGCCTAGGCCGTGTATCGAAAGTGGATCTTGAGCTGTGGATGATCACGGTTCATGGATCGGGGAGATCTCACGGACGAGCAGTAGGCGGTGCTGGAACGTTGTTACCGAAGGGTGCGAAGGTGGGGCGGCCGCCCGTCTGGCCTCGACGGCAGTTGATCGACGGCATACGGGTCCGGACCGGTGTTCCGTGGAACCGGGTTTACGACCTGTTCCACCGGTGGCAGCGGAACGGTGCCTGGCAGCGGATCCTCACCCGGCTCCAGTCCCGGGCCGACGCGAAAGGCGGCTGATTGTCAGCGTGCCGGTCCGGTGAATTCCTGGGTGCCGAGGACAGCAAGCAGATCGAGAAGATCGGCGCTGTCGGTGCCGACTGCAGGGGTGAACCAAAGCAGCCGCTGTCGGCCGTCCTCACTGAACAGGTTGAGGCAGTTGACCTCGATCAGGCCAAGTAGAGGATGGATGAGGCGTTTGCGGTCATCACGCCGGAATGCCACGTCATGGTCGGCCCAAAGAGCAGCGAATTCCGGCGAGGCATTGAGTAGTGAGCTGATCAGCGAGCTGGCTTCGGCGTCCCTGGCATCACGTCTCGCGGCGGCTGCTCGAAGATCGGCGACGAAGGCCCGGGACTGGTGGCCATGGTCGGCTTCGGGATACATCGCACGGCCGTCGGGGTCGGCGAACCATCGGTGGACGAAGCTGGCCCGAGCGCCCCGGAAGCCCGAGTGGTCCCCGAGCAGCGCCACCGCCAGCGGATTCTGCACCAAAGTGACATGCAGGTCGGTGATGACCTGCGCGGGTGTCGATGTCAGACGGCTGAGGAGGTCGAGCATGCCAGGGTGGACATGCGAGGCCGGTCCACCGTGTGTGGGCACCGGGCGGTCGGCCAGGTGGTAGAGGTAGTCGCGCTCGTCAGCCGTCAGCCGCAGTGCCCTCGCCAGCGCGGCAATCATCTGCTCCGAGGGCTGGGATCCGGCCCCGCGTTCAAGTTCGTTGTAGTAGTCCACCGATGCTCCGGCGAGCTGGGCGACTTCATCGCGGCGCAGTCCGGGCACCCGGCGGCGGGGCCCGGGGGGAAATCCCACGTCAGCCGGGCGAATACGTGCACGCCGCGAGCGCAGGAACGCGCCCAGCTCGGCATATTTCACAGAACCCATGCCTGCCATCCTGCGTCCGGGCGGCCCGCTGACATAGGGGATGACATCCCCTGGCTCCGCCCACCGATACTGCGCATCGTAGAGGCCATGGATACGAGCCCTCCCAGAACCACTCCCACACCTGCGGTCGAACGGGTCGCAGTCGTTACCGGGGAATCCGCGGCATCGGCCGGGCGGTCGCCCACAGGCTCGCCCAGGACGGCCTGGTGGTCGTAGTGAACTACGCCTACGACGCGGCTGCCGCCGAAGAGACCGTAGCGGCGATCACCGGCCCCGGCGGGCGGGCGATCGCGGCGCAGGCGGACGTGGCGGACGAGCAGGCGATGACGGCGCTGTTCGACCGGACGGAGCAGGAGTTCGGCGGCGTGGACGTCGTGGTGAACTGTGGCGGCCGACTCGCTCTGTCACCCATCGCGGAGCTCGGCTTGGCGGTGCTGGACGCTGTGCATCGCACCGATATCCGCGGTGCCTTCGTCGTCGCCCAGCAGGCCGCCCGGCGACTACGCGCGGGCGGTTCGTTCGTGCGGTTCTCGACCTCCGTGGTCGGCACCAGGTCCCTGCTTCCGGTGCTTACGTAGCGAGCAAGGCAGCCACCGAGTCGTTCACGTTGATCCTCGCCCGCGAGCTGCGCGGGCGAGACATCGCCGTCAACGCCGTCGCCCCGGGGCCCACAGCCACGGACCTGTTCTTCAAGGGCAAGACGCCCGGGCAGATCGACCAGCTCGCCAAGGCTCCGCCCCTTGAGCGGCTGGGCACCCCGGAAGACATCGCCCACGTGGTTGCCTTCCTCACCAGCCCGGCAGGGCACTGGGTGAATGGCCAGACCCTGCGAGCCAACGGCGGCCTGGTGCGATGCCGCAGCCGCACATCGTGAGGGTCGCCGGCCCGCAACGGCAGCGTGGTGGTACCGGTCATCTGCGTCCGGATCCGCGCGGAATCCTTTCACCGCATCAGCGTCGACGAACTGCCATTCCCCACGCCGGCCTCTGACACGCCGACAACAGTCGAGAAGCGGCCCCGTGGCCACGCATCTCGGACACATGCTTCCGCCTTACGGAAGAGATCAACTCAAGGAGAAACGCACATGCCGTTCGCCAATTTCAAGGTCCCCGCAGGCACCATCACCGCCGAGGACAAGAAGAAGATCGTAGAGCGCACCACAGCTCTGTACGCGGAGATCTACGGTGAGGAAGCCCGCCCCAACACCGTCGTGTTGATCGACGAGGTCGCCGACGGCGGCTGGGGCTTCGGTGGCAGTGTGCTGACCGCCGCCATGCTCAACGGGGACGCATAGCCTCCGCCTCTGTGTGGGGCCCGGAGCTGCGGCACCGAGTCCCACACCCGCCGCAGCCCTCACAGCTCGCCCCCGGAAGAGATCCACGACCACAGCGCCTAGTACTGCGGCGAGTTCGGCGAATACCGCTTCCATCTGCTCGGGATCTGCACTGCGGCGCAGTGCAGATCCCGAGCCGTGGTCATCGTGTGCGGTGCCTGTCACCTCCGATACCGCTGCGCCACTGCCCGAGAAGAGGGTCGAGCTGATGAGCCGGCCCGAGCGGCGGGTCGAAGCGATGCGCGAACTCGGCGTGCACATCAACGCATCCTCCGCGACGCGGCGGCCACGGTCCGCCAGCTCAGTAGCCTGCGGCCAGTTGCACAGCAGCGGCGGCGCCGGCCAGGTAACCCGATGCCGTGGCGGCCGCCATGAACGGCGGGACCGAAGTCGCCGCATCCCCGGCCGCATACAGTCCGGAGACACCGGTCCGGGACATAGCGTCCACCTTGATCGCCTCGACGCTGAGCATCTCGTCCGGTTCGGTCAGGCTCGCTCCGAGCGCACTGGCCAGCGACGAGCGCTGGGGGAGAGTCGTCCTGACCAGCAGTGCGCCGATGGAGAGTTCGCCGCCGTCGGCGAACACCGCCGCCCGTAACTCGGATCCCGGCCCGTCGAAACCACTGACCGGCCGCTCGTCCAGACCCACTCCGCCGGCGGCCAACTGCTCGCGCTGCTGATCGGCCAGCGCACCGCCGCTGGTCAACAGCGTGATCCGATCGCTCCAAGCGCGCAGGTTCAGTGCTGTTTCCGCGTCGCCCCCAGGTGCGGCCTCAGGGCGGTCGGCGGGTGAAACCTGCTTCGTCCTCGAAGCAGATGTAGCCCCCGCAGGCCGCCCGGGCCCTTTTACCTCCGCCCAGGTCACCTCTTCCACATCTTCACCGCCTCCTCGTCACGCTCGGCGACCCGCCGCACGGGCACCTGCGGGGAGAACCCGAGCCGGTGCATCAGCCGGGTGGCGCCTGAGACGCTGTAGGAGACGTGGTACTCCCGGCCGATCAGCGTGGCCACCCGCCCAGCGGTCCACACCTGGTCCTCCACCCAGCCGTGCACGGCCGGCCCCTTCCTCCAGATATGCGACGAGCTTCTCCAGGCAGCGCGGCGACAGACGGCACCGTGATCCGCTCGGCCCGCGCGATACCAGGGCCTCGATCCCGCCGTCCCACCACAGCTGGTGCCACTGGTAGGCCGACTTCCGGCTCACTCGGAGGCCGGGCGACCTCCAGCAGCTTGATCTTCTACTCGAACAGCACGGCCGGCTGCCGCCGTACGGCCTCCCGACGCTGCCGTCCCGCATCGGTCAGCCCGCCCCGTCCGCATATCTCACACAGCACGAAATACAGCCCGCACCCTGGCCCAACAGGCACATCGCCCGCCCTCAGCTCGCTGTCGCGTACACGATGAGGTTGTCGACAGGGTGCCCCTGCGCGTCGAAGTCGCCGTCGCACGTGATGAGCCGTAGAGCACGTTCCTGGGTCGGCCCGTAGACCTTCTCCGTCGGGAAGGCGTTCTTGGCGACGCTCTCCGTGGCCGTGACGGTGAAGTGAAGGGCTTTTCCCGTCTTGTCGGTGACAGTGATGTCCGCACCCTCCTTGATCTTCTTCAGGTCGTGGAAGACGGCCTCGCCGAAGCGGGTGTCGTTGTGGCCGATGATGACGGCCGCGCCGATCTCACCGGGCACCGCACCGCCCGTGTACCAGCCCGCGGTCATCCCCTCCTCGGCCGGCGGGACCTCGACCGTCCCGTCCGTGTTGAGGCCCAACTCCATCAGCGAACTGGTGATCCCCACGGAGGGAACGGCCACCTCGGCGGGGGCAGCCGGAGCCGCCGGAGCGTCAGAGGCCGTGGGCTGCCCGGACCTCGGGGTGCCGGGTGCGGAGGCGGAGGGGACGACCCGCACTGTCGGGTCGGGGCCGGCCGAGCAGCCGGTGAGCACGCTGACGAGGGTCAGCAGGGCGAGGGTCGCGAGGCGGGCCCGGGACAGGGCCGGACGGTGTGCAGAGGGCAACGCGGGCTCCAGAACAGGGTGCGGAGGTTCACCGGAACGCGCGGTGGCGCCGCCTGGTGAAGGGCGGCGCCACCGTTTCGTACGAGAGGCAGTGCTGCCAGGTCAGCCTTCGCGGCGGGCGGTGGTGCGACGGCGCAGTACGTAGGTGCCGGCGCCCGCGAGCAGCAGCGCGCCGGTGGCCGAGCCGATGAGCGTGGCGGTGTTGTCGTCCTTGGCGGGGGCCTCGCCCGCGGCGACACCGCCACGCGGGTAGTCCTTGCCTCCGTTCTTCTGGGCTTCGGCCTTCCGGGCCTCGGTCTCTTTGAGCGTCTTGGCGTCCTCGGCCTTCTTCTTCGCCAGGGCCTCCTTGTCGGCAGGGGTCGAGTCGGTCGCGCCCGGCGACGGAGTCGGGTCGGTGGCGAAGGCCGCAGTGGCCGGGACGAGCAGCGCGCCGGCCGCGACGCCGGTCAGGACAGCGATACGCAGCGGGCGCAGGATGAGACCGCGGGACATGTGAGGACTCCAGTTCCAGCCCGGCTTGGTCGTTCCTGGTTGCCGATCCGCACCAGGTTCCGGGCATGGCTTCACCCTGACGACCACTTGTGAAGAAACTGTCAGAGCGCTGTCGTCATCCCATCAGGGTCGACCGGGGCCCTCCGGCTTCCGTGACTCGGCTGTCGGCAGCCGCAGGGTGAAGGTGGCCCCCTCTCCCTCCGTGCTCGCCACCTCCACTGTGCCGCCGTGGGCCTCGGCGAGCTTGAGGACGATCGCCAGGCCGAGGCCGCTGCCGCCGGTGCTGCGATTGCGGGACTTCTCCGCCCGCCAGAAACGGTCGAACACGTACGGGAGGTCGCCCGCCGGAATGCCACTGCCGGTGTCGGACACCTCCACGGCGAGCTCGTCCCCCGGGTCGGTGACGTACCGGCGCAGGGTCACCGTGCCGCCGGCCGGGGTGTGGCGCACCGCGTTGGAGAGCAGGTTGCTGACGGTCTGCCGCAGCCGTACGGGGTCGGCGTCGAGGAGTGGTGGGTGAGGGGTGCCCGGCGGCGGTGTCAGGACCGTGAGGGTGACGCCCGCCGTCTCGGCCAACCCCTGGTGCGCGGCGGCGACCTGGCCGAGCAGCTCGTCGATCCGTACCGGCTTCCGGTGCAGCCGCAGGGCGTCCGCGTCGGCCGCGCCCAGGTCCTGGAGGTCGTTGATGAGGTGCTGGAGCTGCACCGCCTCCTCCAGGAGCGAGGAGACGAACGCGGGGTCCGGCACGGCCAGTCCGTCGTGGGCCGCCTCCAGCCAGCCCCGGATGTTGCTCAGCGGCGTTCGCAGCTCATGAGCGACATCGCTGACCATCACCTTGCGCTGCTCCTCCAGGCGGGCCCGGTGCGCGGCCATGTCGTTGAAGGCCGCCGTCAACCGTCCGATCTCATTGTCGGAGACGACGGGCACGGGCACCGGCGTCGCGTCCAGGCCCTCCCGCATGCGCTGGGCGGCGCCGGTGAGCGCGTGCAACGGGCGTACGAGCCTGGCTCCGGCGAGCACCGAGGCGCCGACGGTGAGGGCGAGGACCAGGGCGGTGACACCGGCGATGCGTGCGGTGTTGGCGCGGGAGAGGTCGAAGCCAGGCACGCCGGCGGCACCGGGACCGTCGATGAACAGGAGTGCGGGCTCGGCGACATAGCCCGTGAGCTGTTCCCGGCGGGCGCTTTCGACACAGTTGGCCACGGCCCGGTCGTACGCGCTGTCGCGGATCTCGGCTGTGGTGTAGTCGAGTGCGCCGCCGGAAGCCGCTTTGCGTTCGGCCGATGCGGCGTCCTCCGCCTTCTTGGCGGCCAGGGCCTTCGCCTCCCGATCGCTGAGGCCGTCCTCGGCGCCGGAGACCGCATCGTCGCGCCCGTATGCGTAACTCCGGTCCCAGGACAGGTCCAGGTTCAGTTTCACGGCGGTGCGACCCTGTCGTTTCAGACAGGCGTCAGCCAGTTGGTTGAGGGCGCTCAGAGCCTTCCGCTCGGTCGCGGTGGGACCGACCGGGTAGGACGCAAAGCACTTGGCCTCCAGGTCACGGTCGGTTCCCCCCTCGGTCTCGTCGCTCACGAACTGGACGCGGGGCCGTCCGCCCGGGCTCTCGACGACGTCGGCGGCGATACCCATCTGGCTGAGGCACTCCACCCTCCCGACGGCGGCCTTCCGCAGTGCGTCGTGTTCCTTCGCGGGCAGCCGGAAGGGCCCCACGGCCCGTGGATCGACGCGGTCGGCGCCGGCCTTGGCCGCGTCGGGCACCAGCACGGTGTCGACGGAGCGTGGATCCACGACCGCCGAGGCCTGCTGGGCGAGCAGATCCTCGGACGAACCGCCGTCCGCTGAGCGTGAGTCGGCCGAGTCCACGATCGGGTGTCGGCCCGGCGTGGTGAGCACGATCCGGCGCCCGGACTCCTGGGCCAGATCTCGCACAGTGGTGTCGACGCCGTCCCAGTCGGGGTGGGTGGCCGCGTAGCCGAGGAGGGTGTCGTAGATCTTCGCGTCGGACTTGAGGTTCTGCCCCTGCTCCTGGCGGATCGCGACGGAGGTCGTCTGCACGGCCAGCCAGGCGGTCGCGGCGACCGAGCATGAGGCCACCAGCGCCGTCACGGTCAGCAGCCGCCCCGCCAGGCTCTTGCGCAGCGGCAGCCGGGCGTCCCCCGCCGCACCTCCCCTGTCAGGACGACGCATGGGGCACGTTCTTCGCGGGGTCCGTGAGTTTGTAGCCGACGCCGAAGACGGTGATGAGGCGGGCCGGCCGTCGTGGGGCGCGCTCGATCTTCTTGCGCAGGTTCATGACGTGCACGTCGACGGTCCGGCCGCTGATGTACTTGTCGAAGCCGTGTAACTCGCCCAGGAGCCGTGCCCTGGTGAAGACCCGGCCGGGCTCGGCCGCCATCGCCGCGAGGATACGGAACTCACCGGGCGTGCACTCGACGGGCGTCCCGGCCACCGACACCTCGTGCCGCGAGGGATCGACCCTGAGCGCGCCGACCGTCAACACCTCGTCGTCCGGGGCCGCTTCGGGCTCCGCCGAGGCGGGAGCGGGTACGGTCGCCGGAGCCGGGTCGGGGCCGCGCCGGTTGCGGCGAAGCAACGTCCTTACCCGGGCGGTGAGTTCACGCGGACTGAACGGCTTGGTCATGTAGTCGTCGGCGCCGAGGTCGAGGCCGAGCAGCAGATCGTCCTCGGTGCTGCGGGCCGTCAGCATCAGCACCGGCACCTCCCGGCGTTCGGCGCGCAGGATCCGTACGACGTCGAGACCGTCGGCCCCGGGCATCATCACGTCGAGGACGACCAGGTCGGGTTCCTGGTGCCGGACCGTCTCGAGAGCCGTCCGGCCGTCCTCGACGACCGTGACGGCGTGACCCTCGTGCTCCAGGTAGCGGCGCACCAGTTCGGCCTGCTTCGCGTCGTCTTCGGCGACCACAATGTTTGCGCACACGCCGCAGATCGTAGCGACCGCCGGCGCCGGGAGGTCGGGAGTGTCCTTACCGTGAGGGCGGTTGGGCGGTGGACAGGCGAGGGTGCAGGGCTGCCATCGAGCGTCCTGTGAGGTCGAGGAGCAGCTCGGCGAAGAGGGCGTCGCCCCAGCCGAACCAGGGGCGGGTGACGGTCGTGGGGTCGGCCAGGGACGAACTCGCGGCCCACCCGCGAGCGGGTGGGCCATCACGAAAGATCGATGATAGGGACCGGTTCACCTAGCGCGTGTCTCTTTGCTGGGTTGGTCAGTTGATCGGATGTGTCTGTCCGATTAGTGATCACTGATGCGATGTGGGACCGGATCGAGCCGCTGATGCCGGCCGATCCGGTCCGTGGGCGGAGATGGGCCGACCATCGCCGCACGCTCGAGGCCATCGCATGGAAGTACCGCACCAGCTCGCCCTGGCGTGACCTGCCTGAGGAGCTCGGCCCTTTCCAGACCGCTCACAAGCGGCTGATCAGATGGGCCATCGACGGCACCTGGGAGACGATCCTCGCCGCTGTCCTGGCAGCGGCGGACGCCGACGACGACATCGACTGGACGGTGTCCGTGGACTCCACGGTCGGCCGGGCCACCAGCACGCTGCGGGAGCACTCAAAAAGGGGCGGCCCACCGCGGCGAGCCCGTCGATCACGCGCTCGGACGCTCGCGCGGCGGGCTGAGCACCAAGGTCCACCTGGCCGCAGACGGCCGGGCACGGCCCCTGGCCTTCACCGTCACCGCAGGCCAGGCAGGTGATGCACCCACCTTCGAAACGGTGATGTCCCGCATCCGCGTGCACCGCTCCGGCCCGGGCAGGCCCCGGACCCGGCCCCTGGCCGTTCTGGCCGACCGCGCGTACTCCTCCCGCGCCATCCGCGCCCACCTGCGGCGCCGGGGCATCCGTGCGGTCATCCCGCAGCCGTCCGACCAAGTCGGCCACCGCCTGCGGCGAGGTCGCTCCGGTGGCCGTCCACCCGCCTTCGACAGCGAGGCATACAAGCAGCGGAACGCCGTCGAGCGGTGCATCAACCGCCTCAAGCAATGGCGCGGCCTGGCCACACGAACCGACAAGCTCGCTATCGCCTACCAGGCCGCACTCCACCTAGCAGGCATCCTCATCTGGACCCGACGCTGACCAAAGAGACAGAACCTAGCTGAGAGGTCGTTGTCACCTGTACTGCCTTGATATAGGCCGATTCTTGCAATGTGGGATTGCGGTGCCGAAGAGGTAGCAGGTGTGCGCGGGGCATGCGGGCTGGGCGGGGTGACGGGTGGGGCGGGAGG
>NZ_JBVHLJ010000010.1:0-316219 GCF_055559055.1 Streptomyces sp. NPDC024687 | reverse complement strand
AACAGGTGGGGAGGGCTTCGTTGGGGGGGGGGAGAATGGGGGAGGGTTGACACCCCCCCCTCCCCCACATCTCTTCGAGACCGGGTCGGGGTCCCCCCCCCCCCCCCCCCCCCCCTCCGACGCGGTGGGGCCCAGGGCCGCCGTGTGTCAGACGCCGCTGCTCAGCGGGTGGCTGAAGCCCTGGCCGGAGATGAGGCGGGCGCCCTCGGCGAGCTCCGTGGCGAAGCGCTCGACGGCCTCGTAGGGGAAGCGGTGGCTGGGGCCGCTGAGGGAGAGGGACGCCACGACCTCGCCGGTGCGGCCGGTGACGGGCACCGCCACGGCGGTGAGCCCCTCGTCCCACTCGCTGCTGCTGACGGCGTAGCCGCGCTCGGCGGCCTCCGCGACCCAGGCCCGCAGCCGCTCGACCTGTGCCTCGCCCTGCGGTGAGGCGACGGCGACCCGGCGCAGGAACGCCTCGGAGGCGCCCCGCAGAAGGATCTTCGAGGAGGCGCCCGCCCACAGTGGCTGCTCGTCGCCGACCTCGACGACATGGCGCAGCGGGTGCGGACTCTCCTCGTGCGCGACGCAGATGCGGTGGACGCCCCGGGCGACGAACAGATTGACGGTCTCGCCCAGCCGGTCCGCCAGGTCGCGCATGACCTTCCGGGTCTCCTGCGGCACCTCCCACTGACTGCGCGCGAGATAGGCCCAGCGCCACAGCGCGGGCCCCGCGGTGTACCCCGACGGGTGCGAGCCCAGCAGACCCGTCTCCTCCAGGGTCTGCACCAGACGCAGCGCGGTCGTCTTGGCGAGCCCCGTCGATTCGGCGATCTCCCGCAGGGTGATCACCGGCCGGTCCTCGGTGAGCAGGGCGAGGATGTCGAAGGCCCGCCGCACACTGCGCACCCCGCCCGCGTGCTGGTCGGCGTCGCCCTCCGCCCGCCGCTGTCCGTCGCTCACCCGCTGCCTCCCGGTGGTTCCCCGTGTGTTCGGCCCTCGTCCGGTGTCGCTTCCGACCGTAGTCCGCTGTGCGGACCAAGGAAACCGCGACGCCGAAGAAGTCGCTGGTGGCCGCCATCTCCGTCGGCCCCGGCCTTGTTCCAGGAGCCTGGGGCACCTAGTCTGACCGTAGAATGGATCGATTGAACCGCCTGGTGGTCCGGCGTCGGCTCGAGGCCGGAGCGAGTATGTATGACACCTCGGGAGCGAGCATGCGCAAGTCCATCGCCACCGTCTGCCTCAGCGGCACCCTCACCGAGAAACTGACGGCCGCCTCGCGGGCCGGCTTCGACGGCGTCGAGATCTTCGAGAACGACCTCCTCGCGAGCCCCCTCGCCCCCGAGGAGATCGCCGCCCGCACGGCCGACCTGGGCCTGCGCATCGACCTCTACCAGCCGATGCGCGACATCGAGGCCGTCCCGGAGGAGACCTTCGCCCGCAACCTCAGGCGTGCCCGGCACAAGTTCGAGCTCATGCGCAGGCTCGGCGCCGACACCGTCCTCGTCTGCTCCAGCGTCGCCCCGCAGGCCGTGGACGACGACGCCCTCGCCGCGGAGCAGCTGAGCCGCCTCGCCGACCTGGCCCAGGAGTCCGGCATCCGGGTCGCCTACGAGGCACTGGCGTGGGGGCGGCACGTCAGTACGTACGACCACGCCTGGCGGATTGTCGAGGCCGCGGACCATCCGGCGCTCGGCACCTGTCTGGACAGCTTCCACATCCTGTCCCGGGGCTCGGATCCGAAGGGCATCGAGGACATCCCCGGCGAGAAGATCTTCTTCCTCCAGCTCGCCGATGCTCCGTTGATGGCCATGGACGTCCTCCAGTGGAGCCGCCACTACCGCTGTTTCCCCGGTCAGGGCGGATTCGACGTCGCCGGACTCCTGCGGCACGTCCTGAGCGCCGGGTACGACGGTCCCCTGTCCCTGGAGGTCTTCAACGACGTCTTCCGCCAGGCGGACGCCGGCCGCACGGCGCTCGACGGACTGCGCTCCCTGCTCGCCCTGGAGGAGAACGCCGGAGTCTCCCCGCTCCCGGCCCCCGTGGTCCCCTCCGGCGTCGCCTTCGCCGAACTCGCCACCAGCGACCCCGAGCCCGTCGGTGAACTCCTCACCGCTCTCGGCTTCACCCGCACCGCCCGCCATCACGGCAAGCCGGTCGACCTCTGGGAGCAGGGCGGTGCCCGCGTCCTGGTCAACACGGGCACCGCGGGCCGCCGTAGCGACACCACCCTGGCCGCCGTAGGCCTGGAGACGGCCGATCCGGCGGCCTCGGCGCGGCGGGCGGAAGCCCTGCTCGCGCCCGCCCTGCCCAAGCGCCGCGGCGCACAGGACGTTCCCCTGGAGTCGATCGCGGCCCCGGACGGCACCGAAGTCCTGTTCTGCGCGACCGGACGCCCCGAACTCCCCAGCTGGACCGACGACTTCGCGTACACGGCCGGCAGCGGGCCCGCCGAGTTCGACGTGGAGAGCGGCAAGCAGAGTGTCGTCACCGCCATCGACCATCTCGCGCTCACCCAGCCCTGGCACCAGTTCGACGAGTCGGTGCTCTTCCACCGCACGGTGCTGGGCCTCAGTCCGCACGACACCGTCGAACTCGCCGATCCCTACGGCCTGTTCCGCAGCCGTGCCCTGTCCGCCTCCTCCGACGGGCCCCGGCTGGTCCTCAACCTCGCGCCCGCGCCGCAGGAGGACGGTGAGACACGGGCCCGGCACGTGGCGTTCGCCGTCGACGACATCGTCGCCGCGGTCCGTCGCTTCCGGGCGGCCGGAGCCGGGCTGCTGCACATCCCGGCGAACTACTACGACGACCTGGCGGCCCGGTTCGAGTTCGCCGAGGGGGAGTTGGAGACGTATCGCGAGCTCGGCATCCTGTACGACCGCGACGAGCGGGGCGGCGAGTTCCGGCACTGCTACACCGAGACGGTCGGCCGTGTCTTCTTCGAGTTCGTGCAGCGCTCCGGCGGCTACACCGGCTTCGGGGCGGCCAACGCGCCCATCCGGCTGGCCGCCCAGCGGAGGTAGGAGTTCGGGAAATGCCGACGGGGGACCAGCCGGAGGTGTGTCATCATCCGCCGATGACCACCGAAACGATCATCGCGGACGCGGCAGGCACCTGGACAATCGGCGATCTCACCGTCAACCGCATCGGTTTCGGCGCGATGCGGCTGACCGGCAGCGCGGCCTTCCATCTCGGCACCCCCAGCGACCGGAAGCGGTCCATCGCCGTGCTGCACAAGGCGAGGGAGCTCGGCGTCAACCACATCGACACGGCGGCCTTCTACTTCTCCTCGCTGCGCTCCGCCAACGAGATCATCAACAGCGCGCTGTCTCCGTACCCCGACGACCTCGTCATCGCCGCGAAGGTCGGGCCCTTCCGGGACTACACCGGCGAGTGGGGCACCTCGGCCCGACCGGAAGACCTGCGCGGCCATGTCGAGGAAAATCTCCGCCAGCTCGGTCGCGACCACCTCGACCTGGTGTACCTCCGCCGGATGCGCCAGGACTCGATCGGGGAGCACTTCGGGGCCCTCGCCGAACTGCGCGAGGCGGGCCTGATCCGGCACCTGGGCATCTCCGACGTCGAGCCCCGGCATCTCGCCGAGGCACAGGCGATCGCGCCGGTGGTGTGCGTGCAGAACCGGTTCGGGCTCGACTCCCACAATCCCGGCACCGACGACATGCTGCGGATCTGCGAGGAACAGGGCATCGCCTTCGTGCCGTTCTACGCGATCGCGGGGAAGGGCGGCTCCCACGGCGCCACGTCCGGCCACGACGAAAAGGTCCTGGCCGTCGCGCGGGCGCACGGCGCGACTCCCGCCCAGGTCCGGCTCGCCTGGACCCTCGCCCAGGGCCCGCACGTCCTCGCCATCCCCGGCACCGGCAACCCCGACCACCTCACCGAGAACATCGCGGCGGGCGCCCTCCGGCTCACCGACGAGGAACGGGACACGCTCGACTCGCTGCACCGTCAGGCCGGTTGAGCGGTCACACGACCCACACGCCGTCCTCCATGACGTGCCGCCCTCGCATCTCGTGCACGCCGTTGAGGGCCTGCACCGTGTGCGGACGCACCTGGAAGAAGGCGTAGGAGGCGCTGTCCTCGCGCGGATCCCAGCCCGTCTTTCCCTGGAACAGCTCGATCGCCGCGGCCGGCACGTCCGTCCCGCCGTACGTCCGTACCTTCCCGTCGATGAGCACGACGTCCTGGGTGTCCCCGAACGCCAGCCTGGTGCGGCCGCCGTCGCGCAGGTTGCGACCCGTGGGATTGGTGATCCGGGTGGACAGCCAGACGGACTCGCCGTCCCAGGCGAACCACAGCGCGACCAGACACGGCAGCCCGTCGGCGTCCGCCGAGGCCACCCAGATATCCGTCTCCCGCTCCAGACGGGCCAGTACGTCACGCTTGCGCTGTTCGGGGCTGCGGCTCTCAGTGATCGTCATGGCCGGGACGCTACCGGCCACCCCGCCCCGGCGCCTCGGTCCGGGGCCCTACGCCCGCAGACCGAGGCACCGAAACCGCCGGCGCGGCGGGGGAGCATGCCGGCGGCGCGGTCCCTGACGCGCCGCCGAGTCCTGGCCGCGTGGTCGCCACCGACCGCGGGTCGGAGGCACCGGAACGCTCGCGCGGTGCGGCAGCGGACGCTGACAGCGCGGCGGTCCGGGGTGACCCGGCGCGACGGCAGGGCCCCGCTCGGGTGGCCCGACGCCGTACGGCCGCCTGCCCGACGTGGGGAAGGGCGCGCACCCCAAGGGGGCGCAGCCTCATCCGTCGGTGGCGCCCAACGCGCAGCGGCCGACGGCACGGCCGCCACCGCTCGGCCGGATCTGCCGGACCCCGCTCACCGCCGGCTCGATCGGGGGCAGGTCTTAACCGAGCCGCACGGCACGGCCCCACCATCGCTCGGCAGCATGTGCCGAGTCGCCGCGTCCACCAGCGGGGAGCCGTGGGCGGGGCCGACCAGCGCGGCGCGCAGTAGCTGGTAGGGGGTGGTAATGGGGTGACCACGGAAACTGGAATCACCCCTTCACCGAGACGCCCATCCGGGCTTCAGCCCCGCCAGCGGTCGGCCTGAGCCAAGAGGCAGGCCCCAACTCGGCCGCGCGCCACGGCCCCGCCACCGCGCGGCCGGGCGTGCCGACCCCGCTAACCCTCAGCGTGATCCGAGGCGCAGTCAGGCCCCGCCGCGCCGCACGGCCCCCCACCGCTCGACCGGACATGCCGGACCCCGCTCACCGCCAGCGTGACCCGGCGCGCAGGCCCTAACCCAGCCGCTCGTGCAGGAAGGGCACCGTGCTCTCCCAGGCGCGGGCGGCGGACTCGGCGTCGTACGTTTGGCCGCCGTCGTTGAAGAAGGCGTGGTTCGCCGGGTAGAGGCGCAGGTCCGGGGTGATCCCGGACTGCTCGTGGACGGCTTCGCGCAGGGCCTCCAGGCTTTCCGCCGGGATGGTCTGGTCGAGCTCCCCGTAGTGGCCCAGGATCTGCGCCTTCAGGCCCGAGAAGTCGGGCAGCTCGCCCTGGATCACCCCGTAGAACGGCACCGCGGCGCTCACCCGGGGGTCGGCCGCCGCCAGGTACAGGACGAATCCGCCGCCCATGCAGAAGCCGACCGCGCCGACGGTGTCCGAGGTGACCTCGTCCAGCGACAGCAGGTGGCCGACCGCGCCGGACAGCAGCTCCACGCCCCGCGAGACCGGCAGCGCCTGCATCATCCGCAGGGCCTCCTCGCTGTCGTGGGCGACATTGCCGCCGTACAGGTCGGGAGCGAGCGCGACGAAGCCCTCCGCGGCCAGCCGGTCGGCGACGTCGGCGACGTGGTCGGTCAGACCCCACCACTCCTGGATCACGATGACGCCCGGCCCGCTCCCGGACGGCGGCAGCGCCAGATAGCCGTGCGCGGTGGTGCCGCCGCTCGGGAACGTGACGTTCTGGTGGGCGGGTGCTCCGGTCGACTTCGGCAGATCGGCCATGGTGCTCGACTCCTGTGCAGCTGTCCGGTGGGGGCGCCGGAGCCGTGGCCCCGGCGGTGATCACCAGCCTGCCACGCACCGCACGGCCCGCCCACGGCACCCCGGAGAACCGGACTGGCATCCCTCAAGTTTTACGTATAACCTCTCCCGTCAACCACCCCTCCCGAGAGGTCCCGATGAGACGCGTTGCCCTGGTCACCCTCGTCGTCGACGACTACGACGAGGCGATCCGCTTCTACACCGAAGCCCTCGGTTTCCGGCTCGTCGAGGACACCCCCCGCCCCGACGGCTCCCGCTGGGTCGTCGCACGCCCGGACGAACGCGAAGGCGGCACCGACCTGCTGCTCGCCCGCGCCAAGGGCGAGGCGCAGCAGGCCCGGGTGGGGGACCAGACCGGCGGGCGCGTCGGATTCTTCCTGCACACCGACGACTTCACCCGCGACCACGCCCGCATGCTGGCCGCGGGCGTGACCTTCCTGGAGGAGCCCCGGCACGAGCCCTACGGCTCGGTCGCCGTCTTCCAGGACCTGTACGGAAACCGCTGGGACCTGCTCCAGCCCGCCGACTGAACCTCCACCACCCTGTTCGAGGAAAGACCCCGCCATGACCGCTACGCGCGTAGACGCCGACCTGATCCGCCGCCTCCCCAAGGCCGTCCTGCACGACCACCTCGACGGCGGCCTGCGCCCCGCCACCCTGGTGGAGCTCGCGGCGGAGGTCGGCCACACCCTTCCCACCACCGACCCGGACGAACTCGCCGCCTGGTACTTCGAGGCCGCCAACTCCGGTGACCTGGTGCGCTACATAGCCACCTTCGAGCACACCCTCGCCGTCATGCAGACCCGCGAGGGCCTGCTGCGCACGGCCGAGGAGTACGTCCTCGACCTCGCCGCCGACGGGGTCGTGTACGGCGAGGTGCGCTACGCCCCCGAGCTGAACACCCGCGGCGGGCTGGCCATGGCCGAGGTCGTCGAGACCGTCCAGGAGGGCCTGGCCGCCGGTATGGCGAAGGCCGCCGCCGCGGGCACCCCGGTGCGGGTCGGCACCCTGCTGTGCGGGATGCGGATGTTCGACCGGGTGCGCGAGGCCGCCGACCTGGCCGTGGCCTTCCGGGACGCCGGTGTCGTCGGCTTCGACATCGCGGGCGCCGAGGACGGCTTCCCGGCCGCCGACCACCTGGCGGCCTTCGAGCACCTGCGCCGCGAGAACGTGCCGTTCACCATCCACGCCGGTGAGGCCCACGGCCTGCCCAGCATCCACCAGGCCGTGCAGGTGTGCGGCGCCCAGCGTCTCGGCCACGGTGTGCGGATCACCGAGGACATCCCCGACCTCGCGGGCGGCAAGCTCGGCCGGCTGGCGGGATGGGTCCGGGACCGCCGGATCGCCCTGGAGATGTGCCCGACCTCCAACCTCCAGACCGGCGCGGCCACCTCGATCGCCGAGCACCCGATCACGGCTCTGAAGGACCTGGGCTTCCGGGTCACCCTCAACACCGACAACCGGCTGGTGTCGGGGACGACGATGACCCGCGAGATGTCCCTGCTGGTCGAGCACGCGGGCTGGACGGTCGAGGACCTGCGCACGGTCACGGTGAACGCCCTCAAGAGCGCCTTCATCCCGTTCGACGAGCGCAGGGCCCTCATCGAGGACGTCGTCCTGCCGGGCTACGCGCTCTGAAGCAGCCCCCGCAGATAGGCGGCCTGTCCGACGTGCTGGAGATCGTCGGACAGGACGCTGATCAGCCGCACCCCGAGGGTGACCGGCGGATCCCAGTTCTCGTCCACGACCCGGTCCAGGTCCTCGTCCGTCAGCCCGCACAGGGCTTGGAGGCTCTGGGCGTGCACGGCGTCGTAGTAACCCGTCAGCAGGCCCGCGGAGTCGACCCGCACCTTGGCGACCTGCGCCGAGGTGTGGCCGTAGCCGATGTCACGCGGCTTCAGGTCGAGGCCGAAGCGCTTCTCCCAGTCCTGTGTCAGCCACACCTGGTCGAGGCCGAGGGCGCCGGCCACGTGGTCGTCCTGGACGCGGGTGAGGTGCCAGACCAGCCAGGCGACGGAGTTGGCGTCGGGACCGGGACGGTGGTTGAGGTCGTCGGGGCCCAGGCCCTCGACGACGGCGTGGACTTCTTCCTGGATGCGGCTGTAGCCGTCGATGAGGATGTCCTTTGCATGCATGCCATCCACCATCGCGCATCCCGCCGCGTCCCGCGTCGGAATTCGCTCCGGTGTCACGCGGCGGAATTCCGCGCGGTGTCACACATCCGGAATCCAACTCCCGTGGAAGCCCAGCGGCACCCGCCCGGGCAGATGGATCCGGGCCACCGGCTCACCCGTGAAGTCCTGGGCCGCGAGAATGACCAGGTCGGAGGCCCCGCGATCCGGGTTGTGCACATACGCGACGGCGTACCCGTCGTCCTCGGCGGCCTTCCCGTCGCAGGGGTCGGACGGCACGAACACGGCCTCGCTGGCCGCCGCTCCCCGCGGCAGCCGGTGCACCTGGGAGGTGCCCCTCAGCAGGTCGTGCTTGATGAGCGCGTTGCTGAACGCGCGGTCGGGAGGCGGGTTGCCGTCGACCGCCTGATAGGCCACCGCCATCTCCGCGGAGGCGGCCGAGTAGCCGTAGCGGTGCCGACGGGACACCAACGCCTCGTTCACGCGCGGGAATTCCTGGGGGCGGTCGTCGAGGGTCCGGGTCCGTACCCGCCCCTGACGCAGGTCGACCGTCCACCGGTCAAGGCGGGGGGTGCCCGCCCCGTACGGCCCTCCCGAGCCGTTGCCCGCCACGAGGAAGGGCGCCTCGAAGGTGGTCATGTCGATGACCAGGTTCGGGCCCTCCTCGTACGCGTTGAGGGTGTGCGAGTAGTACACCGGGTCGACCTCGAACCAGCGGACCGCACCTCCCTTGCGGGGCAGCACGCCGACCCGTGCCGGATGCCGGTCGTTCCAGACGTACGGCACGATGTCTCCGCGCTCGGCGCCCGCCGGGTCGAACGTGACCGGCATGTCGAGGATCACCACGTGGTTCTCGGTGAGCGCGAAGTCATGGATCATCGGCGCGTCCGCCACCGGGATCCTCGTACTGCGTGAGACGCGGCCACCCGGATCGACGACCAGGTGCCGGACGTGGTCCCAGGTCGGGTAGTAGGCGATCGCGTGCAGCTCACCGGCGTGCGCGTCGAACTTGGTGTGCGCGGTGAACGCGCCCTCCAGGGTGCCCCGGAAGTCGTACGTGCCGACGGTGTTCAGCTCCTCGTCGAGCTCGTAGGGCAGCGGTCCGCTCTCCTGGAGCGCGAGGATCCGCCCGCGGTAGGGGATGACATGGGTGTTGGCCGGGAAGTCGTCCGGCGGCACCGGGCCCGGGTAGGGCTCGCCGAGCTTCTTCGCCACCTGGGAGGAGCGCACCCAGCGGTTGCGGTACCACTCGGCGCGGCCCTCGCGCAGCCGGACACCGTGCACCATGCCCTCGCCGAGCATCCAGTGGTGGGCGCGCGGGTCCTCGATTCCCAGCGCGTTGGGGCCGTTGCGCAGATAGCGGCCGTTCAGCTCGCGCGGGATGCGACCGGTGACCGGCAGGTCGAAGGCCGTCAGTTCCTCGGTGACGGGTGCGAACGCGCCCTCCAGGAAGGGGAAGCGGCGCGCTGTCCGGGGCACCGCGGCGGCGGGCGACGCGCCCGCTCCGGTGCCGACGAGCGCTCCGGCCGCCGTGATCGCCGCCGCACCGCGCAGCACGTTCCGGCGTGTGGGGTCCGTCGTCTTCGGGTCCGTCATCTTCCCTGCTCCTGACCGTGGTTGTCCTCGGGAACGGTCACGAGTCTGGTGCGCGGGACGGATCAGGTCACGAGGGTTGGGCCCCGTCCGGGGGTGTACTCAAGCCCCCTCTTTCCAGGCCCCCTGTTTCCAGCAGGGCCATCAGGGCCCGGGCCGCCGGGCTGGTGGCCTGGGCGGGCGGCAGCAGCGCGACCGTCTCGTACACGGTCTCGCCGGTGCCCTTGACCGGGAGCGCGGTCAGCGACTCCCGTTTGTGCCGGAAGTGCCGCGGTACGACGGCCACGCCGAGGTTCTCGTCCACCAGGTCGAGGAGGCTGTGCACGTCGTTGACCTCCAGGGCGACGTTGCGGCGCAGGCCCGCCCTGGTGAAGGCAGCGTCGGTGGTGCGGCGCGGCCCCCAGTCCGGATGGAAGTCGACGAAGACCTCGCCGTCCAGATCCTCCGGCGTCACGGCCGCGCCGACGGCCGCGAGCCGGTGGCTGGGATGGCACAGCACGGTCATGGGCTCGCTCGACAGCGGTACGACACGCAACTGGTCGGTGTCCTGCTGCGCCGCCCGCACGGCGAACGCCAGGTCGAGGCGCCCGGCCGCCACCTCCTCCGCGAGCGCGGCCGACCCCGCCTGGCGCAGACAGATCTCGACATCCGGATGCTGCCGCCGGAACGCGGCGAGCAGCCCCGCCACGTGCAGCCCGGCGATGCACTGCTCGGACCCGATCGCGAGCATCCCGCGCAGCACCCCCTGCACCGCGGCCACCGCCTCGTGGGCGGAGCGCACCTGCGCGAGGATCCGCTCGGCCTCGCCGAGCAGGGCGCGTCCGGCCGGGGTGAGCGTGACCCGGCGGGTGGTTCGCACGAACAGCGGCGTCTGCAGCTCCCGCTCCAGTGCCCGGATGGACGCGGACAGCCCCGACTGGGACACCAGGAGGCGTTCGGCGGCCCGGGTGAAGTGCTGGTCCTCGGCGACCGCCACGAAATGCTGGAGATGGCGCAGTTCCATGATTGAGAAGCCTATCCGCTGAATTCCATCGGATTCTTCTGTTGGACCAATGCCCCCAGGTCGCGGAAGAGTGGACACAAGGTTCAAGACCCTGGTTCACCGTGCCAACCCCTCTGGAGTCGCGTTGTACACCGCACACCCCGACCGCTACGCGGACATGCCCTACCGGCGCACCGGACGCAGCGGTCTGAAGCTTCCCGCGATCTCGCTCGGCCTGTGGCACAACTTCGGCCCGGCGGACCGCACCGTGGAGACGCAGCGGGCGATCCTGCGCCGCGCCTTCGACCTCGGCGTCACCCACTTCGACCTCGCCAACAACTACGGCCCGCCGCCCGGCGCCGCCGAGTCCGCGTTCGGCGAGGCGCTCAAGGCCGACCTCGCGTCCTACCGCGACGAGCTGATCGTCTCGACCAAGGCCGGCTATCTGATGTGGCCCGGCCCGTACGGCGAGTGGGGCTCCCGCAAGTACCTGCTGTCGTCGCTGGACCAGAGCCTGACCCGGATGGGCCTGGACTACGTCGACATCTTCTATTCGCACCGCCCCGACCCGGAGACTCCCCTGGAGGAGACGATGGGCGCCCTGCACACCGCGGTCCAGCAGGGCAAGGCGCTCTACGTCGGCATCTCGAACTACTCGGCTGAGCAGACCCGTGAGGCCGCGCGCATCCTCGGCGCGCTGGGCACCCCGCTCCTCATCCACCAGCCGCGCTACTCGATGCTGGACCGCCGCCCCGAAGACGGCGGCCTGCTGGACGCGCTGGACGAGCTCCAGGTCGGCTCGATCGTCTTCTCCCCGCTGGAGCAGGGACTGCTCACCGGCCGCTACCTCGACGGCATCCCCGAGGACTCCCGGGCCGCGAGCGACAGCCCCTTCCTGAACTCCGACGCGCTCACCGAGGACCTGGTCCAGCAGCTGCGCGAACTCAATGACATCGCCAAGGGCCGCGGCCAGACCCTCGCCCAGCTGGCCCTGGCCTGGGTCCTGCGCGGCGGCCGCGTCACCTCGGCCCTCGTCGGCGCGAGCAGCCCGAAGCAGATCGAGGACAGCGTGGGCACGATCGCCAACCTGGACTTCGACACGGAGGAACTGGCGAGGATCGACGCGATCATCAAGGCGTGACCCACACGACCGCCATGACCGCGGGCAGGTGAGAGGGACCGGGCCCCGGCGTTGCGCCGGGGCCCTCACGCTCCTGCGGGCACCCGGTCCAGGAATCCGTACACGGTCCTGATCCGGCCGTCCCCGGCCAGCGTGATGACGTCGGAGCCGGCGACGGGCGCCGAGCCGTCGGCAGCGCTCACCAGCTCCCAGGAGAACCGGGCGGTGTCGTGGTGCCCCTCGACGGGGCCGGTGACTCGGAAGGTGAACCCCGGGAACTGCTCGTGCGCCGCCGCGATCACCGCGGTGATCTGGTCGTGCCCGACCACGTCGGCGAGGGGGTCGGTGTAACCGCCGCCCACCGTCCAGGCGGCCGCGACGGCCTTCGTGCGCGTCTCCTGCTCACGTGCGTTCCAGGCTTCGAAGTAGCGGGCGACGGCATTCTCGTAGCGTTCCATGGTCGCGGGCATGGGAAATCAGCCTCCATCGAGGTCGTCTGTGCTGGTGGGACCTGTTGGGACAACCCTGCCCGCGGCGCGCGGCACCGTCGATTACTTCCGGGGTCATGACGTTTGAACGTGTACCCGTCAGATTTCGGCCAGGAGGAGGGGGGAATATGCCAGGAGACTGGCCAAAAAGACGTGGTGACAGTGTTTCAGTAGTGAACATACTCGACTGACAGGGCCTTCACATCGAGCGAAGTGCCCGTCACGCACCGCAGCAAGAGCCGCGTACCGCACATGAGCCGCACGGAAAGCGAGGCCCTGCCGACAGGCGAACGGAGCAAGCGGGGGAGTGGATCGTGCACGACGAATTCCTGTGCCACGTCACGGGTTACGGCATCTGCGACGGGCGGCGCATCGGCGTCCCCCTCGGAACCTACCGCGCGCCCACCCTCGCCCTCGCCCTGTGGTGGCTGCGCGACCGGGCCTCCTGGATCGCCGACCGATTAGACCCCCAGCCCGAGGCCGAGTACCTGCCGGCGGGCGCCCTCGCCCCCGTCGCCGACACCGTGCTCGACGTGCCCGCCGTGATGCGGGCCTGGTGCGCAGACCTGTACCAACAGGAGCTGGTCGCCGACGAGTTGGCGGCGGGCCGGTTGGTCCGGATCGCCGCGAGCGACGACACCACGGAGTACGAACTGCTCGCCGAGTCCGTGGACGCCGCGAGAATGCACCGGATGGCCTCCATGCTCTTCACCCCCGTGGCCTGAGCCGCTCGGTCCGCGCCACCAGGCGCCCAAAGGGGCGAATCGGTAGAATTCTGGCATGGCGGAGCGGCCGGTCGCACCGACGGCGCCCGAGCTCGTCCTGGAGACCGACACCGGCTCCACGGTGATGAGCCCGGGCCATGACTACCACGTGGGTCGCGACCCGATGAGTGACATCGTCATCGACGATGCCCGGGTCTCGTGGCACCACGCGGTGCTGCGACCCGAGGCCGACCACTGGACCCTCGAGGACGAGCACAGCACCAACGGCACCTATGCCGACGGCCGCCGCGTCCGTGAGTGGGACGTCGGCCCCGGCAGCGTGATCCGCTTCGGCAGCCCCTCCGACGGCCCCTGCGCGGTCCTGCTGGGCCTGCCCACCCCCGAGCGCCCCTCGGCCGTCTCCATGCCCGGCCTCACCGGCACCTTCCGGCAGCCCACCGCGGTACGCCCGCTGCCCACCCGCACGGTCCGTATCGGCCGCGCCGACGACAACGACCTCGTCGTCGACGACCTGGTTGTCTCCCGCCACCACGCCGAGCTGCGCGCCCTGCCCGACGCCACGTACGAGATCGTCGACCTCGGCAGTCACAACGGCACGTATCTCAACGGCCGCCCCGTCACGAGCGCCCCCCTCGGGCCCGGGGACATCGTCGGCGTCGGCCACTCGGCGTTCTCCCTGGTCGGCGACACCCTCCAGGAGTACGTCGACACCGGCGACGTCTCCCTCGACGTCCAGGACCTCACGGTCGCCGTCGACCACGGCCGCAAGACCCTGCTGGACCACGTGTCCTTCCCGGTGGGCGAGAAGTGCCTGCTCGCCGTCGTCGGTCCGAGCGGCGCCGGGAAGTCCACGCTCCTGAACGCCCTCACCGGCCAGCGCCCCGCCGACCACGGCACCGTCCTGTACGACGGCCGCGACCTCTACCGCGACTACGCCGAACTGCGCCAGCGCATCGGCCTGGTCCCGCAGGACGACATCCTGCACGCCCAGCTCACCGTCCGCAGCGCCCTGACCTACGCCGCCGAACTGCGCTTCCCGCAGGACACCGCGAAGGCCGAACGCCGCGACCGCGTCGACGAGGTCATCCGCGAGCTCGGCCTGGAACAGCGCGCCCGGCAGCCCGTGCACAGCCTCTCCGGCGGACAGCGCAAGCGGGTCAGCGTGGCCCTGGAGCTGCTGACCAAGCCGTCCCTGCTCTTCCTCGACGAGCCGACCTCGGGCCTGGACCCCGGCATGGACCGCTCGGTGATGCACATGCTGCGCGGCCTCGCCGACGACGGCCGCACCGTCATCGTCGTCACCCACAGCGTCCTGAGCCTCGACGTCTGCGACCGTCTTCTCGTCCTCGCGCCCGGCGGCAGGATCGCCTACTACGGGCCGCCCGAGGACGCCCTCGCCTACTTCGGCTTCACCCAGTGGCCCGAGGCCTTCGAAGCCTTCGAACGCGACGAGGACCGCGACTGGGCGGGCGACTTCCGTTCCTCGGCCTTCCAGCACCAGTACGTCGCCGAGGCCACCGCACAGCCCCGGATGCCCCGCTCCGAGCCGGTCATCATCGCGCCCCCGCCGCGGCCCCGCAGCCGCAGCGCCCAGCTCGGCACTCTGATCCGCCGCTACACCGCCGCCCTCGGCGCCGACCGCACCTTCCTCGCCATCATGATCGCGCTGCCCTTCGTCATGGGCGCCATGGCCCGGGCCCTCGCGGGCAGCCAACTCACCCGCGACACCGCGATGAACGCCCTGCTCATCCTGTGCGTCGGCGGCGTCCTCACCGGCGCCGCCAACGCCGTGCGCGAACTGGTGAAGGAGCGGGTCATCTACCAGCGCGAACGAGCCGTGGGCCTGTCCAGATCGGCGTACCTGATGTCCAAGGTCGTCGTGCTGGGCGCGATCACCGTCGTGCAGGCGGTGGTCCTGACCCTGGTCGCCCTCCTCGGCGTCGACCTCAACGCGCCCGGCGGCGAAGGCGTGGTGATGCCGCCCCTTGCCGAGATCACCCTCGCGGTCGCCCTGCTGGCGTTCACGGCGATGATGCTCGGTCTGCTCGTGTCCGCGCTGGTGCGCAAGGAGGAAGTGACGATGCCGCTGCTCGTGCTGCTCGCCATCGTCCAGGTCGTCTTCTGCGGGGCCCTGCTCCAGCTCGACGGCGTGCCAGGCCTGGAACAGCTGTCTTGGCTGGTGCCCTCGCGCTGGGCGCTCGGCGCGATGGCCGGCACCATCGGCCTCGCCCGGATCGTGCCGGGCGACCTCACCGGCGACCCCCTCTTCAAGCACTCGGCGGGTGTATGGCTCCTCAACATCGCCATGCTCCTCGTCCTCTCCGGACTCTTCGGATACGTCGTCTCCCGGCTGCTGCGCCGGCACGAACCCGTGGTCATGCGGAAGTAGGCCGCCGATGACGACCCCCGGCTTCCGGCCCACCCATGTCGCCCCCGGGTACGGCATGCCCGCCTGGGAGGCCCCCGACCCCGCCCGCCCCACCGTGCCCCTCGACCCGCTCCTGCCCGTCCAGCTCGTGGAGCGGCGCGGCGACTGGGCGTACGTCCTGTGCGCCAACGGCTGGTCGGCCTGGGTCGACGGCCGCCACCTGGTCGCCGTACCCCAGGACCCGCCCGCCCCCGAAAGCCCCCTCACCCGCTCCGCCGACCCACGCCCCCTGCTGGCCCGCGCCGACGAGACCCTCGCTCGCTATCGGGCCGCCGTCGAGGAGCTGGCCCGCGGCGGCCTCGACGGGGAGGCATTCCGCGGCCGCACCAGGGGACTGCGGATCGGGGTCGTCGTCGACGGCGAACACATGTGGCTCTACGACGCCCAGCACGGACGCTGGGTGTACGCGGACGGGACCCGGCTGAACACCTACGCCACCGATGACGGGCCACAGGCCGGCGGACACGCCCCGACCCAGGTCGTGACGCGCGATGGCCCATGAGACCAGCCTCTTCTCCGGCAGCCCCTCCGAACTGGTCGGACGGCAGGTCGCGAACTACCGCATCGAGCAGGAGATCGGCCGGGGCGGCATGGCCGTCGTCTACAGGGCCCGGGACCTGCGCCTGGACCGCACGGTGGCGCTGAAACTGCTGGCCCCGGAACTCGCCCGCAACGACACCTTCCGCAAGCGCTTCAGCCACGAGTCCCGGGTGGCCGCCGCGATCGACCACCCGCACATCGTCCCCGTCTTCGAGGCGGGCGAGACGGACGGTGTGCTCTACATCGCCATGCGGTACGTCGCCGGCAGCGATCTGCGCCATCTCCTGGACCGGCAAGGGCCGTTGCCGCTCCCGACCGCGCTGCGGATCGCCGCCCAGGTGGCCTCCGCGCTCGACGCGGCCCACGAGCACGGACTGGTCCACCGGGACGTGAAACCCGGCAACATCCTGGTCTCCCGGGGCACCGACAGCGACCATCCCGAGCACGTCTATCTCACCGACTTCGGGCTCACGAAGAAGTCCCTGTCGCTGACCGGGTTCACTACGGTTGGCCAGTTCGTCGGCACCCTCGACTACGTGGCCCCCGAGCAGATCTCCGGCCGCCCAGTCGACGGCCGCTGCGACGTCTACGGTTTCGCCTGCGTGGTCTACGAGACCCTCACCGGCCATCCGCCCTTCCGCCGTGACGACGACATGGCCCTGCTGTGGGCCCACCAGTACGACGCCCCGCCCCCGCTCTCCGAGTCCCGCCCCGGCCTGCCCGCACCGCTCGACGCGGTGTTCGCCAAGGCCCTCGCCAAGACCCCCGACGACCGCCACGACTCCTGCCTCGACTTCGTCGCCGCCCTCCGCTCGACGGCGACGGGCGGTCACCCACCGACGGAGGTGGCCCTGAGGGCCGTAGAACCGGAGGACACCCGCCCGAAGCCGCCGCCGCACTGGGCGGAGCCGGTGGTCCGAGGGCGGTAGTCAGCCCCGTCGCACCCACCGGGCCGGCAGCGCGCCGAGGAAACCGGTGACCAGGCCCCACAGCGCGCCGAGGCCCACCGCCGGCCACAGCTCGGGGGTGAGGAACAGCTGACCGCTCAGACCGCCGCCGAGGTCGCCGATACCGAGGACCGACAGGCCGTAGTGGGCGGAGATCCGGCCCATGAGGCAGATCATGAGGACCGTCACGGCGAGGGCGACCGCCAGGTGCACGGCGTGCTGCCAGGCGCGGACGCGGGCGGGGGAGCGGGCCGCCATCAGGAACGCCACCGAGAGCAGCAGGACCGCTTCGACGACCACCAGCCACCACACGCGCCCGTCGTGCTCGGCGAGGGTGCGCAGATTGAGCGTGGCGGTGTCCTTGGAGCGCAGGACCTCGTCCAGGACGTGCGGCATGGGCAGGCCGAAGGGGCCCTCGACCCGGCCGTTCCAGGTGGCACCGAGGCCGATGGTCAGGGCGAGCCAGACCAGGTTCGGCATGCCCAGCAGAATCACCGCGAGCGTCTCGGGCGCATGGCCGCGGGTCACGGCGACGACCAGCGCGACGAGGATCCCGAGGACGACGTGGGCGAGGAGGAGCACGACCATGGCGTGCGCCGCGGGTCGCACCGACTCCTGGAGGCGCAGCAGTCGCCCCGGCAGGGGAGCCCGGCGCGAGACCAGCAGGGCCAGCACCAGGACGCCGGCCATCCACAGCAGACCGAACACCAGGGTCTGCGGTACGTCCGTCGTGAAGCCGACCTCGGGGGAGACGCCGAAGACATCGCCCAGGTCACTCAGCGTGTCGTCGCCGAGGGAGAGCTTGAACGTCTGGCGGGCCGCATAGGCCAGGGCGAGGAGCGCGAGGAGCCACAGGACGGCGATCCGGCCCGCCCAACCGGCGAGTTCCCGGCCGCCGGCGACGGCCCGGTGCCGCAGCGGCCGCAGGAAACCCGCGCCGAGCGCCAGCGCACCGGCCAGGGTGACGGAGAGAGGGATCACGGTGAGCCCGGCCTTGCTGTCGGCGAGCCCTCCCGCGCTTCCCGACAGCTCGACCGTGCCGCCGACGGCCGTGACGACACTCGCCGCGACGACCCGGGGGAACGCGCCGTCCGGAAGGTCAGAAGCCCCCGCCGCCCACAGACCCAGCGCGGCCACCACCCCCATGGCGATCAGCGCGACCAGAACCGTGGCCAAGGCCTGCACCCAGCCGTGGCGAGCGACGACCGCCTGGTCGGAGGGGGTTCGCGGGTTCACCCTGCCACGCTAAGCAGCACGGAGACGGCTCGCCTGCCGAGAGGTCCGTCCGCGTCCGCTTGCGGGCAGCACGGGGCCCGAGCAAACAATGGAATGTCGCGGAAAAATGCGGCTGAATCGGGGCAATCGGATCGCGTCGCAGGAGTCCCGCGTCGGGAAGAAGAACTCGTGAGCGTCGAACCGCCTACTTCGGGCCGCCCCACCGGGCCGCCCTCGGGGCCCCTCTCGGGCCCCTCGCAGCCGCCCTCGGGCCCGCCCTCGCAGCCCCCGGGCAGCAGCGGCGGAGCATCCGCGCCCGAACCCCGCCGCCCCTGGTGGCGGTCGGCGCCCCGGGTCGCGATCATCGCCACCGCGGTCGTCGTCGCCGTGGTCCTCGCCCTCGTCTTCACCCGGTCCGGCGGCGGCTCCACCGCGGCCGGCGGCAACGGCGAGGTCTTCCTCCAGGCCGCCGCAAAGACGGGCCCCGACCCCTTCACCGAGTCGACTGCGAAGGACAGCACGGTGCCACCGGTCTCCGCCACCCCGACCGGCTCCTCCTCCGAGCCGGCGAACGCCGTACGCGGCGTGGACGGCGCCGCTCCCGGCCTCTACGGCGGCACCCGCAACGTCTCCAGCTGCGACATCGAGAAGCAGGTCAAGGCCCTAGGGGCAGACCCCGCGAAGAACAGCGTGTTCGCCTCGGTCGCCGGCGTCCAGCCGTCCGGGGTCCCCGCCTTCCTGCGCTCGCTCACACCCGTCCAGCTGCGCATGGACACCCGCGTCACCAACCACGGCTACCGTGACGGCGCCGCCACCAGCTACCAGGCCGTCCTCCAGGCCGGCACCGCCGTGCTCGTCGACGACCGCGGAGTGCCCCGCACGCGCTGTGCCTGCGGCAACCCGCTGACCCCGCCGGTCGCCCAGCAGAGCACGCCGAAGCCCACCGGCGACTCCTGGGCGTCGTACCACCCCTCGAACGTGGTCGTGGTGGCGCCCTCGACGACCGTCATCAACATCTTCGTGATCTACGACCCCGACCACCACGACTGGGTCGCCCGGCACCGCGGCGACACCGGGAGCAAGGACCACAAGACCCACCCGCCGGCCAGGCCCTCCCCGCCGGTGACCGTGTCCCCGCCGACGGCACCCGGCACATCGACGTCCCCGGCCTCCCCGTCGCCCTGCGTCTCCACGTCCAGCGGGGCACCGAAGCCCTCCGGCTCGCACCGCCCGTGCCCGCCGGCCCTGGTCGCCCCGTCCTCCCCGCCCACGAGCCCGCCCACGAGCCCGCCCACGAGCCCGCCCACGTCACAGCCGCCCAGCAGTGAATCCTCACGTGAGCCCCTCGTACCCGAGTCCTCGGAACCGCCGGCGCCCCTCACCTCGTCCTCCACGCCGGAGACGACACAGTCCGCGCCCCTGTCCAGTGCCACGCTGTCCCCGGCAGTGTGACGTATCCCCTGGACTGCGGCGGGCGACTCTGGGTACGAGGACTGGTGCAGCAGCGTCCGGCCAGTCCGGCTTCCGAGAGAGAAACGCATGATCGATCATCTGGACGGGGCAGTGATACCGACTGGTTTCGACGTGCCCGTGGAACCCCTGCGGCGGGCAGCGCACTACACGGGCGAGCCGGGAAGTATCGCCGATGCGCGGTCGTTCGCCGCGGACTTCCTGGACAGACTCAGAACCGAGTGGTGTGCCGACGTCGGCAACCGTACCGAGGACGAGGTGCTCCTCGTGGTGAGCGAACTCGTCACCAACGCCGACCGGCACAGCAACGGGCCGTACATCCTCGAGCTGGAGGGCACCGACGCCACGGTCACCGTCACGGTCTACGACAGCAGCGAAGCCCTGCCCCGCAGGTTCCCGCGCGATCCCCAGCGCGTCGGCCGGCACGGTCTGGAGATCGTGCACGTCCTGGCACGGGAGGTCGCGGCGGAACGCGTACCGGTGGGCAAGCGGGTGAGGGCCGTCCTGGGCTTCGGCGCCAAGAAGTGAGCGGCCCGCCTCACGCACGTACACCTCACGCACGTACAGCGGGTGCCGTCCGAAGACGGCACCCGCTTTTTTCGCTGTGCGTGTGCGTCAGGCGCAGCCCAGCTCCCCGAGCATGCCCTCGCGCAGCCGCGTGATGATCCGCTTGATCAGCCGGGACACGTGCATCTGCGAGCAGCCGAGGCGCTCACCGATCTCCGACTGCGTGGCCTCCTCCACGAACCGCATGTGGATGATCTGCCGGTCGCGGTCGCTGAGCTCGGCCATCAGCGGGGCGAGTGACTGGAAGTCCTCGACGAGCCGCAGCCCGTCCTCCTCCACGCCGATGAAGTCGGCGAGCACGGCTTCGCCGCCCTCGGGGCCGTCGCCGGTCAGGGCGGCGTCCAGGGACGAGGAGTTGTAGCCGTTCGAGGCGATCTGCGCCTCGATCACCTCGTTCTCGGAGATGTTCATCAGGGTGGCGAGTTCGGCCACCGTCGGGTCGCGGTCCAGCCGGCTGCCGAGTTCCTCACGCGCCTTGGCCAGCTCGACGCGCAGCTCCTGAAGACGCCGCGGGACGTGCACCGCCCAGGTGGTGTCACGGAAGAAACGCTTGATCTCGCCGACGATGTAGGGGAGCGCGAACGACGTGAACTCGACCTCGCGGGAGATCTCGAACCGGTCGATCGCCTTGATCAGACCGATCATGCCGGTCTGGACGATGTCCTCCATGTCGTCGCCACGGCCCCGGAACCTTCCGGCCGCGAAGCGCACGAGCGACATGTTCATCTCGATGAGGGTGTTGCGCGCGTACTGGTGCTCGTGCGTGCCCTCTTCGAGCTCGGTCAGGCGCTTGAAGAACTGGCGGGACAGCTCGCGTGCGTCCCGAGGGGCGACGGAGCGCGGTTCCTCGACTCCCGGCAGGGGTGTCCCACCCGTCCCGGTCCCGCTGGCGTGCTCGGTGACGTGTGCCTCCGAACGATTCACGGCGGTGACGGCGGTATGCATTACCTCTCCCACGAAAGTCACGGCTCGACGTCTGCCTCTTCGGCCTGGGTTGTCTCGAGTGCTGCAGGTATGGCCTGCCGGGTACCCGGAACGCAAGAATGTATGCGTGCCCGGACCACCGGCCGACCGATCAGCCCGCAGCTCTCTCGCCCTGCGCCTACCCGGGGAGTGACGACGCATGCCCCCCAAGTTGACCGGTGGCGTGAAATCGCCGTTCCTCAGGGAGCGACCCGGGTCGCGACGATCAGTTCGTGGAGATAGCGCTTGGTGACCCGGCCGCCGTACCGCGCGTCGATCAGTTCCCGGATGCAGGCCAGTAGGCCCTCGCGGCGGGTGCTGTCGAGGGCCCGGTGGCCCGAGTAGGTGAGGAGGACGTCGATGTACTCGTCGGCGGTGTGGGTGATGTCCTGTTCGAAGCGGGTGACCGTGACGTCACCGAAGCGCGGACAGGCCTCGAACTCCTCCGTCTCCGAGAGGATCTCGGACGACGGCCGGAGCCGCAGCCCGGGCGGTGTGGCCGGATCCCAGCGTTCGTAGCACTCCTGGGCCCGGGCGAAGAAGTCTGTGGTGCCGCCCGCCACATGGTGGGTGACCACGACAGCGAGATGTCCCCCGGCGCGCAGCGCGTCCGCCGCCTTCTCCACCCGGACGGCCGGGTCGATCCAGTGGAAGGCGGTGGCGCAGGCGACCAGGTCGAAGGGCTCCTTTGGCAGCGGCCAGCGCTCGAACTCTGCGGTCCGCACATCGACCCGCGGGAATTCCGCCAGCCGCCGTCTGGCCACCGCGGCCAGCGCGTCGCCCAGCTCCACCGCCGTGATGTGACACCCGAACCCGGCCAGGGCACGGGTCAGCTGACCCGTACCTGGGCCGATCTCCAGCACACGGCTCCGTCGGCCGAGGCCCGCCGACCGTGCCAACTCCCCGACCAGAGCGGGCGGATAGCTCGGACGCGCCTTGTCGTACAGCTCCGCCGCGTCGTTGAACGTCTCGCGCAGCACCGGTGTCCGCGACCTTCCCATCGATTCCACCCAGGGCAGAATGCCGGACCCTTCCCTTGGCGGCCAGGGAATTTAGGCTGAGCCGGTGAGCAACGAAGCGCCGAACCAAGCCCGCGTGATCCCGCTGCGCACGCAGTCCACGCGCCCGGGGTCCGTCCGCCCCGTGTCCGAACGCCCCGCCACCGCACCGCCGCGGGATCCCGCCGCCAGAAAGACCAGGGAACCCCTGTGGCGTGACCTCGTCGGAGACGTCCTGCGCCGCGAGCGCCTCGCCCAGGAGCGCACGCTCAAGGACGTGGCCGACGCGGCCCGGATCTCGATGCCCTACCTCTCCGAAGTCGAGCGCGGCCGCAAGGAGGCATCCTCGGAGGTTCTCGCGGCCGCCGCCCAAGCCCTCGGACTCGGCCTCGGTGATCTGCTCTCCCTGGTCCAGGGGGAGCTCACCCGGCACTCGGCGCGCAGCCGCCGCGCGGTGCCGGGATCGCCGTACAACGGGATGTGCCTGGCGGCCTGAGGGGGCGGGGCCGGTGTCTCAGACCGTCACGAGGCGCCGGCTCACCACCTCGTCGGCCAGCCCGTACTCCACGGCCTCCTGCGCGGTGAACACCTTGTCGCGGTCCATGTCCGCGCGCAGGGTCGCGATGTCGTGGTGGGTGTGGCGGGCCAGCACCTCCTCGACCTGGGAGCGGATGCGGACCATCTCCTTGGCCTGCAGGGCGAGATCGGAGATGGCGCCGCGGCTGCCGCCGGAGGCGGGCTGGCCGAGCAGTACGCGCGCGTGCTCCAGCACGAGCCGCCGCCCGGGGTCCCCGCCGGCCAGCAGGACGGCCGCGGTGGACGCCGCCTGCCCCACGCAGAGCGTCGAGATCGGGGCCTGCACGTAGGTCATCGTGTCGTAGATCGCCATCAGCGAGGTGAACGATCCGCCGGGGGAGTTGATGTAGATCGAGATCTCGTTCTCCGGCGCCGCCGACTCCAGATGCAGCAGCTGTGCGATCACGACGTTGGCGACGCCGTCGTCGATCTCGGTGCCGAGGAAGATGATCCGCTCGGAGAGCAGGCGGCTGAACACGTCGGAGGACCGCTCGCCCTGCGCGGTCCGCTCGACGACGTACGGAATCGTGTAGTTCGCCATGTCAGAGCCCCATCCGTCGCTTCGAGGCGGCCGGGCGGACGTCCGCGAGGGACTCCAGGACCCGGTCCACCATGCCGTACTCCCTGGCCTCCTCGGCCGTGAACCAGCGGTCGCGGTCGCCGTCGCGGGCGATGGTCTCCGGCGTCTGGCCCGTGTTCTCGGCGAGCAGGCGCTCCATGGTCTGCTTGCTGTGGTCCAGGTTCTCCGCCTGGATCAGGATGTCGGCGGTGGTCCCGCCGATGCCCGCGGACCCCTGGTGCATCATGATCCGCGCGTTGGGCAGGGCGTACCGCTTGCCGGGCCTGCCGCCGCAGAGCAGGAACTGGCCCATGCTCGCCGCGAAACCCATGGCGAGCGTCGACACGTCGTTGGGAATCAGCCGCATCGTGTCGTAGATGGCGAGGCCCGCGTACACGGAGCCGCCCGGGCTGTTGATGTACAGGCTGATGTCGGTGCGCGGGTCCTCCGCGGACAGGACCAGCAGTTGGGAGCAGATCCGGTTGGCGGAGACCTCGTCGACCTGGGTGCCCAGCAGGACGATGCGCTGGGCGAGGAGTTGGGCGGCCAGTTGGTCGTCGAAGCGGGTGGGAGGGGTGTCGCCGTCCTCGGCCCGGGGGGAAGTCATGGGCGGTCCTCGTGGTCGTAGGGATGCCGTCGGCTCCACTGTCGACCTCGCAGGACGGCCCGCGGCGTTTTCTCTGCCGGTGGCAGATTCGCCACCGGCAGAGCGCGGGCCCGGGGGTGCGCTGAGCGGTGTGCTCAGCGGTGGGCTCAGCCTTTCTCGCGCAGTTGCCGGAAGAACGCCCGCACGTCGCCGACCAGCAGGTCCGGCTCCTCCAACGCCGCGAAGTGGCCGCCCCGGTCGAACTCGGTCCAGCGCACGATGTTGTCGGTGCGTTCCGCCTTGTGCCGCAGCGGGAGCTGGAGCTCCGCCGGGAAGACGGCGAGGGCGGTCGGCGCGGTCGACGGTTCGGTGGGCCGGGCCGTCCTCCCGCCCGTGGCGTGCGCCCGCTCGTAGTAGATCCGGGCGGCCGAACCGGCGGTTCCGGTCAGCCAGTACAGCATCACGTTGGTCAGCAGCCGATCCCGGTCCACGGCCTCCTCGGGCAGCTCCGCGGAGTCGGTCCACTCCTGGAACTTCTCGACGATCCAGGCGAGTTGGCCGACCGGCGAGTCGGTGAGGGCGTAGGCGAGGGTCTGCGGCCGGGTGGAGTGCAGGACCGCGTACCCGGTGCCCTCCGCCGACCAGGCGCTCCACCGGCGCCATGACTCCAGCGCCTGCTCCCGTTCCCCGGGGCCGAGCGCGGCGAGTTCCTCCTCCGTCGGTTCGTGCGTCGCCTGCGCGCCCGGCAGCAGGTTGAGGTGGACGCCGATGATCCGCTCGGGATGGGCGCGGCCCAGCTCCCGGGAGATCGCCGAGCCCCAGTCACCGCCCTGCGCGCCGAACCGCTCGTAGCCGAGCCGTGTCATCAGCTCGGCCCATGCGTCGGCGATCCGGCCCGCCTCCCAGCCCGTGTCCGCGGGCGGCCCGGACAGCCCGAACCCGGGGATGCTCGGTACGACGACGTGGAAGGCGTCGGCCCGGTCGCCGCCGTGGGCCGCCGGATCGGTCAACGGGCCCACCACGTCCAGGAACTCGACGATCGAGCCCGGCCAGCCGTGCGTGATGATCAGCGGGGTGGCGTCCGGTTCGGGGGAGCGGATGTGGGCGAAGTGCACGGTCGTGCCGTCGATGACGGTCGTGAACTGGGGCCACTCGTTCAGCTGTGCCTCGGCCGCCCGCCAGTCGTAGGAGTGCCGCCAGTGATGGGCGAGTTCGCGCAGATAGGCCGCCGGGACGCCGTACGCCCAGCCCGTGGCCGAGAGGTCGTCGGGCCAGCGGGTGCGGTCGAGCCGGTCGTGGAGGTCGTCGAGGTCGCTCTGCGGAATGTCGAGGCGGAAGGGCCGGACCGGGTCCGTGTGCTCTGTGGGCGCAGACGTCATGCCCGGATGCTAGTTCGCACCGGTGTATCGGCCACCTGGATTAATCCGCCGTTCGACCGATGAGTTCCGCGGCGAGGATCGGTCGACACAGATGACGGACGTTCCCACGATCCAGGAGGTACGCATGACCACCGACGGTTTCACCACTTGTCTCTGGTTCGACGGCCAGGCCGAGGAGGCCGCCCACTTCTACGTCTCGGTCTTCAAGAACTCCAGCATCGGCGAGGTCGCCCGCTATCCCGAGGGCGCGCCCCAGCCCGCCGGCAGCGTGCTGACCGTGGAGTTCACGGCGAACGGCCACCGGTTCCTCGCGCTGAACGGCGGCCCCGAGTTCAAGTTCACCGAGGCGGTCTCCTTCATGGTCTTCTGCGAGAACCAGGAGGAGATCGACTACTACTGGACCAAGCTCACCGAGGGCGGCGGCGAGCCCGGCCCCTGCGGCTGGCTCAAGGACCGGTACGGCCTGTCCTGGCAGGTGGTGCCGGACCGGCTGCAGGCCATGGTCACCGACCCGGACCCGGCGAAGTCGGCCCGCGTCATGAAGGCGTTCATGGCGATGAGCAAGTTCGACCTCGCCGCCCTGGACAGGGCCTACGCGGGCGGGTGAGCGCGCCCCTGACGCGCGCGGGCGCTCCTCAGGACGAACCGATCACCCGGGTGATCTCCCGGGCGATCCGCAGGATGCCGGGGGAGCGGACCGGGCACGGCCTGGGCGTGGGCGTCGTGGGCGCCAGACAGAAGTGCAGATAGTCCTTGTCGAGGTGCAGGGCGGTGCGGTCGCGGTCCGGCTGGGTGCAGTAGTCGGGGTGCTCGTGCTCGTAGGCGGTGCACGGCAGGTACTGCACCCAGGAGTAGCGGGATCCGGCGGGTGCCACCGTCGCGCCCGCGTCCGCGACGACGTCCCCCGAGGCGGCCGCCTGCTTCTCGTACAGTTCGTTCACGCGCCGGACCCGGTCGGGGGTGATCGGGTCCGGGCCCTGGGCCACCCACACGATCCGCGGCCGCCGTGCACCGCCCGCCGCGGCGATCTGATCGGTCAGCCTCTTCAGGTCCGCCCGGTACCTGCTGAAGTACTTCTGCGGCGAGGCGGCATGGCTGATCCCGTCCATGCACCACGTGTAGTACCAGGCGTTGCCCCAGAACTGCAGCACCACGAAGTCCGGGTGCAGCGCCCGGACCAGCGCGGCCGCCTTGTCCTTGTCGGGCACCAGCGACTTCTTCCCGGTGCCCTCCAGGTAGTCGCACAGTGTGGTCCCCGAGTACGGGGCGCTCGTGTACGTCGCCCGCAGATCCCGGCGCAGCTCCTGCCCGAGGACCCGCTGGGCCTCCATGGCGAGCGAGTCGCCGAGATACAGCACCCGCGGAGCGACGACGGCAGCGGAGGCGCTCGGGGAGGTCTGGGCGCGCTGATGCGTGGTTGCCGCGCGGGAGACGTCCGGAGTGGGTGGTGCCGTCTCCGGTCCGTCCGAGGGGTCGCTGCAGGCGCCGAGCAGCAGGACTGCGGTCAGCATTCCCACGATCCACGATGTCCGCATGCGCGACTCCCGCCCCGGTCGCCGAAAAACGGTTCCCCAGGCAAGCACAGCCGGGCCCGAGGGGGAAGACACGCGGCGTGGCAAGGGAGGACCGGGGCTCCCGAAAAAGCCCCGGTCCTCCGGTTCACACCCGGTCGGCGGCGATCAGCAGGTACTGGAAACTGCCGTTCCGGTAGGCGGTCAGAAAGGTGTCCTCGATTCCCGTGACCAGATGGTCGGCCTCCTTGCGCAGCTCCCAGTAGGGCAGCGCCGCCTCGGTCAGGTCCTCGACGTGCACCGGCACCAGCCGGTTGCGGGCCATCGCCCGGAAGTACGCCGAGCGGGGATGGATGTCGCAGATGTAGTGGGCGTTGATGAGCGAGACCTCGCGGGAGGCCTGTCCGTAGGTGTCGTTGTAGCAGCCGGTGATGACCACATAGCGTCCGCCGCGGCGCAGCAGCCGGGCATGCTCGGCGAACAGCAGGTCCAGCTCGACGTACATGCTCGACTCGTTGTTCCAGGAGGCCGCGTACGCCCCGGAGGGCAGCCCGGTGTCGAGCATGTTGCGGTGGTGGTAGCGCACCCGGTCGTCGATGCCCCGCTTGCGGGCCTGGGCGTTGGCGAACTCCGCCTGCTTCTCGGAGATGGTGACGCCGTCGGTATGGCAACCGTGGCGCAGATGCGCCACGACACTGCCGCCGCCGCGCCCGCAGCCGGCGTCGAAGACCCGGTCCTCGGGGGTGAGCGGGCCCAGATGGGCGGTGAGGACTTCGGCCTGCGCGTGTTCGAGTCGGTGCAGTTCGGCGGTGATCCGCTCACGCCGCCGTACCGGATCGGGCTCCTCGAGCACGGCGCGGTCGGCTGCTCCGAGGCCGTAGTGGTGGTGGTAGAGATCGTCGAGCTTTCCGAGTTCGAGGTTGACCGGGTTCTCCTCGGCGTTCCAGTAGGCCGCGACACGGCTCTGGTACGTCGACTGGGTCGGCACCTGGGCCGCCGTGCCGGCGTGGGGGGCGATGGTCAACGGTAACTCCTTGTGCTGGTGCGTGTGACGTTCTGTCATCCGGGCGCGGTTTACCAGTAGTTGGGCAGGTGGTAGCGGTGGCTGTTGGTGGCGTGCCACTCGTGGTTGCCGGCCACCCAGTCGGACAGGCTCCGGGTGTAGCGCTCCACGAGCGGTGAGGTGGCGGACAACAGGGCCGACTCCTCGTCGAACGCCGCCATGATCCGGTTGTGGATCTCGACGGACTTCAGGTAGGCGGCCTTGAGCCCGCACCGGTCGTTGGCGGCGACGACCTGCGGCAGGTTGAGGTGGGTGGGGTCGCTCGCCAGTTCCTTGGTGAAGGAGTAGAGGTCGTTGACGATCGTGGTGGCGTTGCAGGCGAGTGCCGTGACCCGCTGGATCTCGGGCCGGGCGTAGAGCGCCTCGGGCAGTTCGTAGCCGTCGACGGCGTCCACGATCGACAGACAGGGCCGGAAGTTGTTGAACTGCCGCATCACCAGGTACTCCCAGACCCGCGGCACATACCGGGTCTCCGCCCAGGCGGCCTCGGCGAGGTAACCGAGGTGCAGCCGGGCGATGTCGTGGACGAACCGGTCGGTCTGGCTCGGGGTGGCGAGGGCGGCGTAGTCCGTCAGCGCGAAGTGGTAGGCGCGCAGCGGGCCGTCGGCCCTGACGCCCTCCCGCCACTCCTCCTCCAGCTCGGGGATGCCGTGGTACGGGTCGATCGCGGACTGGGCCACGATCAGCCGGCCGCCCAGGCCCCGGCGTGCTCCGCCGCGGCCCTCGTCCTCCTCGCAGTAGCAGGAGTCGACGACGTTCTCCGCGAGCAGCAACTCACCGGCGACCGTGAGCCGTTCGAGGTCGACGGCCTCCGGATGCTGGAGGACCACGGCCCGGCCGAACTGGAACCCCGAGAAGTCCCCCTTCCACGCCTCCGGAAACAGGTCGAGGCGCCGGGCCCAGGCCTCCAGTCTGCGGTCGACCTCCGCGGCCTTCACCGGATCGGCGGGCGCGACCTGCCGGTGTCTGAGGCCGGGGATCGCCCCACCGCGCCGGGGCGTGCGCAGGCTGCTCGCGATGTCGGGCGGACCCGGCAGGGACGGGGCGCTCGTCACGGTCACTCGGCCGTCCGGCCGATCTGGGCGTTCTCCAGGATCCCGACCGCGTCCGGGACCAGGATGGCCATCGAGTAGTAGGCGGTGACCAGGTACCGGATGATCGAGTTGGTGTCGATCCCCATGAACCGCACGTTGAGGCCCGGCTGGTACTCCTCGGGGATGCCGGTCTGGTAGAGCCCGATGGCGCCCTGGTCGCCCTCCCCGGTGCGCAGCGCGATGATGCTGCTGGTGTGCTGCGGGCTGACCGGGATCTTGTTGCAGGGAAAGATCGGCACCCCGCGCCAGGCGGGGATCTCGTGCCCCTCGACGCTCGCCGTACCCGGCACCAGACCGCGTCGGTTGCACTGCCGGAAGAACGCCGCGATCGCCTTCGGATGGGCGAGGAACAGCTTGGTCTTGCGGCGCATGGCGAGCAGGTCGTCCATGTCGTCCGGGGTCGGCGGGCCGGCGAAGGTGCTGATGCGCTGGCCGTGGTCGGCGTTGTGCAGCAGCCCGAACTCCCGGTTGTTGACCAGCTCCCACTCCTGGCGTTCGCGGATCTCCTCGATGGTCAGGCGGAGTTGCTGCTCGGTCTGGTCCATCGGGTTGTTGTAGAGGTCGGCGACCCGGGTGTGCACCCGCAGCACGGTCTGGGTCAGGGACAACTCGTACTCGCGCGGAGCGAGTTCGTAGTCGACGTAGCCGCCGTTGATCGTCGGCTCCCCGACATGACCCGCCTGGACGGGGACGTCGACCTCGCCCTTGCGGTTCATCGGCAGGCTCTGCCGCCGCGCGTAGGCCTCCAGATGGGCCGCGAGCGAGGGCACCCGCTCGGTGAACTCCGCGACCACCGACCAGGGCAGGACCAGCACGACGCCGGCGGTCTCCGCCCGTACCGAGCTCAGCCACAACGGGTCGGGCCGGCCGATCGCCTCGTCGCCCATCTGGTCGCCGTCGGTGACCACGCCGACGATCTCCTCCTCGCCGTACTTGCCCTCGGCGAAGCGGGTGAAGCGGCCGTGCACCACCAGGTAGGCCTCCGTGACCGGCTGCCCGGCCTCGACGAGGATCTGGCCGGCGCGGATCTCCCGGACCCGGAAGCGGGTCGCGAGTTCTTTGAGGACCTCGGTGTCCGAGTAGCCGCGCAGAGTGGGGAGTTCGGTGAGGGTCTGAGGGATGACCCGGATGTCGTCGGCGCCGTTCTGCTCGAACTGCACCCGGCCCCGGCCCACCCGGAGCTGGAGGCGCCGGTTGACGCGGTAGGTGCCGCCCTTCACGTCCACCCACGGCAGCATGCGCAGCAGCCAGCGGGAGCTGATGGCCTGCATCTGGGGTTCGGACTTGGTGGTGGTGGCGAGCTGTCGGGCCGCGGTGGTGCTGAGGCTGGTGAGCTGGGTTTCGGACGGGGGTTCGGGTTCGTCGACGGCGGGGCCGGCGGCGCTGTCCGGTGTGGACACATTCCCTCCTGGCAGGTGAGCGGGATGGCCGAGCGCGGCACCAGCCAAACAGGCGGGGCGGCCGTCCGAGCAGGGCGTGAAGGGGGCGTCTTCGCGGCAGGGAAGGTGTAAACATCGCTGGTGAGGCAGTCGGGGCGCGATGAGTGCCTCCGCGCTCCTGGTGTGGGAGTTGACGGTGTGCACTTCCTTGTCGTGGCGCGGGGGAGGTGCGTCGCCGAGGCCACTTCCGCGAAGAGGAACACGCTGTCCGTCGTCGAGGCTGCCGGGCGCCGACGAGTGCACGCGGACGGTACGCTCGTGTACTCCCCGTAGCCCCGTGCCCTGTAGCCCGGTAGCCCCGTCGGCGTCTCAGTCCGGTACCGGGAGGCGGGACACAGATCCTCGGACCCGCGCACGGAGCAGGCGCACGTCCCGCCGGTCCGCCGCCGCCAGGCCCCACCCCCCGGGGCTCACCGGCCTCGAAGCCACACACGCCGCACGCCCCCTGGAGCGCGTCACTTATGTCCGTTCTGGCGCCGAATCGTCCGTTCGGCGCGCGGTCGGGCGTCCCCGTGGCTAGCGTGTGAAGACGGACCGACCACCGATTCGGGAAGGGCCGCGATCATGGCCGTACAACCTGAGGGAACCCCCTGCTGGGCCGATGCGATGTTCAGCGACGTCGAGGGAGCCAAGAGCTTCTACGGCGACGTCCTCGGCTGGACCTTCGGCGAGTCGTCGTCGGAGTACGGCAACTACACGCAGGCCTACTCGGACGGCAAGGCCGTCGCCGCCGTCGTGCCGCCGATGCCGGGGCAGGAAGGGCACTCGCAGTGGTGCCTGTACCTCGCGTCGCCGGACGCCGCCGCCACCGCCGGCAAGATCCGTGACAACGGCGGCGAGGTGCTCATGGAACCGATGCAGGTCGGCGACTTCGGCACGATGTGCCTGGCGCGCGACCCGAGCGGAGTCGTCTTCGGCGTGTGGCAGGCGGGCACCCACGAGGGCTTCGAGGCGCCGCCCGAGCAGCCCGGCGCGTTCTGCTGGGCCGAGATCTACACTCGCGAACCCGAGAAGTCCGACGCGTTCTTCCCGGCCGTCTTCGGCTACCGCGCCCAGCGGATGGAGGACGAGGCCATCGACTTCCACATGTTCAACCTCGACGACAAGACGGTCCTCGGCCGTATGAAGATGACCGACGACTTCCCGCCCGAGGTACCGGCGTACATCAACGTCTACTTCTCGGTCCCCGACTGCGACGACGCCGTGGCCCGCGCCACCAAGCTCGGCGGTGTCCTGCGGTTCGGGCCGATGGACTCGCCCTTCGGCCGGTTCGCGGCCCTCAGTGACCCGCAGGGCGCGAGCTTCTCGGTCATCGACGTGACGACGACCCAGGGCGACATCCCCCAGATCTCCGACGTTCCCTAGCCGGTGCCGGTGCAGTACATCGAGCAGCTCCCGCTCATCGCGTCGCGCTGCGAGGGTGGTGGCCGCGGTCGTCCCGGCGGGGTGAACGGGGGCAGGTCGCGGCCGGCGCGGACGTGGATCTGCTCGCCCTCATGTTGATCTGGGGCGCGCACCTGCGTTGCACGACGAGGACGGGGCGGCGCCCGAGGGTGCGAGGAGGTCCGTAGGGCCGTGACCGCTGTCGTCCCGGCGGGGTGAACGGGGGGCGGGTCCCGGGCGACGCCCACATGGGCCTGCTCCCCCCCCCACACTGATCGGGGCCGCGCATCCGCTCTTCGCCGACGCGGAGGGAGCGGTACCCGAGGCCGAGGAGGTCCGCAGGGTGGTGGCCGCGGTCGTCCCGGCGGGGTGAACGGGCGCCCGTCCGCTCATGGCATGATCGAGCGCATGCGTGAACGACTGGTGGCCGCGTGCGACGGGGCTTCGAAGGGAAATCCGGGGCCCGCGGCCTGGGCCTGGGTCATCGCCGACGAGTCGGAGACACCGTCCCGCTGGGAGGCGGGCCCGCTCGGCAAGGCCACCAACAACGTCGCCGAACTCACCGCCCTGGAGCGCCTGCTCGCCGCGACCGACCCGGACGTGCCGCTGGAGATCCGGATGGACTCCCAGTACGCCATGAAGGCCGTCACCACCTGGCTGCCGGGCTGGAAGCGCAACGGCTGGAAGACCTCTGCGGGCAAGCCGGTCGCCAACCAGGAGCTGGTGGTCCGGATCGACGAACTGCTCGACGGGCGTTCGGTCGAGTTCCGTTACGTCCCCGCCCACCAGGTCGACGGCGACCCGCTCAACGACTTCGCCGACCGCGCGGCCAGCCAGGCGGCCATCGTCCAGGAGCCGGCGAGCAGCGAACTGGGCTCCCCGCAGCCGCCGCCGTCGCCGGACACCCCGCAAAAAGCCGACCGCCCCGCCCGGGCCAAGTCGCCCAAGCGGAGCGGCGGTTCGTCTTCTCGTACGATCAAGGCCAAGTTCCCCGGCCGGTGTCTGTGCGGACGTTCCTACGCGGCGGGCGAGCCCATCGCGAAGAACGTCCAGGGCTGGGGGCACCCGGAGTGCCGTACGGAAGCGGCCGGTTAGGGGCCGGCCGGAGCGCGAGGGTCAGATGACCGCGCCGCGCCACTCGCCGGTCTCCCGACCGCGCTCCTCGATGAACGTCTTGAAGCGCTCCAGGTCGCCCTTGGTCTGCCGCTTCACGAAGCCGAGCTTGTCGCCCACCTTCTCGGTGATGCTGTCCGGATGGAAGTCCATCTGGAGCATCACCTTGGTGTGGCCCTCGTCGAGCCGGTGGAAGGTCACCGCACCGGCCTGCTTGGCCTCGCCGGCGATGGTGGTCCACGCGACCCGCTCGTCCGGGATCTGCTCGGTGATCTCCGCGTCGAACTCCCTGTGCACCCCGTTGACGTTGGTCACCCAGTGCGTGAGCGTGTCGGTGCGCTGTTCGATGCGCTCGACCCCGCTCATGAACTCGGGGAAGGTCTCGAACTGCGTCCACTGGTTGTAGGCGGTGTGCACCGGCACGCCGACCTCGATGGATTCCTCGACCTGCGACACGGGTGAATCCCTCCTTCGTCTTCTCGGTGTGTGTGGCGCGGGTACCGCGTGATCCGGAGGGCAAACCGCCGCAAGGCGAATGTCATGCCGTGTCGAAGGTGTAGTGGCGGGTGTGGTCCAGCAGGTCCGAGGGGCGCACGTCGTTCCACGGCCTCATGGTCTCGTCGAGGTCGACGACCTCGGGCGTTCCGGCGGCCGGGACGTAGCGGGAGTCCGGATGCCGCCGCTGCCACTGGGCCCACAGCCTGTCCACGTAGGCGTGGTGGAGCCAGAACACCGGATCGTTGGGGGAGACCCCGGTCGCCATCTGCCCGCCCACCCAGACATGGACCCGGTTGTGCAGATTGACCCCGCGCCAGCCCTCCAGATGGTTGCGGAAACCGTCCGACGCGCTGTTCCAGGGAGCCATGTCGTACGTCGCCATGGACAGCACCGACTCCACCTCGCCCCGGGTCGGCAACTCCCTTACGCCGACGCCGAGGGCGCGTCTGAGATACGTACGGCCGTCGACCCGTACGTTGATCGGCCAGTCGCCGGTGTCCGCGGCGAACGGGCCGTCCATCACCCGCCCGTCCCGGCTGCGCCCGGTGCCGCCGAGGAAGTCGGGACCCCACAGCGAGGCGCGCGGCGAGCGGTCGGTGCTCCAGTCCCAGTAGGGGAGTGCCACCGAGGCGTCCACCGACTGCAGGGCGCGCTCGAAGTCGAGCAGGAATCTGCGGTGCCACGGCAGGAAGGAGGGCGACCGGTGGCCGGTGCGCTCGCCGTTGTCGGTGTCGGCCATGATGAATCCGTTGTGCGTGGTGACGAACGCGTCGTAGCGGCCGCTGCGCTTCAGCTCCAGGACGGCGGCGACGAACCGCCGCTTCTCGTCGGCGGACAGGGTGGCCTGGTTCTTGCGGACGGTCATGTGCGGGTGCTCCAAAAGGGCGTGCGGGGGCGGGGCGGCGGCGGTCAGTTGGCGGGGAGCGGCAGCAGCCGCGCGCCCTTGAGCTCGTCGACGGCGGCCCGCGCGGCGGCGCGCGGTGAGGGCACCGGGTCGTAGTGGCTGACGACACTGATCCAGGTGCCGTCGGCGTTGCGCATCATGTGCAGCTCCACGCCGTCGACCGTCACGCGGTGGCCGCCGTGGTGGCCGCCGGTGGACCGGCCCCGTATCCGGCGGCCCTTGTAGACCTCGTCGAAGACTTCCGGTGACTCGTGATGGTGGTCTTCGGCGGATGCGCGCGGGGCGGCGACCGCTCCTGCGGCGAGGGCGGCCGTCGCGGTGAGCGCGGTACGGCGGGTGAGTTCCGGCATGCGGTGTGCCTCCTGGGTTGACGGACTCCGCATGCCTATCCGCCCGGTCGAGAGCGGGAGAAATCGCTCGTGACCGGTTGGCTCCGATCCAGACAATTACCTACATGTCGTACAGCATTGAACGAAGATGATCTTGCTGCAGAGAGGGCTTTCCGGAACCCGGACGGAGGAATTCCTCCTCTCGCGGGCCGTGAATCCGATGATCCTTTGCGGGCGAACCCGCTGGCAGTGGCCCTCCTCACGCGCTGAAAGTGGCGTGAACCGGAGCGAGAGTCACGCACCTTCTGGCTGCTACTCTGCGTTGCCAATTGACCGCTTTGGGTAATTTCTAGGGGTGTGTGTGAAGGTCGCCTGCGTCGGCGGCGGGCCCGCCGGCCTGTATCTCTCGATCCTGCTGAAACGGCAGGACCCGTCCCACGACATCACTGTCCACGAGCGCGACCCGGAGGGCTCGACCTACGGCTGGGGCGTCACCTACTGGCGCGGACTGCTCGACAAGCTCCACGTCCACGACCCCGAGTCCGCCCGCGCGATCGAGGAGGCGTCGGTCACCTGGAACCAGGGCGAGGCCCGAGTGCGCGACCTGGTCACCCGGCGCCCGAGCGACGAGGGCTTCGGCATCGGCCGCCACCGCCTGCTGGAGATCCTCGCCGCCCGCGCCCGCTCCCTGGGCGTACGGCTGGAGTTCGAGCACGAGATCACCCACGACAACCTCCCCGCGGCCGACCTCGTCGTGGCCGGCGACGGCGTGCGCAGCGCCCTGCGCACCGGGCACGCCGACCGCTTCGGCGCCGAGACCACGGAGGGCCGCAACCACTACATCTGGCTCGGCACCAGCAAGGTCTTCGACTCCTTCACCTTCGCCTTCGTCGAGACCGACCACAGCTGGATCTGGTGCTACGGCTACGCCTTCAGCCCCGAGCGCAGCACCGTCGTCGTCGAGTGCGCACCGCGGACCTGGACCGGCCTCGGACTGGACAGCGCCGGCGACGCCGACGGACTCGCCCTGCTGGAGAAGCTGTTCGCCGACGTCCTCGACGGCCATCCGCTGATCGGCCGCTCCACCGGCTCGGGCAGCGCCCAGTGGCTGAACTTCCGCACCCTCACCAACCGGACCTGGCACCACGGCAACCTCGTCCTGCTCGGCGACGCCGCCCACACCACCCACTACTCCATCGGCGCCGGCACCACCCTCGCCCTGGAGGACGCCATCGCCCTCGCCGACGCCCTGCGCGCGCACACCGAGCTTCCGCAGGCACTCGCGCGCTACGAGCGGCAGCGCAAGTCGGAGCTGCTCTCCATCCAGAGCGCCGCCCGCTACAGCGCCCAGTGGTACGAGAACCTGTCCCGCTACATCGACCTGCCGCCGGAGCAGATGTTCGCCCTGCTCGGCCAGCGTCACTCGCCGCTGCTGCCCCATGTCCCGCCCCAGTTGTACTACCGGATCGACAAGGCTGCCGGGCAACTGGAGGCCCTGCGCAGGTTCAAGCGCTGGCTCGGACCGAAGGTCGCACGCGGCGTGCACGCCCGGGAGCTGGCCTCGCGCAAGTAACCGGGGGGCCCTGTAAAGGTTGGGTGAATGACGATTCACCGCTAGAGTGAATTGTCATTCACCCACTGTTTTCCCTGTCGATTCCGGAGCGCCGATGGACCAGCAGGGCCCGATATCCCCGCCCCGCGGAGCAGCCGGCGGAACCGGCCTGCGGGCCCGGCTCACCGTCCCGGTGCTGGCGATGTGCGGCACGCTCATGGCCGTCATGCAGACCGTGGTCGTCCCGCTGCTGCCGGACCTGCCCCGGCTGACGCACTCCTCGCCCGGCGCCGTCTCCTGGATGGTCACGGCGACCCTGCTGGCCGGTGCCGTCCTCACCCCCGTGCTCGGCCGCGCCGGCGACATGTACGGCAAGCGCCGGGTGCTGACCGGCGCCCTCGGTCTGATGACGCTCGGCTCGGTGATGTGCGCCCTGTCGTCCGACATCACCGTGCTCATCGCGGCCCGCGCCCTCCAGGGCGCCGCCGCCTCCGTGGTGCCGCTGTCGATCAGCATCCTGCGCGACGAACTGCCGCCCGAGCGCCGGGGTTCCGCGGTCGCGATGATGAGTTCCACGGTCGGCATCGGCGCCGCGCTCGGCCTGCCGCTGGCCGCCATGGTCGTCCAGTACGCCGACTGGCACACCATGTTCTGGATGACCAGCGCCCTCGGCGCCCTCGGCGTCACGGCCGTGTCGTGGGCCGTCCGCGAGTCGCCGGTACGACAGCCGGGCCGCTTCGACGTGCCGGGCGCCCTGGGACTGGCCGTCGGCCTGGTCAGCCTGCTGCTCGGGGTGTCCCAGGGCGGGCAGTGGGGCTGGGGCAGCCCCCGCGTCCTCGGCCTGTTCCTGGTCTCCGTCGCCGTCCTCACCCTGTGGTGGTGGCGCCAACTGCGCACCGAGCAGCCCCTGGTCGACCTGCGGCTCGTCACCCGGCCGCGCGTGGGCCTGTCCCACGTGGCCGCCCTGCTCACCGGCTTCGCGTTCTACGCCAACTCCCTGGTGACGGCCCAGTTGGTCCAGGCACCGAAGGCCACCGGCTACGGACTCGGCCTGTCCATCGTGGCCACCGGCCTGTGCCTGCTGCCGGGCGGAGTGACCATGCTGCTGTTCTCACCGCTGTCGGCCCGGATCTCCGCCACCCGCGGCCCGCGCATCACGCTCGCCCTCGGCGCCGCGGTCATCGCGTGCGGCTACGCCGTACGCATCGCGGACAGCCGCGACCTGCGGATGATCATCCTGGGCGCGACCGTGGTGGCCACCGGCACCACCCTCGCCTACTCGGCCCTGCCCACGCTGATCCTGCGTGCCGTCCCGGCCGAGCAGACCGCCTCCGCCAACGGCGTCAACGTCCTGATGCGTACCATCGGCCAGGCCGCCTCCAGCGCGGCGGTCGCGGCGGTACTGGTCCACCACACCAGCCCGGTCGGCGGCGCCCTCGTGCCCACCCTGCACGGCTACCTGATGGCCTTCGCCATGGCGGGCGCGACAGCCCTCGCGGCCTGTGCGGCGGCGCTGACCATCCCCGGCGACTCCGCGCCCGAGGGGACCCGCCGGACGAAGGGCCGCACCCGGGGCGCGCGGGACGGGGCGATGGAGGGAGCATGAGTGCCGTGAGCACACCGCCCCCCACCACCACGACCGCCCGCCGCGACGCCGAGTCGACCAAGGCCGCCATCCTCAGGGCGGCCCGCTATCTCCTGGCCCGCACCCCTTACGCCGACATCACCCTCAAGGCGGTCGCCGAACGCGCCGGTGTCAGCCCGCCGTTGATCGTGAAGTACTTCGGCAACAAGGACGCCCTCCTCGCCCGCGTCATGTCCTTCGAGTCCGACGCGACGGCCCTGCTCGACGCCCCCGTCGACGACCTGGGCCGCCACATGGTCCGCCATGTCCTCACCGGCCAGATCGAACGCGGCGCCGACCCCCTGCTCCGCATCGCCTTCGCCCCCGTCCAGGGCGAACACGGCGACATCCTGCGCGTCAACTTCCGCGCCCAGGTGGTCGAACGCCTCGCGGAGCGCCTGCGGGGCCCCGACGCCGGCCTGCGCGCCGAACTGGCGGTCGGCACCCTCCTGGGCCTGGGCGTGATGTACGGCATCGCCCGGGGCACCGAGCTGAGGGCGAGCGCCGTGGACGACGTCGTGGACCGCTACGCCCCCACCGTGCAGGCCCACTTGACGCCAGAAGGGCCCTAACGGAACAGCCGGTCCAGGAACGCGTTGCCGAACACGCCGTGCGGATCGAGCCGGTCCAGCACCCCCGCCGCCTGCCCCCACACCGCCTCGCCGAACGACCCTGGGATCGTCGTCCCCAGCACCTCCTCGTCCGCCCACACGGCGTCGTCCGTATAGGCCCAGCCCTTGGACCACTCGACACGCGTCCCCTGGTAGCCGTCGAACAGGAACTGTTCGATCTCCCGCAGAAACGCCTCCGCGTACGGCGTCCCCGGCAGCGTCAGGATGTCCAGCCACACCGCCGTGTCCCACTCGGGATGCGCCTGGTCCGCGCGCAGCGCCGACAGCAGCGGAGCCCGCGCCCCCACCACTTCGGCCTCGGCCGGATCGTCGAGCCCGGTCACCCTGATCTCCACCGTCCCGTTGACCGGGAACCGCCCCTGCGCCGTGTACGCGGCGAGCCGCTCCCGGTAGAAGTCCGTGAACTCCGAGACGACCCGCTGCACCTGGTCCCGGCTCGTCAGGACGGCGTACCCGTTCGCGGTCACCCTGAGCGTCGTCGGCTTGATGTAGAGCAGCGTGTTCTTGGACGGCCCCCAGATGTCCGCCGACAGCGTCGCCGTGAGCCCCACGGTCGCCACGTCGAGCTGGGCGTTGCCGAGCACCGGCGCCAGATACCAGGCCGCGTCGGACACCATCCGCCCGGCCAGATCCGCCACCAGGGTCGGAACGTTGTCGGAGAAGGGGTAGTTGTACGGCGAGGTCACCCGCCGCGAGGTCAGCGGCTTGTGCGGCGCCACGCTCCACACCTTCAGCCACGGGAACTCCGTGTAGGCGAACCAGATCGCCTCGACCCGCCCGGCCTCCTCCAGGAAGCTCGCGAAGGTCCGCCCGTCACCGCCGGGCGCCGCGAAGAGCTCGGCCGCCGGAATGTCGACCCGGCTGACGCACCGCAGGTTGCTGTTCGCGCCCACCCGCAGCACGACCTCGGTGACGAACGTCCGCCCGAGATGGGTGAGCAGGGCCGCGCTGTCGGCCTCGGCGCGGCTGAAGGTACGCAGCCCGTACGCCCCGCTGTCCTCGTCCCACACCACCGCCGTCAGCGACAGGATGCGATTGCTGAGCGAGCCGTACGTCTGCCCCGGCAGCCGTTCCTCCCCGTCGGCCGGGACGGCGGTGCCGTGCGCGTCGATCGCCAGCGCGCCGCCCAGGGTGAGGTCGCCGGGCGCGGGCGCGGCGGTGACCCCGAGCCCGTGCCCCTCCAGATAGGTGAGCAGCGCCTCCAGCGTGACGCCGGTGCCGGCCCGCACCGCGGAAGCGGAGTCCAGGGACAGGCCGGTGAGGTGGGAGGCGGTGTCGACGAGGAGGACGGGCGCGTCGGACCCGGTGCCCTCGGTAATGGTCAGGGGCGACCAGCCGTGCGAGGAGCCCCGCGCGCGGACCCGCCAGCCGTGCCGCCAGGCCCAGTTGACGACCTGGACCACCTGGTCCGGGCTGGTCGGGGCGCAGGCCCACAGCCCGTCGGCGGTGATCTCGCCGACCCAGTTCCGGTACGCCGAGCGGTGCAGGGCCACGCCCGCCGGGAAGCCGGGCAGTTCCTCCGCCGCGGCCGCCGGGTCGGCCGGCAGCAGAATCGGTACGGCGGCGAGGGCGGCGGCGCTCACGAGGAAGCCGCGGCGGGTCCAGGAGGGGCTCTCCTGCGGGTGGTTGCGGTGGTTGCTCAAAGAACGATCAGTCACGGGGTCACGCTAGGCGGATGTTGACACGTGCATGCCCTGCGTCGAAACGTGTCACCCATGTGAGTGAATAATTCACGGGTCTCGACCCGGAGCAACTCGTTCCGCGCAGGTCGGCGACGGATGACAGACTGACCCCATGGACGAGCGCACATTCGGCAGGTCGCAGCAGCACGCATCCGTGATCGGACTCGGCACCTGGCAGCTGGGGGCCGACTGGGGAGACGTCGACGACAAGGAAGCCCTCTCGGTGCTGGAGGCGGCAGCCGAGTCGGGAGTCACCTTCTTCGACACCGCGGACGTGTACGGCGACGGACGCAGCGAGCAGACCATCGCCGCGTTCCTGAGTGGCAGGCCCGACCTGCATGTGCTGGTCGCGACCAAGATGGGCCGCCGCGTCGACCAGATTCCCGAGAACTACGTCCTCGACAACTTCCGCGCCTGGAACGACCGTTCCCGCCGCAACCTCGGCGTCGACCGCATCGACCTGGTCCAGTTGCACTGCCCGCCGACGCCCGTCTACTCCACGGACGAGGTGTTCGACGCCCTCGACACCCTGGTCGAGGAGGAGCGCATCGCCCACTACGGCGTCAGTGTGGAGACCTGCCAGGAGGCGCTGACCGCGATCGCCCGGCCCGGTGTGGCGAGCGTGCAGATCATCCTCAACGCCTTCCGCATGAAGCCGCTGCGCGAGGTGCTGCCCGCCGCGCGGGAGGCGGGCGTCGGCATCATCGCCCGGGTCCCGCTGGCCTCGGGCCTGCTGTCCGGCAAGTACACCAAGGACACGGTCTTCCCGGAGAACGACCACCGCGCCTACAACCGGCACGGCGAGGCCTTCGACGTCGGCGAGACCTTCTCCGGCGTCGACTACACGACCGGTGTCGAGGCCGCCGCCGAGTTCTCCGCACTGGCACCCGAGGGCTACACCCCGGCCCAGCTCGCCCTGCGGTGGATCATCGAGCAGCCCGGCGTCACCACCGTCATCCCCGGCGCCCGCAACCCCGAGCAGGCCCGCGCCAACGCGGCCGCCGCCAAGCTGCCGCCGCTGTCCGAGGACACCCTCGCGGCCGTCCGCGACCTCTACGACCGCCGTATCAAGGACCAGGTCGAGCACCGCTGGTGAACCCGCCCGGCTCCGGGACCCGGCGGCTCGCCGCTCCCGGAGCCGCGCTGTTTGAAAGATCAGTCACCGGATACCCGTTCCGCATGGTGGAGACGGTGAGACGGACGGGCCGCGACGAAACCGAGGAAGAGCGTGCGGACCGCATGTGGGGCGAACTCATCCAGGAGATCCGCGTAGCGCAGACAGGCGTGCAGATCCTGTTCGGCTTTCTGCTGACCGTGGTGTTCACTCCGAAATACGACGACCTGGCTCACACCGACCAGGTGATCTACATCGTGACCGTCGTCCTCGGCTCGTGCGCCACCGGAGCCCTCATAGGGCCGGTATCCCTGCACCGCCTCGTCTCGGGGCGGCGCATCAAACCCCAGGCCGTGCGGATCGCCTCCCGGCTGACCTTCGTGGGGCTGATCCTCCTGCTGACGACCATGACGTGCGCCCTGCTGCTGATCCTGCGGGTGGCGACCCACGACGCCTGGGTGCCCTGGCTCGTCACGGCGGTAGTGGCCTGGTACTTGGTGTGCTGGTTCGGCGTGCCCCTGTGGACCCGGCGCCGCTACACGACGAAGTGACGCGCGGCCCGTCAGGCTCGGGCTGAACCGGAGGGGGGCCGCCGTGGCGGCCCCCCTCCGGTTCAGCCGCCCGCGATGACCGAGGCCAGGAAGTCGTCCACTCTGACCTCTTCCCGTCCCGGCGGCACGATCTCGCGGGTCTCGCGCAGGAAGGCCGCCAGGGCAGGGGCCCACGCGAAGACGACGGCGTGCTGGCGGCCGCCGTCGGGGCGGGCGTCGCCGAAGAACTCCATGCGCAGCTCCTCCCAGACACCGGTCGAGACGGGGCTGAGCCGCACGTCCCCGACCCCGACCGGACCGCGCAGGCCCTCGGCGAGCATCTCCCGGTCCAGCCGCCACCGCGCCAGCACCCGGCCGTCATGGCTGAACACCGCGGTGACGGCGAACGGGTCCGCCGCGTCGTACCCCAGGTGGGCGAGCACGGGGCACCGGCCCGTGCCGCCCGCCTGCAGTTGCACGACGAGAGTCTTGTGCGCGGTTCTGTGGGCGAAGGAGTTCACCTGGAGGCCTCCGGAAAGAACGACGTAGAGCCCTCTAGTACCCCTCCTGCGCCCAAGATGCTCAGCCGTCCGGGTGATTTGCCTTCGCACCGCGCAGGGCCGTGATGCACGAGGCGATGGCCTGCTGGAGTTCCTCCAGTTGCTGGACCATGTCGTCCTCGTAGAAGTCCTGGGCGTCGTCGAAGGTCAGCTCCTCGAACACCTTGGTGGCCTTCTGGAGGCTGTTGTAGAACTTCGTCCGCCGCTCCTGGACCCGGAGTTCGGGATCGGCCTCCACGGCCTCGGCGACGAGGGACTTCATGGTGTCGAAGGCCTCGGCCGCCCACTCGCCGGTGTCCTCGTCCTCCTCCAGCTCCTCAAGGAGCGACAGGTGCCGCTCGGCCTCCTGGCGCAGGTCCACGGGCGCGTCGATGGTCTGCCCGGCCGGCGTCCTGACCTGCCCGGACTCGGCGATCTGGCGGACGTATCCGATCCGGTCGGCCGCCCTGCTCTCGGTGGCCACGGCCTTCTTCAGGTCGTCCGTGCGCACCACGTCACGGGCCAGCGAGGCCTGGAGCTCAGGGTCCTCCTTGATCCGGTCGAGGAGCGCGCTGCGCGCGGCCCGGGCGGTGGAGGGGTCCGCGAGGATCGCGGCGCGCAGTGCGGTCGGGTTCTCGGCGACCTCCAGGGCCTTCGTCGGCCGGATGCCCTCGGCCTGAGCGGCCTCGGCGATGGCGGTGCCGCGCTCGGAGGTCGCGCTGTTGCGGGAGACGTAGTAGTCGAGCCACACGTCCGCGTCCGGCAGCTCCACCTCCTGGCCCGGCGCCAGCGCCTCGAAGTGCGGGACCATGCCGTCGTCGGCGGCCCGGTCCCAGGCCTTGTAGTAACGCATGACGCGCTCGGGCGAGCAGCCGGCGAGCTCGGCGAACTCCTTCGCGGACACCTTCGGTGTCTCGGCCGCGCTCTGGCCGCCGGGCCGCACGCTGCGAGCCACCATCAGGGCGAAGGCCCATCCGCCGGTCCGCGCGTAGACCCCGAACTCGCGGGCGTCGCGCGCGACGAGGTCGGACAGGGGCGCGCCGGACGTCTCGGCCGGGGTCTCGGAGGACGTCTCGGACGGGTCGATCGCTAGGGTCACGGGTGTTTCTCCTGGGCAGGCTCGTTCGGACCGCACGAAGTGCGGGTCGGAAGCCTATTGCACTCCCCAGGCACCGCCCCGGCGGTCGGCCCGCTCAGGCGAACGCGTCGCGCAGCGCGGGCAGCAGCGTCTTCTCCGACCAGTCGAGGAACTCCGGCTGCGAGTCGCCGCCGATCTGCACCAGCGCGACCTCGGTGAAACCCGCCTCCGCGTACGGCCGTACGGCCTCGACGAAGGCGTCGGGGTCGTCACCGCACGGGATCGACGCCGCGACGTCGTCGGGCGTGACGAACTGGGTGGCCGACTCGAACGCGTCCGGGTGCGGCAGCTCCGAGTTGACCTTCCAGCCGTTGCCGAACCAGCGGAACTGGGAGTGAGCCCGCTTGATCGCCGTGTCCCGGTCGGGGTCGTAGCAGACGGGCAGCTGCCCCACCCGCGGCTTGCCCTCGCCGCCGTTGCGGTCGAACGCGTCGAGCAGGCCCGCCTTGGGCTCCGTGGCGATGACGAGGTCGGCGAGACGGCCGGCCAGGGCGCACGACTGCTCGCCGGAGACGGCAAGCCCGATCTGCGGCGGCTCGTCCGGCAGGTCCCACAGCCGGGCCGACTCCACGTCGAAGTGCTTTCCCCGGTGGTTGACATGACCGCCCTCGAACAGCGCGCGGATGATCTCCACCGCCTCTTCCAGCATCTCGTGCCGCACGTCGGCCGACGGCCAGCCACCGCCCACCACATGCTCGTTGAGGTTCTCGCCCGAGCCCAGTCCCAGCCGGAACCGGCCCTCCGACAGCAGCTGCATGGTCGCCGCCTTCTGCGCCACCACCGCCGGGTGATAGCGGAAGGAGGGACAGGTCACGTACGTCATCAGCGGAATGCGCGAGGTCGCCTGGGCGGCCGCCCCGAGCACACTCCACGCGTACGGCGAGTGTCCCTGCGTCCGCAGCCACGGGAAGTAGTGGTCCGAGGTCACGGAGAAGTCGTAACCCACCTCCTCGGCCCGCACCACATGGCCCACCAGCTCACGGGGGCCGGCCTGCTCGGTCATCATCGTGTATCCGATTTGCACCATGGGATCCGAGTCCCCGGTGACCGGAGGGGAAAACGGGCTTCCGAGGCCCTCTCGATCAAGACCGGTGAACGGGGAGAGGATGTGCCCATGAGTTCCCTGCCCACGAGCACCCCCGCCGCCCAGGGCGTCGACGCGGCCGGCATCCAGGCATTTCTCGACGCCCTCGAAGCCGAACCGCACCTCGAGCCGCACAGCCTGATGCTGCTGCGTCACGGGCAGGTCGTCGCCTCCGGCTGGTGGGCGCCGTACGTCCCGGACCGGCCCCAGCTCCTCTACTCGCTCAGCAAGAGCTTCACGGCCACGGCCGCCGGGTTCGCCGTCGCCGAAGGCCTGATTCGGCTGGACGACCCGGTGATCTCGTACTTCCCGGAGTTCGAGGCCGACGTCACCGACCCGCGCAGCCGCGCGATGCTCGTCCGGCACGTGGCGTCGATGGCCAGCGGCCATGTGGAGGAGACGCTGGACCGGGCGCGCGCACAGGACCGCGACGAGCTCGTCCGGGGCTTCCTGCTGGTCCCGCCGGACAAGGACCCGGGCACCGTCTTCGCCTACAACCAGCCCGCCACCTACACCCTCGCCGCGATCGTCCAGCGGGTCACGGGCCAGAAGCTCACCGACTACCTGCGGCCCCGGCTGTTCGAGCCGCTCGGCATCGGCGAGGTGGCCTGGATCGCCGACCGCGGCGGCCGCGAGCTCGGCTTCAGCGGACTGCACGCCACGACCGACGCCATCGCCCGGCTGGGCCAGCTGTATCTGCGGGGCGGGGTATGGGAGGGCGAGCGGCTGCTGCCTGAGTCGTGGGTGGCCGAGGCGACCCGGGTCCAGATCGCGCACGAGGCACCGCCGCTGGGCGACTGGGCGGACTGGCAGCAGGGCTACGGCTTCCAGTTCTGGATGGCCCGGCACGGCTACCGCGGGGACGGGGCGTACGGGCAGTTCTGTGTGGTGCTGCCCGAGCAGGACGCGGTGCTCGCGATCACCTCCGAGACCCTGGACATGCAGAAGGTCCTGGACCTGGTGTGGGAGCACCTGCTCCCCGCCTTCGGTACCGGCCCGTTGCCCGGCGGTGGGGCGGCGGACGCGGCCCTGGCCGACCGGCTGGCAGGACTCGCCCTACCCCCGGCGGAGGGCAAGACCGCTCCCACGGGGAGCACCGGCGTGTTCACGCCCTCCGGCGGTACGTGCGCCGACCAGCCGACTCTGACCGCGATCGAGGTGGACCCGGGCGGCCGGGTGACCCTCGTCGAAGACGGCGAGCGGCTGGAACTGGGGCTCGGTGCCGGGGAGAGCGGCTGGACGGTCGTCGACGAGCCCGTACCCGTCGCGGTGAGCGGCGGCTGGACCGACGCGGGGACCCTCGCCCTCGACCTGGCGTTCCTGGAGACCCCGCACCACCTGCTGGTGACGTGCGCGCTCCGCGACGGGACGTTCACCGCGCGCTGGCGCACCCAGCCCCTGCACGGCGGTCCGCTGCTGCGGCGGATGCGGGCGCCGCGCTCAGTCTGAGGGCACGCGGAGGGTGCTCAGGAAGGTGTCCAGCGCCTCCTGGTTCGCGTCGTCGTTCCAGTCGGCCGCCGGGGTCGTCCAGCGCAGTGAGTAGCCGCGGCCCCCGCCGATGAGGAAACCGCGGCCGAAGGTGCGCACCCGGGTGCCGTCGACGTCCTCGACCCACTGCATGTCGGCGGCCTTGCGGTCCTGGTACGTCGTCGCGCGGATGTCACCGAGGCGCTCGTAGCCGGGGTGGTCCTTCAGCCCCGGCTCCACGTCCTCGCGCCACACCGCCACGGCATCGGTGCCGACGGCCTTGCTGTAGGTGACGGCGAGCGTGCGCGGGTCACCGGGGGCGCCGAAGGTGACGCGGTACGCCAGGTTCTCCTGGCGCGAGGTCTCCAGCGGCTTCCAGCCCTTGGGCAGGGCGAGGGAGAAGCCCTCGGGGGAGCGGTACTCGCTGTACCCGGGCGGCAGCCCCGTACCCGCGGTGGCGGTGGCCGTCCTGCTGGGGCTCGGGGTGGGCGTCGGCGACGCGGGCGGGCCGGAGTTCTCGTCGGTGCGGTTTCCGGGGGCGGTGAACGACGGGGAGGGGAGCTCGGGCGCCGGGGCGGGCGCGGAGGCGGAGGCCGACGCGGACGGGGCGGGCGCCTCGCCGGTCGTCCCGCTGTCGCCGTCGGGCAGTGCCTTGGTGACCGTGAGGACGGCGGCGGCCACCGTGACGACGGCCAGAGCGGTCCCCGCGATGAGGAGCCGACTGCCGCGGCCCGGGGCCACGCCGGGCAGGACGCGCAGCCGGGACCTGGGCTCCTCCACAGGGGCCGCGTCGGGATCCTCGTCGAGGACCCTCAGGAGGGCGCCCCGTACGGCCGTGCGGCTCAGCCGTTCCTGGGAGTTCTTGCGCAGCAGCCCCTGCACGGTCGGCGTGAGCGGCCCGGCCCGCACCGGGGCCCTGAGAGGCAGCCGGTCGACCCCCTTCAGGGTGGCTGCGGGACGGTCGCGGTCACGGAACGGCGGACGTCCCTCGACCAGCGTGTAGAGGATCGCGCCGAGCGCCCACAGGTCGGCGGCCGGCCCGATGCGCTCGTCACGGGCCTGTTCCGGGGAGGCGTACGACGGTGCCGCGAGTCGCGGGGCGAGGGTCGCGCCGGCCAGACCGAAGCCCGTGACGACGACGGAACCCTGATGGTGCACGAACACCTGGCCCGGACTGAGCTCACCGTGGGTGATGCCCTCGCTGTGTGCCGCATCCAGCACCTCCAGCAGCTCCAGGCCGATGCGGGCCGCCCGCACATGGTCGAACGTCCCCTGCCGCCCGAGGAGTTCCCCCAGCGGGATGCCGTCGACCGGCTCGGTGACGGTCCACAGGCTGCCCTCCTGAGCGAAGGCGTCCACGACCGCGGCGATCCGGCCGGGGGACAGGATCCGCATGGTCTTGGACATCCGGACGACTCCCGCGGCGGTGCGCAGCGAGGTCTCCTCGTCCGTGCCGGCCGGCAGCCCGATCTCGGTGAGCAGGCAGGGGCGTTCGGTGGAGACGTCCTCGCCGTACCAGCAGGTCCGGTTGGTCTCGCGGTGCAGGACGTCCAGGGGCCGGTACCGTCCTGCGACCAACTCGTGTGTGGAGACGTGCGCCTTGACCATGTCATCCCTCGCTGAACCCCTGGCTCTCACCTTTCACAGAGGTACGGCGGGTGCGGCGGGGTGTGTTCAATCAAATCGGCAACCGAGGGAATCCGCTTTCCGTATGCTCGATTTCTGACTCACAAGTCAGTAGAACGAACGCAGTCGAACACCTCTCTCACCGCACCTCCCTCACCGCAGCCCGAACCGCCCGGCCCAGGCCATCACGTCGGCGGTCGTCGCGTTGCCGCCGCACACGACGAGACCCAGCCGGCAGTCCTCCCCGACCCGCTCCAGCACCTTGCGGGCGGCGGGCAGGAGGCACCCCGCCGCGGGTTCGCCCCACACCTTGGCGTGGTCGGCGAGGTCGAGGCAGCCCCGCACGGCCTCCCGGTCCGGCACGACGAGGACCTCGGTGACCAGAGCCGCCACATGGTCGTACGTCAGCTGCGAGACGGACGGCGCGCTCAGCGTGGACACGACGGAGGACAGCGCCACCGGCACCGGCCCGCCCGCGGCGAGCGCCCGGGACATGGCCTCGGCGCCCTCGGTCTCCACCCCCCAGACCCTGACACCGGGACGACGCGCCCGCAGCGCCGCCGCGACCCCGGCGATCAGACCACCGCCCCCGACGCTGACGAGGACGTCGGTGAGCTCGTCCGCGTCCTCGGCGAACTCCAGTCCCACCGTCCCCTGCCCCGCGATCACCAGCGGGTCGTCGAAGGGGTGGACCAGCGTCAGTCCCTCGTCCCGCAGCCGGTTCACGAGCGAGAAGGCGCCGTCCATGTCGTCGGTCAGCCGCAGCGAGGCCCCGGTCGCCTCGACGATCTCCACGGACCGGGCGGGCGCCGAACGCGGCATGACCACCGTCGCCTTGACGTCGAGCGCCGCCGCCATGTGGGCCAGGGCGATCCCGTGGTTGCCGCCGCTGACCGCCACGACCCCGACCGCCCGCTCCGCCTCGCTCAGCGACAGCAGCTTGGCCGTCGCACCGCGCGCCTTGAACGAGCCGGTGCGCTGGAGCAGTTCGAGCTTGACGGTGACCGGAGCGCCGAACAGCGCGGACAGACCGGGGCTGGGCAGGGTGGGAGTACGTACGACATGTCCGGCGATCAGCCCGGCCTGCCGCTCGATGTCAGCGATCCCGATCAAGGCGGTTCCTTCCGGCGGGGAGTGCTCTTCTCGAACCCTGTCCCCGCGGGCGGCGCAGGTCAACCGGCCCTCAGAGATCGCGCCGCAGCAGGTAGTCCAGCAAAGGACGCAGCTGGTACGCCGTCTCCGCGACCGCGAGGTGACGGCGTGATTCGGCGAGCGCGGCCGATCTGCCGCCGCCCTGCTCGATCAGGGCCGCGATCTCGGGCAGGGGCCCGTCCGACTCCAGGAGCCGCCCCAGCCGCGCCGCCGCGGGAGTAGGCGAGTCGAGCGCGGCCAGCACCGGGAACGTCTTCTTCCGTTCCCGCAGATCGCCGTGCACGGGCTTGCCCGTGACCAGGGGATCGCCCCAGATGCCCAGGACGTCGTCGACGATCTGGAAGGCGACCCCCAGATGCCGTCCCGCCCGGTCCAGGGCGGCCACCTCGGCCGGGGGCGCCCCGCCGAGCAGGGCGCCCAGCGCCGCCGCGCAGCCCAGCAGTGCCCCGGTCTTGTGCTCGGCCATGGCCCGGTACTCCGTCGGCCGCACCCGCTCCGGTCCCGTCCAGGGGCGCGTGGCGAACAGGAGGTCGTCCGTCTGCCCCCGTACCAGGTCGGACAGGGCAGCGGACAGCAGGCGTACGGCGTCGGAGCCGGCGTCGGCGAGGGTCTCGACGGCGAGCGCGAACAGGGCGTCTCCCGCGAGGACGGCGGGGCCGGTGCCGTAGGCCTTCCACACCGTGGGGCGGCCGCGCCGGGCCGGGTCGCCGTCCATGATGTCGTCGTGGAGCAGCGAGAAGACGTGCACCAGCTCCACCGCGACCGCCGCGGGCACCCCGGCCCGCCCGGGCGCGCCGGCCGCCTCGGCACCCAGCACGGCGAGCGCCTGCCGTACCCCCTTGCCCCCGGAGGCCTCGGCCGGGGCGCCGCCGACCTCGCACCAGCCGAAGGAGTAGGCGGCCATCTCGCTCACCCAGGGGTGCAGCCGACCGACCGCCTCCTGGAGCGCCGGCTGCACCAACTCGCGGCAGCGGGTGAGGACTTCGGGAACGGCGACGGTCGTCACAGAACCGCCTCCGTCCGCACGCCGAACTCCTCCTGGGCCCGCGTCACCATCTCCCGCGCGTGTCGCAGCCCGGTCCGCTCCAGCACGCGGGCCAGGTCGTCCAGTTCGGCGGCGGTCTCGGCGCGGTCGCGGCCCAGGCGGGCCAGTGCCTTGGCGAGCCCCAGCCGGGCCAAAGCCTCCCCGCGAGGTTCGCTCATGGCACGGAACTCGGCGAGCGCCTGCTCGTACAGGTCGCGGGCCTCCGGGTAACGCCCCGCCCGGTAGAAGACGTTGCCGCGCATCTTGTGGTTGTAGGCGAGCGCGCTGGACAGGTTCATCTCCCGGCACGTCGCCTCCGCCTCGGACAGCAGCGCGAGGGCCCGGTCGGTGTCGCCGTCGCGCACCGAGGCGAGGTCGGCCAGCCCGCGCAGCGCCCAGGCGTGACCGCGCCGGTCGTCGGCGCCCGCGGCGATCTGCGCCGCCTCCTCGAACATGGCGAACGCGGTGTCGTACGAGCCGGTGTTGCGGTGCATCTGCGCGATGCCGGACAGCGCCCACACCGTGTGCCGTGCCTCGCCGCGCCGCCTGGCCTCGGCCAGCAACTGCTCGTGCAGCCGGCCGACGGCCTCGTAGTCGCCCTGGATACGGCCGGTCTCGGCAAGACCCGCCAGCGAGTAACCGCGCACCACGACATCCCCGCCCCGCTCGCCGAGCTCGGCCGCGAGCCCCAACAGCCGCCGGGCCAGGGAGAACTGGCCCCGTTGCCGGGCGAGTGTGCCGCCGCTCCACATCGCCCAGGCCATGCCCGCGGTGTCCCCGGCCCGGCGGGCGGCCCGGTAACTCGCCTTCCAGGCCCGGTCGGCGTCGGCGACCCGGCCGAGCCTGCGCTGCGCCTCGGCGACCGCGAGTCCGGACCGGGCCGCCTCCCCGTGCCGTCCGGCCCGCTCGGCCGCTCTCAACTGCTCGGTGCCGGCGGCCAGGACGTCGTCCAGCGAGGAGTTCACGGAGAGAACGGTGAGCGCGCCCTGGTACTCCGGGGCGAATGCCTTGCCGTACATGTATGCCTTTCCGTCCGTATACACCCCATCTCTACATGCGATGTATACATGGTGCGTATAGCGCCGTGAAAATGAGCCCCGACCCGGAGGCCGGGGCGTCGTTCGTTGCCGGTCAAGACGTGGACGGAGCCGGACGGGTTGCCTGTGAGGCGCAGATCACTGCCCGGGCCTCAGTGCTGCTGCGCCTTCTGCGGGGTCACCTCGCTCGGCCGTACGACGACATAGCCCGAACCCTGCAGCATCAGCTGCACCGCCTCGCCCGAACCGCCGCGCAGCATCGAGCCGATGGACTGCGAGCGGTGCAGCGAGGTGTTGAGGCCCGCCGTCCAGCCGACCACCGCGTCGGTGTCGACGTACACGGGGAACTCCGGCGAGACCGGGATCACCAGCGGGTTGCCCTCGCAGACGAGACCGAGCCTGCCGTGGCCCGTGAAGACGCTGTTGAACAGACCGCCGCCGGCGATGCCGGCGCCCTTGACGGTCGAGATCCGGTACGCAAGCGAGGCGTCGAAACACAGGACGTTGCGGCCGTTGACCGTGAACTCGTCGCCCTGTTCCACATCGACGACGAAACAGTTCTGTGCCTCGTGCGCGAACCATGCCTCGCCTTGTCCGCGCACCGCCATCAGCGGCAGTCCCTCGCCGGTCATGGCCCGCTTGAGCATGCCGCCCACGCCCTGGCCCTTGCGCTCGAACTGGAGATTGCCGCGGTAGGCGACCATCGCCCCCTGACGGGCGAGCATCTCGCCGTGCACCGTGTACCGGATGCACTTGGCGTTCTCGACCGTCATGCCCGGCGCGGTGGCCGGCTGCACCATGTGCTCACTGGAAAAGAGGTCACCCTTCATGGGGGCATCCTGGCCCGGAGGGATCCCCTCCGCCAAGATCCCGTCCGGTACGGGAGTCAGGCGCCGAACAGTTGGGTCCAGTACGTGCCCGCCGGGCCGCCGCCCGCGAACCCGATCCCGATGTGGGTGAAGCCGGGCTTGAGGATGTTGGCGCGGTGACCGGGGCTGTTCATCCAGCCCTCGACGACCTCGCCGGCGGAGCGCTGGCCGCACGCGATGTTCTCCCCGATCGAGCGGCGGCCGGAGCCCGCGGCGGCGGCCCGGTCCCAGGGCTGGGTGCCCTCCGGCGAGGTGTGGGAGTAGAAGGCGCGGACCGCCATGTCGGTGCTGTACGCCTGTGCGGCACGGGCCAGCAGGGGATCGACGGCGAGCGGCGGCAGCCCGGTGCGGGCGCGCTCGCGGTTGGTGAGGCCGACGACCTCCTCGCAGGTTCGCGCCAGGTCGGCGGGGGTGAGCGGCCTGGCCCACAGGGCTGTCCAGTACGTGTCGCCGGAGCGCCCCTTGGTGGCATGCGCCAGTCCGACGTGGCGGAAGGCCGGATCGTGCAGGGTCCGCCGGGGCTGCACGCTGCGCAGACAGTACTCGACGAGCTCGGACGGGTTGCGGGGGCCGGAGACGAGGTGCTCGCCGACGGTGACGTACGCGTATCCGGCGGCGGTGAGCCGCTGGAAGACGGAGACACCGTCGGGGCCCTCGACACCGAGCCGGCCCGCGGAGGCCATGGCCGAGGCGTGGCGGCGGGCGGCTTCGGTGAGCCGGGGATCGAGCGTGACCGGGGGTGAACCGGCCGTGGAGCGAGCAGAGTTGACGAGTGAGAGGAAGGTGGCCAGATCGGGGGCGGGCGCGGCAGCGGGCGGTGCTCCCGGTGCCGTGGGCGTCGCCCGCGCCGGGGTAGGAGCGACAGGGCCAGTCCTCGATGGCGAGGGTGACCCCGCAGGGTGCGCTCCCGCAGCGGCCGGGGGTGCGGTGGCCCGCGCTGTCCCCGGTGCCGTCAGCGACGCGGAAGGCGTCGCGGGCGTCGGTGTGTCGTCCACGACGTCCACCCCGAAGTCCCGCGCCAGCCCCGTGAGCCCGTCCGCGTACCCCTGTCCGAGCGCCCGCAGCTTCCAGCCGTCGCCCCGCCGGTAGATCTCCGCGAGCAGCAGCACGGTCTCCTGCCGGGGCCGCGGTGGCGCGAACCGGGCCAGCGGGCGTCCGCCGGGGCCCGTGACCTGGAGGACCGGGGCGGGCAGCCGACCCAGGGGAGTGCCGGGGTCGGCCGGGCTGACGACCACCGTGACCTTGGCGGCGCCCGCGCGCAGTCGCCGGGGATCGACGGTCATCGCGTCACCGGAGAGCCGGGCGCCGGGCGCGGCGGGCTGGTTGTAGAACACGAAATCCGCGTCGCCCCGAACCTTGCCGCCCTCGTCCGTGACGAGGGCGGAGACATCGAAGGGGCCGGACACCCGCACGGTGACGGCCCCCTCGGGGAGGGGCAGATTGCCCCCGGGGGCCAACTCGCTCATCGTGCCGCCCTGATGTCGTCGTTCGCCGGGAGAACGCACACCGGGGCACAGGGGTTCCCGGAGCGCGTCAGTCCAGCGTGAGCGCCGGCGCCATGTCCTCGTGCCGCTCCACCGGAGCCTTGCCGCGCGGAGCCTTGACCGTCTTGACCGCCTTGCCGCAGAACGCGGAGTCCAGGGTGCGCAGCATCGTGTTGAGGACCGTGCCGTTGTTGGACGTGTTGGCGACCGCCGCGAGCGTGCGCTTGCCGTCCTTCGAGGCGAACGCGTACGTGTAGAAGCCCTGCACGGCACCGGTGTGCCCGTACACCGAGACCCCGCACGACAGATCACGGCGGCGCAGCCCGAGACCGTACGCCTGGCTGCTTCCCGACGGCATCCACCGTTCCATCTGGGCCAGTTGCGCGGCCGAGGTGAGCCGGCCGCCGAGCAGGGCGGACAGGAAGGTGTTCAGGTCCCGGGTGCTGGAGATGAGCGCGCCCGCGCTCTGCGCCCACGACACCGTCTGTTCGGTCGCGTCGACGAGCGGGGCGCCCGCCTGGTCCGGGGTCAGATAGCCGCGCGCGTGAGGGCCGGGGATCTTCATGCCGGGGTGGACGTAGAACGTGTCGCTCAGCTTCAGCGGCTCGATGATCCGGTGCTCGTACTCGGTTCGCACCGGGTTCCCGGTCAGCTTCTCGATGAGCATCCCGGCGACGACGAAGTTGGTGTTCGAGTACGCGTACACTGCACCCGGCGCGTTGCTGCGCGGGTGCTGCAGTGAGAGGTTCACCAGTTCCCCGGGGGTGAAGACCTTCTTGCGGACCGCCTCGAAGCCCGGGACCGTCTTGGCGAACATGTCGTTCGTGTAGTCGTACAGGCCGCTGCGGTGGCCCAGGAGGTGCCGCACCGTGATCCGGTCGTCCGGCAGCAGCCCGGGCAGGTACCGGTTGACCGGCGCGTCGAGCTTCAGCTTGTTCTCCTCCACCAGTTGGAGCAGGACGACGGCGGTGAAGGTCTTGGTGACGCTGCCGATGCGGAACCGGTCGGCGTCGCTCATCGCCCGCGCGCTCGAGCGGTCCGCGACGCCGACCGCGGCCCGGAACACCGTGCCCCCGTCGTCGATCCGGGCCATGGACCCCGGCGCGCCCTGCGCCTGAGCCGCACTCAACACACTCCGCACACCCGCGAGGTCCACCGCGGGAGCGCCGGGTGACTCGGCGTGGGCGGGGACCGCGAGAAGGGGCAGCAGAACCGCTCCGGCCACCGTCCCGACCACCACTCGTGCTGATGTCATACGGCTCTTCTCCTTCACTGGTCACAGCAACGGCACAGCCAATCCTGCTTCTTTTATTGACGTCGGAAAAGAATCCCCCTAGGTTCCCGGTCATGCGCCCCGCCACCCGCGCCGAGACCTTCCCCGCCAACACCCCTGCCGCCTCACAGGTGTTCACGACCGTCCTGTCCCACGGTCCCCTCACCCGTCTGGAGGTGGCCCGGCGTGTCGGACTGTCACCGGCCGCCGTCACCAAGGCGGTCCGCCCCCTCATCGAGGCCGGGTACCTGGTGGAGGGCGCGGACGAGGAGGCCCGGCCCGCTCTCGGCCGGCCCGCGAACCTCGTCCGGGTCGACGGCGGACGGGCCCTGTTCATCGGCGTCAAGGTCACCGGCGACGAGATCATCGGGGTTCTCACCGACCTGTGCTGCCGTATCCGAGTCGCCCGGCACCTGCCCCTGCCCGACCGCGACCCGAGGACGGTGCTCGCGAGTATCGCGGAGCTCACCCAGAAGCTCCTGGCCGAGACGGACGGCGCGACCACCCCCGTCCTGGGCCTCGGCATAGCCGTCTCCGGCGACGTCGACCGGGCCGAGGGCACCGTCCGCTACTCACCGTTCCTGGAGTGGCGCGAGGTCTCGCTCGCCGAACTCGCCGCCATGACCACGGGGTTGCCGGTCACCGTCGACAACGACGTACGCGCCCTCACGGTCGCCGAGCAGTGGTTCGGCGCCGGGGCGGGCCTGTCCGACTTCGCCGTGGTCACTGTGGGCGCCGGCATCGGCTGCGGCCTGGTGGTGCACGGCCGGGTGGTCGCCGGGGCGCACGGGGTGGCCGGGGAGATCGGCCATGTGACCGTCGATCCGTCCGGTCCGCTCTGCCACTGCGGCAACCGCGGCTGCGTCGAGGCGATCGCGGGCGAGGCCGCGATCCTCCGGCAGGTCCGGGAGGCCACCGGCGCCGAACTCCCCGACGCCCGAGCGGCCCTCGCCCTGGCCCGCGAGGGTGTCGCCGGGGCCCGGGACGTGTACGCGCGCGCGGGGGAGGCGATCGGCCGGGGCATCGCCACCGTCGCCAACCTCCTCGGCCCCGAACGCGTGATCATCTCCGGCGAGGGGCTCGCCGCCTACGACCTGTTCGCCGAGCAGATCCGCGACGCCTTCGTCGCGGCCGCCTTCGGCTCCGCCGCCCGCTGCGACGTCCGCACCCACCCGCTGCCCTTCGAGGAGTGGGCGCGCGGAGCCGCCGCCACCGCCATCCAGTCCTTCATCAGCCCGGACCCGAGCCGATAGCAACCCGCACCCCGTCCGCACCCTATTGGAGGTACGACCCATGTGGTCATCCTCGTACTTCGCCATGCCCGCCAGAGCCCTGCTGGTGCTCGCGCTCACCGCGGTCGCCGCCCCCACCGCGCACGCCGCCGACACCCCGGCGCCCGCCCCCGCCGCCAAGCCCTACATGGGCTGGTCCAGCTGGAGCATGCAGTCCTCCAAATACCCCGGCCTCAACCCTGATGGCGACTACAGCTACCTCACCGAGGCCAACGTCCTGAAGCAGACCGACGCCCTGGCCGCCAGGCTGAAGAAGTACGGCTACGAATACGTCAACATCGACGCCGGCTGGTGGATGGACAAGACCTGGAAGTCCGGGTTCGACCAGTACGGCCGCCAGAAGCCCGACCCGGTCCGCTTCCCGCACGGCATGAAGGCCGTCGCCGACCGCATCCACGCCAAGGGCCTCAAGGCCGGCATCTATCTCCCGGCCGGCCTGGAGAAGGGGGCCTACGGCGACGGCAAGACACCGGTCTGGAACGCCGAGGGCTGCACCACCGCCGACATCGTCTACGACGACCTGCGCACCACCAACGGCTGGGACAGCTCCTACAAACTCGACTTCTCCAAGCCGTGCACGAGCAAGTACATCGACTCCCAGGCCCAGTTGCTCGCCGACTGGGGCTATGACTTCCTCAAGCTCGACGGCGTCGGCCCCGGCTCAGGGAAGAGCGGTGACCAGTACGACAACGTTGCCGACGTGGCCGCCTGGCACCGGGCGATAGCCGCGACCGGCCGCCCGATCCACCTCGAAGTCAGCTGGTCCCTCGACATCGGACACGCCGCCGACTGGAAGAAGTACTCGCAGGGCTGGCGCATCGACACCGACGTGGAGTGCTACTGCAACACCCTGGTCAGCTGGGAGAACTCGGTCGACGACCGCTGGGACGACACCCCCGCCTGGACCCGGCACGCCGGACCCGGCGGCTGGAACGACCTCGACTCCCTCGACGTCGGCAACGGGCAGATGGACGGCCTGACCAAGGCCGAACGGCAGAGCTACGCCACCCTGTGGGCCGTCGCCAAGTCCCCCCTCTACACCGGCGACGACCTCACCCGCCTCGACTCCTACGGCCTGTCCCTGCTGACCAACCGCGAGGTCATCGCGGTCGACCAGGGCCCCAACCCGCCCGCACAGCCGGTCACCCCGTCCGACCCGCAGCAGGTCTGGGCCGCCAAGAACACCGACGGCACCTACACCGTCGCCCTGTTCAACCTCGCCGACGCCCCCGCCGCCGTCACCGCCGACTGGAGCACCCTCGGCTTCACCGGCAAGGCGTCCGTCCACGACCTGTGGAACCACGAGAACCTCAGCAGCTACACGAACAAGGTCACCCAGGCCCTGCCCGCCCACGGCTCGCGCCTGTTCACGGTCACCCCGCGCGGCACCGCGGTCGCCCTCACGGGACTTGAGGCCGAGTCCGCCGCGAACACCCTCAAGGGCAACGCCTCCGTGGCCGACTGCTCCGCCTGCTCGAACGGGAAGAAGGTCGGCAACTTGTACCTCGGAGGCGCCCTGACCTTCAACGACGTCGTCGTCGCCAAGGCCGGCACCTACCAGATCAAGGTCTCCTACATCAGCGGCGACGCCCGCTCGGTGGACATCTCGGCGAACGGCGGCGGCGCCACCCGCCACAAGCTCCCCGCCACCGGCGACTGGGGCACCGTGTCGAGCGTGTACGTGCCCATGACGCTCAAGGCCGGCGCCAACACGATCACCTTCGACAGCGGCACCGGTTACGCGCCGGACATCGACCGGATCGACGTACCCAAGTCCTGATCAAGCGGAATCGACGTACCGAAGCCCTGATCCGGCGACGTACCGAAGTCCTTTCCGAGCCTCCAGGAGCCGCCATGACCCCCGCCACCATGCCCCCCTCCAGACGCGGTGTCCTCGCGCTCACCGCCGCGCTCGCCGCCCTGCCCACGTTCACGGCGACCGCGGCACCGCAGCGACCCGCCGGCTCACCCGCCCTCGACGCCGACCCGCGCCACCGGCTCTGGTGGCAGGCCCCCGCCGACGAGCACTCGATGATCGAACAGGGCCTGCCCGTCGGCAACGGCCGCCTCGGCGCCCTCGTGAGCAACGACCCCGGCCGTGAACTCCTCCTCGTCACCGACGCCACGATGTGGACCGGCGGCCCGAACGACACCCTCGACGCCGACGGCCAGTTCCCCTACGGCCGCCAGGACTTCGGCTCCTTCACCCTGCTGGCCCGGCTCACCGTGGACATCCCCGACCACGACCTGTCCGCCGTCTCCGGCTACCGCCGCACCCTCGACCTCGCACGGGGCGTGAACGAGACCTCGTACGTCCGCTCCGGCGTCACCTACCGGCGTCAGATCTTCGCCAGCCACCCCGACGACGTCATCGTGCTGCACTTCACCCAGAGCGGAGGAGGCCGCTACACCGGCACGATCACGCTGGAGGGAACCCATGGCGAGGAGCCCGCGGTCTCCTTCGGGGCCGCCCTCCCCAACGGTCTGAGATACGGGGCCGCGATCGCGGCGTACGGCTCCGGCGGCCGCGTCACCGTGGAGGGCCCGCACATCGGATTCACCGGGTGCGGGGAACTCACCGTCGTCCTGAGCGGGGGCACCAACTACACGCCCGACGCCGCCGCCCACTTCCGCGACTCCTCCCTCGACCCGCACAAGCTCGCCCGCACCAAGGTCCGCGCGACCGCCCGCCACTCGGCGAACACCCTGCTCCGCACCCACACCGCCGACCACCACGCCCTGTTCGGGCAGTTGGACGTCTCGCTCGGCACCTCCTCCGCCGAGCAGCGCTCCCTCGACACCTGGGAGCGCCTGCGCGCCCGCGCCCGGGACGCGGTCCCCGACCCCGAACTGGAGGCCCAGTACCTCCAGTTCGGCCGCTACCTGATGATCGCGGCCTCCCGCGGCAGCCTGCCGCTGAACCTGCAGGGGCTGTGGCTCGACGGCAACGACCCCGACTGGATGGGCGACTACCACACCGACATCAACATCCAGATGAACTACTGGGCGGCCGACCGGGCCGGTCTGCCCCAGTGCTTCGACGCGTTCACGGACTACTGCGTCGCCCAGCTGCCGTCCTGGACCGACCTCACGCGCAGACTGTTCAACGACCCGCGCAACCGCTACCGCAACTCCACGGGGAAGAACGCCGGCTGGACGGTGGCCATCTCCACCAACCTCTTCGGCGGGGGCGGCTGGTGGTGGCACCCGGCGGGCAACGCCTGGCTGTGCAACTCGCTCTGGGAGCACTACGAGTTCACCGCCTCCCGGCCCCATCTGGAGAAGATCTATCCCCTTCTGAAGGGCGCCTGCGAGTTCTGGGAGGCGCGCCTGCTGACCATGACCCTCCCGGGCACCTCACGGGAGGTCCTGGTCGCCGACAGCGACTGGTCGCCCGAGCACGGCCCCCTCGACGCCAAGGGCATCACCTACGCCCAGGAACTCGTATGGGCGCTGTTCGGCAACTACTGCACGGCCGCAGCCCAGTTGAAGAAGGACACCGAGTTCGCCGCCACGATCGTCGGCCTCCGCAAACGTCTCCACCTTCCGCAGGTCAGCCCCACCACCGGCTGGCTGGAGGAGTGGATGTCCCCCGACAACCTCGGCGAGACCACCCACCGACACCTGTCCCCGCTCGTCGGGCTCTTCCCCGGCGACCGCATCCGCCCCGACGGCTCCACCCCGGCCGACATCGTCGAGGGCGCCACCGCCCTGCTCACCGCACGCGGCATGGAGAGCTTCGGCTGGGCCAACGCCTGGCGCGCCCTGTGCTGGGCCCGGCTGAAGAACGCCGACCACGCCTACCAGCTCGTCGTCAACAACCTCCGGCCCTCCGACGGGGGCAGCAACGGCACCGCCTTCAACCTCTTCGACATCTATCAGGTGGAACAGGGCCGCGGAATCTTTCAGATCGACGCGAATCTGGGTACCCCTGCGGCAATGATCGAGATGCTGCTCTACTCCCGCCCCGGCCACCTGGAACTCCTGCCCGCTCTGCCCGAGGCCTGGGCCGCCTCCGGCTCCCTCAGCGGAGCGCACGCCCGCGGCGGCTTCGTCGTCGATCTACGCTGGCGGGATGGGAAACCGACCGAAGCACGGATCCGCAGCACCGGCGGCCGCACCACGACGGTCGCCCACGCGGGAAGCGTCCGGACGGTGACACTGAAGCCAGGAGCCACGGTCACCCTGAAGGGCTTCGACCGATGAGGCGCCGGACGGCCCGTGGGGCCCGGTTCGTCGCCGTCACGATCGCCGCCGCGGCCCTCCAGCCCACGCCCGCACCGGCCGCTGTCGGCCCGCCCGACGGGGTGATCACCTGGGGTGCGAGCGCCTACGCCATCGGTGACTCGGCCGCCGACCGCGGCTACCGCATGGTCGTCCACACCAGCGTCGGCGGCCGGGACCCCCGCATCCGGCTCTCCAACGCGTTCGGCCACCAGCCGGTCACCTTCGACAGCGTCTACGCCGGCCTCCAGCTGAAGGACGCCGCGCTGGTGCGCGGCACCAACCGGCGGCTCACCTTCGAGGGTTCCTCCTCCGTCACCGTGGAGCCCGGCGCCACGGTGTACAGCGACCCGCTGCCCGGCACACTGGCCGCCGGATCGAACCTCGTCGTCAGCCTCCACACCCCGGACGCCGCGGGCCCGGTCACCGGCCACTCGATGGCCCTGCAGACGTCGTACGCCACCCAGGGCGACCACACCGCCGAGGAGAGCGGCGCCCACTGGACCGAGCGCATCGGGTCGTGGTTCTACCTCGACGCGGTCTCCGTGCGCACGCCCGCGGCCACCGGAGCCGTGGTCGCGCTCGGCGACTCCATCACCGACGGCTGGCAGTCCACGTCCGACCTGAACCGCCGCTGGCCCGACTACCTCGCCCGCCGCCTGCAGAAAGCGCACAGCACGGTCAAGGGGGTGGCCGACGAAGGGATCTCAGGCAACAAGGTGCTGTCCGACGGGGCCGGACCGAGCGCCCTGAACCGGCTGGACCGGGACGTGCTCTCCCAGCCGGGCGTGCGGACCGTGTTCCTCTTCGAAGGTGTCAACGACCTCAAGGCCCACAGCGGCGTCACCGCGCCGGATCTGATCGCCGGGTACCGCGAGATCGTCGACCGGGCCCACGACGCCGGCGTGTGCGTGGTCGTCTCCACCATCGCCCCCTTCAAGGGCTGGCCGGAATGGGACCCGGCCGCCGAGGCCGTACGGAAAAACGTCAACGACTTCATCAGGAGCCACCGCGACGAGTTCGACGCGGTCACCGACTTCGACCGCATCCTGCGCAGCCCCTACGACCACGAGCGGATGCTCCCCGTCTTCGACGGCGGGGACCACATCCACCCCAACGACAAGGGGATGCAGGCCATGGCGGACTCCGTCGACCTGAACAGCCTGGACTGCGCACGCCATTGAGGGATCGTCAGTCGTGGACCGTCGTCTCCGGGACGATCAGCCCCTCGCGGTAGGCGACGGCCACGGCCTCGGTGCGGCTCGCCGCACCCAGCTTGCCCAGGATGTTGGACACGTGCACACTCGCCGTCTTGCCGGTGATGAACAGCTCCTCGCCGATCTGGCGGTTGCTGCGCCCCCGGGCGAGCAGCCGCAGCACGTCCTGCTCGCGGGCGGTGAGCGGCGACGCGGTGGGCGGGCCCTTGGCCAGCCTGCCGCGCCGCATCAACTCGTCCACGTGCTCCAGCAGGACCGTGGCACCGAGCCGGGCGAACACCTCACGCGCCGCACGGGCCTCGGCCGCGGCCTCCTCACGCCGGTCGGCGGCGAGCAGCGCCTCGGCGTACCGCAGCCGGCAGCGCGCCGGTTCGTACACGTCACCGAAGTCGAACGCGGCGACCGCCTTCTCCCAGGCCTCCGGGTCCGGACCCGACAGGGCCCGTGTCCACTCCGCCTCCGCCCGGGCCAGCCAGGCCTGTCCCTCCGGGCCCTGCGGTATCCCGTGCTCGCCGTGCGCGGCGGTGGTCCTGGCCAGCTCGACCAGCTCGGTCGCGGTCTCCGCCCAGCGAAGGGCCCCGGCCCGGTCCCCCTTGCGGCGCAGATCGTCGGCCCGGTCGGCGACCGCGGACAACGCGAGGGTGGCCAGCCGGACGGTGACATGAGGAAGGGCGCCCGTGTCGTCGGTCAGCGCCCCGACAGTGGACCGCATCCGCTCCACGGCGTCCTCCGCATCGCCCCGCAGCGCCGCCGCGTCGGTCAGCGCGATGCCCGCGACGAGCGTGGCCATCCAGTCGAAGGGCCCCTCCAGCAGGGCCCGCGCCCGGTCGGTGGCCCTGAGGTCGCCGCGCGCGAGCCCGACGTACAGCGCGGGCGCCATCGTGTACCCGCCGGCCGCGGGCAGCACGTCGGCATCGGCGTGCGCCGCCCGGACACAGTCGTCCCAGCGGCCCAGGGTGTAGAGCACCAGGAGCTGCAGGTAGCGCATCTCCATCGGATACGGCGACGACAGCAGCCCTGTGCGGCGGGCCCGGTCCAGCCCTTCGGTGAGCCAGGGCAGGCACTCGTCGAGGTGCCCGGACTCGAAGCAGCCGACGGCGAGATTGAACAGCGCGCGCATCTCCACGGGTGTACTGCCCGCCCGCCGGGCAAGCTCCCGGGCCTGCCGCAACCGCTCCCGCCCCGTCTCCGTGCGGCGGCCGCCGCCCTCGAGGACGGCCAGGGAGATCAGCAGATCCGCCTGGGCGTCCGGCACGCCCAACTGCTCGGCGGTGCCGAGGGCCTGCCGGGCGACCCGCAGCGCGACCTCGTTCTCGCCGACGTGCCGGGCCGCCATCACATGGGTAGCCGCGGCCCACACCCAGGTACGGGACGGGGGATCGGCGGGGATCATGGCGAGCGCCTCGCTGCTGTAGGCGAAGGCCGCGGTGAGGTTGTCGACGCTCATCAGGTTCCCGGCGAGGGTGTAGCGCACCCGGGCGGCGAGTTCGGAGTCCGCCTCCTGGCCGACACCGGCGAGCGCGGCGCGGGTGAGGGAGACCGCCCGGTGCAGTTCGCCGGTGTGCGCGGCCGCCGCCGAGGCCCGCAGCATCAGCCGTACCCGGTCGACGCCCTCACCGGAGGGCCGCGCGGACGGCTCCACCGCGGACCACAGGTCGAGGGCCGCTTCCAGATGCCGTAGCTCCTCGGCGGGCGCCCCCACCCGCTGGGCGTGGTCCGCTGCATCCAAGGAGGCGGCGAGCGCGGAGGCGAGGTCATGGCTCTCGCGGTAGTGATGGGCCCGCTCCGCCGCGCTCTCGGCCCGGCGCCCGCGCCCGTCGAGCAGCCGGGCGAACGCCCCGTGCAGCCGCGCCCGCTCACCCGGCAGCAGATCGCCGTACACCGCCTCACGGGCGAGGGCGTGCCGGAACGCGTACGTGTCCTGCTCGCCGGGCACCAGCAGCTGCCGCCCGATGGCCTCGCGCAGGGCCGCTTCCAGCTCCTCCTCGGGCAGTCGTACGGCATCCCGCAACAGGTCGTGCTCGACGCGCCGCCCGGCCACTGCGGCGGTGCGCAGCACCTGCTGAGCGGTGTCGGACAGCTGCTCGAACCGGATCAGCAGCACATCGGCGAGCCCACTGGGCACTCCGCCCTCCCCGCTCCCCGTGGCGGCGAGGAGCTCCTCGGCGTAGAAGGCGTTGCCCTCGGCCCGCTCGACGATCCGCCGCACGGTGGTGTCCGGCAGCGGCCCCTCGCGCAGGGCCCGTACCAGCCGGGCCACCTCGCCGTCGGCCATCGGCCGCAGCTCCAGCCGCTCGACGGCGGGCAGCCGCACGAGCTCGGCGAGCAGCGGCCGCAGCGGATGACGCCGGTGCAGGTCGTCCGCCCGGTACGAAGCGAAAACGGCGAGCCTGTGCGTGGGCGCCCCACCTGCCGACCGCTGGAGGATCCCCCGGCTGAGCAGGAACCGCAGCAGATCACGGGACGACTGATCGGCCCAGTGCAGATCCTCCAGTACCAGCAGCAGGGGAGCGACGTCAGAGAGATCGGCGAGCAGCCCGGCGATCCCCTCGAACAGCCGGAGCCGCCCACCGGAGTCCCCGGTGGAGCCGCCGCCCAACAGCCGCTCCACCACGGGGTAACCGGCAAGAACACCGGCGAACCGCTCGTCCTGCGCGAGCGCCCCCAACACCTCGGTGAACGGCAGATACGGCAGGCCGACATCACCGAGATCCACACAGTGCCCGGTGAGCACCGTCATCCCGGCCGCCGCGGCCCGCCCCGTGACCTCGTCCAGCAGTCGTGTCTTGCCGACCCCGGCGTCCCCGGCGACGAGCACCGCCCGAGCTTCTCCGCCGCGGGCACGCTGCAGCACGCCGGAAAGCCGGGTCAACTCGTCTTCCCGGCCGATGAGAGGCGTACTGATGGAGATCTGCGACACGAATACATCCTGGCACTTGCCTCTGACAGGGGCTTGACCGACCTCAGGGGCGCGGGGCTGTGACGATATGCGGCTCCGCCGCGTGGGCGCGACCAGCCACTACGTACCCGCAGCCGCCATCAGACAGATCGCCCCGAGCTCACCTGCGCAATGTCCGTGCCCAATCCGCCGGCACCCGCCCCGCAGGGCCCGGCGCCGGCTGCGATTCCGGATGACTCACCGGCCCCGCCAACTCCGGCCCCGCCTCGAACATCTCGTTCGTCTCGAAGTTCCAGAACCACTCCTCACCCGGCTCGAAACTCCGCACCAGAGGATGCCCCGAGTCACGGAAGTGCCCCGTCGCGTGCTGCCCGGGCGAGGAGTCACAGCACCCCACGTGCCCGCACTGCGCACACCGCCGCAGATGGAACCACCAGCCACCCGCCGCATCGCACTCCACGCACCCGTCCCCGCTGGGCGGCACGCTCGGGTCGATGCCCTTGACGTCGGTCATTCCGGCTCCTCGGTCGTGTCGTCGTCCACGGCGGTCAGGGGAAGCAGCACCTGGAAGCGGGTGTCGCCCGGCGACGACTCCACCTGCAGCGTCCCGTGGTGCTTGTTGACCACGATCCGCCAGGAGATGTCGAGCCCGAGCCCGGTCCCCTCACCCACCGGCTTGGTGGTGAAGAAGGGGTCGAAGATCCGCCCGCGGATGTCCGCCGGCACCCCGGGCCCGGTGTCCCGGAACTCCACCAGCAGCCGGTCGTGTTCGAGCGCGGTCCGGACGGTCAACGTCCCTTCCCCGCCGGCGCTGTTGATGGCCTGCACCGCGTTGTCGATCAGGTTGGTCCACACCTGGTTGAGCTCGGCCGGGTAGGCCGGGATCCGCGGCAGGGTCCGGTCGTAGTCCTTGACGACCTTGATCTGCTGCCCGATCTTCCCGGACAGCATCAGCAGCGTGCTGTCGAGGAGTTCGTGCACGTCGGCCACCTGGAAGGGCGCCCGGTCCAGCTGGGAGTACTGCTTGGCCGCGTCGACGAGATGGGAGATCCGGTTCGTGGAGTCGTTGATCTCGTCCATCAACAGCTCGGTCTCGACGGTGTAGTTGAGCCAGCCGATCGCGTTCGGCAGGATCTCCTCGTCCACAGCCGCCGCGATCTGGTCCAGCCAGTCGGCGTCGAGGCCGGCCTGTACGAAGGTGGGCGCGATCCGCCAGCCCTCCTGGATGCCGTGGTCGTCGAGCCAGTCGCTGAGCGCGTCCTCCCGGTCGGAGGCCTCCAGCGGGCTCAACGTGGGCGCCTTGGCGACCCGTTCGGCCGTGCGCTCCTGGATGTCGATGAGGTTCGCCATCACCTCGGGGCTGTAGGACCCCTGGGCGATGATCGCGAGCTTGTGCCGCATCTTGCCGACCCGCTCGCGCAGCGTCGCCGTGGCCCGTACGGCGGCCGCGGCCGGGTTGTTGAGCTCGTGCGTGAGACCGGCGGACAACGAGCCGAGCGCCAGCAGCCGTTCCCGCTGTCCGATGGCCCGCTGGGTGTTCTTCGAACCGAAGAACAGCCCCTCCAGCAGATGGACCGCCATCGGGAACCACTCCTGCATGAAGGCCGAGAACGTCTCCGCCGGCAGCACGAAGAACCGCGAGGGCTCGGTGACCCGCATGGAGCCGTTGTAGGTCTGCTGCACCCGGTCACCGAGGTACGCCTGCATGGATCCCGCGTACACCCCGCTCTGGGAGGTGCGGTTGATCTCCACGTCGTCGCCGCCGACCCGACGGGAGAGGACGACCGTGCCCTCGATCATCACGTAGAAGCAGGTGGCGGGCTCACCCTCGGTGTACACCGGGCCCGGCTCGAACTTCTCGACCCGCCCCGCGGCGCACAATTGCCCCAATTGCTCGGGGGAGAGCTTCTCGAACAGGAACAGCGACCCGATCTCCCGGGGGCTGCACGGCATCAGCTGCCCGCTCATGACTGTTCCAGGTACCGGTGGACGAGCATCACGGCCATGGCTCCCTCTCCGACGGCGGACGCGACCCGCTTCGCGGACTCGGCGCGCGCGTCGCCCGCGACGAACACGCCCGGAATGTTGGTCTCCAGGTGGTACGGCGGCCGGTCCAGCTCCCAGTCCGCCGGCGGCCGTCCGTCCGGGGTGAGGTCGGGCCCTGCCAGGATGAAACCGTGCTCGTCCCGCAGCACCGTGCCGTCCAGCCAACTGGTCAGCGGGGCCGCGCCGATGAACACGAACATCCATTGTGCGTCGACCAGTTCGGTCTCACCGGTCTCGGTGTCGCGCAGGGTCAGCTGCTCCAGATGGTCGGAGCCGTGCGCGGCCTCGACGACGGTACGCGCGCGGACCGAGATGTTGGGAGCCTCCTCGATCTGCTGGATCAGATAGTGCGACATCGAGGCGGAGAGGTCGGGGCCGCGCACCAACAGGGTCACCGACTTGGCGCCCCGGGACAGGTACATGGCCGCCTGTCCCGCGGAGTTGGCGCCGCCGACGATGTAGATGTCCTGCCCCTGGCAGGAGGCCGCCTCGGTCAGCGCCGAGCCGTAGAACACCCCGCACCCGGTCAGGTCCGTGCAGCCCGGCGCCTCCAGCTGCCGGTACGACACACCGGTCGCCAGGATCACGCTGTGCGCGGCCACCGCCGACCCGTCCGAGAACCGCACGGTGCGGGCCGCGCCGTTGACCTCCAGGCCCGCCACCTCACGGGCGGTGAGGATCTCCGCGCCGAACTTCGTCGCCTGCCGCCGGGCCCGGTCGGTGAGCTGGGCGCCCGACACACCGTCAGGGAAGCCCAGGTAGTTCTCGATCCGCGAGCTCTGGCCGGCCTGCCCGCCGGTCGCCGAGCGCTCCACGAGCACGGTCCGCAGCCCCTCCGAGGCCCCGTACACCGCAGCGCCGAGCCCGGCCGGGCCGCCGCCGATGACGACGAGGTCGTAGAAGTCGGCGGTCGGGGTCGTGGCGAGGCCCACGTGGGCGGCCAGGTCGGGTGCCTCCGGCTTGACCAGGGGAGTGCCGTCCGGGGTGATCACCACCGGCAACCGCTGTCCGTCCTGGCCCGCGGCGGCCAGCAGCCGCTGCCCCTCGGGCTCGTCCGTGGAGTACCAGCGGTACGGCACCTGGTTGCGGGCCAGGAATTCCCGCACGTCCGAGGAGCGCGCCGACCAGCGGTGTCCGATCACCTTGGTGGCGGGGACGGGCCGGTAGTCGCTGCTGCGCCACGCCTCCAGAAGGTCGTCGAGGACCGGGTAGAGCTTCTCCTCGGGCGGGTCCCAGGGCTTGAGGAGGTAGTGGTCGAGGTCGACGACGTTGATCGCGTCGATCGCCGCGCTGGTGTCCGCGTACGCCGTCAGCAGCACACGGCGGGCGCCCGGATACACGTCCAGGGCCTGTTCGAGGAACTCGATGCCGTTCATCTGCGGCATGCGGTAGTCGGCCAGGATCACCGCCACGAGGTCGCCGCGCAGCTTCAGCTCCCGCAGCGCCTCCAGCGCGGACTCACCGGACTCCGCGCGCACGATCCGGTACGACTCGCCGTAGCGCCGCCGCAGATCACGGGCGACGGCACGGGAGACCCCCGGGTCGTCGTCCACGGTCAGGATGACGGTCCGCGCCGATTCGGCGGCCTGTGCCATACGTCTCCCACCCCGAGCGGTCGGTCAGGGCACGGCGCCCCCCGTGGTCACCGGCCCGGTCCCGCCCATCGTATGTTCGATCGCCCCGCTACGCGCAGGCGTGCCTGACCCTGCCGGTGTCAGGCTCGGCGCTGCCCCAGCACACAGAACTCGTTGCCCTCGGGGTCCACGAGCGTCACCCAGGACTGCTCGCCCTGCCCGATGTCCGTGTGCCGTGCGCCCAGGGCGAGGAGGCGGGTGACCTCGGCGTCCCGGTCGTCCGGCCGGAAGTCGAGATGCAGCCGGTTCTTGACGGTCTTCGGCTCCGGCACCGGCACGAAGAGCAGCCCCGGCAACCGGTCCTTCTCGGGGCGGATCTCGAACTCGTCGGGGGAGTCCTCGACCACCACCCAGCCCAGCGCCTCGGCCCACCAGCGCCCGAGGGCGGCGGGGTCGGCGGCGTCCACGATGACTTGTTCCCATTCCAAGGTCATTTCGGCAGCGTAGTGAAGACTGGGCTCCGACGTCACCGCAATTCGAGGGAGGCCCCCGCATGACCCGCCCGATCACCGCAGGGATCGACGGAACCGAGGAGAGCCTGGCCGCGCTGGGCTGGGCCGCGCGAGAGGCCGTCCGGCGCGGCGTGGCCCTCCGGGTGGTGCACGCATGGCGGTTCCAGCCGTACGAGGGGATCGACGCGGGGGACCGGGACACCCAGGCGGGCTGGGCGCGAGAGGCCATGGCCGAGGCCGTCCGGACCGTCACCGGGCGGCACATCGGGCTCGACGTGGACACCGACCTGGTGGAGGGGGGCAGCGTCGACGTGCTGATCGCGGCGGCCGCCGACTCCGAGTCGCTGGTCCTGGGCTCCCGCGGGCACGGTCCGGTGGTCGGCTTCCTGCTGGGCTCGGTGGGCCAGCAGGTGATCGCGGAGGCGACGCGTCCGGTGATCCTGGTGCGTGCCGGGGACCAGGCCACCGCGGAGGTCTCCGGGCGCGAGGTCGTGGTGGGCCAGGAGGGGGACCCGGAGGACAGCGCCGAGGTCCTGAGGTTCGCTTTCGAGACGGCGGCGGCACGGGGAGCGGCCGTACGTGCCGTACGGGCCTGGACGCTGCCGCCGGTGTTCGCGTACAGCCCGGGTTCGCTGAAGCTCCTCGACGAGGCCGGCGGGCTGGAGCCGTACGAGAAGAAGGCCCTGGCCTCGGCGCTCCAGCCGTGGCGGGAGCGCTTCCCGGACGTGCCGGTCGCCGAGCACGTGGAGATGGGCAGCGCGGGCGAGGTGCTGCTGTCGATGACCGCCCGGGCTCAGCTGATGGTCGTGGGCCGTCGGGCCCGTCGTACCGCCGTGGGTGCCCGGATCGGCTCGGTCGCCCATGGTGTGCTGCACCACGCGGACTGCCCGGTGGCCGTGGTGCCGCACGCCTGAGGTCAGTCCGCGGTGGCCGGAGTGGGCTGGAGCGTCTCCCGGGCCTTGGGGAGGATGTTCGTGATGTAGTCGTCCACCGCCGTGTCGAGCCCGATGTCGTGCTGGGCCCGCTCGGACAGGTACCAGCGGTGCTCGAGGAGCTCGTGGTAGATCTCGGCCGGGTCCATCGACCCGCGCATCTCCAGCGGCACGGCCCGCACCGTGGGCCGGAAGACGTCCCGCACCCAGCGGTGGGCGAGCACCTCCGGGCGGGCGCCGAGCGGGTCGCCCGGAGCGTAGTCCTCCTGGGTGGCCATCCAGCTCTCGAGGTCGTTCAGCAGCCGCCGGGCCTGGTTCTCCTCGGCGTCCAGGCCCGTCAGGCGCAGGAGCTGGCGCTGGTGGTGACCGGCGTCCACGACCTTCGGCACGAACGTGACCTCGTCGCCGTTCGGCGCGTGCTCGATCTGCATCTCGGCCACGTCGAAACCGAGGTCGTTGAGTCGGCGTATCCGGCGCTCGATGTAGTGGTACTTGCCCGCCGGGTAGACGGACCTGCGGGTCAGTTCCTCCCACAGGCTGCCGTAGCGCGAGCAGATCTCCATGCCGAACTCGATCGCGTCCACCGAGGGGTGCAGCGCCCCGGAGGCATCCAGGTCGAGCAGTTCGCCGCTGATGTTCACGCGGGCGAGGTCGAGGTCGTAGTCCCGCTGCCCGGGGCTGAGCTGCGGATGCAGGTCGCCGGTCTCGGCGTCGACGAGGTAGGCGGCGTAGGCGCCCGCGTCCCGGCGGAACAGGGTGTTGGACAGGGAGCAGTCGCCCCAGGCGAACCCGGCAAGGTGCAGCCGGACCAGGAGGACGGCCAGGGCGTCCATCAGGCGGTGCATGGTGGCGGGCCGCATGGTGGTCTCGAACATCGAGCGGTATGGCATCGAGCCGCCCAGATGCCGGGTGACCAGCACCGGCTCCAGCGGCGCCTCCTCGGCGTCGGTGCGCCCGGTGACGACGGCGAGCGGGTCGACGGCGGGGATGCCGAGCCGGTCCAGGTCGCGCAGCAGTTCGTACTCGCGCAGTGCCGGGCGCTCGGCGAGCTCCTTCACGGCGATGACCTCGTCACCGGCGCGGGCGTAGCGGACCACGTGGCGGGATATGCCGCGCGGCAGCGGGACCAGGACCTCCTCCGGCCACTGCTCGAGCGGCAGGTGCCACGGCAGTTCGAGCAGGAGCGCGGGGTGCTCCGGGTTCGTCGCGCTGATCTGCAGTGCCATCGTGCTCTGTCCTCGCCTGGTCGGTGATCGTCACCTCACCTTAGAGCGCGCGGTCCCTGGCCTGAAGTGCCGCTTCACGGACCGGACCGCGGTGCACCGGCCCGTGCCCCGGGAGCAGTACCTCGCCCTCCAGCTCCGCGAACACGTCCAGCGACGCCACGGCACGCGCGCGGTCGTGATGGAACATGTCCGGCAGCAGCTGGGGCCCCGTCACCCGTGAGGTGGGGTGACCGCTCACCAGGCCGTCGCCCGAGATCACCACACCGCGCTCGGGGAGGTGAAAGGCGCAGTGCCCGTCGGTGTGGCCTGGGGTGAACACGGGCACCGGACGGCCCGGCAGGTCGAGGGCGCCCTCGGCCGGGAACGGCTGCGGGGAGGCGACCGGCACATGGGCCGTGCCGCCCACCCGGATCGCGTGCACCGCCCACGGCAGCACACCGGGGCGCCAGCCGTTCTTCAGGACCGTGCCGACGGAGACCTGGTGTAGGAACTCCCGCCGCGCGTGCGGCACTTCGGCCTCGTGCAGGTAGACCGGCGTGCCGTAGGCGGAGCGCAGGTACTCGGCGGACCCGAGGTGGTCGTTGTGGGCGTGCGTGATGAGCACGGCGGTCACCGCCTCCGGTGCGCTGCCCACCTCGGCGAGGGAGGCGAGCACCTGTTCCCGGTCCCCGGGGTAGCCGGTGTCCACGAGCGTCGCCGAGCTCCCCTCGGTCAGGATCACCCAGTTGGTGTTGCTGCCGTGCACCAGGTAGGTGCCGTCCGCGACTTGCTGCACGCCTGCGCTCATGATCGCCCCACCCGGTGAGTCCCTGCCCGACGGCACACAGCAAAGCAGACGCTCAGGCGATCCGGAGCGGCGGGTACCGGTCCTCCAGCGGTCAACTTCCGTGGTGACAGGCTGCCTCCGGCACCGTCCGCGTGGCTGCCGCGCCCGGGGTGCGGCGCCGGACGGAGGGGTCGGCGGCGTGCCCGGCCCGGGGTGCGCGTCGGGGTCCCCCGGAGGGACGAGGCTGCCTCCGGCACCGTCCGCCGGAGGCAGCCCCCGCGTGCAGCCGGGGCAGCCGCCTCTCTGCCTCAGTGCACGCCGTGCGGGCGGAACTGGATGCTGATGCGTGGTCCCGTCGCGCGCGTGGACTTCGGTACGGCGTGCTCCCAGGTGCGCTGACAGGAGCCGCCCATCACGATCAGGTCGCCGTGGCCCAGCGGCCGCCGGACCGTCTCCGCGTGGCCGTGCGCCGGCCGCAGTACGAGGTCGCGCGGGGCGCCCACGGAGAGGATCGCGACCATGGTGTCGTGGCTGCCCCCTCGCCCGCCCCGGTCGCCGTGCCAGGCGACGCTGTCCCGGCCGTCGCGGTAGTAGCAGAGCCCAGCCGTGGTGAACGGTTCGCCGAGCTCGTCGGCGTAGTGCGCGGTGAGCGCCTCGCGGGCCTCGGTGAGCACGGGGTGCGGCAGCGCGTCGTCCAGGCCGTAGAAGGCGAGCAGGCGCGGGACGTCGACGACGTGGTCGTACATCTTGCGGCGCTCGGCACGCCAGGGAACCTCGGTGGACAGCTGTTCGAACAGGGCGTCCGAGCCGCCGAGCCATCCGGGCAGTACGTCGATCCAGGCGCCGAAGGCCAGCTCGGTACGGCGGATTCCGTCGAGCGGGCCGAGCCGGAGCTGGTCGGTCTGGTCGAAGAGGGAGCCCTGGAGGTGCGCGGTCATGGATCCAGCGTACTCCTTAATCGAAACTCTGTTCCATTATGAAGAGGGATCTGTCGAAAGGCTCGACCTTTCGATACATCGCTGTATCGGATACATTCCTGTATCGAACGGAGGGCCGACATGGCGGTGGAGGAGACGACCAGGCGCGTGACCAGGCGCCGGGTCCGCACGCGTGCCAACCTCCTGGACGCGGCCTTCGCGGTGTTCGCCGCCAAGGGCTTCGGACGGGTGTCGATCGAGGAGGTCTGCGAGGCCGCCGGATACAGCCGCGGCGCCTTCTACTCGAACTTCGACAGCCTCGACGAGCTCTTCTTCGCGCTCTACCGGCAGCGCGCCGACCTGATCGCGGAGCAGGTCGCCGGGGCCCTCGCCCTCGACGGACCCGGCCTCGACGTACCGGCCGCCGTCGACCGCGTCACCGAGGTGTTGCTCCTGGACCGGGACTGGCTGCTCGTCAAGACCGACTTCCTGGTGTACGCCGCCCGTACGCCCGAGGTCGCCCGGACCCTGCTCGAACATCGGGCCCGGCTCCGGCGCGCCGTCGCCGACCGGCTGGCACGCGCGCGTGGACACGCCGAACTGCCCGCAGTGCTGGTCGACGTCGAGGGCGCCGCCCACGCCGTGGTCGCGGCCTACGACGGGGTCACCGTCCAACTGCTGCTGGACGCGGACGTCGAGCGCGCCCGCGTCTGGCTCAAGCAACTGCTCACCGCGCTGCTCACCGACGGCAGCGACACCACCGCATGAGGGAAGAGACGGTCGCCATGGATGCAGACGTCATCGTCGTCGGAGCGGGGCTCGCGGGCCTGGTCGCCGCGCACGAGCTCACCAGCCGCGGCAGGAGGGTCGCGCTGGTCGACCAGGAGAACGCCGCCAACCTCGGCGGCCAGGCCTTCTGGTCCTTCGGCGGACTCTTCCTGGTCGACTCCCCGGAGCAGCGCCGCCTCGGCATCAAGGACTCCTTCGACCTCGCCTGGAGCGACTGGCAGGGCAGCGCGAAGTTCGACCGCGTCGAGGACGAGGACTCCTGGGCGGTGCGCTGGGCGCGCGCCTACGTCGAGTTCGCGGCGGGCGAGAAGCGGTCCTGGCTGGAGGGGCACGGCATCAAGTTCCTGCCCACCGTGGGCTGGGCCGAGCGCGGAGACCTCACCGCCCACGGACACGGCAACTCCGTGCCCCGCTTCCATGTCGCCTGGGGCACCGGCACCGGGGTGGTCGAGCCCTTCGTGGGGTACGCCAAGCAGGCCGCACGGGACGGACTGCTGACCTTCTACCACCGCCACCAGGTCGACGAGCTGGTCGTCGAGGAGGGGGCCGCCCGCGGGGTGCGCGGCACGGTCCTGGCCGAGGACAACTCCGCGCGCGGTGTCGCCTCCAACCGGGACCGGATCGGCGACTTCGAGCTCACCGCCCGGGCCGTCGTCGTCACCACCGGCGGCATCGGCGCCAACCACGACATCGTCCGCCGCTACTGGCCCGAACGGCTCGGCACCCCGCCCGCCGAGATGGTCACCGGAGTGCCCGCCTACGTCGACGGCCGGATGCTCGACATCAGCGCGGGCGCGGGTGTCCGCCTGGTCAACCGCGACCGCATGTGGCACTACACCGAGGGCATCCAGAACTGGGACCCGATCTGGCCCGGCCACGGCATCCGCATCCTGCCCGGCCCGTCCTCGATGTGGTTCGACGCCCTCGGCCGCCGGCTGCCCGAGCCGTACCTGCCCGGCTACGACACCCTCGGCACCCTCCGGCACCTGCGCACCACCGAGGACATCGCGGAGCACGACCACTCCTGGTTCATCCTCACCCAGAAGATCATCGAGAAGGAGTTCGCGCTCTCGGGCTCCGAGCAGAACCCCGACATCACCGCCAAGGACCGCGCGGGCTTCCTCAAGGAGCGCATCCTCGGCAAGGGCGCGCCCGGACCGGTGGACGCGTTCCTGCGCAAGGGCGCGGACTTCGTGACCGCCCCGAACCTGGAACAGCTCGTCGAGAAGATGAACGCGCTGACCGACAAGGCCCTCCTGGACGCCGCCTCGCTCCGCCGCCAGATCGAGGCCCGCGACCTCCAGATCGCCAACTCCTACAGCAAGGACGCCCAGGTGCAGGGCATCCGCAACGCCCGCCGCTACATCGGCGACCGCCTGGGCCGGGTCGCCACCCCGCACCGCATTCTTGACCCGGCCGCCGGACCCCTGATCGGCGTCAAGCTGCACATCCTGACCCGCAAGACCCTCGGCGGCATCCAGACCGACCTCGACTCCCGCGCCCTGGGCACCGACGGCAAGCCCCTCGAAGGGCTGTACGCGGCGGGCGAGGTCGCCGGCTTCGGCGGCGGCGGCGTCCACGGCTACAACGCGCTGGAGGGCACCTTCCTCGGCGGCTGCCTCTTCTCGGGGCGCGCGGCGGGGCGGGCGGCGGCCGAACAGGTCGGCTAGGGAGCCCCTGCAGCCGGCTCTCAGGACTCCAACAGCCGTACCAGCACGGTGGCGTGGCTCTGCTCCGGCGTCTTCGACGCGGTCAGCAGGGTCACGTCGCCCCGGCCCGCCAACTCCCGGACCCGGTCGAGAAGCCCGGCCGCCTCGGGATCGGCCAGCTCCGCCTCGAACCGCTCGGCGAACTCCTCGTACGAGCCCTCGCCCGCGTGGTACCAGCGGCGCAGTTCGGTCGACGGGGTGAGCGCCTTCGGCCACTCGTCGACGCGGGCCGCCTCCTTGGACAGACCGCGCGGCCACAGCCGGTCGACCAGGACGCGGACGCCGTCCCCGGGCTCGGGGGGTTCGTAGACACGGCGGATGCGCACGCTCACGGGCGGCCTCTCGACGAAGGGGTGGCGGCGTCGGGAGCGTACTGCGCAGTCCGGCGCGACTTGACCTGATCAGGGGAGAGTTGCGGGGGAGAGGGCCTTTAGGGTGAAGCTTTGTCCACCCCCCGACCTGTAGGAGAGCACGTGCCGAAGGCCGTCAGACGCACCTTCGTCCTCGCCACCACCCCCCTCGCCCTCACCGCTCTGCTGGGGGCCGCCGCGCCTTCGCCGACGGGCTCGTCCGGGGCCGGCGACCCGTACTTCCCGCTCGCCGGAAACGGCGGATACCACGTCGGCCACTACGACCTGACACTCCGTTACGACCCCGTCGGCCGTCACCTCGACGGCAAGGCGGTCCTCACCGCCCGCGCCACCCAGCGTCTGACCCGGCTCGACCTCGACTTCAAGGGACTGACCGTCACCGGCCTGACCGTCGGCCGCGCAAAAGCGGACTTCCGCCGCTCCGGACAGGAACTCGTCGTGACCCCGCAGCGCGCCCTGCGCAAGGGGGAACGCTTCACCATCACCGTGACCTACAAGGGGAAGCCCGGCCCCGTCACCGATCCGGACGGCTCGCTCGACGGCTGGATACCGACCGACGACGGAGCTTTCGTCGCAGGCGAACCGCAGGGCGCGATGACCTGGTTCCCGGCGAACAACCACCCCACCGACAAGTCGTCGTACGACTTCACGATCACCGTCCCCCAGGGGCGCACCGCGGTCGCCAACGGCGTGCTTGTCTCCCGGCGGACCACGCACGGGAAGACCACGTTCCGCTGGCGCCAGAGCGAGCCCATGGCCGCCTACCTGGCCACCGCCACCGTCGGGAAGTTCAAGGTGGAGCAGTTCACCACCAGGAACGGCATCCGCGTCTACAACGCCGTCGACCCGCGCGAGGCCGCCGCCGCGGCACCCGTGCTCAAGAAGCTGCCCTCCGTCCTGGAGTGGGAGAGCAAGCTGTTCGGGCCCTACCCGTTCCGGGCCGCCGGCTCGATCGTCGACCACGCCCCGAACGTGGGCTACGCGCTGGAGACCCAGTCCCGTCCCGTCTACGACCGCGCGCCCGACCTGAGCACCCTCGTCCATGAGAACGCCCACCAGTGGTTCGGCGACTCCGTCTCGCTCACCTCCTGGAAGGACATCTGGCTCAACGAGGGCTTCGCGACCTACGCGGAGTGGCTGTACGCCGAGCAGCACGGCGGCGACAGTGCGCAGAAGACCTTCGACGACCTCTACGCCAAGCCCGCGAGCGACGACCTGTGGGAGTTCCCGCCCGCCGACCCCGGCAGCGGCGCCAACATCTTCGGCACCCCCGTCTACGCCCGCGGTGCCATGACCCTGCAGGCCCTGCGCACGGCCGTCGGCGACCGGGAGTTCTTCCTGATCCTGCGCGCCTGGGCGACCGGACACCGCGCCGGCCATGGCACCACCGCGCAGTTCGTGCGCCTCGTGGAGCGGGTGTCGGGCAAAGACCTGGACGGTCTGTTCCACACCTGGCTCTCCACGCCGGGCAAGCCGAACCAGCCCTAGAACCTGACCAGTTCCTTACAAGTGTCGGCCAGAGTCATTCCATGATCACACGCAGAACCCATGTCGCACTGCTGGCCGCATCCGTGCTTCTCACCGGATGCGGCGGCGGTGCCGTGGCCAGTACGGACGGCACGCCCACGCCGTTCGGGGAGCCGTCGAGGACCGCTCCCGCGCCGGAGATCTCCGTCGAGGTCGCTCCCCAGCAGATACCCGGGCTCGGCCCGAAGACGTGGGCGAAGGTACCGGCCGCCGCCCGGCAGGCCGTCGTGGTCACCGGGCGGGGCCGAGACTCCTCGGCCTCCACCGTGGTGCTCTACGAGCGCACCGCGGCCGGCTGGCAGGCCGGCGCCGACTGGCCCGCGCACAACGCCCTCAAGGGCTGGACCGACCACCACCTGGCCGGCGACCTGCGCTCACCGATCGGCGTGTACACCCTCACGGACGCCGGAGGACTGCTGAAGGACCCCGGCACCAAGCTGACGTACGACCGCGGCGTCGGCTTCACCTCGCCCGGCACGGGCTTCGAGGGCGAGCCGCTGGCCGGGTCCTTCGACTACGTGATCGCCATCAACTACAACCGGCAGCCCGGCACTTCACCCCTGGACTGGACACGGCCGCTGGGCGCCGGCCGCGGCGGCGGGATATGGCTGCACGTCGACCACGGCGGGCCCACGCACGGCTGCGTCAGCATCGCCGAGGAACACATGAAGGAGCTGCTCCTCGCCCTGGACCCGGATCGCCACCCTGTCGTCGTCATGGGCGACGCCGAGTCCCTGAACCGCTGAGCGCTTAGGATCCGCCAGGTGTGCGCACATGTGCTGGTCGCCGAGGACGACGAGATGCAGGCCGAACTCATACGGCGGTCCCTGCTCGCGGAGGGCCACACCGCCACCGTGGTCCACGACGGGCGGGCCGCCCTGGACGCGGCCCGGCGGGTCGCCCCCGACCTCGTCGTCCTGGACCTGATGCTGCCGGTGATCGACGGTTTCGGGGTGTGCCGGGTGCTGCGCCGCGACGCGGACATCCCCGTCGTGATGCTCACCGCACGGTCCGACGAGGACGACGTCCTGCTGGGCCTGGAACTGGGCGCCGACGACTACATCACCAAGCCGTACAGCCCGCGCGAGCTGATGGCCCGCATCCGGACCGTCCTCAGACGCAGCGGACGGGGTGCCGTGTCCGACCGGCGCGAGGATCCGGCCGTCCGCGCCGCGGGCCTCGCCGTCGATCCCGTACGGCACGAAGTGCGGTGCGACGGGACGCCGGTGGAGTGCACCCCGGCCGAGTTCGAGATCCTGCTGGCCATGGCCGCCGAACCCGAACGGGTCTTCTCACGGCGCCAGTTGCTGGAGGTCACCCGGGGCACCGACCGGGCCTCCACCGAACGAGCCGTGGACGTGCACATCATGAACCTGCGCCGCAAGATCGAGGCCGATCCGCGCCGTCCGGTGCGACTGCTGACGGTGTTCGGCGTGGGCTACAAGCTCAGCGGCGGCCGCGGATGAGTGCCCGGACGACACCGGGGCAGACACCTCTGCGCCCTCGCATACCGCTGCACAAGCGGCTGCTGGTCCGCCTACTCATCACGTCCGGGCTCATCGCCGTGTGCTCGGTGGCCGCGACGGCCTGGCTGGCCGTGGCCACCACCACCCAGGCCCTGCGCGAGGAACAGGGGCAGGCGCTCGCCGACGACATGGACGTCCTCGCCGAGCTCAGCGGATACGCGGCGACCCACCCCGACTGGACGAAAGCGGCCGCCACCGTGCGGGAGCTGTCGGCGAGGACCGGCCGTCGTATCGCCCTGACCGCCTCGGACCGCCGGGTCATCGCCGACTCCGCGCCGCCCGGCACCTCCCTGCCCCCGAGCGCGGCCGCCGCCGTCGACCCCCTGCACACCGACACCTACAGCGAGCGCGGTGCCCAGATCCCCGGCATCGACCCGCGAGCGGTGGGCCCCTACCGGCTCACCGAGGCGGAACGCGTCAAGGTCGACGCCCTCGCCCGCAAGCGGCAGCTCTGCTTCTCCCGGTCCGGTGTGCAGACCCGCCTGAGCCGTACGCCGAGCGGGCGGACGGTCCTCACCGACGCGGACTCCGGCTCCGATCCCGACCATGTGCCCGACGCCTGCGCCGACGGACTGCTCAACACACCCACCCCGACGGAGGACAAGGCGCTGAAGGCGGTGACGGCGCTGGCCCGCGCCTGCCTGACCAAGGCCGGGCTGGACCCGGCGATGGCCGTGCTGATGGGGGGCGCACCGGTCGGGCTGGACTCGCGCGACCCCCTGGGCAGCAAGCTCGGCACGAAGGAGGCGCGTGCGGTCCAGCCCTGCCTCGACGAGGCCCGCCGTACCCAGCTCGACCCCTATGTGGCACCGGCGGCGGAACTCTTCCTCGGCACCGGGGACACCCCCGCCGTGCTGTTCGACATGTCCCCGGCCAACAAGGCCAAGGTCGTCGGCACCGCGGGTCTCGTGCTCGCCGTCACCGTCGCCGCGACCGCCCTGGTCGCCACCCGGCTGGTACGGCCGCTGCGGGCGCTCACCGCAGCCGCCCAGCAGCCGCCCGAACTCCATGTGCGCGTTCCCGTCACCACCCGGGACGAGACCGGCATCCTCGCCGTCGCCTTCAACGACCTGACCGAGCGCCGCGAGCGCCTGGAGGCCCAGCGCAAGGCGATGGTCAGCGACATCGCCCACGAACTGCGCAGCCCGCTCACCAACATCCGGGGCTGGCTGGAGGTCACCCGGGACGGTGTCGTCGACCCCGACCCCGTCCTGCTCGCCTCCCTGCACGACGAGGCCCTCGTCCTCCAGCGCGTCATCGACGACCTCCAGGACCTCGCGGACGCCGACGCCGGCACCCTGCGCCTGCACCGGGAGCCGGTGCGCTGCGACGAACTCCTCCAGCAGGTCGCCGCGGCCCACCGCGTCGCCGCCGACGCGGCCCGGGTCGCACTGCGCACCGACGTCGAGGGTGAGCCCTGGCTGGACGCCGATCCGGTCCGGATGCGGCAGGCACTCGGCAACCTGGTCTCCAACGCGCTGCGCCACACCCCGGCCGGCGGGACGGTCACCCTGACCGGGCGCCGGGACGGCGACGCCATCGTCCTGGAGGTCGCCGACACCGGTACCGGCATCGCGCCCGAGGACCTGCCGCACGTCTTCGACCGGTTCTGGCGCGCGGAGAAGTCCCGCAGCCGTCGTACCGGCGGCTCGGGCCTGGGCCTGCCCATCGTCCGCCACCTGGTCGCGGCCCACGGCGGAACGGTCGGGGCGGCGAGCGAGCCCGGCACCGGCAGCGTCTTCACCCTGCGGATGCCCGGCGGTCCGGCGCCCTCGCCGGACGGCTGATTCCCCACGTGGCGTGCGGGTACCCCGTATGCCCGCGGAGAGAAAGGGAGGTCGGGTCATGACCGTGGCGGACGGGATGCCGGTGGTGCGGACACTCGCTGAACTCGCGGCCCTGACCGAACGGCATGAGCGGCTGTACGTCCGCTGGTCGCGCGGTCCCGAGGTGGATATGACCCGTGCGTCCAGCACCGACGAACTCACGGGTCTGTCCCTGCCGGGACTGTCGGCGAACCCGCTCGACGTCGAGGACTGGTGGCAGGGCCGGCCCGTGCAGCTGTGGGTGGCTCGGCGGCTGTACGACTACTCCCATCTGCCGCACGAGAAAGGCCCCGGCGTACGCCCCTGGGTCCTCCAGGGGCGAGAGCGTGGCCGGGGGCCGGACAACGAGCCGCTCGTCGCGGACGTGCGCGCGATGTGCTGGATCGACGACCAGGTGATCGACGAGGCACGGACCGCGGTGGACGGGCAGGAGAACCCTTGGGGCCCACTGCGCCGCACGGGCCGCTGACCGGGCCCGGTGGTCGGCCTTTTTGTTAACCGGACCTGGTTGCCGGCCTCTGTGTCCGCCGAGTCGGGCGGTCGGCGCCGGTGTTGTCCTGGCCCCGGTCGCCGGCCTTTGGGTCGGCCAGACAGGGTGGTCGGTGTGTGGGTTGGCTGGGTCCGGTGCTGGGCCCTGGCGTTGACGGGGCCCGGTGGTCGGCCTTTCGCGTTTGACCGGACTCGGTCGTCGGCCTCTGTGCCGGCCGAGTCCGGTGGTCGGCCCGGTTTTGACCGGCCCGGTCGCTGGCCCTTGGGTCGGCCAGACGGGGTGGGGGGCTTGTGGGTTGGCTGGGTCCGGTAGTGGGCCCAGGCGTTGACCGGGCCCGGTCGTCGGCCTCTGTGCCGGCCGAGTCCGATGGTCGGCCATGACTCGGTCTCCAGCCCTTGTGCCGACCAGACGCGGTGGTGGCATGTGTGCCGGTCGGGCCTGGTGGTGGGCCCGTGTGTTGACCCCGCCCCGGTGGTCGGCCCGTGGCGTTGACCGGGCCGCGTCGCCGACCTCTGTGTCGGTCGAGGCCAGTGGTCGGCTCGGTGCTGACCTGGCCCAGTCGCCAGCCCCTGCGCAGGCCAGACACGGTCGTGGCTTGTGCGTTGGCCGGGTTCGGTGGTGGGTCTGTGGGTTGACCGGGTCCGGTGGTCGGCCTGTGGCGTCCACCGGGCCCGGTGCGTCCGTTCTTGTGCCGGCCCGGGCTGGTCGGCGGACCCGCGCTGAACGGACCCCGGTCAGCTCGCCCTTCTCCGCGCGGCCGCGCGCCGGGCGAGCGACCGGCGTTCCGTCTCGCTGGTGCCGCCCCAGACACCGATGCTCTGCCCCGTGTCCAGGGCCCACTGCAGACACTGCTCCTGGACGGGGCAGCGCCGGCAGACCGACTTGGCCTGTTCCGTCTGGACCAGCGCGGGGCCCGTGGTGCCGATCGGGAAGAAGAGGTCCGGGTCCTCGCGGCGGCACGCGGCATGGGTTCGCCAGTTGTCCATCAAAAGTCACCTGCGATCGAAGTCGTACGTGCCCTCGTGCATGCATTTACTCGCTTTCGGGTGACCTGTCGATGCGCGGTGAAACAACCAGGTCTCCTGGGACGCGTCCGGTCACTGCTCCCGGACGCCCCACGGAGAGCCGTACGCGGTCAGCAGATCCAGGAAGGGACGGGCCGCGAACGCCTCGGGACCCAGGACACCCGCGCCCGTCCAGGCGCCGGTGGCGAGGAGTTCGAGGGCGACGACCGGGTTCACGGCGGTCTGCCACACCACGGCCTGACAGCCGTACTCCGCCATGGACCACTGGTTGTCGACCACGTGGTAGACGTACACCTCCCGCGGCGCCCCGTCCTTGACGCCCTTCACCCAGGTGCCCGCACAGGTCTTGCCGTGCATCCGGTCGCCCAGGGTCGCCGGGTCGGGCAGACACGCGGCCACGACGTCCCGTGGCGAGACCGCGACCGGGCCCGCCGGACTGGGCACGGTCACCGGCTCGGTGCGGTCCAGGCCCAGCAGGTGCAGTGTCCTCAGCGTCTCGATGAACTCGCGGCCCAGGCCGTACTTGAAGGTCACGCGGCGGGCGCCGACCCAGCGGGGGACGAGCAGCACCTCCTCGTGCTCCACGTTCACGCACTCGACCGGACCGATGCCCTCGGGGAAGTCGAAGACCTCCGGCTCGCTGAAGGGCTCCGTCGTGAACCAGCCGCGCTCGGCCTCGTAGACGACGGGAGGGTTGAGGCACTCCTCGATGGTGGTCCAGATGCTGAAGGAAGGGGCGAAGTCGTAGCCGTCGACGGTGAGGTTCGCACCGTCGCGGACACCGATCTCCTCGATCTCGTCGAAGAGCTCGTCGGCCGCGTACCGGGCGAAGACGTCCGACAGGCCGGGCTCCACGCCCATGCCGACCAGGGCCAGCGCACCCGCCTTCTCCCACTCCTCGGCCTGCGCGAACTGCTCGTCGCCGAGCTTGACCCCGCACTCCTCGTACGGCCGCTCGGGATGCGGACGGGACAGGGACATCGCCATGTCGACATAGGTTGCCCCGGCGGAGCGCGCCGCCCGGAACAGGGACATCACGAACCGCGGGTCGGTGGCGTTGAGGAGGACGTCGCAGGCGTGCTGTTCCAGCAGGGCGGCCACGGCCGACTCGTCGCTCGCGTCCACGCGCTCGGCACGGAACCGGCCGGACCGGTCGCCGAGCGCGGTCACCGCGGCCTCGGCACGGGCCGGGTCGTAGTCGGCGACGACCATGGCGTCGAAGAAGGGCCGCCGGGCGGCGATCCGGGTGATGGCGGTGCCGACGCCCCCGGCGCCCACGAGCAGTACACGCATGACAAACACTCCCTGACGGGTCGAGGTCGCAGATACAGGGGCCCTGGCGGAGATACAACGCCGTGCGCTCGCATAAGGTCAATGGCGTTGGCATAAGGCGTGAAGTGTCAGGAGGTCGCCGTGCCGAAGCCCGTGGTCCCCGAGGACAGACGCCGTCGGCGCAGGCCCACCAGGAGCGGGACCGTCCTGTCCGAGCGGCTGATCGTCGAGACGGCCCTGCGCATGCTCCGCGAACACGGCAGCGCCGGCCTCACCGCCCGCCGCCTGGGCCTGGCCCTGGACGCCGACCCGAGCACGCTCTACCGCTACTTCCGCGGCATGGACGACCTGACGCTGGCGATCGGTGACGCCCTGATCGGTCAGGCGCTGGAGGGCTGGGCGCCGACGGGGGAGTGGCGGCACGATCTGCGCGAGGTGGGCCTGCGCATCCACGGGGCGTACGTCGCCCATCCCCAGGCCGCCGTGCTGACGACCAGCAGGGTCACCGGCCGGCCCAACGAACTGGCCGCGGACGAGGCGGTCCTGGACATCCTGCGCGGAGCGGGCCTCCCTCTCGCGGACACCGTGCGGATCTACCACGCCTTCATCGACCAGACGCTGGCCTTCGCGGCCCTGGACGCGGCGTCCCTGGCCCTCCCGAGCGCGGCGCTGGACGCCGACGAGGACAAGTGGCGCTCGACGTACGCCCACTTGCCCGGCGACCGTTACCCCCGCCTCGCGGAGGCGGCACCTCTCCTGGCCACCCGCATGGTCACCAGCGCGTACCCGACGGCGCTGGACATGCTCCTGGACAGTGTGGAGAGGCAGGCGGGCAGTACCCGTCAAGGGGTGGCAGGCTCATCGAAGGGTTTCTGAGGCGGCCGCCGTCACGGCCTCGGCCACCGCGGCCAGGGCCGGCGAGTCCAGCTTCCACTGCTGCCAGTACAGCGGAACGTCGACCGGCCGGTCCGGCGCCAGTGAGACCAACCGCCCGGCGCGCAGCAGCGGACCCGCCTGTACCTCGGGCACCATCCCCCACCCCAGTCCCAGCGTGACGGCCTCCACGAACCCCTCCGAGGTGGGCACCGCGTGCCGCACCCGGCTCGCCCCGCCCCGGCCCAGCTCCCGCAGGAACCCGTCCTGGATGTCGTCACTGCGGTCGAACGTCACCACCGGCGCCCCCGTGAGCCCCTCCAGCGGGGACCCCTCGAGATGTCGCGACACGAATCCAGGACTCGCCGCCGCCAGGTACCGCATCCGTCCCAGGGCCCGCACGGAACATCCCGCCACGGCCTCGGGAGAAGACGTCACCGCCGCCATCACCAGCCCCTCGCGCAGCAACTCCGCCGTACGGGTCTCGTCCTCGCGCCGGAGCTCGAAACACAGCCGCTCCCGTTCCGGAACCCGCGCGAGCGCGCCCAGGAACCAGGTCGCCAGGGAGTCCGCGTTCACCGCGACCGACACCCGGGTCACCTCCCCCTCGCCCGGCAGGCCCAGCTCGGCGAGCGCGTCCCGCTCGAGGCGGGCCAGCTGGCGGGCGAACCGCACCACGACCTCGCCCGACTCGGTCGGCCGCACCGGTTTGGTGCGTACCAGCAGCACCCGCCCCGTGCGCTGCTCCAGCGCCTTCACCCGCTGGCTCACCGCCGAAGGCGTCACATGCAGAGCGGCCGCCGCCGCGTCGAACGTGCCCTCGTCGACCACCGCGAGCAGCGTCCGCACCTGATCCAGAGGAAGCTCGGTCATCATCATGGCATCATCACGACAACTAATGATACGTAAGAATCTTTAGCTGTACGTGCAGTGATCGTCTCCGTACCGTCGAAGTCATGCCCGCTTCTCTGTCCGCCGCTGCCGCAGGTTTCGGCACCGGCCTCTCGCTCATCGTCGCCATCGGCGCCCAGAACGCCTTCGTGCTGCGCCAGGGGATCCGCCGCGACGCGGTCCTCGCCGTCGTCGGCATCTGCGCCCTGTCCGACGCCCTCCTCATCGCTCTCGGCGTCGGCGGTGTCGGTGCCGTCGTGGTCGCCTGGCCGGGCGCGCTGAGCCTGGTCGGCTGGATCGGCGGCGGATTCCTGCTCTGCTACGGCGCCCTCGCCGCCCGCCGGGTCCTCAGGCCCGGCCAGTCGGGACTGCGGGCCGAGGGCGAGGCCACGGGCTCACGGCGGCGGGCGGTGCTGACCTGTCTGGCAATGACCTGGCTCAACCCGCACGTCTACCTCGACACCGTGTTCCTGCTCGGTTCCGTGGCCGCCGACCGCGGCCCGCTGCGCTGGACCTTCGGGCTCGGGGCCGTACTCGCCAGCCTGTGCTGGTTCGCCGCCCTCGGTTTCGGGGCCCGGCTGCTCAGCCGCTTCCTCGCCAGGCCGACCGCCTGGCGGATGCTCGACGGACTGGTCGCCGTGACGATGATCGCCCTCGGCGCCACGCTGGTGGCCGGAGCGTGACGTCCTCAACGGCCGGGTCCACCAGCTGAGATACCGCGTCCCGGACTCCTGGAGGGTGCTGCGATAGTGAACCCCGGACCCGTTAGATGTAACGAGCAACCAGGAAGCGCGTGGACACCGGCGAGAGCAGCACCGAACCCAGGACACCGGCCCCGGACGAGGCGCCGCCACCCCGGCGGGGCTGGCGTCGCTGGGCGATGGACACCCGTCCGCTGCGCATCCCGGCCTATCGCCGACTGTGGAGTTCGACCATCGTCACGGCCGTCGGCAGCCAGCTCACCGCCGTCGCGGTGCCCAAGCAGATCTACGACATCACCGGCTCCTCGGCCTGGGTCGGCGCCGCCAGCATGGCCGGACTGCTGCCCCTGATCGTGTTCGCGCTGTGGGGCGGAGCGGTCGCCGACACCATGGACCGCCGCAAGCTCCTCCTGATCACCAACAGCGGCATCGCGGTCACCTCGGTGCTGTTCTGGCTCCAGGCCGTCAGCGGGCTCGACTCGGTGGCGGCCCTGATGGTCCTGCTCGCGGTGCAGCAGGCGTTCTGGGGCCTCAACTCCCCTGCCCGCAACGCCTCCATCGCCCGTCTCGTGCCCAAGGACCAGCTCCCCGCGGCCAACGCCCTCGGCTCGACCGTCATGCAGACCGGCCAGGTGATGGGTCCGCTGCTCGCGGGTGTCCTGATCCCGGTGATCGGCCTGCCGGAGCTGTATCTCCTCGACGCCCTGGCGCTGTGCGTCACGGTGTGGGCGGTGTACCGGCTGCCGTCTCTACCGCCGCTCGCCGGCTCGACGGTACGCCGGGCGGGTGTACGCGAGATCGCCGAGGGCTTCCGCTACATCTCCGCGCACAAGGTGCTGCTGCTGTCCTTTCTCGCCGACATCATCGCCATGGTCTTCGGCATGCCCCGGGCCCTGTTCCCGCAGCTCGCCTCCGAGACCTACGCCCCGTACGGCGAAGGGCTCGCACTGGGTCTGCTGTTCGCCGCGATCCCGATCGGCGCGGTGGTCGGCGGGCTGTTCTCCGGCACGTTCTCGCGCGTGCGCCGACACGGCTGGATGGTCATCGGCGCGGTCGTCGCCTGGGGCGTGGCCATCACCGGGTTCGGGCTGAGCGGGAGTCTGTGGCTCGCCGTGGTGTTCCTGGCCGCGGCTGGAATCGCCGACATGGTCTCGATGGTCTTCCGCGGGGCGATCCTGCTCTCCGCAGCCACCGACGAGATGCGTGGCCGGATGCAGGGCGTCTTCACCGTCGTCGTCGCGGGCGGCCCCCGCCTGGCGGACGTCCTGCACGGCAGTGCCGGCTCGGTCTTCGGCGCCCGCGGCGCGGTCGTCGGCGGCGGTGTCCTGGTCGTCGCCGTCATGCTGCTGCTTGCCTTCGCCGTGCCGGCACTGCGCCGCTACCGCGTCTGAGAGCGCTACTGCGGTTGAGGCCTACAGACCGCTCCTGCGGTGGGAGCCGTACTGGTCCATCAGCTTGCCCCGGGTCGTCTCCAGGCGGTGGGCGAGGATCTCGGCGACGCTGCGGACCAGGATCATGCCGAGCTGCCGGTCCTCCTCGCACAGCCGGAGCACCGCCGCCGCGTCGAACTCGTGGGCCCGCACGGGACTGAAGGCCTCCGCGCCGAAGTCCCACCGGTACGGCGGGAACAGCCAGGACCAGCCGAGCAGGTCGCCCGAGCCGAGTGTGGCGACGGTGACCCGGTGGTGGCTGGTCACCTGCTGGGTCAGCGAGACCGCTCCGGAGCGGATGACCCAGAAGCGGTCGGCCGTACCGCCCGCCTCGAAGATGTGGAAGTCCTCGGCGAAGGAGACCTCCTTGGCGAGCGTCATCAGGCTCTGGCGCTGCGGCTGCGGTAGTGCGGTCAGCAGTTTTATCGCTTTGGTCATGACGCGGGGCTCCTCGCCGGCGATGGATTCCGGTGTTGTGCCTACGCCCATTTCAGCGGCTGCGGCCGTCCGGGGCACCTCGGCGGAGGCGAGGATCCGCGCCGGGCAGAGAAAAGCCCTGGCTGGACGGGGGAGACCAGCCAGGGCAGTAAGAGGTGGTGGCGGAGGACGGTGGGTCGACCCCGTCACCACGTATGAATGAACCGTAAACCATCCAGGGAGATTTCGCGCAATCGGATCCAGGGTGCGTGACCCGTTTCACTCGGCGGACGCGCTGACCACCCTGATCGTCTGCAGCTCGGCGTCGGCGGGGTCGGGCAGGTTCATGCCCGCGGCCAGTCCGGTCCGCAGATACGCCAGTACGGACTCGGTCAGCAGCTCACCGGGCAGTACGGCCGGGATCCCCGGCGGGTACGGCGTGATCATCTCGGCCGCGATCCGCCCGGCCGCCTCGGTGACCGGCACGTTCTCCGCCGGACCGAAGAACGCGTCCCGGGGAAGCCTCGCCTGCTCCATCCGCAGCTCGGCGGGCGGCGGTACCTCCACCCGCGGGGCCGGGTCCAACTCCGGTGCGGCCCGGGCGAGATCCCTGAGTGCCGCGAGCAACTCGCCGGTCGTCCCCTCGTCGTCGCCGTGGGTGATCTGCATCCCGATACGACGGTGGTCCGTGAGGTGGGCATCGATGTGCCGGTGCTCGCGCAGCCAGTCCGCCGCCTGGAACCCGGTGATCCCGAGCCCGTCCAGGTCGATGACGCCGGGCAGCGGGTCGAGGTCGTCCGCCAGGCCGGGCCCGCAGAAGTCGTCGCGACCGTTGACGTGCATCCCGTCGATCGCCTCGATCGCGGCACGGACCCGGGTCGCGAGTTCGAGCGCCCCGCCCATCAACTCCTTGCCCCGCAGGGCCATCTGCCGCCGCCAGCCGTCCAGACCGGCGTACAGCAGTACCGAGGGGCTGGTGGTGCCCAGCAGGTCGGCGCGCATCTTCAGCAGGTCCGGCGGCACGAGATCGCCCTGCAGATGGAAGACGGACCCCTGCTCGAGACCGCTGCCCATCTTGTGGATGCTGGTCACGCAGATGTCGGCGCCCGCGTCCATGGCCCAGGACGGCAGATCGGGATGGAAGGGCAGGTGCGCGCCCCACGCCTCGTCGACGATCAGCGGGACCGAACGGCGGTGGCAGACCTCGGCGATGTCCGCGAGGGACGCGCAACTGCCGTACGGGGTCGGGCTGGTGACCAGGGCGCCCTTCGCGTCGGGGTGGGCTTCGAAGGCCCGCTCGTACTCCGCGGCGGACGGCGGGTGCGCCAGATGGCGTTCGGCGTCCCACCGGGGTTCGATCCAGACCGGCTCGATCCCCGACAGGATCAGCCCGGACACCACCGACTTGTGGGCGTCCCGCCCGATCAGCAGCTTCTCGTGCGGACCCGCGACGGCCAGCATCGCCGCCTTCACGGACAGGGAACTTCCGCACGTGGTGAAGAAGGTGTGGTCGGCGTGGACGGCGTCGGCCATCAGCTCCTCGGCCCGTTCCAGCACCCGCCCCCGGGTCAGCCGGTCGTCCAGACCGCCCGACGCCAGCACGTCCCCGAGGAAGACCGCGTCACCCAGCACCTCCCGCACCTCCGGGTCGGCCCCGCGGGCCTGCTTGTGTCCCGGCGGCGTGAAGGACAGCTGTCCCCGGCGGTGGTAGTCGGTCAGGGCTTCCAGAACCGGCGCTTGGGTGTGATCGACAGTCATGGGGCGCGGGTGCCCGGCCCGGACGCAGGTCAATCAGCCCGGCCCGGACCGCCCGGACGGCCCCGCGGTCAGCGGCTGCCCGGCCTGAGCACCTCGTCCAGCACCCGGGTCACCGCCTCGTAGGCCAGGGTGCGTACGGCAGCGTCCCGGGCGCCGTCCGGATCGGAGGGCGCCAGCTCGTCGCTGCGCGCCCGCCAGGACTGCTCCTCCTCCGCCGCGCAGGCCCGGGCGCGCTGAATTCGGCGCATCAGTTCATCTGAGTCCACGACATCCGTCATGCAGGTCGCGTACCCACGGAACGCGATCGAATGGCCCCCTGTCGGCCCCTGTGCCGCCCGAAAGGCGCAGGTTTGGCCCGGCGTGCAGAGGTCAGCCGATTACTGGAGGCCTACGGAGGGCGCGCACCGCACATCACGGTCACCGTGTCCGTGGGTCCGGCCGGGCCCGGCTTCTGCTTCACCGACCTGAGAACCCCCCACTCGATCCACTGATCAGGAGCCAAGTCATGTGCGACGAGCACAGGACCGAAGCCGCCCTCGAACTCTCTGTCGCCCGTCCCCGCGTTCGGCCCGGGCCGCGTCGGCCTGCCGAGGCACGCCAGGCAGTCGAGCAGGCCGTGTCCGAACGCTGCCGTGCCACCCACACCCCCTGCGACGCCCAGGCGCTCTCGGACGCGCTGCTCGTCGCCTCGGAGCTCACCACCAACGCCATCCTGCACGGTGGCGGCATCACCGACTTCCGCGTCACCGTCGAGGGCCGGGGCGTGTCCGTCTCGGTCAGCGACCGCAGCGCCGCCCTGCCCGTCGCCAAGGCGCCCGTGGACCCGCAGGGCAGGTGGCACCCCGGCGGCCACGGCTGGCCGATCGTGTGCCGGCTGGCCCGCGACGTCCGCGTGACCGACCTGCCCGCGGGCGGCAAGTGCATCACCGCCGTGGTGCCCCTGAGCTGATCCGGCACCCCTGGGGAAGCCGCCGGAAAACGGAGTTTCACTGACGCAGTTTGGGACCCATACAGCAGGGCAGACGCAGTTTCGTGCTTCGGACCGGAGGCGCGCCAGCGGGAGCTGTACGGCTGCTGCGGGCCCCTTTCGGCGGTCCCGGCGTCGTTCCTCCCGCGGTCAGACCCTGAACCCGTTCTTCAGGAGCGAATCCGCATGCTCACCGACACGTCGACCAGCCGTCCCACCACTCAGGACCGCCCCACCGCCGCCGGCAGGCGGCGGCACGACGACGCCCCCGACACCATGGCCCTCTTCGCCCGGCTGGCCGGGCTCGAAGAAGGCCCCGAGCGTGATGCCCTGCGCGACGAACTCGTCACCGCCTGGCTGCCCATGGCCCACCGCATCGCGGGCCGGTTCCGCGACCGCGGCGAGTCGATCGAGGACCTGCGCCAGGTCGCCGCCCTCGGGCTCGTCAAGGCCATCGACCGGTTCGAACCGGAACGCGGGGCCTTCGAGAGCTACGCCGTGCCCACCATCACCGGCGAGGTCAAGCGCCACTTCCGCGACCGCATGTGGGCCCTGCGGGTGCCCCGCCGCGTGCAGGAACTGCGCAACAAGGTGCGGGTGGCCCGGCGCGAACTCACCCAGAACCCCGGTTCCCCCGAACCGACGCCCGCCGACCTCGCCGCCCACACCGGCCTGACCGAAGAAGAGGTCGTCACCGGACTGGAGGCCCTCGAAAGCTTCAGCACCCTCTCCCTGGACGCCGAGCTCTCGGCCGGCGACGACGGCTACAGCCTCGCCGACACCCTGGGCGGCCCGGACACGTCGTACGACGTCGTGGTCGACCGCGAGTCCGCCAAGGAAGGTCTGCGCCGGCTGCCCGAGCGCGAGCGCGCCATTCTGTACATGCGCTTCTTCGAGGACATGACACAGAGCCGCATCGCCGACCAGCTCGGCATCTCGCAGATGCACGTCTCCCGGCTCATCAGCCGCAGCTGCGCCCGCGTGCGCGACGAGGCGCTGGCCGACCGTTCGAGGCGGCAGGCCGACGGACCGACCGAGGCTTGAGAACACGGGGGGAGAGAGCCGGATGCTGATACCCAATCCGACGTTTCTGCGGCAACTCGTACAGGAGTACGAGACGCTGCGCGCCGAGGAGTCCGCGAACGCGGCAGAACCGAGCCCCCGCGCCCGGGACCTCGCCTACACGCTGTGTGTATCCACCGGCACGCGGGACGTGCGGCTGGCCCTGGAGACGGCTCACCGCCTGCTCGCGGCCATGTCCGAACCCGCGCGACTGGCCGACCGACCGCATCCCGTGTGACCGCCCGCCAGGACGGCATCCGGACTTCCAGGAGACCTACATGACCACCAGCTCCACGGCAACGACCGGCCGGATCCAGGCCAGACGCGCGGCACGCGGCTCCGTCACGGAGGGCGCCGCCCGCGCGGGATTCACCGCCCGCGGACTGATCTACCTGCTGGTCGGTGTGCTGGCGCTGCAGATCGCCTTCGGCGACGGCAAGCGCCAGGCCGACCGCGGCGGCGCTCTCGCCGCCCTCGCCGACAAGCCGTTCGGCTCCGTCGTCCTGTGGGCGCTGGGCATCGGGCTCGTCGGCATGGCCCTGTGGCGACTGTCCGAGGTGGTGTTCGGCGCGGTCGGACCCGACGGGCGCAAAGCCACGAAACGGCTGCTGTCCGCGGCCCGCTGCGTCTTCTACGCCTTCGTCGCCTACTCCGTGCTCGCCTTCACCGTCGGTTCCGGCAGCGGCGGATCGAGCGACAAGCAGTCCAAGGACGTCACCGCGCGGGCCCTGGAGTGGCCCGGCGGGCAGTGGCTGGTGGGCATCGCGGGCGTCGGCGTGGCGATAGCCGGTGTGTGGATCGCCGCACAGGCGCTGCGCAGGTCCTTCCACGACAAGCTCAAGCTCGCCGAGATGAGCCCGCGGATCAGGAAGCTGGTCGACGTGACGGGTGTCGGCGGCGGAGTGGCGCGTGGTGTGGTGTTCACCGCGGCGGGCGCGTTCGCCGTCCGTGCCGCGGTCGACTACCAGCCCGACAAGGCGAAGGGCCTCGACGACACGCTCCGCGCGTTCGCCGGCACCCCGCTGGGGCCGTGGCTGCTCGTGCTGGTCGCCGTCGGGCTGGTGCTGTTCGGGGTGTTCTCGTTCGCGATGGCCCGCTGGCGCCGGGTCTGAGCCGCGGCATACGGGGAACCCGGGGTGCATGAACGAACCCGAGCTTCCGTCCGACGGCAGGCCCGTGGACGTCTACCTGAATCTGTTGCGCATCCGTATGGCCTCGGAGGACTACGAGCTGCTGCTCGACGTGGTCCGTCCGGTGCTGCGGGCGATCGACGAGCATCAGTTGCCCGCTCTGGACTTCGCGCTCGAGGACAGTCGGCAGGACGGGCTGCCCCAGGAGATCCGCGACGAGGCCGCCCTGGTCATCGCCACGGCGGTGACCGGCCGTATGGACAACAAGGTGATCGAACTCCATGTCGATGAAAGCGCCGGCCCGGTCCGGGTGGTCACCGACGCGGACACGGCCTCCGACCCGGTCCGCCTCGGTGAGATCGCCGAGTACATCCGCGAACGCCGACGGCTCGACGACGAACTGCGTGGCATCGCCGAGGTGAGCGGTCTGCCCACCGACCTCTGAGCGCCGCCCTATCGACGGGGCGCTGCGACCGGCACGTCCAGCGGCCGGGCCAGGCCCACCAGGGTCTCGTCCAGCCGCTGGACGTGCCGCAGTACGCGGTCGGTGATCCGGCCGAAGCGCGGGGTACCGGGGACCTCGGTCTCCAGCAGTGACGCGATGCTCGGCCCGGTCTCGACCCGGGCGGTGGAGCGCTCGTCGGCGACATGCGCGGCGATGGCCGCGATGTTGTCCCCGATGCGCCGGCCGGCCCGGCGCAGCCGGGGATCCGCCGCGATCGAGGGATGCGTGGGCAGCAGTTCGGCCGTGGCCGCGAGCGAGCGCGCGTGGTACGCGCAGGTCTCCAGGAGCGCCACGACATAGCGGGCGGTGTCCCGCCGGGCCCGCAGTGGCGTGATCGGGTGGGTGAGGGGCCGGGTGGCCGCCCGCAGGTCGGCCAGCGCCTGGTCCAGATCGCGCGCCTGGTCGAGCAGATCGGCGGGGGAGCCGCCGCTGAGCTGGTCCACGGCGGCCTCGGTGACCTCGTCGAGCCGCTCCAGGACGGTGACGAGCAGGTCGTTGGTACGGCGGTCCGTGCGCACCGGCAGGACGAACGCCGCCGCGATCACCCCGCAGGCCGCGCCGAGCGCGGTCTCCTCCACGCGCAGCACCAGCACCGAGAAGCTGTAGGTGTGCAGCAGGGTGTAGAGCAGCCCCAGCGCCGCGGTGACGAAGAACGACATCAGGGTGTAGGAGAGGGGCGCGGTGTAGAACATCGCGAACACCAGGACCAGTACCAGGGCGAACGCCGGCCAGGTGTGCTGTCCGACCGCCCCCGCCAGCACGATCCCGGCGACCACGCCGAGGACGGTACCCAGCAGCCGGCGGTAGCCCTTGACCAGGATCTCGCCCGTGGACGCGGTGTTGATGAAGACGATCCAGCAGGTCAGCACGGCCCAGTACCAGCGCTGGCTGGAGAGGAACTCGCCCCCGACGATGGCGAGCGTGGACCCCACGGCGACCTGCACCGCGGCCCGGGTAGTGGGCCGCCTGAGCCCGGTGAGCTCCTCCTGCGCCTCGCCGTCCTCCTCGCGGGCGTCGATCACGGCGTCCTCGGCGTCCAGCTCCTCGCGCGAGCGGGTGGTCGCGGGGGAGTCGTCCGACTCGTCCTGCGGACCGTCCAGGGCGATCCGGAGGCCCAGGACCGCGCGGGCGGCCTCGCCGACGCCCCGGAACACGTCCTGGACGGCGGGCGGCGCGGGCGGCAGGTTCTCCTCCTCGCGGTAGCCGAGCAGCCGGTTGCGGACCTGGGACAGGGCCGTGCTGGACCTGGCGGCGACCGGGCGCAGCACCAGCAGCCGCAGCGCCTCCAGGTCCCGGCGCACCGTGGCCATCACCTCGTCCCGGCCGGGCATCCGGTCCGCCCGCGGGGCCGGAGCACCCGGAAGATGCAGGGTGAGGGTGTCCGCGCGCTCGGAGCTGCGGGCGCTCAGCAGCAACAGCCCGAGCCGCTCGGCGGTGATCTCGGCGTCCGCGATCCGCCGCTGCACGAGCCGCGCCGCGGCCGCGTCGGAGGTCCCCTCCTCCAGCCGCCCCTGGATCATCAGCGCGGTCTCGTGCAGCCGCGCGGTGCCCTCGCGTACGTCCTTCAGCGCCTCGTCGATCTCCTCGGGCCCGGCGTCCAGCAGCCGGAGCTGCGCGGAGACCAGCTGGGCCAGCCGGACCCGGAACGCCTCCCGCAGGCGTTCGAGGAGGCCCGCGGGCGTCTCCGGCACCAGCAGGAAGCGTGCCGCCGCGCTGCACAGGAAGGCGACGCCGAGGACGCCGTACAGCTCGGGCAGGCCGGAGACGGTGGCGCCGACGAACAGGGACACGAAGTAGACCTGGAAGCCGATCAGGCCGAGCGTGGTGCCGCGCTCACCGAAGCGGCGGCCGTAGACGGCGCAGAAGATCAGCGCGACGAAGAAGAGGTCGCCGGCCAGCACCCGGGAACTCAGCAGCGCGCCCAGTGACATCGAGGCCACGGCCACCGGGAGGCCCAGGGCGAGGGTCACCGCCTGCTGGGTGCGCTGCTTCTCCCGGATGGCGAAGGTCGCGACCATCGCCGCGATGGCACCCGCCACCAGGTGCGGGACGCTCGTCCCCAGCAGACCGAGCACGGCCAGCGTGAGCGCGATCGCCGCCACCGTACGCAGACCGGCGGCCAGCCGGAGCAACCCCGGGTCCGACGCCGAAACCCGATCGCGCAGCCTCGCTGTGTTCACTCCGCCGTACTCACTCCCGTGTCACGTCATGATCCGTTCCAGCATGGCACGGCGGGGTGGATCACTTGCCCTCGGCCTCGGCGAGGGTGTGGGCCACCAGGGCGTTGGCGTGACCGTGACCCAGCCCGTGCTCGGTCTTCAGCCAGGCGACCAGCTCCATGTGCCGGGTCAGCGGCGAGGAGCGGATGAGGTCCTGCCACTCGGCGATCGGGCGGCCGTACTTCTTCTCGATGGAGGGGAAGTAGCTCGCGGGGCCCTTCACGGTCTCGGCCATGACGATGTCCTTTCGGAGGGAAGCTGTGCTGTCCCTCCTGAGACCGCCGGCCGGCGGGAAACCGACCGGCGATCCGGAGTGATCCGCGTCACGCCTACGGGTCCAGCCGCGGTGTCCCCTCGACCTGCGCCCTGACCTGTTCCGGTGTCAGGTACGCGTCCGTGTACTCGAAGTCCTTCAGCTTGGCGGGCTTGCGGGCCTGGAAGCCGGTGCGGACGAAATCGTCGCCCGCGAGGGCGTTGAGCGTCCAGTTCGTCGCCACGCGGACCTTGGCCACGTTGGTGCGCAGCGCCATCCAGTGGTAGCCGCGGGCGGCGAACTGGGCGGGCAGGCCCCGCAGTTCGATCCCGAGCGGCTTGGAGACGGCGTCCTTGCCGCCGAGGTCGACGACGAGGCCCAGGTCCTTGTGGACGTACGGCTTCAGCGACTGGCCCCGCAGCGTCGCGATGACGTTGTCGGCGACCACCTTGCCCTGGCGCATGGCGTGCTGTGCCGTGGGCGGGCAGATCGCGCTGTCGTCGTCCTTGGCCTTGTCCGGCACGGCGGCGGAGTCGCCGAGCGCGAAGACGCCGTCCTGGCCCGGCAGGGTCATCTCGGCGGTGACCGCGAGCCGCCCGCGAACCGTCTCGGCGCCGAGTGTGGCGATCAGCGGGCTCGCGACGACCCCGGCCGTCCAGATCAGGGTCCGGGTCGGGATCACCCGGCCGTCGGTGAAGGTGACCTCCTCGGGGCCCGCCTTCTCGATCGAGACACCGAGAGAGACGTCGATGCCGCGCCGGCGCAGGATCTCCTGCGCGCTGCGCCCGAGCTTGTCGCCCAGCTCCGGCATCAGCTTCGGGGCGATGTCGATCAGATGCCACTTGATCAGCGACGGGTCGATGCGCGGGTAGCGCTTGACCGCCGCGTGGGTGAGCTTCTGCAGACAGGCGGCGGTCTCGGTGCCGGCGTATCCGCCGCCGACAACCACGAACTGCAGCCGGGCCGCTCGCTCGTCCGGGTCCTGGCTGGCGTCCGCGAGGTCGAGTTGGGAGATGACGTGGTCGCGGATGTAGGCGGCCTCGGCGAGGGTCTTCATGCCGAAGGCGTGCTCGGTGAGACCGGGGATGTCGAAGGTGCGGGTGATGCTGCCGGGAGCCAGCACGATGTAGTCGTAGGGCTCGTTGATGATCTCGTCGGTGATGGTGCGGACCACGCAGACCTTGGACTTGAGGTCCACGCCGATCGCGCCGCCCGGGATGATTCGGGTGCGGTACTTCTTGCTGCGGCGCAGCGAGACGGCGATCGACTGGGGCGTCAGCACGCCGGAGGCGACCTGGGGCAGCAGGGGGAGATAGAGCTGGTAGGCGAACGGCGTCACCAGGGTGACGTCGGCTTCGTCCGGGGAGAGTTTCCGTTCCAGGCGGCGAACGCATTCGACTCCGGCGAAGCCGGCGCCAACCACCAGGATCCTGGGTCGTGTCACGGTGTTTCATCCCTTTCTGCGGCTCCAGGCGGTTCTGCCTCGAACGCCCTTCGTGTGCCCGTGCGGGCGCGACGAATGCGTCGAGGACCACCATGCCCGCCCGCGCCCGAAAGTGCACCGGGAGAAAGGTGAAGGAGGTGCGCGGACCGGACGCGGGGAAACCGCTTGTGAGGATGCCCGTAGCCGAATGCGTGTGCGGCAGAAGGGTATTGGGGTGCTGTGGGCCCGCTCGCAGTGGAGAGCCGGGGTCCGTGCAGCGCTCGGGAGGGAAGGAGCAGCGTGACCACCGACAGAATCTGGTCGTACGTGCCGGACAGCGGTTACATCGAGGGACAGGACCTGACGGGCTTCAGCGTCGTCGCGAGCGACGGCGCGATCGGACACGTGGACCGACAGGCCGCCCCCGACGGCATGGAGCACCTCGTCGTGGACACCGGTGTCTGGGTCTTCGGCCGCAGCGCCCTGGTCCCGGTCGGCGTCGTCACCCACGTCGACACCCATGACCGGCGGGTCACCCTGGCCTGCACGGGGTCGGAGGTGAAGGCGGCACCCCGCTTCCGCACCGACAGCGAGACCAGGGACCGTGAGTACCTCGCGGCGGTCGGCGCCTACTATCTGGGGCTCACGGCCACCGCCTGACCGAAGCGGGCCAGGTCACCACGGCAGGAAGACGTGGACGTCCTTGCCGCGCTCGTCCGTCACCACGCTGACCTGGTCGCACAGCGCGTGGACCAGGTGCCAGCCGATGCCGCCGCCACCCGTGCGCGGATCGAAGGAACGGGGGGCCGGCGGCGTCGGGTTGGTGTCGCGCAGCGTCACGTGCACACCGTCGAAGGTGCGGCGCAACCGCAGGACGAAGGGACCGGGTGCGTACTGGACGGCGTTGGCGGCGAGTTCGGTGACCACCAGCAGGATGTCGTCCCAGTGCTCGGGAGTCGTGGGCGGCACGCTCTGGCCGAGGTCGCCCAGGAATTCCTCAGCGGCGAGCCGCGCACCCGTCACGCAATGCGGCTCGCCCGCGAAACGGGTGGTGCGGCTCGGAATCGCCTCGGAAGTCAGTGTCTCGTCCCAATGCGGCTCGGTGCCGTGCCGCTCTCACGACCCGGCGTCAGCGGATTCTTCGTACTCTCTCATGTCGCCACTGAGCCGTGTTCCCGAGGGCGGGCCGCCCAATCGTCCTCACCTCGGGGAACGTGGCCGACGGCGAGCTTTCACCGGAACACGTCGTCCGAGTCGTCCCAGCTCAGTACGTCCTCCGTCGGGCCGCGCCGGGCGTTCGCCGAGCGGGCCTGGTACATCGCGTCGATCTCCATCGCGTACCGGCGCACGATCTCGTCGCGGCGCAGCTTCATCGACGGCGTCAGCAGGCCGTTGGCCAGGTCGAACGGCTCCGACAGCACCCGGAACACCCGGATCGACTCCGAGCGCGAGACCGTGCTGTTGGCGGCGGCCACGGCCCGCGCGATCTCCTCCCGCAGCGCGTTCTCCTCCCGGGCCCCGCGCGCCGAGGGGTCCTGCTGGGCGAGCAGGACTCCGCGCCAGTGGGCCAGGAACACCGGGTCCAGGGTGAGCAGGGCGCCCACGCAGGGCCGGTTGTCACCGACCACCACCGCCTGGTGGATCAGCGGATGCATCCTCAGCCGGTGCTCGAGGGCGGCCGGGGCCACGCTCTTGCCGCTGGTGGTGACGATGATGTCCTTCTTGCGGCCGGTGATCGTCAGATAGCCGTCGGCGTCCAGCTGCCCGAGGTCCCCGGTGGCCAGCCAACCGCCGTACAGCGCCGCCCGTGTCGCGGCCTCGTCATGGACATAGCCCTGGAAGACCGACGGCCCGCGCACCAGGATCTCCCCGTCGTCCGCCACCCGGAGATCCACACCCGGCAGGGGCCGGCCCACGGTCCCGGACTTCTCCCGGCCCAGCGGCTGCATGGTGATCCCGCCGCAGGTCTCCGTGAGGCCGTATCCGTCGTGGACGTAGACGCCGATGCCCTCGTAGAACAGCGAGAGCTCACGGTTGAGGGTGGAGCCGCCCGAGGTGGCCCGGCGGGCCCGGCCGCCCATCGCGGCCCGCAGTCTGCGGTACACCGTCCGCTCGTACAGGGCGTGTTGGAGCCGCAGGTCGAACCCGGGGCCGGGGCCCTCGCCCAGCCGCTGCCGCTCGCAGGCCAGGGCGAAGTCCCGTGCCGTGTCGGCGGCCCGCTCGAACAGGGCGCCGCGGCCCGACTGCTGGGCGGCGCGCAGGAAGTTCTTGTAGATCTTCTCGAAGACGGAGGGGACGGCGTAGAAGTAGGTGGGGCGGAAGGACTGCAGAGCGGCCGCCAGCGCCTCCTCGCTCAGGTCGGGCTCATGGGCCATGAGCAGTCCGCCGCGGATGCACACGCCCTGGATCATGAGGCCGTAGACATGGGAGAAGGGCAGGAAGGCGAGGACGGACGGCTGCTCTCCGGGAGGTGCCGTGATCTGGCGCCAGCCTTCGAGGAGGGTGTCGACGGGGCTCGCGAGGCCGCGGTGGCTGAGTGCGCAGCCCAGCGGACGCCCCGTGGCGCCGGAGGTGTAGGAGATGACCGCCGTGGAGTCGGGCAGCACGATACGGCGCAGCGACTCGACCGTGGCGAGCGGGATCATCCGGCCCCGCTCCGTCAGGTTCTCGAGCGCGTCCGCATCCAGCTGCCAGACGTGGCGGAGCCGGGGCAGCGAGGCGCACACCGAGCCGACCGTCATGACCGCCTGCTCGTCCTCCACCACCACGGCCACACAGTCGGTGTCGCGCAGGATCCACTCGACCTGTTCGCGCGAGGACGTCGGATAGATCGGTACGACCTCGGCGCCGACCGTCCACAGCGCGTAGCTGAGAACCGTCCACTCGTAGCGGGTGCGCGCCATGATGGCCACCCGGTGGCCCGGCGAGATCCCCGAGGCGACCAGTCCCTTGGCGAGGTCCACCACCTCGTCCCGCAGTTCCACGGCCGTGACCTCCTGCCAGCGTCCTGAGGAGCCCTCGGGACGGCGGGCGAGCACCGGCAGGGTGGGGTCCAGCTCCGCCCGCTCGAACACGCTGTCGGCCAGACCGCCGCTGGAGCGCGAGATGGTCCGGGGAGCGAGGGCGAAGTCGCGCATGCGCTGCTCCTGACGTGTACGGACTGTGACTGTGCGGACGAGTTCGGTCATCCGCGGTGCTCGAATCTAGCCCAGGCGCGAGCGAGTGGTACCTGGAATACGGAAGTAAGCGGTCAGCCGTGATCTCGTCGAGATCGGGGCACTCGGACCGCATGAGTCACGTGAACCCCGATCCCGAACCCGAGCGCACCACCGGACTGGAACCGGGCGGCGGCGTCCCGCCGGGCGAGACCCCGCCCGCCGAGAGCAGCCTGCCCGAGGCCGGCCCGCGGGAGACGCACAACCCGACCAGGGGCTGGGCCAAGGGGCCGCTGGCCCTGATCCTGCTCCTGGTCGTCCTCGTCGCCGCGTTCTTCCTGGTGTACGCGGTCGTCCTGGCCCTGTGAGCACTTACGACTGAGTCAGCCGCACGCACTCGGTGACCACGCTGCGCAGGCTCCCGGTGCGCTCCAGCAGCTCACGCTGCACCCGGGCACCGTTGCCGCGCCGCAGCAGTTCCGCACAGGATTCGCGCGCACGGTCCAGGTCGCCGCTGTCGGCGAGCGCGTCCTCGACGTGCTCCAGCAGGGCCCGCACCACCGTCTCGGCGGGCATGCGGTGCATCGTCGCCGGGTGGAGCAGCTCCTCGGTGATGCCGGAGCGCGCGGCCCGCCAGGCGGCCAGCCGCAGCAGGCTCACACTGTGCGTCACTGGCTCCTTGCCCGCCCGCCACTCGCGCGCGGCCGTCTCCACCAGCCCGCGGGCGAGGGTCGCGAGGAGCGCGGCGGTGTCCGCGTGCAGACAGACGTCCGAGACCCGGATCTCCACCGTCGGGTAGGTCCGGGACAGCCGGGCGTCGAAGTAGATCATTCCCTCGTCCAGGATGACACCGGTCGCCACCATGTCCGCGACCCGCCGGTGATAGCGCTCCGCCGAGCGGAACGGCTCGGTCGGACCGGCCGAGGGCCAGCGCTGCCACACCCGGCTGCGGTAGCTGCTGTAACCGGAGTCCTTGCCCTGCCAGAAGGGCGAGTTGGCACTCAGCGCGGCCAGCACGGTCAGCCAGGGCTGGATCCGGTCGACGACGGCGACGGCCTCCTCGTCCGACTCCACGGACACATGGACATGACAGCCCATGACGAGCTGCTCCTGGGTGGCGATGCCGTACTGCTCCGCCATCCACCGGTAGCGGCGGCCGACGCCCACGGAGGGGCTGACGGGCAGCGGCGAGGTCGCCAGGGAGACCACGGCGCAGCCGCTGTCGCCGGCGAGCCGGGCGGCCTCCTTGCGGCAGCGCACGATCTCCGCGCGGAGTTCGTCCATCCCCGACTGCGGGTGGGTGGCGAACTCCAGCATCTGGTTGTGCAGTTCCTTCTCGAAGACATCCTGGCCCGGCTCGTCCTGCGCGGCCCGCGCGAGTACGGCCGCGGACAGCGCCTGCGGCTCGCCGGTCTCGGGGTCGACCAGGAGGAGTTCCTCCTCCACTCCCACGGTGCGCACGTGACATAGCCCTTTCTGTGGCCCTCGGCGACGACGAGGATGCGGGTTCTCGTACGACCCCGACTGCCCCTTCGGGCCGGTCGGACACCTCCGCGTCGCCTGCGGGCTCAGCCGGGCACCGGGACCAGCCACACCGTCGCCAGCGGCGGCAGGGTGAGCCGCAGCGCCCCGTCCTCCGCCTTGACCGGGTCTCGCCGCACGATGTCGCCGCCGCCGTAGCGCGCGGCGTCGGTGTTGAGGGACTCCTGCCACAGGGGGAGACCGTCGGGGACGGTGAGGTGGTAGTCCTCGCGCACGACGGGGGAGAAGTTGGAGACCGCGAGCAGCGGACCGCCCGCCGCGTCGAACCTCAGGAAGGCGAAGACGTTGTCCTCGGCCGCGTCCCCGACCACCCACCGGAAACCGCCGGGGTCGGTGTCGCGCTCCCACAGGGCGGGGGTCGCGCGGTAGACCGTGTTCAGGTCGCGCACGAGGTCGCGCACGCCCCGGTGGTCGGCCTCGGCCCCGTACGCCGGGTCGAGCAGCCACCAGTCGGGTCCGTGGGACTCGGACCACTCGGCGCCCTGGGCGAACTCCTGGCCCATGAAGAGGAGTTGCTTGCCGGGGTGGGCCCACATGAAGCCGAGGTACGCGCGGTGGTTGGCGCGTTGCTGCCACCAGTCGCCCGGCATCTTGGACACCAGTGCCTGCTTGCCGTGGACGACCTCGTCGTGGGAGATCGGCAGCACGTAGTTCTCGCTGTACGCGTACACCATCGAGAAGGTCATCTCGTTGTGGTGGTACTTGCGGTGCACCGGCTCATGGCTGATGTAGCCGAGGGAGTCGTGCATCCAGCCCATGTTCCACTTCAGGCCGAAACCCAGGCCCCCGCTGTCCGTGGGGCGGGTCACGCCGTCCCAGGCCGTGGACTCCTCGGCGATCGTGACGACACCCGGCGCCCGGCGGTACACCGTCGCGTTCATCTCCTGGAGGAAGACGACCGCGTCGAGATCCTCCCGCCCCCCGAACACGTTGGGGCTCCACTGGCCGGAGTCGCGCGAGTAGTCCAGGTAGAGCATCGAGGCGACCGCGTCCACGCGCAGCCCGTCGATGTGGAACTCCTCGCACCAGTACACGGCGTTGGCGACCAGGAAGTTGCGCACCTCGACGCGCCCGAAGTCGAACTCGTACGTTCCCCAGTCCGGGTGCTCGGCCCGCCGGGAGTCTCCCGGCTCGTACAGGGGGTCCCCGTCGAAGCGGGCCAGTGCCCAGTCGTCCTTCGGGAAGTGGGCGGGCACCCAGTCCATGATCACGCCGATGCCGGCCCGGTGGAGCGCGTCCACGAGATACCTGAAGTCGTCGGGCGTGCCGAGCCGGGAGGTCGGGGCGTAGAAGCCGGTGACCTGGTAGCCCCAGGAGCCGCTGAAGGGGTGCTGCGCAACCGGCATCAGCTCGACATGAGTGAAGCCCAGGTCCCTGACGTACGACGGCAGCTCGTCGGCCAGTTGCCGGTATGTCAGTCCTGGGCGCCAGGACGGGAGATGGACCTCATAGACCGAGAACGGCGCCACGTGCACGGGCGTGTCCCCGCGGTGGGCCATCCAGTCGTGGTCTCCCCACTCGTAGCGCGAGGAGGTCACGATGGACGCCGTGTCGGGCGGCACCTCCGATCGGCGGGCCATCGGGTCGGCCTTGAGGAACCGGTGGCCGTGGCGCGAGGTGATCTCGAACTTGTAGCGAGCGCCCTCACCGATCCCGGGCAGGAACAGCTCCCACACACCGGACGCGCCGAGCGAGCGCATCGGGAACTGCTGTCCGTCCCAGAAGGTGAACTCCCCGGCCACCCGGACGCCCTGGGCGTTGGGCGCCCAGACCGTGAAGCGGGTGCCGGTCACTCCCTCGTGGGTCATGGGCTCGGCGCCGAGCGCCTTCCACAGCTGTTCGTGGCGGCCCTCGCGGATGAGATGGAGGTCGGTCTCGCCGAGCGCGGGCAGGAAGTGGTAGGGGTCGTGCACCTCCTGTTCGCCGTCCGCGTACGCCACCAGCAGGGTGTAGTCGGGGATCGCGTCGAGGGACAGCAGACCGGAGAAGAGACCGTCGCCCTCCGACGCCAGCCGTCTGCGCTCGCCGTCGATCACGACGCTCACCGCGCGGGCGAAGGGGCGCAGCGCCCGGAAGACGACCCCGCCCTCGACCGGGTGGGCGCCGAGCAGCGCGTGCGGGTCGTGGTGGGCGCCGGCCAGCAACCGGCCCCGGTCCGCGGGGTCGAGCGCGGGGGCCGGGGCACAGGGCGCCGGTCCGGACGGCTCGGGCAGTGAGATGTCGCGCAAGGCCACGGCTCAGTCTCCTCTCACGGCGAGGCGTTCGATCGCCGCCATGGGCACGGGCAGCCAGTCCGGCCGGTGTCGTGCTTCGTACAGGACCTCGTAAATGGCCCGGTCGGTCTCGTAGGCGCGCAGCAGTCCGTGTTTCTTGCGCGGATCCCATCCGGCGAGAGCGGCATAGCCCCCGCAGAAGGCCTCCCGGCAGCGGCGCGCCCACTCCGGGCGCCAGGGCCGGCGCTGCCGGGCCGCGTAGTCGAAGGAGCGCAGCATGCCCGCGATGTCCCGGACCGGGGACTGGGCGGCGCACCGGTCGGCGAGCGGGCGCGACGGCTCGCCCTCGAAGTCGATGACGAACCACTCGCGGCCCGCGCGCAGCACCTGACCCAGGTGCAGGTCACCGTGGACGCGCTGCGCGGGCGGCCCGGAGTCGCAGGTGGCGAGCGCGCCGAAGGCGCCGCGCAGACCGGGGACGAACGGCCGCAGCGCCGGCACGCTGTGCGCGGCGGAGTCCAGGCGTTCGGTCATCGCGGCCGCCGTCGCGCCGTTGTCGTCGTGGCCGCTGCCGGGGAAGGCGGCGGCCAGCGCGAGGTGCACCTCCGCCATGGCCCGCCCCAGCTCGTGCGCCTGCACGGTGAAGTCGTCACCCGCGGCGAGCGCCTGGAGCGCCAGCGCCCAGCCGTCGGACGCGTCGCGCAGATACGGCTGGAGCACGCCGAGCGTGGCCTCCTGCGGATGCGTGGTCCGGAACCAGGCGACCGGCGCCGGCACCCGGCGGCAGCCCTGTCCGGCCAGCGCGACCGGCACCTCCAGGTCCGGATTGACGCCGGGCTGGATGCGGCGGAAGAGCTTCAGGATGAACTCGTCGCCGTACACCAGCGAGGTGTTCGACTGCTCGGCCTCCAGCAGCCGTGGCGGGAGACCGGCGGGCACCGGCACCGAGGGGGCGCGCTCGAAGCGCAGCGGGCCGGCCGTGCCGGGATGCCGCAGCCGCTCCAGCAGCAGTTGCGCCGAGCGCGGGTCGTGCAGGGCGTCGTACACCGTGAGACCGGCCAGTGGGCCCTGCTCCGCACGGCCGATGAGGGCACGGCCCAGGCGCGGCGAGAGGTGTTTGCGCACGCCGAGGAGCAACTGGTAGCAGTCACCCGCCGGGGCGCCGCCGCCGGGCGCGGGCACCCCGCCGTGACCGGTGTGGACCAGCAGATGCAGACAGCCCGGGAACAGCTCGGTCATCGACAGCAGGCCGAGCTCGCTCACGGGTCGGTCCTTGCCCGCGAACCAGCGCTGCCGCGGCAGCCATTGGCGCAGCAAGTCGCCGAGCGAGGCCATGAGATCGGCCGCGGGCGCGGGTCTCGGGCTGAGGGGTGCGGTCTTCGGCATGGTGACGCGTCCTTTCGTCGGCACGCTCAAAGGCGTCGGCCGATGCGGGATGCGACTCGGGAGAGCCGGAACCAGTAGAAGCCGTGCCCGCCGAGGGTCAGCAGATACGGCAGTTCACCGATGGCCGGGAAGCGCACCCCGCCGAACAGCTCGACCGGGTGCCGGCCGTCGAACGCGCGCAGATCCAGTTCTGTGGGCTGCGCGAACCTGGAGAAGTTGTTCACACAAAGGACCAGGTCGTCCTCGTACTCCCGCAGGAAGGCCAGCACCGCGGGGTTGGAGGAGTGCAGCTCCGTGAAGGTGCCGAGACCGAACGCCGGGTTCTGCTTGCGGATCTCGATCATCCGGCGGGTCCAGTGCAGCAGGGAGGACGGCGAGGCCATCGACGCCTCGACGTTGGTGACCTGATGCCCGTAGACCGGGTCCATGATGATCGGCAGGTTGAGCCGGCCCGGGTCGGCAGTCGAGAAGCCCGCGTTGCGGTCGGGGGTCCACTGCATCGGGGTGCGTACCGCGTCCCGGTCGCCGAGCCAGATGTTGTCGCCCATGCCGATCTCGTCGCCGTAGTAGAGGATCGGCGAGCCGGGCAGGGACAGCAGCAGGGCGGTGAACAGCTCGATCGTGTCCCGGTCGTTGTCGAGGAGGGGGGCGAGCCTGCGCCGGATGCCGATGTTGGCGCGCATCCGCGGGTCCTTGGCGTACTCGGCCCACATGTAGTCGCGTTCCTCGTCGGTGACCATTTCCAGGGTCAGCTCGTCGTGGTTGCGCAGGAAGATGCCCCACTGGCAGCTGGCCGGGATGGCCGGGGTCTTGGCGAGGATTTCCGAGACCGGGTAGCGGGACTCGCGGCGGACCGCCATGAAGATGCGCGGCATGACCGGGAAGTGGAACGCCATGTGGCATTCGTCGCCGCCGGCCTGGTAGTCGCCGAAGTAGTCGACCACGTCCTCCGGCCACTGGTTCGCCTCCGCGAGGAGGACAGTGTCCGGGTACATCGCGTCGATCTCCTTGCGGACCCGCTTCAGGAACTGGTGCGTGGCGGGCAGGTTCTCGCAGTTGGTGCCCTCGGCCGCGTACAGATAGGGCACCGCGTCGAGGCGGAAGCCGTCGATGCCGAGGTCGAGCCAGAAGCGGAGGGCGGCCAGGATCTCCTCCTGGACGGCCGGGTTTTCGTAGTTGAGGTCCGGCTGGTGGGAGAAGAAGCGGTGGAAGTAGTACTGGCCGCGGACCGGGTCGTGGGTCCAGTTGGACGCCTCGGTGTCGACGAAGATGATCCGGGCGTCCTGGTACTGCTTGTCGTCGTCGGCCCACATGTAGTAGTCGCCGTAGGGGCCGTCGGGGTCCCTGCGGGACTCCTGGAACCACGGGTGCTGGTCGCTGGTGTGGTTCATGACGAAGTCGATGATGACCCGCATGCCGCGCTGGTGGGCGGCGTCGACGAACTCCACGAAGTCGGCGAGATCACCGAACTCCGGCAGCACGGCGGTGTAGTCGGCGACGTCGTAGCCGCCGTCCCGGAGCGGTGACTTGAAGAACGGCGGCAGCCACAGGCAGTCGACACCGAGCCACTGGAGATAGTCCAGCTTGGCGGTCAGGCCCTTGAGGTCGCCGACACCGTCGCCGTTGCTGTCCTGGAAGGAGCGGACCAGCACCTCGTAGAAGACCGCGCGTTTGAACCAGTCGGGGTCCCGGTCCTTGGCCGGGGTGTCCTCGAAGGTGTCGTGGACGGGCTCGTTGACAGTCACGCTGTGGATCCTCCGATCTGCGGTGCCGACCTCTGGACCTGGAACAGATGCGCAGGTGCCCGGCCGGGCTCCAAGCGCACGTAGTTGTTTCTGCTCCAGCGGTAGGTCTCACCCGTCAGTTCGTCGTGGACGGACAGGGACTCGTGCCATTCCAGGCCGAGTTGCGGCATGTCCAACGAGACCGTGGCCTCCTGGGTGTGGTGCGGATCGAGGTTCACGACCACCAGGACCGTGTCGTCACCGGTGCGCTTGCTGTAGGCGATGACCGCGTCGTTGTCGGTGTGGTGGAAGCGGATGTTCCGCAGGTGCTGGAGGGCGGGGTGGCGGCGTCTGCTGGTGTTGAGCTGGGTGATCAGGGGGGCGAGGCTGTCCTCGCGGTCCCAGTCGCGGGCCTTGAGCTGGTACTTCTCCGAGTCCAGGTACTCCTCGCTGCCCTCCCGCAACGGGGTGTTCTCCGCCAGTTCGTAGCCGGAGTAGATGCCCCAGGTCGGCGAGAGGGTGGCGGCCAGGACGGCGCGCAGCGCGAACGCCGGCCGGCCGCCGTGCTGCAGGAATTCATGCAGGATGTCGGGGGTGTTGGCGAAGAAGTTCGGCCGCATGTAGGAGGCCGCCTCACCCGACAGTTCCGTCAGGTACTCGGTGAGCTCTTCCTTGGTGGTGCGCCAGGTGTAGTACGTGTACGACTGCTGGAAGCCGATCTGGGCCAGGGTGTGCATCATCGCCGGCCGGGTGAACGCCTCCGCCAGGAAGATCACGTCCGGGTCGGTGGCGTTGATGTCCGCGATCACCCGCTCCCAGAAGACGACCGGCTTGGTGTGCGGGTTGTCCACCCGGAAGATCCGCACCCCGTGGTCCATCCAGTGCCGCAGCACCCGCAGCGTCTCCGCGATCAGCCCCTCCAGGTCGGCGTCGAAGGCGATCGGGTAGATGTCCTGGTACTTCTTCGGCGGGTTCTCCGCGTAGGCGATGGTGCCGTCGGGCCGGTGATGGAACCACTCCGGGTGCTTGTGCACCCACGGATGATCCGGGGAGCACTGCAGGGCGAAGTCCAGGGCGATCTCCAGACCGTGCCCCTTGGCCTCCTGCACGAACCAGTCGAAGTCCTCGATCGTGCCCAGATCCGGGTGGACCGCGTCATGCCCGCCCTCCGGCGAACCGATCGCCCACGGCACGCCCACATCGTCCGGGCCCGCGGACAGGGTGTTGTTGCGGCCCTTGCGAAACGTCGTGCCGATCGGATGGATCGGCGGCAGATAGACCACGTCGAAACCCATCGCGGCGATCGCCGGCAACCGCCGGGCCGCGGTACGGAACGTGCCGTGCGGCTGCTCCGGCGTGCCCTCCGAACGCGGGAAGAACTCGTACCACGACCCGAACAGCGCCCGCTCCCGCTCCACCAGCAGCGGCAACGTCTCCGACGCCGTGATCAACTCCCGCAGCGGATACCGTGCCAGCACCGCGTCCACGTCCGGCGTAAGCGCCCCCGCCAGACGGGTGGCGACCGGCAGGGAGTCGTCCGCGAGCGTCTTCGCCGCGGCCAGCAGCACCGCGTGCTGCGGTCCCTCCGGAACCCCCGCGGCCGCGCGGGTGTACAGCTCGGCGCCCTCCTCCAGGACCAGCCCGGTGTCGAGACCGGCAGGAACCTTTATGCGGGCGACGCGACGCCAGGTGCCGACCGGATCGCTCCAGGCCTCGACGCGATACGTCCAGTGGCCCTCGACGTCCGGAGTGACCTCCGCGCCCCAGCGGTCGCTGCCGGGGGCCAGTTCCCGCATCGGCGTCCAGGGGCCGTGCCGCCCTTCCGGGTCGGTCAGGACGACATTCGCGGCGACCGCGTCATGGCCCTCGCGGAACACCGTCGCGGTGACTTCGAACGTCTCTCCCACGACCGCCTTCGCCGGGCGCCTGCCGGAATCGACGGCAGGGCGGACGTCCCGAACCGGGATGCGGCCGATGACCGGGGTGGAACTCATGCTCTCGCCTCCGCCGTGCTCGAGGCCGGACGCTGACTGCGCCCGGCCGGGGATCGAAGCTGCGCCGGAAGGGTTACCTCCCCGCGGGGGAACGTTCCGCGGATCTCGGCGGACCACGTCTCGCGACGGCACCCGTGCGGGGGAGGTCGCTCTGCTCCTGGAGGTAGGCCACCACGCTGCTGCGCAGATAGCGCTCGGCGGCCTCGGCCGCCTCACGCGCGCAGCGCTTGCCCATCAGCACGCACAGCGTGTAGCCCGAGTCCTCGAAGGTGGCCCGGACATCGCGGTCGGTGGGGGACGCGAGCATCACGCGCTCCCAGGCGCGATAGCGCCGCAGTTGCCGGGCGACCTCGGCTTTGGCCGGTAGCAGCATGGCGCCGTTCACCTTTCGGACTCGGGAAGATCCAGGGCGCGGAAGGGTCCGGGCTCGGGAAGATCCAGGGCTCAAGAAGATCCGGGATTCAAGAGATCTTCACTCATGGTGCATGGATGACGACCCAGCGTCTTGTTGGTTCTTCAACTACCTCGCCAGTCGCTCGTGTTGCACGAATGGCGTAGCTCTCCCACGCTGGAGTGACTCTGAAGCGATCAGCGCTCACGCTCTGTGTTTCGGGGCCCGGCCCCGCGGGGGCCGGGAGGAGCGGGAGCTTCGCCGGTGAGGAGTGACGATGAAGACCGCAGTGCCCTGCTACTACCACCTCGACGTGGAGGTCAGCCCGGAACGGGTCGGACAGGTCAGGCGCATCCTGGCCGCCCACCTACGGCTCTGGGACCTCGAGACCCTGGTCGAGCCCGTCTGCAGTGGTGCCGAACTGCTGCTGAAGGCCATCGACGAGCACGCGAGGGACAAGAACACCTCGATCGAACTGTGGTGGAACGGCCAGCACCTCATCACCGCCGTCGCCGGGAACGACAGCGAGCTGCGCCCGGACCTGGATCTGCGCGCCTGCCTGGAGCGGATCGCCGCGATGAGCGACGGCTGGGGCTGCTGTGCCACCGACACCGGCAGCAAGGTGATCTGGTTCTCGCAGCGGGCCCGCGCCGGCGAGCGCGTCCCCCTCGTGCCGACGGCCCCCGAGCCCACCCTGCGGGAGGTGCTCCAGGTGCCGCGCGAGATGCCGGTCGCTGTCCTGGCCGCCACCACTGCCGATGGCGGGTGCTGAGCGTGCCGTCGTCCAGGAAGAAGCCGCACAAGAACGGGAAGCGGGTGCCGGCCTGGAGCGGGCACCCCTACCCGCTGGGGGCGTCGTTCGACGGCGAGGGCACCAACTTCGCGCTGTTCAGCGAGGTAGCCGAGCGGGTCGAACTCGTCCTGGTCGACGAGCGGGGCGCCCACACCGGCGTCCCGCTGACCGAGGTCGACGGTTTCGTGTGGCACGGCTACGTGCCCGGCGTCGGACCGGGGCAGCGGTACGGCTATCGGGTGCACGGCCCCTGGCAGCCCTCGTTCGGCCATCGGTGCGATCCGGCGAAGCTGCTCCTCGACCCGTACGCCAAGGCGGTGGACGGGCAGGTGGTCAACCACCCCTCGCTGTACACCCCCGAGGCGGACAGCGCCGGGCACACCATGCTCGGCGTGGTCACCGACCCGGCCTTCGACTGGGGCGACGACCGGCCGCCCCGGCGGCCCTATGCCGACAGCGTGATCTACGAGGCCCACGTCCGCGGACTCTCCCGCACCCACCCGAACGTCCCGCCGGAACTGCGCGGCACCTACGCGGGTCTCGCGCACCCCGCGGTGATCGACCATCTGACCTCGCTCGGCGTGACCGCCGTCGAGCTGATGCCGGTGCACCAGTTCGTGCAGGACGGGGTGCTCCAGGACCGCGGCCTCGCCAACTACTGGGGCTACAACACGATCGGCTTCTTCGCGCCTCACAACGCCTACGCCGCCCACGGCACCCGGGGCCAGCAGGTCACCGAGTTCAAGGCGATGGTGAAGGCGCTGCACGCGGCCGGCCTGGAAGTCATCCTCGACGTCGTCTACAACCACACGGCCGAGGGCAACGAGAAGGGGCCCACGCTCTCCTTCCGGGGCATCGACAACGCCTCCTACTACCGGCTGGTGGACGGCGACTGGGAGCACTACTACGACACCACCGGCACCGGGAACAGCCTGCTGATGCGGCATCCCTACGTGCTCCAGCTGATCATGGACTCGCTCAGGTACTGGGTGACCGAGATGCACGTCGACGGTTTCCGCTTCGACCTGGCGGCCACGCTGGCCCGGCAGTTCCACGAGGTGGACCGGCTGTCGGCGTTCTTCGACCTCATCCAGCAGGACCCGGTGATCAGTCGCGTCAAGCTGATCGCCGAGCCGTGGGACGTGGGGGAGGGCGGCTACCAGGTCGGCAACTTCCCGCCGCTGTGGTCGGAGTGGAACGGCATGTACCGGGACGCCGTACGGGACTTCTGGCGCGGCGAGCCGCACACGCTCGGCGAGTTCGCCTCCCGGCTGACCGGCTCCTCCGACCTGTACCAGCACAGCCGGCGGCGCCCGCGTGCGAGCGTCAACTTCGTGACCGCGCACGACGGTTTCACCCTGCGTGACCTCGTCTCCTACAACGACAAGCACAACGAGGCCAACGGGGAGGACGGTCAGGACGGCGAGAGCACCAACCGGTCCTGGAACTGCGGGGCCGAGGGGGAGACCGACGACCCCGCCGTCCTGGAGCTGCGGGCCCGCCAGCAGCGCAACTTCCTCGCCACCCTGCTGCTCTCGCAGGGCATTCCGATGCTCTGTCACGGCGACGAACTCGGCCGCACGCAGGGCGGCAACAACAACGCCTACTGCCAGGACAACGAAGTGTCCTGGATCGACTGGGAGTTGAGTCAAGAACAGCGTGAACTCGCCGACTTCACTCGGTACGTGATCGGCCTGCGCGCGGCGCATCCCGTGCTGCGCAGGCGCCGGTTCTTCCGAGGGGAGACCGTGACGCACGCGGGGCAGCCGCTGCCCGACCTGGTCTGGCTGCTGCCGGACGCCCGCGAGATGGCCGAGGCGGACTGGCAGCGCTCCGACGCGCACGCGGTCGGCGTCTTCCTCAACGGCGACGCCATCGCCGAACCCGACGCGCGGGGCAACCGGGTGGTCGACGACTCGTTCCTGCTGCTGCTGAACGGCCACTGGGAGCCCGTCGACTTCCGGCTGCCGGACCCCGCCTACGGCGAACGCTGGACGACCGTCCTCGACACGGCCGAACCCCAGGGCTCCGACGAGGCCGAACACAAGGCGGGCACGGAGATGACGGTCGAGGCCCGCAGCCTGGTACTCCTGTCGAGACCGTCCCGCGCGACCACCTGAAGGCAGAGCTCCGGCGCCCCCTCGCCTCATCGCAGGCGGTGAACGGGGCGCCGAGCCGTGGACCCCGGCGGTCTTGGCCCAGGCCACGACATCCGCGACGGCATGAGGGGCGGGGGTGTGCAGGGGGCGGCTTCGGGGACGCTGTGGGGTGTCGACGGCCTTGGGGTGGGCCGCGATGTCTGTGACCGGTGTGCGGCGGGACGCGGGCGTCCGTCTTCAGCGTGTGCGGCGTGAGGTCACGGTGAACTGGGCGCCGTGGGGGTCGCGCAGGTCGGCTTCGGTGGTCTCGTGCGTGGGTCTTGACGCTTTGGGGTGGGCCGCGATGTCTGTGACCGGTGTGCGGCGGGACGCGGGCGTCCGTCTTCAGCGTGTGCGGCGTGAGGTCACGGTGAACTGAGCTCCGTCGGGGTCGCGCAGGACGGCCTCGGTGGTGTCGTGGGAGAGGACGCTGCCGCCGTGGACCTCCGCCGCCTTGGCGCAGGCCGCGACGTCCGCGACCGCGAAGTGGACCTGCCAGTGCGGCCGGATCGCGGGGTCGGGGGCCGAGCCCAGCGCCCCCGACTCGATGCGCGCCACCACGTCACCCCGGCTGCGCAGCACCACCTCGCCGCCCTCGTAGCGGACCTCGCAGCACTCGGGGCGCTCAGTCGCCCAGTCGAGGACCTCGCCGTAGAAGATCGCGGCGTCGAACGCGTCGCGGGTGTGCAGTCGTACGAAAGCCGGCTGGGCCCGGTGCCACATCTCCCAGCTGGCGACGAGATCACCCTCCCAGACGCCGAAGGTCGCTCCGTCACGGTCGGAGAGCAGAGCCGCCCGCCCCGGCGGGAAGGACAGCGGGCCGACCGCCAGCGTGCCGCCGCGTTCCTGCACGCGGGCCGCCGCCTCGTCCGCGCTGGGCACCGCGAAGTACGGCGTCCAGGCCACCGCCATCTGCCACATCGACGCCACCGCAGCGATCCCGGCGACCGGCGTGCCGTCCGCCAGCGCGACCCGGAAGCGCTCACCGAGCTTCGCGGGCTTCCACTCCCAGCCGAGGACGGCCCCGTAGAAGTCCTCCGTGGCCTGCTGGTCGCGGCTGGTCAGGCTCACCCAGCAGGGGGCGCCGAACACATGGTGGGTGGAGACGACGTCCGCGGTCGCGGCGGGATGTCTCGGATCGTGGTTCATGGCAGTCATGTCCGCTCTCGTCGGCCGGCGGCCACCGGCCGGTCTTCGCCCAGTGTCCGTCCGGAACCACCTCGGGCGCCTGCCGAGTACCCCGGGGACACCGCCGAAACGGTGGCCCCGTTCGCCTCCGCCCCGGTGGCGCGGACCCGTCCGGGTGACAGGATGGAAGCGTGCCAGTCGTACCGAGCGAACCCGCCGACGAGTCGGACCGGATCTTCGCGCTGCAGGAGGAGATCGGCCAGCTCAAGGAAGCGGTCGCCTCCCACGCCGTCGTGGACCAGGCCATCGGCATGGTCGTCGCGCTCGGCAGGATCACCCCGGACGAGGGCTGGGAAGTACTGAAGGACGTCTCCCAGCACACGAACATCAAGCTGCGCAATGTCGCGGAGCTGATCCTCATCTGGGCACGGTCCGGAGAGATCCCCAGGGAGATCCGCGTGGAGCTCGAAGAGGCTCTCGACCGGTACGGCCCCACACAGGTCCCCGGGGCTTCGTCCGAGTGACTCCTCCTGAGTGACTGCGCCCCGAGGGCTCAGTCGGCGTCGGCCAGGACCTCCTCGCGCAGGTGCGCGAAGCACGTGCTGAGCAGCCGGGAGACATGCATCTGCGAGATGCCGAGTTCCTCGGCGATTCCGCTCTGGGTCATGCCCCGGAAGAAGCGCAGGTACAGGATGGTCCGCTCACGCTCCGGCAGGGCCTTGAGGCAGGGCCCGATGGCCACACGGTCGACGACCACGTCGTAGCCGGGATCCGGGCCGCCCAGCGCGTCGCCCAGGGCGTAGCCGTCGGTGCCGGGCATCTCCGCCTCCAGCGACAGCGCCGAGAAGCAGTCCAGGGCCTCCGCGCCGGTGCGCACCTCGTCCTCGGTCAGATGCGCCCGCTCGGCGATCTCGGCGACGGTGGGCGTCCGGCCGGCGACCTGGGACAGTTCCTTCGATGCCTGCCGCACCCGGTTGCGCAGGTCCTGCACCCGGCGCGGCACGTGCAGCGTCCACATGTGGTCGCGGAAGTGCCGCTTGATCTCGCCGGTCACGGTGGGCACCGCGTACGCCTCGAAGGCGCTGCCGCGCGCCGGGTCGTAGTGGTCGACCGCCTTGACGAGCCCCAGGGCGGCCACCTGGTAGAGGTCTTCGAGGGACTCCCCGCGGCCGCGGAAGCGGACGGCGATCCGTTCGGCCATCGGCAGCCAGAGTTCTATGAGCTCGTCCCGCAGAACCTTGCGCTCCGGACCGTCGGGCAGCTGGGCCATGCGCTCGAACGCCGCGTTGGTGTCGGGGGCGTCGTCGTGCGGATGCGGCTTTGTTCTGGTGGCGACGGACATGTCGCGCACCTCCCTGAGCGGTGCTGGATGGACAGACATCGTGGGAGGAGCGCGCACTCGGACCTGCAACGAGACATCCGGGGCCGCTCGGTGGGGCTCCCACGGACGTGCCTCATGTCCGAAGCACTTCTGAGTGGATTCCCGCTCTCGGATGAAATGAAACAAATAGGCCAATCATCACGTATGTGCTTGACCGGTCCTTGGGAGAGATTACCTCTGACTCAGAGGTAATCTCGGTGGTGTGGACGAAGAGACCTTCCCCGAAGAGCTGGCCGACGCCCTCGTCGGCGTCCAGCGGCTGCTCAGGCGCAGGCTGCGCGCCGGACTGACCGTGCCACGGCTGCGCGGCGCCGAGGTCGAACTGCTGCGCCTGGTCCAGTCACGGCCCGGCATCGGCGTCTCCGACGCAGCCAAGGAGCTGTCGCTGGCCGGGAACTCCGTCTCGACCCTGGTCAACCAGCTGGTCAAGGAGGGCCACCTGGTCCGCGAGACCGACCCCGCCGACCGGCGCGCCGCCCGGCTGCTGCTCACCGAGAAGGCCGAGGCGCGGCTCAGGGACTGGAAGCACCGTCGGGTCGCGCTCGTGAGCCGGCACGTCACCCGGCTGGACGCGGCCGATCAGGAGGCCCTGCGCGCCGCGCTCCCCGCCCTGCGCGCGCTCGCCGTCACTCTGCACGAGGAGGCCGAGGACGCATGACACCCGAAGCTGTTTCCTGCACGGGGCTGACCTACGCCTTCGGTGACACGAAGGCCGTGGACGCTCTGGACCTGACCGTCGCGGAAGGTGAGGTCTTCGGACTGCTCGGCCCCAACGGCGCCGGCAAGACCACCGCCATCCGCTGCATCACCACCCTGCTCCCCGTCCCGGCAGGCATGATCCACGTGTTCGGCCGCGACACCGCCGCCGATCCGATGGCCGTACGCCGTCTGCTCGGCTACGTCCCCCAGCAGCTGTCCGCCGACGCCAACCTGACCGGCCGGGAGAACGTCACCCTGTTCGCCCGCGTCTTCGACGTCGCCCGCAAGGAACGCGCCGAGCGGGTCGCCCAGGCCCTGGCCGCCGTCGACCTCACCGACGCCGCCGACCGGCTCGCCGGCACCTACTCCGGTGGCATGGTCCGCCGCCTCGAACTCGCCCAGGCCCTGGTCAGCGCGCCCCGGCTGCTGATCCTCGACGAGCCGACCATCGGCCTCGACCCCATCGCCCGCACCGGTGTGTGGGAGCACATCAACGCCGTACGCGAGGCGACCGGCATGACCGTCCTCGTGACCACCCACTACATGGACGAGGCCGACCAGTACTGCGACCGGGTCGGCCTCATGCACCGCGGCCGCGTCCGCGCCCTCGGCACCCCCGTCGAACTCAGGCGGTCACTGGCCGAGAAGCGGGGCACCGACGCCCTGCCGACCCTGGAGGACGTCTTCCGTGACGTCGCCGGCAGCGGACTCGAAGACGAAGGAGGGGATTTCCGCGATGTCCGAAGCACCCGCCGCACCGCGAACCGTGTCGGCTGACCCCCGCTCCATCAGCCTGCTGCTCTGCCCGCCGGAGCCCCGCGCGGGCTGGCGGCTGCTGCCCGCCCGGGTCGTGGCGATGTGCGCCGTCGAGCTCCAGAAACTCCGCCACGACCGCACCGAGCTCTATACCCGCGCGGTCCAGCCCGCCCTGTGGCTGCTGATCTTCGGCCAGACCTTCACCCGCATCAAGGCGATCCCCACCCAGGGCATCCCCTACATCGACTATCTGGCACCCGGCATCATCGCCCAGTCGGCGATGTTCATCGCGATCTTCTACGGCATCCAGATCATCTGGGAGCGGGACGCAGGCATCCTCAACAAACTCCTGGTCACGCCCACCCCGCGCTCGGCACTGACCACCGGGAAGGCCTTCGCGGCCGGCGTGAAGTCGCTGATCCAGGCGGTCGTCGTGATCGTCATCGCCGCCCTCCTCGGGGTGTCCCTGACCTGGAACCCGCTCAAGCTCCTCGGCGTCGGCGCGATCGTGATCCTCGGCTCGGCGTTCTTCTCCTGCCTGTCGATGACCATCGCCGGCATCGTGCTCAGCAGGGACCGCCTGATGGGCATCGGGCAGGCCATCACCATGCCGCTGTTCTTCGGCTCCAACGCCCTGTACCCGCTGTCCGTCATGCCGGGCTGGCTCCAGGCCGTCAGCAAGGTGAACCCGCTGAGCTACGAAGTCGACGCCCTGCGGGGCCTTCTCCTCGGCACGCCCGCCCATCTGGCGCTCGACTTCGGGGTGCTGGCCGTGGCCGCCGCGCTCGGCATCACCGCGGCCTCCTCGCTCCTCGGCCGACTGGCCCGTTGATCATGCGTGCGGAACGTGATGTGCGGCACGCCCGTGGAAGGATTTTTCCGGCCGCCTGGCGGATTCTTCCTGCGCACGGCTTGATCAGCGATCAAAGGGGGTGAAGTACCTGGCCACAGCGCATTCTGCTCATTTGACAGTGCATTGAGCACACAGATAGGAAGCAGCTCTCTGAGGTCGATGGGGTGCACTGTGTACGAGCCGAACGTGGTCGGGGACTGGCAGGAGTACGACGAGCATGCCGGTCTGCGCGTCCGCGTCCACCGTCTGGAGGCGGCCGAGCCGCCGCGTGGACGCGACGACGCCGCCGAAGGGCTCACCTATTTCAGCGTCCGGGTGACCGTCGAGAACCGCGGGGACCTTCACCCGACCGTCCATCTCGAGGACGGCCAGATCGACGTGCGGATCGGCCCGGACGGCGAGAGCGCCTTCATCGACTGGCGCAACTCGCAGTTCATCGAGGGCTTCGACGTCTATCCGCTGCGCCGCGCCACCGCCGTACTGTTCGCGGCGGGACCGGAGGCGAGCCTGAACCAGATCGACGTGCAGATCCAACTGCGGGTCGACGACGAGTGGGCCGACCGCCGGCTGTGGGCGGGCGGCATCGGACTCGACGAGGGCGCCTCGCACGTGGGCGTGGGCCGCGAGGGCCTGGCCTGCCAGATCAGCAACTTCCTGCGGGACCAGGCCGAAGAGGGCACCTCCTGATCCCGCGTGGGCCTCAGTGCGGGATGCCGTCGATGATCTCGCGGGCACCCTGACGCAGCAGCGCCACCGCGATCGAGGTGCCCAGCGTGGCCGGGTCGAGGCGGCCCGCCCACTCGTGGGCGTTCAGCCGCGTCTTGCCGTCCGGGGTGAACACACAGGCCCGCAGGGAGAGTTCGCCGGCGTGGTCCACGCGCGCGTACCCCGCGATGGGGCTGTTGCAGTGGCCCTGCAGAACGTGCAGGAACATGCGCTCGGCGGTGGCTTCCCGGAAGGTGTCCGGGTCTCCCAGGGCGCCGACCGCCTCGATCAGCTCGGTGTCGCCCTCCCGGCACTGGAGCGCGAGGATGCCCGCGCCGATCGGCGGCATCATCGTCTCGGGGGAGAGGATCTCGCTGATCACGTCCTCGCGGCCGATGCGCTCCAGGCCGGCGACCGCGAGCAGCAGCGCGTCGGCTTCACCCGCTGCCAGCTTCGCCAGCCGCCGGTTGGCGTTGCCGCGGAACGGGACGCACTCCAGGTGCGGGTGAGTGGCGGCCAACTGGGCCACGCGGCGCACCGAGGAGGTGCCGATGCGGGTGCCCTCCGGGAGTTCGTCCAGAGTGAGGCCGCCCGGGTGGATCAGGGCGTCGCGGACGTCGTCCCGCTTCAGGAACGCCGCGAACGTGGTGCCCGCCGGGAGCGGCCGGTCGGCGGGGACATCCTTCACGCAGTGCACCGCGAGATCGGCCTCGCCGGCCAGCAGCGCGGCGTCGACCTCCTTGGTGAACGCGCCCTTGCCCTCGACCTTGGACAGGTCGCCCATCCACTTGTCCCCGGTCGTCTTCACCGGCACGACCTCGGTGCGCAAACCGGGGTAGAGGGACGCCAACTCGCTTCTGACACGCTCCACTTGGGCCAACGCCATCGGCGAGTCACGGGAGACGATGCGGATCAGTTCCGGGAGGGACATGCGGGACACGATAGACCCTGCGGAGGTTCGGCGTTTGGCGCTCCGGGGCCAATGGGTAAGCAGTAGCGCATCTTTTGCCCGGGGCGGACGCGTCCACCAGAGCCTCCGCGCAGGCCTCAGGTGAGCGGCTCGCTGAGTTCGACCGAGCGCAGGGCGGCCGCGAGAGCCTGCTCGTCGCCGACGTCCAGGGCTGTGTCGGTGAGCTTGATGACGTGTTCGTCGCCGTGGGCGAGCGCTCGCTCCACCACCTCCTCGGGAGTCAGGCGCGCGGGAGGGACGTAGGCGACCGGTGCCGTCGGCGCGTACATCGCCGTGACCGCGGCCGACGCCGTCCAGGCCGCGTGCAGGCTCGGCACCCACTGGTCGCGGGGCAGGGAATCGAGGGTCCGCAGCACGGCGTTGGGGGCCGTGGCCGCGTGTACGAGCATGGTCGGCTCGCCGTGGCCGTGGGTGGCGTAGCGGTGGGTCGCGGCGCGGACGAGTTCGGTGAGCCGTTCCTTCGCGATGTCCGGGTCGGTGACGTCGTGCGCCCACACGGGCAGTCGGCGTACGGCGGACAGGCGGTTCAGGAATCCCAGGTGCCCCGGCTCGATGGCCGGTACGGCTTCCAGGGCTTCCGCGGCCCTCGTCGCGCCCGGCAGTTCCACGAACCCGGTCACGGGCTGGTGCCGTGCCGCCCAGTAGCCCAGCGCGTGCGCGAGTTCGGTGACCCGGGGTGCGTTCTCGTGGGCCGCCAGGGCGCGGACGGCGTGGCCGACCCGGATGACGGTGTGCGTGGCACCGCCGTACATGCCCGGCAGCAGGCGCGGCCACCATTCGGCGAGGACGTCCTGCCACGGGCACTCGGCGAGCGTGCGGGAGAAATAGTCGGTCCAGTCCGTTATCCGGCGCGGATCACCCAGTGCCGAGGGCCAGTTGGCGTCCGTGACCGGGGCGGTGCGGTCGGGGAAGTCCTCCAGCTTGTCCCGGTACAGGTCCAGCCAGCGGTGCACCGAGCCGGCCTGTCCGTGTGCGGCGAGCGCCTCGACCACCATGGGGGCGTGGTTGCTCAGCCAGCCCTCTCGCTCCGGGCCCGCCACGTGGACGCGGTCCAGGGCCTCTTCGAGGTACCCGCTGGTGTCGCTCGTATCGATCGTGTCCATGAAAAGCACGCTATGCCGGGGGCGGCCCGGCGGGGATCGGGCGCGGGACGGAACCCGCGGGAGCGGGGGGCCTAGGTCCGCCGGCGCCCGATCGTGTCACCGGGTCAGGCGTTGGGGTCGAACGAGATCCCCGACGGCTTGGCCGACGTCAGGTGGGCGGCGAAGTTGGCGTCCTTGAGACCGAAGTTGGCGCTGCCGAAGTCGTAGGCGCTCAGCTTGTCGCGCAGTCCCGACGGATAGCCGTTCCAGCCGACCAGCGGCGGGTACTGCCAGGTGCCCTTGGCGTTCTCCGGCGGCTCGTCGTTGGAGTTGGCCAGCCGGAAGCAGTGCGTTCGGACGCCGTCCTTGTGGTAGACGATCTTGGCGTGCGTGCCGTCGAAGCGGACGCCGGAGGTCGCGCTCACCGTGAACCCTCCGTGGGCGGACGTCGACACGTACTGGATCGTGCCGTTCTGCACCCAGATCACGACGTGCTCCCAGTCGTGCCGGTGCCCGCCGATGCTGCTGTTCGCCACGGCCTGGTCCTTCTCGAAGTACAGGCCGTACATGTAGGCGCACCAGCCGTTGTTGCACTTGTAGCGCGAGTACGTGTTGGTGTTGTCCAGGTCCGAGGCGTCATGGCACTCGCCGCTGAGTGAACCCGTCGGGTTCAGACCGCCGTTGATCGTGCCGTCGGGGCCGATGGCGGGCGTCGAGTAGCAGCCGTCCGTGTCGTAGTCGAAGGCCGGCTGGTAGGTGTACTCGGCACTCTCGGCGTTGGCGGGCAGCGCCTTGGGCGGGGCGGCGAACGCGGCGGAGGGGAAGGCGACGACGAGCGCGGCGGCGCCGGCCAGGCCGGTGAACCATCTCGTGCGGTGCTTCTTGAACGACGGTGACGCCACTGCGTCCTCCTCGTGATCCGGGCGCAGCCCAACGGCTGTGGGGTTACTGGGGGTTCAGCTTCCCCGGTTTCCATGTCCACGCCAAGAGGTAGAAGGCGTCGCTCCGGTTACGGTCCGCCCAACAGCCGGATCATCCAGGCGAGTCGGGGAGGTCGGCGGCGGAGTCCTCCGGCGCGAGATCCGGGCGCAGCCGCAGCCAGGACGGCTGACGCAGCAACCCCGCCCGGGTACGGGTGCTGTAGCGGACCTCGCCGACCAGCCGGGGCAGCACCCAGTGGGCCCCCGGGACCCGCGGCACGGGATCGAAGGGGCACACGTCCGTCGCCGCGGCGGCCAACAGCGAGGCGAGCTCTGTCCGTTCCGTCTCGCTCCAGCCGGTGCCCACGCTGCCGACGTACCGCAGCCGCCCCGCGCCCCGCTGTCCGACCAGCACCGCGCCCGGCAGGCCCGTGAGCCGGCCCTTGCCGGGCAGCCAGCCGCCCACGACGACGTCCTCGCTGCGCATGTTGCGGATCTTGATCCAGGCGCGGGAGCGCACTCCGGGTTCGTACACCGAGTCGAGCCGCTTGCAGACCAGGCCTTCCAGGCCGTGTTCACGAGTGGCGCGCAGGGCCTGCTCGCCGTGGCCGACGAGGGCGGCGGGTGTGGACCAGTGCGGCCCGGCGAGCCCCAGCTCGTCCAGTCGCGCCCGCCGCCGCGCGTAGGGGAGGGTGAGGAGCGAGCTTCGGCCCAGGTGCATCAGGTCGAACAGCACGACGTGGACCGGTGCTTCGGCCGCCCTCCGTGCGGCTCGGCCGGGGGCGTGGGCCAGCTGCATGCGCGGTTGCAGCAACTGGAAGTCGGCGCGGCCCTGTTCGTCCAGTGCCAGGATCTCCCCGTCGAGCACCGCGGGGGTGGTGCCGAGCGCACTGCCGAGCGACCGCAGTTCGGGATAGGCACCGGTGATCTCCTCCCCGGACCGGGCGCGCAGCACCACCTCGCCGTTCCCGGCGAGGTAGACGACCACCCGCTGGCCGTCCTGCTTGGTCTCGTAGGCCCAGCGCGCGTCCTGGGAGGCGGGCGGCAGGGTGCCGGGAGTGGCGAGCATGGGCGGGATCAGGGGGAGGGTCACGGGTGACTTGTCGACGCGAGCACCGGCGGTCACGCGCTCAGCGCCCCGGTTTCCCCTGAACGGGCGCCGCGCCGGGGCTGCTCAGATCTTGGCTTGAGGGTCTCGACACCCTGGGCGACTCCATACCTCGGGTGGAGAAGAAGGAGCGGCGCCCGCGGGGTCAGATGATGCCGCCGTTGGCCCGCAGTACCTGGCCGTTGATCCAGTGGCCCGCCGGGCTCACCAGGAACGACACGACGTTGGCGATGTCCTTCGGTGTTCCGAGTCGCTCCAGTGGGGGCTGTGCCGCCAGGCGGGCGACGGTCTCCTCGTCCTTGCCGTCGAGGAAGAGGTCGGTCGCCGTCGGACCGGGGGCCACCGCGTTGACGGTGACGTCACGGCCGCGGAGCTCACGGGCGAGGACCAGGGTCACGGCCTCGACCGCGCCCTTGCTGGCCGCGTAGGCGCCGTACCCGGGGAAGGCGAGCCCGACGACCGAGCTGGAGAGGTTGACGAGCGCGCCGCCCGGGCGCAGTCGGCGCGCGGCCTGCTGGTCGACGACGAAGGTGCCGCGGATGTTGGTGCGGTACAGGGCGTCGAGCTCGGCCAGGTCGAGATCGGCGATCGGGGAGAGGGGCATCCGGCCCGCAGAGTGGACCACCGCGTCGACCCCGCCGTACGTGGCCTCCGCGAGGTCGAACAGGGCGGCGACCGCCGTCTCGTCGGCGACGTCCGCGCGGGCGGCGCGAGCGGTGCCGCCCGCCTCCTCGATGGCCCGCACGGCGTCGTCGGCGGCGTCCTTGTTGCCCGCGTACCCGACGACGACCGCGAAGTCGTCGGCGGCGAGCTGCTGCGCGATCTGCCGTCCGATGCCGCGCGATCCGCCGGTCACGATCGCTACACGCTGTTCCGTCCGGGGGTGTGTGGCCATGGCTGCATCCTCTGTTAGCACCGCTACGACTTGCTCGTATCGACGGTAACACGGGTTCGTAGCGACGGTAACCTTTCTCTCGTATCAACGCTACGAATGTCGTACGGTGGGGGCATGGATGCGAGGGAAAAGATCCTGGCCGCGGCCACCGAGCTGCTGGCCGGTGCGTCGGCCGTCGATGTCTCCACGCGCGCGGTGTGCGAGAAGGCCGGGGTGGGGGCGCCGATGCTCTACCGGCTCTTCGGCGACAAGGCCGGTCTGCTGGCCGCCGTCGTCGACCGGGGATTCGAGCGGTACCTCGTGTCCAAGCGGGCGGCGCGGCCGAGCGCGGATCCGGTCGAGGATCTGAAGAGCGGCTGGGACACCCACATGCGCTTCGCGCTGGAGCACCCCAGCCACTACCGCCTGATGTACTCGCCCGAGCTGACCGTTCCTCCGGCCGCGGCCCAGGAGGCGCACGACCTGCTGCACGGCATCCTCGAACGCTGCGCGGCCGAGGGGCGGTTGACGGTGCCGCCCGCGCTGGCCACACAGATGATCATGTCCGCCAATGTCGGAGCGGCCCTGTCGATGCTGACCAGACCCGAGCAGTACACGGACATGAAGTTCTCGCAGCGGCTGCGCGACGCGGTGCTGCACTCGGTGACCCGCCCCGCCGACACCGACACCGACATGGACGCGGCGCGAGACGACAGCTCGGTTCCCGCCGCGGCCGCCACACTCGCGGCCCGTCTGCGGGCCGACCTGCCGCCGACGCTCACGACCGCGGAGTCGGCCCTGCTTCAGCAGTGGCTGGAGGAACTCTCCGGGAGATGAGGGATCAGCGTTCCCCGGGCGGAAGCGGCTGCACCAGACCCGACTGATAGGCCATCACGACGAGCTGGGCGCGGTCGCGGGCACCGAGCTTGGTCATCGCGCGGTGGACATGAGTGCGCACGGTCAGGGGGCTGACGAAGAGCTTCCCCGCGATCACCTCGTTGGAGTGCCCCTCGGCGACCCACGCCATCACCTCGCGTTCGCGGGTGGTGAGCCCGGACAGGTCGTCGGCGGCCGCCAGGCGGGTGCCGAGTCCCGGCGCCGCGAGGAACCTCGTGATCAGGGTGCGGGTGGCGCCGGGGGAGAGCAGGGAGTCGCCGGCCGCCACCGTGCGGATGCCGTCGAGCAGGGCCTCGGCGGTGACGTCCTTGCCGAGGAAACCGCTGGCCCCTGACCGCAGCGCCTGCGCGACGTACTCGTCGATCTCGAACGTGGTCAGGATCAGCACCCGCGTGTCCGACAGCGCCGGATCCGCGCAGATCACGGACGTGGCGGCCAGACCGTCGGTCCCCGGCATACGGATGTCCATGAGGATCACGTCGGGACGGTGGACCCGCGCCAGATCGACGGCCGCGGCGCCGTCGGTGGCCTCCGCGACCACCTCCATGTCGTCGCACGAGTCGATGAGGATCCGGAACGTGGCCCGCAGCAGAGCCTGGTCGTCGGCGAGCAGTACGCGGATGGTCATGGGTTCCGTTCCTGGCGTTCCGGGGCGGTGCGGTCGAGGGGGAGGCGGGGGTGCCGCACCGGGTCCGGCCGGTGGGTGCAGGGGCGGCCCTCGCCGCCGTACCGGAGCCCGGGCAGCCGCAGCGCGGCCGTCATGGCGACGACCGTACGGACATGATCGTCGGCGTAATGCCGCAAGGGGGTGCTCATGGGCTCTCCGGTCGTCCTGGAACAACGGTGGCCGAGGCTCACCGGGTGCGGTCGCGGCGACCCGTCCCGGCCGAGCGGACCAACACGGCCCCCGTCCGCGGGTCCGGTCGTCAGTCTTTCCGACACAGGGTCCGTACGGCGTCGTACCACCGCCGACAACGCGCCTACTGAGAACGCAGTACGCGGCACAGGCGGGATCCACCCTGGGCAGTACCTGACGGCCGCGGGTCGGCGGCGTCAGACGGGGAGCGTCCGCGTCAGGACGGTGCCCCGGCGGACGTCTCCGCGGCCGGTGCGGGGACCGCCGCCAAGGCCGCGGGGCGCGGGCGCGGGATGAAGGAGGCGAGAGCGAAGGCGAGGAGCGCGGCACCCGCGCCGATCGCCATGACGGTCCTGAAGCCGTTCTCCGACGGCAGCGCGTAGCCGCCCAGATCGATCGTCATCTGCGCCAGTACGACCCCGGCGATGGCGCTCGCCGTCGACGTACCGATCGACCGCATCAGGGTGTTGAGGCTGTTGGCGGCCGCCGTCTCCGAGGCGGGCACGGCGCCCATGATGAGGGCGGGCATGGAGCCGTACGTGAACCCGATGCCGGCGCCGATCACGCAGGAGACCAGCACCAGGTGCCAGACCGCGGACATGAGCACGATGTTCAGCCCGTAGCCGGCCGCCACGATCAGCGCGCCGATCATCAGCGTCACCTTGGGACCCTTGGCCTTGGAGACGGCCGCGGAGACCGGTGCCAGGGCCATCATCACCCAGGCCGGACGGGGCCATGACCAGACCGGCGGTCAGCAGGGACCTGCCCAGGCCGTAGCCGGTCCGGGTGGGCAGCTGGAGCAGCTGCGGCAGGACCAGCGACATCGCGAACATCGAGAAGCCGATGGCGATCGAGGCGAGGTTGGTGAAGAGCACCTGGCGGCGGGCGGTGGTGCGCAGGTCGACCAGCGGCCGGGTGGTGCGCAGTTCGAAGAAGCCCCAGGCCAGCAGGATGATCACGGCCGCCGCGAACAGCCCGAGCGTGGTGCCGCTTGCCCAGCCCCAGTCGGCGCCCTTGGAGATGACGAGCAGGAGGGAGACCAGGCCGGCGGCCATGCCGACCGCGCCTACCGCGTCGAAACGGCCGCCGGTGCGCACCCGTGACTCCGGCACGAACACCAGGACCAGGACCAGGGCTATCGCGCCCATCACCGCCGAGGCCCAGAACAGGACGTGCCAGTCGAAGTTGTCCGCGATCAGCGCGGCGGTCGGCAGCCCCAGGGCGCCGCCGACGCCGAGGGAGGCGCTCATCAGCGCGGTCGCGCCGGCCAGGCGCTCGGCGGGCAGTTCGTCCCGCATGATGCTGATGCCGAGCGGGATGACACCGGAGGACAGCCCCTGGAGGGCACGGCCGGCGATCATCGGGACCAGGGCGTCGCTGAGGCCGCAGACCACCGATCCGGCCACCAGCATCACCACGCTGACCAGCAGCATCCTCCGCTTGCCGAACATGTCGCCGAGCCGCCCCACCACCGGGGTGGCGACCGCTGCCGCGAGAAGGGTCGCGGTGACCGCCCACGCGGTGTCCGAGACCGGGGCGTCGAGCAGCTTGGGCAGCTCCGGCACGATCGGGATGACCAGGGTCTGCATCAGCGAGACGACGATTCCGGCGAAGGCCAGCACCGCCACCACGGCGTTCGGCCGCGGCGGGGCCACGGCACCCGCGTCGGCGGATCCGGCGGGAGCGTCGGACCACTCCGACCAGCTCCTGAGGAACATTACTTGAGTTAGGCAAGGAGACGCTAGGGTGGGGAGGAGCGCACCCTCCCCCACGAATGGGTCCCTTCCATGCACGGCACCCCCAGTCACCGGCCGGCACTCGCCCGCGGTGCCGGTCAGCGCCTCCTGATCGTCGCCGGCGCCCCTGACGTCGCCGAACTGCTCTCCACCACCCTGGAGTTGGCGGGCTACCGGATCGTCACCGTCGCGGCCGCCGCCGACGGCGTGGCTCTGCTGACCCGGGAGCGGTTCGACCTGGTGGTCGTCGACGCGACCCTGCCGGACGTGACCGAACTGGGCCGTACCCGGCCGACGCTGGCCCGCCGGCCGCCGGTGCTGCTGCTGATCGACTACGAGTCCCTGGACCGGATCGTGCCCGAACTCGGCCTGGGGGAGCGGGACTACGTCGCCAAGCCGTTCCGTGTGGCAGACATCCTGGCCAGGGTGCAGATCCTGCTGCGCGGCACCGGTGCGCGACCGGCCCCGGGCCGGGCCCTGAGTTACCGCGACCTCGTCCTGGACGACGCCCTGTGCGAGGCCCGGCGCGGAGCGCACGCCCTCGACCTCACGCCCGCCGAATACCGGCTGCTGCGCCATCTCCTGGTCAACGCCCACCGGGTGCTGTCCAAGGAGCAGATCGGCCGGTATGTCTGGGGTCACCATCGCGGCGACAACGCCATCGAGCAGCTCGTCTCCCGGCTGCGCCGCAAGGTGGACCAGGGCCCGTCGGGCACACCGGAGCTGATCCACACCCGTCGCGGATTCGGGTACTGGCTGGGGCGCGCGGACGGCGACGCGTAAAAGCCCTGCCCTGAAAGCCTCGCCGGGAGAGCCCTGCCCTGAAGGCCTGCTGTGCAAGCCCCGGACGAACGCCGCAACCGACGACTTCCGCAGCCGCGAGGAGCCGCGTTTCTGCGCAATCCCCTTGCACCCGGCGGTAGTTGACGACCCGTCTGCGATGTGATGTGGGTCACGTCAGCTTCCCGTCAGGTTCCTGGCGGGCCGGTGTCAGGCCGGTCTGTTTGCATGTGCTCATCGAGGCCTCGACCACTTCGCCCCGGCGCTCCGCCGTCCCCTCCCGCGGAGCACCCCCACCACCGAGGAGAACCATGGCCGACTCCCTGGCCGGTCCCGCGCACGACGCCGAGGGCACGGCCCCCGAGTTCCCCATGCCACGCGCCTCCGGCTGTCCCTTCGACCCGCCGCCCGGCCTCGCGGAACTCCAGAAGGAGGGACCGCTGACGAAGGTCCGGCTGTGGGACGGCAGCGAGCCGTGGCTGGTGACCCGCTACGCCGAGCAGCGGGCGATCCTGGGCGACGCCCGGGTCAGCGCCGACACCGACCGGCCCGGCTACCCGGCCAAGGCGAGCGCCGAGGCCGGTGACGGAAAACTCAGCTTCATCATGATGGACGACCCCGAACACGCCCGGCTGCGCCGGATGGTGACGGCACCGTTCGCCATCAAGAAGGTGGAGGCGCTCAGGCCCGCCGTGCAGCGGATCGTGGACGGCCTGGTCGACGACATGCTGGCGGGGCCCCAACCGGTCGACCTCGTCGAGGCGTTCGCCCTGCCGATCCCTTCGCTGGTCATCTGCGAACTGCTCGGCGTGCAGTACGACGACCACGCGATGTTCCAGGAGAACACCAAGACGATGGTCCGCACGACCGCGAGCCCCCAGGAGCGCGGCGGGGCCACCCGGGAGATCGCCGGATACCTGGCCGGTCAGCTCGCCGAGCGGCTCACCGAGCCCAGGGGCGACCTGCTCTCCGACATCGCCGGACGCGTCGCCGCCGGGGAGCTGACCCACGGGCAGGCCACGGAGATGGCGCTGCTCCTGCTGATCGCCGGGCACGAGACCACCGCCAACATGATCGCGCTCGGCACCGCCGTCCTCCTCGAACACCCCGACCAGTTCGCCCTGTTGCGCGACACCGACGACCCGAAGCTGGTGGCATCAGCGGTCGAGGAACTGCTGCGCTACCTCCACATCACGCACCAGGGGCGCAGGCGCGCGGTCACCGAGGACATCGAGATCGCCGGCCAGGTCATCAAGGCCGGCGAGGGCGTCATCATGGTCAACGAGATCGGCAACCGCGACCCCGAGGTGTTCGAGGACCCCGACCGCCTCGACCTCACCCGTGACGCCCGCCGCCACGTCGCGTTCGGCTTCGGCGTCCACCAGTGCCTCGGCCAGCCGCTCGCCCGCATGGAACTCCAGGTCGTCTACGGCACCCTCTACCGGCGCATCCCCACCCTCAGGCTCGCCTGCGCCCTGGAGGACGTGAAGTTCAAGCACGACGCGTTCATCTACGGCATCCACGAGCTGCCGGTCGCCTGGTGACGGCTTCTGCACCGCACACGAGCCACAACCACGAGAAGAGCGAGGGGAATCCCATGAAGGTGGAGCTGGAAGCCGACAAGTGTGTCGCGTCGGGGCAGTGCGTGGTCGCCGCCATGGAGGTGTTCGACCAGGACGACGACGGCATCGCGATCCTCCTGACGGACGAGGTCGGCGAGGACCAACTCGACGACGTCAGAGAAGCCGTCGCGGTCTGTCCGGCCGCGGCCATCCGGCTGGCCCGGCAGTGAGGCGGATCGCCGTCGTCGGTGCCTCGGCCGCCGGGCTCGCGGCGGTCGAGACGCTGCGCCGCGAGGGGTACGACGGCACGATCACCCTCATCGGCGAGGAGCCCGAACTCCCCTACGACCGGCCGCCGTTGTCCAAGCAGCTCCTCGCCGCGGAGTGGGAGGCCGACCGGCTCGCCCTGCGCACCTCGGCCGACCTCGCCGCGCTCGACCTCGACCTGCGGCTCGGAGTCGCCGCGGCGGGCCTCGAACTCGCTGCCCGCACAGTGCGGTTGGCCGACGGCTCCGAGGTGCCGTACGACGGACTGGTCATCGCCACCGGCGTGCGGCCTCGCCGTCTGCCCGGTGAGGGTGCGCACGTGCTGCGCACCCTCGACGACGCGCTCACCCTGCGGAAGCGGCTGTTCCCGGGGCAGCGGCTGGTCGTGGTGGGCGCCGGTTTCCTCGGCGCCGAGGCCGCCGCGGTCGCCTGGCGCCTGGGTGTCCGGGTGACCCTCCTCGAACCCGCCGCCGTACCGCTCGCCCACGCGGTCGGCACGGAGGTCGGGCGGTTGCTGGCCCGGGCCCATGTGGACAGGGGCATCGACCTGCGCTGCGGGGTAACCGTGACCGAGGTGACCGAGGAGGGCGTCCGGCTCGCCGGCGGGGAGGTCGTCGAGGCGGACGAGGTGCTGGTGGCCGTCGGATCGCTGCCCAACACAGAGTGGCTGGAGGACAGCGGGCTCGCGCTGGGCGACGGGGTGGCGTGCGACGAGTACTGCGAGGCGGCGGAGAACGTGTACGCGGCCGGTGATGTCGCCCGCTGGTACAACCCCCTGTTCGCCACCTCGATGCGCGTCGAGCACCGCACCAACGCGGCCGAGCAGGGCATGGCGGCCGCCCGCAACCTGCTGGCCGCTCCGGGGGCACGCAAGCCGTTCGCTCCGGTGCCGTACTTCTGGTCGGACCAGTACGACATGAAGGTCCAGGCGTACGGCTTCCTGCGCGGGCACGAGGAGGTCGCCGTGGTGGAGGGCGACGTGGCGCAGCGCCGGTTCGTCGCCGTGTACCGCACGGGGGACCGGGTCAGCGGTGCGCTCGCGATCGGCATGCCGCCCAGGGTCGTCCGGCAGTGGCGGCAGACCATCGCGGCCGGAGCGGTCTGGCGCGACACGGTCCGGTCCGAGGCGCGGACGGCCGAGGTGTGAGGGAGGCGCCGCACACCGATCGCAGTTTACTTGAGTTACGCAACAAGATGGTAAACTGGCGAGTATGTCCTCACAGCCGCTCCCCGACGTCCCCGCGTCCCCGGAAGTCATCGAGATCGAGCGGGCGCTCACCCGCATCACCTACCTGAGCACCCGTGCCCGGCAGCACGACCGGCTGATGGCCCTGGCTGGGGTGCCGCTGGACCGGGCCGCCGTGGCCCTGCTGCGGCAGGTCGCCGACACCGAGCCGATGCGTCCGGGGGAGCTGGCCAACCGCCTGGGGGTGGAGGCGTCCCACGTCACCCGTACCGTCCAGCAGCTGCAGAAGTCGGGGTACGTCACCCGCGTCCCCGACCCCGACGACCGGCGCGCCCAGCGCATCCAGCTCACCGAGACCGGCCGGCAGGCCATCGACCGCATCCGTGACGCGGGCGCCCGCGGTATGCAGCTGGCCCTGGCCGACTGGTCGCCGGAGGAGCTGCGGCAACTCGCCGGCCTGTTCCACCGCATGGTCGACGACTTCCTCTCCCACGCCGTCGACGACGAGACCCACGAGGCGACACCGGCCGGTACCGGCTGAGGCTCATCCCGCACGGGCGTGCCGTGCGGCGGGAGCGGGGCCGCGGAACAGCAGGACGCCGAGCGAGGACCACCCCATCCCTCTGTTGCCGCCTGACGCGACGGCCCGCGCGGTCCTGGGCGCCCACATCCCCCGTTCCCCCTGAGCACGCAGGCCGCCGTCCGAGGTGCTTGTACCGTCCAGTAATGTGCGCGGCAACCCCCTCACGAGGAGGAAAAACCGTGCCACGGTCCCCACGCTCACCCCTGCTGCTCGCCGGCCTGCTGGCCACCGCGGGCGTCGCCCACTTCGCCACACCGCGCTCGTTCGACGCGACCATCCCGCAGGCACTGCCCGGCAAGCCCCGGACCTGGACCTATGCCAGCGGTGCCGTGGAACTCGCGCTCGCCGCAGGTCTGGCGCTGCCGAAGACCCGGCGGACCGCCGCGCTCGCCAGCGCCGCCTTCTTCGTCGGGGTGTTCCCCGCCAACGTCAAGATGGCCGTCGACTGGCGCCACCGCCCCGCACCCCAGAGGGCGGCGGCCCTCGGGCGGCTGCCGCTGCAAGTGCCGCTCGTGCTGTGGGCACGCGGCATCGCGAAGAACGGGAAGGGCCAGGCATGAGCAAGGCGATCGAGACCGGCGACACCGTCGAGGACTTCGAGCTCCCCGACGAGACCGGCGCCGGCCGCAAGCTGTCCGAGCTGCTCGCCGACGGCCCGGTCGTCCTCTTCTTCTACCCCGCCGCGCTGACCGCCGGCTGCACCGCGGAGGCCTGTCACTTCCGCGACCTGGCGGCCGAGTTCGCCGCCGCCGGGGCCCAGCCGGTCGGCATCAGCGGTGACACCGTCGAGCGCCAGCAGGAATTCGCCGGGCGCCACACCCTCGGCATGCCCCTCCTGTCCGACGTCGACGGGAAGATACGCGAGCTGTTCGGCGTCAAGCGCGGCTTCTCCCTGGCACCCACCAAGCGGGTCACCTTCGTCATCGCCCAGGACCGCACCGTGCTGGAGGTCGTCCGCAGCGAGCTGCGGATGAACACCCACGCCGACCGCGCCCTCGAAGCCCTGCGCGCCCACCACGCGTGACGAACGGGGCCCGGTTGCCCCGTTTCGGTTGATGCGGTCCGACAATAGGACCATCCTGGACGATATGGAGCACGTCTCCGCTACGGCGGTCACCGATGCCGCAGGCATTGTGACGGGGTGGAGCGAGGGTGCCCGGCGTCTGACGGGACACACGGCCGAGGAGGTCGTGGGGCGGGCGGCCCGGGAGCTGCTCGCCGAGGGCCCGCCGGGATCGGCCATGGCCGCGCTGAAGGGGACCGTCGTACTGCGGCACCGTGACGGCTCTTCTCTCACGCGCTTCGTGGAGGCGTGCCCCGTCCTGGGCGAGAACGGCACCCCCGCCGGATACGTGATCACTGCCCGGCCGCCCGGCTCCGCCGAGCCGACCCTTGCCGGACGGGCCTTCCAGCAGGCCTCCATGTCGATGTCGGTCTTCGATCCGCGCCAGCACTACCTACGCCTCAACGACGTCGCTTGCCGGGTGATGGGCGTGTCCGAGGAGGTGCTGCTGGGCCGCCACTTCCCGGAGACCATCGAGGACGCCGAGCACAGCCGCGGGTTCAACGCCCATCTGCGCCAGGTCGCCGAGACCGGTATGCCTGTCCGCTACGAGAGCTTCACAGGCGCCCCCTCCCTCAACCGGGAGCACGCCTGGAGCATCGAGATGTGGCCCGTGCGCGACGACGACTCCGGTGAGCTGACCGGTGTTGCCCTGGCCGCCTTCGACAGCAGCGGCCAGTACTGGGCCCGTCAGCGACTGGCCCTGCTCAACGAAGCGGCGGCTGCCATCGGTACCACCCTGGACGTGGTGCGCACCGCTGAGGAACTCGTCGGACTCCTCGTGCCCCGCTATGCCGACTTCGCCAGCGTCGACCTCCTCGAATGGGTCCTGGGCGCGGACGAACCGCCCACCGTCCTGGAAGGCGACATCGCCCTGCGCCGCGTGGCGCACGGCTCCGCCCACGAGGGCACCCCCGAGGCCGCCGTCCGCCTGGGTGAGACGGACGTCTACCTGGCCTCCTCACCGCCCGCGCGCGCGGTGCGGGAGGGGCGGGCCGCCCTCAGCCAGGCCGGCGAGCCCGAGTTCATGCGCTGGGTCGCCGAACGCAACACCCGCGCCCCGGCCGGCCGCTCGTACCGCAAGGGTGTCCACTCCCTGCTCGCCGTGCCGCTCAGAGCCCGTGGCATCACCCTGGGCGTCGTGGTCGCCGTACGCATCACCCACCCCGACGACTTCGGCGGCGACGACGCCGTCCTCGGCGAGGAGCTCGCCAGCCGGGCCGCCGTCTGCATCGACAACGCCCGCCGCTTCGCCCGCGAACGCACCACCGCACTGGCCCTGCAGAACAGCCTCCTGCCGCGCGGCCTGCCAGGACAGGCCGCGGTCGAGGTCGCCCACCGCTATCTGCCCTGCGGCTCACTGGCCGGCATCGGCGGTGACTGGTTCGACGTCATCCCGCTCTCCGGCAGCCGCGTCGCCCTCGTCGTCGGTGACGTCGTCGGCCACGGCATCCCGTCCTCGGCGACCATGGGCCGCCTGTGCACGGCGGTGCGCACCCTCGCCGACGTCGACCTTCCCCCCGACGAGCTGCTCACCCACCTCGACGACCTGGTCACCCACCTCGCCTCGGACGACCGCGAGGACGACGCCGCCGAGCTGGGTGCCACCTGCCTCTACGCCGTCTACGATCCCGTCTCGCGCCGCCTCACCACGGCCGCCGCCGGCCACCCGCCGCCCGCCGTCGTCCTGCCCGACGGCACCGCGCACCTCGTCCCCCTGAGCGCGGGGCCCCCGCTCGGCGTCGGCGGACTGCCCTTCGAGGCCACGGAGATCGAACTGCCCGAGGGAGCCGTCGTCGCCCTCTACACCGACGGGCTGATCGAGGACCGGGACCGCGACGTCGACCACGCCACCGACGAACTGTGCCGCGCGCTCACCGCGAGGACCGACACCCTCGACGACCTGTGCGACACCGTCCTGAAAGCCGTACTGCCCGAGGAACCCGGCGACGACGTGGCCCTGCTGCTGGCCCGTACCCGGGCTCTCGGCGCGGACCGGGTCGCCACCTGGGACGTCGAGCCGGACCCCGTCCACGTGGCCGCGACCCGACAGGCCGCCACCGAGCAACTGACCGCCTGGGGACTGGAGGAGGCGTCCTTCGTCACCGAACTCGTCGTCAGCGAACTGGTCACCAACGCCATCCGCTACGGCGAACCGCCCATCCAGCTACGGCTGATCAGGGACCGCACCCTCATCTGCGAGGTCTCCGACGGCAGTTCCACCTCGCCGCACCTGCGGCGCGCTCACGCCTTCGACGAGGGCGGCCGCGGGCTGCTGCTGGTCGCCCAGCTCACCCAGCGCTGGGGGAGCCGGCAGACCGGCAGCGGCAAGACGATCTGGGCCGAACAGTCCCTGGAACCGCCCGACTTCTGATCGCCGCGCTCACTGGAAGGAGCAGCCGGGGTTCGGCACGTCCTCCGAGTACGGCGAGCCGTGCGGGAGCACGTACAGCACCTCCAGGACCAGCGGGGTGGTGCCTTCGTTGCGGCCGAGGTGGACGTCGCCCGGACCGCCCGGCTCGCGCACGACGGTGCCCTGCGGATAGACGCCGTCACGGGCGCAGTCGGCGTGGTAGTGGCTGAGGGTGCCCTGCTTGACGTAGCCGCGGACGACGCCGTCGTGGTAGTGCCAGCCGGTCGTCTGGCCCGGCGGGACGGTGATCTCTCTGAGGACGTAGTCGGTGTCGCCCACGGTCTTCTGGGCGATCAGCGTGCCGGTCACTCCGGGGCCGGGCGGGGTCGCCTGTGCGGTGCCGCCGACGAAAACGGTGGCGGTGACGACCGCGCCGGACAGGGCGGTACGGAGCGCGATGCGCATACGGAAGGCCTCCTGGCTCGTGTGCGTGAGCGACGACGTGTCGCAGCGTCGCTGTGAAGATAGAGGCCGGGGAGGCCCGCCGGGGCGGTATTCGGTGGATCTTCCCGGCTCAGGCCTCCTCGGCGGCGACCTGAGCCAGGGTCCGGCCGGTCCGCACCGAGCGCGCCCGGCGTGGATCGGGGGTGCCGTGCCCGCGCGCCCGTCCTTCGGCGCTCTTCACCAGCAGCCAGTTGTCCTCGCGGAAGCGGGTGAGCGCGTACGCGCCCCGCAGCTTCGTCCCGTGCAGCCGGAACGTGGCGTGCCCGCCCTCCAGCGACGTGGCGAAGTCGACGGGACGCCCCTTCTTGTCGTGGCTGAGGGGCTCGTAGGTCCCGCGGTCCCAGACGATCACCGTGCCGCCGCCGTACTCGCTCCGAGGGATCACGCCCTCGAAGTCCTCGTACTCCAGCGGATGGTCCTCCGTCGGCACGGCGAGGCGTTTGTCCTTGGGTACGTCGGAGGGACCCTTGGGGACCGACCAGGACTTCAGCACGTCGCCGACCTGGAGCCGGAAGTCGAAGTGCATCGTGCTGGCGTCGTGGATCTGCACGACGAACCGGGGCGCGGCACCCATGGAGGCCCGCCGCCCTTCCGGCTCACGAGTACGTCCGAAGTCCCGCTTGCCGTGGTAATCCCTCAGTCGCTCACTCACCTGCGGCTCCTTCCGGACCTCCCGGGTACCCCTCCCGGTGTTCAGAACTCCTCGTGCACCTCAGGGTCCCCGCCCAGGCGCCGGTGCTCACGGTCGCCGATCGCCGCCATCTCGGCCTCGGTCAGCTCGAAGCCGAACACGTCGAGGTTCGCGCGCTGCCGCTCGGGGTCGCCGGACTTCGGGATCGGCAGGGCGCCGAGCTGGACGTGCCAGCGCAGGATCACCTGGCCGGGCGTGACACCGTGCGCCTCGGCGACGCCGGCCACCGCCGGGTCGTCCAGGAGGTCCGAGCCCCGGCCCAGCGGGCTCCAGCTCTCGGTGACGATGCCCTTGCCGGCGTGGAAGGCGCGCAGCTCGTCCTGCGGGAACAGAGGGTGCAGCTCGATCTGGTTGACGGACGGCAGGACCCCCGTCTCCTTCTCCAGCCGCTCGATGTGCGCGGCCGTGAAGTTGGAGACCCCGATGGACCGTACGAGACCGTCCTCGCGGAGCCTGATCATGGCCTTCCACGAGTCGAGGAACTTGTCGACCCGGGGGAGCGGCCAGTGGATCAGATACAGGTCCACGTACTCCAGGCCGAGACGGGCGCGGGACTCCTCGAAGGAGGCCAGGGTCTCCTCGTAGCCGTGATGCCGGCCGGGCAGCTTCGTCGTCACGAGGATCTCCTCGCGCGGCACCCCGCCGGCGGCCACCCCACGGCCGACCCCGGTCTCGTTCCGGTAGTTCGTCGCCGTGTCGAGTAGCCGGTAGCCGCTCTCCAGGGCGGTGGCGACCGCCCGCTCCGCCTCGGCGTCGTCCATCGGCCAGGTGCCCAGACCCAGGGTGGGGATCTTCGTACCGTCGTTGAGCGTGTGCGTCGGGATGCTGATCACGTCCGGACCTTCCCTTGACTGTGTCGTCCCCCCAGCCTCACGGATAGGGTGAGCAATGATCAACCGGACGGGCGGGACGAGGGCAGCGGACGGCATGGGCGGCAGCGAGGACAAGCGGTCGGCGGGATCCGGGCGCCCCACGTCACGGGACGTCGCCCGGCTCGCCGGCGTGTCGCACACCGCCGTCTCCTTCGTGTTCAACGGCCGCGCCGAGGGCAACCTCTCGCCCGCCACCCAGGAACGCATCCGGCAGGCGGCCACTCAGCTCGGTTACCGCCCCGACCCCGTCGCCCGCGGTCTGCGCAGCCGCCGTACGGCCGTGATCGGCCTGGTCACCGACGAGATCGCCTCCTCGCCCTTCGCCGGCCGGCTGCTGCGCGGCGCCATGGAGACGGCCTGGGACAGGGACCACCTCGTCCTGACCGTCGACTCCGGCGGCGACCGCGCCAAGGAGGACGCGGCCGTCGCCGAACTCCTCGACCGACGCGTCGACGGGATCATCTACGCGGCCATGTCCCTGCGCCGCGTCCGCGTCCCCGAGGGGCTGCACCGCACCCACTCGGTCCTCGCCAACTGCCTGCCCGAAGACGACTCCCTGCCGTGTGTCGTCCCCGCCGAGCGGGCCGGCGGCCGTACGGCGGCCCGGTTGCTCCTCGACCAGGGGCACCGCAGGATCGCGCTGGTCGGAGGGCAACAGGACATCGCGTCCGTCGAACGGCTGCGCGGCTTCAGGGACGCCCTGCGCGCGGCGGGCGTCAACCTGCCCAAGGAGTGGGTGGTGCGCACCGGCGGCGAGATCTCCAGCGGCTACGAGGGCGCCGCCCGTCTGCTCGAAGGCGTCCCCGCCGAGCTGCGCCCGACGGGGATCTTCTGCTACAACGACCGGGTCGCGGCGGGCGCCCTGCACTGCGCGGCCCGCCTCGGCATCACGGTGCCCGACGAGCTGTCGGTGGTGGGCTACGACGACCAGGAGCACATGGCCGCCTATCTGTCCCCGCCCCTCACCACCGTCGCGCTGCCGCACCGGGAGATGGGCGAGGCCGCCGCACGTCTGCTCCTCGACGCCATCGACACCGGCCGCACGCCCTCCGCCACCGCACGGCGTATCGCCTGCCCGGTGGTAGGCCGGAGTTCGGTGGGACCGGCGCCGACGGGGTGAGGCGCGCCGAGCCGGCCGAACTCACCGCCCGTGCACGAGAGCCCGCCACGCGACCTCGATCCCGTCCCCCGACACCGTCAACTCGGCGGTGTCTCCGGGCCGCCGGTACACCCGCTCGGTGACCATCGCCCGCTCCCCGGCGAAGAGTTCGAGCAGGGAACCGTCGACGAGGACGCGCACGGTCAGTGGCCCCTCGGGGACCCGCACGACCAGAGGAGCGGAGCCGTCGGGCCTCGACCGGGGCCACCCCGAACGGTCCAGCGTCACCGTGCCGGCCGCGGGGTCCAGCCGTACTGTCAGCTCGGCTCCCGAGGCCGCCCGCAGCAGGCTCACGGTGCCGGGCGAGCGCGCGGTCACCGTCAGGTCGTACGCGCCCGGGAGAGGTCCCGGGCCCAACGGCTCGGTGGAGTGCAGGAGTTCGAGCTCCGGTGCCGGTACCAGCCGCAGTGAGCCGTCCTCGTGCACGTCCACGACCCGGGGTGCCGTGAGGACCCCCGCCCAGCCCGCCCGGTCGACGTCCTGCTGCGAACGTGCCTCCCAGGACCAGCCCCACAGCAGCGCCCGGTCCCGCTCGGTGTCCTGGAGGACGGAGGGCGCGTAGAAGTCACGCCCCAGGTCGAGGCGGCCGCCGAATCGGGGGACGAACGTCGGCCCCGCGCCCGGCAGTTGTTCCAGCCGCCCCGTCACATAGGCCGTGCCCCGTGGGTCGCCGTCCCACAATGCCACCGCCAGCACCCACTCGCCGCCGGGCGTCCGCGCCAGCTGCGGGCACTCCCACCCGGTCGCTCCCGGGCCGAAGGCCTCGGCCGCCACCGGATCCCGGCCGTCCAGCAACACCCCGGCGAACCGCCAGTCGTGCAGATCCTCGCAGTCGTACAGCAGCACCGACGGCGTGCCGTCCGCGTGCCCGGCGCCCATGAGCGCCCAGCGGCGTCCGCCGAAGCGGAAGACGAACGGGTCGCGGAACATCGTCACGTCCAGGCCCGCCGGCGGCCCGGACACCACCGGTACCGGAACCGGCTTCCACGTCACCAGATCGTCGTCCTGCGCCACCGCGAGGCAGATCGAGCCCAGCCCCGCGTGCGTGCGGTCGACACCGGTGTACACGGCTGTCGGCACACCGTCGTCGTCCACCACGCACCCCGACCAGCAGCCCGCCTCGTCCGGACCGCCGGGCGTCGGGGTGAGCGCGACCGGATGGTGCTCCCAGTGGGCCAGGTCGGGGCTGGAGGCGTGGCCCCAGTGGACGTCGGCGTGCACCGGGGCGTTCGGGTTGTGCTGGTAGAAGAGGTGGAAGCGGTCGCGCCAACGGAAGGGCCCGTTGGGGTCGTTGACCCAGTTGGCGGCCGGACGGACCCGGAAACGCGGGGCGTCGGTGTCGGGGCTCAACGGTTGACTCCTGCGGAGGTGATGCCCTCGCGGAGAGGGCGCTGGCCGACGAGGAACACGGCGACGGCGGGGATCATGGAGAGCACGACACCGGCGAGGACCACCGAGATGGAACCGGTGCCGAGGTTGCCCTGGAGCGAGACCAGACCGAGCGGCAGGGTGTAGTTCTGGCCGGAGGTCTCCAGGATCAGAGGCCGGAAGAACTCGTTCCAGTGGTAGTTGAAGGCGAGGACGCCGACGATCGCGAGCCCGGGCGTGGCCAGCGGCGCGTACACGGACCGGAAGGTCCGCCACGGTCCGGCGCCGTCCAGCATCGCGGCCTCGCCCAGGTCCTTGGGCATGCCCAGGAAGTACTGGCGCATGAGGAAGGTGCCGAAGGCGGTCGGGAACGCCGGGATGATCAGACCGAGCAGAGTGTCCGTCAGGCTCATCGACTTGAGCACGAGGAACACCGGCACGATCGTGACCTGCAAGGGGACCATCATGGTCGCGAGCACCAGGGCGAACAGCGGCTTCTTGAAACGGAAGTCGAGCCGGGCGAACGCATAACCGGCGAGCCCCGCGGTGATCATCTGGCCCACCGCGACCAGAGCGGTCACCAGCGTGGAGTTGAGAGCGAGCAGCCACACGTCGATCTGGTCGAAGACCCCGCGGTACGAGTCGACCGTCGGATGCGTCGGAATGATCTTCGGGGGCAGGTCGAAGGACTCGGCCGGGGTGCGCAGGGACGTCGAGACCGTCCAGATGACCGGCCCGAGGGTCAGCAGCGCGACGGCCGCGAGACCGGCGATCCGCGCCCAGGGGGCGAGCGAGTACCGCGCACGGCTCATGGACAAGGGTGCGGGGCTGGTCTTCAGGGTCGCTTGGCTCAAGGGACTCACCCGGCTCACTGGTAGTGGACGAAACGCCGGCTGAGCCGGAACTGGAGGGCGGTGACCGCCATGATCAGCACGAACAGCAGCACGCCCACCGCGGACGCCTCGCCGAAGCGCAGCTGCTCGAACGCCGACTCGTAGATGACCATCACGACGGTGCGGGTGGAGTCGCCGGGCCCGCCGTTGGTCAGGACGTACGGCTGCTCGAAGACCTGGAGCGCGTTGATGACCCCGACCACGGTCGCCACCAGCAGGGTCGGCGACAGCAGCGGCACCGTCACGTGCAGGTGCTTGCGCAGGCCGGTCGCCCCGTCCAGGGCGGCGGCCTCGTGGATCTCCTTGGGGATGTTGTTCAGGCCGCCCACGAACAGCAGGAACGAGAAGCCGAACTGCTGCCAGACGTAGACCAGGATCACCGCCGCCATCGCCGAGTTCTCGGACGTCAGCCACGGCACGGGGGCGATACCGATCAGTCCGAGCGCCCAGTTCACGACTCCGAAGTCCTGGTTGAACAGGTACTTCATCACCACCGAGATCGACGCCGCCGACAGCACCAGCGGGAAGAAGAACGCGGAGCGGAACACCGAGCGCAGCCACACCGGCATCCGCCCGTTCACCGCGAGCGCCAGCGTGAGGGCGACCAGCAGTTGCAGTGCCACCGCCAGCACCATGAAGACGAGCGTGTTGCGGAAGGAGACCAGGACGGTCGAATCGGTGAAGACCTCACGGTAGTTGGCGGCCCCGGCCCACTTGGGGGAGTCGATCACGTTCCAGTGGAAGAGGCTCAGTACGACCGAGCCGACGATCGGCACGACCGTGAAGACCACGATGCCGACGATGGTGGGCGTCAGGAACAGCGTGGCCAGCAGACGGCTGCCGCGGTCGCGGCCCGAGGGCCGCGCGGTGTCGGTGCCGGTTGCGGTTGAGGCCGCGGGCCGTGACGGCCGTACGGCGGGAATCTGAGTGTTCGTCATACGTCACGCTCCATGGCCTTCTCCAGATCGCTCTGCATCCGGCGCAGCGCGGGGCCCACCGAGCGCCGCGAGGACAGGGCTGTCCCGGTGTGCTTGAGCAGCACCTGCTCGACCTCGGCGACCTGCGGCGGTGCGGGGATGGGCCCGGTGTCCGGGAACTTGTCGAGGGTGTCGTAGAAGACCTGCCAGTGCCTCGGGCCGATCTCCCGGTAGCGGTCCGCGGTGAGCATCGAACGGCGGGCCGGGGTCGTCTGGTTGGTCTCGAACAGCCGCATCAAGGTGTCCCTGCGGGCCGCGAACTTGATGAACTCCCACGCCTCGTCCTGCTTCTTCGAGGTGCGCAGCAGCGCGTAACCGGCGGCGCCGAACTGCATCCGCTGGGTGCGCCAGCGGGGGAAGTACTGCACGTCGAAGCTCCCGGGCTGCATGCCCGCCAGGTGCAGACCGCCCGCCCAGAAGCCGCCGGCGGGGGTGACGCCGACCCGGCCCGTGGAGAACACCCCGATGAGGTTCTGGCCGTTGCCGCCCTCGGGGCGGGTGCACAGGTCCTCCTGGATCAGGGAGGCGAGATAGTCGTACGACTCCTCGACCCGCGCGTCCGTGGCCTGCGGGGTGGTCCACCGGAAGCCGCCCCCGCGGCCCTGACGCTCGGCGCTCGGGTAGAAGCCGTCCCACAGCCACGCGCCTCCCGGCGCCTTCGACTCGGCGAGCAGGTTGGTGCCGTTGGCGAACAGCCAGGGGACGACCCCGCCCCACAGACGGTTGGTCCAGAAGTACGGGGTGAACTGCGAGCCGCTGGACTTCTTCATGTCCCGCAGGAGCTCGGTGAAGTCGTCGCGGGTCCAGTCGGCCGCCGGGAAGCCCGCGCCCGCCCGCTTCAGCACCTGGCTGTTCAGGTACATGTCGGCCGCGTTGAACTCGACCGGCAGCTGGTAGAGGCTGCCCTCGTACATCATCGACTCCACCAGCGAGGGATGGACGTCGGCGAAGTACTCGCGCAGTTCGGCCGCGTCCCGCTTCACCCACTTGTCGAGGGCGACGCCCAGCCGTTGGGCGAAGAGCTGGACGCCCTCGGTGGCGACATAGACGAGGTCCGGGGCCGTGCCCGCCGCGATCTGGGTGAGGATCTTCGCGAAGAAGTCCGACCAGTCCGTGGCCTGCACCGCGTTGATCCGCAGCTTGATGTCCGGGTGGACCTTCTTGAAGCCCTCGGTGAGCGTGCGGATCGCCTCCGGGCCGTAGGCGGGGCCGAGGGTGGCGACGACGAGGGAGCCGTCGTCGCGGCCGGGGATGTCGGCTCCGGTGAGCCGGTCCCAGCTCGCGGCGGTACCGGCGAGCGCGGCGGCGCCCGCGCCGTAGGTGCCGTACCGCAACAGGGTGCGACGGGTGAAGTGCGAGTCGGTCATCCACAGGGCCTAACTCGTGTTAGCCAGTCTGATGCCCCAGATGATGGAAAGCGGGTCATGGCGCTGTCAAGGCTCGTGAACAGATGACCTTTAACGAGTTAGGTCGTTCGTCGACGAGGGCCGGGTACGGGCACTCCTAGGAGGCGCTCGGCTACCTGCCTCGACACCTGACTCGCGGCTGAGAGCTCAGCCCCCGAGGGCGTGGGCTGTGCCGCCGTCCGCGGCCAGGGCGGCGGCGATCTTCCGATGCGCCTGCCGGCGCTCCTCGTCGGGCACGGGTGGCAGGAGTTCCTCCCACACCGCGAGGAAGGTGCCGCGCAACTGGAGCAGCCCCGCGGGGCGGGCGAGCAGCCAGAAGTGGAGGTGGGCGGCTCCGTCGCCCCAGCGGTTGACGTGGACGCGGGCGACGCCGTCCAGGCCGAGCACCGCGCGTTCGGCCCGCTGGAGGAGGGGGCCGAGTTCGGCCGCTCGCTCGGCGGGCAGGTCGCCCAGGTCGTAGTGGCCGCGAGGCTGGAGCATCACGACCGCCGGTAGCCGGGACTCGGTTCCGACCGCGTCGAGCCGCCAGTGGTCGTCGGCCCAGAGGGATTGCGTCACCGGCTTGAGGCACGTACGGCACTCGTCGGGGCCGCTCTCGCCCTGACGAGCGGGTTCGGGCAGGACCGGAGGGTGCAGGGGCTTGACCCGTAGGTCACCCTCGAAGGGAAAGGTCTCCCAGTCGGCCACCGAGTCGGCGGGCAGGGGCAGCCGCTCGCCCGCCGGCAGGCGTCGTACGAAGGCGCTGGGGTCCTGAGGCGTTGAGGCGGTGACCACGATGGGCAGTCAACCATGGGTGATGGGCCCCGTGGGGCCCGTCATCCCGGACAGGTACGGAAGCCCGGCGAACAACGGAGCACGCATGACGACGGACAAGGGCACGGCGGAGCGGGACGCGGGTATCGAGGTGAACCCGGTCGCCGGGCACATCGGTGCCGAGATCACGGGGGTCGACCTGTCGGGTGACCTCGACGACTCGGTGGTCGCAGCGATCCGGGCCGCGGTGCTGCGGTGGAAGGTGGTGTTCTTCCGGGGGCAGAAGCTCGATCACACCGGGCACGTGGCCTTCGCCCGGAAGTTCGGTGAGCCCGTCGTCCTGCGCAGGCGTGGCAGTGCCTCGCCCGCCGGCTTCCCGGAGGTCGAGACGACCGCCGACCGCCTGGAGCTGGGCGGCAAGTTCGGCATGGAGCACGAGGAGTGGCTGCAGCGCCGGCGGCACACGCTGCTGCGCGGCTGGCACTGCGACCACGGTGCCCGGATCGACCCGCCCGCGGCGACGATCCTGCGCGCCGAGACCGTACCGCCGTACGGCGGCGACACCCAGTGGTCCAACCTCGCCGCCGCCTACGCCGGACTGTCCGCGCCGGTGCGGGAGTTCGTGGACGGCCTGCGCGTGGAGCACCGCCTCGGCGTCGGCTACCAGCCCCGGCCGGGCGACGACGCCTACCTCCGGCACCTCCTGGACCACCAGGTGGCCTCCCTGCACCCGCTGGTGCGGGTCCACCCCGAGACGGGGGAGCGGATCCTCTACGTCAACGGCTACTACGTCGAGCAGATCGCCGACCTCTCCCGCGCCGAGAGCCGGGCCATACTCGACATGCTCCTCGAACAGGCGGTCCGCCCCGAGTACACGGTCCGCTTCCGCTGGGAGCCGGGCAGCGTGGCCTTCTGGGACAACCGCGCCACCATTCACCTGGCCCCTGGCGACAACGCCCACCTCGGATTTCCCCGCACCATGCACCGCGTGATGCTGGCGGGGGACGTGCCGGTGGGGGTGGACGGGAAGCCGTCGGAGGCGGTTACGGGGACGGAGGTGGGGCGTTGGTGACGGGGGTGGGCCGCGGGGGTGGTGCCGGGTGGGCGGCTCGGGGTGTGGGCGGTGTTGGCCGGGCGGTCGTGGGCTGTGATCGAGGTCGGTCGTGGCCTTGCGAGGCTGCGTCGCGGGGCGTGGTGCCGGCTGGACCGGCTCAGGGCTGTGGGCGGTGCGCACGGTCGACCGCGGGTTGTGCGGCGTGTCCGATCCGTTGGTGTGCGCGGCGGCGCCCGAGCGGTCGGCCCCCGGCTGAGCCGACCGCCCCGTCACCCCTGCCGTCGGTCTATGCGCCCGGTCGCCACCCCAGCGCCGGGCCCAGCTTGGTCGCCATGTCGGTGAGGATCTGTGCGTAGTCCTCGTGCTCGAAGGTGAACGGCAGTGCGAAGGCCACCTCGTCCACCTCCCGGAACGCGGCGTGCGCGTGCAGCCGTTCGGCGATCTCCTCCGACGTGCCGACGATGTCCGGCGCGAACATCAACCGCGCCGGACCCTGCGGTGCCGCGGTACGAGGGGTGCGCTTCGCCGCGTACTCCTCGTACCGCGCCCGCTGCTCCGCCGACGCCGAGTCGGTGGGGATGACCACGAGCCCCTGGGACACCCGGGCCGCCTCGCCGTCCGGATGCGCGGCGCGGAAGGCGCGGATGTGCGACAACTGGATCTCCGCGAAGTCGTACGGCCCCTCCGGACCCTCCGCCTTGACGACGCTGCTGGTCAGGAAGTTCATGCCGTGCTCACCGGCCCAGCGCGCCGAGCTCACGCTGCCGCCGCCGTACCAGAGCCGTCGGCCGAGGCCCGGCGAGTGCGGCTGCACCCGGTCCGAGAAGACCTCGAAGCCCTGCACCCCGCTGAAGTCGCTGGCCGGCTCGCCGCGCACGAGGTCCAGCAGCCGCCGTACCCGCTCGTAGGAGAAGTCCTCGGTGTCGGCCGTGTCCGGGTACAGCGCCCCCTTGACCTCGTCGAAGTGCATCGGCGGACCCACGCTCACGCCGGGGTTGATCCGGCCGCCGGACAGGATGTCCACGGTCGCCAGGTCCTCGGCCAGCCGCAGCGGGTTCTCCCAGCCGAGCGGGATCACCGCCGTGCCGAGCTCGATGCGGCTGGTGCGCTGCGAGGCCGCCGCCATGACGGCGACGGGGGACGAGATGCCGTACTGGAGGTGCCGGTGGCGCAGCCACGCGCTGTCGAAGCCGAGCCGTTCGCCCAGCTCGATGATCTCCAGCGTGGACTCGTGCCCGCGCCGCGGATCCGCCTCGTCGAACAGGCCGATGGTCAGGAAGCCCAGCTTGCGCAGGGGGCGGGGGATCGGCGGCACGGGCTCCTCCGGGTTGTTTGACGTATCAAGTAGTACGGCTGTGCCAACCCGGCCGTCAGGCGTGATGTTCCCGCTCGCCGGGCCGTGAGATCAAGGAGAAGGTCAAGTCCGGGTCAGGGGAATGGTTACCTCGTCCTCGACCGGCGGGTCGATCTCCTGGGCGAGGTTGCCGGTGGCCGCGAAGCAGCGCAGACGCACCGCCTCCGGGGTGACGTCCAGCCGCAGGAAGCACTTGAAGAACGGCGGGCTGTACGTCGCCGAGCTCGGCGAGAACAGCTGGGTGTAGATCTTGCGCACCGGGAGGCGGAACCGCGAGGTGCGGTCCGGTCGGCCGCCCGCGCCCAGGAGACTGGCCACCAGTCGGATGCGGAACGTGACGCGCGGCACCTCACCCGGAACGCGCGTGGGCGGGATGCCGAGGCGCTCGGCGATCACCGCGGTGGCCTCGGCCTCGGTGAGGGTGAAGAAGCGGCGCAGATGCAGCCGGCGGCCGTAGAGCCTGCTGTAGAAGGCCAGGGAGTCGCCGCGCAGGGGGTAGCAGCGGAAGTCCTTCTCGGTGACGTCGGCGATGGAGACGTGCGGGATGGTGTGCGTGGCGTGCATGAACGCGCCGCCGCCGCCCGAGACGACGTACTGGATGGTGCGGCCGTCCACGTCGACCGGATAGCGCTGGTAGTTGTGGATGTCGCCGCCTATCGCCGCGACGTAGTGGTGCTCCGGGTCGCGCACGATGTCGTCGACCGTGCCGCCGCCGTCGATGGCGCAGGGGTGGTGCTCGCCGTCCACGTACAGGGGCGATCCCGTGATGAGGATCTTCGGGCGCGGGCCCTGGGAGACCTCGCGCAGCCAGGCGCCCTGTTCGGCGTCGATGGTGCCGAGCAGCCCGGTGTCTATGCCGATGATGCGCAGCGGGCCGGCGTCGACGGCCCAGTACGGGCCTGGCTGGACGGCCTGTTGGGACGGCTTCGCACGCAACCGGCGTGCCTCGTCGAGGCGTTGGCCGTCGTTCGCGCGCGGTCGGTGCCACAGCAGGGAGCGCAGCCAGGCGCGGGTCACGGGGCGGGGCGCGGGTTCGACGTCCAGGGGCGGGGCGTCACCGCAGAAGACGCGCATGAAGGCGCCGAGATCCTCGTACCAGTCGTGGTTGCCGGGTATCGCGTAGATCGGCGCCGGGTAGTCCTGGTACGGCCGGAAGAACTTCGTGCCGTAGTCGTCCGCGCTGCCCACCGGGTAGATCACGTCACTGGCGACGACCGCGAACCGGGTGTCCTGACTGATCTTCAGAAACCCTGGGACGACGGCGTACTGGGGGTCGTCGCCCTCGCCGGTGTCGCCGATGACCATGAAGGAGAAGCGCTCTGGGTCCGCCCGCCGGATCACCTTGTCGGCGGGTGCGCCGGCCGCCGCGCGCTGGGCCACCCAGCGGCTTCGGGTACGGCCCGTGGGGTCCCCGAACCAGGAGGCGACCACGCCGTTGCGGGCGGCCCACAGCATCCTGGGGCTCAGCCACGAGATCTTCTCGACCTTGGGCGGCATCAGCCGCTTGTACTCGCCGAGTCGGGTGGAGCCCCAGCCGGCGCCTTCGGCGGTATCGCGTGAGGAGTCTGACACCGGTGCACCGTAACAACGATCTAGAACCGGCCCGGAGGGGGGAGTGCCGTACAGCGCTCTTCCCTCCGGGCCCGACCGGACCTCACCGGATGTGTGGGTACTCCAGGGGGATGGCTCTCAGCTCTGCGGGGTGTGCGGTGCGGCCCACTGCGGATCCTGTGGTGCGCGGGCGTGGATCACCCGGACTTCCTGGTCCTCGTCGAGCGGTCCGGACGACGGTGCGGTGGGCGCGGTCGAGGGGGACGGACGGTTCCAGTCGCCGTCGCCGAGCACCAGGAGCGGGTCGAACATGACCACCACTCCGGCCAACAGCAGAAAGATCGCCGGTCCCAGGAGCATGGGCAGCAGCAGCGACGTGGGCGAATCGCCCGCCCACGAGCCCCCGGTCCTGTCGTGCACATGGACGCTCACCGCGGACATGCCCGTGTAGTGCATCCCCGTCACGGCGATGCCCATGATCAGGCTGGCGCCGAGGCTCGTCAGGAACCCCCGGATCGTGACTGCCGCCCACAGCGCAGCGGTCGCGGCGACGATCGCGATGACCACGGAGAGCGTGACGACGGCCGCGTCGTACCGGATCGTCCCGTTGACGTGCAGCGCCGCCATACCGAGGTAGTGCATCGCGGCCACGCCGACCCCGGTGATCACGCCCGCGAACGACAGGTTCAGGGCGCTGGCGCCGCGATAGCCGACGATGAACACGCCGATGCCCACGACGACGATGGCCACGGCGAGACTGAGAACCGTGAGCCCGGCGTTGTAACGGATCCGGGTCTCCACGACCTGGAAACCGATCATGGCGATGAAATGCATCGTCCAGATTCCGCAGCCGATCGAGGCGGCGCCGAGCGCCAGCCATCCCGCCTTCCATGACTGGCTGCTGAGCAGGGTGCGCACGATGCAGCGCAGCCCGAGGGCCCCTCCCAGGCACGCCATCAAGTAGGCGGCCACCGGGGTCACCGCGCCATAGCGGAACCCGTCAACCGTGCCTTCCATGAGCCAACTCCCCCCAGAGTCTTGGCTGGTTGTTGAGGAAGGGTTACGGCCGGCGATCCGGTAAAGCAAGGCATTACCGGGGGTAAGCGGTTATCTCTCCAGGAGTGCTGTTGAACTTTAGTCACATGGGGACGAGTTTCGGCCAAGCGGACTCCAGCGGCCAGCACGTGTGCGAGAGTTGAGCAATTTTCAGCATTGCCGCGGTTCCGGCGAACCTGTTCGATCAGGAAAAAGCGGTTGTCGGTTCGCCGCCGTTCGTGAACGATCCCGCCCGTGACCCCGCGTACCGATCAGCCGTCCTCCGCCGCCCGCCCCCTCGCCCTGATCACCGGTGTGGGCCGCACCGCCGGTATCGGCGCCGGCATCGCCCAGCAGCTCGCGGCCTCGGGGTGGGACATCGCGTTCACCTACTGGAACCCGTACGACGCCCGCATGGCCTGGGGCGCCGAGCCCGGCGCGACCGAGGCGATCGGCAGCATCCTGTCCGAGCGGGGCGCGGCCACCGCCGCCATCGAGGCGGACCTGGCCGACCCCGAGACCCCGGCCCGGGTCTTCGACGAGGCGGAGCGTTGCCTCGGCCCCGTCGCCGCGCTGGTGATGAGCCACTGCGAGTCGGTCGACTCGGGCCTGCTCGACACCACCGTCGAGAGCTTCGACGGCCACTTCGCCGTCAACACCCGCGCGACCTGGCTGCTCATCCGTGAGTTCGGCCGCCGCTTCACCGCGGAACGGGGCTCCGGGCGGATCATCGGCCTCACCAGCGACCACACGGTGGGGAACCTGCCGTACGGGGCGAGCAAGGGTGCCATGGACCGCATCATTCTGGCCGCCGCCCACGAACTGGCCCACCTCGGCGTGACCGCCAACGTCATCAACCCCGGCCCCGTGGACACCGGTTGGATGACCGAGGAGGTTCGCGCGCACTGTCTCGGCGCCACGCCGCTCGGCCGCCTCGGCACCCCGCAGGACACCGCCCACCTGGTGGACTTCCTGTGCTCGCGGGAGGGCCAGTGGGTCAACGGGCAGCTGTTGAAGAGCAACGGGGGCTTTGGGTAAGGCGGTTGCGGCTCACCCGCCTATTGCGGCTCACCCGCCTATTGCGGCTCAGCCGCCGGTTGCGCCTGAGCCGCCGTCCCCCAAGAACTCGCCCAGGAGCGGCACCACCAGGGACGTCCGCTGCATGAGGGCCATGTGCGTGGTGGCGGGCAGGACGGCCAACTGTGCGCCGGGGATGAGCTGTTGCATCTCCGCCGCGTGCTCCACGCGTACGAAGTCGCTGTCGCCGACGAGCAGCAGTGTGGGCACCCGCAGTCCTCGCAGGTCGTCGGCGGTCCAGGGCAGCGGGGCGTGCGCGGCCGCCGAGACCTTGGCGAGGAAGTCCTGGAAGTGCTCGGGGTCGGGCGCGACGGCCGCGTATGTGTCGGCCATCTCCCGGAAGTCGTCCTGGCTCGGGAGCCGGGGCGAGCTGTAGTCCGGGACGCGGACCTCGTCATGGACCCCGTCCTGCGTGTACATGGTGGCGGCGAGCGCGAGCCGTCCCACGCGCTCCGGGTGCCGCACCGCGATCTCCAGCGCGGTCAGCCCGCCGAGGCTGAACCCGAGGAAGTCGGCCTGGGCGATGCCGAGTTCGTCGAGCAGCGCCACCACGTCCGACGCCAGATCCGACACCGTCATCTCACGGTCGGTGTCGGCGGTGTGGCCGTGCCCCTGCAGTTCGGGAGCCACGACCCGACGGTCGGCGGCCAGGGTGGGCAGTACGGCGGAGAAGGTCAGCCCGACGGTGAGGCCACCCCCGTGCAGCAGCACCAGCGGGCGGCTGCCCTCGGGGCCGGCGCCGTGGGTCTCGTAGTACATCTCCAGACCGTTGACCTTGGCGTAGGCGGAACTGCTCGGCACGGTCATCACATCCGTTCTGCGGAAGTCGTGCACAGAAGTCGTACGCAGTCGTATGTGAGGAAGACCCTGCCCGGCCGCGGAAGTCATCGGCGAGGTGTCACGTGGGCGGGGCGAGTACCGGCCGCAGCACCATCAGGGGGCCTTCGCGCCCCGCGAGCATGGCGAACGGGAACCGGTCGGCCTCCAGACAGAGGCCGACGTCGTCCGGGTGGACCCCCGGCAGTCCCCGCCGCGCACCCTGCGCCAGCTCGGCCGCCCAACGGGACTCCCGCGCACGACGGAGATACGGCTCCGCGTCCACCTCGGCGGACTCGACGCGCCGCCCGATGTACTCGGCGCACGCGCGATCCTCCTCGGCCCGCCCCTCCTCGCCGGTGACGACGAACGTCACCTCCCGCGCGCCACGCTCCCGCAGCAGTCGCGCGGTCGCACCGGCCACGACGAAGCTCGCGCACAGCAGCAGCCGGGCGTCGGCCACGGCCAGGGCGCCCACCGTCCCCGAGGTCGTCTTCTGCACGATCGTGCGGCCGGTGAGGTCGTGCGCCGCCAGCATGGCCGGGGAGTTGAACGCGTCGAACCCGGGCGCGGGCGCACCGTCCTTGAGGGCCAGCCAGCCCGGATGACGGGCCATCAGCTCCAGGGCCTCCTCCTCCGAGGAGGCCAGGACGATCTTCTCGGCACCACCGTCGAAGGCGCATGCGGCCACGGTGAACGCGCGAAGAACATCGATGACGACGGCGACGGCGGGAGTCCGCGTCAACTCCGGAATACCGAGGAAACGAGAGCGCACCCGGCCCATACTGCCCGAGCGCGGCCGTACGCGGTCACGAATATCACTGCGCGCACAAGCCGCCGCCGCTGCGCAACGGCGACCGGTCGGCGGCCGCCCGCCGCTGTCCCGCCAGTTCGGGTTTTCGCGTCGGCCGAGGGCCGCCCCCGAGGCAGAGACGTTCCGATGCCGAGCAGCCGCGCGCTCAGCCGCCGCGGCGTACCTGGGCGGCCCTGCGGGCCTCGGCGAGCTTGCGGGCCTCGCCGGCCTTCCGGGACTTGCCGCCGGTGCCGCGCGAGGTGTCCTTGCTGGTGCCCAGTCCGCGGAAGGGGGTGTTGGTGTTCTTGGGCCGGGGCGCGGCGGGCCCGCGGTCGAGAGGGGTGCCGGAGGGAGCCTTGGCCCCGGTGATACGGCTCAGCTCGGCCTCGCCCGAGCGCACCTTCGTGACGGTGGGCTCGATGCCCGCCTCGGTCATCACACGGCTCGTCTCGCGGCGCTGGCCCGACAGCACCAGGGTGACGACCCTTCCGGACTCACCCGCCCGGGCGGTGCGGCCCGCGCGGTGCAGATAGTCCTTGGCGTCGGTCGGCGGATCCACGTTGACCACGAGGTCCAGGTCGTCGACGTGCAGGCCGCGCGCCGCGACGTTGGTGGCGACCAGGACGGTGACCTGCCCGTCCTTGAACTGAGCGAGCGTACGGGTGCGCTGCGGCTGGGACTTGCCGCTGTGCAGGGCCGCGGCGTGCACCCCGCTGGTCCGCAGATGCCGGGTCAGCTGGTCGACGCCGTGCTTGGTGTCCAGGAACAGCAGCACGCGGCCTTCGCGGGCGGCGATCTCCGTGGTGACGGCGTACCGGTCGGGGCCGTGCACGACCAGGAGGTGGTGGTCCATCGTCGTGACGGCGCCCGCGGACGGGTCGACCGAGTGGACGACGGGGTCGCTGAGGTAGTCGCTGACCAACTGGTCGACGTCGCGGTCCAGGGTGGCCGAGAACAGCATCCGCTGACCCTCGGGCCGCACCTGGTCGAGCACCTCCGTGACCTGCGGCAGGAAGCCCAGATCGCACATCTGGTCGGCCTCGTCGAGCACGGTGATCCGCACCCGCCCCAGGCGGCAGGCCTTGCGCTCCACGAGGTCGTGCAGTCGGCCGGGGGTGGCGACGACGACCTCGGCGCCCTCCCGCAGCGCGGCGATCTGCCGGCCGATCGACATACCGCCGACGACCGCGGCCATCCGCAGCCGGAGCGCTTCGGCGTACGGTGCCAGTGCCTCGGTGACCTGCTGGGCGAGCTCCCGGGTGGGCACCAGGATCAGTGCGAGGGGCTGCTTCGCCTCCGCACGCTGCCCGGCCGTCCGGACGAGCAACGGGAGACCGAACGCGAGCGTCTTGCCCGATCCGGTACGCCCCCGCCCCAGGACGTCACGTCCCGCCAGCGCGTCGGGCAGCGTGGCCGCCTGGATCGGGAACGGCTCGCGCACACCGCGTTCGGTGAGGGTGCGCAGCACCTGGTCCGGGAGTGCCAGATCGGCGAAGGAGGTGGTGGGGGACGCTGTGCCGGGGCGGTCCGGGTGGTCGGGGTGGTCCATGAGGAGCCTTCCGCAGAGGGGACGTACCGAGGAAGGCCCGGCAGGAAGTCATGAGCGCGCAAACGTTAAACGGTAACACAAAGTGATGGTGGGGTCGGGTGCATGAACGTCTAGAACGTCCGCTTGAGCAGGTCGAGCAGTGCCGCCCAGTGCCGCTCGTCGCCCTCGGGGTGGTACGAGGCGGTGTCGGCCTGGGTGAAACCGTGCGGGGCACCGTCGTAGACCTCGCAGCGGTGGCGGACCCCGGCCTCGGTCAGTGTGGCGGCGAGGCGCTCGATCTGCTCCGGCGGCAGTGACGGGTCGTCGTCGGCGTGACCGAAGTACAGCTCGGCGGTGATGTTCGCGGCCACCAGGTGCGGGCTGTCCGGAGCGTCGGTCGCCAGGCGCCCGCCGTGGAAACCGGCCGCGGCGGCCACCCGGTCCGGATAGGTGCCGGCGGTCAGCAGGGAGAGCCGTGCGCCCATGCAGTAGCCGGTGAGGGCGACCGGGCCGTCAGCGGCCTCGGGGCGGTCGGCCAGCCAGCGCACATAGGCCCCGGCGTCCCGCATCGCCAGTTCGGGCGTGAGCGCCTGCATGACCGGCATGATCTTCTCGAAGATCTCCGGCCGCGCGCCCGGGTCGATGAACTCGGGCAGCTCGAAGACCGGCGCGCGCCCGTGACGGTAGAACACGTTGGGCACGAGGACCGTGTAGCCGGCCCCGGCGAGCCGGTCGGCCATCGACCTCAGCTGGGGGCGCAGCCCGAAGGCGTCCTGGAAGAGCAGAACGGCCGGCCGCGGCGCACCGTCGGCCGGGTGGGCCAGATAGGCGTCGGCGATGCCGTCCTCGGTGGGGATGTCGACGGCGGTTCCCTGTACGGAGGTCATGGGGGTGCCTCTCTGCGCGTGCCAGGGCGAGCAGGTCGCCGACCCGGCGGAACCGGGCCGGAGCACATGGTTGCACGCACCACCCACCTGGCCCGCCGCGGCCCCCTCCCGCTTGAGCGCCGCTTTACTCGAACCGGCTGGTGTCACCCGCCCCGTGCCGTACGATCTCCGCCTCGCCGCCCGAGAAGTCGATCACCGTCGTCGGTTCGGTGCCGCAGTCCCCGGAGTCGACGACCCCGTCCAGCACATGGTCGAGACGGTCCTTGATCTCCCAGCCCTGGGTCATCGGCTCCTCCTCGTCCGGCAGGAGCAGGGTGCTCGACAGCAGCGGCTCCCCGAGCTCGGCGAGCAGCGCCTGGGTGACCACATGGTCGGGGATGCGCACGCCGACCGTCTTCTTCTTCGGGTGCTGGAGCATGCGCGGCACCTCCTTCGTCGCCGGGAGGATGAAGGTGTAACTGCCGGGAGTCGACGCCTTGATCGCGCGGAACACGTCCTTGTCGACCCGTACGAACTGGCCGAGCTGCGCGAAGTCCTGGCAGACCAGGGTGAAATGGTGGCGGTCGTCCAGACGCCGGATGGTCCGGATCCGGTCGATGCCGTCGCGGCTGCCCAGCCGGCACCCGAGCGCGTAGCAGGAGTCCGTCGGATACGCGATCAGCGCGTCCGAGCGGATGCTCTCGGCGATCTGGGAGATGGTGCGGGGCTGCGGATTGTCGGGGTGCACGTCGAAGTACTTCGCCATCCGTCGAGCTTATGCGGTCGGCGCACGGCGGCGACGCAGGGCCGGGGTGGCGGCGACCGGCGCCCTCGGGACTGCGCCGCCCTCCCTCCCTTTCCTTCCCGCCCGCCCGCACGCCCGTACCGTGCACCGCGAGGGACCGGTCGCGTTCCCGTGGCGGATTTTCTGCCCCGGCGTGGACTGACCTGCGCACGACGGGTACTCGTCCGGCTCCGGAACGACTACCGCTCGAGGAGGCCGGAATGACCAGCAGCACGGAGACCGGCGGCGCGACCGGCACGCCGGACAAGGACTACAACCTGATCTGGTATGTGGAGGCGTGCCTGAGCAACGCGCTGCGACTGGAGAGCTACATCGAGGACGCGGAACGCGGCAAGGACACCGAGGTCGCCGACCTGTTCCGCAAGGCCCAGGCGGACAGCCGCAAGGGCGCCGAGATCGGCAAGAAGCTCCTGCGCGCCCGCCTGAACGGCGGCTGACCCTGGAGGTGCGGAAGGGCCGGACAGACGGGTGTCCGGCCCTTCCGTCGTGCCCGGAGGCGGCGCCCGCCGCCGGCATCCTGGCACCCGGCATCGTGGCGCCGGCCAGGGTCGAGGTGATCGCCGGGCCGGTCGGCTGCGAGGCCGAGATCCGTATCGACGCGGACGAACTGCGCGAGGCTGGGTGGTCGGCGCCAAGGCCGAACATCTGGAACAGGCCAGGAACAAGCTGGGCGGGACCGTACGGGAGCTGCGGGGCACGTCGTGGGTTCCACCGGGCGCGCCCCCGGCGGAACCCACGCCGTCAGGCGACGAGCGCGGAGACCTCGCTCCGGGCCGGCCCCGGTTCGAGGACCCGCTCGGCCAGGTAGCCGAACAGCAGCCCGAACGCCGACCACAGGACGGCCTGGACGCCGAGAGAGGCCAGGCGGAACTCCCACAGGTCGGTGGCCGGGAAGCCCTTCGGGGTGTTGTCCCCTGCGGGCAGGACGGCCATCGCCACCGACACCGCGGCGACGAAGGCCACGGCGGCCGCGGTGGAGGCGTTCCAGTTGCCCCGGGCCGGGGCGAGTCTGCGGCCCAGCAGGACCGCGCCGATCCCGAGGAGCACGCTGAGCGCGATCATCAGGACGAACAGGGCGGTGCGCTTGTCGATGGTGTCCGGGTCACCCACCGCGGGCGGGTTCGCCGGATACTTGAGGATCGGCACGAGATAGACGGTGAGGAAGCCGCCGAGCGCCGCCAGACCCGCCGTCGCCCGGGCGCCGAACCGGCCGATCCGGCCCAGCGCGAAGCAGAACGCCAGCGCCATGATGCCGCCGATGGCGACTCCGAAGACGAGGACGCCGGTGGCCAGTCCGGCGGTCGACTGCACGGAACGGCTGACCAGTTCCTCGCCGTGTTCGTGGGAGCCTGCCTCCTCGAAGGCGATGGCCGCGTCCACCGGGCCCTCCCCGACCAGGTAGGCGAAGACGAAGGCCAGGACACCGGCGCCGAGACCGGCGAGCATGCCGCGCGCCAACAGGGTACGTACGACTGTGGAGTTCATGAGCTCCGCCCCGCCTCAGTGGCAGGGGAAGCCGAGCAGGTGGCGTGCGTCGTGCACCCACTCGTGGACGCCCTCGCCGGAGACGAGTGCGGTGGCGCCCTGTTCGGCGCCGACGAAGTACAGCAGGACCAGCATCAGGACGCCGAAGAAGACGGCCCAGGGGATGAGCGCCCGCACCGGCAGTGGTGCGAGGGCGGGGGTGGTGGGCGTGGGGGCGGCAGTGGACTGCGCCATGGCGAGACCTCCTCGGGAACAACGCGTCCCGTGTCATGTGGGGCACTCGACGACGGCGTGGGGTCTGACTCACCACACCTCGTCGGCCGAGGGGTGGCACACAGTGGCGCGACCGTGCCGGGCTTGCACCGGACTTCCGTGGCGCCGTCGTCCTTGTCGTCCCAGATGGTAGGGGCAATGCGCGCATCGGCCAACAGGGCGTACGGCACCTACGATGAACCACCCCAGGCGACTCGACGAAAGGGCCCGTATGACCGTCCGGCTCACCCTGCTGTGCGCCGCAGCCCGTACGGAACGCGCCGTCCGTTTCGCCGACGACCCCCTCGACGAGCGCGCGCTGCACCGGGTGCGGGCCGTCGCCGGATCCCTCCCGCAGGCCGCCACCCGCTGCACGGCACCCTCCCGGCGCTGCACCGAGACGGCCCGGACCCTGGGCTGGGAGTCCGTCACGTCGCAACCGGCGTTGCGCGACCTCGACGTGGGCTCCTGGTACGGCCGCACACTCGACGAGATCGCGGCAGCCGACGCGTCGGGGCTGGCCGGTTGGCTCGCCGACCCGGGGGCGGCGCCGCACGGCGGGGAGAGCGTGGCGCAGCTCTGCGACCGGGTGGCCGTCTGGCTGGACGCGCTGCAGCCCGACGTGGGGCGCGTGCTCGCGGTGGTCGAACAGGCGGTGGCGCGGGCCGCGGTGGTGCACGCGCTCGGGGCACCTCACCAGGCGTTCTGGAGAGTGGACGTGCCGCCGCTGTCCACCGTCGAACTCACCGGCCGCGGCGGCCGCTGGAATCTGCGGATGGTCGAGCTGCCGAACACCCCTCGTCCATCACGGTGAGAGCCGGGTCAAGGCCCGGCGCAGGGTGGTGCGCACCTTGCCGCCGGCTCCCAGGCACGGTCAGCGAAGAACGAGCTCCCGCAGGGCCTTCACCACGTCCCCCGGCGCCTCCTCCGCCATGAAGTGACCGCAGGAGACGGTCGTATGACGAAGGTCGTCGGCCCATGCCTCCCACAGCTCGGTGGTGTCGTAGCCGAGCGCGGACCCCCAGTCCTGCTGGAGCACGGTCACCGGCATGCCGAGCCGGTGCTCCGCGGCCCGGTCGGTCTCGTCGTGCTCGACGTCGATGCCCGCCGAGGCGCGGTAGTCGGCGACGACCGACGGCACCGCCTCGCCGCAGGCTCGCAGGTACTCGGCACGGACGTGGGGCGGGATCGCGTCGGGCCGGTTCGCCCACAGGTCGAGGAAGTGGCCGAAGAACGCGTCCGCGCTCGCGGAGATCATCCGCTCGGCGAGGCCGGGCGGCTGGGCCATGAGGTAGAGGTGAAAGGCGACCGCCGCCGACGTGCCGCGCAGGGCGTCCCACATGTCGAGCGTCGGCAGGATGTCCAGACAGGCCAGGTGGGAGACCGCGTCCGGGTGGTCGAGGCCCGCGCGGAAGGCGACCAGTGCGCCCCGGTCGTGGCCCACCAGCGCGAACCGGGGGTGCCCGAGGCGGCGTGCGAGGGTCACGACGTCGTCGGCCATGGTCCGCTTGGAGTAGGTGTGGGGGCCGTCCTCGCGCGGCTTGTCGCTGTCGCCCGCCGGGCTGATGCGTCATCTCGCCGTCACCGGGGGCGGCGCCCTGGAGGCGGCACGACGGCACCGGGCCGCGGCCGTGGCGGCGGCCGAGCAGCTGGGCGATCCGGAGCTGACGGTCCGCGTCATCGGCGTCTACGACGTCCCCGCCGTCTGGACCCGCTCCGACGACCCGGCCCAGGCCGAGCGGCTGGTGGGCGCGGCGGAACGCACCCTGCTCCTCCTGCCGCCCGGCGCGCCCGAGGCGGCGAGGGCCCGGCTCCTGGCCACCGTGGCGGTGGAGTCCCGCGGCACCCTCCCCGACGGGACACGCGCCCTCCAGGCGGCCCACCAGGCTGTGGCCGGCGCACGCCGACTCGAGGACGCCAACCTGCTCGTCTTCGCCCTCAACGGCCTGTTCATGCAGACCTTCGAACGCGCCGGACTCGCCGGCCGACGGGACGGCATCGGCGCGGAGATCACCGAAGCGGCCGCGCGGCACGACCTGTTCACCTACGAGGTCCTCGGCCACCTCATCCGGCTGCAAGCCCACTGCGCCACTGCCGACTTCACGGCCGCCGACCGACACGCGGCCGCCGCCGACGCGCTCGCCGAACGCCACGCGCTGCCCCTCGTCGCCGTGTTCTCCACCTGGTACCGCGCCCTGCGCACCGCGGCGACCGGGCCCCCGCACCTCGGCGAGTCCGCGTACCGCGCCGCCGCCAAATCCCTCGACGGCGCCGGCATGCCCGGCCTGGAACACGGACTGCTGCCGCTGGCCCTGCTGTGCCTCCGGCTGCACCACGGCCTCCCCGCCACCGCCGACCCGCACACCGACTGGGGTCCGTACGAGCCATGGGTGCGCCCCCTGTTGCTGCTCGCCGAGGGGCGCGACCAGGACGCTGTACGTCTGCTGGCCGATGTCCCCGCACCGCCGGGGGACCTGCTGTACGAGGCCCTGTGGAGTCTGCTGGCCCGAGCGGCCGTCCAGGTGGACGACCGACCGCTGATGCGGCGCGCCCAGGAGGCACTCGGCCCCGCCAGGGGTGAACTAGCGGGCGCCGCGAGCGGGTTGCTCACCGCCGGCCCCGTCGCGGACCATCTGGACGCCCTGGCCGCCGCGTTGGCGGTGCACGCATCTTGACCTTGGTCGAGACGGAGGCTTAGCGTTCGGGCGTTCACCGTGATTGAAACGATTCAGTATTCATCTGGGGGCGCCCACATGCATGAAGCCATCCCGCGGCGCGGCGGGCTATCCCGCCGCGCAGTCCTGGCCGCCGGATTGACCGCGGGCGCCGTCGCCGCACTCGGGGTGGGGGTCCCGGCCGCGGCCTCGGGGGTGCCTGCCCAGTGGTTCATGGACCCCGTGAAGTCCGTGCGGCCCAGGTTCCGTTGGTGGTGGCCGGACGGTCTGGTGGATTCGGACGAGATCGCCCGCGAGATCGACCAGATCGCGGACGCGGGCTTCGGCGGGGTGGAGATCGCCGCCGTCCACCACAGCATCAGGGACAAGTCCGTCCTGGACACCGCGCACCACGGCTGGGGGAGCGGACCCTGGCGGGACGGTGTCGAGGCCGCGTTGCGCCGCGCGGCGAGACGGGGGCTCACCGTCGACCTCACCCTCGGCCCCAGCTGGCCCGTCGCAGTCCCCGGTCTCACCCCCGACGACGAGGCCGCCGCAAAGGAACTCGCCCACGGCCGTGTCCCGTTGACCGGCGGGAGCACCTACCAGGGGCCCGTCCCGCCGCCCGTGCACGCCCCGGCCGCAGGGGTGACCCGCCAACAACTCCTCGCCGTCCAGGCCGCCCGGGTCGAGCCCGCCCACTCGACCCGCAAGGAGACCGGCCTCGACCCCACGAGCGTCCAGGACCTCACCGCGACCGTCGTCGACTCCACGCTCACCTGGACCGCGCCCGAGGGCGGCGACTGGGTGCTCATCTCCTACTGGGTACGTGGTTCGGGCCAGCAGCCCGAGTCCGGCCCCCACTCCGCCCCGGCCGCCTACGCCGTCGACCACTTCAGCCCGGCCGGCACCACCGCGGTCACCGCCTACTGGCAGGACCACCTGCTGACCCCGTCCCTGCGGCGCCTGCTGAGGGCCGCGGGCGGCTCCTTCTTCGAGGACTCCGTGGAGCTGGAGACCGACGGCCTGACCTGGACACCCCTGCTGCCCGAGGCCTTCGAGAAGCACACCGGAAGGCTCCTGCTGCCGTACCTGCCCGCCCTAGTCCTGGACAACGGCAACCAGGTCTTCGCCTACGAAGCCCAGTTGACCCGACAGATCCGGCACGACTTCTGGGAGACCGTCTCCGGCCTCTTCAACCGCAACCACCTGACGGCCCTGCGGGACTGGGCGCACACCCTCGGCATGACCCTGCGCTCACAGCCCTACGGCCTCCAGACGGACGCCATCGCCGCGGCCGCGATCCTCGACGTCCCCGAGGGCGAGTCGCTCGGCTTCAAGAACCTGGACGACTACCGCTGCCTGGCCGGCGGCCGGGACATGGCCGGACGGACCGTCCTGTCCTGCGAGGCGGGCGCCTACAACGGATCCGCGTACAGCACCACTTGGGACCGCTTCCTGCGGACCATGGGCGGCGCCTACGCGGCCGGTGTCAACCAGACCGTCGTGCACGGCTTCTCCTACGCCACCGCGCCCGGGGTCGACTGGCCGGGGTTCGCGGCCTTCAGCCCGTACAACGGCACCGCGGGCTACGGCGAGTCGTGGGGCCCGCGCCAGCCCACCTGGCGGCACGTCGAGGACATCTCCGGTTACCTGGGCCGCGTGCACCAGGTGCTCCAGAGCGGCACCGCCAGAGCGGACGTCGCCGTGTTCCGGCAGACCGGCTACACCGCCACCGGCATCGGCGCCTCCTGGTTCACGGCGACCGGTGTCCCGCTCGGCTGGACCCACCAGTTCCTCAGCGGCCCCCTGCTCGACCTGCCCTCCGCCACCGTCTCCGGCGGCCGGCTCGCTCCCCAAGGGCCCGCCTACAGGGCGCTGTTCGTCGAGGGCGACTTCTTCTACGGCTCCACGCCCACGCTCGCCGTCGAGGATGCCCGCAGAATCCTCGCCCTGGCGGAGGAGGGGCTCCCCGTGGTCCTGTTCGGCGCCTTCGACCAGGCGCTGACCCCCGGCGTCCCGGACCAGGGCGAGACGGACCGGCTGCGCGGGCTTCTCGGCCGGTTGCTCGCCCTGCCCCATGTCGTGCGGGTCACCGACAAGGCCGCGGTCGGCGACGCCCTCACCGCACTGGGCGTGAGTGCCGACGTGCGGCACGCGACCGCGTCCACGCTCCTCAACGCCCACCGGGTCACCGCAGATGCGGACTTCTACTACCTGTGCAACGGCAAGCACGCCGAGACGGTCAAGCCGCCCGTGGCCGCGATCGACCACGACGTCACGCTGCGCCGCACACACGGCGGCCGGACGGTGCCGTATCTGCTCGATCCCTGGACGGGCGAGGCGACCCGGCTCGCGCGCTACACGGAGGACGGGGACGATTTCACCCTGCGGGTGACGCTCCAGCCGGGGCAGACGATGATCGTCGCCCTGGGGCGGCCGGGCCTGTTCGGCGACCGGCACGGCAACAGCCCCCACGCCGAGGCCACCGACGCGGACGCGGTGCTGTTCACCGAGCGCGGTATGACCGTGCGGGCCCGTACGGCCGGTACCTGGACCACACGCCTGTCCCGGGGCCGCACCGTCACCACCAGGACCCCCGCAGTGCCCGCGCCGATCACCCCGGCCCGCTGGGAGCTGGACGTGGACGACTGGTACCCGGGCCCGGACGCCACCCGGACCGAACACGTCCGGCGCAGCCTCACCCTCGACACGCTCAGGCCCTGGTCCCAGATCCCCGAACTGGCCGACTCCGCGGGCGTCGGCCGCTACCGCACCACGCTCACCCTGCCGGCCGACTGGACGCCGTCCCACGGCGCCGAGTTGGAGCTCGGCCAGGTCAGCGACACGTTCCGGGTGACCGTCAACGGCCGGCGGCTGCCCGCGGCCGACCGGCTCCACCCCGTCGTCGACCTCGGCCCCTTCCTGCGGCGCGGTGCCAACACCCTCGAGATCGAGGTGGCGACCCCGCTGATCAACCGGCTCAGGGTCGAGCAGCCCACCGTGTTCGGCGGGGTCGCCCGCCAGGACCACGGTCTGGTGGGGCCGGTGCGGCTGGTGCCGTACGTGCAGGTGGCCGTGCGCTGACCGACCGATGAAGGCATGTAGCGCAACTGCCGTCCGGCGGGAGGCAGTTGCTACGTGCTGTCCCTATGGAAGGGTGCAGTAGAGGAACACATGCGGTTCGGTGGCGCCCTCGGGGTGGTCCGGGGTGAACTCCGCGAAATGCTCGGACTCCACCGTCAGACCCGTGTCGCGCACCACGGTGGCCACGTCCTGGGCGGCGAAACTGGTCGCCCGGACGGGCTGGCCCATGAACTCGACCGCCAGGTCCTCCACGTCGGCCGGCACGGTGGCGAGCACCAGAGTCCCGCCCGGCCGCAGGGCCCGCGCCAGCCGCCCCAGCACCTCGGACTGCTCGGCGCGGGTCATCTGGAGCAGCGAGAAGTACACGCAGACCGCGTCGAACGAACCCTCCTCCAGCGGCAGTTCACGGATGTCGGCGCGACGGAACGTGGCCTGCGGCACCTGCCGCGTGGCGAGGTCGACCATGACGGGGGAGACGTCCACCCCCAGCACCTCGTGCCCGGCGGCGGTCAGCGTCGACGCGGTGGGCCGGCCGGTGCCGCTGCCGACGTCCAGAACGCGGCTTCCGGGAGCCAGCCTTCCCAGCAGCCACTCCAGCGAGGCCAGGTGAGCCTCCGAACGGGCGAAGGCCTTCTCGTACTCCAGACCCAGCGCGTCGAAGACCGCTGCTGCCCGCTGCCCTTTGTCGGCCATGACTTCGCTCCCCCGTCGCGGTTCCCGGCATCGTAGCCCGGCGGTGCCCGGCCAGGGCACGGCTTGCGGACGAAAGCCGGGGCAGGGCAGGGTTCGACCGTGGCCACCTTGCTGATCGTGCATCACACGCCCTCGCCCAACTGCCAGGCGATGTTCGAGGCCGTCGTCTCCGGGGCCACGGCGCCGGAGATCGAGGGCGTGCGGGTCGTACGGCGCGCGGCCCTGTCCGCCACCGCCTCGGACGTGCTGGAGGCGGACGGCTACCTGCTCGGCACCCCGGCCAACCTCGGCTACATGTCCGGCGCCCTCAAGCACTTCTTCGACCAGATCTACTACCCGTGCCTCGACGAGACGCGCGGCCGGTCCTTCGGCTGCTACGTGCACGGCGGCAACGACGTCACCGGTGCCCTGCGCGGCATCGAGTCGATCACGACCGGTCTCGGCTGGCGGCGTGCGACCGAACCGGTGACCGTCACCGGCGAACCCGGCAAGGCCGACATCGAGGCGTGCTGGGAGCTGGGGGCGACGGTCGCGGCCGGGCTGATGGCTTAGGGGTCCCGCAAGGCGCCTTCCGATGCGCCGCCCGGCGTGATCAGCCCGCTCTCGTAGGCGAGGACGACCGCCTGGACGCGGTCGCGCAGCTCCAGCTTGGACAGGATCCGGCCGATGTGCGTCTTCACCGTCGTCGGGCTGAGGAAGAGCCGCTCCGCGAGCTCGGCGTTGCTGAGCCCCGTCGCCAGCAGCCGCAGCACCTCCAGCTCGCGCGGGGTCAGCCCGGAGAGGTCCCGGTGCAGCTCGGCCGAGGGCACCGCCTCCTCCCGCTGGGCGAAGCGCTCGATCAGGCGACGGGTGATCGTGGGCGCCAGCAGGGCGTCCCCGGACCGCACCAGCCGAATGGCGGCCACCAGATGCTCGGGCGTGACGTCCTTGAGGAGGAAACCGCTGGCCCCGGCGGTGAGCGCGGCGTAGACGTAGTGGTCGAGGTCGTACGTGGTCAGGATGATCACGCGGATCTCGCCCGCGGTGTCTTCGGCGAGGATCCGCCGGGTGGCCTCGATGCCGTCCATGCCCGGCATCCGGATGTCCATGAGGACGACGTCGGGGCGGGTCCGCCGGACCGCGGCGACCGCCTCCGCCCCGTCCGCCGCCTCCGCGGTCACCTCGATGCCGTCCGCGGTGAGGATCATCCCGAACCCGGTGCGTACGAGGGCCTGGTCGTCGGCGATGACGGCCCGCAGCCTGTCGCCGTCGAGGCCGGTGCCGGCGTGGATGCCGTTCATGCCGTCCGTCACCGCTGCCACTCCTCGCCCGTGCCGTGCGCCGACGAAGCGGCCCGACCGATCCGCCGGTTCGCGGAGGAGGCCGTGCCTCGGGTTTGCGGGGCTGTCCCCGGGACCGCTCCGCCGCTGGACCGGTCTGCCGGCGGAGCGGCTCCACCGATCCGCCCGTTCGTCGAGGAGGTTCGCCGGGCTGTCGCCGGGGCCGCCGCACCGCTCGGTCGGTCCGCCGACCCGACAGGGTGGGCCCGGCCGTGGCCGTTCACGTCGTCCGCCACGGCACCTCCGCCCTGATCCGGAAGCCGCCGGCGAGGGTCGGGCCCGCCGTCAGCTCGCCGCCGTAGACCGCGAGGCGCTCGCGCAGGCCGATCAGCCCGCGGCCGTTCCCGTCCGCGGGCACCCCGTCGCGGACCGCGCCGGTGTCCATGACCTCGATCTCCAGCCGGTCGCCGGACCAGCCGACGGTGACGACGGCCTCGGCGCCGGGCGCGTGCTTGAGGGTGTTGGTCAGCGCCTCCTGGACCACGCGGTACGCCGTGAGGTCCACGCCGGGCGGCAGCGGTTCCGGGGGCAGGGAGACCGCGACGCCGACCGGTGTCCCCGCGGCCCGCACCCGGTCGGTCAGGGCGTCCAACTGCCCGAGCCCCGGCTGCGGTTCGAGGCCGTCGGCGGGGGAGTCCGCACGGCCGGTGTCCGGCGCGGCCAACAGGCCCATCACGTGCCGGAGTTCGGCCATCGCGGCCCGGCCCCCGGCCTCGACCGCGAGCAACGCCTCCTTGGACCGCTCAGGGGCCGCGTCCATGACCTTGCGCGCGGCGCCCGCCTGGATGACCATCACGCTCACATTGTGGGTCACGACGTCGTGCAACTCCGCGGCGATCCGGGCCCGTTCCTCCGCCACGGCCCGGCGCGTCGCCTCCTCGTGCGTCCGCTCCAGCTCCGCGAACCGGTCCCGGCTGGCCGCGAGACGCCGCCGCCCGAACCGCACCACGCTGGCCAGCACCCCCGCCACCAGCAGCACCACCCCGGGACTCGACCAGCCGGGCAGCACCGGCTCCGTCGACCGGAACGCCACTCCGGCGAGGACGGCCGCGACGACGAGCCCGGCCATCGCGCCCGCCCGGTGCCGGCTGTGCGTCACCGCGCTGTAGGTGCCGATCACGCAGGTCAGGACGTTGATCCAGGAGGCGTCGTCGCCGATGGCCAGCCCCGCGCAGAGCACCACCGCGAACACGGTCAGCGGAAACCGCCGACGCGCCGCCAGCGGCAGTGCCGACAGCACGACCAGGACCCAGGGCGGTGAGGAGACCGGTTCCTCGATCCGCACGCCCGGGAGCGCGGGAGGCCGGGGCGGCACCGGCACGCCGTCCGCGAATCTCGACACGCGCACCGGCCCGTCGCCGGGATAGCGCGACGCCACCACCAGCGCGACCACCGTCAGCAGCACGGCCAGCAGCACGTCGAACCACACCGACCGCCGTGACAGCGCGGCGCCCTTCGGCTCCGGCCGCAGCGCGACACGCACCTGCCGACGCCATCCCCGCAGGTACTCCGTCTCCATGCGCCCATTGTCGCGGCCCCGGTCCCGCCGCGCGTCCGTCTCCACGACCAACGCCCCCTTCTACGGGCGTACTTCGCAGGGATGACCCCGGGCCGGGTCCTCCGCACGGAGGGCCGCATGTCGGTGCCCCGGCCGACGCGCCCGCCGCCCGCCCGCCCGTACCTTCGCCACGCCGACAAGGACACGACCCGACAACCGACAGGACGGGCACCTCCCATGACCGCAGTGATCGAACTGAAGGGCGTGGCCAAGCGCTACGACACCGCCGGCGCACCCGCGCTCGGACCGCTCGACCTCTCCGTCGCCCAGGGCGAGGCCCTCGCGGTGACCGGTCCTTCCGGCAGCGGCAAATCCACGTTGCTGAACCTCGTCGCGGGCCTCGACAAGCCGACCGAGGGCACCGTGACCGTCGCCGGGCAGCAGATCGACCGGCTCGGCGAGCACGCCCTGGCCCGGTTCCGCCGGGAAAGCGTCGGCATGGTCTTCCAGTTCTTCAACCTCCTCGACGACCTCACCGTGGTGGACAACATCCGGCTTCCCGCCCAGCTCACCGGGACCTCGCGGCGCAAGACGGAGGCCCGGGCACGTGAGCTCATGGCGGTCCTGGGCATCGAGAAGCACGCCCACGCCTACCCCGGCCGGCTCTCCGGCGGTGAACGCCAACGTGTCGCCGTCGCGCGGGCGTTGGTGAACCGGCCCGCCCTGCTGCTCGCCGACGAACCGACCGGGGCCCTCGACAGCGCCTCGGGCCAGGACGTCCGGGAACTCCTCGTCGACCTGCACCGCGGCGGCCAGACCATCGTCCTCGTCACCCACGACCCGGCCCTGGCCGAGGCCTGCGCGAGCCGCACCGTCCACCTCGTCGACGGCCATGTCGCCCTCGACTCCCGCGCCGGGGCCGTGCGATGACCGGCCCGCTCGTCCGCGTCGTACGCTCCGGGGTGAGTCGGCGCCGGGTGCAGACCGTCGTCATCGCCATCGCCACGATGATGGCCGTGGCGGCGGCCGTGGTCGCCGGTTCCCTGATGGTCGTCTCCAACGCGCCCTTCGATCACGCCTTCGCCGAGCAGAACGGCGCCCATGTCACCGCCGAGTTCGACCCGGCCAAGGTCAGTGCCGAACAGCTCGGGGCCACCGGGAAGCTGGCGGGCGTCACGGCGAGCGCGGGACCGTACCCGACCACGATCCTGCGGGCGGCCGACTCGTCCGGTCGCCGGCCCCCGGCCATGACCGTGGTCGGACGCCCAGGCCCGCAGGCCGAAGTGGACGACCTGGACCTCACGGCCGGCCGGTGGGCGAGGAAACCGGGCGAGATCGTGCTGAGCTCCTCCTACCAGGGGCCCGCCTTCCAGGTGGGCGACACCCTGACGGCCTCCGGCACGACTCTCACGGTCGTCGGCTTCGCCACCTCGGCCAGCAGGACCGCCGACGTGTGGGCGACTCCCGCTCAGGTCACGGCACTCGCCGCGAAGGACACCCCGGTCAGCAGCCAGATGCTCTACCGCTTCGACTCGGCGGGCTCGAAGGGCGACATCGCCGCGGACCGCAAGAAGCTCCTCGCCGCCGTCCCGACCGGGGCGCTCCTCGGTACCCAGTCCTACCTCGACACCAAGCGCGCCGCCGACCGGGGGGCCGCGCCGACCATCCCGTTCCTCGTCGCGTTCGGGGTCCTCGGCATCGTCATGTCGGTGATCATCGTCGGCAGTGTCATCAGCGGCGCGGTCGGTACCGGCCTGCGCAGGATCGGCATCCTCAAGGCCATCGGCTTCACCCCGCGCGAAGTCGTCCGCGCCTACGTGGCCCAGGCGCTCATCCCGGCGACCGTGGGCATCGCGCTCGGAGTCGTCCTCGGCAACCTGCTGGCCGTCCCCCTCCTCGACGACACCGAGCAGGCGTACGGCACCGCCACCCTGTCCGTCGCCTGGTGGGTGGACGTCGTGGTGCCCGTCGGCGCGCTGCTGGTCGTGGGGATCGCGGCCTTCGTCCCCGCGCTGCGGGCCGGGCGGCTGCGCACGGTCGAGGCCATCGCCGTCGGCCGGGCCCCGCGCACCGGACGGGGGCAGTGGGCGCACCGCGCGGCCGGCCGGTTGCCGCTGCCCAGGGCGGTGACCTACGGTCTCGCCAGCCCCTTCGCCCATCCGGTCCGTGCCCTGGCGATGCTGCTCGCCGTGGCCTTCGGCACCATCGCGGCGACCTTCGCCGTCGGGCTCACCTCCTCACTGAACGAGGTCAGCGCGGTGCAGGACCCCGAGAACCGTTCCGCGGTCACCGTCTTCACCGGCGGCCCGACCGTCGCGGGCGGCGAGCACATCCCGGTGCCGGGCAGCACCCCGGAGCCCGAGCCGGCCGACCCGGCGAAGGTGAGCGCCGCCATCAAGGCGCAGGCGGACACCGCCTCGTACTACGGGATGGGCCAGCAGGACGCCACGGTGGCCGGGGTCTCCGGAATCGTCCGGGCGACCCTGTACCAGGGCGACTCCAGCCGCGGCGGCTACGCCATGGTCTCCGGGCACTGGCTCACCGGCGCGGGCCAGGTCGTCGTGCCCGGCCAGTTCCTGGACACCACCGGCAGCGAGATCGGCGACACCGTACGCGTGACCGTCGGAAAGGAGACGGCCACCCTGAGGATCGTCGGCGAGGCCTTCGGCACCTCCGACGACGTGATGGAGATCCAGGCGAACCTCGCGGACTTCCCCGCGACCAGGCCACAGTTGTTCCTCGTCGACGTGAAGCCGGGCGTCTCCCCGGTCGCGTACGCCGAGAAGCTCGCCGCGCGGATCGAACCCCTCGGCGCCGACGCCCGGGCCAACGCCCCTTCCCAGGGGGACAACTTCGTGGTCATCCTGAACACGATGGCCGCTCTCCTCACCCTGATGCTCGTGTCCGTCGCGGCCCTCGGCGTCCTCAACTCCGTCGTCCTGGACACCCGGGAACGCGTCCACGACCTCGGCGTGTGCAAGGCGCTCGGCATGTCGCCCCGGCAGACCGTGGGCCTCGTCCTCGCCTCGGTGGCCGGCATCGGCGTGCTCGGCGGTCTCGTCGGCGTTCCCGCCGGATACGCGCTGCACGGCTTCGTGCTCCCGGTGATGGGCCACGCGGCGGGCACCGGCTTGCCGAGATCCGTCCTCGATGTCTACGACACCCCGCAGCTGCTCCTGCTGGGCCTGGCCGGTGTCGTCATCGCCCTGCTGGGCGCGATGCTCCCGGCGGGCTGGGCGGCGAAGGCCCGCACGGCGACGGCCCTGCGCACCGAGTAGCCGTCACTCCTCTCGGCGCAGGCTCAGCACCAGGTCGCGGGGCAGACCGTGGGTGTCGTGGAGGTACTCGTAGTCCTGCTCGCTCAGCGGCCCCCGGTACCGCGGCCCGGACAGCAGACGCCGGCCCCGCTCCAGCAGTCTGTCGAACCGGCGTTCCTCCTCCAGCAGCACGTCACGGACGAGCCCTGTCCCGCAGTCCGTGCGGAAGTGGTCCAGCGTGTGCTGGAGGAGCTCGACCGGAAGGTCGGAGAGGGTGCGGGACGGGTCGTCGCGCCGCAGGGTGGTGAGCAGGCGGCGCACGACGCGGCGCAGGACGTAACCGCGGCCGGTGTTGGACGGCCGTACCCCGTCGCCGATGACGACGACACCGGAGCGCAGATGGTCGCTGACCAGACGCAGCGAGGGCACGTCGAGCGGCCACAGGGGCGGCAGCAGTCGCATCCAGGGCTCGAACAGGTCGGTGTCGTAGACCGAGTCGCGACCCTGAAGGACGGTGACCAGGCGTTCCAGCCCCATGCCGGTGTCGATGCCGGGACGCTCGAGGGGCTGGAGCGAGCCGTCCTCGAGGCGCCGGTAACGCATGACGACGTGGTTCCAGATCTCCACCCAGCGCGGGTCGGTCGTGGGGGTGCCCCGCGGTGGGGTGCCGCCGGTCCACACGAAGATCTCCGAGTCGGGGCCGCACGGGCCGACGGGCCCGTTGGACCACCAGTTGTCCTCCCCGGTGAGCTCCACGGGGACCTCCAACTCTTCCCAGGTGCGCAGGGATTCGAGGTCGGGGCCGACCTGCTCGTCACCGCCGAAGACCGTGACGTGGAGTCTGTCGTGGGGGATGCCGAAACCGTCGCGGAGCAGCTCGTACCCCCAGCGCAGGCTCTGCGAGTGGCCGTAGTCGCCGAGCGACCACGAGCCGAGCATCTCGAACACCGTCAGGTGGGTGGAGTCACCGACCTCGTCGAGGTCGGTCGTTCGCAGACAGCGCTGCACATTGACGAGACGGCGGCCCCGGGGATGCGGGCGGCCCTCCAGATAGGGAGTGAGCGGATGCATGCCCGACGTGGTGAAGAGCACCTGGTCCCCGGGCGGTGGCAGCAGGGTGCTGCCCGTGATCAGGTGATGTCCGCGCTCGCGGTAGAAGTCGGTGAAGACGCCTACGGTCCGGTCCGTGTCCATGGCGGTGGTCCTTCGGTCTCGTGGGACCGGAAACGACCACGGGAACAGCGCGAGAAGAGGCCCTGCACCGGCGGTCCGTTTCCGGCCGCCGGGGGAGAGGGGGGAGGTCAGGCGTCGGCAGCCGGTGAGCTGGTCGCTCGCGCGGCTGCGGTGTGGGTACGGCTGATGACCTCCATGTGATCAACGGTACGCACAGGTCTCCTGCCCGTCACCCGATTTTCCCGGGGAGGGCGATGCCAGGACTCGTGTACCGATGTACCGGCCGACGAGCGACCGGTCCCCGTGCTCGGCCCGTGCCTCGACCAGCGCCCTGCGCAGGGCCCGGCGGATCTCCGCGGGCAGGCTGCCGGCCTCGGGCCAGCGCACGACGTGCTGAGCGACGTCCCGCAGCTTGACGTTGGTGTGCTGGGACACGGTCTTGAGGACCTCCCACCCCTGCTCGGGGCGGAGACCGCTGAGGGCGAGGACGACTCCGATCGCCTGGTCGACGACGGCGTGCGAGACAAGGGCCTGCCGGAGCTGGGCGACTTCCGTCTGAAGTTCTTCGATCTGCTCGACCAGCTCTTCGCGTTCCGTCATGTACAGCCTGTCGCCCTCTTCACCCGTTGCCCGGCGACTCCGGCGGTCGCCGCCCGTTCCAGCCTGCACACCGTGGACCGCCCGTGGCGAGCCGACAGACGCACACCCTGTGAGCCGGCAGGACAGAAAACGAAACGCCATCCGCAGCATGGCGCCATTCGCGGGTAGGCGCGAAAGAAATGCAGAGAGTGGGAGGCCCGGGCGCGATGGAGACGCTGACGTTCGACAGCGACGATCTTGAACGGACCGAGGAGTTCCTCAGTCACGCCTACGCGAAGATGCGCATCGGCAACGGCACCCCGGACAGCAGCCGGGCGCGGATCCACCGCAGCGCCATCGACTCGGTCAGCGTCGACGAACTCGACCTGGACTTCGACATGAGCTACGCCGTCACCCCGCTGGGGCGGATCTGCCTGTGCGTGGTCCACGAGGGCACCATCGAGGACCACGTCTACCAAGGAGTCTCGGACTCCTTCGGCCCCGGCGACGTGGTGTCCTTCGCCCCGCCCGAGCTGTCCTACGCGGGCCGTGTCCACGCGGCCCGCTACAACATCACCATGCTGGACCCCGACCTGCTCACCCAGGTCGCGGCGACCGCGGACACCCGCAGACCGGAACCGGTCCGGCTCACCGGCCACCGACCCCTCAGCCCCGCGGCGGGCAACCGGCTGCGGGCGACCATCCGCTACGTGCAGGACCATGTCCTGGCGGACGCCGCCGTCGCCGACGAGCCGCTGGTGGCCTCCACCGCCGCCCAGCACCTGGCCGCGGCCGTCCTGAACACCTTCCCCAACACCGCGTCCACCGACCCCACCGGCTCCGACCGCCAGGACGCCCACCCCGCCGCCCTGCGCCGCGCCCTCTCCTACATCGACGACCATGCCGACCAGCCCCTGACCGTCGCCCAGATCGCGCGGGCGGCCCACATCAGCGTCCGCGCGCTCCAGTACGCCTTCCGCCGTCACCTGGACAGCACCCCGCTCGCGTATGTCCGCCGGGTCCGCCTGTCCCACGCCCACGACGAACTGGCGGCCGCCGACCCCGAGAACGGTGTCACGGTCACCGACATCGCCGCCCGCTGGGGCTTCTCGCATCCGGGCCGCTTCGCCACCCTGTACCGGCACACCTACGACCGCTCACCGCGCCATACCCTGCGCGACGGCTGAGGCCGCGGCGCGCTGGGGCAGTACGGCTCGACCGGCGCACCGCCGCTGCGCACCTGGATCGACGAGTTCCACCGCGACCTCCACCTGGGCGAGAGCGGCCGCCTCCACAGCGAGTTCGCCGCCGACCGGCTGTGGGCCGGCTTCGTCCTTCTGTCGGCGACCGTGCTCTGCGGCTGGTGACAAAGCGTCCACCGGGCCCTGCGTTCTTGTGAGCAACTCCCGAGGGCGTGGCCCGCGCCGCCCTACGGTCCCAGCATGAAGACGAGTCGCAGCAGAGGAGACAGGTGGCGCACCGCAGCGCTGGCGGTGCTGCTGACCACCGGGGCGGTCGCCGTGTCGTCCCCCGACGCCCAGGGAGACAGCGCGAGAACCGAGACCGCCGTGGGCACGACCGCCGGCGTCACCGAGACCGTGGTGCGGGTGAAAGCCCCCCTGCCCGCGTCCTTCGGCGCTCGGCCCGCGGCGTGTGACTGGCTGTCGTACCTGCGCTACCGGTCCGCCGACGGCCCCGCCGCATCGGCGGACGCCGACCGGGTCCTGGTCGCCCAGCCGGGCATCCTGGAAGGCGCCGGAGCCTTCGACAGCGTCGCCCGCAACACCGTGACCCGCGCCGCCGAGCAGGGCCGGCACATCGAGTTCTGGGCCCTCGACCGGCGCTCCAACTGCCTGGAGGACCGCACCGGGATCGCCTCCGGGGACCAGCACACCGCCGTCGACTACTACTACCGAGGCAAGCAGGTCCAGGGCCACACCTTCGCCGGGTTCGTCGGCAACGACAAGCTCGGATGGATGGCCAAGCTCGGCATCGAGCAGACCGTCCGCGACGAATACGACCTGCTCACCGCCGAACTGCCCGACCGGAGCGTCCGCAAGGACAAGGTGCTGTGCGGCGGCCACTCGCTCGGCGGTGTCATCACCGGCTACTTCGCCGCCGCCGACTTCGACGGCAACCCCGCCACCACCGCCGACGCCGGACACAACCAGTGCGCCGGCTACTTCGCCCTCGACACCACCGTCTCCACCTCGCTCGGTGACCTGAGCGGCAGCATCCCGGACGACACCAACCTGCCGGACATCGGCCTCGGGTACGGCGTCGTCCAGGCCGGACTCGACAGCGGAGTGTTCCCGCGCTCCCTGTCCGCGCCCGTTCTGCTCAACCCCGAGACCATGACCCTGCTCGCCATCGCGGGCGTGGGCGCCCTGCAGAATCCGGGCGGCGAGGCCGACCTGCCGAGCTATCTGCCCGCCAACACCAACATCGAGGCCACCAACCGCTTCCTGTTCTCCAAGGACACCGCCACCTTCCTCACCGGCTCCCCCGCGGTGAAGGACTTCCGGCTCTCCAACCAGGCGGTGCTGGGCTCTCTGATGGACGACCAGTCCGTACCGCTCGCCTTCCTGCAGAGCAGCGTGGGCTTCTTCGACGGCGGTCCCATCACCGACAAGAACTTCCCCGCCGTCAACGGGAGTTCATCGCAGCCGGGCCTCTTCGGCACCGAGTACAAGGCCATCCCGGCCGTGCCCCACGGTCCGCTCTACACCTGGCGCAACTACGACCGGGTCGGCGATCCGGACGACCCCGGGTACCGGTCCTCGGACGGGACGCCGTTCACCAACGCGGGCAAGGAGGTCACCGACATCCAGGAGCTGGCGCGCAGCATGGCCGCACAGCCGCTGGACTTCACCGAGCAGTACTTCCCGACCAAGCTCGTCACCGACCTCGAACTGTCCACCTCCCCCCAGGTCAAGCGGCTGGTCGTGCACCCGGACGGGCTCACCGCCAACCCGACGCTCACCGTCCTCGCGGGCGACGGACTGCTCGCCGGGCGGGCCCCCGCCGACCTGCACCCCGTGATCGCGGACGGCTACCAGCACCTCGACGTGCTGACGGCGGCGCCGGTACAGAACAACGGCCGGCCCGAGCCGGTGTCCACCGCCCTCACCGAGTTCGCCCGCACACCCCGATAACCACCACAAGGGGGAAGGGCCCGGGAGGAGTTCCTCCCGGGCCCTTCCGTATGCCGTCGCCCGGCTCAGACCTTGCCGGCGGCGAAGGTCGCCGCCGCGTCGGCGTTCGCCGTGTAGCCCAGGTGTGCCAGCGTGTCGTTCCCGCCCGCCTCGCAGACGGGGTCGCCCTTGGCACAGAAGTCGATGGTGCGGCTCTGGTACGTGCCGGTGACGCTCTTGCCGATCGCCCGGATCGGGTTGCCGAACAGCAGCACCGCGGCCACCCGGGACTGAAGTGTGGCGGGAATGGTGGCCACGATGGGACTTCCGACCACCGCACCGGCGCTGCTGATGCCGATGGAGTTGTCGACGACGTTCGCGCCCTGCGAATAGCCGACCAGAATGAAGCGCTGGTTCGGACACGAGGACGCCTGGCTGTTCACGTGGTTCACCAGATCCGCGTTGCCCTGTGCGGCCGAGGTGAGGGACAGGTCCGCGGGGTAGTTCACCTTGTAGCTGGTCAGGCTCCGGCCCGTGAGTTTCCTCTGCAGGGAGGAGTACACCGGGTCGCCGACGATCAGACCGAGGTTGCCCGGCTCGAACGTGCCGCGAGCGGAGACGACGTCGATGTCCGAGCAGGCCGCGGCGGATGCCGACGGTGCCGTGACGGTGGCCACCCCGGCTCCGCCGATCAGCGAGAGCGCGGCGAGGTACAAGCGAATGCGCATGGGGGGATCCTTTTGCGGGTGGGGCGTGTGAAACGCCGTGGAAAGGATGTCCCGAAGGTATTCGCTTGACCAAGCACTGTGTTATGGACGGGAATTCAAGAATTCCTCGTTCTTTTGTGCGGTGGTGAGTGCCAGAATGAGATCCAGCCGGGCACCGGGATCGTGCAGGGCGTCACCGAAGACTTTCTCCAGCTGCCGCAGCCGATAACGCACCGTCTGCGGATGGACATGGAGACGGGCGGCGACGTCGGGCACATTGCTGCCGCTGAGCAGCCACGCCAGCAGGGTCTCGGCGAGCCGCTCCCGCTGCCCCTCCGACACCGTGTCGAGCGGCGCGAGGGCTCGCGCCCGCAGCTGGTCGAGCATCGGCTCGTCGCTGTGCAGCAGCAGAGTCGACAGGTGGTCCGCGCAGCGCACCACCCCCTGCCGGGGGAGGATCCCGCGTCCCATCAACCCCAGTGCCCGGATGGCCCAGCGCAGCGACTGGGCGGCCTCCGCGAGCGGCACCGTCGGCCCGATCGCGGCCGGCCGTCCGCGCAGCGCGAGGCTGAACGCCCGCCCGCCGAAACGCGCGGAGCCGTCCGGGTCGGGGATCAGCATCCGCGGCGGCCGCGACTCCATGTCCACCAGCGCCCCCGCGGCGGCCAGCGGCCAGTCCTCCTCCCGCTGGTCCGGGGTGGCCGCGAGCGCGACGACCGCGACCTGCTTGGGCACCGTCCACCGGGCACCGTGCGCCAGATCCTGCACCGCCGCCGGCGCGACCGGCCCCTCGCCGAGCAGCAGGTCCAGCAGGCGTCTGCGGCGCCGTTCCAGCTCGTCCGTGTTGTGCGAGCGCACCTCGGAGTACCCGGCCGCCGCTGCCTCGGCGACCTCGTGCACCGTGCGGAAGGCGAGTTCGCCGAGCGCCGTGACCACCGCGGAGTCGAGGCCGAGCTCCTCCGCCGTACGGCCCATCAGCCGCCAGGCGTGCAGCCCCCCGACCCGCAGCGCGGACTGCAACGCGTCCAGGCTGCGCCCCTCCAGGGCCTCGCCGCGCCCGAGCTCGTAGTACGTCGCCGCGATCTCGTCCCCACGCCTGCGCGGGTCGGCGATGTGGTCCACGAACAGGGTCAGCGCCTGCACCACACCGGCTCTGAGGTGTTCGCGGTAGGTCCCGTCGGCCGGGCGCGCGTACTCGGGCACCTGCCGGCGGACCTCCTCCTCGACCTCGTCGGCGACGTCCTCCAGCTGGGAACGCAGCAGCTCGGCGAGGTCCGGCTTGAAGGGGGCGGCGCCGAGATTCTCCGGAGCACCGTGCGGGACTGGGGTGGCCAAAGGAGGCCCTCCTTTCACCCGGAAGCGGCTCACCCGCGGGCCGTTGCCCGTGGGACGAGGGGTAAGTCCTGTGTTGGACGGACGTCCCCTGCGTTGCGTTCCGTGTCCCGACGGTACCGACTTCACTGCGGCACCCCCAGCCCTCGCGCGAGCATCGGCCACGATGCGGTGAACTCCTGCTTCCAGTACGCCCAGCTGTGCCCTCCTCCTGGGTAGAAGTGCGTGGTGACCGGGATGCGCAGCAGCGCGAGCGTGTCGGCGAAGCTGTGCGCGGAGGGCCACAGCGCGCTCTCCAGGGCCTCCGGCAGCCAGTCACCCGTGCCCCCCGCCAGCCCGCTGCCGCTGGAGACGTACAGGGCGGTGCCGCGCAGTCCCACCGCACGGTCGCGCGGGTTGAAGTCGCGCCAGGTGAGCAGGTTCAGGAACGGATTGCCCCACAACGAGGTGGGCACCAGGTTCTCGCGGGCCACGATGGCGTCCATCAAGGTGGGCACACCGGGCGCCCTGGTGTCGAGGATCCCGCTGTAGGAGGCAGCCGCCGTGAACATGCCGGGATGCCGGGCCGCGTGCGCCATGGCGCCGTAGCCACCCGTGGACACCCCCGCGACGACCTGTACCCCGGAGGCCCGGTAGTCGCGGGCGAGCAGTGCCGGAACCTCCTTCAGCTGGAAGGTCTCGTAGTCGGGGCCGCCGCGCCAGGCGGTGGGAATGCCCGTGGGTCCCGCGTCGGGCATCGCCACGATCAGGTCCCGGCCCGCGGTGAAGGCCTCGATGTCCGTCTCCCGCGTCCAGGAGGTGTAGTCGTCGTGGGCGCCGTGCAGCAGGTACAGCACGGGATAGGTGCGGGTGGCCCGCGCGTCGAACCCCGACGGCAGGATCAGCCGCACCGGGGCGCTGCGGCCCAGCGCGGCCGAGGACACGGACACGTCGACGGTGCGGGACCCGAGCGCGGAGGCGGTCCGGGCGCCGAACAGGACGGCCAGACCGGCACCTGCCGCGGCCTTGGTGACGGTACGGCGGGACACTCCGGTGGTGCGACGGTGCATGGCGGCTCTCCTCGGATCACGTTCAGTGGGTCCCTGCGGCGAGCTCGCGCCCCAGGTGGGCGGCGATCTCGTCGACGTACGGCGGGTCGAGCAGTGACAGGTGGTGTCCCCCCACCGGTACGACGGTCAGGTGCGGGCACACCTCGTCCCAGCCCAGCGCCTGGTCCTCGCGCTCGTAGGCGGGGTCGCGCACGGTGTGCGGAGCGGGCTCCGTGGCCCGGAACAGGACCACCCGCCCGTCGTACCGGCCCGGCCGGTGGGCCTCGCCGATCCTCAGGTCCAGATAGGAGGAGCGCTGGTGATCCAGGGCGGCGGCCGGCAGATCGGCGGACGCGCGCAGGATGTCCAGCACGGTGTCGATGCGTTCGGCGTCGTCGTCCATCGCGACGAGATCGTCGTACGGCAGCTTCAGGGAGACCCCGTAGGCGTCACGGACGTGGTGGGCGAACCCCTCGAAGTGGGCGCGGAGCCGGTCGGCCGGTGTGCGGTCCGGCTGGGGGAGGGGCCGTACCGAGTCGATGAGCACCACGCGCTCCACGTCCCGTCCTGCGGCGGTCAGTTGGCGCGCGGTCTCCTGGGCGACGAAGCCGCCGAAGGACCAACCGCCCAGCAGGCAGGGCCCGTCGGGGTGGACGGCGGTGATGGCCTCGGCGTAGCGGCGCGCCTTCTCGGTCACCGTCGGGGCGTCCTCGAGGCGTTCGAGACCGTACACGGGCCGCTCGTCGCCGAGGCGTTCCGCGAGCGTCCGGTAGACGTCGGTCGTTCCGCCGGCGGCGTGCACGAGGAAGAGCGGGGGGCGGCTGCCGGTGACGCGCAGCGGGCGTACCGGGCCGGTCCGGACGCGGTCGGCCACGTCCTGGACCGTGGTGGCGCCGAGCAGGTCGCGCAGCGGCAGTTCGACGGCGAACTCGCGCCGCAGGGCGGTGCGGATCCGGACCGCCATCAGCGAGTCGAGCCCGAGGTCGGCCAGCGCGGTGGCGGGGGTGATGCGGCCGCCGGGGTGGCCGGTGACGGTGGCGATGTGATGGCACAGGCGGGCGGCGACGGAGGTGTCCACGGTGTCCTCGCCGACCTCGGCCACTTCCGGCACCTGTGTCCGCACCTTGGTGGGTGACGCCCCCCGCCCGTCCGTCCACCAGTGCCGCACATGTTTCCAGCGCGGCACGGGCAGGTCGACGACCCGCCCCGGCGGCAGCGGGAGCCGTCCGCCCGCGCAGTTCAGGGCCCCCACCTGGGTGAGGAAGTCGGCGCATCCGCAGGCGTCCCGCCGCAGTGTGCCGATCGCGAGGGCACCGGGCACGTTGTCGGTGACGGCCCGGGCCAGGACCGGGTGCGGGGAGATCTCGACGAAGGCGGTGTGACCGTCGGCCGCGGCCGCGGCGACGGCCCGGTCCAGCCGTACGGGCCGCCGCAGGTTCGCGGCCCAGTGCGCGGCGTCGAAGACACAGTCGCCGCGCGGATCGTCCAGGACGGTGGAGTAGACGGGCACCCGAGGCGCTCTGCCTCCGACGTCGGCCAGGGACTCGCTCAACTCGCCCAGCAGCGGCTCCACCTGGGGCGAGTGCCCGGCGCCGACGACCCGCATGGACCGAGCGGTCCGCCCCCGCTCCTGCAGCCACCGCACGAGTCGCGCCACCGCCGGTTCCTCACCGGTGACGACCTTCTGCCCGGGCGAGGAGTGGACGGCGACATGTACACCGGGGAAGTCCCGGTCCAGGATGTCGAGTTCACCGTCGGCGAGGTCGACGACCGCCATGGCCCCGCCCCGCAGCCGGCTGAGCAGCCGGGCCCGTACGGCGACGATCCGGGCGCCCTCCGCCACGTCCAGGGCGCCCGCGCACACCGCGGCGGCCACCTCGCCCAGGGAGTGACCGATGACCGCGGCGGGCTCGACGCCGTAGGAACGCCACAACTCGGCGAGCGCCACCTGGAGTCCGAACAGGACGGGCTGGGCCACCTCCAGCCGGTCGAGCCCGCTCCCGGACGCGAGACGGTCGTACAGCGACAGTCCGCACTCCGCGTCGAGCTTCTCCACGGCGGCGGCGAAGGCGGGCTCCTCGGCCAGCAGCCGGCGCCCCATCCCGGCCCACTGGCTGCCGTACCCGGAGAAGACCCACACCGGGCCGGGACCGACGCGATCACCCTCGCCGGTCACGACCTGCCCGTGCGGGCGTCCCTGCGCCAACGCCTTCAGCCCGTCCGCGAGTTCGGCGCGGTCGCGGGCGACCACCGCGGCCCGCACGCCTCCGCGGCCCGTCCGTCCGGCCAGTGTGCGGGCCACGTCGGCGGGGTGCGCGGCCGCTGTCGGCAGCCAGTCGGCGAGCCGGGCCGCGGTGTCCCGAAGCCGCTCCTCGTCCACGTCGGACAGGAGGTGGAGGCGGGCGCCGGGTTCCTCGGCCGGGTGCGAGGGCAGGACGCCGGGGCGCCATTCCTCCAGTACGGCATGGGCGTTGGTGCCGCCGAACCCGAAACCGGAGACCCCGGCGACGGCCGTACCGCCGTAGCGGGGCCAGGGTTCGTCCTCGGTGACCACGCGCAGGCGTACGTCGTCCAGGGCGCTGCCCTCGGCGCAGTGCAGGGACGGCGGGATGACGTCGTGGTGCAGGGCGAGCACGGTCTTCACCAGTCCGGCGACGCCCGCGGCGGACTCCAGGTGCCCCAGGTTCGACTTCACGGAGCCGAGCAGCAGCGGCTGGTCGGGGTCGCGGTCCACGCCGAGTACCGCGCCGAGCGCGCCCGCCTCGATCGGGTCGCCGAGCGGGGTGCCGGTGCCGTGCGCCTCGACGTAGTCGACGTGGGCGGGGGCGAGTCCGGCCCGGGCGTAGGCGGTGGTCAACAGGGCCTGCTGGGCGGCCGGGTTGGGGGCGAGGAGGCCGTTGGAGCGGCCGTCGGAGTTGACGGCCGTTGCGCGGATGACGGCGAGCACGCGGTCGCCGTCCCGCTCGGCGTCGGACAGCCGTTTCAGGAGCACGGCCGCGCAGCCCTCACCGCGTCCGATGCCGTCGGCGTCCGGCGAGAACGGCTTGCACCGCCCGTCCGGCGCGAGGGCTCCGGCCCGCCGGAACGCCATGCTGACGGTGGGGGAGAGCAGCAGGTTGACGCCCGCGGCGATCGCCGTGTCGCTCTCGCCGGTGCGCAGGCTCACGCAGGCGTGGTGCACCGCGACCAGCGAGGAGGAGCAGGCGGTGTCCACGGCCATGCTCGGCCCGCGGGTGTCCAGCACGTACGCCAGCCGGCCCGCGGTCACGCTCAGCGCGCCGCCCGCCGGGGCCCAGGGATCGACGGCCGCCGGGTCGGCGCCGGTGAGCGAGCCGTACTCCGGGGCGGAGACCCCGACGAAGACACCGGTGGCGGTGCCCGCGAGGGAGGCGGCCGGGACGGCGGCGTGGGCGAGGGTTTCGTGGACGACCTCCAGGAGGATCCGCTGCTGCGGGTCCATGACGGCGGCCTCGCGCGGAGTGATCCGGAAGAAGTCCGCGTCGAACCCGGCGATGTCGTCGAGGTAGCCGCCGTAGCGGGGAGCGTCCTCGGGCGGGAAGGGCGTGAAGTCGCGCCAACGGTCCTCGGGGACCCGTCTGATCGCGTCGACGCCGTCGGTCAGCAGCCGCCAGTAGTCCGCCGGACCGTGCACCCCGCCGGGCAGACGGCAGCCGAGGCCGATGACGGCGACGGGCTCCGACGGGGAAGCCACCGCCGCGGGCACCGGCGCCGGCGGCGCACTCTGCGACGGCGTCCGGCACAGGTGCGCCACCAGCGCCTCCCCGGTGGGTGCCTCCCACAGCAGCGTCGGCGGCAGCTCCCGTCCGGTCAGCCGGGCGAGGTCCCCGGCCAGCACGACCGCGTCCCGCGAGGACATGCCGAGGTCGGCCAGCGGCCGGTCCATCGGAACCTCCGCGACGGCCGTGCCGGTCCACCCGGCGACGCGCTCAGCGACCAGTCGGCGCACCGCGCCCGCGTCGACGGCCCTCACGCGGCGCCGCCCGTCCCGTAGGCACCCGCCAGATACCGCTCACGCGTCAGCGCCCGCGACACCTTGCCGCTCGACGTCCGCGGCACCGTGCCGGGCGGGACCAGGAGCACATCGGCGAGCCGCAGCCCGTGCCGCCCGGACACGGCCGCACGCACGGCCCGCACCAGAGCCGGTACGTCGATCTCGGCGAGGCTCGTGGTCCGTGCGTGCTCGGCCACCACGACCACCCGCTCACCGGAGGCGCCCGCCACCCCGAACGCGGCGAGCCGGTCGCGCCGCACCGCCGGATGCGTGTCCTGGACGGTGGCCTCCAGGTCCTGCGGGTAGTGGTTGCGTCCGTCGACGACGATCAGGTCCTTCAGCCGGCCGGTGACGATCAACTGCCCCTCCAGGACCGTCCCCAGGTCACCGGTGCGCAGCCGGCCGTCCGTGCCGAAGACGCGCCGGGACTGCTCGTCCCGGTTCCAGTAGCCGCGGCCCACGTTGGGACCCCGCACCTGGATCTCGCCGACCTCGCCCTCGGACAGGTGGGCGCCGGAGACCGGATCGACGATACGGACCTCCTGCCCCACCGGAGTACCGCAGCCCGCCAGCAGCACGGCCCGGGGATCGTCGGGCCGCGCGGGCAGCGCCTTCCCCTCGGCGAGCGCGTCCCGGTCGAGGGCGAACCGGCGCACCGGCTCGCCGGGCCGAGCGGCGCTGACGAAGACGGTCGCCTCGGCGAGCCCGTACGAGGGGCAGTGGGTCTCCGCGACGAGCCCCTGGGCGGCGAAGGCGGCCTGGAACCTGTCGGCCGTGGTGGGGCGGACCGGCTCGCTGCCGTTGATCAGCGCGACGACCCCGTCCAGCCGCAGATCCGCCTTCTGCGCCTCGGTCACCGTCGAGGCGCAGTAGTCGTAGGCGAAGTTGGGTGCCGCGCTCAGCGCCCGCGGATGCGCGGACAACAGCCGCAGCCAGCGCGCGGGTTCGTGCAGGAAGGCGACCGGGTCCATGAGCACCGACAGCACCCCGCGCACGACGGGGGCGGCGACACTGAGGACGAGCCCCATGTCGTGGTAGAGCGGCAGCCAGCCCACACAGGTCACCGGATGGACGTCGGCACCGTAGGCGCCCAGCGCCTGCCGGGCGTTGGCGACGACGTTGGCGTGCCCGATCTCCACACCCGCCGGGGTGCGCGTCGATCCGGAGGTGTACTGGAGGTAGGCGATCTCCCCCTCGGGCGGCGGCAGTTCCCTCGCGGCTCCGTCGGGCACCTGGTCCACGGCGACGACCCGCGCGGCGGTTTCCCCGCACAATCCCCGCACCTCGTCCAGGACCTGACTGGCCGTCACAACTACCGCGGGTTGCGCGTCCGCCAGGACGGCCGCGAGCCGGTCGCCGTGCCCGGGCAGACCGGGCGGATACATCGGTACGGCGACCATTCCGGCCGCGAGCGCCCCCAGGAAGCCGGTGACGTACTCCAGCCCCTGGGGGCACAGCACGGCGACCCGGGCCCCGGGCTCGGCCTCCTCGGCGAGCCGGGCGGCCACCGCCCGTACCCGCACGTCCAGCCGGCGCCAGGTCAGGGTGCGGTGGACACCGCGTGAGTGCGGGGCGGGATGGCCGACGAAGGTGAAGGCCCGGCGGTCCGGGGTGGTGTGGGCCCAGTGGCGTACGTACTCCGGCAGACTCCGGAACGCGGGGGCGAGCGGGGGACGGGGGATGTCCATCGGGCAGGTCTCCTCGCGAGGCAGATCAGAGCGGGATGTTGCCGTGCCGGCGCTCCGGCATCGGGGAGCGCTTGCCGCGCAGCGCGCGCAGCGCACGGCAGATGTGGTCACGGGTGTCGCGCGGGGCGATGACGGCGTCGACGTACCCGCGCTCGGCGGCGAGGTAGGGCGTGCCGTGCGTGCTCTCGTAGGCGTCCACGAGACGGGCCCGCAACGCCTCGGGGTCGTCGCAGGCGGCGAGTTCACGCCGGTGCAGGACTCCCACCGCGCCCTCGGCACCCATCACCGCGATCCGCGCGGTGGGCCAGGCGAGGTTGATGTCGGCGCCCAGGTGCTTGGAGCCCATCACCGCGTACCCGCCGCCGTACGCCTTGCGCACCACCACGGTCACCTTCGGCACGGTCGCCTCGGCGTACGCGTAGAGCAGTTTGGCGCCGCGCCGGATGATCCCGGCCTGCTCCTGGCGGACCCCGGAGAGATACCCCGGCACATCGGCGAAGGTCAGCAGCGGAATGCCGAACGCGTCGCAGAACCGCACGAACCGCGCGGCCTTTTCGGAGGCGTCGATGTCCAGCACCCCGGCCGCGTGCAGCGGCTGGTTGGCGACGACTCCGACGGATGTGCCCTCGACGAGGGCCAGCGCGCAGATGATGTTCGGCGCGAACAGCTCCTGCACCTCCAGGAGTTCACCGTCGTCGACGACCGCCCGCAGGATGTCCCGCATGTCGTAGGCCTGCCCGAGCCGGTCCGGCACGATCTCGTCGAGCGGCACGTCGGTAGGGGGCGGCAGCGGGGCGTACTGCGGGGGCCGCTCCAGGTTGTTGACGGGCAGGTACGACAGCAGCTCCCGTACGGTGTCCAGGGCCTCGGTCTCGTCGGCGGCGAGGAAGTGGGCGTTGCCGTTGAGGGAGTTGCTGGTGCGGGCGCCGCCCAGCTCCTCGGCGCTGGTGCGCTCCCCGGTGACGGCCTCGATGACGTCGGGCCCGGTGACGAACATGTGCGAGGCACCGTCCACCATCACGGTGAAGTCGGTGATGGCGGGGGAGTAGGCGGCCCCGCCGGCACACGGGCCGAGGACGACGGAGATCTGCGGGATCACCCCGGACGCCTGGACGTTGCGGCGCACCAGCTCGGCGTAGAGGGCGAGCGAGACGACGCCCTCCTGGATGCGGGCGCCGCCACCGTCGTTGAGCCCGATGACCGGGCACCCGGTTCTGAGGGCGAGGTCCATGAGCGCCACGGTCTTCTGGCCGAATGCCTCGCCCATGCTGCCGCCGAAGACCGTGGAGTCCTGGGAGAAGACACAGACGGGACGCCCGTCGACCGTGCCGTACCCGGTGATCACACCGTCGCCGTAAGGGCGGTCGGCGTCGTCCCCGGCCGGTCTGGCCCGTACGAACAGTCCGGTCTCGGTGAACGAGCCGGAATCCAGCAGCAGGTCGATCCGCTCCCGGGCGCCGAACTTGCCGCGTCTCCTCGGCCGGTCCGCGGCCACGGCCTGCGCCCGGCGGGCTTCGAGCGCGAGCACGCGGTCGGCGGTGCGGTCGGGCAGACGTGTCGTCGTCACCTCTAGTGTCACAGCCACCTCCGAAGTGGCCTTCGAATATGGCAGCGCCTCCGGCGCGGGCCGAGCCCAACGCCGTTCTGTTTGCGCGAGGTGAGTCCCGGGAGGCCGGCCTTAGTCCGTGCGTGACAAGGACCGGTGCACGACGAGGACCTCCCCTGTGCACCGCATTTGAGACAACCTGGCCGGAGGAAAGGTGCAGACCTGTTCCGGAGGTCGGCCTTTTTGCAGGCCGCGGGATTCCGGGTACGTGAATCGAAGCGTGCGAATGAGTCAGTTCCCTGATTCGGTTCGACCGTCCCGTTGATAGTTCAACGGGGGCGCTGCGACAATCCCGGTCCTGGCCTCGGCGCCATCCCTTCGCAGGAATTCCGGATTCACGAATCCCCCACACGTCCGCACAGCACATGGCAGTAAAGAAGGTGCATGTGTCACGGCACTCCCTGGGGCTCGGCGGGCCGCCGCCCCCCTATGACCCGTCGGTGGCCCGACAGCCCGCGTACCAGTCGCTGCGCGGTCGGCACCGGCGCTTCGGTGCCCGGGCCACGGCTGTCGCCGTCGGCGGCTTCCTCCTGTACGTCCTGCTGTCCAGCTTCGTGCCCGGCCTGATGAACACCTCCGTGAGCGGCCATCTCACGGTCGGACTGGCCCTGGGGTTGGGCCAGTTCGTGCTGATGGGCGTGATCGTGTGGCGCTACCTCGTGTACACGCGCACCCAGGTCACCCCGGTGGTGCGCGGGCTGCGCGGCCTGGCCCGCCACCACGAGAGCACGGAACGCGAACGCGCGGCCTTCGAGGCGCGCACGGTCCCCCGTGACGAGGAGTACCGCCCGTGGTGACGCTCGGCGCCACCGTCGTGGACCGCCTCAGCCTCCAGCTGACGCTCGTGCTCTTCCTGTCCGTGGTCGTCGTGACCCTGTTCACCGCGTTGCTGACCGCGCCCCAACGCGACGAGATCGGCGAGTTCTACCTCGGCAACCGCGCCATGTCCCCGCTGCGCAACGGGCTGGCGATGTGCGGCGACTACCTGTCGGCCGCGACCCTCCTGGGCAGCACCGGCCTGGTCGCCCTGACCGGCTACGACGGACTGCTCTACCTGTGCGGCACCGCGGTCGCCTGGATGATGGTGCTACTGCTGATCGCCGAACCCCTGCGCAACACCGGCAAGTTCACCCTCGGCGACACCCTGGCGATCCGCCTGTCCCGCATGCAGCGCCCCGTCCGCCTCGCCCTTGCGCTGTGCACGCTGGCCATCACCACTCTCTATCTCGTGGCCCAACTCGTCGGAAGCGTCGCGCTGTTGACCCAGTTCACCGGTGAACCCAGCGCCGCCACCCGCACCTTGTGTGTCGTCGTGATCGGCACCGTCGTCATCGTCTACGCCGCCATCGGAGGCATGCCCGGCGCCACCTTCATCCAGGTCGTCAAGGCGGTCATGCTCATCTGCGGCGTCACCGTGGCCGGGGTGATGGTGATGCACCGCTTCGACTGGAACTTCGAGAACCTGCTGGCCGCGGCCGCCGACAACAGCGGGCAGGGCGCGCGCTTCCTGGAACCCGGGCTGCGGTACGGGGGCAGCGCCACCAGCAAACTCGACTTCTTCAGCCTCCAGTTGGCCATCGTGCTCGGCCTCGCCGCCCTCCCGCACGTGATGATGCGCCTGCTCGCCCCGAAGTCGGTCGACGTCCTGCGCACCTCGGTGGTGTGGGCCATGGGCCTGGTCAGCCTCGTCTGCCTCGTGGCCGGCATCCTCGGTCTCGGCGCCACCGCCGTCCTCGGCAGCGACACCATCGCGGAGAACGACCGCACCGGGAACGCGGCCGTCCTGCTGCTCGCGCACGAGCTGGGCGGCGCAGTCCTGACCGCCCTGCTGTCCTGCCTCGCCTTCGTCACCCTCCTCGCGGTCGCCGCGGGCCTCACCCTGGCCGCCGCCTCCTCGCTCGCCCACGACCTGTACGGCGAGGTGATCCGCAAAGGCAGGGCGACCGAGACCGAGGAGCTGGCCGTGGCCCGGCTCTCGGCGGCCGTCATCGGCGTGCTCGGCATGCTGCTCGCCCTGGTCTCCTGGGGCGCCAACTCCGCGACCCTCGCCTTCCTCGCCTTCGCCATCGCCGCGTCCGCCATCCTCCCGGCCCTCGTCTACAGCCTCTTCTGGCGGCGGTTCACCGCGCAGGGCGCTCTCCTCAGCCTCTGCGGGGGACTGCTCACCTCGGTCCTCCTCGTCGTCTTCTCCCCGGTCGTCTCCTCCGCTCCCGCCTCGCTCTACCCGGACGCCGATTTCGCCTGGTTTCCCTTGCAGAATCCCGGAATCGTCTCCATCCCGGCCGGCTTCCTGCTGGGCTGGATGGGGTCGATACTGAGCCGTCCCGAAGCAAAGGAGACATACGAGGACTTCGAAGTGCGCGCCCTTGTAGGAGCCGACTAGCTGTTTAGCCCTCACTTTTCCGGGAACCGTGTGGCGAACACGTGGATATTTCGTCGACTGTGGAGCACGGCTTGCGGCAACAAGTCCCGTGCAGTAATTAGGTGATGCATGAACTTGTTCAACCGTGGCACCACGTTCCGTCGCACCGACCGCACGGAACCCGCCGACGTTTCCCAGCCCCCCACCGGGTCGTCGGCCACTGCCACAGCCGTCCTCCCCGATCCCGGACTGGCGGCCCTGACCGGGGAATGGGCCATCGACCCCGCACACAGCAGGATCGGCTTCTCGGTGCGCCACGCCATGGTGACCACCGTGCGCGGGGCGTTCCTGGAGTACCAGAGCCGCCTCTACTTCGACGGCCGTGACCCGTCCCGTTCGAAGGCGGAGATCATCATCGCGACCGGCAGCGTCGACACCGGTGTGGAACAGCGTGACGGGCACCTGGTGGGACGGGACTTCCTGGACGCCGCGACCTACCCGCGCATGCGGTTCGTCAGCACCGCCGTGGACGTGGTCGGACCGGACGTGTACCGGATGACCGGCGACCTCACCATCAAGGCGATCACCAGACCCGTGGTCCTGGAACTCACCTACATAGGCCATGTCACCGACCCGTTCGGCTACCAGCGGGCCGGCTTCGACGGCACCACCACCATCAACCGCTCCGAGTGGGGCCTCACCTACAGCAGCAGGCTCGCCGAGGGCGGCGCCATGGTCAGCGAGAAAGTCCGCCTGCAGTTCGACATCGCCGCGATCCGCACCCCTCCGGTCGGCTGACCGGGTCCCGCGGCACAGGGCGGGCCACGAACTCCTCCGAGTCCGTGGCCCGCTGCCGTGTTCCGGGGGTCGTCAGCGCCCGCGCACCAGCCCGGCCAGATAGCGCCACAGCGACGAACGCGGCCGTACGGCGGACTCGTCGGCCGGGGCGGGGTCGGCCGTGGCGGGCAGGGGCGGGAGAGGGGGCACCGGCACGGCCGGCGTGCCCGAGAGCGTGTACCGCACCGGGAGCGACCGCAGACCGCGCATGAACGGCGAGGAGCGCCACGGCAGTTGATCGACGGGCAGCGACAACTCCAGCCCCGACAGCCGCTCGAAGAGCCTGCTCACGCCGATCGCCGCCGCACCCCCGGCCAGTTCCCGCGCCGGGCACTGCCTCGGGCCGGCACCCCAGGACAGATGGGCCCGGGTGCTGATCGTCGACTCGGGGCAGACCTTCGCCGCGAAGGCCGGATCCGCGTGCGCGGCGCCGACCGACACCCACACCGGATCACCCGCCGCGATGGTGTACTCGCCGAGCCTCATGTCCTTCAAGGGGAACCGCGGCACGAAGTTGATCAGCGGCGGCTTCTGCATCACCACCCGGTTCATGGTCTCCCTGATCAGCCCCGCCGACAGGCTGGCGCTCGCGGGGAGGTTGCCGGTGATGACCTCGACGACCGTGTTGGAGATCAGGATGCCGACATGGTCCGAGGTCATGCCGAGCAGCATCATCAGCTCGCGGGACAACTCCTCGACACTCAGGCCGGGATGGGAGGCGAGCAGATAGGAGGGGAAGTCGTCGCCGGGCTCCTTCATCTTCCACGCGCCGAGCTCCGACAGGGTGGCCAGCAGCCGTTCCAGCGCGGGCCCCGCGTCCGGCCCCGCGTCCAGGACCCGCCACATGTCCATCAGCGCGTCGTCGTGCTGCGAGCCCGGAAAGCCGAGCAGATGACTGGCGACCATGAGCGGCAGCGGTCGTGAGAACTGCGCGGACAGATCCGCCCATCCGGTGCGCCCGCCCTGCGTGAACAGGGAGATCAGCTCGTCGGCGTCACGGGTGATCTTCGCCTTGAGCCGCTTGGCGACCGGGTGCCGGGGGTCCTGGAAGGGCCGTAGCGCGGTGTCCCAGGCCACCTTCAGCCCGCGGTAGCCCTCACCGCCCTGGATCAGCACATGATTGACGTCCAGCGACGGCGCGAGCGGCCAGTCCGCGGGCAGCCGTCCCTCCCGGCGGGCCCGCCAGTTCTCGAGCCCCTTCGGCCAGGCGTGGTCGTCGCGGAGGACCTCGTACGCCTCCTCGTAGCCCAGCACGAGCCAGACGGGCACGCCCAGCAGGTCGACCGGCGCCACCGGGCCGTGCGCCCGGCGCAGCCGCTCGTACACGATCGCCGGGTCCCGTTCGTAGTCGCGGGTCATGAGCGGTTCGAGGCTCATCGACTCCAGCGACTCGTGACCGGCTGCCGATCCGCTGTTCAGTTGAACCCCCATGGCTTCCTTCCCTCGCTCAGGCGCTACGCCAGAGTAATGTGACCCCCTGCGCTGCCTCCATGGCGGGGGGTGATTACCGCCCCGGCGCTGCGGGAGGCCGCGGGAACGGCGAACGGCACCGCCCGAGGGCGGTGCCGTTCCTGTGCGAAGTGGCCCTTTACGGGGTCCACTTGATGTTCGGGTTCACATTGCCGGTCCAGTTGAAGACGGCCATGTTGTCCCAGCCGTTGCCGCTGTTGTTGATGTCGGCCGGGTCCCAGCCGTTGCCGCTCACCGCGTACCAGGTGGGCTCCCAGTAGAAGACCCCGATCGCGCCGTTGCTGCGGGCCGCGTTCTGCACGGCGGTGAAGTTGTCCGCCTGGCCCTGCCAGCTGAGCGGGTAGCCCGAGCAGCCCGTCGTGATGGAGTTGGCGGTGCTGTCCGCGTTGGCCGAGGTGAACGGGTAGGCCGTCTCGGCGATGATGACGTCCTTGCCGTAGCGCGACTTCATGTCGGCCACGACACTGCCCATGTTGGCGATCGTGCCGTGCCACGGGCAGTAGTAGGACAGCCCGGTGATGTCCCAGTTGACGCCCTTGGCCTTGATGCCGTCGTAGAACCAGCGGGCGTTGGCGTCACTGTCGGCGTCGGCGGTGTGGATGATCACCTGGGTGCCGCTGTTGCACGCCTTGGTCGCGTTGTAGCCCGACTTGAGCAGCAGGCTGAGGTTGGTGAAGTCGCTGTTGACGACCTTGCCCTCGTTCCACAGCATGCCGACGTTGATCTCGTTGCCGATCTGCACACTGTCCGGGGTGGTGCCCTGCGACTTGAGGCTGTTGCAGACGTCGTACGTGTAGTTGTAGACGTCGGTCTGCAACTGGCTGATGGTGTGGCCGGCCCACGCCGCGGGCTTGTTCTGGTTGCCCGGGTCCGCCCAGGTGTCCGAGTAGTGGAAGTCGACCAGCAGCTTCAGCCCCTTGGCCTTCACCTGCTTCGCGTACGACAGCACCTTGGCCTTGTTGTTGTAGCCGCTGGCGGGGTTGTTCCAGACCCGCAGGCGGACGTAGTTGACGCCGAGGCCCTTGAGGATGTCCAGCGGGTCCTTGGCGGTGCCGCTCGCGTCGTAGTACTTGGCACCGAGGTCGAGGGCGCGCTGCGCGGTCGACACATCGGCACCGCGCATGGTGAGCGTCCCGGCGGCAGAGGCGCTGGGCGTGGTGAGCAGGGATGCGGGCAGGGCGAGGGCCGCCAGGAGCATGGCGACCCTCACGAGGCGGCGTGGACCTTTGACGGTCATCCCGACCTCCTTGTCTGACATGACCATGTGGATTCGTTCTGGGAACGCTCACAGTACGAGGCGTGATGAGGACTGTAAATACGTGTGTCGGCAGTATTTCGGGGAGGTTAGAGGGCTTCCTGTGAGGAAGATCAAGTGTGTACGTACACAGCTTCAACGGAACTCAGGTGCGCCGCCTCGGGCGCGACGGGCAGGATGCCCCCCATGGCCAACCCTCCGAGCACCTTCCACCAGCGCCTCGTCGAACAGCCCCGCCCGACCGGCCTGACCCTCGCTCCCGACGGCACTCGCCTGGTGGCGTCGGTCCAGAGCCTTGACGAGACGGGCTCGCGGTACGTGTCCGAGCTGTGGGAGGTGGATCCGGCGGGCGAGCGCGACCCCCGGCTCGTGACCGGGTCTCGGCAGGGCGACCGTGCCCCCGCCTTCACCGCCGACGGCACCTTGCTGTTCCTCTCCGAGCGTGGCCCGCAGGAGCCGCCGGGAGCGGCACTGTGGGCGCTGACCGCGAACGGTGAGGCAGAGCGGATCGCCCACCATCCGGGCGGAACAACCGCGTTCACCGCCGCCTCTCGTGCGGCCACGATCGCGTGGACGGCCGCTCTCCTGCCGGGCGCCGCGGACACCGACACCCACGCCGCCCTGCTCCACGAGCGCGACCGGCAAGGCGTCACCGCGGTCCTGTACGAGGCGACCCCCACCCGCGCCGACGGCGCGGACCTCGGCCCCGCCGAACCGCACACCTTCGTCCTTCGCGGCGATGCCCCGCCGATCGACGCGGGCGGCCAAGGGCTCGCGGGCGCCGGCGACATGGCCCTGTCCCCGGACGGTTCGGTGGTCGCCTACACCAGGGCCCCCACGAGCGCCGCCCCGGACACGAACGTCGTCGTCATCGCCGACGCGTCGACCGGCGCGGAGCGCCGCACCTTCTCCCGCCCGGGCCACCAGTACTACGGCCCGGTCTTCACCGCCGACGGCACCCGCCTGCTCTGCGAACGCCAGCGAGAGGAGACGTACGACACCGAGTGGCAGGACACCCTCGTCGCCCTCGACCCCGTCTCCGGCGAGGAGACGGACCTCCTGCCGGACTTCGACAACTGGCCCTGGCCCGGACGGGCGATCCCCTCACCGGTTCCCGGGGACACCACGCTGTGGTTCACCGGCGACGAGCGGGGCCACTGCCCGGTCTTCCGCCGCGACCCGGACGGCACCGTCACCCGCCTCACCGCCTCGGGTGCCTACACCTCCCTCTGTGTGACGCCCGACGGAGCCACCCTGTACGCCCTGCGCAGCGCGCTCGACAGCCCGCCCCGGGCGGTCCGCCTGGACGCGGGCAAGCCCGACCAGCACCCCGTCTTCCTCAAGACCCCGGGAGACCTCGGCCCTCTCCCCGGCACGCTGACCGAGGTCCACGCGACCGGCGACGACGGCTTCGCACTCCGCGCCTGGCTGGTCCTGCCCCAGGGCGCGGGGCCCGACGACCCCTCGCCCCTCATTGTCAACGTGCACGGCGGACCCCAGGGGTCCTGGAGCGACTGGCCCGGGCAGTGGAACCCGTGGCCCTTCGCGGCCCGCGGTTACGCCGTACTCCTGCCCGACCCGGCCCTGTCCTCCGGATACGGGCAACGGATGCAGGAACGCGGCCGTGGCCAGTACGGCGGCCGGCCCTACCACGACGTCATCGCCCTCACCGACGCCGCACTGGCCCGCCCCGACCTCGACGCGAGCCGGACGGCGCTCGTCGGCTGGTCCTTCGGCGGCTACCTCGCGGGCCGCGCCGCGACCCGCACCGACCGCTTCAGAGCGCTCGTCTCCCATGCCGGGTTGTGGAACCTGGAGTCCTTCCAGAGCGAGACCGACATGCACACATACTTCCGCGAGATCTTCGGCGACCCGCGCACCCGGCGGGAACGGTACGAGGCGGACTCACCCCACTTCGACGCGGCGCACCTGACGACGCCGATGCTGATCGTGCACGGAGGCAACGACTACCGGGTCCCGGTGAGCCAGTCGACGGCCCTCCACCACGACCTCCAACGCCAGGGCGTACCCGCCAAGTTCCTGTACTTCCCCGACGAGGGCCACGGCATCGAGGCCCCGAACCACCTGCGCCTCGTGTACGAGACGGCCCTGAACTTCCTCGACCACCACCTACTCGGCGAGGAGTGGAAGCGGCCCGGGCTCGTGTGAGCTCGCCGAGCACGCGACCGGCGCTTCAGTCGAGGAGGATGTGGCGCAGCATCCGCGTGAGGTAGGCGGTGAGCTGTTCCGGCGGCATCGAGGCGAGCGGGTCGGTGCGCGCGATGTACCGGCTGAAAGCGACGCCGATCATCTGCGCCCCCACGAGTGCCACACGGGCGTCCAGGTCGTCGTCCGGAGCCGCCGTCCCGTCGGGGCGGAGGACCGACCGGTAGACGGCGGCACTGCGCTCCTGCATCGCGGACAGCAGGTCGGCGGCCGCGCGTTCGTCGGATGCGGCGCCCCGTACGAGGGCGACGAGCGGGTCGCCGGCGGCGTCGGTCTCCATGCGCCGTACGAAGGCCTCGGCGATCCGGTCGGGCAGTGTCGCCGGGTCCCCGGCCGTCACCTGCTCCAGGTCGCGGTGGCCGGGCACCGCTGCCAGGAAGAGCCGTTCCTTCGAGGCGAAGTGGCGGGTGATCAGGCCGTGGGTGACACCGGCACGTCCCGCGATGTCCCGCAGGGTGGTGCGGGCGTAGCCGCGCTCGGCGAAGGCGTGGCGGGCCGCGTCCAGGATGGCGGCCCGGTGTCCCTCGGGGTCCCGCCGACGTCTGCGCGGCGGACTTCCCGGCCCTTCCCGGTCCTTCGCGGCGCCCTCTTCCATGTGATCACTGTACTTCGGGCCCGCAGTGTCGTTTCGGACCCCGCTATGGTTAGTATCCAAGCGGATATTAAGCGTTGGGCGTGCCCGACCGACAGCTGAGGGACGGTCCGTATGACCAGCACACTCGTCGTAGGCGGCAGCGGCGGACTCGGCGAAGTGATCGCCCGGCACTTCGTCGACCGCGGGGACGATGTCATCGTCACCAGCAGGGACAAGGCACGGGCGGAGGCCACCGCCGCCCGGCTCGGTGCGGGGGCCCGGGGCTTCGCCCTCGACCTCGGCCGACCGGAGACGATCGGTGCCGAGTTGGCCGAAGTCACCGCGGTCGACCATGTCGTCATCACCGCGGTCGGCCAGGCGTCGAACTCCCTGGCGCAGTTCAACGTCACCGATGCCGTGGCGGCGGTGACCATGAAGCTCGTCGGCTACGCCGAGACCGTCCGCGTGCTGCGCGACCGCTTCAACCCCGGCGCCTCCGTCGTCCTCTTCGGCGGGCTCGCCAAGGAACGCCCCTACCCCGGCTCGACCATCGTCAGCACCTTCAACGCCGGGATCACCGGCCTGGTGCGGACCCTCGCGGTGGAGATCGCCCCGCACCGCGTCAACGCCCTGCACCCGGGCCTGATCGGCGACAGCCCGAAGTGGCGTGACGTTGCCAACCCACCGCACTCGGCCCAGACCCCGATCGGACGACTGGTGACCATGGCCGAGATCGCCGACGCCACTGAGTTCCTGCTCCGCAACACCGGCATCAACGCCCACGACCTGCACATGGACGGCGGCCTCCTTGCCACCTGACCCTCAGCCGTTCGACGCGGGCCGCAACCGCAGCGTGAGGATCTGGAGCGGCCGCAGCGTCAACCGGACACCGTCCTGAAGCGGTTGGTGGCTCGAAGGGTCGTCCAAGGGGGGCTCCAGCAGGTCGGTCACCAGGGACGAGGCCAGCGGGAAGCCGGTGGTGAGGGTGGCCGCGGCCCGCGCACCCCGGGACTCGTAGAGCCGTACGACGACGTCCCCGCTGCGGTCGTCGGCGAGCTTGACCGCCTCCACGACCACGCCCTCGTGGTCCACCGACACCAGCGGGGCGACCGTCGCACTGCCCGGCACCACCCGCTAGGGCAGGTTGAAGCGGTACCCCTCGCGCCGCGCGTCACTGACATCGGCGCCGATCACCAATGCGTAACCGAGCCGGTGGGTGCCCTGGTCCTGGTCCGGGTCGGGGAAACGGGCGGCGCGCAACAGGGAGAGGCGCACCGTGGTGGTCGTACCGCCGTCGGGGCGCACGTCACGGGTGACGTCGTGGCCGTAGGAGGAGTCGTTGACCGGGGCGGCTCCCCAGTCGGGCTCGCCGACGTGCACGAAGCGGTGGGCGCACGTCTCGAACTTGGCCGCGTCCCAGCTGGTGTTGGTGTGGGTGGGCCGCTCGACGTGACCGAAGGGGATCTCGGCCGTCGAGTGCGCGGCCCGCACATCCAGGGGGAAGGCCGCCTTGAGGAACTTCTCCCGCTCGTGCCAGTCGACGACCGTGTCGATCACCAGACCGCGTGACCCGGCCGGCAGCGTCAGGGTCTGCTCGATCCTGGACGCCCCGAAGACCCGGACCACCCGGACTCCGTCGGCGGTCGCGGTGACGGACTCGGCGTCGGTGAGGTCGCGCACGGTGTTGCGGTAGAACGCGTCGACGTCCCAGGCGTCCCACTGGTTGGGGAAGTCCTGGTGCAGCTGGAGCAGGTTGCCGACCGCACCGGGAGCCAGCGCCTCCCGGCCCGCGGTGTGGTCGTAGGCGGAGGTGATCAGACCGCGGGCGTCCAGAACGACCCGGACCAGACCGTTGTACCCTCAAGCGGCGGCAAGCGCCGCACCCTGCTGACCCTCCGGGCCGACGGGGCCTGCGCGGTCGGCGTCCACCTCGACCCCGACGCCGCGGTCATCGTGGTGGTCGACCTGGCCGGCGAGGTGATCGGCAGCCGACGCCTGCGGCTCACCGACCCGGGCGACCCGGCCGACGTCGTGGACCGCATAGCGCGCACCACCGGGCGCCTCCTCGACCGCAGCGCCGTGGACCGCACCCGCCTGCTCGGTCTGGGCATCGCCGCGCCCGGCCCCCTCGACGGCACCACCGGCGCCGTGGTCTCCCCGCCGAACTTCCCCGCTGGGGCCGCGTCCCCCTCGCCGACATGTTCGCCGAGGCCACCGGCCTGCCTGTCGCCCTCGACAACGACGCCACCGCCGCCGCCATCGGAGAGCGCTGGATCGGTGGCGCCGAGCGGGCCGGCAGCTTCCTCTTCCTCTACCTCGGCACCGGAGTCGGCGCCGGAATCGTCCTCAACAACACGGTCCTGCACGGCGATTCGGGCAACGCCGGCGAGTTCGGCCACATGGCCGTTGAACCCGGCGACCGCGTCTGCCACTGCGGTGCGATGGACTGCCTCGGCCCCTACGTCAGCCCGGCCGCGATCATCGACGACCTGCTGCGCCGGTACGGCTCCGCCGCCGCCGAGCGCATCGGCCTCACCGGTACGCCCGACTCCGTGCACCACGACTGGAAGGCCCTGCGCCGAGCCGCCCGCGCGGGTGACGCCGACGCCTGCGAGGTCGTACGGCGAGCCGCGCGCCGTATCGGCGAGGCCGCGCGCGGCGCCGCCAGCCTCCTCGACGTCAGCCGGGTCGTCCTCGGCGGCGAGGCGCTGCGCGGCATCGAGCCGATCATCCGCGAGGAGGTCGAAGCCGCCGTCAACCGCACATCCGTCGCCCGTACGATCCGGACGGTCGCCGTCGAGCAGAGCGTGATCGGCGAGACGGTGGGCGCGGCGTCGCTGGTGCTGCACGGGAACTACGCGCCGGGGTGGCGGATGCTGACGGACGTGTCGGGCTGAAGTGGGCCCGGTGCGCGTCGAGTTGGCGATGTGCCGACGTTCCGCGCCCGAAGTCCGGGTCAGTGGCGCGATGGGCGCCGGCGGCGGGTCTGGTGCGTAGGCACCAGGACAGGTGACTGGCTGGTCCGGGTGCACCAGGGCAGGACGGCTGCGGAGGACGATGTCCGGCGGGGCGCCGGAAGGAAGGGTTGGAGGTGCGCGAGTTCCGCGCGTTCCCCCTGCCTAGCGGCGTCTGGAGTGATCGACAGGTGGCTACTTTTCTCTACCGGATCGGACGGTGGGCCTTCCGGCGGCGCCGGTTCGTGGGCGGTCTGTGGCTGAGTGTCCTCGTGCTGGCCGTCGCCGCCGCCGCGCTGGCACCGGCCGGCGAGGACGAGGACCTCGCCATGCCCGGCACCGAGTCGCAGAAGGCGTTCGACCTGCTGGACGAGCGCTTCCCGCAGAGCAACTCCCAAGGGGCCGAGGCCCGCCTGGTGTTCCGGGCCCCGGACGGACAGCGGGTGACGGCCGGCCAGAACAAGGCGGCCGTCGAGGACGCCCTCGGCTCGCTGGACCAGGGCGAGCAGGTCGCGTCGACCACCGACCCCTACACGACCGACGCCGTCAGCGAGGACGGCACGATCGCCTACTCGACGATCACCTACACCGTGGACGCCGTCGATCTGACCGCGTCGGCGAAGAGCTCCCTCGAGGACGCCGCGTCCCGGGCCCGCGACGCGGGGCTGACCGTGGAGATCGGCGGCTCGGCCCTGGATGCGGAAGAGGAACTGGGCGGGACGACGGAGATGATCGGCGTGGCGGTGGCCGCGGTGGTACTGGTCCTCGCCCTCGGATCGCTGGTCGCGGCCGGACTGTCGCTGCTGACCGCCTTCGTGGGCGTGGCCATCGCCTTCGGCCTGGTCTCCGCGCTGGCCGTGCCGCTGGGCCTGACGTCCACCGTCGCCATCCTGGCGCTGATGCTGGGCCTTGCGGTCGGCATCGACTACGCGCTGTTCATCACCTCCCGCTTCCGCGACGAGCGTGCCCGGGGCAGCGAGCCGGAGGAGGCCGCCGGCCGGGCGGTGGGCACGGCCGGGTCAGCCGTGGTCTTCGCCGGCGCGACCGTCGTCATCGCCCTGGTCGGGCTCGGGGTCGTCGGAATCCCCGAGCTCACCAGGATGGGCATGGGCGGCGCGGGTGCCGTGGCCCTCGCCGTACTCGTCGCGCTGACCCTGGTCCCCGCACTGTTCGGCTTCTTCGGCCGGCGGGTCCTGTCCCGCGCCGTCCGCAAGGCGACCCCGTCGGCTGGCGAGCGTTCGCATCCGGTGCCCGGCGCGGCCCGCCGGCCCGGACTCGGCACCCGCTGGGCGCGGTTCGTGCTGCGCCGGCCGGTGGCCGTGCTGATGATCGCAGGAGTCGGTCTCGGCGCCGTCGCCCTTCCCGCGCTGAGCCTCGAACTCGGGCTGCCCGGAGACGAGTCCAAGTCGGTGCAGACCACCCAGCGGCGCGCCTACGACCTGCTGTCGGAGGGTTTCGGCCCAGGCTTCAACGGCCCGTTGACCGTGGTCGTGGACATGTCCAGGGCGGCGGACCCCCGGGCCACCACCGACTTGGTCGCCAAGACCGTGCGGGCGGTGGACGGGGTTGCGTCGGTCGGCGATCCGGTGCTCGACCGGAGCAAGGACACGGCCGTTCTCACCGCCGTCCCGCGGACCGCGCCGAACAGCGGCGCGACCAAGGACCTGGTGCACGCGATCCGGGACGCGGTCCCGGGTGTCGCGGCCGACACGGGCGCCGGCATCCTGGTGACCGGCACCACCGCGCTGAACATCGACATCTCCGAGGCCATGTCCGACGCCCTCGTCCCCTATCTGAGCGTGGTCATCGGCCTGGCGGTGCTCCTGCTGACGGTGGTCTTCCGTTCGGTCCTGGTCCCGGTCAAGGCGGCGCTCGGCTTCCTGCTGTCGGTGGGTGCTGCCTTCGGCGTCCTCGTCGCCGTCTTCCAGTGGGGCTGGGCGGCGGACCTGATCGGCATCGAACAGACCGGACCGGTCATGTCCCTGATGCCGATCCTCATCATCGGCATCGTGTTCGGCCTCGCCATGGACTACGAGGTCTTCCTCCTCACCCGCATGCGGGAGGCCTACGCCCATGGCGCGTCCCCCGGCGAGGCGATCGTCAACGGGTTCCGGCACAGCGGACGGGTGGTGGCCGCGGCGGCCATCATCATGATCAGCGTGTTCGCCGGATTCATCGGGATGAACAGCCCCACCATCCAGACGATGGGCGTCGGTCTGGCCGCCGCCGTGGCCTTCGACGCCTTCGTGGTCCGGATGGCGATCGCGCCCGCCGTCCTGGCACTGCTCGGCCACCGGGCCTGGTGGCTGCCCCGTATTCTGAACCGCGTGTTGCCGAACGTGGACATCGAGGGCGAGGCACTGAGCAGGCAGGTCCCGGCCCCCGCGGGCGAGCCGGACGCGGCGGTGCGGCGACTGCCCGTCGGGCGGGACTGAGCCGGCCATGACGAACACGGGTGGCGGTGGCCCGCGATCACGCGGCACGTGGTGGCGGGGGGCAGCGATCACGGCGACGGCGTTCGCGCTCTGTCTGCTCGGCGGCGTCGTGCAGGACGACGGCAGCACATTGTCACCGCCCTCTGCCGCCGCCTACGTCATCGCCGTAGTGTCCTGTGCCGTGCTTCCGGTGCGGCACCGGGCACCCCTGACCGCCATGGCGGTCACCACCGCGAGCGGCGTACTCGCTCCCTTTCTCGGTCTTCTGCTGAGCCCTCTCATCGCGGCCCCGGCCGTGATCGCCGCCTACTCCTACGCGCTCACCGCGCGCACCGAACGGCGCGCGGCGAGCGCGGTGGCGCTCATCTCCGTCGCGCTGCTCGTAGCCTCCACCCCCTTGTTCGGGGCCCTGTCGTGGAAGGATGCGAGCAGGGTGGGGGCGGTGGCGGCGTTCCCGCTGGTGGCCGGCGTACTGGGGCACTCGGTGCACAACCGGCGGGCCTACCTGGCGGCCATGGAGGAACGGGCGCTGCGGGCCGAGCAGAGCCGGGACAGCGAGGCACGCCGCAGAGTGGCCGAGGAACGGGTGCGCATCGCCCGCGAACTGCACGACCTGGTGGCCCATCAGATCACCCTGGCCAACGCGCAGGCCACGGTCGCCGCCCACCTCTTCGACACCCGCCCGGAGCAGACCCGCAAGAGCCTCGACGAACTCGTCGAGACCACCAGCGACGCGCTCGACGACCTGCGGGCCACAGTCGGTCTGCTGCGTCAGTCCGGGGACGCGGCCGCGCCCCCCGAACCGGCGCCCGGCCTGTCCCGGCTGCCCACACTCCTGGAGTCCTTCCGCCGCGCGGGCCTGGAGGTGTCGGTCCGCCAGGAGGGCACGGCCAGGCCACTGCCGCCGGGAGTGGACCTGACCGCCTACCGCATCGTCCAGGAGGCCCTGACCAACGTGACCAAGCACGCCGGCACCGGAACCGCCCGGGTGGGCCTCGCCTGGCACCGCGATCGCGTGACCATCACGGTCGTCGACGACGGAGGGGGCGGATATGCGGCGCCGACGGCCTCCGCCGGACCGAGTGCGTCCGCGGCGGGGGACCGGCCGCCCGGCCACGGTCTGATCGGGATGCGTGAACGTGCCACCGCGATCGGGGGTCACCTCTCGGCGGGCCGGCGACCGGAGGGCGGCTTCCTCGTCCACGCCCGGCTGCCCCTCCCGCCCGCCAAGGACACCGCGCGCGGAACTGACGGGGCGACAGCCGTCGAGGAGTGGACGGCCGACGCGGGGACCGGTGACGGAGCGACGGGGGACGCGCTGTGACGCTCCGAGTGCTGCTCGCCGACGACCAGGCGCTGCTGCGCGGTGCCTTCCGGATGCTTCTCGACTCCGCCGACGACATCACCGTGGTCGGTGAGGCCGCCGACGGCCGGGAGGCGGTGAGACTCACCCGGGAGCTGCGCCCGGACGTGGTCGTCATGGACATCCGCATGCCCGAGGTGGACGGCCTCACCGCCACGTCCCAGATCTGCGCGGACCCCGAACTGCGCGCCAGCCGCATCCTGATCCTCACCACGTACGAGACCGACGAGTACGTCGCCCAGGCGCTGCGCGCCGGGGCCGGCGGCTTCATCGGCAAGGGCATCGGGGCCGAGGATCTGCTGGACGCCGTGAGGACCATCGCCGACGGCGACACCCTTCTGTCCCCCGCCGCGACCCGTTCCCTGGTCGCCCGATTCCTGGCCACACCGGACGACGTCCCCTCGCACCGGCCCGAACGGCTCGCCGTGCTCACCCCGCGCGAGCGCGAGATGGTGGCCCTGGTCGCGACCGGCCTGTCCAACCAGGAGATCGCCGAGCGGATGTTCCTCAGCCCCTTCACGGTCCGCGCCCACGTGCAGCGCGCCATGACGAAACTCGACGCCCGCGACCGGGCGCAACTCGTCGTCATCGCCTACCGGACGGGCCTGGTCCGGCCCACTCCCGACGGCGACACGGACCGCAGGGCGTAGACCTCGAAGGGGCTTCCCCAGCACGCATCGGCAGACTGTCGACCGCTGCCCGGGGCCTCCTGGCACTCGCGCTCGGCATCCTGCGGTCGGTGGTCGAGCACGCGCTGCTGCGACGTGAGTTGGGGTTCGCCGCGGTCTTCGCGGGTGCGGGACGGGAGGTCCCCGTGCCCTTCGTTTCTGGCCGGGCACCATGACCACACCGCGGCCTTCGCCGCCTACGAACGCGGCGTCCGCGGATTCGTGGCCATGAACCAGGCCCTGGTCGACAAAGGTGCGGCCAGGCTCTTCCCGACCCGGCGCGGGCCCTGGAGCAACGCAACGCCATGCTGCGGGCCCTCGTCACCATGCCCTCCGCGACAGCACGACCGGCCCACTCGGCCCCGACACTGCCCGAGTTCGCCGCGCTCAGGTCAGGTTGAGGCCGCCGTCGAGCACGATGACCTCACCGGTCAGATAGGCGCTGGCGATCACCGACGCCACCAGGTCGGCCACGTCGGCGGGTCGGGCCGGGCGGTGCATCGGCGCGCGGTCCCGCCACAGCTCGTGCGCCTGTGCCCAGTCCTTCGTCATCGGCGTGTCCACGAGGCCCGGCGCCACCGCGTTCACCCGTACGTCGGGCCCGAGCGCGGCGGCGAGCAGCCGGGTCACGTGGTTGAGTGCGGCCTTGCTCGCCGCGTACGGCACCGAGGAACCCTTGGGCCGTACGCCGGCGTGGCTGGTGATGTTGACGATGTTGCCACCTCCGGGGGACCGCCGTAGCGCCGGAAGGGCGGCGGTGCACAGCACCCAGGGCGCGATGAGGTTGACCTCCAGCAGTTGCCGCCAGTCCGCAGGGGTGGCGGCAGCGAGGTCCGCGTGCGGGATCGGCCAACTGATGCCCGCGTTGTTCACCAGCACGTCCAGCCGCCCGAAGTGCCCCAGCGCCCTCTCGACCAGCCCGCGGGCCTCCTCCTCGACGCCGAGATCCGCCTGGACGTAGGCCCCGCCGAGCTCCGCCGCCAGCGCCTGCCCGGCCTCCGCGCTGCGCCGCGAGTGCACGACGACCCGCGTCCCGTCCGCGGCGAGCCGCCGTGCGACGGCCTCGCCGATCCCCGACGTGGACCCGGTGACCAGGGCGACGGGCCGGTCTCCCGCTTCGATGCTCATGACAGTGGATCTTGCCAGGTCCACCGCCACCTGCGTCCAGGACCACCGCCACCCGTCGCTACGTCCCGGGCCACTTGCCGCCGGGGGACACCGGCGTTCCGGAGCACCGCCGGACCGCCGGCCCACGCCGGGTCACGGCTTGATGCCCACCCCGGTCCACAGGCTGACCTCGGCGTCCGAGGCGGTCGGCTCCTTGTCCGGGCGCCAGCGGTGACCGACCGTGACTCCCGGGTCGAGCAGGTCGAGGCCCTCGAAGAAGCGCGCCACGTCGTCGCGTGAGCGGAACTGCACCGGTGTGCCCGCACCTGTGTAGATGTCCGTGACCTTCTGCCACGTGTCCGGGTCGAAGTCGGGCGTGCAGTGGCTCAGGGCCAGCGCGCTGCCCGAGGGAAGCTCGGCCAGCAGCCGGCTCACGATGCCGTACGGGTCCTGCGCGTCGGTGACGAAGTGCATGAGGGCGTTGAGGGACAGCGCCACCGGCCGGTTCGTGTCCAGCGCCTCGGCCAGCTCGGGCGCGTTCAGCAGCGCGTCCGGGTTGTTGACGTCGGCCTCGATGTACGTCGTGCGGCCCTCGGGCGTGTTGCGCATCAGGCGCTCGGCGTACTTGAGCACCAGGGGGTCGTTGTCGGCGTAGACCACTCGGGCGTCGGGCACCACCGACTGGGCGACCTGGTGGAGGTTCGGCTCGGTGGGGATGCCGGTGCCGACGTCCAGCCACTGACGGATGCCGTGCTCCTTCGCGAGCACGCGGGTGGCGCGGTGCATGAACGCGCGGTTCTCCCGGGCGCACGTGAAGATGCCGGGGTAGACCGACGCGACGGTCTCGGCCGCCTGCTTGTCGATGTCGAAGTGATCCTTGCCGCCGAGGTAGTAGTCGTACATCCGGGCGGAGTGCGGCCGGCTGGTGTCGATCTCCCGCGCGGCGTGGGAGTTGCTCATCCTGTCCCTTTCAAGTGGTGTGCGTGGGGGTGTCGGGCAGGTCGCTGCCGGGGGCAGGTCCGGCTCGGGTCGTGGTTCAGCCGGCCGTCAGATGGTCGGCGAGGCCCCGCTTGACGCCCGCGACGAACGCGGCGATCTCCTGCGGGGTGTAGATCAGCGCGGGCCCGGCCGGATCGGTGGACTGCCGCAGCGCCACCCGGCCGTCGGCCAGGAGCTTCGTCTGCACGCACTGGCCGCCGTTGGGACCGCTCCACGGGGACTCCCAGCCCTGCTCGCCGAGTTCGGTGGCCGGCATCCCGTTGTAGACGTGACAGTCGGTGCTGGTCATGAGTACTCCTTGCGCATGCGGTTCAGGAGTGCCTTGCTGTCCGCGTCCGAGGTCAGCAGGGACATGCGGTTGTGCGCCTCCAGATGCGCCGACACGTCCGAACGCTGGTCCAGGTACATCGCGCCGGAGAGGACCTCGGTGTAGACGATGTCCGGCAGCTCCGGCTCCTCGAAGCGAAAGTAGGTGAACGGGGCGCACGCGCCCACATGCGCACCGGCGGTGAACGGCACGACATCCACGCTGACGTGCTCCAACTCCGAGATCTCCAGGATGCGTTCGATCTGCTCCCGCATGACCTCGGGGCCGCCGACCACCCGGTGCAGTACGGCCTCTTCCATCACCACCCACAGCGTGGGTGCGTCGGGTCTCTCCAGCAGGCTCTGGCGGCGCAGCCGCAGATCCACCCGCCGCCCGAGGTCCTCGTCGGGCTCGCCCGGGAAGCCGCCGCGCAGGACCCCGCGCGCGTACGCGTGGGTCTGCAGCAGCCCCGTGACGTAGTGCGGCTCGTAGGTGCGCAGGGTCCTGGCCCCGGCCTCCAGGCTGACGTAGGCGCTGAACCACGTCGGCAGGACGTCCCGGTACGTGTGCCACCAGCCCGGCGCGTTGGCCCGCTCGGCGAGGGCGACGAACTCGTCGATCTCCTGTCGGTCGGCCCCGTAGGTCTCGAGGAGCTTCTCCACGTAGAGCGGCTTGAGGGCGACCTCGGCCTTCTCCAGGCGGCGGATGGTCAGGGACGTCACCCTGAGCGCCCTGGCGGCGTCCTCCAGTGAGGCACCCGCGCCCTGCCGCCGCTCCTGGAGTCGCCGGCCCAGGATCATGCGCAGCACGGTGGGAGCACTGGTGCCGGCGGAGCCCGTACGGCCTTCGCTCACGTCCTGACCTCCTGAGGGGATGTCACCGGACCGAGTCTGACAGCGACTTGCTGACGCCACCAGTTCGATATCGGCTTTCTGAAATTATCAGGGAGCTGGTTGCAGGTTGAACTTGGGTGCGAGCATAGTTACTTGCGTGAACCGTGCCGCCGAACGCGCGCACGGTGCTGTCAACCGCCCCCACCCTCCGGCTGGTTGGTATTCCTGCCCCCTATGCGTCTCGTCCGGCCGCGCCGCCGCCCCCACGGAAGGCCAACACCGTGTCCCCCCACACGACCTCGTCCCCTCAGCTGTTAGACGCCGTGGACCAGGAACGAACCCACTGGATCGAACTTCCCGCGCACCGCTCCAGCATCGGCGTCGCCCGGCGCTCGGTCGGCACCCGGCTCAAGACCTGGAGCCTGCCGGGCGAGCTGTGCTCGGACGCGGTGCTGCTCCTGTCCGAACTGGCCACCAACGCCGTGTGCCACACCCTCAGCGCGCGCATCCTGTGCGGCATCGGACTGGTCACCGACGGGATCCTCCGGCTGGAGGTGCACGACCACGACCGTTCGGGCCCCACTCTGCGCCGGTGTCGTGCGGGCCTCGACGACGAGGGCGGGCGCGGACTGTTCCTGGTGGAGGAACTCGCGGACACCTGGGGGGTGGACCGGTCCAGACTCACCGGCGGCAACGCCGTGTGGGCGAACCTGATGGCCTGAACTGGCTTTCGAACTAGCTTTTGTCGGGAGTGAGTTCGGCGAGCAGCAGGGTCCGGTCGTCCGCGCCGGCCCGATCGGAGGGGGCGTGCAGCAGCCGTTGGCACAGTGAGGGGAGCGGATCGTGGTCGACGGCCGCCGCGTCGAGCGCCTGGGCGAGGCGGGCGATCTCGTGGTCTATGTCGGCGTCCCGGGACTCGACCAGACCGTCGCTGTAGAGCACGAGCAGCGCCGGGTCGTCGATGCTCAGCACGGTCGGCTCGTAGGTGCCCGCGGCGAGGCCGAGCGGCAGGCCCGCGCCGACCAGTTGGACCGGAGCGGTCCGGCCGTCCGGGCCGCGCAGGAGCGGGGGAGGGTGACCGGCGCCCACGAGGGTGCAGGTGCGGTTCCGGGGGTCCCACTCGGCGTAGATGCAGGTCGCGAAGGACGCGCCCGGGGTGTCGCTGGCGAGCGCGTCAAGCCGTCGTATGAGATCGGCCGCGGGGATGTCGAGGCCGGCGAGCGTGCGTACGGCGGTACGCAGCTGGATCATCGCCACGGCGGACTCCGGGCCGTGCCCCATGGCGTCCCCGACGATCAGGCTGACGCGGTCGCCCGGCCGTTTCAACACGTCGAACCAGTCACCGCCGATGATCGAGCCCTGCCCGGCGGGCAGGGAGCCGTGGGCGATGCGGCAGCCCTCGACCTCCTGGATCGTGCCCGGCAGCAGGCTGCCCCGGATGGCCAGGGCGGTGCGGCGCTCGTGCTCGTAGCGGCGCGCGTTGTCCAGGGCGACGGCGGCCCGCGCGGCCAGCGACTCCACGGCGGCGATCTCCGCGGTCAGAAACGGCCCCCGGTCCGGCCCGCGCGAGCAGGCGACGAAGCCGATCGCCCCGCCCCGCAGCCGCAGCGGCGCCACGAGGAAGGAGCGCGTCCTGAGGAGCTCGCCGATGCGCGCGTCCTCACCGGCGGAGGCGGCGAGCCGCTCGGCCGTATGGGCGTCGAAGGAGTCGAGCAACTGCGCGTGCCCGTCGACCAGGGCGCGGGCGTACGGGGTGTCCCGGGGGAAGACGAGCACCTCGCCGACCGGCAGGGTGCGGTCCCAGGACTCGGGCGCGTCCGTGCCCACCCGCAGGGCCAGCCGGCGCGCCTCGATCTGCGCGGGGTCCGCGCCGGCGTAGGTGGTCTCCTCGCGCCGCCACCGCTCCAGCAGATACAGGGACGCCGCATCGCAGAAGCCGGGCGTCAGCGCGTGCACGACATGGCTGCCGGTCAACCCCAGGTCGAGTTCCGAGCCGATGACGTCGGCCGCGGGGGAGAAGGCCGAACGGCGTGGCTGTGGCACGGCGGTGGGGGTGTCGGCGGAGCGGCGGTGCGGTTGGTTCCGCAGGGTCGTAGTGCCTTTCCGGGTGGGGGTCCGGGTACCCGGCGGCACGATCGATCGCCGGGCGTCGCAGGGCAACTATATGATGGAGCGTCAAGTGCCCTGGTGGGAAAGGACGTTCTGGTGACCGACACGGATGCTTTGCCGCCAGGGACCGATCCGGACAAGGCGAGCGTAGCCCGGATGTACGACGCGTTGCTGGGCGGAGAGCACAACTTCGCCATCGACCGGGAGGCGGTGGCGGCCGTCACGGCCATCGACCCCCAGGTGCGCGCGCTGGCCCGCGCCAACCGCGCTTTCCTGGGGCGGGCCGTGCGCTTCCTGACCGACGCCGGCGTCCGCCAGTTCATCGATCTGGGCTCCGGGATCCCGACGCAGGGCAACGTCCACGAGGTGGCCCAGGCGGCGAGCCCCGAGGCTCGGGTGGTCTACGTCGACAAGGACCCGGTGGCCGTCGCCCACAGCACCACCCTGCTCTCCGACAACCCGCGCGCCGACATCGTCGACGCCGACATCCGGCGGCCGGCCGACGTCCTGTCCTCGCCGCAGGTACGGGAGTTGATCGACTTCGGTCAGCCGGTCGCCGTGCTCATGGTCGCCATCCTGCACTTCGTCACGCCCGAGGAGAATCCGGCCGGCATCGTCGCCGCCTTCCGGGACGCCCTGCCCGAGGGCAGCTGGCTGGCCCTGTCCCACGCCACCAACCAGGACCGCCCCGACACGGCCGCCGCGGTCACCCAGCTGTACCGCTCCCGGGCCACCTCACCGGTCACCGCCCGCTCCTACGACGAGATCCGGGGCCTCTTCACCGGGTTCGACCTGACGGACCCGGGCCTGGTCCATGTCCCGCTGTGGCGCCCGGACGAGGGCGAGGAACTCCCGGAGAACCCGTCGGAGTACTGGGTGTACGCGGGAGTCGGCCGCAAGAGCGGGTGACAACGGGGCGGCGCGGCTGTCAGTTGCGCAGGGTGAGTGTCACGTCGGCTTTGTCGTCGGGCTGCCCCTCACTCCAATTCTGTACGTGGATACTCCGGGAAGCACTTGCTCCCGGAAAGAGAATCATGTTGGCGAAAGTCTGGGCGCCGTCCAGGTCGCTGGTGTCCTCGCTGGCCCCCTCGTAAAACTCGACGAGGCCCTCGGTCACGCGGATGACGCCATTCGGATCGATGGCAAGCCTGTAGTGAACTTCGACCCTTATCTCTCCGCCGCACCTGGATGCCAGGTTGATTCTCTTGGCAGTTCCGCTCGTCACAGTGCGTGGAGTGAGCGAGAACCCTCTGTTGCAGATGGTATTCGGCCCGAAGTCCTCATAGTCCATGATCCGCATGGAGACGTTCCCCGTCACCGTCCGCTGGGCGGCCTGGGCATCCGTAGCCAGGGCGGGGACCGCGACGGCCGCTGCGGCCGGAATGACGAGCGCCCGCCAGAGCGCGGAGCGAGAAGGCCCGCGGCACATACCTTTTACCCTCACGAGGTTTCCCTCCTGTCAAAATGAGTGCAAGAGGCTGGAACACGGCCAGCCGATGACCCCCTTCATTCCAAGCTACGCCTTCGGTTACCTGTGCGCATTTCGACTCGGCACGTCAACCATTGTTGGTTGAATGGTCAGTTGGCGGCCCATACAATGCGTCCTGGACTGCTGCGACGGTACGCCGGCCCTCACCCCGCGATGGAGTCCAGCTGTTCCGCCGCCGGACGCAGAGACCACAGGTCGCCGGCCGGAGGCGCCTCCAGCGACGGAACAGCCGTCCGCGCCCGTACGTCACCCGCGTCCGCGGCCGCGTGCACGACGTCGGTCGCCGCGTACCGCAGGAACTCCAGCTCCGGATGGGGCCAGTCGGCGGCTCCGGTCGCGGCGGGCAGCAGATAGTCCACCGCCTTGAACAGGCTCTGCCCGTCCGGGCCCCGGTACGCCCACAGATCGACCCCGACGTGCCGTCCGATGGCCGCGAGCCGGGTGTAGGCGACCAGGTCGAAGGTCGAGTAGTGCCAGCTGCGGGTGCGGGTCAGCTCCTGGGGCTGGCTGCCGTCGGCCGCGATCTGCGGCGCGATGCGCTTGCTCCGGGCGTCCAGGACCGTCCGGCGGGCCAGTGCCTCGTCGCCGGTCGCGTAGGCGAGGCCGGCGAGCAGCAGGTCGTAGAAGGTGCCGTGGTTGTTGGCGGCGGCGCCCTCCTGCTTGCCGAAGTCGCTGTCCTTGAGCCAGCCGAGGAAGTCGGTGTTCCACCGGGCCATGCCGGTGCGGTCCTTCCTGCTCCAGCCGGGGGCGCCGGTGTCCAGGAGGGCGAGCGCGTCGACGACGCTGGTGTACGACTGCGAGAAGTCGATGATGCCGATGGCCCGGCCGTCGTACTTGCAGGGGATGAACTGGGCGTGCTCCAGGTTGGGGTTCATCCGGGTGGCCGGGTCGAGGAACCAGGTGCGCAGCACCTGCCCGGCCTTGCGCGCGTACCGGCTTTCGCCGGTGTAGTACCAGGCGAGGGAGAGGTCGTAGGCGGAGTCGAAGGTCTTCTCGACGTCCTGACGGTCGGTGCCGGAGTCGACCTCGGGATTGCGCTGACCGTCACGCTGGACGTACGGGCAGCCCCATGGGTTGTCGGCGGTGGGGCTCTGGGACGGCCACCAGTACGGGGCCTGGCTGAGGTAGTCGTGGACATCACCGCCGGGGGCGGGCCTTGACTTGTCGACGACGGTCCAGGGGCCCTGGTCCAGCCACTTGTCGGCGTGGGCGGTCAACGCCTTCACCGCCCGCCGCAGTTGGGGATCACCCCGATGGAGCCGGGCTTTCGTCTGCTGCAGACGGGCCCCGCCCAGGACCGTGGTGTGCGGCGGGGGAGCGGTGTGTGCCGCCTCCGGTGAGCAGAGCCCGGTGGTGAGCGCGGCCAGGGCTGTCAGAAGGGCGCCGCACAGGCGCGACCGCGCGCTCATCGGCCCTCTCCGTCCAGCCGGCGCTGGGCGTCGTACAGGTTCCGTGGGCGCACCGCGCCGGGACTGCCGTACAGCTCGAGGCGCGTGTGCAGATCACCCGTGAAGTCGGGTACGTCGATCTGGTCGAACTCCCTGACCTCGTCGACGCCGACGGTCGCGGAGTACGGCGCCAGGCCGTCGATCTTCACCAGCCCCGCGCGGCTGTTGGTGACGCGGACGTTCCAGTGCGTGAACCGGGCGCCGAAGAGGGGGCCCGCGCTCGCGTCACCGCCGTGGCGGCCGTTGTTGTTCAGGGTGATGTCGGTGCGGACATTGGCGAAGGGCAGGCCGCGATGGCTGTCGAAGGTGCCCATCCGCATGTCACCGCGCGACCAGACGTTGTACGACGACAGTCCCTCGACGTTGATGCCGTGGAGCTGGGTGTTCGCGGGCGCGGGGCTGGTGCGCTCCTCGATCGTGAAGTCCTCGACGAGGTTGTCGTGCGAGCCCTCGCGGCAGAAGTAGGGGTGATGGGAGCCGCGGCCCGCCACCCGCGTCCGGCGCAGGGTGCACGCGGAGGCGGCCACCAGGCCGAATCCGTTGTCGACGTGGCGGACCGTCACATCGTCCACCCAGCAGTCGTACGCGCACTGCAGCACGACACCGTTGTGCCCCTTGTCCAGCAGATGCGGCTGCTGGGGGGTGTCGGGCGTCTCCAGAGTCAGGCCCTCGACGGCCGACCCGCTCAACTCCGGCACATGCGTGGTCAGTTGTGGGGACCACTCGGGCCGCAGGTCGAGCGGGAGTGGGCGTTCCAGGGTGACCTTTTGGCCGTGGACGCGGGTGATGCGGACGGGCCACTCGTAGGGCACGTACGAGGTCAGCTTGGTCTTGTCGTCCCAGACGTAGGCCGCGGGGCCGGGCCCGCCGCCGCACATGTGTTCAAGGAGGGTGTGGTCCGCGTCGTCCGTGAGCCGGAGGAGGACCAGGGCGCCGGGACGCAGTGAGGAGGTGTCGGCGGCCGTCACCGTCCAGGAGCCCTGTCGCGCCGGGGCGAGCTCGGTGAGCGTCCGCCACTCGTCGCGCCGGTTGCCGGTCCAGCCCTCGAAAGGCCACGCCCTGGCCCTGATCGCGGCGACGAGTGATTCCCAACGGGCCCGGGGCGCCAGCCAGATCAGTCCGCCCGCCCAGGACCACGACGACTTGTCCCCGCCGTATCGGGAGCCGTACGTCCCGATCAGCTCGGTGAGGTGCTTCGTCGCGTACAACGTCGTACGACCGCTGCCGGCGCCCCTGAGCACCACGTTCGAACGGTCCAGGCGGATCACGTCGTCGATGCGGAACGTGCCCGGCGGGATGGTGACCGTGCCACCGCCGGCCCTTCCGGCAGCGGCGATGGCACGGTTGATCGCGGGAGCGGAGTCGGTCGTGCCGTCCGCCACGGCGCCGAACTGCCGTACGTCGGCGACGACTCGGCGATGCGGAAGACGGGTGGCCCCGCCATGGCACCCCGCGCGTCCGACGTACGGGATCTGCGGATGAGTGAAGGGGGTGCGGGCGAACTCCCGCCACAGTGTCGGTACTTCGCCCGCATGGGCGGTCGGCGCCGTGACGACGCCCGCCGCCACGGCGACGGCGCTTCCCAGCAGCGTTCGTCTCGTCATGCCCATGACATTCGATTGCCCCATGGGCCCCGTGTGCGCATTGCTCATGTCCGTTCGCCCTTCCCATGTGCTTTTCATGGATGTGAACGACGTTCATAACTGCGTTGAGCGGTGAGCATGCCATGCCGCTCTTCTGCGCGAAAGAGGTTGCGCACGGGTTAATGGGCCACGTTCATGAACGGCCGCCCATGCCGAACCCCGCCGACCAGATGTCTGTCGGCGGGGTTCGGCGATGCGGGGTGGAGCCGGTCCTACCGTCGGCTCCGGCCGACGGAGATGATGCCGGTGATCTTCGAGCCGGTGGCGTTGTCGTAGACGACCTCACCGCCGGACTTCTTCCAGATCCGGAGGTGGAAGGTGTCCGGGTCATCCGTGGCGGTGACGCGGAAGCCGTATCCGCTCTTGCCGTTGACCGTGCCGGACCCCTGATAGACGGCCTGTGAGCCGGTGATCACGAGCCAGTCGGAGCCGGTCGAACGGAACTTCAGCCCCGCCGGGCCGAAGTCGAGGGAGGCCTCGCCGACCGGCGCGACGACTCCTGGCAGATAGGCCGCCGCGAAGGTGAAGGCGGCCTTGCCCGTCAGGCCCGGCTTGGCGGGGTAGGCGCCGGCCGGGGAGGCGATGACGCCGGCGCCGAGCGCGGGACCGGCGGAGCGGTCGTACACGATCAGCTCGGGAAGCGTCCTGCTGTCCGCTGCGCCGTCGTCGTCGGTGACGGTGATCACCGGACGCCGAATTCCGGCCTCGGCGTAGGAGTGCTCGGCGCGGCAGCCGGACGAGGTCACCTTGCCGGACTGCGGTGCGCTCCCGTCCTTCCAGTCGACCACGCAGGTGTGGGTGTCACTCGTGCCCGGGTCGGTGAACCCGGCTGTGACGACCGCGCGCACGCCGACCGCCACCGGGGACTGCGGACCCGCGGCGGAGACGAGGACCGGTGCCGCGTTGACCACCTTCACCGTCGCCGTGTCCCGGCTGCGGCCGCCCGTGAGGGTGACCGTGTAGGTGCCGTCGTCCGTGCAGGTGACCGTCGTCGCGGCCGAGCCGGGGTCGGCGAAGGTGCAGGGCGCTCCGGCCTCGACGGTCCACTTCGCGGTGCCCGCGCCGGAGAGGGTGCCGTGCAGGGCGATCGCGTCGCCCTCCTTCCCGTCGACGTCCTCGCCGGCGTGCACGATGCTCACCGGGTCGACACCGGTCAGGGTGGGCACGACCTTCTTGATCAGGCCGTCGGCGTCGAACTCCAGCTTGTCGACGGTCGTTTCGCGGTGCATGCCGTCACCGCCGGGCATGGCGAACCGGTGGTAGGCGATGTACCAGTCGTCGGTGTTCGGCACCTGGACGACCGAGTGGTGACCGGGACCCTTGATGCCGAGCGAGAGGTCCTTCTCCAGGATCACGCCCCGCTTGGTCCACGGACCGGTGGGGGAGGGGCCGGTGGCGTAGGCGACGCGGTAGTTCTCGTCGCGGGTGTCGTTCTCCGACCACATGAGGTAGTAGGTGCCGTTGCGCTTGATGACGAACGAGCCCTCGTTGTAGCCGCTGGGCGTGATGTCCTTCATCTTCGTGAGGTCGAGGGACGTCATGTCGGCGTTCAGCGGGGCCACATAGGCGTGCCCGTTGCCCCAGTAGAGGTACGACTGCCCGTCGTCGTCGGTGAACACGGCCGGGTCGATCATCTGGCCGCTGAACTGGCCCGCCTTCAGCAGGGGCTGGCCCAGCGCGTCCTTGAACGGGCCGGTCGGCGAGTCGGACACCGCGACACCGATGTTGGCGTCGGCACAGAAGTAGAAGTAGTACTTCCCGTCCTTCTCGGCGATCGTCGGCGCCCAGGCCCTGCTGTCCGCCCACGAGATGTCCGGACCGAGGTCCAGGATGACGCCGTGGTCCTTCCAGTGCACCAGGTCGGTCGAGGAGTACGCCTTGAACTGCGTGCCGCTCCAGCCCTCGAAGCCGTCCGTGGTCGGGTAGATGTAGAAGGTGTCGCCGAAGCGGACGATGTTCGGGTCGGCGTTGAGCCCCGGCAGGACCGGGCTCCTCATCACGAGCGCCGAGACCGTCCACGTGCGCTTCTTGCCGTCGGACCCGGTCACCTCGTACGTCACCGGCTTGCTGAAGTCCTGCACGCTACCGGAGGCGGGGCTGATCGCCGCGCCGTGCGCGAGGGTGAACTCCGGTGCCAGCGCGGTGAGATCGGTGCCCTCCTTCATCGGCAGCGTGACCTTGCTGTCCGCGTTGTCGACGATGGCGTCGGCCTTCAGCGCCGGGTGCGTCGCCTTGGCGATGCCCGCGGTGTTGCCGCTGAGCTCCATGACCTCCGCGGCGGACAGGGCCCGGTCGTAGATACGGAAGTCGTCGACCTCACCGCCGAAGGCGGGGTCGCCCGCGTACAGGGAGCGGCCGATGTAGCCGCTGTAGTCCTTGTTCGCGTCGTACAGCTCGGACGGCTTGATGGTGGTCGTCGTACGGGCCGCCTCGACGCCGTCGACGTAGAGGACCATCGTGCCGCTCGCCCCGTCGAGGGTGACCGTGACGTGCCGCCACTCACCGGGCGTGAGCTGCGAGCCGGCCGTCAGCTTCGACTCCGCCGACCAACTCGCCTTCGTGATCGCCGAGTAGAGGCTGTTGCCGCCGTTGGAGGGCGTGGCGAACAGGTACTTGTTGCTGTCCGGACCGAGCCCGAACAGCCACTGGAAGCTGCTGCCGCCCTTCCACTTGGCGTACGTCGACACCGTCACGCTGTCGGCGTTCTTCAGCACGCCTCTCGGGATCTTGACGTACGGCGAGCCGGTGGAGTCTCCCGACATCTTGAAGGAGCCGTCCTGCACGCCGGTGCCGAAGGCGGGCGTACCGGCATAGGTGCCGTGGTAGCCGTGGCCGCTGGAGTCGACCGCGATGTTGCCGCCCGTCTCGTCGAAGCCGTAGCGCAGGAGCAGGTCGGCCGGGACGTCGGGGCCCTCCTGCGAGACGGTGACCTCGGCCTGGAGCGGGATCGCCGCGCCGTCCGGCAGGTTGCCGGTGACCGTGAAGGTGCCCGCCTGGGCGTACTTCGACGCCGGGACGTCCTCCCAGGTGACCGCGACGGGACGCTTGACGCCGTCGGCGTAGGTCGCGATCACGGTGGCCGGCAGGACCGGCGCCTGGCCGATCCGCGTCTTCACGGAGATGCCCTCGACGCTCTCGACGAGCTGGTCCGGCTGGTAGGAGCGCAGCAGTCGGTCGTACTCGGCCTGGGTGACCGGGAGGACGGTGCCGTGGCGCGGCCTGGCCGGCAGGTCGTAGTCGGCGACCGGGGTCCAGTTGCCGGAATCGAGGTCGGTGGTCTCGAAGGGGATGTATCCGCGGCCGCCGAACTCGTCGAGGAAGGCGTACCACTTCTCCTCGGTGTTCGACTTGAAGACCAGCGGCCCCTCGGCGGCGTTCATGGCGCCCTTGCCGATGCCCTCCGCGACGGCGGTCCAGTTCGGGTTCAGGATCGAGTCGCTCTTCTCCTCGAAGATGAACTTGCTGTTGGGCGTCGAGGAGGTGTTGTTGCGCTCGTCCTTCGACAGACGGTAGTAGGTGCCGTTGTTCTGGATCATCGTGGAGTCGATGACCGAGTAGCCGCGGTCGATCCAGACCTTGGGCTCGCTGAACGTGTAGAAGTCGCGGGTGGTCGCGTACATCATGCGGTTGTACGTGTCGCCGGAGTGCGCCGCGTTGTCGTACAGCTTCGACGCCCAGAAGACGACGTACTCGCCGAGCTTGCTGTCGTAGTACGCCTCCGGCGCCCAGGTGTTGCCCGCGCTGTCGGGCGAGACCTTGACCAGCCGCTGGTTCGTCCAGTGGACGAGGTCGGTGGACTCCCAGACCATGACGGACTTGCTGCCGGTGCGCTGCGAGGCGTCCCAGTCGCCGTTGCCGTAGATCCTCAGGTCGGTGGCGATCTGGTAGAACTTGTCGCCCTCGGGAGAGCGGATGATGAACGGGTCGCGCAGGCCCTTCTCGCCGAGCGTGGAGGTCAGGACGGGCTTGCCGTCGTTCAACTCCCGCCACTTCATGGGGTCGTTGCCCTTGCTGAGCGCGGCGTAGAGCTGCTCGCCGTCCGAGGTGCCCTCACCGGTGAAGTAGCTGAACATGTAGCCCTTGAGGGCCTGTTTCGCGGGGAGTTCGGGGATCTTGGCGGTGAAGGCGCGGGTGGCCTTCGCGTCGCCCCTGGTGACGGTGGCGGTCAGCTTCACGGTGGCGTCGCCGTCGCCGTGTGCGGGGCGGTGGACCACACCGTCGTCCGCGATGACGTCCTCGTCGGCGGAGGACCAGGAGACGGTGGTGCCGTAGTCGCCCGCCGCCGGGAGGGTGAGGTTGCCGCGTACGTCGTCGATGTTGTGGACGGCGAGCGACTGTGCGGCTCGCTCGGTGGCCGTGGCGTCGTCGAAGTCGGGCAGGACCGTGACACCGAAGCTCTTGGTGTCGGTCACGGTGCCCTTCTTCAGGGTCGCCGTGAGCGTGGCGTGGCCGTCCGGTGCACCGGCGGCGGGGCGGGTCACCCTGCCGGAGCCGCTCACCACGTCCGGGTTGTCGCTGGCCCAGGTGAGGGTGGACCCGCCGGCCGTGCCGGTCGTCGGCAGGTCGAGGTCGGCCGTGACAGCGCTGGTGTCGCCGAGGCCCAGTGCGGCCTTGTCGGCAGCGACGCCCTCGGTGGCGACGGGCAGGGAGAGCTGCTCGACCTCGGAGGACGCGAGGGCCCGGTCGTAGACGCGGAAGTCGCGGATCCGGCCCTTGAACAGCTTGTCGCCGGAGTACACCGACTTGCCGATGTAGTTGGCGGTGGTGGTTCCGGAGCCGATGGCACCGGGCGTGATGGTGACCGCCGTGTTGCGGCCGACCTCGACGCCGTCCTCGTACAGGACGCCGGTGGTGCCGGTCTGGGTGTAGGTCAGCTGCTTCCACACCGCGCGGGTGAGGTTGTGCGAGTCGGCGGGCTTCGTGGTCTGCTCGGTCGACCAGTTGCCGCTCGCGATCGAGGTGCGCAGGGAGTTGCCGGTGGCGAACAGGTACCCGTTGCCGTTGCCGCCGCTGGAGTTGCCGAAGCCGTAGAGGAAGTACGGCGTGCTCTGGGCGGAGTCGATCAGCACGTCCGTGGAGACGGTGATGGAGCCCATGCCCTTCATGACGTCGTTCGGCACCTTGATGTAGGTGTCGGAGCCGTTGAAGGCGAGTCCCCGCGCGGGGTCCGACCAGTCGGCGGCGCCGTTCACCGTGCCGTTGCGGCCGTTGCCGGAGGCGTCGGTGACGGTGCTGCCCGAGGCGCCGTCCAGCTTGTACCAGAGGGCCAGTCCCTCGGTGACATCCGCGGTGTCCGCCGCCTGGGCGGAGACCGCGGGCGCGGCGAGACCCAGGAGCAGTGACGCGGCGGTCAGAGCGGCGAGGCGCCCCGCCCGGCGTCTCGCGCGGGTGCGCGGACGTGCGAGATACGTCATGTGGTGTTTTTCCCTGCTGAGGCGTGGGGTGGCATGGCGGGGCCTCGGCGGTGGGCACCCTGCCGTTTCGGCTGTGTGACGTCGTGTTGCGAGAGTGTCAATCGAGTCCCATGACAACGTCAAGAGGTTTCGAACGATGTCCGACTGGTCGAACGACACGTTCTCCCCACATGTATGGGGGAGTTGGGGGCAAGCGGGTTGTACCCAGCGTGACTACCTCAGACAATCGAAGGGACGGGCGCCATGCTCGCCATCATCTCCGCGGTCCTGTTCTTCATCTCCTTTCTCATCAACGCCGCGGACATATCGACGAACGACACCTTCAGTTCGACGAACATCATGCTGCTCGGCCTCATGGTGCTCGCGCTTCACCTGGCGGGCATCGGCAGCGGGTGGGGCGCACGGGGCCGCAGGTCCTGAGTCCCGTAACGGACGGGGCAGCCTCCAGCGGGGGGCTGCCCCGTTCTTGCGTGGGGGGCCACGGTCAGGTGGGACGGTCACCTCTCGAGCGGGCCCGTCACGATTCCTGCAACCAGGCCCGGGTGCCGAACGAGGCACACGCCCTTGAGGCCACCCCCGCCGCGGCGCGCAGGGCCTCGACGAAGGCGTACGGGGTCAACTTCCTCTGGTCGGCGAGGTGATGGGTGAGTGCTCCGTGGAGGACGTCACCCGCGCCCAGTGTGTCCGCGACCCGGACGGCGGGCACGTCCACGGTGCCGGTGCCTTCCGGCCCCGCCCACTCGATGGGCCGCCCTCCGCGGCTCACCGCCGACCACTGCACCCCGTGTTCGGTGAGGAATCGCAGGACGTCCGCCGGGGTGTTCGCGCCGGGCGGCCGGAAGTCGGCCGAGCAGACGGCCACGTCGATCGACGGCAGCAGCTCCTCCGTACCGGGCTTCCAACTGCCCCCGTCCAGAACGGTTCGCCGGCCGGCGGCCCGCGCGGCGCGGGCGGTCGCCGTCGCCAACTCCATGTGGTGGCCGTCGAACTCGACGATGTCGCAGGCGGCCACCAGCGCCTCCAGGTCGTCGGGCGGCGTGAGCCGGAACCCCGTCGCGTTGGTCGAGGCGACGGCACGGTCCCCGGTCGACTCGGTGACCAGGATGGACGACACGGCGGGCGGCTCGGCCGAATCGGCCGCGAGGTCCCGGACGCGCACGCCCAGGTTCCGCAGCTCCGTCGCGACCGCGACTCCCAGCGGATGCGAGCCGATGCCGGTCAGCAGCCCGGCCGCGCCGCCCAGGTGGCTGAAGGTCACGGCCGCGTTCGCCGCCGGGCCGCCCGCGGCCACGACCTGCTGATGGCTCGTCAGTTTCTCGTCCGGGCCGGGCACATGGTCCACCAGCTGAACGACGTCCACCGTGCACAGGCCGACGAACAGCCCCTCGGGGCGTCGGCTGTTCGTCGGCCTGTGCATCGTGCGGCACCCCTTCCCGCTCGCGGTCCTCAGCCTGCCGCCCGCTTCACCAGCTCACCGATGCGCTCCTCGTCCGCAGCGGTCAGCTTCGTGAGCGCGAAGGCGGTCGGCCACATCGTGCCCTCGTCGAGGTTGGCCTTGTCGTTGAAGTCGAAGGTCGCGTACCGCGCGTTGAATTTCTCCGCGCTCTGGAAGAAACAGACCACCTTGCCGTCCTTGGCGTAGGCGGGCATGCCGTACCAGAGCTTCGGCGCCAGACCGGGCGCGTTCTCCTTGACCACGGCGTGGATCCGTTCGGCCATGACACGGTCCGCGTCCTGCATCTCGGCGATCTTCGCGACCACGGCGGCCTCGTCCTCCGCCGCCTTGTCGGCACGCGAGCTGCGGCGCGCCGACGCCTTGACCTCCTGGGCGCGCTCCTTCATCGCGGCGCGCTCCTCGGCGGTGAACGTCTCGGTCCTGCCGGTCGTCCTGCGCGTGCTGGCCATAACGGTTCCTCCAGGTCTACGGATGGTCGGGCATATCTTCACGCGAGAACCGCCGTGGCGTTCACCCCCACGCGCCGGCGATCTGCCGGGTCGTGGCGTTGAGCCGGTTGAACAGGTTCGTCAGGCCGATCATCAGGACGATCGCGGCGAGCTGCTTCTCGTCGAAGTAGGTGGCGGCCGTGTCCCAGACCTCGTCGCTCACCGCGTCGGGACGGTCGGCGAGGCGCGTCGCCGCCTCGGCCAGCGCGAGCGCCGCCCGCTCCTCGTCGGTGAAGTAGGGGGCCTCCCGCCACGCGGCGACCGTGGCCAGCCGCTCGTCGCTCACTCCTGCCTTACGGGCCGTCTTGGCGCCGCCGTCGACACACGCGCTGCATCCGTTGATCTGACTGACCCGCAGATGCACCAGCTCCAGCGTCTGCCCGTCCACCCCACCGGAGTGCACGGCCTTGAAGAGCTGCTGGATGGGCTGCATCGCGTCGGACAGGACGGCGGCGGGGTTCTGCATACGGGACTGCATCAGGAATCTCTCCTCTGTCGGGCTGTGCCCCGTCCCTCGGGGCGTGATTCCATCTCAGCCGAGAGGGCTTGTCAGGACGACGGCCCTGGGACACCGTGGGACAGCCGAAACGGCCTTGAACAGGCACGATCCGGCCCGGACAGGTTCTGCCGGGGCGGGACAGGGGGGTGGGGAACAGTGGTCGAGCACGACAGGGCAGGGGCCGGAGATCCACGGGAGGAACTGGCCGCCCGGCTGCGGCTGCTCCAGGAGCTGTCGAAGCGCGGTGTACGGGCCCTCGCCCGGGACGCCGGCCTCAGCTCGTCGTCCCTGTCCCGCTACCTCGGCGGCCAGACGGTTCCGCCGTGGCCCGCGGTGATCGCCCTGTGCCGACTCGTCCAGCGCGACCCCCGCCCGCTGCGCCCCCTGTGGGAGCGCGCCTTCAACCCCCTGCCGGCACCACCGAAGACCAGCCGTCAGGTCCCCCCGCCCGCACCGCCCGCCGGTGCCCCGCGCCCGCCCCGCAACGACCTCCCGCGCGACGTTCCCGACTTCACCGGCCGCGAGGCCGAGCTCGCTGCCGTGCTCGACGGGGTGGCCGGCAGCCGGGTGATCGCCCTCGACGGCATGGCGGGCGTCGGCAAGACCTGCCTGGCCGTGCACGCCGCGCACCGGCTCGCCGCCGACTACCCGGACGCCCAGCTCTACCTGGACCTGCACGGCTTCACCGAGGGCCGCAGACCGCTCGACCCCGACCGCGCCCTGCGCACCCTGCTCGCCGCCCTCGACGTACCCTCCGAGAAGGTGCCCCAGGACGGCGGTGTCGAGGAACTGGCCGCCTGCTGGCGGTCCGAACTGGCCCACCGGCGGGCCGTCGTGGTCCTCGACAACGCCGCCGACGCCGACCAGGTCCGCCCCCTGCTGCCCGGTGCTGGCCCCTCCGTCGCCCTCGTCACCAGCCGCAACCGGCTGCTCGGCCTGGACGAGGTCCCGCCCGTGTCGCTCGACGTGCTCACCGAGCAGGAGAGCGCCGAGCTGCTGGCCCGCGCCAGCGGCGAGGCCGACGGCCCCGAGGGGCGCCTGGCCCGTGACCCCTCCTCCACGGCCGAGGTGCTGCGTCTGTGCGGCCGACTGCCACTGGCCCTCAGGCTGGCCGCGGCCCGGCTGCGACACCGGCCGGGCTGGACGGTGGGCATCCTCGTCGAGCGGATGGCGGAGGGGGCGAGCGAGTTCGACACCGCCTTCGCCATGTCCGTACGGCAGTTGGACCGCGCCAAGGCCCGGCTGTTCCGTCTGCTGGGTCTGCTGCCGGGGTCGTCGTTCGACGAGCACGTGGCGGCGGCGCTGGCGGACGTGCCATTGCGCAGCGCCCGCGCGATGCTGGAGGACCTGCTGGACGCGCACCTGGTCCAGCAGCCGGCGGCAGGCCGCTACCGCCTCCACGACCTGGTCCACCAGCACGCCCGCCGCGCCACCACGGAACAGGACTCCGAGGCGGAACGGGACCGGGCCCTGACCCGGGTGCTCGACTACTACGTGCACGCGGCGGCCGCCGCCGACGCCGCGATGCCGTTCCTGTCGCTGAGCCGCGAGGCCTCCGTGGACCGCCCGTCGGCCGAACTGCCCCAGTTCCACGACAAGATCGCGGCCCTCATCTGGTTCGGCACCGAGTACCTCAACCTGCTGGCCGTCTTCGAGGCGGCGGAGGAGGCCGGGGCCGACCGGCACCTGTGCGAGCTGCCTCGCTTCATGCGGGCCTACTTCGCCCGGCGCTGCGGCACCACGATGCTCAACGGCCTCTTCGAACGGTCCCTGGCCGCCGCGCGACGCCTCGACGATCCTCTGCAACTCGCCGAGGCGCACAGCGACTTGGGGTTCGCCCGGTACAACGCGGGCCGCATGGCGGAGGCGAGTGCCGCGTACGAGGCGGCGACAGCGCTGGTGCTCCGGACCGGAGACATCCGCGCGGAGGCCGAACTGACCATGCGCCGCGGCTACTTGAGATGGGACGAGGGCTACGTCGAGGAGCCGCTCGGCCTGTTCCGGCTGGCGGGCAAGCTGTATGCGGACGCCGGCTGCCCCATGGGTACGGCCCACGCGACCGCGTACGAGGCGTGGGCGCTGCTGCAGCTGGGGCACCGCGAGGAGGCGGCGCAGTTGGCCCGTACGGCGCTGGAGATCCCGCACGCCGACGGGGCGTGGCCGCCCACCCTGACGGCCCTGATCACGCTGGGCGTGGCCATCGCTCACGAGGCTCCCGACGAGGCCGTCGGCCACCTCCACCGGGCGCTCGCGCTGGCCCGCGAGGACGGCCACCAGCACAACGAGGCATGGTGTCTGAACTGCCTCGGCGTCGCCCTGCGCCAGATGGGCCGCATCGAGGAGGCCCTGGCGAGCCACGAGCAGGCGTTCGCGCTGCTGGACGCGCTGTTCGAGGACCACTGGAAGATCCACTTCCTCAGTGCCTACGGCGAGACCTGCCGCCTGGCAGGCCTGCCCGACCAGGCCCTGCGCCTCCACCGCCAGGCCCTGGAGCTGGCTCCGAAGCTCGGCAACCGCCACGCGGAGGCCCTGGCCCACGAGGGCATTGCGGCGGTCCTCGACGCCACGGACCCGGCGACGGCGGCCGAACACCGGGCGGCGGGCAGGGCCGCCTTGCCGGAGTCTGAACCGGGAGTCTGAACCAGGGAGCCTGCACCAGGGATCTGAGACGCCACCCGCTGTACGGCGTCCGCTGCGGCTGAGCGTCGTACAGGTGCATCTGGCCGGGACGAGGCGCATCCCGATCGGCACGGCGACCAGTGCCACCGAGAGCGTCCCGCGCCAAGGCACAGGCCGACCTGCGAGTACGGGCAGGCGATCCTGCGGACGCTCCGCATTGCCTTCGTCTCGGCCTTCGCCCTGGAGTTGCTGTCTTGCCCGGCAGCCCGGCCTTCGATGCAGCCGAGGGCCCGCCTCCCTGTCGCGTGCGGCACCAGGCCGGCTCGTCCCACCGCGGCGCGGGCCGCGAGGTCGGGGGGCCAGGACCGTCGGCCGCGGGGCGGGACGACCAGTGCCGAGGTCCAGGCGCCCGCAACACCCGGCCGTGGCGCGTCCGGGACACCTGTCTCCGAGCAGCCCCGCAGGGAAGCGTGCGTCTCGCCGCCATCCACCATGCCCTCAATGCCTTGCAAAACCGGAACGATGTTCCGTATCGTATGCGGAACGAGGTTCCGTTTCTTCGTGACGACGGAACGGATCCCGGCAGCCCTGCCATGCCGTGCCGCACGGCTTCATCCCCCGGAGGAACACATGCAGTACCGCACCTTGGGCCGCACCGGAGTGCAGGTCAGTTCTCTCGCGCTCGGCGCCATGAACTTCGGGAGGATCGGCCGCACCACCCAGGACGAGGCGACCGCGATCGTCGACGCGGCCCTCGAGGCCGGCGTCAACGTCATCGACACCGCCGACATGTACGGCGACGGCGAGTCGGAGGAGATGGTCGGCAAGGCCATCGCCGGCCGCCGCGACGACATCGTGCTGGCCACCAAGGCCGGCATGCCCATGGGCGACGAACGCAACCACCGGGGCAGCTCACGCCGTTGGCTGGTCACCGAGCTGGAGGCCAGTCTGCGCCGCCTCGGCGTCGACCACGTCGACCTGTACCAGATCCACCGCTGGGACCCGAACACCGGCGACGAGGAGACGCTGTCGGCCCTCACCGACCTGCAACGCGCCGGAAAGATCCGCTACTTCGGCTCCTCCACCTTCCCCGCCCACCGCATCGTGCAGGCCCAGTGGGCCGCCCGCGAACACCGCCTGAGCCGTTACGTCACCGAACAGCCGAGCTACTCCATCCTCCAGCGCGGCATCGAGGCACACGTCCTGCCCGTCACCCAGGAGTACGGCCTCGGCGTACTGGTGTGGAGCCCACTGGGCTCGGGCTGGCTGTCGGGCGCGATCCGTGCGGGCCGGGACATCACCACCCACCGCTCGGCGATCCTGCCCCAGCGATTCGACACGACCGCCCCCGCCAACCGGGCCAGGCTCGCCGCCGTCGAGCTACTGGCCGGGGTCGCCGACGAGGCGGGCCTCACCCTCATCCAGCTCGCACTCGGTTTCGTGACCGCGCACCCCGGCGTGACCAGTGCCCTGATCGGCCCCCGCACGGTCGACCACCTGCACGCCCAACTCGCCGCCGCGGACACCGTGCTGAGCGCCGATGTCCTCGACGCGATCGACGAGATCGTCGCCCCCGGCACCGACCTGGCCCCGGACGAGAAGCACGACACTCCGCCCGCGCTCCTCGACCCGTCACTGCGCCGCCGCTGACCGCTGGGGGAGACCCCCACACGAAAGGCCCACCGTCCATGCCGCACCACCCCCCGCCCAGCTTCGGGATCATGACCGCCCCCATGCAGGTCGACTACCACGACATCCTGCGCGTCTGGCAGGAGGCGGACACCATCGACGCCATCGAGCACGCCTGGCTCTTCGACCACCTCATGCCGATCGGCGGCGACCCCGACGGACCGGCCCACGAAGGCTGGACCCTCCTCTCGGCCCTGGCCGCCCAGACCAGGCGCCTACGGCTCGGCGTCATGGTGAGCAGCAACCGCTTCCGGCCACCCGCGATGCTGGCCAAGATCGCCACGACCGTCGACATCGTCTCCGGCGGCAGGCTCGACTTCGGCATCGGTGTCGGCTCGCGCCCCGACCACCCGCTGGCCCGACGTGAGTACGAAGCCCACGGCCTGCCCTTCCACGACTCCGCGCACGCCGTGGGCAGCCTCGACGAGGCCTGCACGCTGATCAAGCGCCTGTGGACCGAGGAGAAGCCCTTCGACCACCACGGCACCCACCACCACCTCACCGGCGCCTTCGGCAACCCCAAACCGGTCCAGCGCCCCCACCCCCCGGTCCTCATCGGCGGCCGCTCCTCCGCGACCCTGCGCATCGCCGCCCGCCACGCCGACCTGTGGAACATCCCCGGCGGCGACATCGACGACGTCACCCGCCGCAGCGCCCTGCTGGACCGGTACTGCGAGGAGATCGGCCGCGACCCCGCCGAGATCACCCGCTCGATCCACCTGCCGGTCTCCTACGACCGTCCGGGCGCCACCCGCGACGCGATCGCCGAAGCGACCGCCGCCGGCTTCACCCACATCGTCCTCGGACTGCCGTCGCCCTACCCCGCCCACGTCGCCCGATGGGTCGCCGACGAACTCGTCACCCCCACGGCGTGAGGGTTCACTTCCAGCCGTACGCGTACGCCGCCACCCAGGTGACGTCGAGCTGCGCGCTGCTTCCCGGCGCCGCACCAGGACCCTCCAGAGCGCTCTCGTTCTGGAGCACCCAGGACAGGGGACGGTCCGGCACGTCACGGGTGTCATGGCCCGTCTGCCGGCCGTCGACGAAGAACCGGACATGGCCCGGGGTCCACTCGGTGGACACCGTGTGCCACCGCGTCCAGTCGTCGCTTCCCGGGAAGTAGCCCTGCTCACCGCCACCGCAGGGGTGGTGGAAGGAGCTGAGGGAGCCGGTCCACTCACCCTCGGGGTGGTCCATCTCGCAGCCCCCGCCGTAGTGCAGCCACGCGGACTTGTAGCCGGGCGCCAGTTCGGTGACCTTGATGCGCGCGCTGTACTTGCCGTACGTCATCTGCATCACCGCACGCGGCACCAGCGCCGCGGCATGCACGGGGCCGCCGTCCGCGGGCCGCCACATCCGGATGGACATCCGTCCGTCGCCGTTCGCCGCGGGACCGACGCTCACGGTGTCCTCCGGATGGTAGACACCCACCACGTCCCGGCCCCGGCTGACGGCCGTGTCCGGCCAACCCGTCGGATACGCCCACCAGTTGTCGCGGTACTTCCCCTTCAGGCCCCCGCAGTGGGCCGCGGAGGTGTCGACATCGTGCGCGCAGTCGCTGAACGAACCCAGCGGCACCCGGTCACCGTTGAAGTCCTCGGCGAGGACCTGCCAGAAGGGCCCGCAGTCACCACGGGGCAGACGCGTGGCGGTGGTGCGGCAGGCGTCGGCGGGAGCGGGCGCACCGTCGGCCCGGGGGAGACCGAGGAGACCACCGCCCACGAGCAGGAGGCTCGCGGCGGTCACCAGGATCCGCTTGCGGTGGTGCGGCGCTGCGTGTGAACCCATCCCGAGGCTCCTTCAGGCGGCCGACGCCGTCCGCCCGTGCCGCGCGGGGCACCGGAAAGGCCATGAACCGCGGCGGAGCGGACCGCACTTCGCGAAAGGACATCCTCGCCCTCCGCACCGCACGGCGCCATCCCCCGGACGGGCCGCGAACCGGAAGGCCCGCTCCGCCGCCGCCTCAGAACTCGCTGTCGATGCCGGTCACGACCGCGGGGCCCAACGGGGCGTCCTCCTCCGCCAGGCCACTGTCACGCAGGGCGCGGGACACCAGCCGTACCGCTTCGGCCTCGGCCTGCAACCGGTCGGGTGCGTCGACCTCGACCCGTGCGGCGAACATGCCGTCCTCCTCCGTGGTCAGCACGCTGAGCTCCTCGCTCTCGCCGAGGTCCGTGTTCCTGGGGTCCTGAGGCCGAAGCCTCCGTCCGATGTCCGAGCGGACGCTGTCGGGCACTCCCCGCAGGAACGTGCCGGGGACGGTGATGACATAGGTGGTCACGGGGACTCCTTTCTGACGTCCTACCCGGTTCCCCGTGAGCCCGATCGGAACCGAAGGCGTACGGAGGACTCCGGATGTGCAGGCGGCGTGCCGCCCAGGAGGGTTTTCTGCAACCGTCCCCGCATGGTCACGCCGATCGCGGGTAAACGCGGCCAGAACACCGGAATCTCGGGATGGACGGACGATGACGACGTCAGTGACGGCCGGCACAGGTACGGCAGTGCCGGAGGTGGCGGACCCCGCACGGGGCGACAGGGAGCGCAGCCGCGCTCTCCGGGACGCCGAAGGCCGCCCGCTCGTCCCTCTGGACCTCGCGGGGAACTGACCAGGGAGTGAAGATCGGCCACGAGGATCAGGACTGCCGAGGCCGGCCGCACGGCCCGCCCGAGGATCGACCCAGGGGTGGACATGCCGTCCACGGCCATGGGCGACGAGTGAAGATCGGATCGTCGCTCTGACCGCGTTCCCGTCGTTGTCCTGGGCAACGGCCGGCGGCAGGCGACATGGATGGAGTGGGGAGGCCGGGACGAGAGTGATCTCGGGGACTGAGGCTGCCGAGTTGGTGTCGGTGACGGAAGCCGGCGCCGAGACGGCGTGGGAGCACTGGGAGCCGTCGGTTCTCCTCGTGGAGGACGATCCCGGCGACGCGCTGCTCGTGGAGGAACTGGTCGCCGACGGCGCCGTGAAGATGCGGCTGCGCTGGGTGCGGTCGATGACCGAGGCCACCGAGGTGCTGGCGACCGAGACACCCGACTGCGTCCTGCTCGACCTGCACCTGCCGGACGCCCACGGCCTCGAGGCGGTCTCCCTCGTCCAGGGCCTGGCCGAGCAGGTCGCCATCGTGGTCCTCACCGGGCTCGCCGAGGAGCAGACCGCCCTCGCCGCGGTCGCGGCCGGCGCCCAGGACTACCTGGTCAAGGGCCGGGTGGAGCCGGAGCTGTTCGGGCGGGCGGTGCGCTACGCGATCCAGCGCAAGCAGACCGAGCAGGCAGCGGTCGCCCTGCAGGCCGGCGCGCTCCAGGCACAGGAGAACGCCCGTCTGGAGCGCGGACTCCTGCCCCGCCCCCTGCTGCGCGCCGAGGGCGTCCAGGTCGTCGCCCGCTACCGGCCCGGCCGCGCGCAGACACTGCTGGGCGGTGACTTCTACGACATCGTCCAGAGCGCCGACGGCACTCTGCACGCCCTCATCGGGGACGTCTCCGGGCACGGCCCGGACGAAGCGGCCCTCGGAGTCGCCCTGCGGATCGCCTGGCGCACCCTCGTCCTCAGCGGCATAACCGGCGCCCAGCAGATGGCCCGGCTCGAGGAACTGCTGATGGCCGAACGGGCCCGCGACGAGGTCTTCGCGACCCTGGTGAGCCTGGCCGCGGTCCCCGGAGAGCAACACGCCCACGTCGTACGAGCCGGGCATCACGGCCTGCTCCAGCGCACCGGGACGGACGTGCAGTGGGTCGAGGTGCCCGGTGGACCGGCCCTGGGCATGGTCCCCGGCGGCGCCAGGTGGCCGATCGCGGAACTGCCGGTACCGGCGGGAACGTCGGTGGTGCTCTTCACCGACGGCCTCTTCGAGGGGCACGTGAACCGTGGCACGGAACGCCTCGGCGAGGAAGGACTCCTGGCCCTCGCCCGGGAGGCGGCCGGCCTGGAGCCGGAGGCCTTCGTGGACCGGCTGATCGAGAAGGCCGAGAGCCTCGCCGAGTCGCGGGGCGGCCTGGCCGACGACGTGGCCGTCGTCCATCTGAACTGGAACTGAGTGAGCGGGAGTGCGGTGCGGGACCACATGGTGAGGCGAGGGATGGGCGCGGTGCGCAGGGACGGCCGGCTGACGGTGCAGGGATGGTTCTACCTGCTGCTGGCCGTCATGACACTGCTGGTGGTGGTCGGCAGCGTGATCGGCGCCGTGCTGCTCGGCCGCACGGCGGAGGTGAGCGACCGGCTTTCGCGCCGCCTCCAGCCCGCCCAGACCGAGGCGTACCGGCTGCAGGCGGCGTTGGCCGGCCAGGAGGCGGGCATCGGCGGTTACGCGATCGCCGCCGACCGGCAGTTCCTGGTCCCGTACACCCAGGGCAAACGGGACGAGGCGAGCTCGGTCGCCCGGCTGCGCGGGTTCATCGGCGACCGGCCCGAACTGCTGGCGGACCTGGAGGCGATCGAAACCCAGGCGGCCGACTGGCGCCGCACCTACGCCGAACCCCTCGCGGCCGCGGTCACGCCCGGCCGTCCCGAGCCGCTGGACCAGCAGAAGGCCGACCGGGGCAAGAAGGAGTTCGACCGGCTGCGCACCCTGTGGGACAGGCAGAACATCGACCTGGTGAAAGCGGTGGACAAGGGTCGTTCCCACCTCGCCCATGTACGCAAGGTGCGCGACTGGGTCCTCGCGGGCATGGTCGCCGTCTTCCTGCTGGCCGGCCTCGCCTCCGCCGTCCTGGTCCGGGTCCTGGTCACCCGCCCGCTGGAGGCGCTGGGCACGGCATCCCGGCGGGTGGCGGGCGGCGACTTCTCGCACGTCATCACGAGCGCCGGCCCGGCCGATCTGACCGCGGTGGCCAACGCCGTCGAGGGCATGCGCTGGCATGTCGTGGCCGAACTCGAGGCCTCCCGTGCCCAACAGCAGGAGCTGACCCAGCAGGCCGCCGACCTGGACGCCCAGGCCGAGGAACTGCGCCGCTCCAACGCGGAACTGGAGCAGTTCGCCTACGTCGCCTCCCACGATCTGCAGGAGCCGCTGCGCAAGGTCGCCTCTTTCTGCCAGTTGCTGGAGAAGCGCTACGGCGACACCCTCGACGACCGGGGCCGGCAATACGTCGACTTCGCCGTCGACGGCGCCCGGCGCATGCAGGTCCTCATCAACGACCTGCTGACCTTCTCCCGGGTCGGGCGGGTCAACGACGCCCGGGTGCCCGTCGGCCTCGACCTGGCGCTGGACAAGGCACTGGCCAACCTCGGGGCAGCCGTCGAGGAGTCCGACGCCCGCGTCGACCGTCCGGAACACCTGCCCGAGGTCGTGGGGGACCCCACCCTGCTGACCATGCTCTGGCAGAACCTGATCGGCAACGCCCTCAAGTTCCGCCACCCCGACCTCGCTCCACACGTGTCCATCACCTGTGGGACGGATCCGGACGATCCCGACAGTCTGCTGATGTCGGTCACGGACAACGGCATCGGCATTCCCGAGCAGTTCAAGGAGAAGGTGTTCATCATCTTCCAGCGACTGCACGGCAGGGACGCCTACGGGGGCACCGGCATCGGTCTGGCCCTGTGCAAGAAGATCGTGGAACAACATGGTGGCAAGATCTGGATAGACACCGCTCACACGGACGGCACGCGCTTCTGCTTCACCCTTCCGTCCATCGCCGAGAGCCCGGAGGCGTCCGGTATCGGCACCGAGGAGAAGGTTCTTACATGACCACCCCAGCCGCCAGCCCCATAGACGTCCTCCTCGTCGAGGACGACCCCGGCGACGAGCTGATGACCCGTGAGGCGTTCGAGGACAACAAGATCGGCAACACGCTCCATGTGGTCCGGGACGGCGAGGAGGCGCTCGACTTCCTCTACCGGCGCGGCGACCACACGGACGCACCGCAGCCCGACCTCATCCTGCTCGACCTCAACCTCCCCAAGTACGACGGTCGTCAGGTCCTGGAGAAGATCAAGTCCGACCCGGAGCTGTCCCACATCCCCGTCGTCGTCCTCACCACCTCCGCGGCCGAGGAGGACATCCTGCGCAGCTACAAGCTCCACGCCAACGCCTATGTCACCAAGCCGGTCGATCTGGACCAGTTCATCGCCGCGGTCCGTCAGATCGACGACTTCTTCGTCCAGGTCGTCCGTCTGCCGCGTCACTTCTGACGCCGCTTTCTGACGTCGCTGCCCGACCGGCGGGCCGACAGGGAATGGTCCCTGCCCCGCCCGGTCGGCGACCGGACTCCCAGACTGTCGAACTGACGTCTGGCTAGCCATCGTTTGTTCGAACCTACGAACTTCTTCCGTAGTGGGTTACTGATGGCGCCGCGCACTGGTAGGAAACGTTCCTAACAATCAGGTCTGCACCAATCAACTCTCCACCCCCCACCTCCACTTGGAGCCCCCGTGGAACCTGACACAGTGCCCCCGGCCGCCCACACGTCCCGCCGTACCGTCCTCGCTCTGATGGGAGCGGCTACCTGCGCGGCCCTGTTGAGCCCCCCGCGCGCCGCCGCGGCCTCGGCGGCCGCACCGGGCCTCGACGACCCCGCGAAGAAGGAGATCGCCATGAAGCTGGTGTCGAGCGCGGAGAACTCCTCGCTCGACTGGAAGGCGCAGTACAAGTACATCGAGGACATAGGTGACGGCCGCGGCTACACCGCCGGCCTCATCGGCTTCTGCTCCGGGACCGGAGACATGCTCGACCTCGTCGAGCTCTACGCCGACCGCAAGCCCGGCAACGTCCTCGCCAAGTACCTGCCGGCCCTGCGCCGCGTCGACGGCACCGACTCCCACGACGGCCTGGACCCGAACTTCCCCGACGACTGGCGCAAGGCCGCCCGCGACACGGCGTTCCAGCAGGCGCAGAACGACGAACGCGACCGCGTCTACTTCAACCCCGCCGTCCGGCAGGGCAAGGCGGACGGGCTGCGCGCGCTCGGCCAGTTCGCCTACTACGACGCCATCGTCATGCACGGCGACGGCGGCGACGCGACCAGCTTCAGCAGCATCCGCCGCCGGGCCCTGCGCCAGGCCAAGCCCCCGGCGCAGGGCGGCAGCGAGACGACGTACCTGGACGCCTTCCTCGACGCGCGTGTGTGGGCGATGAAACAGGAGGAGGCGCACAGCGACACCAGCCGGGTCGACACCGCCCAACGCGTCTTCCTGCGCCAGGGCAACCTCGACCTGAACCCGCCCCTGGACTGGAAGGTCTACGGGGACAGCTACCACATCAGCTGACAGCCGTCGGTGACGGCCCCGGTGCGCCACGGCACCGGGGTCGTCACCGCTCCGCATGGGCGCGCCGACAGCGCCACGCGGTGGAAACCCTCTCGGCGCAGCGTGTTTGCCGTCGAAGCGAGCGGTAACGCGATGTCCATGAGTGAATCGAACGAGCAGACGAACCAAGATTCCGCGACCACCCAGACCGCGGCGAAGGCCCGGCGCAGCACGGCCAAGGCCACCGCCCCGGCGACCAAGGCGGCGAACAAGGCCGCCGAGAAGGCCGATGACGCCGCGTCAGCGGGCCAGGAGGCGACCGAACGGACGGCCAAGACGGTGAGCGGGGCCGCCCAGACCGCGGCCAAGAGCGTCGAGGCCGGCCGCCAGACCGTCATCGCCGCCTCGGGACAGGCCGCGGCCGTCGCCAAGACGGCCTGGACGGTCGTCGCCCAGCGGAAGCTCATCGCCGCGGGCGTCGGTGCGGGGCTGACCGCGCTGACCGCCACGTCGTACGCGGTCGGCCGGCGCTCCGGACGTCACACGCACGGTCCGATCACCCGTCTGACCGGCGGGCGGATCTGACGGGGGAGGGGCGGGCCCCGAGGCATTCCTCACCGTTCTTGACGTAACAGGTCGGTGAGGCGGGCGCCCGCCGCCCACCGCCGCAGAGCGCTGCCGTCGAGCAGACGGATCGTCCGCTCCCTGCGGGCCCATCGGAGGTCGCGGTCGGTGAAGACGCCCCGATGCACGACCAGACGCAGCGGCGACCCCTGGCTCCCGCGGTGCGGGTGAGGATGCGGCGCGTCCTCGTCGGGGAGGGGCTCCGCCACCGGCCGGAAGGCCACGTCGATACGACGGCCGGCCGCGTCCCGCGCGCACAGGCGCGGCCGGTCCGGCGCGGGCACCAGCCGCACCCGCCACCCGTCCCGGCGCAGCATCCGGGCCACCGCCAACGCCAGTTGCTGGGTGTCGAGTTCGAGCAGTTCGTCCGCGGTGTAGTAACCCAGACGACGGCGGGCGTCAGGGCGCCCGTGCCGTATCGCGGCCGTGACGACCAGGGCCAGCAGGGCGACCCCGGCCACGGGGACGGCGATCCCGGCGGCGCGGTACCCCGCGGCGAGCGCGGCTGCCACCGCGCACACGCCCGCCACGACACCGGCGAAGGCGGGCAGCACATCACGGAGCCCGGGCCCGTAGCGCCCCTCGGCCCGCAGCGCGCGCACGACATGCCGTTTCCGCGACAGACGTGACGGCACGAGGCCGGACGTCCACGACAGGCGTGCCACAGCCCCAGCCCTCCCCGTGCCGCCGGTCCGCTACCGTCAATCTCACGGATACCCAGCGGGCGGCCAAGTGCCGTGGAAGCAGGGCGAATTCGGCCACATAAACCCCGCGCACGGAAGCTCAGAGGGGCGCGTGGGAGGCCGTCATGGCACCCGGTTCGGCGCCCTGTCCGTGGCGGCTTCGCACCGCCGTCCCTGCCACCCGGTTGCGAGTGCTCGCTCACAGGCGAGGCTGGATACATGGGCGCCGGGGCACACGGGAAGGACAGGACGGCCCAGTGAACAGGGCACAGACCGGCATGCAGCAGCGGCCGACCGGCGAGGAGAGGAAGACATGGCAGGGGCGGAGGACACGGGGACCGACGGGAGACGACCCGCTGCGGGGCCCACCGAGGCGCTGGAAGCCATCGGGACCGCTGCGTACGTCGTGGACGAAGAGGGCCACTTCATCGCCGTGAACACCCATGCCGAACAGCTGCTGGTCCGCCCCGCCGCGGAGTTCCTCGGCCGCGACGCGCACGACCTGCTGCACCGGGACGCCCACGGCCACCCCTTGCCACGCAGCCGGTGCGACATGCGGCAGGCGTTCCACGCCGGGCGCACCGCTCAGGCCGAGGGGGACTACTTCGAGTGCGGCGACGGCACCCTGCTGCCCGTGTCGTGGCTGATCACGCCGTACGACCTGGACGGCGAGGACGTCGGCACGCTCGTACTCGTCCACGCCCAGCACCCGCCGGAGACCGCCAGCCGACCGGAGACGGCGGCCCAGGCGATGCCCGAACTGGAGCGGCTCGCCCTGCTGGCCGAGACCACCACCCGCCTGACGTCCACACTCGACGTCGAGGAGACCCTGCGGCGGCTGGTGGCCCTGGTGGTGCCCCGGCTGGCGGACTGGGCCGTCGTCGACCTGATCACCGAGCGCGACGAAGTGTGGCGTATCGCGGTCGTCCACGCGGAGGACGACACCCTGGTACGCCACGAGGACCTCCAGGGACCGATGCCACCGGTCCCGGAGGAATCGCCGATGCCCCTGTCCCGGGCCCTGCGCGGGGTCGCCTCCACCCTGGCAGGGCCGCAGACCTACCGGCGGGAGCCGGACTCCGGGATAGCGGTGGAACAGCGCCGCCTGTTCGAGGCCACCGGAATCCGCTCCGCCGCCATCGCCCCCATCCGCAGCACCCGCGCCGTCCTGGGCGCCCTGACCCTGGGCCGGGCCAAGGATCCGGTGGACTTCACCACCGCCGATCTCCCGCTGATCGAGGACATCGCCCGCCGTGCCGGCCTGGCCCTGGACAACGCGCGCCTCTACCAGCGGCAGCGCAAGGTCGCCGAGACCATGCAGAACCACCTGCTGCCCCAGATGCCTCGGGTACCCGGACTGCAGATGACGGCCCGCTACCTGCCCGCTCCCGACGCCTCACAGGTCGGCGGCGACTGGTACGACGCCTTCACCCTTTCCGACGGCGCCACCGCGCTGGCGGTCGGAGACGTCGTCGGCCACGACCTGGAGGCCGCGGCCGGCATGGCACAACTGCGCAACATGCTCCGCGCCTACGCCTGGGCCCACCAGGAGGCGCCGAGCCGGATCGTCGCCCGGCTCGACGCGGCGGTCATGCACATCACCGACGTCACCATGGCCACCATGATCTTCGCCCGCATCGAGGAGAGGGACGACGGTCACTGGGAACTGACCTGGACCAACGCCGGCCATCCGCCGCCCCTCCTGATCAGCCACGACGGCCTGGCCCGCTACCTCACCGACGGCCACGGCATCCTCCTGGGCACCGGAGGCAACGCCCCCCGCACCGACGCGAGCGCCCTGCTGCCGCCCGGCTCCACCCTGCTGCTCTACACCGACGGCCTGATCGAGGCACCCGGCCGGTCCATAGACGAGGGCCTGCAGCATCTGAGCCGGCACGCCGCCGCCCTCGCCCACCGCCCGCTGGCCTCCTTCACCGACCAGGTGCTGCGCCGGGTACGGCACGTCCGCAACGACGACGACGTCGCCCTGCTCGCCGTACGAGCACCCACCAGAACGTCATGACCCCTGACCGTGATAGACAACGCCCCTGAACCCACGGGCCGTCCGCGCCCGCCGACCCGGCGACCTCCCGACAACAGGACTTGATACAAGTGATTCTGAAGACCTTTCGCTGGGCGTTCGCGGTCACCGCGCTCGGCCTGGCCGCAGGAGTGCTCTACGACGGCTGGACCGCCTTCGGCATCGTGGCGATCCTGGCCGTGCTGGAGATCTCCCTGTCGTTCGACAACGCGGTGGTCAACGCCGGAATCCTGAAGAAGATGAACGCCTTCTGGCAGAAGATCTTCCTCACGGTCGGTGTCCTGATCGCCGTGTTCGGCATGCGGCTGGTCTTCCCGGTCGTGATCGTCGCGGTCACCGCGAAGCTCAATCCGTACGACGCGGTCCAGCTGGCCCTGACCGACAAGGACCGTTACCAGCAGCTCGTCACCGACGCGCACCCGGCGATCGCCGCGTTCGGCGGGATGTTCCTGCTGATGATCTTCCTCGACTTCATCTTCGAGGACCGGGACATCAAGTGGCTGGCCTGGCTGGAGCGGCCGCTGGCCAAGCTCGGCAAGGTCGACATGCTGTCGGTCTGCATCGCCCTGGTCGTCCTGCTGATCACCGCCTTCACCTTCGCCGCCCACGCCCACCAGCACGGCGGCGCGCACACCGACAAGGCGCAGACCGTCCTGATCTCCGGTATCGCGGGCCTGATCACCTACATGGTCGTCGGCGGCCTCTCCGGGTACTTCGAGGACAAACTCGAGGACGAGGAGGAACGCGAGAAGGAGGCCGAACGCTCCATCGGGCCCTCTTCGGCGGTCACGCTGGCAGGCCGGGCCGCGTTCTTCATGTTCCTGTACCTGGAGGTCCTGGACGCGTCCTTCTCCTTCGACGGTGTGATCGGCGCGTTCGCCATCACCAACGACATCGTCCTGATGGCGCTGGGCCTGGGCATCGGCGCGATGTACGTGCGTTCCCTGACCGTGTACCTGGTCCGCCAGGGCACCCTCGACGACTACGTCTACCTGGAGCACGGCGCGCACTACGCGATCGGCGCCCTCGCCGTGATCCTCATGGTCACCATCCAGTACCAGATCAACGAGATCATCACGGGCCTCGTCGGGGTCGTCCTCATCGGCTGGTCCTTCTGGTCCTCCGTACGCCGCAACAAGGCGCTCGCGGCGAAGGAGGGCGCGACGGACACGGACTCGGTCCCGGTGCCGTAAGGCCCTAACCGTCCGTCCCCGCCGTCCGCCTCTGCCATGGCCACAGCGAACCGGGGCATCCGTCGGGGTATGAAGGCGATGCCGACACGGCGCCTGACGCGCCTGATGGTGGTACTGGCCCTGCTGCCCCTGGCCGGGGCGTGCAGCGACGATCACGACCGGGCGTCCGGTGGCCCGCCGGCGGCGGGGACGCTCCGCGTCGCGAACTCCGGCGAACAGGTGGTCATCGCCACCGACAACGGCCTGCGGTTGCGCCCGGCCGACGGCCGCGACGTCACCGTCGACGACCGCGTCGACGAGCACTGGTCGCACCACGGGAAGGTGTGGACGCTCGACCTGTCGTGTGCCGACCGAAGCACGGGCGACGGGGACTGTCCCCGGATGCCGTACGTCGAGATCCCCGACGGCATCAGTGTCACGGCCACCGCCCGCAACGCCGGCGTCGACGTGGCGGGCGTCGCCGCCGCCCTGGACATCACGACCGTCAACGGCGATGTGACGGTGACCCGTTCCGGACGCGACGGCGCCGACGTACGGCTGTCCACCCGCAACGGCTCCGTGCGCGCGACGAGCGTGGCGGCGCGCCGGGTGCACGCGGCGACCACGAACGGCGACGTCGTCCTCGGATGTACGGCCGTCCCCTCCGGTGTCGGCGCCGCGACCGTCAACGGCTCGGTCGACGTCACCGTGCCCCACGACAGCCCGCCCTACCGGGTCACCGCGTCCACCGACAACGGCCGCGCCACCGTGGCCGTCCCGGTACGCGAGGCCGACCGGGACCACACCATGACGCTGACCTCGGTCAACGGCGACGTCGACGCCCGCCGGGACTGACCGCTGCCCGGCCCCACAGCGACTGGAACGCTGAGGATGTCATCGGTGGTTTGAGCTTCATTCGCCCGGGCAGACGCGGGTTCAGGTGCTTGGGATCACAGGCCCACCGCGGAAGCGGCCGAATGCGGCTCTCCTTGGTGCGTGCCGCCGAGGCCTCTCCCGCGACAGTCCGAGTGACGCGGCGGACGCGACCGCCCTCACTCCCACTGCGCAGACGGAGGAGCGAATCATGCTCATGGCCCACCCCGCCCTTCTCACCGACCTGCTCGAGCGCTACGAGGCGCTGCATGTCCTGCACGCCGAGGAAGGCAGCGCCGGAGCGCGTCAGCGGCTCGAGGACGTGTCCTACACCTTGTGCATCGCCACGGGCACCCGCGACATCGAATCCGCCCTGGCAGCGGCCCGCCGCCAGCTGTCCGGGATCCGCCCCAAGGACGACTCGCTGGTGGCGGGCGCCTGACGTGAGTGACACGAGCCGACCGGGTACTCGGGTGATCCGCCGAACACCGGCCGGAGGCCGCCTGCTGCGCCAGGGGCCGCCACCTGCCGAGAACCCGAGAACCTGAGGAGCCCCCGATCATGACGGACGTGTCCGGTACCGGTCCCGCTCCCGCGGACGACCGCAAGGAGCTCACCAACCGCCAGGGCCACCCGGTCCACGACAACCAGAACCAGCGCACCATCGGCGCCCGCGGGCCCGCCACGCTGGAGAACTACCAGTTCCTGGAGAAGATCAGCCACTTCGACCGGGAACGCATCCCCGAGCGCGTCGTACACGCCCGCGGCGTCACCGCCTACGGCTACTTCGAGTCCTACGGTGCCTGGGGCGACGAGCCGATCAGCCGGTACACCCGGGCCAAACTGTTCCAGGAGCGCGGCAAGCGCACCGACCTGGCGGTCCGCTTCTCCACCGTCATCGGCGGCCGCGACTCCTCCGAGGCAGCCCGTGATCCCCGCGGCTTCGCGGTGAAGTTCTACACCGAGGACGGCAACTGGGACCTGGTGGGCAACAACCTGGGCGTCTTCTTCATCCGGGACGCGATCAAGTTCCCGGACGTCATCCACGCCCTCAAACCCGATCCGGTCACCTTCGAGCAGCAGCCGCGTCGCATCTTCGACTTCATGTCCCAGACACCGGAGTCGATGCACATGCTGGTCAACCTGTTCAGCCCGCGCGGTATCCCGGCGGACTACCGCCACATGCAGGGCTTCGGAGTCAACACCTACAAGTGGGTCAACGCCGAGGGCGAGACCAAGCTGGTCAAGTACCACTGGATGCCCAAGCAGGGCGTCCGCTCGATGACCGAGGAGGACGCCGCCAACGTGCAGGCCGACTCGCTCGGCCACGCCACCAAGGACCTGTACGAGGCGGTCGCCCGCGGGGAGTACCCCGAGTGGGAGCTCCTGGTCCAGATGATGGACGACCACGACCACCCCGAGCTGGACTTCGACCCGCTGGACGACACCAAGACCTGGCCCGAGCAGGAGTTCCCGCCGCAGCCGGTGGGCCGGATGGTGCTGGACCGGATGCCGGAGAACTTCTTCGCCGAGAACGAGCAGATCTCCTTCGGTACCGGCGTCCTCGTCGACGGACTGGACTTCTCCGACGACAAGATGCTGGTGGGCCGGACCTTCTCCTACAGCGACACCCAGCGCTACCGGGTGGGCCCGAACTACCTCCAGCTCCCCGTCAACCAGGCCAAGAACGCCGAGGTGCGCACCAACCAGCGCGACGGTCAGATGACGTACCACGTGGACGGCGGGGGCGAGAACCCGATTGTCAACTACGAGCCGTCCATCACCGGTGGCCTGCGCGAGGCGCAGTACCCGACGCACGACGAACAGGGCCCGGAGATCCACGGCCGGCTCACGCGCAAGCGCATCCCCCGCACCAACGACTACCTTCAGGCGGGCCAGCGGTACCTCCTCCTGGAGGAGTGGGAACGCGACGACCTGGTGAAGAACTTCACCGACCTGCTCGCCCAGTGCGACCGGCCCGTGCAGGAACGCATGGTGTGGCACTTCCTGCTGGTCGAGAACGACCTCGGTCTGAGGGTCGGTGACGGCCTCGGCATCAGCCCCGAGGACGTGGCCGGTCTCGAGCCGCTGGCCAGCCAGGACCTGACGGACGAGGACCGCAAACGGCTGTCGAACCTTGGCAAGAACCCGCCGCGGGACGTCGAGGGCCTGACCATGACCCACTGCGTGCCCGACGAGCGGCACGTGGTGACCCGCTGAACCACCCTGGACCAGGGCGGCACCGGCGGCGAGGGCACATGAGATCGTTGGGCCACCGATCCCTGAGAGGCGGCCCGAACGATGAACGAGGTGGAGCCGGAGGGCTCCGGCATCGCGGCGCGGACGCTGGCCCGGCTGGCTCTGCTGTGCCTGGCGGGCGTGGTCGCGGCGGTGGTGGCCGCGGGCCAGTGGCTGCTCCTGCTGCTGGGCTTCGCGGGCCTGTGCCTGGCCGCCGCCGGTATCTGGTGGGCACTGGCCCACCGGGGCCTGGCGCGTATGTGCGGCGCTCTGCTGGCAGTGGCCGCCCCCGTCGCCGTCCTGGTCCTGTACGCGGTGTCCGGCCTGTGGCCGTTCGCGGCCTCGGCGCTGGGCTTGTGGGTGGCGGCACTGGCCTGCGCCAGAAGCGCGCTGCGCCGACTGCGCGCACCCCGTTCCACGCACTCGCGTCCGGTGCGGCCGCCTCGCAGGCCGGTCCTGATCATGAACCCGCTGTCGGGCGGCGGCAAGGTCGGCGAGCACGCACTGGTGGAGCGCGCCGAAGCCCTGGGCGCCCGGGTGATCCTGCTCGACGTGCATGACAGCCCCGATCCGGCGGCACTGGCCCGCCAGGCCCTCGCCGAGGGCGCCGACCTGCTCGGCGTGGCGGGCGGGGACGGGACACAGGCCCTGGTGGCGGGGGTGGCCGCGGAACACGACGTGCCGTTCATGGTCCTCGCCGCCGGGACCCGCAATCACTTCGCGATGGATCTGGGCCTGGACCGCGATGACCCGGCGAGCGGTCTCCAAGCCCTCTCGCACGGTGTGGAGATCCGGGTCGACCTGGGCGACGTGGCCGGCCGGCCCTTCGTGAACACGGTCTCGTTCGGGACGTACGCGGAGATCGTGCAGAGCCCCGAATACCGCGACGCCAAGGCGTCCACCACGCTCGACCTGCTGCCGGACCTGCTGGTGGGTGAGGCCGGCGCCCAGCTGACCGCCACGGCGGACGGCCGGCGGCTCGAGGCCCCGCACGCGCTGCTGGTGAGCAACAACCCCTACGCGCAGGCCGGCCCGATGGGCGTCGGACGGAGGTCCCACCTGGACGGTGGCCGGCTCGGTGTGATCAGTCTGCGGATCGAGGGCGCGGCACAGGCCGCCGAACTGGCGCTGCGGGGCGAACGCGCCAGCGGGATCACCTCCTCGACCTCGCGCCGGGTGGTCGTCGAGGCCGACGCGGAGACCATCCCGGTGGCCGTGGACGGCGAAGCGCTGCTGCTGCCCCCGCCGGTCGTGTGCGCCGTACGACCCAAGGCCCTGCGGGTGCGGGTGCCGAGAGACCGTCCCGGCGCGCCGTACACTGCCCCGTCGGTCGACTGGCGCCGGGTCGTGCGCCTCGCCTTCGACCGGACTCCCTTCCCGGCCGTCAAGAACCAGGAGCAGAGCGATGCTTGACCGACCGCAGCGCGAACAGCACACCGCCCGAGAGCTGTTGCGGGATCTCGCCGCCCTCGACCAGGCGCTGTACGAGGCCGTCACGGTCACCCGGACTCCCGCTCTGGACCACGCCCTACGGCGACTGACGGCCGCGGCGGACCACTCCAAGATCTCCTTCACGATCGCCGGACTGCTCGCCCTGTGCCCCGGCCGGCCGCGGCGCGCCGCCGCCCTCGGAGTCGCGGCCATCGGTGTCGCCTCGGCGAGCGCGAACATGCTCGGCAAGCGCCTCGTGCGCCGGCCCCGTCCGCACCGGGCGGAGAACTCGCCGTTTCCGGGGCGGCATGTGCCGATGCCCGAGTCCGCGTCCTTCCCCTCCGGGCACACGGCGTCCGCGGTCGCGTTCGCGGCGGCGGTCGGACCCGCGCTCCCCGTCGCCACGGTGCCGCTGGGCCTGCTGGCCTGCGCGGTGGGCTACTCACGGATCCACACCGGCGTGCATTACCCGGGCGACGTCGTCGCCGGTGCCGTGCTGGGCACCGGGGCGGCGGCCACGGTTCTCGCGGCCGCCGGATGGCGCGGCGGCGGTCTCCGTCCCGCCCGCCGGACCGGCTGAACGACCCTCGCAGGGACGTTCGTCAGTCCGACGCCCCGGAGCCGCCCTCGGGCTGCGCGGCGGGGTCGCTCGCGTCGGGTGAGGTGTAGAAGACCGAGGTCCCCTGCTTGGTGCGCTGGGCCTGGTTCCTTGCCACGAGCCCTTCGAGTGTGGTGCGCACGACGGTGGCCTTGATCGTGCGATCGGGGTGCTGCCTGCCGAGCGCGGTCGAGATCTCGGCCGCCGAGCGGGGCTCCTTCTGCTCGGCCAGATGCTCTCGGACGAGGTCGACGAGTGTCGGCCCCGACCGGGTGGTCGAAGCCTTGGTGGCCGCCTTCTTCGCGCTCTGCTTCCCGGCCGGTGCGGCCGAGGCCTTCTTGCGCGGAGCGGGCACCGCACCGCGTGCCGGAGCGGCGGGCGTGGCGGCCGTTGGCGGAGTGCCCAGGACCTGCTGGATGTTCAGCAGGACGGTGTGGTCGTGCTGCAGGGCGGCCAACTGGCCCTGGAGCGCCGCGATTTCTCCGCTGAGGCGCTCTTGTTCCTTGAGGTTGCGTTCGAGGTCGTCGGCCACCTGGGTGCTGTACTGCGAGGTCAACTCGGTGGTGGCGGGAGCGGATTCGGACATGGGCTGGCACCTCTTCCTATGTCGTAGTGATACTACGCAGGACACACCTGTCCTGTTCTGTACTTGCGCCGCACCCGCAACGCGGTCTGGTGGACGTCCATCGGGGTACACGGGTCGGCATGACACCAACTGACGACCCGACGGCGGCCAGGGCCGCACGGCAACTGCGCCGCATACAGGCCTTCTACGCGGCCGGCGTCGTCCTGTGGACGGCGTCGTCGGCCTGGACGATGTGGGATTCTCCCGGCAGCCGGCCCATGTGGACCTCCCTGCTGCTCCTGGCCGTTTTCACCGGCCTGCTGGCCATGGCCTCCCGGTGGCTGGGGCACCTGCGGCCCACCGGCTCCGCCCGGCCTTCCCACCACGCCGTGTTTTCCGGGAGGACCGGGCGCCACGCGGTGTCCAAGCCCTGATTCCCTGGAAGTCTCCTCAACAAGGGGGCTCACCGTACGCGGCGCCCAGCAGCACGGCCGGCGCCACATCTCTGGGGTCGTTTGCCGCACGTGCACGGGGAGACCCGGCTGCCCATGAGCGTGCGACGACATCATCCACGTACACGTCAGAACCGGGTCCTGCGGCTGCTCGACCGTCTGGAGCGGGAACCGCGGCAGGACCCGCTGATCCACGCACTCGGGGCGGGGATACGGTCCCTGCCGCTGGGGCGTGGCCGGGACGTGCTGCACGGCAGGTGGCTGGGGCATCCCGTCCATCCGCTGCTGGTGCAGGTGCCGATCGGCAGCTGGCTCTCCGCCGCGATCCTGGACCTGCGCAAGGGCCGCCCCCGTGCGGGCCTGCTGGTGGGCGTCGGCCTGGCCGCGGCCGTCCCCGCCGCACTGACGGGGGCCGTGGACTGGGCGGAACTGCGCCGCCCGCAGATGCGTGTCGGGCTGGTGCACGCCGTGTCCAACACGGCGGCCGTCGGCCTGTACACGGCCTCCCTCGCCTGCCGCCTCACCGGCCGTGGGCGCGCGGGCCGGACCCTCGGCTTCCTGGGACTCGCGGCAGTGGGAACCGGCGGCATGCTGGGCGGCCATCTGGCCTACCGGCAGGCCGCCGGCGCCAACCACGCCGAGGCCGTGCCCCACGTCGTGCGCGACCGCTGGCACCGGATCGGCGCGGTGGACGACTTCCCGCCCGGCCGGCCCGTGCGACGCAGCGTGGACGACGTGCCGGTCGTGGTGGTGCGTGAGACCGGCGGTGCGATTCACGCGCTGGCCGACCGGTGCAGCCATTTGGCGGGACCGCTGTCCGAAGGGACGGTGACCGACGGATGCGTGCGGTGCCCCTGGCACGGCAGCGTCTTCCGGCTCTCGGACGGCCTGAACGTCCAGGGCCCGGCCATCGCCCCTCAGCCGGCCTTCGACACACGGGTCAGCGACGGACAGGTCGAGGTGCGACTGCGCCACCACGAAGAGAAAAACGAAGAGCACGAAGAGAAAGACGCGGACGGTGGGGAACCGGACCGTCACCTGAGCGAGGCAAGCCATGAGCACATCTACTGACAGCCGCATCGGACGACGGGCACAGGCGTTCCTGCGGCGCACCGGCCGCGACTACGCAGGCACGAGCGACCGGCCATTGCGCGGCTATCTCGCCGCCATGGCGGCGTTCGGCACGTACACGGCCGGCTGGGCCACGGCGGTACGGCTTCGCGGGCGCCCCCTGCCCGACCGGCCGGAACCCTGGGACGTGCTGCTGACCTCGGTGGCCACGTTCCGGCTCAGCCGGCTGATCAGCAAGGCGTCGGTGACCAGCCCACTGCGCGCACCGTTCACGACGTACGTCGGTCCGCAGGGCCCCGCCGAACTGCAGGAGGAGGCGCAGCCCGAGACCGGCAAGGACACCGTGGGCGAACTGCTGACCTGCCCCTTCTGCATGAGCGTCTGGGTGGCGTCGACCCTGACCGCCGGACAGCTCCTGTGGCCCCGGGCGACGCGTACCGCGATGGGCGCCCTGACCGCGCTGGCCGGGGCGGACGCCCTGCAGCTGGCATACGGCGCACTGGTCGGCAAAACCACCGACGGCTGACCGGGAAACCCGCTCATCTGTGGGCCACCTTCTTCAAACGCGCATAACCGTGCTTATCCGTCGATCTTCTGGGCACTTGGGGGTCACCCTGCGACAGGCGGGACCATCGGCACCACCTCGAGGAGCGACTGTGGCCATGCGCATCGGAGTAGAGGAGGAGTTCCACATCCTGGCAGTGGAGAGCGGACTGCTCGTGCCGCGTGCCGACGCGGTCCTGCGCCGGCTTTCCCGGGACACCTTCACCACGGAGCTGCACCAGTCCACCGTGGAGTCGAACAGCGGGGTGCACGCCTCGCTGACCGACCTGTACACCGACCTCGCCAGAACCAGACGGCGGCTCGACGCGGCCGCCTCCTCGCTGGGGCTGGCGGTCGTGGCCGCGGGCACGGCACCCCTCGCGCCCGCCGCCTCCGGGCATCCCACGGCCGGCGCCCGCTATCGCCACATGGTCGAGGAGTACCGGCAGGTCGCCGACGAGCAGCTCATCTGCGGCGCCCAGGTCCATGTGGACATACCCGACCGCGACACAGGCGTAGGGGTGATGTGCGCGGTCTCTCCCTGGCTGCCCGTGCTGCTGGCGCTCTCCGCCAGCTCACCGTTCTGGCAGGGAGCCGACACCGGCTACGCCAGCTGGCGCACGCTGCTGTGGCAGCGCTGGCCGACCGCGGGCCCGGTCGGCTGCTTCCGCAGCGCGGCCGACTACGACGCCGCGGTGGGCGACCTCGTCCGGGCCGGGGTCATCAGCGACCCGGGGATGATCTACTACGACGTTCGCCCCTCCGCACATCTGCGGACGCTGGAACTCCGTATCTGCGACGCCTGCCCGCGAGTGGAGACCGTCGTGCTCGTCGCCGGCCTGTTCCGGGCCCTGGTGACCGAGGCCGTCGAGCTGCGCGCGGCCGGTGCGGCGCAGTGCGACGGCCGGCACGAATGGCTGCGCGGCGCGTCCTGGCGGGCCGCCCGCTCCGGCCTGGAGGGTGTCCTGGTGGATCCGAGGACCCACCGGGAGGCGCCCGCCGCCGAAGTCGTACGCGCACTGCTGGCCCGCTTGCGTCCCGCGCTGGAGGCCCACGGCGACTGGCAGACCGTCAGGGATCTGGCCGAGGCGGCCCTGGTCGACGGCAGTGCCGCCGAGCGCATGCGCCGCACGGCGCGCGAGGAGGATCTGCTGTCCTGCACCGACCTGCTGATCGCGGAGACCCGCGGCGAGCGGCGACACCGCAGGCCGGCCCACGTCAGCCGCAGGAGCGTCGCAGGTTCCGTCGCGGGCGCGGCGGGCTCCGGTGCACCGGAGGTCCTGGGCAGCTGATCCGGCCCCGCGCGGCTCGCGCCCGGCTGCCCCGTCGGCCCGTCCCACATCCGACAACCCCGAGGAGAGATTTCGTCATGTCCAGCAATTCCGCCCGGGTCGCGACCTGTAGGCGCGACCCGGGGTTCCCCTCCCGGCTCGTGGCCGACGGTTCCTGGGAAGGGGGCGGCGCGTCATGTGCGGTCTGAACGGCGAGATCCGCTTCGACGGCAGGCGACCCGACCTCGCGGCCGTCGAGCGTATGACCGACCGGCTCGCCGCCCGCGGACCGGACGGCCAGGGCATCTGGACACGGGGCGCGGTGGCGCTGGGGCACCGACGACTGAAGATCATCGACCTGTCCGACGCCGGCGCCCAGCCGATGACCGACGCCGACGGTGAGATCACCGGCGTCTTCAACGGCTGCGTCTACAACTACCAGGAGCTGCGCGAAGAGCTCGGACGCCTCGGGCACCGCTTCAAGTCCACCTCCGACACGGAGGTCGTGCTGCACGCCTACCGGGAGTGGGGAACCGCCTGTGTGGAGCACTTCCACGGCATGTTCGCCTTCGCTCTCGTCGAGCACCGCACCGGCCGTGTCGTGCTGGGCCGCGACCGGCTGGGCATCAAGCCGCTGTACCTGGCGCCGACGCCGGACCGGCTGCGGTTCGCCTCGTCCCTGCCCGCCCTCCTGGCCGCCGGAGACGTGGACACCACCATCGATCCGGTGGCCGTCCACCAGTACCTGAGCTGGCACGCCACGGTCGCCCCGCCGCGCACCGTCCTCAACGGCGTGCGCAAACTGCCGCCGGCCACCGTCAGGGTCGTCGAGCCGGACGGCAGCCACCGCGACCACCGCTACTGGCAGCCGTCCTACACACGGCGGGACGAGTACGCGGGCATGGCGCCCGACGAGTGGCGCGACGCGGTGCTGGACGCGCTGCGTACGGCCGTACGCCGCAGGATGGTCTCCGACGTGCCGGTGGGCGTGCTGCTCTCCGGCGGCCTGGACTCCAGCCTGATCGTCGCGCTGCTCGCCGACGAGGGGCAGCGCGACCTGAAGACGTTCAGTGTGGGCTTCGAGGCGGAGGGCGGGGAGGAGGGCGACGAGTTCCGCTACTCGGACCTGGTCGCCCGCGAGTTCGGCACGGACCACCGCCGGATGATGGTGCCCTCGGGCCGCGTCTCGACCGCCCTGGACGACGCCGTCGCAGCGATGAGCGAGCCGATGATCAGCCACGACGTGGTCGCCTTCCACCTGCTGTCCGAGCAGGTCTCCAAGGAGGTGAAGGTCGTGCAGAGCGGGCAGGGCGCCGACGAGGTGTTCGCCGGGTACCACTGGTACCCGGAGCTGGCCGCGGTCGCCCGCGAGGAGGAGCCGCAGAGGTATGCCGAGACGTACTTCGACCGCCCGCACGCCGACCTCGCGGGGATCCTCCAGCCGCACATGCTGCCCGAGGACGACGTGTCGGGCCGCTTCGTCAGGGACCACATGGCCCGTCCCGGCGCGCAGACCGCCCTGGACGCGGCGCTGCGACTGGACACGCACGTCATGCTGGTCGACGACCCGGTCAAGCGGGTCGACAACATGACCATGGCCTGGGGACTGGAAGCCCGCGTGCCCTTCCTCGACCACGAGCTGGTGGAGCTGGCCGCGGCCTGTCCGCCGGAGCTCAAACTCGCCGACGACGGCAAGGGCGTACTGAAGGAAGCCGGCCGCAAGCTCCTGCCGCGGGAGATCGTCGACCGGCCCAAGGGGTACTTCCCGGTCCCGGCCATCCGGCACATGGCGGGTCCCGTCCTGGACCGGGTCCGCGAGGCGCTCGCGGCACCCGAGGCGAAGAAGCGGGGGATCTTCCAGGAGTCGTACGTCGCCGAACTCCTGGCGGCGCCCGACGAGCACCGGACCAAACGGGGCGCCAACGCCCTGTGGCAGGTGGCGCTGCTGGAGATATGGCTGCAGACACACGACATCTCGTGACCGGCGAGCACACCGCCCGGCCTCCCCACACGGCGCCGCCCGCCCCGGCCCAGGGCCCTCGCGGTGCGACGCCGGGATCGACGCCGGGGTCTGCCCATGGTGCGGCGCCCGGATGGGTGGAGGGGCCTGCTGGTGCCGCGGCGCCCGCGTCGGCCCGGGAACCTGCATCACCGCAGGAGCCTGCCGGTACCGCGATGCCCGCCCCGGCGCCGGGGTCCGCCCGCCCCGCGGACCCCGCACCGGCACAGGGACCCGCCCGCACCGCAGGCCCCGCACCGCTGCACGGGCCCGCCCGCGTCGCCGCGCCCCCACCGGCGCAGGAGCCCGCCCGCGCGGCGGCCCCCGCTCCGATGCCGTTGCCCGAGGCGGAAGGGCCCCGGGACGCCGTGACCCGGCTGCACGCGCACGGCTGCTGGTACCCCTCCGCAGATCCCGACGGCACCCAGGCGGCCTTCATCTGCGACCGGGGCGGTGTCCCCCAGCTGTGGGCCGGTCCCGTGGACGGGGAGGGCGTCCGGCTGCTCGACTCCTCCCCGGACCCCGTGAAGGAGGTGTCCTGGTCACCCGACGGCCGCTGGATCGCGTACACCACCGCACCGGGCGGCGGAGAGCACTCACGCGTGCTGTGCATGCGCCCCGACGGCACCGGTCGTCGCCTGCTGGCCGGTGCCGACCCGGACAGCTCCGCCTACCTCGGCTGCTGGGCCCACGACGGCTCGGCTGTCGCCGTCACCCTCGCCGCACCGGCCGCCACCCGCGCCCGGGCGGACGCCGCGCCGGCCCACTGGACGGCGCGGGACGGCCGGGCGACCCTCCTGGGCACCACCGCGTACGCCGTGGGGCCGGGCGGCACACCTGCGACCCGGCCGGGCGCGGGCCTGTCCGCCTACCTCATCGACCCGGACGCTCTGGCCTCTCCCGTGCTGCTCGCCACGGAACCGGACGCCCCCACCCTCCGGGTGTGCGACCTCAGCCACGACGGCAGGCTGGCGCTGCTGCGCCGGGGGCCGCGCGGGCGGCGCGAGGCGTTCGTCCGGCGCCTCTACGACGGGGCGACCATCTTCACCCTGCCGGTCGCCGACGGTGACCAGTGGATCGGCCGGTTCTCGCCCGACGGGCGCACGCTGTGGCTGCGCAGCGACGCCGACCGGGAGTACGCGGCCCTGTTCGCCGTCGCTCTCGACGCCGACGGCACACCGCTCGGCAGAACCGTCGTCGCCGAGCGCGAGGACTGTGACCTCGAGCTGCTGGCGATGGCGCACGACGGCAGGACGGCCGTACTGGCGTGGAACGTGCGGGGCGCCTGTGAACTCGATGTCGTCGAGACCACCCCCGGGTACGGGGCCGCGGACACCGCCGGACCGGCGCGGCCGGTGCCGCTGCCCCACGAGGTCGTCACGCGGATCGCGCCGGCCGGTGCCGGGCGCCTGCTGCTGGCGCTGTCCGGTTCACAACGCCGCCCCGGCGTGTGGTGGGCCCACGAAGGCGTGTCCCTGCTGCGCACCCCGTGGTCCTCCCGGGACGAGGACGCCGTCCCGCCCGGCCGCCCGCCCGTACGCCCCGTCCTCACCCGCCTCACCGCCCGGGACGGCCTGCCCCTCAGCGGCTGGTACTACCGCGCTCCCGGACGCGCCCCCAACGAGCCCGCGCCCTGCGTGATCCACCTGCACGGCGGCCCCGAGGACCAGGAACGCCCGGTGTTCGACCCGCTCTACCACGAACTGCTCGGGCGCGGACTGGACGTCTTCGCCCCCGACGTCCGCGGCTCCGGCGGACACGGCAGGTCCTTCGTCGACGCCGACCTGGGCACCGGCCGCTTCGCCGCACTCGACGACGTCGCGGACTGCGCGGCCCACGCGGTCACGGCGGGCCCCGCGGACCCCACCCGGCTGGCGGTGATGGGCCGCTCGTACGGCGGCTACCTGACCTTCGCCTCCCTGGTGTGGCACCCGGACCTGTTCCGCACCGGCGTCGCCGTCTGCGGCATGTCCGACCTCCTGACCTTCTTCGCCGGCACCGAGCCCTGGATCGCGGAATCGGCGGCCCACAAGTACGGCCACCCCGAACACGACCGCGAACTGCTGCAGGCCCTGTCCCCGATGAGCCGTATCGACGCACTGCGGGCCCCCCTGCTCGCCGTCCACGGCGAGCACGACACCAACGTGCCGCCGGGGGAGTCGGAACAGTTCGTGCGGGCCGCGCGGGAACGCGGTGTGCCCGCCGAACTCCTCGTCCTGCGGGACGAGGGGCACGACTTCCTGCGCGCGGACAACCGGCGCCTGTTCCGCCGGGCCGCCGCGGACTGGATGGAACGACACCTGCACCCCTTCTGAGCCTCGGACGCCAGTTCGGGGCGTTTCGGACGGCGTCAGCGGTCAACACGGTGTTCAGACCGGTAGGCCCTACGACTTCGACAGGTCCTACGACTTCGACACTGGACGGGGCGGGACGGACTTGGGAGGAACGATGGATCACTCGCGGGTGCCGGTACTGGAGGCGCTGGAGGAGTTCCGGCGCCGCGGAGACACGGTCTTCGGCCCGCCCGGCCACAGGCAGGGCCGCGGTGTGGACCCGCGAGTTGCCGAGATCGTCGGGCTCGACGTGTTCCGCTCGGACGTCCTGTCCCTCAACGGCCTGGACGACCGCCGCCAGTCCCAGGGCGTGCTCAGCCAGGCGCAGGAACTGATGGCGGACGCGGTCGGTGCCGAGCAGGCGTTCTTCTCCACGTGCGGCAGCTCCCTGTCCGTCAAGACGGCGATGCTGGCCGTGGCGGGCCCCGGGGAGAAGCTGCTGATCTCGCGCAACGCGCACAAGTCCGTGATCTCGGCCGTCGTCGTCAACGGCGTCGAACCGATCTGGGTCCACCCCAAGTTCGACCGCGAGCGGCACCTCGCCCATCCGCCGGAGCCCGACGACGTACGCCGCCGCCTTGAGGAGCACCCGGACGCCAAGGGCATGCTGCTGATCACCCCCACCGACTGGGGGACCTGCGCCGACATCCGGGGTGTGGCGCGGGTGTGCCACGAGTTCGACGTACCCCTCATCGTCGACGAGGCCTGGGGTGCCCACCTGCCCTTCCACCCCGACCTGCCGGCCTGGGGCATGGACGCCGAGGCGGACCTGGTGGTCACCAGCGTCCACAAGATGGGCGGGGCGATCGAGCAGAGCTCCGTCTTCCACCTCCAGTACGACCGGGTCGCGCCGGAAGCACTCAAGCAGCGGGAGGACCTGCTCGGCACCACCAGCGCCTCGTCCCTGGTGTACCTGACCCTCGACGGCTGGCGCCGCCAGATGGTCGAGCAGGGCCACGACCTCCTGGACGCCGCGCTGCACCGCGCGGAACGGATCCGGCTGGCGGCCGGGGACCTGCCGGGACTGCGGCCCATGGGGCAGGAGATCGTGGAGGAAGGGCTCGCCGCGGAATTCGACCCCCTGAAGATCGTGATCGACGTACGCGAGCTCGGGATCAGCGGCATGCAGGCCGCCGAATGGCTGCGAGCCGAGCGGCACGTGGATGTAGGCGGCTCCGACACCTGCCGGCTCAGCGCGTCGATCACGCACGCCGACGACGACGAGACGGAGAAGGTGCTGCTGGACGCCCTGCGCGCCCTCACCGACGGCGCCGAGTCCATCGAACGCAGGCCGCCGGTACACCTGCCCGAGCCCTCGGCCCTGGAGCTGGAGCAGGCCATGCTGCCGCGCGATGCCTTCTTCGCCGAAATCGACCACGTCCCCGTCGAGCGTGCCGCCGGACGAATCTCCGCGGAGATGATCAGCCCGTACCCGCCGGGCGTGCCGACGATCGCTCCCGGTGAGGTCATCACCGACGAGGTCCTCGACTACCTGCGCAGCGGCGTCGAGCACGGCGTCCTGATCCCGGACGCCGCCGACCCCTCGGTCAAGACGCTGCGGGTGGTGGCACGGCACTGAGCGGGGCCGCTGTGAGGAGGCCCTTGCCGGCGATCGCCGCCAGGGACAGCGTGCGGTAGCCCATGGACTCGAACAGCACGGTGATCCGGTCGCCCTCCTCGCTCATCACCGTTCCCTCTCCCCACTCCGTGTGCCGCACCCGGGTGCCCGCCGGATAGGAGACGGCCGGCGCCTGCGAGTCGGAGTCGTCGCTCGTGTCGCCCACCCCGTCGACGACGCTGTCCCCGGACGGGGCGGGCGCGACGGGCGCACACATGTCGCACGCCCCGCACGGGGCCTCGTAGGCCTCCCCGAAGTAACCGAGCAGGAAGCGGCGCCGGCAGCCGGTCGTCTCGGCGTACCCCAGCATCATGGCCAGCCTCGACTCCTCCAGCCTCCTGCGTGATTGGGCCTCCTCCGCCGCCCGCGCGGCCGCCTCTTCGGCCGTCGTCCCGGCGACGGCGCGCACTCGCCCGTCGTCCTCGGTGTGCACGGCCCCCGCCTGTTCCAGCAGATTGACGGCCGCCGTCACCCGTCTGCGCGAAAGCCCCGTCTCCTTCCCGATGCCGTCCGGCTCGGCGGGAGCGTCGCGCTCGTGGACGTACTCCGCGACCGCGCCGAGCGTGTCCTCGTCCGGTGTGCGGGTGGCGAAGAGGCGCTGCAGGCCGCTGTCCTGCGGCCGGTAGTGCAGTACGGCGAGCGCGGGTCCGCCGTCGCGGCCCGCACGGCCGATCTCCTGGTAGTAGGCGTCCAGGGAGCCGGGTACGGAGGCGTGCAGCACGAACCGTACGTCCTCCTTGTCGATGCCCATGCCGAAGGCGGAGGTGGCCACCACGACGTCGGTCTCGCCGGCCAGGAAGGCATCGTGGACCCGGGAGCGCTCACCGGCTGTCAGCCCGGCGTGGTAGGCGTCGGCCGACAGACCCAGCTCGGCGAGGTCGGCGGCGTAGGCCTCGGCGTCCCGGCGGGTGGCGGTGTAGACGAGGCCCGGCTTGGGCTCCGCCGCGGCACGCTCCACGACCACCCGGCGCTTGTCCGTGTCGTCCAGGAAGCGGCGCACCTCCAACGCGATGTTCGGCCGGTCGAAACCGGCGACGACCAGTTCCGGATCTTCCATGCCGAGCCGCTCCACGATCTCCTCGCGCACCGGCGGCGCGGCCGTGGCGGTCAGGGCCAGGACCGGGGGCCTGCCCATCCGCTGGGCCGCCTGGGCCAGGCGGAGGTAGTCGGGACGGAAGTCGTGGCCCCAGGCGGCGACACACTGGGCCTCGTCGACGACGAACAGCGAGGGCGCGGCCTCGGCCAGGCGCTCGAGCACCTCGTCCTTGGCGAGCTGCTCGGGCGAGAGGAACAGGAACTCGGCGTCGCCGTGCCGCACCGCGTCCCAGGCGGCCTCCGCCTCGCCGGCCGCCTGCGCGGAGTTGACCGCGACGGCCTCCGGGGCGTCGGCGTGGCTGAGCAGACCGGCGATCTGGTCCCGCTGGAGGGCGATCAGCGGAGAAACCACCACCGTGGGCCCGGGAAGCAGCAGCCCGGGCACCTGGTACACCGCCGACTTCCCGGCGCCGGTGGGCATCACGGCCAGGGTGTCCCGGCCCCGCAAGACCGCTTCCATCGCGGTCAGCTGCCCCGGCCGCAGCTCGCTCCAGCCGAACACCTCGTCGGCGGCCCGCGCCAACCGCTCCGGGACGCCGGGACTCCTCGTGGCGGACATGCCGGCTCCCTTCACGGCCTGGGGTCGGTGCGGTGCCACTGCGGCCGTGCGTCGCTGCCGCGACGTCCCGCCACGGAGGCACAGCGCGGACACAGGCGCCGCACCCGGTCGGCCGCGCCCCCGGACTCCGGGAAGGTGTCGGACCAGGTGACGTGCGGGAACCGGATCAGCTGTGAGCGGCTGAGGGAGAGCCCGCAGACTGTCTGGTTCATGCCGGGCTCCCAGGCGTGGACTTCTCCGGACGGCAGTCGTCGGCGGCCCTCCTCCGCGTCCGTCCACTGACCGGACGCGGCGACGGCGTACTGCTTGACACGTGGCATGGCGGCTCCCCGATCGTCTGGGGCACCGCGTTCCCCGTCTGCCGGGACACAAGCCCGGCTCCTGCCTCAGGCGACCCGGATCCCCACGATGCAGGTGTCGTCGTCCGTGTCCGACTTGCTGTGCGTGAGCAGACGGTCCAACTGCTGGTCCAGCGTGGGCGGGACGGCCCGAGCGACCGTCAGGAACTGCGTCAGGGACTCCTCCACGGACCGGTCCCGGCGTTCGATCAGACCGTCCGTGTACATCAGCAGCGTGTCGTCGACGGCCAGCTGGACCTCGTGCTCCTCGTACGTCGCCTCCGGTACGGCGCCCAGCAGCAGCCCCGTCACCAGCGGCAGCGGTGCCGCCTCGGAGCCGCGCACCAGGACCGGCGGCAGATGCCCGGCCCGCGCCCAGCGCAGGGTGTTGGTCTCGGGGTCGTACAGGCCGCAGACGGCCGTGGCGGTGACGGCGCCGGTCAGATGGTGGGCCACCATGTTGAGCCAGGACAGCAGCTGGCCGGGTCCGGCGCCGGTCACGGCGAGCCCGCGCAGCGCGTTGCGCAGGACGACCATGCTGGTGGCCGCCTCTATGCCGTGTCCCGCGACGTCGCCGACGCACAGCAGCACCAGTCGGGACGGCAGCACGACCGCGTCGTACCAGTCACCGCCGACGAGATGCTGGGTCTCCGCAGGCCGGTAGCGCACCGCCACGTCCAGTCCCGGAACCGCCAGCGGCGCCTGCGTCGGCGGCATGATGGCGTGCTGCAACTGGAGCGTCAGCCGGTCGCGTTCGCTGGCCTGCTGCTCGGTGTGGGCGAGCTGGTCCCGGGTGGCGGCGAGGGCGACCTCGGTCCAGTGGTGGGAGGAGATGTCCTGGTAGGCCCCGCGCAGGACATACGGCTGCCCGGCGGAGTCCAGGACCGGCTCCGCCACGACCCGGATGTGGCGGGTGACCCCGTCGGGGCGTTGCAGCCGGAAAGCGGTGGACGCGGGACGGCGCTGGTGGAGCAGGGTGCGCAGGAACCGGCCGATGGCGACGGCGTCATCGGGGTGGGCGTGGGCGCTCAGATCCTCCAGCGGCACCGGGGCGTCGGAGGCGGGCCTGCCGTAGAGGTGGTAGAGCTGGCCGTTCCAGGTGATCTCACCCGTCAGCAGGTTCTCCTCGAAACCGCCGATGCGGCCCAGTCGCTGGGCGTGCTGGAGCAGGCTCGCCAGGCGGGCCGTCTCGTCCTCGATGCGCCAGATCAGCAGGACGCTGCCGCCGTGCCGGCTGACGTTGATGTCGGCGACCGCCGCGAGCGCGACATCGTCCACCAGGGCGGTGAGCCGCATGCGGTGGGCGCGGAAGGGCTCGCCGGTGGCGTAGACGCGCTCGATCCGTTCGAACAGCTCGCTGTGGCCCGCGGCCATCGGGTACGCCTCCAGCAGCAGTGCGCCGTTCACGGCGCCCCGCGGCCGGCCGGCCGGGTCGAGGAAGCGGCTGTTGACGTGCTGGATGCGGAAGTCGACGAGCTGCCCGTCGGAGTCCAGGTGCGGCACCAGTACCAGGGCGGGATCGTGGAGCCCGTCGGCCAGGTCCATCAGCTCGGAGACGTCCGGTGGGAGGCGCGGGTCGGGGGCACCGTCGGGGTGCTCGAGCGCGTATGTCTCCAGGGTGTGCCCGCACAGCTCGGCCAGGGCCTCGATCTGGCGGACGATCGCCGGGGGAGGGGGCTCCAGCGGTGTGGACCAGGCGATCTCCAGTACGCCGTGGATGCGCCCACCGGTCCCGGCCGGCAGAGCGACCCGGCCGCCGTCGGGGAGGTGGTGCTGGCCGATGGACGGCAGGCCGGTCTGGGACAGACTGCGGATCCACTCCCCCGTGCGCTCCGAGAGCCCGCGCCGTGCCACAGTCGTCACGCCCGGCGGCACATGGCGCCAGCGCCCGGCCTCGGCCGTGGAGAACCCGGCGCTGCCCGCCAGCGCGAGGGACCCGTCGGCCCCCAGGGCCCAGATGGCCACCGCCTCCGCGCCCAGCGGGGTGAGCGCGTGTTCCAGCAGCGAGTCGGCGACGGCCTGGGTGTCGTCGGCGGCCAGCACGCGGCTCTCCGCGGTACGCAGCCGTACCGCGGAGGACTGCGCCTCGGGCGGATCGGCGGAGGCGGTCGCCGCGAGGAAGGCGCTGGTCACCTCCGACATCCGGTCGCGCGAGGTCTGGTTGATCACCTCGACGGCGAACTCCAGCGGCGTCACCCCCGCCTGCGCCGTGAGCTCGGCGAGCTGCTTCGAGGCCTGCGCCGGACCGCAGCCCAGCCGTTCGACCAGGATGCCCTTGGCCAGTTCGATCAGGGCCCGCCCGTCCGCCTCGGCCTGCGCCTCCCGCACCTCCCGGCGCAGCCGCTCCACGGTCGCCGCCAGCCTGCCGACAGGGGAGGGCTCCCCGTCGCTGTCGTTGCCGTCGACGGGGGGCTGGTCCTGTACGGGGGCGTTCTGGGGCTCGGAGGGCTGACGGAGATCACTCAAGGTGGACCTGTTCCTCGGCTGGGACGTCACGCGGTCGGCTGGTGGGCGCTGCCCGCGCTCACCCCGGCAGCCACCGTCGGACGCGGGCGATCAGGTCGCCGGTGTCGACGGGCTTGGTGACGTAGTCGTTGGCGCCCGACGCGAGACTCTTCTCCTGGTCACCCGGCATGGCCTTCGCGGTGACCGCGATGATGGGCAGCTCCGCGTACTGCGGCATCGAACGGATCTCCGCGGTGGCGGCGTAGCCGTCCATCTCCGGCATCATCACGTCCATCAGGACCAGCGAGATGTCCGGGTGGGCGAGCAGCATCTCGATGCCCTTGCGTCCGTTGTCCGCGTGCAGGACGTGGAAGCCGTGCAGTTCCAGCACCCCGCTGAGCGCGAAGAGGTTGCGCGCGTCGTCGTCGACCACCAGGACCGTCCGGCCGACGAAGGAGTCGTCCACCACCTGCGCCACAGGCCGCTGCGGGTCCTCGGAACGCACCAGCGACAGCACGTCGCCCGGCTGCTCGGCGGACAGGTGCAGGGTGATGCGCTCGCGCAGGTCGTCCAGGCTGGACAGGAAGTCCAGCGGCCGGTCGCCCGCCAGGGCCCGCAGACCCTGCTCCTGGCCGAGGTTCACGCGGTGCCCGGTGTGGATGAGGACCGGCACGCTCGCCAGCGCCGAGTCGCCGCGCATGGCCTCCAGGAAGTCGGCGCCCTCGTCGTGCCGCATGCCGAGTTCCAGGACGACACAGTGGCAGGGGTCGGCCGCCAGCGTGCTCGCCGCCTCCTGCGCCCCCACCGCCGTGATGATGTCGATCCCTCCGTGCGGATCGTCGGAGTCGTACGCGAGGTCGGCGACGGCCCGCTCGGCGACCAGCGTGAGCAGACCCCGCGGGCGCTCCTCGATGACCAGCAGACGGCGCCTGCGGTGCTCGGGGGAGGGTGCGGGAGCGGCGAGCTGCCGGGGCTCGGCCGACTCCCCTGCGGCCAAGATGTGCTGCGGGTGTTCCGCGGGACGCCCGCCGTGCTCCATCAGTTCCTCGAAGTCGGCGCGTGCGACGGGCAGGAACAGCGTGAAGGTGCTGCCCTGGCCGGGAGTGCTGTCCACGGTGACCGCGCCGCCCAGGAGATGGGCGATCTCCCGGGTGATGGACAGACCGAGCCCGGTGCCGCCGTACTTGCGACTGGTCGTCCCGTCGGCCTGCTGGAACGCCCCGAAGATCGTCTCCAGTTGCTGCTGCGGGATGCCGATACCGGTGTCCTTGACCCGGAACGCCACGACCGGGCCGCCGCGGTGCACGCCGGGCGGTACCTCCCGGTCCGCGGCGGGCTCGATCCGCAGCTCCACACCGCCCTGCTCGGTGAACTTCACCGCGTTCGACAGGAGGTTGCGCAGGATCTGACGCAGCCGGGAGTCGTCGGTGAGCAGATCGGCCGGGGTGCCGGGGGCGGTGGCCACCGTGAACTCCAGGCTCTTCTGCGACGTCATCGGCCTGAACGTCGCCTCGACGTACTCCAGGAGCTGGCGCAGCGGGACCCGCTCGGGCGCGACGTCCATCTTGCCCGCCTCGACCTTGGACAGGTCGAGGATGTCGTTGATCAGCTGGAGCAGGTCCGAGCCCGCCGAGTGGATGATGCCCGCGTACTCGACCTGCTTCGGCGTGAGGTTGCGCGAGGGGTTCTGCGCCAGCAACTGGGCCAGGATCAGCAGGCTGTTGAGCGGGGTGCGCAGCTCGTGGCTCATGTTGGCCAGGAACTCCGACTTGTACTTGGAGGCCAGCGACAACTGCTGCGCGCGGGTCTCCAGTTCCTGCCGGGCCTGCTCGATCTGCAGGTTCTTGGCCTCGATGTCGCGGTTCTGGGAAACCAGCAGGGAGGCCTTCTCCTCCAGCTCGGCGTTGGAGCGCTGCAGTTCGTCCTGTTGGACCTGCAACTCCTCGGAGCGGGCCTGGAGTTCGGCGGTCAGCCGCTGGGACTCGTCGAGCAGCTCGTCGGTGCGGACGTTGGCGACGATGGTGTTGAGGTTGACGCCGATGGTCGGCATCAGCTGCGTCAGGAAGTCCTGGTGGATCTGCCTGAAGCGGCTGACGGAGGCCAGTTCGATCACTCCGAGAACCTGCTCCTCGACCACGATCGGCAGCACCACCAGCGCGGTGGGCGCGGCGTGCCCGAGACCCGAGGAGATGGTGACGTATCCCTCGGGCAGCTCTTCCACGGTGACACTGCGGCGGTTGCGTGCGGCCTGCCCGACCAGCGAGCGTCCGACCGGGATGCGGGTGGGCCGCTCTTCGTCGTCGGGATAGCCGTACGAGCCCACCAGCCGCAGTTCGTGCCCGCGCTGGGTGTCCTCGGCCAGGTAGAAGGCGCCGTACTGGGCGGAGACCAGCGGCGTGAGCTCGTCCATGATGAGCTCGGCTACCACGGGCAGGTCGCGGTGGCCCTGCATCAGGCTGGAGATCCGGGCCAGGTTGGTCTTGAGCCAGTCCTGCTCCTGGTTGGCCCGGGTGGTCTCGCGCAGGGACTCCACCATGGAGTTGATGTTGTCCTTGAGCTCGGCGACCTCGCCGGAGGCCTCCACGTTGATCGACCGGGTCAGGTCGCCCTCGGCGACGGCGCTGGCGACCTCGGCGATCGCGCGGACCTGCCGGGTGAGGTTCCCGGCCAGTTCGTTGACGTTCTCCGTGAGCCGCTTCCAGGTGCCCTCGACGCCCTCCACCTCGGCCTGTCCGCCGAGCCGTCCCTCGCTGCCGACCTCGCGGGCGACGCGGGTGACCTCGGCGGCGAACGACGACAGCTGGTCGACCATCGTGTTGATGGTCGTCTTCAGCTCCAGGATCTCGCCCCGGGCGTCGACGTCGATCTTCTTCGACAGGTCACCGTTGGCCACCGCGGTCGTCACCAGGGCGATGTTGCGCACCTGCCCGGTGAGGTTGTTGGCCATCGAGTTGACGTTGTCCGTGAGGTCCTTCCAGGTGCCGGCCACGTTCGGCACATGCGCCTGGCCGCCCAGCCGGCCCTCGGTGCCGACCTCGCGGGCCACGCGGGTGACCTCGTCGGCGAACGCGGAGAGCGTGTCGACCATGGTGTTGATGACGTCCGCCAGGGCGGCGACCTCGCCCTTGGCCTCCACCGTGATCTTCTGGGAGAGGTCGCCGCGCGCGACGGCGGTGGCTACCTGGGCGATCGAACGGACCTGCCCGGTCAGGTTCGAGGCCATCACGTTGACGTTGTCCGTCAGGTCCTTCCAGGTCCCCGACACGCCCCGCACGATCGCCTGACCGCCGAGGTTGCCCTCGGTGCCGACTTCTCGGGCGACGCGGGTGACTTCGTCGGCGAAGGCGGAGAGCTGGTCGACCATCGTGTTGATGGTGTTCTTGAGTTCGAGGATCTCGCCGCGGGCGTCGACGGTGATCTTCTGGGAGAGGTCGCCCTGCGCCACCGCCGTGGCCACCTGGGCGACGTTGCGGACCTGAGCGGTGAGGTTGCCGCCCATGAAGTTCACGGAGTCGGTGAGGTCCCGCCAGGTGCCCTTGACGCCCTTGACGTCGGCCTGTCCGCCGAGCCGGCCTTCGGTGCCGACTTCTCGGGCGACGCGGGTGACTTCGTCGGCGAAGGCGGAGAGCTGGTCGACCATCGTGTTGATGGTGTTCTTGAGTTCGAGGATCTCGCCGCGGGCGTCGACGGTGATCTTTTGGGAGAGGTCGCCCTGCGCCACCGCCGTCGTCACCTGGGCGACGTTGCGGACCTGGGAGGTGAGGTTTCCCGCCATGAAGTTGACCGAATCGGTGAGGTCGCGCCAGACGCCACCCACCCCCGGCACCTGCGCCTGACCGCCGAGGCGCCCTTCGCTGCCCACCTCGCGGGCCACCCGGGTGACTTCGTCGGCGAAGGCGGAGAGCTGGTCGACCATCGTGTTGACGGTCTCCTTCAGCTGAAGGATCTCCCCGCGCGCGGGCACGTCGATCTTCTGGGACAGGTCGCCCTTGGCCACCGCGGTCGCCACCTGGGCGATGTCACGGACCTGGGTGGTCAGATTGCCCGCCATCGCGTTGACCGAGTCGGTCAGGTCCGCCCAGGTGCCCGAGACGCCCGGGACCTCCGCCTGTCCGCCCAGCGTGCCCTCGGTGCCCACCTCGCGGGCCACCCGGGTGACTTCCGACGTGAACACGGACAGTTGATCGACCATGCCGTTGAAGACCGTGGCGATGTCGCCCAGCAGACCCTCGCCGTCGGACGGCAGCCGGGTGCCGAAGTCGCCGTCGCGCACGGCGGTCAGCCCGGCCAGCAACTGCAGTAGTTCCTGTTCGCCCGGGGCCTGTTCCCGGGCCTCCGTCGACGTGCTGGTCATGCGCACCCTCGTTCCGCTCCCCACGAGCCCTCGCGCCGAGGACTCGGAACCGTGCCGGGCTCGTGAAGGGCCCGCTCACCAGCAACAATCCCGCACCCCACGGAGCTGCGCGATGAGAAATCCGATGAAGATTAACCCAGGTGCCGAGCAGCGACAAAAGGTTGACCGAACCATGGTGACATGGCGAAAAAAGGGTTCGTGAGGGTGGCATGAGGGAGGCGACCTCGGGTACTCGGTACGGTTTTTCACTGGCCGGGGTGTGCCGGCGCGAGGGCGTCCTCCAGAGTCGGGTGGAAGGGGATGACGGTGTCGAGGCCCACGAGCTGCAAGGTGCGCAGCACGGCACCCCGCACCACCACGAGCCGCAGCCATCCTCCTGCGGCCCGGGCGGCCTGGAAGGCGGCGATCAGGGCGTTGACACCGCTGGAGTCCATGAACGTGACCCGGCTCAGATCGATGACGACCCGCCGGTCCACGGAGGCGTCCACGGGAGCCAGGGCCCGCGTCAGGCCGCCCACGCTCTGGTGGTCGATCTCGCCGTCGAGACCGAGGACGGTGATGCCGCCGGCGTCGGTCCGGACCACGGACAAGCTGCCGTGACCCGCTGCTTCCCGCTTCTCTGCCACTTGCGTCCTCTGCGCACTCGATGAAACCTGCCACGTCCTTGGTGCCACCGTTGCCCCAAAAGCCCTGGCGCGATGCACGAGACAGCACTTGAGTTCGTCCGCAGCACAGGAACAGCGGTGCACAGGCGTAAGGCAGGAAACACGGGGTAGGCGCGCGCTCATGAACGGGGTACTGGAGATGGTCGGCAGGGTGCGGGTCCTGCCTGAGGAGTGTTCGCGGATGCCGGAAGCCGCACCTGCCGAGGTGACCGTGGCCCTGGACGGAGCGGACGGCTGTATCGCCGACGCCCGGGCCCAGACGTCGAAATTCCTGACGCGGGTGCAGGGGGAGTACGGGCTGCCGGTGTCGGCCCGCACCGTGGATCTGGGGCAGCTGGTGGTCAGCGAGCTGGTCACCAACGCGCTGAAATACGCGCCCGGTCCGGTGCTGCTGCATCTGCGCATCACCGACGGCATGCTGGAGATCGAGGTGTGGGACACCGATCCGACACTTCCGCTGGCCCGCGCCGCCGACGCGGGGCGGGTGGGCCAGCACGGTCTGGAGATCGTGATGGCGGTCGTCCAGGGGATCGAGGTGCGCCGAGAGCCGGTCGGCAAGTGCGTCACGGCCCGCCTCACGTTGTTCGACGATCCGATGTAGACGACCCGATGTAGCGGTCGGACGGGGGGCGTGGCGAGGCTGCCGTACGGACTGTGCTCGCTCGATCTGCACGGGCGGCTCTCCTTCGCCAACGCCGCGGCGGCCGGGTGGCGGAGATGAACCGGCCCGGGCCGCAGCCCGGGGACGCGCCGTTCCGGCTGGTCACCATCTCGCAGGTGCTGAGTCTGGCCGGCGGTGAGCCGTCACCGCGGGCACGAGGGTGCGCGGCGTCGGCGCCAGGCCGACCAGCGGCCTGCCCGCGTCCAGGTTGTGGCCATCCTCGCGCACCGTCACGCTGTTCTTGGGCATGTGCACTCCTCATCGGTCGAGCCGCGACGGGCGCTCGCCGACCTTCCTGGAGGACGGTGCATCCGGCCGAGGGATCACGAGGGAAGTTCTCTGCACACACAGTCTGGGAGGCATCCGTGGCTCGTCGCCATCGTCTGATCCGAGTCAGTCCGAGCGCCGTGTGGGACATCCTCGCCGACGGTCACCGCTACGCGGAGTGGGTCGTGGGAACCAGCCAATCCGAGCCGGTCCGAGGAAAGTGGCCGTACCAGGACGCGGCGATCCGTTTCCAGATCCGGCTCGGCCCGGTCCGACTGGAGAACGAGACGGTCGTACGCCACTGCGAGGAAGGCGCCCGGCTGGAGCTGGAGGCCCACGCCGGAGTGCTGGGCACCGCCCGCATCGCGATCGAGCTGCGGCAGTGGGGCGAGCACTGCCTGGTCATCGTGGACGAGCACCCACTGCAGGGAGCGGGCGGCCGGCTGCACAACGTCGGCTTCGACGCGGTGATCCAGCTGCGCCACCGCACCATGCTCGCCCGACTGGCCAGGCTGTGCGAGAACCGGGACCGCGACGCCCTGCGTCCGGTGCCGATCAGGTCGGTGGCACCGGGCGCAGAGGGCGCCGGTCATGCCTGACGCCGTGGTGATCGGCGCGGGCCCCAACGGCCTGGTCGCCGCCAACGTACTGGCGGACGCCGGCTGGAGCGTCGAGGTGCTGGAGGAACAGCCGGAGCCGGGCGGTGCGGTGCGCCACGACCACGGGGTCGATCCCGCCTTCGTCAACGACCTCTTCAGCTCCTTCTACCCGCTCGCCGCCGCCTCCCCGGTCCTGGCCGCACTGCGCCTGGAGGATTACGGGCTGCGCTGGAGCAACGCGCCGAGCGTGCTCGCCCACCCCCTCACCGACGGCAGCTGCGCCCTCCTGGACCGCGATCTCGACACCACCGCCGGGTCCCTCGACGCCTTCGCGCCGGGCGACGGGGACGCGTGGCGGCGGCTGCACGATGTGTGGCTGAACCTGCGCCCCGACCTCCTGGACGCGCTGTTCACGCCCTTCCCCCCGGTCCGCGCGGCGGCCCGCCTGGCATGGCGGCTGCGGGCCGCGGGCGGTCTGCGGATGGCCCGGACCCTGGTCCTTCCGGTACGGCGGATGGGGGAGGAGGAGTTCCGCGGCCAGGGCGGCCGGCTGCTGCTGGCGGGCAACGCCCTGCACGCCGACCTCGCCCCGGAATCGGCGGGCAGCGGCGGCTTCGGCTGGCTGATGGCCATGCTGGGCCAGACATACGGCTTTCCCGTCCCCGTCGGCGGCTCCGGCGCCCTGACCCAGGCCCTGGCCGGCCGTCTGCGGGCCAAAGGCGGGCGGATCCGCTGCGGGCAGCGCGTCGAGGAGGTCGTCGTCCGCGGCGGCCGGGCCGTCGGCGTACGGACGGCGGCCGGCGACGCGGTGCCGGCCCGCCGGGCGGTGCTGGCGGACGTGTCGGTACCCGCCCTGTACGGGAGCATGCTCGACCCCGAGCACCTGCCCGCGCAGCTCCTGGACGATCTGCGCCGGTTCCAGTGGGACTTCGCCACGTTCAAGGTCGACTGGGCACTCGACGGCCCGGTGCCCTGGCGGGCCGAGCAGGCGTCCCGGGCCGGCACCGTGCACCTCGCCGACAGCGTCGACGAACTCACGCGGTTCGCCGCGCAGCTCGCCATGCGGCAGGTCCCGGACCGCCCCTTCCTGCTGTTCGGGCAGATGACCACCGCCGACGCGACCCGCTCCCCGCAGGGCACGGAATCGGCCTGGGCCTACACCCACGTCCCCCACGAGATCGGTGCCGACGCCGCCGACGAGGGCATCACCGGCCAGTGGGACGCCAAGGACCAGGAACTCATGGCCGATCGGGTCGAACGCCAGGTGGAACGGTTCGCGCCCGGATTCCGTGCCCTGATCCGCGCCCGCCGCGTCCTGGCGCCCCCGACCCTCCAGGCGCTGGACGCCAACCTGAGCGGCGGCGCCATCAACGGCGGCACGACCGCACTCCACCAACAGCTCGTCTTCCGGCCCGTGCCGGGCACCGGACGCCCGGAAACCCCGGTCCCCGGCCTCTACCTGGCCTCCTCCGGCGCCCACCCGGGCGGCGGCGTGCACGGAGCGCCGGGCGCCAACGCGGCACGGGCCGCCCTGCACCGCCACCGGCCCCCAGGTCTCAACCGCGCCCACCGACTCCTGACCCGCCGCGACCGCACCGGAAGCAGACGCTGAGCCACGGCGCCGCCCGCTTCGGGATGCCGTACCTGTCGAGGAGGAACAGTGAACGAACACGAGCAGGCCCTCGGCGACCCCGACCGTGACCACCGGCGCCCCGCCGGTGTCGACGACACGACCGTCAAGGCCCTCGGGGCGCTGTCCAAGGCACTGGAGACGACCGAGCGGGCCAGGGGCCGGCTGTACGACTTCCATCAGCTGACCGGGACCGCCGATCTGCAACTGGACGATGCCGTCCGGCTGTTGGAGGAGGCAGGTCACCCCGAATGGGCCGAGAAGGTCCGCGCGGAGGTCCTCGGGCGCAATGTCATCCCCGGACACTGGACGTTCCAGATCGTCGAGGCCTACAACGCCACCTACTACCGGCCCTTCCAGCAGCTGGAGTTGAGCGCGGTGCAGGAACTCGCGCAGGGCCGTGACCACTTGTTCGAGGCGGAGATGAAGGAGGAGCGCCGCACGCCCGGTCATCCCGACCACACCCCGCGCCCGCCGGCCTCAGAGACCTGAGCCGGGGTGTCCGTTCGACGCAAGGAGGTCCATCCGTGCGCAGCAGTCCGCTCATCGGCCGGACGGTGGCCGTCACCGGAGCAGCCCGCGGCCTGGGCGCGGCTCTGGCCCGGGAAATCTCCCGGCGCGGGGGCCGGGTGGCGCTGCTGGGCCACGAGAAAAGCCTTCTGGACGCAGTGGCCGCCGCCCTGCCGGGGCCGGCTCTGGCCGTCGAGGTGGACGTGACCGACCCGGACGCGCTGGCCGACGCGGCCCGCGCCGTGCGGGCTGACCTCGGAGCTGTCTCGGCCGTGGTGGCCAACGCGGGCATAGCCGAAGGCGGCCCGTTCCAGGCCTCACCGCCGGCCGCCTGGAGCCGCGTCGTCGACGTCAATCTCACCGGCAGCGCCCACACGGCCCGGGCGTTCCTTCCGGACCTCCTCGACACGGCGGGCTACTTCCTCCAGATCGCCTCGCTCGCGTCGATCGGCGCGGCCCCGATGATGAGCGCCTACTGCGCCTCCAAAGCGGGGGCCGAGGCCTTCGCACACGCTCTGCGGGCCGAGGTGGCACACCGGGGCGTCGGGGTGGGCATCGCCTACCTCAACTGGACGGACACCGACATGATCCGCGACGCCGACCGGCACGCCGTCCTGCGGGAACTGCGCGTGCACATGCCGGGGCCCGCCCACCGGATCCACCCCGTCGACACGGTGGCCGCCCGCCTGGTCACGGGCCTGGAGCGGCGCCGTACAGCGGTGTACGCACCGGCCTGGCTGCGCCTGGTCCAGCCGGTGCGCACGGCCCTGCCTCCCGTCGTACTGCGCGTGTCGCGCCGTGCGCTGCCGCGCCTGGAGGCCGAAGCGCCGGTCGAGTACACCGGGCCGCTGGGCGCCGGTGGCCTCGCCGACCGCGCGGCGCGTCACGAGAACTGACCTGGCCGGCCGTTCGCCGCGACGGCAGTTTCACCGCAGGCTCCTGGTCCCGCCCGAGCGGGTGTGTCCGATGCCTGGGGTGAAACTGCCGGATGCCTCACCGCGTGGCGGTGCCGGTCAGGAGCGCCGTGCGCGGCGGGTGCCGTAGAGGGCGGCGGCGCCGAGGGCGATCACCGCGGCCGCACCGCCCGCTATCAGGCCCACCGGCGCGCTGGAACCGGTCTCGGCAAGCGGCGGGGTGCTGTCGCTGGGCGAGGGCGCCGGAGCGGTGGGGGGCGTCGACTCCAGCGGAGGGACGTCCGGGGTGGTGGGCGGAGTGCTGGAGGAGGGCGGCGGGGTGGTGGACGTTGCCGGCGGAGTCGTCTCGTCGGCAGGCGGTTGGCTGGCCGGCGGGCTGCTCGGGCTGTCCGGCGTGGACGGGGAGGCCGGGGGCGTGGGGGAGTTCGGCTGCTCGGGGGCGCACGACTTGTCGCCGCCGTTCCACGCTGCGATCAGGTGGTTCGGCGTGACGACGTTGTCGGGCTGGTAGGGCGCGGGCCCGTGCCCCTTTCCGGAGCCGCCGTCGTAGATGACGTCGTCGCCGTACAGGTCGATCTGCCCGTAGCAGTCCGGCGTCTTCACCGTGAGCTTCTGCCAGGACCGCTTGGCGTCGTCGGCGCCGGGCAGGTCCGCGGCGCCGAGATAGACGGTGGCGTGGTCGACGAGGGTCTGGAGACCGGAGGTGGGCCAGGTGGGGCCCTCGGTGGTGTATTCGGCCAGTGAGACCGGGTACGTGCAGCCGTCACCGACCGTCTGACCCGGAGCCAGCCGCACCTCGACGGTGCCGGGGGCGGCGGACAACTGGTGGAAGCCGCCCTGTGAGGTCCAGTCGGCGTCCGGCTTTCCGGTGGCGTCGACGATGCGGTACTGCACCGTGGCGGACTGGCAGCCGCCCGCGGGTGTGGCACTGGCGGCGGTGGCCCCGAACAGGGGAGTGGCGGTGGCGAGGAAGGCGGTCGCGGCGACGGCGGCCGACGTTCTGGAGCGTGAAAGGCGCGTCAAGATATGCCCTAGCGGTTTTGTGAGTGTGGGAGGTGGCAGGACGCGAGCGGCCGCGGTGGGCGGAGAAGGCGAAGGCAAGCCGTGGCGAGCCACGCGCGTCACTTCGCTCGCTTCAGTCACAGCGAGCGAGCCGCATTCTTGTCGGTCTTCACAACTCCCGTCAATCTTTCACGAGTTCAGCACGCGAAGGCGTCCTGGCTTGGGAGTTCTGCCCCGGTATTCGCAGGTCTCGCGGCCGGCTCGGTCAGTCCGTCGCCGGTGCAGGACTGGACGGGCCCTGCCCCGAACTGAGCCCGTCCAGCAGGAGGTCGCCGAGCTCGGAGAAGGCGTCACCGGCGGTCAGGCCGGTGCTCTCCAGAAGGACTCCCGACTGGACCGCGTCGATGGTCACCGCCACGACCTGGGCTGCGAAATGCCCGTTGAGCGCGCGGAAGACACCGGTCTCAACGCCCTCTTCGATCAGCTGGTGGACCCGGTGCGCCGCGGCCGCGGAGTTCTTGCGGTAGATCTGTGCGGTCGGCTCGTACCCGACCATGTCGTCGTAGAAGGCGTGGGAATGCCGGCGCATGGCCGTGCCGACGCCGGCGAGGTAGACCCGGATGCGCTGCCTGGGGTCGGGTTCGGCCTGGACGGCCTGTTCGATCTCGACCGTCGCCTCCCGGAAGAAGGCGCGGGTGACCGCCAGGACCAGCTGTTCCTTCGTGGAGGCGAGGCTGTAGAGCGTCGCCTTGGAGCACCCGAGCCGCTGGGCGAGCTCATCCATGGTCACCGCGGTGAAGCCCTCGGCCAGGATGATCGCCTCGGCCTGGCGCAGCAGTTCGTCGCGTCGGCGGGTGTCGACGACCCGCTTGCGTGCCGTCCGGCGTGGGCGTCGGTCGCGCGAGTCAGTTTGGGCCGTCACCGCAGCATTCTCCCACGCGCGCCCCGGCCGTAAGCGGCGGGTGATCCCACCGCCGTCGCGCGAGCGGGGAAACGGCGTCACCTGATCGAGGAGCCGATGGATATGCCGCCGTCCACGTCCAGGACGACGCCGGTGATGTAGCCCGCGGCCTCGCTGGCCAGGAAGGCGGCGGCCTCGGCGATGTCCTCGGGGCGGCCGGTGTGACGCATGGGGATCTTGGTGGTGAGCTTGTCGCGGGCGGGGCCGTTCATGGAGGCGAGCATGGGGGTCTCGATGAGGCCGGGGGCGATGGCGTTGGCGGTGATGCCGTGCCGGGCGCCCTCCAGCGCGAGGGTGCGGGTCATACCGACGATGCCGGCCTTGGCGGCCACGTAGTTGGTCTGGCCGAAGTTCCCGCGCCAGGACATGGACGAGAAGCTGACGATGCGTCCGTAGCCCTGGCGTTTCATGGGGGCGAACGCGGCGCGGGCGCAGTGGAAGCCGCCGGTGAGGCTGACGTCGACGACGGCGTGCCAGTCCTCGTCGCTGATGTCCTCGACGCGGTTGTCGCGAATGATGCCGGCGTTGTTGACCAGCACGTCGAGGCGGCCGAGCTCGGCGGTGACGCCGTCGATCCAGGCGTTGACCTGGGCCGATCTCGTCACGTCCACCACGTCGGTGCGGAGTTCCGCGTCGCTGATGGTTCTGGCGGCGTCGGTGAGGGCCTGCTCGTTGACGTCGGCCAGTGCGACGGTGGCGCCCTCGGCGGCGAAGCGGGTCGCCATGGCGAGGCCGAGGCCTTGTGCGGCGCCGGTGATGGCGACGACCCGTCCCTGGTAGCGATTCACTTGTTGTCCGCTTTCGTGGTGGGGGAGGTGAGGAAGACGCGCAGGGCGTCGGCCACCGAGCTCGCCTGCCAGTTGTCGGCGAAGGTGGCCAGCTCCTCGCGCAGGGCCTGCTCGGGGGGCATGCCGTCGATCCGGTGCAGCAGCGTCTTGAGCCGTTGCTGAGCCGGGCTGTGACGGTCGGCCAACTGATGGCAGAGGCGGGTGGTGGTGGCGTCGAGCTCGGCCTCGGGCACGATCGCGTGGATCCAGCCGGTGTGCGCGAAGGCGGTCGCGGGCAGCAGTTCGCCGGTGAGCAGGAGCCAGCGCGACAGGCCCCGTCCGACCGCGCCGGGCAGCCGGACGCTCGACCCGCCTGCCGGTACCAGGCGCCGGACCAGGTGACCGTCCCCGATGAGCGTGGTGTCGGCGGCGACGACCACATCGCAGGCCAGCGCGAGTTCGAGACCCCCGGCGACGGCGTGACCGTGCAGCACGGCCACCCATGGCTTGGGGCTGGCCGCGATACGGCTGAAGCAGGCCGACACGTCGGTCAGGAAGTCCACCGGGTTGTCGCCGCGGTCGTGCATCCGAAGGAACTGGTGGAAGTCCCCGCCCGCACAGAAGCTCCGTCCCCTGCCTGCCACCGCGATCACCGCTGTGCCGGGATCGGCCTCGGCACTGGTGATCTGCTTGTCCAGGGCCTCGATGAGGGTGACGTCCAGGGCGTTGCGCCGCTCGGGGCGGTTGAGCAGCAGCCATCGGACGGGGCCGCGTTGCTCGACGAGCAGAGGTTCGGTGTCGGTCAACGTGTCTCCGGGGTGGCGAGTTCGGTTTGCCGGCGCCTGCGCAGCAGGTAACGCTGGGTCTTGCCGCTCGGTGTCTTGGGCAGGGCGTCGATGAAGTGGATCCGGCGCGGGTAGGCGTGGGCGGCGTAGCGGGTCTTGACCAGCAGCTGGAGCTCGGTGGCCAGTTCAGGCGAGGCATCGATGCCGTCGCGCAGGACGACGTACGCCTCGATGACCTGGCCGCGGACCTCGTCGGGTGCGCCGATGACACTGCACTCGGCGACGGCGGGATGCTGGGCGAGGACGCTCTCGATCTCGAACGGCCCGATCCGGTAACCGGCCATGATGATGACGTCGTCGTCGCGGGAGGAGAAGAAGAAGTCGCCGTCCGCGTCGACGCGCCCGGCGTCGCCCGTGAGGTACCAGCGGCCGTCCGCGGTGAACTTGGCGTCGGCGTGCCCGGGGATCTGGTAGTCGCGGAAGGTCATCAGCGGGCTGGCGGCGACGTCGATCGCGACCCGGCCGAGCACGCCCGGTGCGACGGGCTCGTCCTTCTCGTCGGCCAGGACGGTGAGGCTCCAGCCGGGGCCCGGCCGGCCCATCGATCCCGCCTTGAGGGGACGGGCGAGTTCGGGATGGTGGTGGTTGGCCAGGGGCATGCCGACCTCGGTCTGGCCGAAGTGATCGTGCACGGCCAGGCCGAGCGTGGCGCCCGCCCACTCGTTGACCTCGGGAGTCAGGGGCTCGCCCGCGCTGGACAGCCGCTCCAGCCGCAGGTTCTGCGGCACCGGCACCGACGAGGAGCGCAGTCCGCGGTACACGGTGGGGGCGGCACTGAAGTCGGTGACCCGGTGGTCGACGAGGGTGCGCCAGGTCGTCTCCGGGGAGAACCCGCCGGACAGCAACAGGCTGGGAATGCCGGCGGCCAGGGGAGCGACGACGGCCGCGTACAGCCCGTAGGCCCAGCCGGGGTCGGCGGCGCACCAGTACCTGCTGTCCCGGGTGACACCCAGGCCGTACTCCAGGTAGACCTGCCATCCGGCGATGTAGGAGACGGGGTGGACGACCCCTTTGGGCTTGCCGGTGGTGCCGGAGGTGAACATGTGCACCAGGGGTCCGTCCCCGCTGGTGGTGACGGCGGGCACCGGCTCGGGTGAGGCGGCCGCGATGAGGGCGGCGAGCGAGGCGTCACCGTGGCGGGCCGTGGTTCCGGTGACGATGACACGGCGTTGAGGGTCGTCCGGCATGTCGGGGCCCGGGTCGAGCTTGTGGCGCTGGTCCGGGTCGACGACCACGACGTGCGCCCCCGCACCCTCCAGACGCAGGGCGATGGCCTGGGGCGCGAACGCGGTGAACAGCGGCACATGGACCGCGCCCAGCCGCCAGATCGCCAGGATGACGGTGACGAGGTCAGTGCTCTTGCCCATCAGAGTCGCCACCCGGTCGCCCGGACCGACGCCGAGCCCCTGCAGCGCCCGCGCACAGCGGTGCGAGTCCGCGGCCAGAGCACCGTAGGTCAGCGTCGCGGCCTTGCCGTCGCCGTCGACCACGGTGAACGCGACGTTCTCGGGGGCGTGCCGGTCGCACAGCAGCCAGGCCACGTTCAGGGAGGGAGCCGTGAAGGCCGAGGTCAGTTCGGCGACCCGATCGGCGGCGCTCATCGCTGGTCCGTGCGGTCGATGACGGGCAGGACCAGGCGGCTGGGGTGGTTCGGACCGTGATGGATGTGGTTGACCGCCGGGATCATGTGCTCCTCGCTCTCGCGGGCGATGACGCCGCCGGTGTTGGTGTTGCGGTCGTAGCGCGGGAAGTTGCTGCTGGAGACGTCCACGCGGATGCGGTGACCGGGAAGGAACACGTTCGAGGTGGCGGTCATGTCGACGGTGATCTCGTAGACCGTGCCGGGCTCCATGAGTTCTTCGGTGGCGAGGCCGTCCCGGTAGCGGGTGCGCAGTATCCCGTCGCACAGGTTGATCGCCTTGCCGTCGGGGAAGACGTCGACGAGCTTGGCGGTGAAGTCGGTGTCCACCGCCGACGAGGAGACGAACAGGGTCAGGCTGACCGGACCGGTGACCTCCACGGGCTCGTCCAGCACGGGGCCTGCGAAGCACAGCACGTCCTCGCGGGCGGCGACCGTCCGCTGGTCGACGGGGCCGCAGAACCCCTGTGTCGTCGGCATGGACGCCCCGCCGACCGAGGGAACCGGGCGGCGCGGGTCGTAGAGGTAGGTGTCGCGCTCCGCGTGAGCCGGCGGCTCGGTCGTCAACGTGCCGTCGCCGTCCGCCGTGTTGGCGTGGCCGGCGCTGGTGAGGTGGAAGTCGGTCCAGCGCGTGTCGGGCAGCGGCCACTCCTGCTCGTCGCGCCACTGGTCGATGCCCATGACGAAGATCTTCACGGGCGCCACGTCGTCCAGCGCGGTGGTGTCGCCGCGGAGCCAGCGGTCGAAGAACTTCACATGCAGACCGGTCAGGCCAAGCATCTGCGCACTGGCCAACGGACCGAAGGAGCGGTCGGGGTAGACGCCGGTCGTGGACATGTGGTCCCACGGACCGATGATCAGCCGCTGCCCCTCACGTGCCTGCTCACTGCCTGCCTTCTGGCGGGCGGTGGTGTAGGTACGCACGGTCTGCCCGATGTAGAGGTCGTACCAGCCGCCGATGTTGAGCGCCGGAGCGGTGACGTTCTTGAGCTCGGGCGTGAGCTCCATGGCGTCCCAGTACTCGTCGTGGGAGGGGTGCGCCATCCAGTCGTCCCACCACTTGCCGTACGCCGCGAGGACCGGAACCTCGGCCGTCGGCAGCACGTCGTTGAGCGCGTCCGGAGACAGGAGCGCCTGACCGAGCTGCTGCAGCTGAGCCACGGAGCCCTCGCCGGCCGCCAGGGACCGCTGCGCGTCAGCCATGTACATCATGGCGTTCCACATCGTGACCAGGCTCAGTGAGAGGGCACCGCCCGGGCCGTACCAGGGCGACTCGTAGTTGTCGATCGAGGTGAGGGCGGGCGCGATGGCCTTGAGGGCGGGAGCACCGGTCACCGCGGTTTCCCACTGGACCATCCCCAGGTAGGACGGCCCGAACATGCCCACCGTGCCGTCAGACCACGGTTGGTCGGCGATCCAGGCGACGGTGTCCTCACCGTCGGCCCGGTCGGCCATATGGGGCACGAACTCACCCTCCGAGCGGTGGGTGCCCCGGCAGTCCTGCACCACCACCGCGTAGCCGGCCGCCACCAGAGTCAGGAGATCGGGGATGGCTGACTGGCCGAAGCCCATCACGTCCTTGCCGTACGGCAGGCGAACGAGCAGCGTCGGCGCCTCTCCCTGCGCCGGATGCCACACGTTGGCGGCGAGTGCGACGCCGTCACGCATCGGGACCCGGACGTCTGTCTCGTACAGGTGCTGCATCGGTACTCCTCGTCGAGCCGACGGCGTGGTTCAGGATGTGGGTACGTTAGGCAGTACTTTCGTACCCTGTCAATTACCCTGAGGTGTCCCGAGGTCCCGGATCGCCGGGGGCGGCCGGGGTAGGCATCGGGGGGACCAGTCGGCCTTCGGAGGAGATGAACCGGTGAGAATCGTCGTGACAGGTGCGTCCGGTTTCCTCGGACGACTGCTGGTCGGCGCGTTGGCGCGGGCGGGGACCTTCAGCGGTGAGCCGATCGGCCGTCTGGTGCTGGTCGACCGCGTGGGCGGCCCCGGCACGGCACAAGGTGACGAGGTGCCCGTCCAGGTGGTGCACGGGGAACTGCCCGAGCACCTGGACGCGGTGTTCGCCGAGCCGGTGGACGTGCTGTTCCACCTCGCCGCCGCGGTGTCGGCGGAGTGCGAGGCCGACTTCGACCTCGGGATGCGCGCCAACGTGGACGTCACCCGAGCACTGCTGGAGGCGGCCCGGGCGCAGTCCGGCTCGGGCGGCCCGGTGACGCGGATGCTGTTCGCCAGCAGTGTCGCCGTCTACGGCTCCCACCCGGCCCTGCCTCTGCCGCCGGCGGTCAGCGAGACGACGGTGCCGGTACCGCGGTCCAGTTACGGCACCCAGAAGCTGATGTGCGAACAGCTGATCGCGGACTGCACCCGACGCGGCTTCGTCGACGGCCGTGTCGTGCGGCTGATGACGGTGGCGGTACGTCCGGGCAGGCCCAACGCGGCCGCCTCCGGATTCCTGTCCGGCATCGTCCGCGAGCCGCTCGCGGGGCTGCCCGCCGTCTGCCCGGTCGATCCCGCTCTCGAAGTGGCACTCTCCTCACCCCGGCGCACCATCGAGGGCATCCTCCGTGTCGCCGAGGCCGAACGCGGCACCGGGCCGGGGTACTTGGGGGGCCCGCTGCCGGTGAATCTGCCCGCCCTGACCGTCTCGGTCGCCGACATCCTCGCCACTCTGCGACAGGTGGCCGGTGACACGGTCGCCGACCGGGTCACCCTCGCCCCGGACCCGGCGGTCGAGGCCATCGTCGGCTCGTGGCCGGCCGTCTTCGACCACCGGCGCGCCGCCGCACTGGGACTCGGCCCCGACCCGAGCTTCCTCTCGGTGCTCCGGGACTACCTCGCCGATCACCCCGACGCGGTCACCGCCCCGCCGGACTGAACTACGGAAGACGGTTCGGTCAGCCGGGGAAACCTCCGGTGGAGCGCAGCAGCCAGCGGCGTTCGGCGTAGGCCAGGTCGTCACGCCACAGCCGCCCGGCACCAGCCGTCATCAAGCGGCGCAGGACAGGGGCCGCGGTGCGGGCCACGGCGAAGCCGGGACGCGCGGAGGAGGCCACGACCGCCTCGACAACGCCGGTACGCGGCCGGCCCAGCTCGTCCGGGCCGAGCGGGGTCACGTGCGTCTCGACCACGGAACCCAGGCCCTCGCCCTCGGTGATGCGCATGAGGACCGTCCGCGGTTCGGGCGTGGTGAACACCGCCCGCACCGGCACGACGAACCGACCGGCGACCTTGAAGGACACGTCCACGGTGAACCCGTCCTCACCCGCCCCCTCGGCGCCGGGCGTGCCGACCACGGTCAGATCGACGAAGGAGTACGGGTGGAACCAGGCCCCGTGCCAGGGGTCCAGCCGATTGGCCAGGACATCCTCCGGCTCGCAGATCCCCACCCCGGTGTAGACGGCGGCGACGGAGCGCGACAACTTCGGCCGCAGCGGAACGACCGGTGCCGGTGTCGGCGGTTCACCGCCGGCCTGGTCCAGGCGCACCCAGACCAGCACTCCGTCGTCGTGCACGGGCAGTGGCTCCCAGCCGGCGAACGCCCCGCCGTCCAGGGCGAGTCCGTGCCAGTGGCAGACGAGGGTCCCGCAGCGCACCGGGCTGTCGGCGAGCGGTGCCCCCAGGTGCGGGCAGACACCGGGACCCGCCGCGAGCCGCCCGTCGGCGGTGCGCCACACCACCACTTCCTGACCGGCCACCGTCGCGGACAGCGGCCGGTCTTCGCGTACGTCCCGGGCGGCACCGACGACGTACCAGTTGCCGGACGGGCGGGCCTGGGCCCGCTTCAGTGCCTCGGCGATCAGGCCGGGCCGGGCCTGCCGCCACGTCGGCTGCTGCTTCTCCCAGCGCACCGGGCGGCGCCGCAGGGCGAGCGGGAAGCGGGCACGGCCCGCAGGTCGCCGCGGTGTCATGCGATCCTTCGCAAGGGTGAGGGAGTGCCGGCCGCCGTGTCCGGCACGGGTGCCGCCCGGCCGCCGGCCGCCCGGTGGCGCAGCCGTGCCGTGCCCACCCGGACCAGGCCGTCGAGGGCCACGACGGCGCGGCGGCGTCCCGGGACCACGGCACGGCGCCGCACCGAGCGGTACCCGTCCGCGGCGACCGCGTCCAGGATGCCGCCGTACAGCACGAACGCGGTGCGGATGCACGGGCGGGAGACCGGGTCGAGCATGGCCAGCCCCGGAGCGGCCGCGCGGTAGAGCTCGCGGGTCAGGCGCTCGAACTCCCGCAGGGCGGCGGTGATCCGGCGGTCGGGCCGTCCGGTGTCCCGGCTCCAGCGCAGCAGGTGCCGGTCGACGCCGTGGGCGGCCAGCAGGTCGGCGGGCAGGTAGACGCGGCCGCGGTCGAGGTCCTCGCCCACGTCCCGCAGGAAGTTGGTCAGCTGGAACGCCACGCCCAGGGCCGCCGCGTGCGGTGCCGCCTCCTCGCGCGGGACGACCGTGCCGAGCACCGGCAGCATCTGCAGGCCGATCACCTCCGCCGAACCGTAGGTGTAGGTGCGCAGATCGGCGTAGGTGGCATAGGCCGTGGTGTCGAGGTCGGCGCGCATCGCCGTCATGAAGTCGGTGAAGTGGCGATGGTCGATGTCGTAGCGCAACGCGGTGTCGGCCAGGGCCCGGACGACCGGTTCGGCGCTGTCGCCCCTGCTCAGCCCCCTCTCCAGCTGGTGCTGAAGACGGGCCAGCCGCTCCGCGCGCTCGGCGGGGGTGGTCGTGCCGTCGAGCGTGTCGACGATGTCGTCGGCCCAGCGGGCGAACCCGTACAGCGCGTGCACGGCCGGCCGGCGTGCCGGCGGCAGCAGCCGGGTGGCGAGGAAGTACGTCTTGCCGAGCCGGGCGTTGAGCCGCCTGCAGCGGGTGTACGCCTGCCGCAGTGCCGGATCGGTGACGCCTGCCGCGTCGAGTTCACGGACGGTCATACGGGTCTCCGTTCGCGGGATTCACGTACTGCGGGGCGCGGCCGCCCGGGGCGGGTACCGCCGGTGATGCGTGCGGCGGCGAGCTTGCCCGACAGCAGGACGGTCGGCACCCCGACGCCGGGGGTGGTGCCGCAGCCGGCGAGAACCGCGTTGACCGTGCCGCGCACCAGGTTGCGCGGCCGGAACGGCCCGGTCTGCGCGAAGGTGTGGGCGGCGGAGAAGGGCGAGCCGGCCGCATGGCCCTGGGCCTGCCAGTCGGCCGGAGTGACCAGGCACTCCTCGTCGATGGCGGCGGCGAGACCGTCCAGGCCGCGCCGTTCCAGTTCGGCGAGCAGGCTGTCGCGGTAGCGCGGCCCGAGTTCGCCCCAGGCGGCCGGGCCGGGGCCGAGCGCGGTGTTCGGGCAGGGCGCCAGGATGTAGTGCAGATGGCGTCCGGGTGGGGCCAGGCCCGGATCGGTGGCGGTCGGACGCGTGATGAGCAGGGAGGGATCGCTCATCAGGCGGCCGGTCTCGGTGAGTTCGGAGAACGTCCGCCGCCATGCCGCCCCGAAGGAGAGGGTGTGGTGGGCCAGCCAGGGCCAGGTGCGGTCCGTACCGGCGTGCAGGATCACGGCGGAGGGCGAGAACCGCAGACCGACCGGCCGTCTCGGGGCACGGCCCAGCAGCCGGTAGGCGACGGGAAGGTCGGGGGTGAGCACGACGGCGTCGCAGGCGATACGGCCGGAGTCGGTGACCACGGCGGTGATCCGTTCCCCGGAGCGTTCCAGACGGGTCACCGCCTCCCCGAAGCGCAGGTCGGCGCCCGCGTCCGCGGCGGCGTCCGCCATCGCCCGGGGCAGGGCGTGCATACCGCCGCGCGGGAACCACACGCCCGCCACCGTGTCCATGTAGGCGATGACGGCGTACGCGGCCAGGGCGCGTTCCGGGGCCACCCCCGCGTACAGGGACTGGAAGGAGAAGACGCGCCGCAGCCGCTCGTCGTGCAGGAAGCGTCCGATGCGCGCGTCCAGACGCCCGAACCCGCCGAGCGCGGCCAGGCGAGCGAGGTCGGGGTGGACCAGGCTCAGGGGCGAGTCGAAGTCGGCGTCGATGAAACGCCGCATCTGCACCCGGTACAGCCGCTCCAGCCAGGCACGCAACCGCCGGTATCCGGCGGCCTCGGCGGCCCCGGCGAAGCGCTCGATCTCCGCCTCCATCGCCTCCGCGCCGGTGTGCACGTCCAGGGTGCTGCCGTCGGCGAACCGGGCCCGGTAGGCCGGGTGCAGCGGCACCAGATCGACCCGGGCACGCAGGCTGTCGCCGACGGCGGCGAACGCCTCGTCCGCCAGGTGAGGCATCGTCAGCACCGTGGGTCCGGTGTCGAAGTGGTAGCCGCCGCGGACGATCCGCCCGGCACGCCCACCGGGTGACGCGTCGCGTTCCACCACGGTCACCCGGCGTCCGGCGCCGAGCAGATGCAGAGCGGCCGCAAGACCGGACAGGCCGGCGCCGACGACCACCACATGGTCGGTGCGCCCGGGCATGGTCCGGGTCATCGGCCGGCCCCCTCGCCGGTCGCCGGGACCAGAGGGAGGGCGACCAGGCCGGAGGCCGTGGTGCCCGGCACGCCGCCCGCGGAGCGCAGGAGCCCCTGCAACCGGCTCGCGGGTCCGGGTTCGAGCACGGCGGTGTCCAGGTGGCGCAGGCCCTGGGCAACCAGCCCGCGGATCTTCTCCTCGACGGTGTCGCGCGCGCCCGTGGACACGAACACCTGGCGTACCGCGGCGAGTTGGGCGTCGGAGGCGTCCGTACGGCCGAGCGTGTCACGCAACAGGTCCTGGGCACGCCGGTCACCCGAGGCCTGCGCCCGTGCCTGCGCGACGGCGGCGAGGTAGGTGGGTTTGCCGCTGCGGATGTCGCCGCCCCCGGGCTTGCCGGTGTCGTGCGGATCCGCGAAGGCGTCGAGGAGGTCGTCACGCAGCTGGAAGGCCAGCCCGACGCGGCGGCCCGCCGAACACAGGGCCCGGGTGGCGGCGGGGTCGGCGTCGGCCAGGGCCGCCCCGAGCGCGAGGGGGCGCTCCACGGAGTACCGGGCGCTCTTGAGGCAGGCGGCGTGAATCGCCCGGGCCTCGGAACGCGCCGAGGTGGCCTCACCCTGCACGTCCAGGTACTGCCCGGCCACCATCTCCGTGCGCAGGGCGCTCCACAGCTCCCGGACCCGCCGCGCGGTGGGGCGGGGCATCTCGGTGTCCGCCAGCACGTCGTCCGCCCAGGCCAGGGCCAGGTCACCGGCGAGGATCGCCGCGGCCTCCCCGAGGCGCGCGCCGCGCCGCGGGGCACACGCTCCGGCGTACTGGGTGGCGACGTCGACGTGCAGGGCGGGCTGTCCGCGGCGCAGCCGCGCGCCGTCCATCGCGTCGTCATGGACCAGGGCACAGGTCTGGATGAGTTCCAGGGCGGCTCCGATCCGCAGCGCGGCGTGCGCCTGCCAGGGCTCGCCGCCGCCGCAGGCCCGCAGAGCCCACCACACGAACTGGGCGCGGCCCAGTTTGCCGCCGCTCCGCGTGAAACGGGCGACCCGCGCGGCCAGGTCCGCGCCGAAGAGCGGATCGACGGCCTCGGCCGCGGCCATGTGATGGTCGAGCAGGTCACCCAGGACCGCGCGCACGGCATGCGGCACGTCCGCGTCCACGGCGCGCGGGTCGTCGTACGCCGGGGGTGTCCCGGGCGGGGAGGCGCGCTGGTGATCACCTCGGCCGTGGCCCGTCTCTGCGGCCGTCCGGCGGGCCGGAGCGGGGGACACCTGATCGGCGGTCGGGGGCGCGCACGGACTCCGGTCCGCGCGGTGGTCCTTTGCCACGGTGGAGCTCATGCCGCTTCCCCTCGTCGAATGCTCGTGCTCAGAGCTGGCGTCGTCATGACCGGTTCGCCTCGGATGGCGGAGACGGATGCGGGGCGGAACGGGAAGGGATGGAAGCGACCGGGCCCCACTGGGGTGCGTTTCCCCGACGCCTGCTCGATTCGATGCGAAGTCGATGCAAGTTGCCCCATCCGTGTGGAATCCGCACGGTGGAAGGGCCGCGGTCGCTCCAGGCGACCACCAGGCCCAGCGGAGGAGTGACGATGAGGACCGCACAGCGAACCGGCGGGGACATCGACGAGCGCGAGCTCGTGGAGGGATTCCGCAACGGGGACGAGGCATGCCTCGCGGTCGTGCACCACCGGTGGGGTCCGCTCGTCCACGCCCTCGCCAGGCGCTCCCTGGGCGATGCGAGGGAGGCGGAGGACGTCACCCAGCTGGTGTTCCTCGCCGCGTGGCGGGGCCGCGCAGGATTCGCCCCGGACCGCGGCACCCTGCCCGGCTGGCTCACGGGCATCGCCCGCCGGAAGATCGCCGACGCGCTCGCCGCCCGCACCCGGCGCACCGAACTCGTCGCCGCTGTGGGCGCCCAGTTGCTGCTGCGGGCCCACGACGAGGCGGTGCTGCCGGAGACCGCCCTCGACCGTGTCCTGCTCGCCGACGAGATGTCACAGCTTCCGGCACCCCAGCGCCGGGTGCTCAACCTCGCCTTCTACGACGACCTCACCCAGACCCAGATCGCGGAACTCACCGGCTGGCCGCTGGGCACGGTCAAGAGCCACGCCCGACGCGGCCTGCGCCGCCTCGCCGGCCGGCTCCGCACGGACGATCTCGTCGAGTGCGCCGCGTGACGAGGACGCGGAATCGATCCACGTCTTCACGGGTGGCATTCGCATCCGGACGGGTACTGCGACCGGAACACCGACGACACGGCACGGCGAGGGCGCGGAGGGAGTGAGCGGGCATGGACGAGGTGGACGTCGCCATCATCGGAGCGGGAGCCGCGGGCCTGTCCCTGGCCCACCGCCTCTCGCGCCCCGCTCCCGGCGCGCGGCGCCTGTCCGTCGTCCTCGTAAACGCCCCGCCCGGCCCGCTGCGCCCGCCCCGGCGCACCTGGTGCTTCTGGGAGACCGGCCGCGGACCCTACGACGCCGCGGTCACCAGGTCATGGCAGCGCCTGCGCGTGCACCCGCCCACGGGGGAACCGATCGAGCACGACATCTCCCCCCTGCGCTACAAGATGATCCACTCGGACGACTTCGAGTCCCTGATCGAGCAGGAACTGGCCCGCAGCGGCCAGCTCCGGCGCCTCGAGGCCACGGTCGAGAGCGTCGAAGGACTCCCGCAGGGTGCGCGCATCGACGCCCGCACCGCGGCCGGGCGCCCCGCATCCGTGCAGGCCCGCTGGGTGTTCGACTCCCGGCCGCTGGACAGCCTCCCCGCCGCCCGTACGACGCTGCTCCAGCACTTCCACGGCTGGTTCGTCCGCACCGGCCGTCCGGTCTTCGACCCGGCCCGCGTGGAGTTCATGGACCTGCGCACGTCCCAGCCCGCGAAAGGCCTCTCCTTCGGCTACGTGCTGCCCACCCGCCCGGACCAGGCCCTGGTGGAGTACACGGAGTTCTCGCCGGCCGTCCTGTCCGCGGACGCGTACGACAAGGCCCTGGACCACTACACCGGCACCGTGCTCGGGCTGCGGGACTTCGAGGTGACCGGCACCGAGACCGGCGTCATCCCCATGACCGACGCCAGGTTCGCACGGCAGACGGGCGCGTCGGTCTTCCGTATCGGAGCGGCCGGCGGAGCCACCCGGCCCTCGACCGGCTACACCTTCGCCGGCGTGCAGCGCCAGGCCGCGGCCGTCGCGGCAGCCCTGAGCCGAGGCCGGCGGCCCCTGCCCCCGCTGCCGCACTCGCCCCGCTCCCGCGCCATGGACGCGGTCCTGCTGCACGCCCTCGACAGCGGCCTCGTCGACGGCGCGGACTTCTTCGCACGACTGTTCACAAAGATCCCCATGACCCGGCTCCTGCGCTTCCTCGACGGCGGCACACGACCGCACGAAGAACTCGCCATCGGACTGCGCACACCCGTCCTGCCCATGCTGCGAGCCGCCGTCCAAGTGCCCCGGCTTCCCCGACGCCCCTTCCCCGGACCCTGACCCGCGGTGCGGCCCGATCCCCCGACTCCCCGACGACCCGCACCAGGAGGCAGCGTGACCGTGCTGCGTGACGCGGACCTGGCCGCCGCATTCGACCATGCGGCGCACCGGTACGACACCCTCGTGGCCGCCAACCCCGGCTATCACGCCCAGCTGCGCCGCTCGGCCCGGCGGCTGGGCCTGCCCCACCGGGGCACCGGGCTGCGCGTGCTGGACCTCGGCTGCGGCACCGGCGCCTCCACCGCCGCGCTCGCCCGCGTGCTGCCCGACGCCGAGATCACGGGCGTGGACGCCTCCGCCGGGATGCTGGACCGTGCCATGGCCAAGCCGTGGCACGGCAGGGCCAGGTTCGTGTGCGCGCCGGCGGAGGCGCTCGCCGAGGCGGGCGTGGCCGGGCCCTTCGACGCGGTGTTCGCCGCCTACCTCTTCCGCAACGTCGCGGACCCGGACGCCGTGCTGGACACCGTCCACGACCTGCTGGCCCCGCACGGCCGGCTCGCCGTGCACGAGTACACCCTCAGCGGCCGCCCGCTCGACCGGGCCGTCTGGACGGCCGTGTGCCGCGGCCTGGTGCTGCCCGTCGCCACCGCCCTCGGCGACGGCGACCTCTACCGCCACCTGTGGCGCAGCGTCGTCGACTTCGACACCGTCGACCGGTTCACGGACCGCGTCCGAGCCCGGGGGTTCGACCGCGTACGGGCCCTGCCCCTGCCCGGCTGGCAGACCGGCATCACCCACACCGTCGTCGCCCGCCGCGCCGCCCCGCCCGCCCGGAGCGGACAGTGACCGCCGCCACGGCGGGTCCCCGCCCCGGACGGGACCGGCACGCCGTCCTCCTGCCCCCGCCGCCCGGAGCGACCCGGGTCGGCGGGCCGCGCAGCACCGCCGTCGTCGGCGGCGGCATCGCCGGCCTCGCCGCCGCCACGGCGCTCGCCGAACGCGGCGTCGACGTCACCCTCTACGAACGCGAGGCATATCTCGGCGGCCGCGTCGGCGGCTGGAGCACCCACCTGTACGACGGCACCACCGCCACCATGAGCCGGGGCTTCCACGCCTTCTTCCGGCAGTACTACAACCTGCGCAGCCTGCTGAGCCGTACCGGTTCCCGTCCGGGCCGCCTCACCGGCCTCCCCGACTACCCGCTGCGGCACCGCGACGGACTGCGGGACAGCTTCCGCAGAGTGCCGCGCACCCCGCCACTGAGCGCACTGGGCTTCGTGGCACTGAGCCCCTCCTTCCGCTGGCGGGACATGGCGCGCATGAGCCCCGCGCGGGCCCTGCCCCTGCTGGACGTCCGCGTCCCCGACGTCTACACCGAACTGGACGCCGTCAGCGCCCACGACTTCCTCGCGTCCCTGCGCTTCCCGGCGGCCGCACGCCACCTGGCCTTCGAGGTCTTCTCCCGCAGCTTCTTCGCCGACCCCCGAGACCTCTCGGCCGCCGAGATGGTCCTGATGTTCCACATCTACTTCCTCGGCAGCTCCGAGGGACTTCTCTTCGACGTGCCCGACGACCCCTTCCCGACCGCCCTGTGGGACCCCCTCGCCAAGCACCTCGGCCACCACGGCGTCGACCTGCGCCTGTCCACCCCGGTCGAGAACGTCTCGCCCACCGCGGAAGGCGCCTTCACCGTCGCCACGGACCGCGAGGAGAGGCGGTACGACACCGTCATGCTGGCCCTCGACACCGCGGGCCTGCGCTCCCTGGTCGGCCGCTCGCCCCGGCTCGCCGACGCGGCCTGGCGTGAACGCGTCGGGCGGCTCCGCACCGCCCCGCCTTTCCTCGTCTCCCGGCTCTGGCTCGACCGCCCCGTCGACGCCGGCCGGCCCGGATTCCTCGGCACGGCCGGATACGGCTCGCTGGACAACGTCAGCGTCCTGGAGCGCTGGGAGCAGGAGGCCGCACGCTGGTCCGCCCGCACCGGCGGTTCCGTGGTCGAACTCCACGGCTACGCGCTGTCCGAGAACGCCGACCCCGACGCGCAGGCCCGGCACCTGATCGCACAGCTGGGCAACGTCTACCCCGAGACCCGCGACGCGCGCGTCCTCGACGCACGGCACGAATGGCGCCAGGACTGCCCCCTGTTCCCCGTCGGCGGATACACCGACCGCCCCGGCGTACGCACCCCGCAGCGCGGCCTGATGCTCGCGGGCGACCTGGTGCGCACGGACCTCCCCGTCGCCCTGATGGAACGGGCCGCCACCAGCGGCTTCCTCGCCGCCAACGCCATCCTGCAGTCGTGGGCGGTACGGGGCCACCCCTTGTGGACGGTGCCCAACGGCGGCCGCAACCGCCTGCTCCGGGCCCTGGCGGGCGCCCGTGCATGACAGGGGGTGGCACGAGGTGCGCACGCGGCTTGAGAGACTGCCGGGTATGGACATCGTGAGCAGAAACCATGTGACCGTCACCGGCAACGCGCAGGGACCCACGGTCGTGCTGGCTCACGGCTTCGGCTGTGACCAGAACATGTGGCGGCTGACCGTGCCCGCTCTGGTCGACGACTACCGCGTGGTGCTGTTCGACTACGTCGGTGCGGGCCGCTCGGACGCGTCCGCGTTCTCGGCGGACCGGTATGCCTCCCTGGACGGGTACGCCCGGGACGTGGTCGAGGTCTGCGAAGCCCTCGACCTGCGCGACGCGGTGTTCGTGGGCCACTCGGTCAGCGCGATGATCGGCGTACTGGCGGCCGGCTCGGCGCCGGAGCGGATCGGCGCGCTGGTGATGGTCGCGCCGTCTCCGCGCTACATCGACGACGAGGGCTACCGGGGCGGGTTCAGCGCCGAGGACATCGACGAACTGCTGGCGTCCCTGGAAGCGAACTACCTCGGCTGGTCGGCCGCCATGGCCCCGTTGATCATGGGTAACGCCGACCGGCCCGAACTGGGCGACGAGCTCAAGAACAGCTTCTGCGCCACCGACCCGGACATGGCACGCGTCTTCGCCCGGACCACGTTCCTGTCGGACTCCAGGGACGACCTGAAGAACGTGAGCGTGCCGACACTGGTGCTGGAATGCACCCAGGACGTGATCGCCCCCCGTGAGGTCGGAGCCTTCGTCCACGAGACGATCCCCGACTCGACCCTGGTCACGCTCGACGCCACCGGGCACTGCCCGCACCTGTCCGCGCCCGAGGCCACCAACCGGGCGATCGTCGACTTCCTGGCGAGCCTGTGATGATGTGCCGCGCCGGCCAACCAGACCCACGGGACGCCGACCGCGACAACGCCGCGGACGCGGTGTTCGCCGCACTGCTGGAGGACAGCGCCGAGGACCTCTACGAGAACGCCCCCTGCGGATACCTCTCCACGCTGATGGACGGCACCGTCGCCAAGATCAACGGCACCCTGCTGGACTGGCTCGGTCTGGAGCGGGAGGCCGTGGTGGGCCGGATGCGGTTCACCGACCTGCTGACCGTCGGCGGCAAGCTGTACCACGAGACGCACTTCGCGCCGCTGCTGCGGATGCAGGGCGAGATCAGCGGCATAGCCCTGGAGATGAAACAGACCGGCGGCGGCCGGATACCCGTGCTGGCGTCCTCCGTCGTCAAGAACGGCACCACCGGTCAGCCCCTGCTGATCCGCACCACCGTCTTCGACGCCCGGGACCGCCGCGCCTACGAAGCCGAACTCCTGCGCCGCCGAGAAGCGGCCGAGGAAGCACGCCGGCAGGCGGAGGCCGACCGCACCCGACTGCAGGAGGCGCTCGCCGTACTCCAGCAGTCGCTGCTCCCGGACACCCTGCCGCCGGTACCCGGCGTGCAGACGGCCGCCCACTACCACACCGCCTCACCCGACCGGCTGGGCGGCGACTTCTACGACGTCTTCCCCCTCGACGGCAAACGCTTCGGGTTCTTCCTCGGCGATGTGTGCGGCAAGGGACCCCAGGCCGCCGCACTCACCTCGCTGACCCGCTACACCCTGCGCGCCGCCGCACTGCACGACCCCGACCCCGTCTCCGCCCTGACCATCCTCAACACGGCGCTCCACGAGCGGTACGCCGGCAGCGGCGACCCCCGCTACTGCACCGCCGTCTTCGGCACCCTCGAACCCGATCCGGAGACCGGGCAGCTGGCCGTTCACCTCGCCGCGGGCGGTCACCCACCGGTCGTCGTCGCCCGCGCGGACGGCACAGCCGACTTCCTGCCCACCCCCGGCGGCCTTCTCGTCGGCATCCTGCCCTCCGCGCGCTTCACCGACGCCCGGACCGTTCTCGGCCCCGGCGACACGCTTCTGCTCTACACGGACGGCCTCACCGAAGCCCGCACCGGCCAGGACCGCACCGGTCTCTACGGTGACGAGGCGTTGCTCGCCTTCGTCACCGCGCACGCGGGCAAGCCACCACAGGCCCTCGTCCAGGCCCTGACCGGACTTCTGGACAGCTTCGGTGACGGCCTCGACGACGACACCGCCCTGCTCGCCATAGGTGTCCCCGCCTCCGACCCACAGACGAGAAACGAACCATGAGCCCGCTGAAAATCACCACCCGAGACGCCGCGACCGGCCCCGTTCTGAAGCTTTTCGGTGAACTCGACTACGCCAACGTCGGCGAGCTGCGCGCAGTGCTCGACGGCCTCTCCCTCCGGCCGGGGCAGTGCCTGGTCCTGGACATGAGCGGACTGGAGTTCTGCGACTCCAGCGGCATCACGGCTCTGATCGCCGCGCGCAGCAACGCACAGGCCGTCCAGGCGGACGTCGCCCTGGCGGCCGTACCGCCGAACACCCTGCGCGTGCTGCGCATCGTAGGTCTCGATCAGATCTTCACCATCCACCCCGACGACGCGAGCGGCGCTCGAACCTGAGCCGGTCGGCCGGCACGGTCAGTCCAGGATCTCGATGTACCCGTCGGTGCCGTGCACGCGGATCCGCTGCCCGTCCCGGATCCGCCGGGTGGCCTGCTCGACGCCCACGACGGCCGGCAGGCCGTACTCCCGGGCGATCACCGCGCCATGGGTCATCAGGCCGCCCACCTCCGTCACCAGGCCCGCGATGCCGACGAACAGCGGTGACCAGCTGGGGTCCGTGAAGGTGGTCACCAGGATGTCGCCCGCTTCGAGATCGGCGTCCGCCATGTCGAGGATGACGCGGGCCCTTCCCTCGACGGTCCCGGTGGAGACCGGCAGGCCGACCAGGGCGCCGGCCGGCACGTCGTCGCGCCGGTACGCCCCGCTGAGAGCCTCGCCGTCCGAGGTGAGGACCCGGGGCGGTGTGAGCGCCTGGTACGAGCGGAACGCGTCCTTGCGCTGCTGGACGAGCCCGTCGTCGACCTGCTTCGAGCGCACGGCGTCGCGGAACTCCTCGAAGGTGAGGTAGGAGACGTCCTCCTTCTCGGCGAGCACGCCCGCCTCCACCAGCCGCTCGGCCTCCGCGAACAGGGCCTGCTTGTAGACGAAGTAGCGGCTGATGATGGCGTACTTCGGGTACTCCCGGTAGCCGATGAAGGTGCGGACCCGGTCGATCATGCCCTTGGTCTCGTCGGCCTTCCGCTCCCCGTCCGGCAGGGCCCGCAGGCGTGACAGCACGTCCTGTTCCTTCTTCTGCGCCTGTTGGCGCCCTTGCTCGAAACGCCGCCGGGCCGCGCCCGGTTCGAAGTTCCTGACGTGGTCGAGGATCACGGGCACGAGCGTGCCGGGGCGCTCGCGCCACCGCGGCCTCGTGATGTCGATCTCGCCGACGCAGCGCATGCCGTACCGGTCGAGGTAGGCCTCGATGGCGTCGCGTGCCTCGGTCCCGCCGGGGAGCTTCGCCATTTCGTCGAGGAAGCCGTCGTCCCCGACGCCGCCCTCCAGGAACGCGACCACCTCCCGATGCGGGCGGATCACGTCCGCGACGTCGAGCAGCGCCAGTCCCATTTCGGAGGTGACGTTGCCGGGGGCGGACAGGGTCAGCGTGTCGGCCGCGTTCTTCTCGCCGAGCCATTCCTCCAGCTTGTCGTTGAGCCACCAGGTGGCTTCCATCCCCGCCATGATCGCCTTGAAGTTCAGGGGATCGGTGAGGAGTCGTTTCTGTTCCTCGAACGCCTCCAGCAGGAACTCGAACAGCTCCGGTCCGCTCTTCGTTCGGGCCTCGCGCCTCAGGGCGCCGAGGGACGCCTGGCTGCGCTCGATCAGCCCGGTGACGACGGCCGGATCGGTCTCGACCGGGTCGGACGCGCCACCGACCCGCGGCCCGCCGGCAGGCGCGTCCGGGAGCGACGGGACAAAGTCCTCGCGCTCCAGGACGGTCTCCAGCGCGTCCCTGACCAGCGGATCGCCCCTCCCCATGAGGTCCAGCAGGGCGGACCGGCTCGCGGGCGAGGCCAGGCGCCGGGTGACGTCGACGAACAGCCTCCCGCCGGCCTCGTGCATCTGCACCATGGCCGTCAACTGCCACATGGACAGGCCCAGGGGCTTCATGGGGTCGGTCATCATCTGCTGGTGGCCGACGGAGACGTAGACGTGATTCTCCTGGTCACCGCTCTCCGGGACGGGGAACAGCGTCGTGATCGGCCGGCTCTGCACGATGTGGAAGTCGTCGCCGACCAGGCACCATTCGATGTCCTGCGGGCGGCCGAAGTGCGCTTCGATCCGACGCCCGAGCTCCACCAGCCGGACCGCCTGCGCATCCGTCAGCGCCGGCTGCTCCTGCCGCTGCGCGTCGATCGCCACTTCCCGCGTGCCCCCGGCGGGCAGGGCGTGTACGGCACGCTGCTTGGCGGAGATCGTCCTGGCAACGACCTCGCCGTGCCGCACCGTGAAGACGTCCGGGTTCACCAGACCGGAGACAAGGGCCTCGCCGAGGCCGAATCCCGCGTCCACGGTGGCGACCGTCCGGTTGCCCGTGACGGGGTCGGCCGTGAACAGGATGCCGGACGCCTGCGGGAGGACCATCTGCTGCACGACGACGGCCATACGGACCGTACGGTGGTCGATGCCGTTGCGCCGGCGGTAGGTCACGGCCCGTTCGGTGAACAGAGACGCCCAGCACCGGCTGACGTGCCGGAGGATCGCCGCAGGACCCACGATGTTCAGGTAGGTGTCCTGCTGGCCCGCGAAGGAGGCCGTGGGCAGGTCCTCGGCGGTCGCGCTGGACCGGACGGCGTAGGCGGCCTGCTCGCCGGACCGGGCGAGCGCACCGGTGATCGCCTCCGCCAGCTCGTCCGGGACGGCGATCCCCTCGATGGTCCGGCGGATCTGCGCGCTGAGCGTGCGGATCGCCTCCTGGTCGTCCGGGTCCACCTGCGAGAGCTGATCCAGCTGTGCGTCGAGCGACGGCATCGACTCCACGACCCGCCGGTAGGCGCCCGTCGTCACGCAGAAGCCCGCCGGCACGCGGATGCCCTCCATCCGTGACAGGCTGCCCAGGTTTGCCCCCTTGCCGCCGGCGACGGCGACGTGACTCCCGTCGACCTCCTGAAGATCCAAAACGTACTGCTCGGTCAGGTCTGACGACACGTAGTTCCCCCATATCCGCAGGTTGTGGCCTCGGCCGACGATTGTGCGCGGTGACCGGGGGCTTGCCGCAAGCCCCCCTTCGCGCTATAACTTGGGTTACGGCAAGGAGAGTTCTCTCCTTGCCCTTTCTTTTTGCCGTCCTCCGGAGCGGACCCACGTGCTTGCTCGACGGCGCATCGGGTACCGCGTTTGAATGAGGGTGGTATCTGCATGGCCAAGCGATTACTGAAAGCGATGGGTGTGTGACTCGTCTCAGTGGCTCGGGGGACGACCAGTCGAGCGGACCGGGTGACAACCCACTCTCCGTCGCGCTGGAGGTCGCCGATGCCGTGGACGGTCTCGCGAACCTGTGGTCGGTGGCCGCCCAGGGAGCGAGCCTGAGGCTGTCACCGCACCAGCTGAGAGCTTTGCGGATCCTGGAGTCGGAACCGGGGCTCAACCTCACCACCCTGGCGGAGAGCATGGAGATAGGCCCGCCGACCGCCAGCCGGCTGTGTGACCGGCTGGAGGCCGCCGGCCTGCTGGAGCGTCTGCTGCACCCGCACCGGCGGCGTGAGGTGCAGCTCGTTCTCACGGTGCGCGGCCGGCATGTGCTCGACGAGGTGGCCGCGCGCAGATCACAGGCGCTCGCCGCGGTCCTCGCGGCCATGGGACCCGGCGAGCGGGCGGCGCTGAGCGGGGGGCTGCGGGCCTTCCTGAGCGCTCAGGGCGACACCGACAAGGAGAACGACGACCCCGGACGCTGACCGCGGGGTCAGCCCTGGCGGCCGGTCCAGTCGAGGCACACCACGGCGGCGTCGGACAGCAGTTCCTTGCTGCCGTAGTGCTCGATGAGCCCGCCGACGACCGCGCGTGCCGTCTCGTGCGGCGGCGTGGCACGGGTGGCGCCGAGGACCTGGCGCAGGACCCGCTCGCCGAACAGGTCGCCCGTCGCGGAGCGGGTGCCGTGGACGCCGCTGCTGACCGCGATGAGACGGTCGCCCGGCTCCACCTGGAACGTCTGCTCGGTGTAGAGGGTCTCCTCGAACATGCCGAGCGGCATCTGCGCCTCCAGCTCGACCCCCTCGGTGTGGCCGCCGCGCTGCCGGAACAGTTGCGGGGAGCCCGCGTCGACGGCGTGCACGAGGCCCGTGGCCAGCTCGAAACTCATCAGCAGGGTGGAGGCGTACGCCTTGCCGCCGTACTGGGCGTAGACGGCCTGGTCGGCGAGACACGCCTGGTCGGCGAGGCCTATGCCGGCGCGGCGGGCGTTGCGCAGGGCACCGGTCGTGAGACCGGCGAGCAGGGAGGCGTCTATGCCCTGGCCCATCCCGTCGGTGATGGTGAGGACGAGGTGGTCGGCGCCGGTGGACCAGTCGAAAGTGTCGCCGCCGATGGCGTAGGCGGGTTCGAGGTGGGCGCCGATGACGAACTCCTCGCGGGCGCAGCCCCGGCCGGGCAGAAGTTGCCACTGCATCTCGGCGGCGAGGGTCAGCCGACGGGTGCGGCGGGCCTGGAGGTAGAGGTCGGTGTCGCGGCCGGCGGTGGCGATCTCGTGTCCGAGCGCCGTGGCGAAGTCGCCGAGCTGGAGCACGGTGCGCGGGTCGACGGCGCCTGCGGGCAGATGCACGGACAGGACGCCGAGACGGTCGCCGCGCACGGTGATGGGCAGATGCGCCAGCTGGCCGGCCGGGTCGCGAAGGACTTCGAGCACCGGTTTCTGGGTGAGGAAGGCACTGCCCGCGGGCCCCTCGTGGGCGGAGACCGGGGGGCCGGTCCGCGGCAGGTGTGTGACCGGCTGCAGGACGGCCAGGCCGTAGTCGGCGAGGAGCACGCTCACGTCCTGAGCGCCTACCCGTTCGGCGAGCAGACGGCGGGCGGTGGCCACCAGTGCGTGCGGCGGGGCCGCGCGCAGTTGTGCTTCCGCGGACGGCTGCGGTTCAGAGACTTTCACTAAATCCACCCTCTCGCCTTGTGTCCTTCACGCTACCGCGAGCGGGCGGGCCGGCAGGCGGTTCGCTTTCGGAAGGCGAGCGGTCGGATGTGCGGGGCCGCTCCCGCGCCGCGGCGGTCACGGTGTGGCACAGCAGCAGGCAGACGTCGTCGTCCCGTTCGGAGTCGTACAGGAGGGGCTTGAGCAGGGCGTCGGCGGCGGCGTCCAGGTCCTGTTCCAGCTCCGGTGTGTTCAACGCCTCCAGGGCGCGGCACAGCCGCCCGATACCGGGGTCGATGCCCTGCCCCCGGCGTTCCACCAGGCCGTCGGTGTACAGCACGAGGGACGAACCGGGGGGCAGGTCGGTCCGGTGGTCCGTGTACACGTAGGGGAGCGGGATGCCCAGCATCACGCCGGGTTTGGCGTCCAGGACCCGTACGGTGCCGTCGGCGGCGCGCACGACGGCGGGCGGGTGGCCCGCCGAGGCCCAGACCACTTCCGGTTCGCCCGGCCGGAAACGGGCGATCAGCGCGGTGGCGTACAGGTCCGGCTGCAGGTGGCCCAGCATGTGGTGCAGGCGCGTGAGGATCTCGCCGGGGGTGGCGTTCTCGACGGCGTAGGCGCGCAGGGCCGTGCGCAACTGGCCCATGACCACGGCGGCGTGCAGCCCGTGGCCGGTGACATCCCCTATGACGGCCAGCAGGCTGCCGTCGGGCTGGAGGAAGGCGTCGTACCAGTCACCGCCGATGTTCATGCCCCAGGTGGCGGGAAGGTAGCGCGCGGCGAGCAGCAGCCCCGGCGGCGTGGGCAGGTCCGTGAGCTGGGCGCGCTGCAGGGCTTCGGCGGTGTTGCGGGACCGCTGGTAGCGGTGGGCGTGGTCCAGGGCGACACCGACGCGGCGGGCCAGCTCGACCAGCATCAGGGAGGTGTCCTCGTCGAAGCGGGGACCGGGGGCGGTGAGGGTGAGGACGCCCAGCAGGCGCTGTGCGACGAGGGGGATGGCCAGCAGCGGCCGCTCGGGGGACAGGGCGGAGGGCGGGAGATCGTCGACGCCGGGAAGGCTGCCCGGGTGGGCGGCGGCGTGCTGGGGGCGGCCCGTGCGGGCGGCGGCCACGGCGGCCGCCGAGTGCTCCCGGACGCGGTGCGCGCGCTCGTCTTCGTGGCCCTCGGACTCCTCCTCGTCGAAGAGCCAGACGTCGAGGCGTTCCGCGTACTCCGGCACCAGCACGTCGAAGAGGCGGCGCAGGATGGCCGTGCGGCTGAGGGACGACGTGATGGCGGCGCTGGCGTCACCCAGGAAGGTCAGCAGGCGGCGGGCCTTTTCGGCCGCGGTGCGTGCGGTCCGCTCGGCTTCGAGGAGCTCTTGCTGAGCGCGTGCCGCGGCCTCCAGGTCGGCGTGCAGCGCCAGGACGCCCTGGTTGGTCTGGTGCAGTTCCTCCCGGTGCAGCCGGACCAGGTTCTCCTGCTCGTCGAGGAGGCTCAGCACGGCCGCGGTGTTCTCGTCGGCGCTCAGCAGGGCCTGCGGCAGCGAGGGGGCGCCGCGGCGCCCCTTGCGGACGGGCCGGTTCGGCAGCGGGCAGGTCAGTAAGGGCGTCTCGTCCTGCGGATCCGGCTCGCGCTCGCCGGCCGGGCTCAAGGACACCTCGAGCGGACCGGACGGCCGGACGTGGAGGCGGAGTTGCCACTCACCGCCCTGGCCGAGGCAGTGGCGCAGGCGTGCCGTGAGCGCCGTCAGGAAGCGGGCCCGCTCCAGCGCCGGCGCCCCGCCGTCCGTGGCGATGCGGTCGACGGCGGCGCGGGCCCGGGCGGCGTCGGCCACCGACGCGATCTTCCAGACGTCAGGAGGTGCGGTCATACGGGTCCGTCCGGGGGTCAGGGGCCAGTACGGCCACACTGGCGTCGTCGCGCAGGGGGCGGGCGGCACTGCCGGCGTCCCGCAGGACGACCGCGGCCACCACGGCAGGATCGTGGGCGTCGAGCCGGGGGTCGCCGGGGGGCTCCCAGCGGCTGGGGAGCCCGTCGCTGTGCAGGACGAGCAGACTGTCCGGCGTCCAGGCGCTCTCGCGCAGGGGCACGGTGGCGGGGAAGTGGGCGCCGACGATGCCGGGGTGGGAGATCAGGGGCTGCCATGCGCCGTCGGTGCGCAGCCTGGCGCCGATGTTGCCGACCCCGGCGAAGGAGAGCCGGCCGCTGTCCTCGTCGAGCTGTGCGACGCCGACGGCCGCGCCTCGCGTGGCCCGCAGTGCGGTGTGCAGCCGCCTCAGGATCTCGGCCGGCGGCAGGTCGGCGCACCGGCGGAGTTCCTCGACGGCGGCCGTGGACGCGTCGGCTGCCTTGTCCCCGTGGCCGAGCCCGTCCACGAGCATCAGCGTGACGCGTGGGCCGGAGCGCACCCGACTGAAGGCGTCTCCGGAGTGCTCGGCATGGGCGAGGGAGGTGGTGATTCCACCGGCCCGGGTGCCCGGACCCGACCCGGCCTGCCGGGGGAGCGGGCGGCCGGGGCCCCGCACCGGGGTGATGCGGGCCACCGCGACGGTGCCCCGCCCCGGTCTGCTGTGCAGGTCGAACTCGCCGGCGACGCGCCGACAGGTGCCCAGGCCCGCACCGAGGGACGACGAGGCGGTGGTGTGACCGTCCCGCATCGCCGCCGGGACGTTGTCGATGCCGGGTCCGTGGTCGAGCGAGGCGATCTGCACGCAGGGCACGTCCTCGGCGAGCGTGTCGGCGGGGGCGGCCAGATTGATGAAGATGCGGCCGCCCCCGGCGTGCTTGACGAGGTTGGTGCCCAGTTCGGTGGCGACCAGCGCCGCGACCGCCGTGGCGTGCGTGTCCAGGCCCGCCGCGGCGCAGGCGGCTTCGGCGGCGACCCGTACGTCCCGGACGCGGGTGCTGTCCTGGACCGGGATGTCCCAGACCCTGCTCACGACGCACCTGTGCGGGGCGCGGGCAGTCCGGAGACCCAGTCGGTGATGGTGACGGTGGTGCCCTGGCCGGGGCGGGTGTCGAGAGCGAACTCCTTGACCAGCCGCTTGGCCCCGCTCAGTCCCAGGCCCAGACCGTTTCCGGTGGTGTAGCCGTCGGTCATGGCGAGCTCGACGTCCCGGATGCCGGGGCCAGCGTCGACGAAGGACAGCCGCAGCCCGCGGCGGGTGCCTTCCGCCAGCACGGTCATTTCCATGTGCCCGCCGCCACCGTGGACGAGGGTGTTGCGGGCCAGCTCGCTGGCCGCGGTCACCAGCTTGGTCTGCTGGACCAGGTTGAAGCCGAGGTCGGCAGCGCTCTGGCGCACCTGTTGGCGGACCCACGCCAGGTCCGCGTCCGAGGCGATGGGCAGGCGCATGGTCGAGGCGATGGGGGCATGCATCATGCACCCTCTTCCGGGTGTGCGGTCGGAGCTGCCGAGGGTGCGCGGCCCAGCAGGGACAAGGCTTTCTCGACGTTGAGGGCCGTCCCCAGGCCGGGCAGGGTGAGACCCATCTCGACCAGGGTGATGGCCACGACAGGACGCATGCCGGCGAGTACGGTCCGGGCGGCCAGCAGGCGTGAGCTCGCGGCGATCTCGGCCAGGACGCGGCCGAGGAAGGAATCGACGATCTCCACCCCGGAGATGTCGATCACGACACCGTTCACCGGCGTCGCACTGGACGCGATCCGCTCGGAGATGTCGTGCTGGAGCTGTTCGGCCACCCCGTCGCGCAGCTCGCCCTGCAGGGTGACCAGCAGGACGTCTCCCAGCGCGAGTACCGGCACCGGGCCCGGGCCGGAATGCGTGGCGAGGAAGCCGGTCACCGCGGACTCGCTCCCGTCACCGGGCGTGCGGAGACGACGATGCCCTGCTGGGTGAGCGCGTAGGCCAGCGCGTCGGCGAGACCGGCCCGCGTGATGATCGAGCCCAGGTCGATGCCGAGATGGACGATGGTCTGCGCGATGGCGGGACGGATCCCGGAGACGATGCACTCCGCGCCCATCAGCCGGGCGGCGGCGACCGTCTTCATCAAGTGCTGCGCCACGAGCGAGTCCACGGTCGGGACGCCGGTGATGTCGAGGATGGCGTACGCGGCCCGCTGGTCCACGATGGCTTCCAGCAGGCTCTCCATCACGACCTGGCTGCGGGCGCTGTCCAGGGTTCCGATCAGCGGTACCGCGACCACGCCCTCCCACAGCTTTATGACGGGTGTGGCCACCTCCAGCAGCTGCTGGCGCTGCCGGGCGATGAGCTCCTCGCCCGCGCTCACCGTCGTCTCCATGATCACCAGGCGGAGTGTGGCCGTCAGGACCGCCAGCGCCTGGACACACGCGTCCCCTCGCATGCCGTCGGCGGCGTCCTCGAACTCGGAGCGCAGCAGTGCGGTCACCGGCTCGCGCAGCTCCGCGACCTCTCCGGCGATCTGTACCGGCGTGAACCCGGCCCGGGCCCGGGCCGCGGCCATCCGGCCGAGCTGGTCCCGCACGGTGCCGAAGCCCGGAGCGTCGACATCCTCGAGACGCCCGGAGCGGGCCACGTCGGCCAGGGAGTCCACCACGGCTTTGCACGCCTCGACCGCCTCGTCCCGGGACACGGTGAAGACCGTACGGAACAGGGCGGCATCCGCCCAGCGCTGGGCGATCTGCTCACGACGCCGCTCCAGGAAGGCGCCCAGCTCCTTCGCGGTCTCGAGGGCTGTGTCGTGCTCCGCCACCTGCATCGTCTCCCTGCCTGCGAGCCCATTCGGCCCGCCGAGCGGTCAGGCCACGTGGCAATTATTGCCGCATGGCAAACGTTAACGCGAGCGTGTGCGGCGAACAACATGCTCCCGCCGCAGCGCACGGACTCTCCGGTCAGCCGGACTGTTGTGGCCTGCCGTGCCAGTCCAGACACACGATCAGCGCGTCGTCGTCCGGTATGGCTTCACCGCGGTGGCCGGTCAGCTCCCGCAGGATGGCGCGCGGCACCTCGGCCGCGGGCAGCAGGCGCGTGGAGTGGATGGCCCGGGCGAGAGCCCCTTCTCCGTACGCCTCGCCCCTCGGGGAGGCCACCGCGTGGACACCGTCGCTGACGAACACGAGCCGGTCGCCGGGCTCCGCGTGGAAGTCCTGCGCGATGTAGTCGGTCTCCTCGAACATGCCCAGCGGGAGCTGGGCGTCGAAGGCGACCCGTTCCACGGTGCCGCCGCGCAGCCGCAGCAGCTGGGGGGAGCCGGCGTCCACGACGCTCGCCCGGCCGGTGGCCAGGTCGAAGTCGAACATCAGGACCGACAGATAGCAGCGCCCCCGGTAGTGGGCGTAGACGGCCTGGTCGGCCAGGGCCGCCTGGTCGGCGATGGACAGCCCGGCGCGCCGGGCGTTGCGCAGCGCGTTGATGGCCAGGTTCGTCAGCAGGGACGCCTCTATGCCCTCGCCCATGCCGTTGGTGACGTACAGCGTCAGCCGGTCGGCGGTACCTGACCAGTCGAAGTTGTCGCCGAAGATGGCGTAGGCCGGCTCCAGCTGGGCACCCAGCTCGTACTCGGGGCGGGAGCAGGCGCGGCCGGGCAGCAGCTGCCACTGCATCTCGGCGGCCAGCGTCAGCCGGTCCTTGCGTCGCGCCTGGAGGTACACGTCGGTGTCGCGCTCCGCCACGACCACCTCGTGCCCCAGGACGTCGGCGATGTCGGCCAGCTCGGACTCCCACCGCTGCGTCGCGTCGCTGTCGGACAGCGTGACAGACAGCACGCCGAGCCGGTCGCCGCGCACACTGACCGGCAGATGCAGACGGGTTCGCCCGCTCGGCCCTTCCTCCCGGTACGGCTTCTGCGAACCGAAGGCCCGGCCGGCCGGACTGTTGTGCACCGACACCGGTTCCAGCGTGTGCGGCAGGACCGACACCGGCTGGAGCACGGTGAGGCTGTAGTCGGCCATGAACAGCTCGACGTCCTCCGCGCCGTACTGCTCGATCAGTACGGCACGGATGGCGTCGAGCAACTCGTGGGGGGCCGCTGTGCGCAGAGCGCGTTCAACGGCCAGAAATCTCTTCATGATGACAAAACACCTGTCCTTCGCCGGACGACGTACGGGTCTCACTCACGAGGCCGGCTCGCTTCGACCGTCCCGGTCCTGTGTGGTCAGCGCACGCGCCTAGTACGCTGACAGGCACCCCGGTGCCTGCGAGAGTGTGATCGTGACTGCCTTCCGTCGCCGCTCAGAGCCTGATGAGGTCGCACGCGTGACCACCACGGCCGTCGAGCTGCTGGAGGTCGTGTGGGGCCGGGCCTCGACGTCGCCCACCTCCGCGTCGCAGCTGCGGGTGCTGCACATCCTCGAGCACCACGACGGCATCAACCTGCGCACCCTCGCCGAGTGCCTCGCCTCGACCCCGCCGTCCACCAGTCGGCTCTGCGACCGGCTGGTGGCGGCCGGGTTCGTCGACCGGGTCATGAGCGAGGAGAACAGGCGTGAGGTGCGGCTGCATCTCAGTGGCCGGGGCCGCGCCTTCCTCGTCGACCTGCGTGCCCGCAGGGAGAGGGAGTTGCAGACCGTGCTGGCGGACATGCCCGCCGCCAAGCGGGTCGCGCTGCTGGAAGGGCTGGAGGCGTTCTGTGCCGCCGCGGCGACGCAGATACACGACGACCCGGCGGAGTCGGGCAACCGGACCGCCTGAACCGAAGAGCGCGCCGACGGCACCTTTGTCACCTCTCGACATGGGTGACCAGCACACGGAGTGGTCTCCGCCCACCGGAGCATTCCAGGTCCTTCCCCGTACGTCCGACACGGCTACTGTGTTGCGTCCCGGCTTTTGTTGTCAAACGGCAACAGTGAGCGCGTGACTTCCTCACGAGCACTCGGATACCCCGTCGCGGCGAGTTCTTCGGCGCGTGTGCGGTATGTCTCTCGAACGAGGGAAGCCGGGCATGCCCGGAGCCCTGCGGGGAAGGAGCTTCTGCTCAGCCGAACCGCAGCGCCCGCGGGGCGAAGGTGCCCTCGGGACCGTCGGCGCGGCCGACCGACCACACCGTGTCGGTGCCCGGCACCGGCGCCAGCCGCAGTGTCCGGGAGTCTCCCTCGCCGGCCACCGCCGGTTCGTCGTACTCGGTGAAGGACCCACCGTTCCAGGCGAGGAAGTCCGGCCCCGAGACCAGCGGCGGGGAGCCCGGCGGGCCCCACTTCTGCGAGCGGGCCACCGCGACCCAGGCCAGCTCGCCCGACGTGGAGGCCGCCAGCGAACCGACCGAGCCGAAATCGGTGGGCACGCTCACCCGGCTCCACGTCTGTCCGTCGAAGCGAAGCAGCAGGGGCGGAATCGGCCGCCCCGGCGGACCGCCGATGAACCCGGCCGTGCCGCCCGCCCACACCTCGGTCGGGGAGACCGCCAGCACACTGCCCACGGCCGACCGCGGGGACGCGTCCACGATCGTCTGCTGCCACGCCTGCCCGTCCCAGTGGGACACGGCCGCACCCGAGTCGGTGGCGCCCGCGGCCCAGACGTCGTCGGCGGCCTTGATGTGCAGGCCGTAGACCGCTCCCGGCGGTACGGGCATGTCCCGCCAGCCGTCCTCGTCCCGGCGCAGCAGTGCCTGGGCGCCGCCGCGCGAACCGATCAGCCAGGTCTCCCCGCCGCCGGCGACGACCTGGGTCGGCACGACACCGGGCGGGGGCCGGCTCTCGGACCAGGCGGTGCCGTCGAAGTTGAGCAGACGGGCGCCGCCCGCCGCGTCCCGGCCCACCGCCCAGACCGCGGTCGGGGAGGTCGCGGCGACGGACAGCAGCTCGCCCTGCCAGGCGACCCCGGGCAGGCTCTGGCGGTGCCATTCGGTTCCGTCCCAGCGCAGCACCAGCGGGAAGCCCGGCGCCTCGCGACCCACGGCGTCGGCGCCCACCGCCCAGGCCAGGTCCGGACCGAGCGCCACGGCCTCGTTGAGCGCGGCCTGGGGACGGACCTGAGCCGGGACCGGAACGTGCTGCCAGGACAGGGGTTCCGCCGCGGCTGAGCTCATCACCGCGATGAGGGTCATGGCGACGGTGAGGGCCGCGACGAGAAGTCTGCGTGCCATGGTCAGCCTCCCAGCCGCTCACTCATCAGATTCGGTTTCGAGCCGTAGATCTCGACGGTGCCGAAGGACAGCAGAGCCGCCCCGGCCCTGGCCAGCGCACGTGGTTTGACGTCGATCGCGTTCGTGCGCTCCGGGCCGTAGGAGAAGGTGGTGCGGGGGCCGTCGACGCGCGCGTACTTCGACTGGAACGCGCGGTCGCTGCGCACCGGCAGCCACAGCGCGCCGTCCGGGCCGCGCACCATGGCCTCGGTGGGGGTGTCGCCCAGCGGCGGATACGTGGTGCGCCAGGCGTGCCCGTCGAAGGTCATCAGGTAGGTGCGGCCCACGCCGTCGGTGTATTGGCTGCCGCCGATCGTGATCCGGCCGGACGGTTCGAGCAGGAGGGTGTGCACGTTGCTGTTCGGCGGCAGTGGCACGTTCGCGTCCCGCCACGCCGTGCCGTCCCAGCGCAGTACGGTCGTCCCGGTGCTGGTGTCCGCCCAGGCCCAGGCGTCCGTCGCGGTCCGTGCGGTGATCCCCATCAGGTACAGCACGCCCTCGGGGGTTGCCTGCGTGGTCCAGCCGGAACCGTCGTGGTGCAGCACCTTCAGCCCGGTGTCGTCCTCACCGACCACCCAGGCGGCCCCCGGTACGGCGGTGAAGTCCTGGTAGGTCCACAGCGTCTGCGGCAGCGGGACGGTACTCCACCCTCCCGCCGACCGGCGCAGGATCTCGCCCTCGCCCGCGCGGTTGTGGAAGATCCACACGTCCGTGCCGACGAACTGCACCTTGCCGAGCCAGCCCGGCTCACCGGCACCGGGGAAGGAGGTGTCCCGGCTCCACGCCGTGCCGTCCCAGCGGTACAGCATCGGCCGCAGGCCGTCGGCGGCCTGCTCGTACCCGGTCGCCCACGCCTCGCGCGGCCCGCGGGCGGCGAGGTCGGTCACCGACACGGGCGGGGCCGCCGCCGGCACCGGCAGCGCCGACCAGCTCGGCGTCACGCCCTTGACAGGCGTCACGGCCGCGGCCGGCGACACCATCGCGGCACACGCGATCACCAGGCAGACGACGACCGCACGGAGACCGTTCACGAGACCTCCCAGAACGCGCAGGCCGCACAGGCTATTGGCCGTCACGCCCCGTGGACAGTCGGCATTCGGCCGATCGTGGGCCGTGGGAGCACGGTGCATCCGCCGGGCAGGAGGGTGGTGAGGTCGGGCCGGGGCACGAGACAGTGCACACGGACGGGAGCACTGGTACGCCTCGTTCTGCTCCTCAGGCGGAAGCCGAAGTCGCCCGGTCGGACGTGGGTTCCAGGCGGACGACGAGTCCCTTCGACGTGGGCTGGTTGCTGATGTCGGCGACGCTGTCCAGCGGCACCAGGACGTTGGTCTCGGGGTAGTAGGCGGCGGCGGAACCCGGTGCGGTGGGGTAGGGGACGACCTCGAAGTCCCGGGCGCGGCGCTCGGTGCCGTCCGCCCAGACGCTCACCAGGTCGACGTGGTCACCCTGGGCCAGGCCGAGTCCGGAGAGGTCGGCCGGGTTGACGAGTACGACGTGGCGGCTGCCGTGGATGCCGCGGTAGCGGTCGTTGAGCGTGTAGGGGACGGTGTTCCACTGGTCGTGCGAGCGCAGGGTCTGCAACAGCAGGTGACCCTCGGGCGCCTTGGGGACCACCCGCTCGTTGCGCGTGAACAGCGCCTTGCCGACCGCGGTGTTGAACACGCCCTCGTTGACGGGGTTGGGCAGCTGGAAGCCACCGGGCCGCGTCACGCGCGCGTTGAAGTCGTGGAAGCCCGGCACGATGCGGGAGATGCGGTCACGGATCGTGCCGTAGTCCCCTTCGAACCGGTCCCAGGGGATGTCCGGCTTGCCGCCGAGGGTGCGGCGGGCGAGCCGGCACAGGATCGCGACCTCGCTGAGCAGCAGGGGAGAGGCGGGCTCGAGACGCCCCTGGGAGGTGTGCACCTCGCTCATGGAGTTCTCCACCGTGACGAACTGCTCGCCGTCGGCCTGGACGTCACGTTCGGTGCGGCCGAGCGTCGGCAGGATCAGCGCCGTGTCACCGCAGACGGTGTGCGACCGGTTCAGCTTGGTGGAGATGTGGGCGGTCAGCCGGCACGAACGCATCGCGTCCTCGGTGACCTCGCTGTCGGGAGCGGCACGCACGAAGTTGCCGGCCAGGGCGAGGAAGACCTTGACGCGGCCCTCACGCATCGCCTTGATCGAGTTGACCGAGTCGAGCCCGTGCGGGCGCGGCGGGTCGAAGCCGAACTCCTTCTGGAGGGCGTCGAGGAACGAGTCCGGCATCTGTTCCCAGATGCCCATGGTGCGGTCGCCCTGGACGTTGCTGTGCCCGCGCACCGGGCAGACACCGGTGCCGGCCCGCCCCAGGTTGCCGCGGAGCAGCATGAAGTTGACGATCTCCCGGATGGTGGGCACCCCGTGCTTGTGCTGAGTGATGCCCATCGCCCAGCACACGATGACGCGTTCGCTGCGCAGGACCTCGTCGCGGACCTTCTCGATCTCCGTGCGGGTCAGACCGGTCGCCGCGCGCACGTCGTCCCAGTCGACGGCACGCGCGTGCTGGGCGAACTCCTCGAAGCCGGAGGTGTGCGCGTCGATGAAGTCGTGGTCCAGGACGGTGCCGGGCCGGGCGTCCTCGGCTTCCAGCAGCAGGCGGTTCAGGGCCTGGAAGAGGGCGAGGTCACCGCCGGGCTTGATGTGCAGGAAGCGGTCGGCGATCTGGGTGCCGCGTCCGATGACCCCGCGTGGCTTCTGCGGGTTCTTGAAGCGCCGTAGCCCGGCTTCGGGCAGCGGGTTGACCGCCACGATGCGGGCGCCGTTGCGCTTGGCCTCCTCCAGGGCGGACAGCTGGCGCGGATGGTTGGTGCCGGGGTTCTGCCCGACCAGGAAGATCAGGTCGGCGTGGTGGAGGTCGTCGAGACTGACGGTGCCCTTGCCGGTGCCCAGCGTCTCGCTCAGGGCGAAGCCGCTGGACTCGTGGCACATGTTGCTGCAGTCGGGCAGGTTGTTGGTGCCGAAGGCGCGGGCGAAGAGCTGGAGGACGAAGGCGGCCTCGTTGCCGGCCCGGCCCGAGGTGTAGAAGACGGCCTGGTCGGGGGAGGAGAGCGTGTTGAGTTCCTCCGCGAGCACGCCCAGGGCGTCGTTCCAGCTGATGGGCTCGTAGTGGTCGGAGCCCGGCCGCTTGATCATCGGCTCGGTGAGCCGGCCCTGCTGGTTGAGCCACATGTCGGAGCGTCCGGCGAGGTCGGAGACGCTGTGCTCACGGAAGAAGTCGGCGGTGATCCGGCGTGCGGTGGCCTCGTCGTTGATGTGCTTGGCGCCGTTCTCGCAGTACTCGTTGCGATGGCGCTGTCCCGGGGCCGGATCCGCCCAGGCGCAGCCGGGACAGTCGATCCCGCCCACCTGGTTCATGGTCAGCAGGTCCACCCCGGTCTTGCGCGGGGACGTCTGCTCCAGGGAGTACTCCAGCGCGTGCACGACCGCGGGGACCCCGGCCGCCCACTTCTTCGGCGGTGTCACGGAGAGGGTGGTCTCCGGCTCGTCACCGGGCGGGTTCTGCATCGCATCGCCTTTCTCTTGCCGCGACTCGCTCGCCGCTGTGTCCTGCCGCGTCCGGTACGAGGGTCAGCCGACGGGCCACTGGGCCACGCGGCTCCTCGGCGGTTCCGGGTGGTCGTGCTGTACTCGGCCGTTGCGGATGGTGCCGCGCCAGGCCCCGCCCTCCTGCCCCAGCCCCTCCATGAACAGCTTGAAGTTCTGGAGCTCGCGGCGCACCAGCCGGGTGATCACCTGGGTGACCCTGGAAGAGCCGGTGAGCCGTTTCGCGGTGCCGCGTGGCTCCAGCAGCATCCGGACGGTGATGGCCGTGCCGCCCGACTCGGTCGGCCGGAACTCGACCTCGCCCTGATGGGAGGGGCGCTGCTCCAGTCCGCGCCAGGCCAGGTAGGCGTCGGGGTCCTGCTCCACGATCTCCACCGCGAAGCGACGGCGCAGCGGCCCGTAGCCGATGGTCCAGGTGGTCACGGTGGGCCTGGCCTGTTCCACACCGTGCACCACGCTCGAGAACCGGGGGAACGTCTTGAACTGGGTCCACTGGTTGTACGCCGTCCGCACCGGCACCGCGACCTCGACGGTCTCCTCGACGTGCCGCCTCCGCAGCGGCCGCCGACGCGTGACGCCGTCGGCGTCGGTGCGCATCCCCGGCGTGTTCGGGACGGCCTGCTGGGAGTCGTGTTCACGCGCCATCGTGGCCTCTCCTCCGATGAGCGAGCCGGGGCGTCGCACACCCGGCCCCCTTCGTGTGTCAGGGCTTCTCTACCGGTTCCCACATCGCGGTTTTCGAGTCGCTCCAAAGCGCGGGCTTCCCGCTGTAGCGGGGCTCCCGGGGCTGGTTCCGGCCGTCCTCGGCGTAAGAGTCCCGTCAAGGCGGCAGTGGCGGCCGTAAGGGAGCCGTCAACGGGCGACCGCATCCGGTGACGTGCGGGGTTTGCTCTCCCTGTCCGTTTTTCTTCCGAACCTCTTCCAGGAGTTCGTGATGGCCGATCTGGCCTTCGTCGTCACCACGGTCGCGGTCTTCGCGCTGGTGGCCCTCGTCGCCAAGGGGGTGACGAGGCTGTGACCGCCGAGAACATCGCCGGCCTGGTGGTGGCCGTCGCCCTGCTGGGCTATCTCGTCCTCGCCCTGATCTTCCCCGAGAGGTTCTGAACCAGCACATGGGTCCCGTACTCGCCGGCGTCCTCCAGCTGCTGGCCCTCATAGGGGCGCTGGCGCTCGCCCACATCCCCCTCGGCACCTACATGGCCCGGGTCTACTCCGCCGACCGGCACTGGCGCGTCGAGAAGTGGATCTACAAGTCCATCGGCGCCGACCCCGACACGCAGATGCGCTGGCCCGCCTACCTGCGCGGTGTCCTCGCCTTCTCGGCCGTGTCGGTCCTCTTCCTCTATCTCCTCCAACGGCTCCAGGGCGTGCTGCCGCTGTCGCTCGGCTTCAAGGCCATCGAACCGGACCAGGCGTTCAACACCGCGGTCTCCTTCGTGACCAACACCAACTGGCAGTCGTACTACGGCGAACAGGCCATGGGCCATGTCGTGCAGACCGCCGGTCTGGCCGTGCAGAACTTCGTCTCGGCGGCCGTCGGCATGGCCGTCGCCGTGGCGCTGGTGCGCGGGTTCGCGTCCTCCCGCTCCCGGCTTCGCCCGAGCGGGGGGACCGCCGTCCACACCGGTGAGCTGGGCAACTTCTGGTCGGACATGGTGCGCGGTGTCACCCGCGTCCTGCTGCCGGGCGCGTTCCTCGCGGCGATCGTGCTGGTCGCCTGCGGCGTGATCCAGAACTTCGCCGGGATCCACGAGGTGGGCCAGTTCATGGGCGGCTCGCAGCAGTGGAACGGCGGCGCCGTCGCCTCGCAGGAGGCCATCAAGGAACTCGGTACCAACGGTGGCGGCTACTTCAACGCCAACTCGGCGCACCCGTTCGAGAATCCGACGCCCTTCACCAACCTCTTCGAGATCTTCCTGCTGCTGGTGATTCCGTTCTCCCTGACCCGCACCTTCGGGCTGATGGTCGGCTCGGTCAAGCAGGGCTACGCGATCCTCGCGACCATGGCCGTCATCTGGACCGGCTTCGTCGCCCTGATGATGTGGACCGAATTCGCCCACCACGGACCGGCGTTGCAGATCGCGGGTGGGGCGATGGAGGGCAAGGAGGTCAGGTTCGGCGTCGGTTCCTCCTCGATCTTCGCGGTGTCCACGACCCTGACGTCGACAGGTGCCGTGGACTCGTTCCACTCCTCCTTCACGGGGCTCGGCGGCGGCATCACCATGCTGGGCATGATGCTGGGCGAGATCGCGCCCGGCGGCACCGGCTCCGGGCTCTACGGCATGCTGGTCATGGCCGTCATCGCGGTCTTCATCGCCGGCCTGATGGTCGGCCGTACGCCCGAGTACCTGGGCAAGAAGATCGGCACCCGCGAGATCAAGCAGGCCGCCTGCTACATCCTCGTCACCCCGGCGCTGGTGCTCGTCTTCACCGCCGCCGCGATGGCACTGCCCACGCCGGGCAACTCGATGGCCAACACCGGGGCGCACGGCTTCTCCGAGATCCTCTACGCCTACACGTCCGCCGCCAACAACAACGGCTCGGCCTTCGCCGGACTGAACGCGGACACCCAGTGGTTCAACACCACCCTGGGTCTGGCCATGGTCCTCGGCCGCTTCCTGCCCATGGTGTTCGTGCTGGCGCTGGCCGGCTCGCTCGCGGAGCAGCAGCCGGTGCCGGCGACGGCGGGCACCCTGCGCACCGAAAAGCCGCTGTTCACCGGGTTGTTGGTGGGCGCGATCCTCATCATCACCGGCCTGACGTACTTCCCGGCGCTCGCGCTCGGCCCGCTGGCGGAGGGGCTGGCGTCATGAGCACTCCTGCGGGGACCACGCATACGGGGACCGCTCGCAACGAAAGCGAAGAGATGTCCACAGCCACTCCCACCCGGGCGCCGCACAGCGACGTACCCACCGGGCGCCGTTCTCCCGAGGGCCGTGTCGGCGCGGGCCTCTTCGACCCCGGGCAGCTGCTGACGTCGCTGCCGGACGCCTTCCGCAAGCTCGACCCGCGGGTGATGGTCAAGTCGCCCGTGATGTTCGTGGTGTGGATCGGCTCCGCCCTGACGACCGTCTTCTCCTTCGAGGACCCCGGCGACTGGTTCGGCTGGACCATCAGCGCCTGGCTGTGGCTGACGGTCCTGTTCGCCAACCTGGCGGAGGCGGTCGCCGAGGGCCGGGGCAAGGCGCAGGCCGACACCCTGCGCAAGGCCAAGACCGACACCGTCGCCAGACGTCTGACGGGTGACCGTGAGGAGCACGTCCCCGGCACCGGTCTGAGGATCGGGGACCTGGTCGTCTGCGAGGCCGGCGACATCATTCCCGGCGACGGTGACGTCGTCGAGGGAGTCGCGTCGGTCGACGAGTCGGCGATCACCGGAGAGTCGGCACCCGTCATCCGGGAGTCGGGCGGCGACCGCTCGGCGGTCACCGGCGGCACCAAGGTCCTCTCCGACCGGATCGTCATCAGGATCACGACGAAGCCGGGCGAGACCTTCATCGACCGGATGATCAACCTGGTCGAGGGCGCGGCCCGGCAGAAGACGCCCAACGAGATCGCCCTGAACATCCTGCTGGCCTCGCTGACGATCGTCTTCCTGCTGGCCGTGGCCACGCTGCCGCCGCTCGCCGACTACGCGGGCACCCACCTCACGATGGTCGTGCTGGTCGCCCTGCTCGTCTGCCTCATTCCCACGACGATCGGCGCGCTGCTCTCCGCGATCGGCATCGCGGGCATGGACCGGCTCGTCCAGCGCAACGTCCTGGCGATGTCCGGCCGGGCGGTCGAGGCCGCCGGTGACGTCTCCACACTGCTGCTCGACAAGACCGGCACCATCACCCTCGGCAACCGGCAAGCGGCACAGTTCCTGCCGGTGCGGGGCGTGACCGAGGCCCAGCTCGCCGACGCGGCCCAACTGTCGTCGCTGGCCGACGAGACGCCTGAGGGCCGCTCAGTCGTCGTACTGGCGAAAGAGAGGTACGGGCGGCTTGAGCGCCACCGGGGCGAACTCGCCGGGGCCGAGTGGATCGCCTTCACCGCGCAGACCCGCATGTCCGGCGTAGACATCGACGGCAGGAGGGTGCGCAAGGGTGCGGCCGGTTCGGTCATCGCCTGGGTCGAGGAGCTGGGCGGCACGGTCGCCGAGGACTCCGGGACCCTCTCCGACCGGATCTCCGAGGCCGGCGGCACTCCGCTCCTGGTGGCCGTCGAGGACGATCGGGGAGCCCGCGTCCTCGGGGTGGTCCACCTCAAGGACGTGGTCAAGGAGGGCATGCGGGAGCGGTTCGAGGAACTGCGCCGCATGGGCATCAGGACCGTCATGATCACCGGTGACAATCCGCTGACGGCCAAGGCGATCGCCGAGGAGGCGGGCGTCGACGACTTCCTCGCGGAGGCCACTCCCGAGGACAAGATGGCCCTCATCAAGCGGGAACAGGCGGGCGGCAAGCTCGTCGCGATGACCGGTGACGGCACCAACGACGCCCCGGCCCTGGCCCAGGCGGACGTCGGCGTCGCGATGAACACCGGTACGTCGGCCGCCAAGGAGGCCGGCAACATGGTCGACCTCGACTCCGACCCGACCAAGCTGATCGAGATCGTCGAGATCGGCAAGCAACTCCTCATCACGCGGGGCGCGTTGACCACGTTCTCCATCGCCAACGACGTGGCGAAGTACTTCGCGATCATCCCGGCGCTGTTCGCGGCGGTCTACCCCGGCCTGGACAGGCTCAACATCATGGGCCTGTCCTCGCCGGACTCCGCGATCCTGTCCGCCGTCGTCTTCAACGCGCTGATCATCGTCGCGCTGGTGCCGCTCTCCCTGAAGGGCGTGCAGTACCGGCCGGTGAGCGCGGACAGGCTGCTGCGGCGCAACCTCGGGATCTACGGCCTCGGCGGATTGGTCGCGCCCTTCGTCGGCATCAAGATCATCGACCTGCTCGTCTCGCTCATCCCCGGGATCGCGTGAAGGACATGAACAACTCCTTTGTGAACACCGCCCGTCTGCTCGGCGCGGGCCTGCGGGCACTGCTGGTGTTGACCGTGCTCACAGGTATCCTCTATCCGCTGGCCGTCACAGGTGTGGCCCAGGCGTTCTTCCCCACGACGGCCAACGGCTCGGAGACGAGGGTGGACGGCAAGGTCGTCGGCTCCTCCCTCATCGGTCAACAGGGCTACAGCCTGGACTACTTCCAGCCCCGGCCGGCCAACGGACTGGGAAAGAACTCGGTCAACACGCAGTACGCGTTGATCCTTTCCGGCGCCACCAACCGCTCCGCCGACAACTCCGAACTCGTCACGAGGGTGAAGGAGGCCAAGGCCGGAGTCGTCAAGGACAACTCCACCGCCGACTACAAGGTCAAGCCGTCCCAGGTGCCTGCCGACGCGGTCACCTCCTCCGGCTCCGGCCTCGACCCGGACATCTCCCCGGCCTACGCGCAGCTCCAGGTCCACCGGGTCGCCGAGCGCAACGGTCTGTCCGTCGCACAGGTCGAGAAGCTGGTCGATGACCACACCGACGGCCGCACGCTCGGCTTCATCGGTGAGCCACGGGTCAACGTCCTCGAACTCAACATCGCCCTCAGGGAACTGGTGGGGAAGACCTGACGCGGGTGCTGGTGGTGGAGGACGACCCGCAGCTTGTACGGGCCCTCCTCATCAGTCTCCAGGCGCGCCGGCACAGAGTCGATGCGGCCCCTGGCGGGGGCACCGCTCTCAGTCCGGCTGCCCGAGGTGGCACTGCTCGGCCTCGGGATGTCCGATATGGACGGCGTCGATGTCATCAAGGGGCTGCGCGCTGGGCCCCCCGGGTGCCGATGCTCCAAGCGACCGTTCATCCCGGCGCGCAGGGGGCGGCGTTCCGCTTGGCCCCGAAGGCATGGTCGGTCTCGGCTTCGGGGAGGACCTGCTCGGCGGGTCATGGCCGCCCCGCGGGGTCCTCCAGCCCTTGCACGGGTGCGGGTGTGCCGTCGGTGCGGGTCTCCAGGGCGTGCAGGACGGCCACCATGTCCTCGTCGCCGTGGCCCTGTGCGACGGCCTCGCCGTACAGGGCGTGGCAGGCGTCGAGGAGCGGGGAGGCCAGACCGGCCTTGCGGGCGGCCTCGGCGATCAGCCGGTTGTTCTCCAGGACGTTGGTGGCGGCGGCCTGCACGGTGAAGTCGCGGGTCAGCAACTTCGTCCCCTTCACGCGTGAGACGGCACTGGCCATCGGTCCCGCGTCCAGGACGTCCCGGAGCAGGTGCTGGTTGAGCCCGTGCCGGTCGGCGAAGTGGAACGCCTCCGCCAGCCCGGTGACGAGAGTGATCAGGAACAGGTTCACCGAGAACTTCGTCAGCAGCGCGCCAGGGACCGCACCGCAGTCGAACGTCTCCCGGCACATGGCGGCCAACAGCGGGCGTACGGCGGCGACGGCGTCCTCGTCCCCCGCCGTCATCCCCACCAGCTCACCCTGCTCGGCGGGGATGCGGGAGCCGGAGACCGGAGCCTCCACATACCTTCCGCCCGCCGCCCGGACGGCATCCTGCAGACCGGCCGAGTACTCGGCCGAGGTCGTGCCCATGTGGACGACGGTCCGTCCGGCCACGCGAGGGGCGAAGGGCGGGGTACCGCGCCCCAGTACGGCGTCCACGGCGGCCTCGTCGGCCAGCATCAGGATCACGGTCCCGGCCCGGGCGAAGACCTCGGCCGGGCTCCCGGCGACCTCCGCTCCGGCGGAGCGCAGGGCCTCGCTCCGGCCGGGGGTGCGGTTCCACACCACGAGAGGCGTCCCGGCCCGCGCGAGGTTGAGGGCCATGGGCTGCCCCATGGTTCCGAGGCCGATGAATCCCACGTACACGAGGCACCGCCTTTTCCGGCCCACGCCGAAGCCGAGCCGTTGCCGCACGCTATGACAGTGGTCATAGTAAGCAGAGCTATGACGGCGGTCATAGAGTGAACCCCGAACAGAACCCGGACGTGGAGGTCGGCGATGGCGGTGTCCGAGCGAGGAGCCCGGGAGCGGATGGTCTTCAGCGCGGCCCAGCTCATCCGGCGCGACGGGGTCGCCGCCACCGGCATGCGCGAGGTCGCCGCTCACGCCGGTGCGCCGCGCGGTTCGCTCCAGCACTACTTCCCCGGCGGCAAGGAGCAACTGGTCAACGAGGCGGTGGAGTGGGCCGGCCGATACGCGGGCAACCGGGTCGCCCGTTTCCTCGCCGCTCTGCCCGAGCCGACACCGAGCGGGCTGTTCGCCGCGATGGTGCGCCAGTGGACCGACGAGTACGAGAGCGCCGGGTTCGCGGGCGGCTGCCCGGTCGCCGCCGCCACGGTGGACTGGGCGGAGTCCACCGCGTCCACGCGGGCGGCGGTGGCGGAGGCGTTCGCGACCTGGACCGGTCCGGTGGCCCGGGCGCTGGCCGACATGGGCGTACCGGAGGAACGCACGGGAGCGCTGGCCACCCTCATGGTCAGCGCGCTGGAAGGAGCGATTCTCATGGCCCGGGCGGAGCGGGACACACGTCCACTGACGACCGTGGCCCGCGAACTCGGCCCCCTCCTCGACGCCGCGGTGAGCCGGGAGCGCTGACCGGTGCTGCTACGGCGGGGAAGGAGTGGCACTCCCTACGCCGGCGGCCGGAGCCCTTCACGAACCGTCGCACCTCAACGAACGCCAGCTATGCGGCCTGCATGGAGCGGGCGTTGGCGGTCTGGGTGTAGAGCGCGACCGGTACTCCGGAAAGCGTGTCCGCGACCAGTCGAGTGCTGCGTAGCCGCGCCCCCAGGCCCGCGAAAGGAACAGATAGCCGATCTCGGCCTCCCCGTCATCCGGACGGACCTGGCCCGAGGCTCGGCGTCGGCCGACTGACCTCGACGGTTGCGATCACCGCTCCGTCGAACTCAATCACGTCGCGCGGTTGAGGGCCGCCGAGACAGGTGTGCGCCTCCGCTGAGGAGAGCAGTTCGATGAACGCCGGACGGTCCCTGGCCTCGGACGCGCGCAGCACGAGCCGCTCCGTTCTGATCGGGGCAACTGGCCAGGAAACAGGGGCGAGTTCAGTCATGGTGGGCAACGTATCGTGCGTTGCTCACCGGGTTCGTCAGGATGGCGCTCGTGACCACCTCGAAGAGGTGATCTGCGCGGGCGGCGAGCGAGGGCTGATCGCTGAGCCAGGCCAGTGACCCGGCCAGCGCGAACAGGTCGGTGCCGTCGATGTCGCCTCGTGCCAGACCCTGCGCCTGGGCGCGGGTGAGGAGGTGCGTGCCGGCGGCGCGCATCGCGACGCACGAGGCGTGCAGCGCGGACTCCGGGTCCTCGATGGCCGTCACCATCAGCTCCACGACGCCCCGGTAGTTGTGCGCGCACGCGACGAAGTCCCGCAGCCACGACATCAGCGCGTCGTCGGGCTCCTTCGACGTCTCGAGAACGCCCGCCTTCACCGCCAGTTCGTCGAAGTTCGTGCGCAGCAGTGCTTCGAGCAGGGCCTCACGGGTGGGGAAGTGACGGATCAGCGTGGCGAGTCCCACGCCCGCCCTGCGGGCGATGTCCCGCAGCGACGCGTCGACGCCCTGCTCGGTGATGACGGCGCCCGCAACGGCGAGCAGGTGATCGTGATTTTTCCTGGCGTCGGCTCTCATCTGTCCCTCTTGACTATCCGGATCAGTGATCCATATATTCGGATCAGCGATCCGGATAAGCGGATCGCTGATCCGGACAAGCGTATCCCGCCGTACGGACAGAGGAGGAAATGATGCCGACCCCCACGATGAGGGCGATCCGTCTGCACGAGTTCGGCGGTCCCGAGGTGCTGCGCCACGAGGAGGTGCCGGTCCCCGAACCGGGCCCCGGCGAGGTGCTGGTGCGCGTCCACGCGATAGGCGTCAACCCTCCTGACTGGTACGCGCGCGGAGGTATGCCCGACGTACCTCCCGAGCTCAAGCCCCCGTTCGATCTCCCCCTGATTCCGGGGACCGACGTCTCGGGCGTCGTGGAAGCCGTCGCCCCCGACGTGAACGGCTTCGTGGCAGGGGAAGAGGTGATCGGTCTTCTGCGCTTCCCCGCCGCACTCCAGGGCGGCGCCTACGCCGAGTACGTCACCGCCCCGGCGTCCGACCTCGCGCGCAAGCCGGCTTCCGTCGACCACGTCCACGCCGCCGGGCTGCCCATGTCGGGGCTGACGGCGTGGCAGTTCCTGATCGAGCTCGGGCACGGCCACCCCTCGCCGTTCCAGGCGGCCCGGCACCGCCCGATGCGGCTCGACAACGAGACCACGGTGCTCGTCAACGGCGCCGCCGGTGGCGTGGGGCACCTCGCTCTCCAGCTGGCCAAGTGGAAGGGAGCCCGCGTCATCGCCGTGGCGTCCGGCGCCCACGAGACGTTCCTGCGCGAACTCGGCGCCGGCGAGTTCATCGACTACACCAGGGACCGGCCGGAAGAAGTCGTCCGTGGCGTCGATCTCGTCCTGGACGCCGTCGGGGGCCCCGGCAGCAGGCGCTTCCTGCACACCCTCAGGCGCGGCGGGGCCCTCTACCCGGTGTACTTCGGAGAGTTCGACGAAGACGAGAACAAGAAGCTGGGCGTCACCGTCACGGCCACCCAGGTCCGCTCGAACGGGCCGCAGCTCGCCGAACTGGGGCGCCTGGTCGACGCGGGCACGGTCCGCGTCGCGATCGACAGTACGTTCGCGCTCGCGGACGCCCGGGCGGCGCACGAACGCGCCGCCCGGGGACACATCCAGGGCAAGATCGTGCTTACGGTCCCAGAGAACTCCTGACGAGGAGGCTCCCGGCGGCCGGGTGGACGGACACCGGCGCCACGTAGTGCGCCCGGCATGACAAGCTGTGCTTCCCACTGCCCGAACCCAGGAGGTCACGATGACCGAAGAAGCTGCATCACCAGAAGGTTCGGAGCCGGCTGAGCCCGAGACGTCAGCGCTCGCGCCCGACAGCGACGGCAACTACGACCTCAAGCGGAAGTTCCGCGAGGCGTTGGCGCGCAAGCGCGGTGCGCAGGCGGAGGCCGCCGACGCTGCCACCAACCCCAACGCGTCGAAGATCCGCGGGGCACACGGCCCGGCGTCGAGCCAGCGGTCGTTCCGGCGCAAGAGCGGCGGCTGAGCCGGAGCGGTACCGGAATCCGGGCGGGGCGCTCGATGTTTCTGCGACCGCTTCCGGGCACCTCACGCCCTGCCGTCGGCTGAGGTGCCCGGAGCGTGTTCGAAGGCCCCGGCCCGATACACCGTTGATCGATGTGTCAGCGCCACATAGGTTCCGGCGTATGACGAACGTACGGATCGGTGTGATGTACGACCGCGACTGGGCCCCCGAGGGGCTGCCCGAATTCGCTCGGCAGGCCGAGGCTCTTGGCGTGGACGACGTGTGGGTGGTCGAGGACCTCGGGTGGAACGGCGGGTTGTCGGCGGCGGCCGTGGCCCTGGGAGCCACGGAACGCATCAGGGTCGGCATCGGCATCGCCCCGGCCCCGTTGCGCAGCCCGGCGCTCCTGGCGATGGAACTGGCCACGCTGGCAAGGGTGTTCCCAGGACGGCTGGTGGCCGGGATCGGGCACGGGGTGCAGGAGTGGATGGCCCAGGTGGGCGCCGCGGCACGCTCGCCGCTGGCCCTGCTGGAGGAGACGATCACCTCGGTACGCGCGCTGCTGCGCGGCGAGCGGGTGGAGCTGGCAGGCCGTGAAGTCCACCTGGACGGCGTCCAGTTGACGCATCCGCCGGCCGAGGTCCCGCCCGTGGTCGCGGGTGTGGTCCGCTCCCGTTCCCTGGAGCTGTCGGGACGGGTCGCGGACGGCACCGTCATCGCGGAGGGGCACGGCCCGCACGACCTGGAGAACGCCCGCGCGTCGACCGCCAAGGGCGGTGCCGCGTCCGACCACACCCTGACGGTCTTCGCCTTCGCCTGCGTCGGTGACGACCCCGACGAGGTGGCCCGGACCCTGCACCCGCACACCGAGGGCCACGGCGCCTGGCTCGGCCGCCCGCCGCACGAGGTGTTCACCGTCTCGGGTGCCGCCCCGCAGGCCGCCGAGCGCATCCGCGAGCTGGCGACGGCCGGCGCCGACACGGTCGTACTGCGGATCACCGGCCCGGATCCACTGCGGCAGCTGAAGGCCGTACTGGAGGCGGCCGGGCAGCAGAGCTGAGGAGCAGTGGTGAACCCACCGCGGTGAGGCATGCTGGAACCCGGTGGACCCGGGCCGGGAGGTGCGCAGATGCGACGAGGATGGGCCGTGGGGTGGGTGATCGCGGGGATGGTCGTCCTGATGGCGTGCGGCGGCTCGTCCGGTGGGCCGTCCCGGAGCGGCTCCGCGACGCCGTCGACGGGGGCGCCGACGTCCGAGTCCGGGGCGCCGCGCACGAGCCCCGCCGCGAGCCCCTCTGTGTCACCGACCGCGAGCCCGACTCGACGGAGCCCGTCCGCGTCGGCCTCCGCACCCTCCTCGCCGAAGACCTGTGCCACCGAGCACGTGGACGTCACCGTGTCCCCTGACGATCCGCCCCGGCAGCAGGTGTGTGTACGGCCCGGGACCACCATGTCGCTCGTCCTGCGGCCGCGCACGGACGGCAAGCGGTGGACCGCCGTACGCAGCTCCGCGCGGGTCTTCGTCCTGCCGTCCGGCTGGCAGCTGGACGCGGACGGCACCGCGAGGGCCTCCCTGCGGTGCGCGGGCACCCGGGGTGGCGCCGCCGACATCACCGCCCTGGCGAAGGAACCGGATCTGGCCGGCACGGGCGGTGTGGCCTTCACGCTGCAGGTGAACGTGGTGCCGCACACGACGGCGGGGTGACCCCGGAAACCGGGATCACCCCTTCACCGAGACGCCCATCCGGGCCTCAGTCGCAGTCCCGCACCTTGATCGTGTAGATGCCGCGGCCGTGCGTGGCCGCGTACAGCGTGCGCCCGTCGGGGCTCAGCTTCACCTGGAGCACGGCGACGGCCGGCAGCGAGCCGACGCGCTGCCAGCTCGAGCGGCCGGGCGCGCGATAGACGACGCCGAGGTCGGTGCCGACGGCGAGGCCGCCGTTCGGGGTGACGACCGCGGAGTCGGCCGGCACGTCGGGGAGGTTCTTCGAGATGTCCTTCCAGGTGGTGCCGCCGTCCTTGGACTCGAAGACGTGGCCGACGCCGGCCCCCGGCCCCTCGGTCCACTGCCGGGAGAACCCGTTGACCGTGAGGTAGACGTGGTCGGCGTTCTTCGGGTCGACGGCGAAGCCGCTGAGGTAGCGGTTGGGTACGGTGCCGTCCGCCCCGGTGGCCGGCAGGGCGATGTCGTGCCAGCCGGTGCCGTCGGCGTTCCCGACGGCGATGCCGCGGGCGAAGCCCTGGTTGTTGCAAGGGCCGCACCAGGCCGCGTACACCTTGCCGCCCGAGGCGGCGACGGCCGTCGCCGTGTGGCCTTCGCCGAGGTCGTAGACGCTCTTCCACTCGTCGCCGCTGCGGATGGCGTAGCCGTGGGTCTGCACCCAGACATGGCGGCCGCCGGCGATCCACGTCGAGCTGTTCTTCGCGTCGGCCGCGAGCGGGGCGATGAAGCGTGCCTCGCCGGTGGCGTTGTCGGCCGGAGCGACGCCGTACGACGTGGCCTTGCTCGGGTCGGTGATCCAACTGCCGTCGTTCACGGCGCAGTTCTGGGTCACCTGAACGGCGAGGTAGACGTACTCCTCGGCGATGTTGCAGCCGTTGGCGGGGTCGGTGAGCGTGTCGCCGCCGTCGCCGCCGAAGTTGGAGCCCATCACCCTGTCGTTGCTGCGCAGGACGGACTGGCCGTTGTCCTGCAGACCGCCGGTGACGGAGACGCCGCCGTGGTCCAGGTCCTTGCCGACACCGACCGAGTAGTACTGGAGGGTGTCGATGGTGCCGTCGTTGAGCGAGGTCCAGTCGGTGGCGTGCCCCGAGGAGTCCTGGGAGCCGTTGACGGGGCGCTTGTAGACGCCGCCGTCGTTGCCGACGTACACGAAGCTCTTGCCGTGGTAGCGGCCGATCGCGACACCGTGCTGGTCGGAGTGGGTGGTCGGGTTGCAGTCACCGGTCTGCTTGGCCGGGTCGATGCTCCAGCAGGGGAAACCGAAGTTCCAGTACGGCCCGACGGTCGACCAGCTGCTGCCGCCGTCCTTGGTCTCGTAGACCTCCTCCAGGCCCGCGTACACGTGCTCGGGGTCGGCCGGGTCGACGGTCAGGAACTGGTTGTACCAGGCCTGCACGCCCGGCATGTAGCCCGGGGAGGTCAGTGCCGAGCCTGCGGCGGCCAGACCCTGGTAGTCGGCGATCTTCGTCCAAGGGCCGCTCGGAGAGCCCGACTTGGAGACATAGATGCCCTCGAGACCGCTGTCCGGATTGGTGTTCAGCTGCTCCGGCGACTGGTCGATGGCGTAGTACCGGGAGCCGTCGGCGGAGTGGGCGAAGGTGACGCTGCCGACGTCGTCCGCGTCGGTCGGCAGGTCGCCGAAGCCGCTGCTGATCCTGGTCCAGGCACCGTTCGCCCTGGTGTAGAAGCCGTTGTAGTCGTCACCGCTGCGCCAGCCGACCGCGAGCACCACCTTGGAGGGGTGCTTCGGGTCGATCGCGATGTCGTTGGTGATGTTCTTGTACGGGGCGCTGGGATCGTCGGCCTTCGAACCGCCGGGCAGGTAGTCGGGGTTGGGCGCGTACTCCAGTTTCCAGGCACCACCGAGCTTCTTCGTGGAGTGGCTCCACACGCCCTCGTTGGTCGCCGCCCACACCTTTCCCCCGCCGAAACGCAGCTGGTGGACGGTGGTGGACTCAAGTTCCTTGCCGCCGACCCGGCTGCGCGTGGAGAACGTGCCGTGGTGCGGGTCGGACAGGACGTAGACGCCACTGCCGAGGTAGGCGTCCGCGTTGGTGGTCGCCTCGCCGGTGCCCAGCCACAGCCGTCCGCCGCCGTCGAGCGCGAGCGCGCCCGTGGACTGTGCGGGAAGCCGGTCGCTGATCGGCTTCCAGTGCCCGCCGCCGCCACGGGAGCGCCACACGCCACCGCCCGCGCTGCCCGCGTACACGTACCCGTCGTTGTCGGCGGCCATCGCGGCCATCCGGCCGGTGACATTGCCCGAGCCGCCGCTGGAGTTGGAGTCGATGTCGCGGTAGCGCGCGTCGTCGGAGTTGTACGGCAGATCGGTGACATTGCGCCAACTGCCTCCGGTGTTGGGCAATTTGGTGAGGCTGCTCCATGCGGCCCCGTACGCTCCCGGGGCGACGATGCCCGGCGAGGTGCGGGCCTCGGCGTACTGGTCCGCGCCCTCGGCTATCTCGTCGGCCTCGTTGCCGTCGTCGCCGTCGTCCTCCTTGACCTTGGGGCTCATGGCGCCCACCGACTGCGCGCGCTGGGCGGCGAGTTGGGCGAGTGTCCGGGCTCCGAAGGGGCTGCTGCCATGTGTGCCGGGCGCGGCGCTCGCGGGTATCGCGACGAGTCCGGCGGTTGCGGTGATGGCGCAGGTCGTGAGCCATCGTCTTCTACGAGTTGGTGCTGACACCAGGTCCTCCCAAGCGGGCGGTGATACAGCCGTCGCTGGAGACCCGACCACGAGAGAGGGGAACCATCCGGGAGTTTGGGCAGGCCTTGACCGGAAACTGCCACTGACGTACCCGAAGCGTGAAGGAACGTTCCGCGGACGAGGTGTGGGGGGTCATGACGTTGCCGACACCGCCGACTGGGAGTTCGGTGTTCCATGAGGGCTGCCGGGCTCCGGAGCTCGGCATTTTCCGACTTCGGTCAGGTACTCGCTCATCGCGTCACGATTGCGGGTGAGTACGTCGATCCGCTCGGTGAGCCGGTCCCGCTCGGCGGCCAGCATGGCCAGCATCTCCGGTGTCGCGTCGGGGAAGTGGATGGACCGAGGTTTGTCCAGGCACGGAAGGATCTGCTTGATGATGCGCGTGGGGAGCCCCGCGTCCAGCAGACCGCGGATCTGGTTGACCCGGTCCACATAGCGGTCGTCGTACTCCCGGTACCCGTTCGCGCACCGGTCCGGGACGATCAGTCCCTGCTCCTCGTAGTAGCGAAGCAGCCGGCGGGACGCACCCGTCCGTCGTGACAGTTCACCGATCCTCACACCGCCGAAGCTACTCGGCACAGGCGGACTTGACCATCACATCGATGTGAGGGTTTCAGGATGCGGTCCATGACCGCCACGTCTTCCGACGCACGGTCCCGGACGCGACAGGCCGGCCTGCCATGGTCGGCGCTGTTGGCGCTGGGGACCGCCGTCTTCATCACGAGCTTGACCGAAACTCTGCCCGCCGGTGTGCTGCCCGACATGTCGGCCTCGCTGGGCACCAGTTCGGGTGCCACCGGCCAGGCCGTCACCGTCTATGCGGCCGGTACGGCGTTGACCGCGATCCCGCTCGCCACGGCGACGGCATCGGTTCCGCGGAAACCACTGCTGCTCGGCGCCATGGCCGTCTTCCTGGTGGCCAACACGCTGACCGCGGCCGCACCGGGATACATCGTCCTGCTCGCGGGCCGGCTCCTCGCCGGTGTGGCCGCGGGCCTGGCGTGGGCGATTCTCGCCGGCTACGCCCGTCGTATCGCACCTGCCGGCCTGGAGGGCCGCGCCATCGCCGCGGCGATGACCGGGATCCCCGTGGCGCTGTCCTTGGGGGTTCCGGCCGGCACGCTGATCGGTGAACAGGTCGGCTGGCGGGCGGCGTTCGGCGCTGTCTCCCTAGTCACTCTTGCCGTCATCGGCTGGATCGGCGTGTCTGTCCCCGGTGTGGGGCGACCCGCCGTTGAACAGGCCGACAGTAACCGTCCGAACTCCGCGCCACAGCCGACGAAGTCGCCTCTGTGGCAGACCCTGCAGGTGCCCGGTGTCGCGGCCATCATGGTCACGGTCACCACGTTCGTCCTCGGGCACACGATCATCTACGCCTACATCGCTCCCTATCTGCAGCACGCCGGGCTCGGGTCGGCGACCGACGCGGTTCTCCTTGTCTTCGGTGCCGCGTGCCTGGCGAGCATTTGGTACGTCGGACGCCATGTCGACCACCGGCTACGGGCCCTGCTGGTCGCCGGCGCGGTGCTGTTCACTCTCGCCACCGCGGCTCTCGCCGTCACCATGACACACGCGATCGTCTGGGGCGCCGCTGTTCTGTGGGGCCTGGGGTGGGGCGGTGCCCCGACCTTGCTGCAAACCGCGGCCGGACAAGCCGGATTGCGGCGAAGCAGCGCTGCCGCCGACACCGCGCAAGCTGTCCTCGTCACGCTGTGGAACGCCGCGATGGCCCTTGGCGGCATCATCGGTGGTGTGCTGCTGCAACGCTCGGGCGCCACCGTGGTCGCCGTGTCGGCCGCCTCCCTCGGGGCAGTCAGTCTGCTCGTCGTCGCCGGGGCCCGACACCACGCATTCCGCACCTCTCGGGCCACGTCGTGACCCACGGCCTGGTGAACCCAGCACTCCTTGACCCAAGCCCGGCGGCACAGGGATTCGCGTCAGAACCGCCGATCGTCCTGGGACATCAGCTGCCGCCTCGCATCTCCGCCTCGACCACTGCACGGAAGCTGCGCGGAGCCCGGCCGGTGAGGCGCTGGACCGTGTCGGTGACGCGGTCCTCCGCTCCCGCGGCGATGGCACGGTCCAGGCCGGCCAGCAGGGCGGCGAATTCCACCGGGACCTCCGCCGTGAGGTGATCGCACATCTGCTCGTAGGACAGGCGCCGGTGGGTCACGGGCCGACCGGTGACCTCGGTGATGATCGTCGCGATGTCGTCGTGGCTGAGGGCCTCGGGTCCGGTGAGGACGAGATCGGTATTGGGGGCCTGCTCGGCGGTCAGAGCACGGACGGCGACGGCCGCGATGTCCTCGGCGTCGACAAAGGCGACCCGGCCGCTTTCGGTGGCGGTCCAGATGCTGCCGGCGTCACGGATGCTGCGGCCGTGTGCGTGCGTGCCGGTGAAGTTCTGCATGAACCACGAGGGCCGCAGTACGGCCCACTCCTGGAACAGACCGGGCAGGGCCTGGTGCACCCTCCCCACCGCCGGGCCGCCTTCGGGAATGGCCGAGGAGCTCAACAGCACCGCACGGCGCACGCCGGCGGAGCGGGCCCGCTGGAGGAACGGCAGCATGACCGCCGCGGGATCGGAGTCGCCCACGGGCGGTATGAGGTAGACGCGGTCGGCACCGGCGAGCGCGGCAGCGTGGGTGGCGGGGTCGTGCCAGTCGAAGGAAACCGGCTCGGCGCCGGCCACCGGAGTGCCCGGACGGCTGGCGGCTTTGACGCGGTGGCCGGCGGCCGTCAGTTGTGCGGCGGTGCGGCCGCCGGTGGTTCCGGTGGCCCCGATGACCAAAGTGGTCCCTGCGCTCGTCATCGGCTGCTCCCTGCGAAGTCGGTGCCGGGTGCCTGGACGGCGAGGGGATTCCAGTAGTCACGGTACGAGGTGATGCGCCCGTCTCGAACGGTCACGACAGCGATGTAAGTCATGTCGAAGGGAGTGTCGGTCTCCACCAGCCGGCCGACGCCGCGCATCTCCACCACGATGGTCTGCGGATCGGTCGTCCGGTGGATCCGCAGGTCGGGGAAGTCGTGCAGATCGATGTGGTCGGGATAGTGCCGCATGTAATCGGCGAGGGCCTCCTTGCCCTCCAGGCGCTGGGGCCAGCCCGGGGGAGCGAAGGGAAACTCCATGAGGCCGTCCTCGGCCCACAGGTCGACCCATGCGCGAATGTCCTTGTCGAGCAGCAGTCGCAGGCTGTGGCGGTACAGATCCACCGGCGAAGTCGGATCGGACATGGGTATCCTCCAGTTCAGATAATCCGGACCTCGGGTCCGCTTTGACGATACGGACTGTGGGTCCGCTTTGCAAACGAGGGAGCACCATGCCCGAGCGCAAGTCCCGCAAGGACGCCGTCCGTAACCGGGAAGCCGTGCTCAAAGCCGCCGACGCCCTCTTCGCCTGCCGTGAAAGTCCCGAGGACGTCACCATGGCCGACGTCGCAGCGGCGGCCGGCGTCGGCAAGGGGACGCTCTTCCGCGCCTTCGGCGACCGCGCCGGACTGCTCCGCGCGCTGTACGAGGCACGGCTCGAACCGGTCCGCGAGACCGTGGAGACCGGTCCACCGCCGCTGGGGCCGGCGACTCCTCCACAGGAACGCGTGCTCGCGCTGCTCGACGCCCTGCTGTGTTTCAAGCTCGACAACCGCCGACTCGCGCTGGCTCTGGAAGGGGGAGGAGTGAGCAACAGCCCCTACCAGCCGGAGCATTACGAGCGGTGGCACGGCATGCTCCAAGCCGTACTGGAGCAGATCCCCGGCCTGACCGACAGCGGCTTCGTGGCCCACGCCCTGCTCGCCGCCACGCGAGCGGACCTCGTCGAGCATCTGGCGGGAGCGGAGCGCGTGCCGCGGGAAAGGATGCGGGCACAGTTGGCGAACTTCGCCACCAGGGTCCTGGTCCCGGGCTCGTTGTGACCGCGTGGGTGCACCGAGTCGGTGTCCTGGGCGGTGGGACTGCTCAGCCACAGACTGGCAGCACAACGCAAGGGAAAGCGATTGCCGGAGACGGTCGTTTGATTGCTTCGAATGAGACAACCTTTGCCAGAGCCTGAACGTCCAAAGAACAACAGGAGACACGTCGTCTCTGTTTGGGGGGAGCGTTCATGCTCAAGGTAAGCATCGTGGTGCCGGTCTACAACGCCGGTCGCTATATCGACTTGTGTGCGCCGTCACTTTTACAGCAGACTCTGGGGGAGGATGCGTACGAGGTCATCTACGTCGACGACGGTTCGACCGACGACTCCGCGCAACGTCTCGATCAACTGGCGGCGCAGCACCCGCATGTGCGCGTGATTCATCAGGAGAACTCCGGCTGGCCCGGCAAGCCCCGCAACGTCGGTGTCCGGGAAGCCCGCGGTGAGTACGTCCAGTTCGTCGACCA
>NZ_JBVHLJ010000009.1:0-355905 GCF_055559055.1 Streptomyces sp. NPDC024687 | reverse complement strand
CGAACCCGGAAGCTAAGCCTTACAGCGCCGATGGTACTGCAGGGGGGACCCTGTGGGAGAGTAGGACACCGCCGAACAATTTTTGGGAAAACCCCCGTGCCATTCGGCACGGGGGTTTTCTGCGTTTAGGGTCAATACCATGCGCTATGACCTTGTCATCTTCGACAACGACGGTGTTCTTGTCGACAGTGAGCCGATCTCGAACCGGCACCTCGCCGCCTATCTGACGGAGCTCGGGCACCCGACCTCCTACGAGGACTCCATACGGGACTACATGGGCTCCGCCATGCACCGGATCCACGACCTCGTCCTGGAGCGGACCGGACAGCGGTTGCCCGGGGACTTCGACGACGTCTTCCACGCGAGGGTCTTCGCCGCGTTCGAGCGGGAGTTGAAGGCCGTGGACGGCGTCACCGGGGTGCTGGAGAAGCTGACGGCGGACGGGGTGCCGTACTGTGTCGCGTCCTCCGGGAGCCATGAGCGGATCCGGGTGGGGCATCGGGCGGCCGGCCTTGACCGGTGGTTCGAGGACGCGCGGATCTTCAGTTCGGAGGACGTGGGGCGGGGGAAGCCGGCGCCGGACCTGTTTCTGCATGCCGCCGAGCGGATGGGGGTCGAACCGGGGCGGTGTGTGGTGGTCGAGGACAGTCCGCTGGGCGTGCAGGCGGCCAACGCTGCACGGATGGACGTGTACGGGTTCACCGCCATGACGCCCGCCGCGAGGCTCGCCGGGGCCACTCAACTCTTCTCCGACATGGGTGAGTTGGCGGACCTGCTGGTCTGACATTTGTCATGCCGAGGTCCGGACGATCGTTTCTACTGGCAACCCACGGCCGCACGAGAAGCTGAGGGCATGACGACGAAGACGAACTCGAAGCGCGCGAACCTGACTCCTCTGATCGTGGACGTGGCGGTGCCGATCGGGGCGTACTACCTGCTCAAGGACGGGCTCGGGATGAGCACGTTGATGGCGCTGGGCCTCAGCAGTGTCGTCCCGGCCGCGCGGACCGGCTGGAGTGTGCTGAGGGAGCGGACGGTCAACGCTCTGGCCGCCCTCATCCTCGTGGTGAACGTCGTGGGGCTGCTGCTCAGCTTCGTGGCCGGCGACCCCCGGCTGATGCTCGCGAAGGACAGCGGGGTCAGCAGTGTGATCGGGATCGGCATCCTCGTCTCCGTGGCGCTGGGGAGGCCGATGATGACCGCAGGGATGAAGCCCTGGCTGGTGAAGGGGATCGCGGAGCGGGAGGCCGCCTGGGCGCGGCTCCAGGACAAGTCGGCGGACTTCTGGCGGGCCGAGCGGCGGTTCTCCGTGGTGTGGGGCGTCGTACTGCTGACGGAGTGCGTGGTGCGGGTCGTGGGGGCGTACACGCTGCCGGTGGACACGATGGTGTGGCTCGGGTCCCTGATCATGGTCGGGTCGATGGCGGTCGCCTTCCTGGTCAGCGGGGCGATCGGGGCCGGTCCCATGGCCGGGATGCTGATCGCCGAGACGAAGGCCGGCGCCCCCGCGATGCCCGAGGTCGCCCTCGCCCGATAAAGCTGAGGGAAATTCATCTTTGGCTGGATCTACCCACGAGTACGCCGGGGCCCTACGCTCGCCGCCATGACAGATGTGCTGCGGCGCGGTAGGGCCTCGTTGGCGTTCAGCTTCTTTGCGCAAGGCGTCGCCTTCGCTCTGCTGGTGACGCGCATCCCCGCGATCCAGGACCGGTACGGGGTCTCCGACGCGCTGCTGCCCGCCTTCCTGGCCGCCGTGCCGATCCTCGCCGGGGTCGGGAGCGTCTCGACCGAGCACCTGGTGAAGCGAATACGGCCCAGCCGGCTGCTGCGGTTCGCCCAGCCCGTCGTGCTCCTGGCGCTGCTCGGGGTGGGGGCCGGAGACTCCACGGTCGAGTTGGGTGTCTCGCTCGGTGCCTTCGGGCTCGCCGTGGGCATGCTCGACGCGTCCATGAACATGCTCGGGGTGAGCCTGCAGCGGTCGTACGGGCGCAGCATCATGCTGAGCTTCCACGCGGTGTTCAGTCTCGGCGGGATCGTGGGGGCCTCGCTCGCCTGGGTCGGGGCGCACTGGCATCTCGCGCTGTTCGTGTCCTATCTGCCGGTCGTGGCGGTGCTGGTGCCGCTGTGCCTGGTGGGGAGCCGGTGGTACGTCGACGGGGACACTACGGGAGTGGAGGAGAAGCCGCAGGGGGGCGACGGCGTCGTCTTCAAGCTGCTGCTGCCGCTGTGCCTGGTGATGACCTTCGCCTACATCGGGGACTCCACCGTCTCCAACTGGAGTGCGAAGTACCTCAAGGACGTGCTCGGCAGCAGCGAGCAGGTGGCGACCGTGCCGTACAACGTCTACATGGTGACGACCCTGCTGGGGCGGGCCGTGGGGGACCTCGGGGTACGGCGGTTCGGGGCGGCCGCGGTCGTGCGGCTGGGGGCGGTGGTGGCGGCCGGGGGGTTCGCGGTGGTGGCCGTGGCGCCCGGGCCGTGGGTGGGGATGCTGGGGTTCACGCTGCTGGGGATGGGGTTGTGTGTGCTGGTGCCGCAGACGTTCGCCGCAGCCGGGCGCTTGTTCCCGGGGGCGTCGGACGCGGCCATCGCGCGGCTCAATGTCTTCAACTACGTGGGGTTTCTGGTCGGTTCGCCGTTGGTCGGTGCCCTGGGGGACGCGTGGAGCTATCGCGGGGCCATGCTCGTACCGATGGTGTTGGTGCTGGTGACACTGGTGTACGCCAAGTCGTTCGAGGCTCAACCGGACCGATACGGTGGCGAGCATGAGCGGCCGCGCACAGCTGATGTGGGACGAGGCAGTAACGGGCTATGACTTCGGTCCGGACCATCCGATGGATCCGGTCCGGCTCGATCTGACCCGGCGTCTGGTGGACGCCTTCGGGCTGGACCGGGACATGGCGGTCGTGGCAGCGAAGGCGGCGGGCGAGTCGACGCTGCGGCTCGTGCACCGGGAGGACTACGTCCAGGCCGTGAAGGCGGCTTCGGTGGATCCCGGGGCGGCCGACCAGTCGTACGGGCTGGGGACGATGGACGATCCGGCCTTCGAGCGGATGCACGAGGTGTCCGCGCTGATCGCCGGGCAGTCGGTGGGCGCGGCGGAGGCCGTGTGGCGGGGGGACGCGCTGCACGCGGTGAACTTCGCGGGCGGGCTGCACCACGCGATGCCGGGGGGCGCTTCGGGGTTCTGCATCTACAACGACGCCTCGCTCGCCATCGCGCGGCTGCTGGAGCTCGGGGCGTCGCGGGTCGCCTATGTGGATGTCGACGTGCATCACGGGGACGGGGTGCAGGCGGCGTTCTGGGAGGATCCGCGGGTGCTGACGATCTCCCTGCACGAGCATCCCCGGACGCTGTTCCCGCAGACCGGGTGGCCGGAGGAGACCGGGGCGGACTCGGCCGAGGGCAGCGCCGTGAACGTGGCGCTGCCGGCGGGGACGGGGGACGCGGGGTGGCTGCGGGCGTTCCACGCGGTGGTGCCGGAGCTCATCGCGGACTTCCGGCCGGATGTGCTGGTGACACAGCACGGGGCGGACACGCACTTCGAGGATCCGCTGGCTCATCTCGCGGTGTCGTTGGACGCGCAGCGGGCTGTGCAGGTGGCGTGTCATGAGCTGGCGCACGAGTACGCGGGCGGCAAGTGGATCGCGCTCGGGGGCGGGGGGTACGCCGTGGTGGATGTCGTACCCCGGTCCTGGACGCATCTGGTGGCCATCGCCGCGGGGCGGCCGGTCGAACCCGAGGCGATGATTCCCGAGGGGTGGCGGCAGCACGTGTTCGCCCGGACCAGGCAGTTGGCGCCGGCGCGGATGACCGACGGTCGGTGGCCGGTGTCCTACGCGGAGTGGGATGCGGGGTACGACCCCGCGGACCGGCTGGACCAGGCGGTGCTGGCGACTCGGCGGGCGGTGTTTCCGCTGCGGGGGCTGCTGGCATAGGCCGGCCGGGACGGCGCGGCGCTACTCCGACCGTGCGGTGTTTCCTCGTTCCCGTCACCCGACCCGCCCTCATCCGCCACCATCGCTCCCGTGTTGAGCACCGGCGCCCTCCGCGCCCATCTGCTGGCCGCTCGTCTGGCCGGACCCGTGGCCACCTCCCGGGAGGAGAGTCTGCGGAGTTATCGGTTGTTCGCTGCTCGGGACCCGAGGGTGCTGATCGGACTCGATCCTGAATGGGCATGGAATGAGCGTGATCTGATCGGTCTCATGGCTGACAAATGCGGGGTTTCGGGCAATCCTCGACACACAACCGGCCGTGATGTGATCGATCCCGAACGGACGCTCGCCGCGCTCGACGCCTTCGCCGAGCGCCTCGCCGCAGTCGCCCGGCGCAGCGGGGCCGTGCTTCTCGGCACCGGCCATCCGCACCGGTTGCTCGGGTTCTACGCCGCTCTCGCGGACGCCCTGTCGGCGGCGGGATGTGCCGTCCTCACCCCTGCGCATGGTCGCCGTGTCGACATAACGACCCGGTTCGGTCTACGCACGTACAACCTTGAGTACGTACGAGGAGTCGCGCTCGTGCGAGGACCGGACGCGGAGAGCTCCGGTGGTGAGCCCGGCGCACACACGCATTCGCCGCTCCCGGTTCGTACCGCCCTGGCGGCCGCGGCGGAGAGCGGCGGGCCGCTTCCGGAGCTCGTGATCGGGGATCACGGCTGGGTCTGCGGAGCAGGTCAGCTGGGGTTCGAGGCCATGGGGCCGGCGGACACGGACGACCCCGCGCTCTTCGTGGGGGAGGCCGAGGGGGTCGTGTCCGTCGTCGTTCCACTTGATGACGGCGTGCGCTCCGATTACTACCTGCCGCTGACCCGCTACGTACTCAATCGAGCGTGTCTGTCACAGTAGGGCGCCGATGGGTGCACCTCTTCCCCACTTGCATCACCCGCCCCTACATTGGGGAGTGAGCACGCAGCGACGAAGAGTCACCGGAAGGGGAAGCCGGTGACCGTCGAGTGCGGAAGGTTCAGGTGTGTCATGGCTGCTGAACAGAGGCCTCTGAGTGAGGTTCAGTTTCTGACCGTGGCGGAAGTCGCCTCGGTGATGCGAGTGTCGAAGATGACCGTGTACCGGCTGGTGCACAGCGGTCATCTGCCCGCGATCAGGGTGGGACGGTCTTTCCGTGTCCCCGAGAACGCGGTTCACGAGTACCTCCGCGAGAGCTATGTGGGGGTGGAGACAGCCTGACGACAACCGGACTCGGGGAGGTTCCCAGGGGCCTCAGGGCACTCGTGGACCCCTGCCGGATCTCCCCGGTTCACCTCGATTACGACCTCAGCGCTCGGGCGGGTAGGCTAACCCCTCGTAGGTCGTGTGGGCCCATGATGCCCAGCACCGAGTGATGAGAAGTGAGCGAGGGTAGTCGTGGGCTCTGTTATCAAGAAGCGGCGCAAGCGGATGGCCAAGAAGAAGCACCGCAAGCTGCTGAAGCGCACGCGCGTTCAGCGTCGCAACAAGAAGTAAGCGACGCCGCGGAAGCGTGCGTGTGGCCCCCCACCCGTTACCGGTGGGGGGCCACACGTGTGTCAGGACGCGCGCGTGGGCCTGATGTCGTCACCTCACGCAGTGGGCGGTCATCACAGCGCAACATCGAACCGCTAAGTTGGCGGGACACGGGGAACGCGGCACAGGACCGGGGCTGTACAAGGGCTGTACCAGAGCTGGACTACGGCTGGAAGGAAGGCGCTGATCTTGGGAAAGGTCGTGCTCGTTACCGGAGTGGCCCGACAGCTGGGGGGCCGGTTCGTACGACGCATACAGCGTGACCCGCAGGTGGACCGGGTGATCGCCGTGGACGCGGTGGCGCCGGAGCATCATCTGGGCGGTGCCGACTTCATCCAGGCGGACATCAGGCAGCCCGGCATCGCACGGGTACTGGCCGAGACGGCCGCCGACACCGTCGTACACCTGGACGTGACGGCGATGGCGCTCGGCAGTGGGAGCCGGACCACGGTCAAGGAGACCAACGTCATCGGCACCATGCAGCTGCTCGGTGCCTGCCAGAAGTCGCCGAACGTGCAGCGGCTCGTGGTGAAGTCCAGTACGAACGTGTACGGGTCCGCGCCCCGCGATCCCGCCGTGTTCACGGAGACCACCCCGCCCAAGTCCCTGCCCTCCGGCGGCTTCGCCAAGGACACGGTCGAGGTCGAGGGGTATGTGCGGGGCTTCGCGCGGCGGCGCCCCGACGTGGCCGTGTGCGTGCTCAGGTTCGCTAACATCCTGGGACCGACCGCGGACACCCCGCTCGCCTCGTACTTCGCGCTGCCGGTGCTGCCGACCGTGTTGGGGTACGACCCGAGGCTGCAGTTCGTGCACGAGGACGACGTGATCGAGGTGCTCAGGATCGCCTCGCACGAACCGGAGCGGGGCACGCTCAACAGCGGCACCTTCAACATCGCGGGCGATGGGGTCCTGTTGCTGTCGCAGTGTTCGCGGCGGCTCGGCCGGCCCACCGTGCCCCTGCTGCTGCCGGCCGTCACCTGGGCCGGTTCGCTGGTGCGTACGCTGGGGATGACGGACTTCTCGCCCGAGCAGATCCGGCTGCTCACCCACGGCCGGGTCGTGTCGACGGTCCAGATGCGTGAGACGCTCGGATTCCGGCCGAAGTACACGACGGCCGAGACCTTCGCGGACTTCGCGCGCAGCCAGGGTCCCGGGTTGCTGCCGCCGGAGGCCCTCGAGAGGGCCGTCGACCGTATCGCCGCGCTGCCGCCTCTCGCCGGCAGCGGCCACCCCCCGACGCAGAGCGCCAACTGAGGAGCGCATCAACGATGGCGGACGCCAAGGTCATTCCGTTCGACGACGACCGGTCCCGCGCAGGCGCCGTACAGCGGCCGGCGCGGCGCCGGAGCGCGGGGAGCCGGCGCAAGGGCACCGAGCCCGCGCTGGTCCGTGAGGTCCAGCCCCTGCCCAGCGGGGCTTTCGCGCAGGATGATGTTCCTGTGACGCGTGAGGAACAGCCGCCGCAGCAGGCGAACGACGAGGGCGGCCTGGAGCGGCGCATCGCCGGGGGCCTCAGCTTCCTGCGCCGGCGGCTCACCGGGGACTACGAGGTCGACGACTTCGGGTACGACGAGGAACTCACCGACCAGGTCCTGATGTCCCTGCTGCGGCCGGTGTACGAGAAGTACTTCCGGGTCGAGGTGAAGGGCGTCGAGAACATCCCGGCGGAGGGCGGCGCGCTGATCGTCGCCAACCACTCCGGGACGCTGCCGCTGGACGGCCTGATGATGCAGGTCGCCGTCCACGACCACCACCCCGCGAACCGGCATCTGCGGCTGCTGGCGGCGGACCTGGTGTTCATGCTGCCGGTGGTCAACGAACTCGCCCGCAAGCTCGGCCACACCCTGGCCTGCGCGGAGGACGCCGAACGGCTGCTCGGGCAGGGCGAAGTGGTCGGTGTGATGCCGGAGGGCTTCAAGGGCATCGGCAAGCCCTTCAGCGAGCGCTACAAGCTCCAGCGCTTCGGCCGGGGCGGTTTCGTCTCCACGGCCCTGCGCCAGCGCACGCCGATCATCCCGTGCTCGATCGTCGGCGCGGAGGAGATCTACCCGATGATCGGCAACGCGAAGACGCTGGCCCGCGTCCTGGGCTTCCCGTACTTCCCGCTCACTCCGACCTTCCCGTGGCTGGGCCCGCTCGGCGCGGTCCCGCTGCCGACGAAGTGGACGATCCAGTTCGGCGAGCCGATCCCCACGGACGGCTACCCGCCGGAGGCCGCCGAGGACCCGATGCTGATGTTCAACCTGACGGACCAGGTCAGGGAACAGATCCAGCACACGCTCTATAAGTTGCTGGTGCAGCGGCGGTCGGTGTTCTTCTGAGTCGGCGCGCGGACTCGGCTGCCGACGAGGCGGGCGTGGCCGCGAGGACGACCCCGCTGCCTGAAGCCGCTGGACGGAGTCCGGCCTGTGCGAAGCCTGCGCAGCAGTGCGAGGGCAGCGGACAGGAGGGGCCAAGTTGCTGGTGCAGCGGCGGTCGGTGTTCTTTTGAGGTTGCTTGTTGTACGACGGTGGGGGCGCTCTTCCTGAGAAGGGCGCCCCCACCGTCGTACCGGAAGGGCTAGTTCGCGTCCTCGCCGTTGATGCCCAGGCCGGGGAGGAGGCCCGGGAGGAGGGGTGGGAGGGTGACGTCCGGGTCGGCCGAGGGGGCCGGGGACGTCGGGGTGGCGGTGCCGGTGTCCTTCGGGGGGTCGAGGAGGCCGCCGGTGTTGCCGCCGAGCAGGCCGTCGTCCTCACCGCCGGACGGGGTGGACTTGCTGGGGCTGCTGCCGCCGGTGTGCTCCGGGGAGCCACCCGGACCCGGGGCCGTCGAGCGGCCGGAGCCGGTCGAGGCGTCGGAGGACGCCGAGCCGGAGCCGCTCTGCCGCTGCCCTCCCTTGCCGCCGCTCTGCGCCGGGGGTTCCGGGAGCAGGGACTGCAGCGGTGCGACCTCTTCGTCTATGGCGTCGAAGACCTCGGACACCTGCTCGCTGACATCGCCGAGCTGGACGGGCAGCCGGTCGCGGAGCGCACCCCAGGCCTCGCGGTGCGAGCGCGAGAAGCCGGCCAGGGCCTGGATGGGGCCCAGGGAGTTCGGGTCGCGCTCGTACGCCGCGTGCAGCAGGCGGTGGCCCTCGGCGGCGTCGTGCTGCATGCCCGAGAGCGCGCGGCGGATCTCGCCCACTGACTCGTGGTCGAGGTGGCCGCCCCGGCCGCGCTCCATCAGACGGCGGGCCTCGTTCAGCCGGGTGGAGGCCTGGTCGAGGTAGGCGACACCGCGCTCGTCGTCCCCGTCGGACAGATAGGTGAGCTTGAAGTCCTCGATGCCGCGCTTGAGGCCGTACAGCGAATCCCCGGGCAGCGCGTCCGAGCTGGCCGCGGCCACACCGCCGAAGGCTCCGGCGGCGACTCCGACGCTCAGGCCGCCCGCGGCCAGGCCCTTGGTGAGCCGGGAACGCGGTCGCAGCTTCCCGAGCCCACTCGCCCGGTGGGTGCCCTTGGCCCGATGGGAGCGCTGCTCCGGGACCGCGGGTTCCGCCCCGTCGCCCTCCAGCAGCATGGCCTCCATCGCGGCCACCAGCTGGGCTCGCTGGACGACCTTGACCTTCGGGTCCAGCTCAGGCCTGGGCAGCTCGCCGAGACACTCCGCGAGGGCCAAAAGACGGTCCGGATCGGGGTGTTCCGCGGCGGCCGGCGCTGGTCCTTCGGACTGCTCGGCCGCCGGTTCCCGGTCGGACTGCTCCTCCAGGGCATGGGCGAAGGCGTTCGCCCGCCGGTGCGCCGATACGTTCGCGATCACTGGCGGCACCTCCTCTCGTCATGACGGTCGACTCCCCAGGGGGTCCTGAGGGTTGCACGCCCTGACCACAAGCACACGATCGGGTGATCGAAGTCGGCCAGGGAGTGACCACAGGGAGCCTGCATCCCGCACAACGAGCGGCGTGGCACTTGGGTTACGGACTGCGGATGATCGGATCGGGGAGTCAACGGACTTTCACCGAGAGCTAGTTGACGGTTACCGGACGTGTGCTCTCAGCGGGCGTCGTCTGGGAGGAGCCGGGCCAGGGTGCGGACGGCCCGGTACTGGAGGGTCTTGATGGCGCCCTCGTTCTTGCCCATCACCCGGGCGGTCTCGGCGACCGAGAGCCCCTGGAGGAAACGGAGGGTCACGCATTCCTGCTGCTGTGGGTTGAGCCGGCGGACGGCGTCCAGCAGCGCGGCGTTGGAGAGGGACTCCAGGACGGAGTCCTCGGGTGAGCGCTCGACCTCGTTGGCGTCGAGCATTTCGCCCGTGGTGATCTCCAGCCGGAAACGGCTCGACTTGAAGTGGTCGGCGACGAGGTTGCGCGCGATGGTGACGAGCCAGGCGCCGAAATCGCGGCCCTGCCAGGTGAAGGTGCCAATCCTTCGGAGCGCGCGCAGGAACGTCTCGCTCGTCAGGTCCTCGGCGGTGGCCTTACCTCCTACCCGGTAATAGATGTACCGGTACACCGTGTCGCTGTACTGGTCGTACAGGCGGCCGAAAGCGTCGGCCTCGCCGGCCTGGGCGCGTTCGACCAGGTCCATCATGCGGGCGCTGTCGCTGTCCGCGGCCGGACGGCGGGCCGGTGCGGCACCGGTCGAACGCCCTCGTCTGCCGACGGCCGCGGAACCGTCGGCCAGTGCGTAGCACGGGCCGATCGGTGCCGCGGCTACGGCGAAGGCGGGGACGGCGTACGCGGTGGGGACGAAGCCGCGCAACAGGTCTTGGACCGTTGCGCGCAGCGTAGCCAGGCCCGAGGCGTCAACCCCGACGTGTGGGTACACGGGACTCCCAGAGGCAGAGCTTCCATCACGTGCAGTGCGGGACCGTTCACCCGTCGTAGCGACGGAGAGGTACCGGATTGCGTCTGAGGAGAATAACGCTTAGTGCAGGCGCTGCTACACCCAGTTGCTCTATTCATCGATTACGTCGCTTCCGTAACCGATTAGGGGCCGTTCAAGTACCCGAGAGTGACCGGTTGTTGATCGAAAACGGTCGTGTTCTGTCAGGGAACGGGGCGTGTTGTGGCCGTGTGCAGCCAATGTGCCTGCACACGGGGTTACGCGTACAAAACCTGGGGATTGGTGTGTTTGCCTGGTTACCGGCGGCGCTTGTGCAGGGCGATCGCCGCCGCCGTGCCACCCGCCACCGCTCCCACGCCCGCGGCCGCCGGGATACCGACCTTCGCCGCCTTGCGGCCCGTGCGGTAGTCGCGCAGGCGCCAGTCCAGTCGACGGGCGTGCTTGCGGAGCTTGGCGTCCGGGTTGATCGCGTAGGGGTGACCCACCAGCGAGAGCATCGGGATGTCGTTGTGGCTGTCGCTGTACGCCGCGCAGCGCGACAGGTCGAGACCCTCCGCTGCCGCCAGGGCCCGGACCGCCTCCGCCTTCGCGGGGCCGTGCAGGGGCTCACCGACCAGCTTGCCCGTGTAGACGCCGTCGACCGACTCCGCCACCGTGCCGAGCGCGCCGGTGAGGCCGAGGCGGCGGGCGATCACCTGGGCGATCTCCACGGGGGCCGCCGTGACCAGCCACACCTTCTGGCCCGCGTCCAGGTGTGCCTGCGCCAGCGCGCGCGTGCCCGGCCAGATGCGCTCGGCCATGTACTCGTCGTAGATCTCCTCGCCGATCGACTGGAGTTCGGCGACGCGGTGGCCCTGCACGATGGAGAGCGCCGAGTCGCGGGCCTCCTGCATGTGTTCGGGGTCCTCGACACCGGCGAGGCGGAACCACGCCTGCTGCCAGGCGAATTTCGCCAGCTCGCGGGTCTCGAAGAACTTCCGTTTGTATAGGCCTCGGCCGAAGTGGAAGAGGGCGGCGCCCTGCATCACCGTGTTGTCCAGGTCGAAGAAGGCGGCGGCCTTGTCGTCACCCAGAACCGGGAACACTGACGCCGGTTGCGTACCAGGGGTCTCCTCGACCTCCTGGGAGGACTTGCGCGCGGCCTCCGCCGAGGCCTCGCCTGCCAACACGCTTCGCGCCGTGGCGGAGCGCCTACGAGGAGTGAGCCATCCGAGAGCGGCCATGGCGTGAGCATAGCCATTCTGTTCGGTGGTTCCGGAGTCGAGAGGTTTGGAGGGTGTGAACACTCCACGACTGTGCCGTTAAACAGGCGGTCACGGCCGACGGCGACGCGCGGGAGAATGGCCCGCATGAGTCCCATCTTCCGCCGAAAGCAGGCCAGGGCCCCCGAGGACCGGCTCGTCACCCTGATCCGCAAGCCCGGTTGTCATCTGTGCGACGACGCACAGCTGGTGATCGAGAAGGTCTGTGGAGATCTCGGGGTTCCCTGGGAGTACAAGGACATCGACCAGGACCCTCGACTCCACGAGCAGTACTGGGAGCAAATCCCCGTGGTACTCGTCGACGGTGAACAGCACACGTTCTGGCGAGTGAACGAGGAACGTCTTCGCAAGGCGCTGACGGACTAGTCCGCCTGGCCCGGCCGGTCGCTTAGGATCGATGGCGAAGTTGCCTCGGGGGCGGGATTGAAGAGGGAAGTGTGCGGTTTTGCCTCCGAGAGAGACGCGCGTGACCCCGGTCACGTTGGCCGGGCAAATCGGACACCATCTTTGTGCACGCGTTCACAAAGACATAGCCTGCTTTCGACGGGGCGGTCCGGGGACGTGTGACCGCCTACAGCCCCGCTCTACCCGCAGGAGCACCGTGGCAACTGGCCGAACTCACCGACCGGCGACCCGTAGCCGAGGGATTCCCGAGGCCACCGTCGCCCGCCTTCCGCTGTACCTACGAGCCCTGACGGCACTGTCCGAGCGCTCGGTACCCACGGTGTCCTCCGAGGAACTCGCCGCCGCCGCGGGGGTCAACTCCGCGAAGCTGCGCAAGGACTTCTCCTACCTGGGTTCCTACGGAACGCGCGGTGTCGGCTACGACGTCGAGTATCTCGTCTACCAGATCTCCCGCGAACTGGGCCTGACCCAGGACTGGCCGGTCGTGATCGTCGGTATCGGCAACCTCGGCGCCGCTCTCGCCAACTACGGCGGCTTCGCGTCCCGTGGGTTCCGTGTCGCCGCGCTGATCGACGCCGACCCGGCGATGGCCGGCAAGCCCGTCGCGGGCATTCCCGTGCAGCACTCCGACGACCTGGAGAAGATCGTCGAGGACAACGGCGTCTCCATCGGTGTCATCGCGACCCCCGCCGGTGCCGCCCAGCCGGTCTGTGACCGGCTCGTGGCCGCCGGCGTCACCTCCATCCTGAACTTCGCGCCGACCGTGCTGTCCGTGCCGGACGGCGTCGACGTGCGCAAGGTCGACCTCTCCATCGAGCTGCAGATCCTCGCCTTCCACGAGCAGCGCAAGGCTGGTGAGGAGGCCGCAGCCGCCGCTTCCGACGGCGCAGCTCCGGTCGTCGCCGGCCGCAGCGGCTCCGCCGACAAAGGGCCCGACGGGGACGTACCCGCCGTGATGCCGGCATGAGTCTCCTCGTTGTCGGGCTGAGCCACCGCAGCGCGCCGGTCAGTGTGCTGGAGCGGGCGGCGCTGCATGCCGATGCGCAGGTCAAGCTGGTCCAGGACACGGTCGCGGCGGAGCCGGCCACGGAGGCCGCGGTGCTCGCGACCTGCAACCGGATCGAGCTGTACGCCGACGTGGACAAGTTCCACGCGGGCGTGGCCGAGCTGTCCACGCTGCTCGCCCAGCACAGCGGGGTGGGCCTCGAGGAGCTCACTCCGTATCTCTACGTGCACTACGAGGACCGGGCCGTCCATCACCTCTTCTCCGTGGCCTGCGGGCTCGACTCCATGGTCGTCGGCGAGGGGCAGATCCTCGGGCAGATCAAGGACTCGCTGGCGCGGGCGCAGGAGCTGCACACGGCCGGGCGGCTGCTGAACGACCTCTTCCAGCAGGCGCTGCGGGTCGGCAAGCGGGCCCACTCCGAGACGGGGATCGACCGGGCCGGGCAGTCGCTGGTCACCTTCGGGCTGGAGCAGCTGGCTCTGGGTGCCGAGGTGCCGGACTGGGCGCGGGGCAAGAAGGCGCTGGTCATCGGCGCCGGATCGATGTCCTCGCTGGCCGCGGCGACGCTGGCGCGGGCGGGTGTCCCCCAGATCGTGATCGCCAACCGTACGGCCGAGCGGGCCGAGCGGCTCGCGGAGATCCTCAACGAGGGCGCTTCGGGCGGGGACGTGGTGGCCCGTGCGGTACCGATGGCTTCGGTGCCGGACGAGCTGACACGTGCCGACATCGTCGTGTCCTGTACGGGGGCGACCGGGCTCGTCCTCAGTGCCGAGACCGTCGCCGCCGCGCGGGGGTGGGTCGCACAGCCCGGCGCCGACGAGGTGCCGCCCCTCGGTGGATCGGGAGCCGCCCCGGCGCCCCGAGTGCCCGCGGGCTCCGCAGCCGACGAGAACTGTCCGCTCGACCTGGCCCCCGTGCAGGCCACCGCCGGTTTCTCCGTGCTCGGTGAGGCCGCCGTGGCCGGAATGGCCGCCTCCGAGCTGGAACAGCACGCCGCCTGGGTGGACAACGCACCTCGGCCGCAGAGCTCCGGGCCGGCCGTGACCGTGCTCGACCCCGCCGAGGAGGCCGACGCCATCGCCGCCCTCGCGGCGACCGCAGCCGTCATCGGGCGGGTGCCCGAGCGGCGCAGGCCCGAGCCCGTCGCCGAGATCCCGCGCCCCACCCCCTCGCTCTTCCTGCTCGACCTCGCCATGCCCCGGGACATCGACGCCGCCGTGCACCGGCTGGCCGGGGTACGGCTCGTCGACATCGAGTCGCTCGCCGACGCCTCGGCGGACGCTCCGATGGCGGCCGACGTCGACCAGGTCCGTCGTATCGTCGCGGACGAGGTCGCCGCCTTCGGGGCGGCGCTCAGGGCCGCGCACATCACGCCCACCGTCGTCGCGCTGCGGACCATGGCCGCCGATGTCGTCGCGAACGAGATCGCGCGGCTCGACGGGCGGCTGCCTGGCCTGGACGACAAACAGCGCGGGGAGATCACGCAGACCGTACGGCGCGTGGTCGACAAGCTGCTGCACGCGCCGACCGTACGGGTCAAGCAACTCGCGGCCGAGCCCGGCGGTGCCGGGTACGCGGACGCGTTGCGGACTTTGTTCGACCTCGACCCCGAGACGGTGGCCGCCGTCTCCCGCGCCGAGGACAGCACCACCGATGAGAAAGACCGAGGCTCGTCATGAGTACCAAGGCGCTACGACTGGGGACCAGGCGGAGCAAACTCGCCATGTCCCAGTCGCGGCAGGTGGCGGACGCCGTGAGCCAGGTGACCGGGCGGCCCGTCGAGCTCGTGGAGATCACCACGTACGGCGATGTGTCCAAGGAGGCGCTCGCGCAGATCGGCGGCACGGGAGTGTTCGTGACCGCGCTGCGCGAGGCCCTGCTCAAGGGCGAGGTCGACTTCGCGGTGCACTCGCTCAAGGACCTGCCCACCGGGCAGCCGGACGAGCTGGCGCTGGCCGCGATACCCGCACGCGAAGACCCGCGGGACGTCATCGTCGCCCGGGACGCCCTGAAGTTCACCGACCTGCCCCGCGGAGCCCGCATCGGCACCGGTTCGCCCCGGCGCACCGCACAGCTGAACGCGTACGCCCGCGCACACGGACTTGATATCGAGACGGTTGCGATCCGGGGGAACATCGACACCCGGGTGCGGTTCGTGCGCGATGGTGAGCTGGATGCGGTGGTGCTGGCCGCGGCAGGGCTGCAGCGCATCGGCCGTATCGACGAAGTGACCGATTTCCTCTCGGTCGACACAGTTTTGCCTGCTCCCGGCCAGGGAGCACTCGCGATCGAGTGCACCGCGGACAACGCGGAGCTGATCGCAGCGCTCGGCGAGCTCGACGACCCGTTCACACGGGTCGCCGTGACCGCCGAGCGGTCACTGCTCGCCGCCCTGGAGGCCGGCTGCTCCGCCCCTGTGGGCGCGCTGGCCGACCTGCTGGCCGACGGGCAGATTGTCAAGGAAATGCGCCTGCGGGGCGTCGTCGGCACCACCGACGGCTCGCGCACGGTGCAGTTGTCCACCACCGGTCCCGTGCCCGAGACGTACGACCAAGCAATGGCGCTCGGCCGTGAACTAGCGGCCGAGATGCTTGCCCAGGGCGCGGCCGGTCTGATGGGGGAGCGAGCACTGTGAGCCCCACCACACTTCCCGTCGGTCCCGAACACGGGCACGTCACCTTCCTGGGTGCCGGACCCGGAGATCCGGGACTGCTGACTCTGCGCGCCGTCGAGGCGCTCACGAACGCGGACGTTCTCGTCGCCGGGCACGAGGTGCTCGACGTCGTGCGCGTCCACGCTCGGTCGGGCGTCGCCGTCGTGAACACGGACACCGAGTCGCCCTCGACTCCGGTTCCGGGCACGGGCGCGCCCCAACTGACAGTTGTTGACGGCACGTCAACAACCGCCCCTGCCCCCGCTGTACGGGATGCCGCACATCTTGTCATGGAGGCCGCGCGGGGCGGCAAGCGGGTCGTGCGTGCGGTGTCCGGGGACCCCGGGCTCGACGCGTACGCCGCCGAGGAGATGCTGGCCTGCGCCCGCGCGGGCGTGCCCTTCGAGGTCGTGCCCGGTGTCGCCGCGGCCGTCGGCGTGCCCGCGTACGCCGGTGTTCCGCTGCGCGACGCGCAGGGCGCGGACGTGCGGTTCGTGGACGCGCGGACGGCCTCCGACCGGTGCTGGACGGAGGTGGGGGTGTCGGACGGGACCGTGGTCGTGTCGACGACCCTGGACTCCGTGGGCGCCGCCGCCGGTGAGCTGGTCGCGGCCGGGCGCAAGCCCGATACGCCGATGACGGTCACCGTCGCCGGTACGACCACGCGCCAGCGGACCTGGACGGCCACCCTGGGCACCATCGCCCAGACGCTCAAGCAGGCCAAGGTGCTGCCCTCGCCCGAGGGCGGGCGGCCGGTGATAGCCGTGGTCGGTGAGCGTTCGGCCGCCGCGCAGCGCGACCAGCTGTCGTGGTTCGAGAACAAGCCGCTGTTCGGCTGGAAGGTTCTCGTGCCGCGTACGAAGGAGCAGTCGGCCTCGCTCTCCGACCAGCTGCGGTCCTACGGGGCCGTGCCGCACGAGGTGCCGACGATCGCCGTCGAGCCGCCGCGCACGCCCCAGCAGATGGAGCGGGCCGTCAAGGGGCTCGTGACCGGGCGCTACGAGTGGATCGCCTTCACCTCTGTCAACGCCGTCAAGGCGGTACGGGAGAAGTTCGAGGAGTACGGGCTCGACGCGCGTGCCTTCGCGGGGATCAAGGTCGCCGCGGTGGGCGAGCAGACGGCGAAGGCGCTGGTCGCCTTCGGTGTGAAGCCCGATCTGGTGCCGAGCGGTGAGCAGTCGGCCGCGGGGCTTCTCGAGGACTGGCCGCCGTACGACCCGGTCTTCGACCCGATCGACCGGGTGTTCCTGCCGCGCGCCGACATCGCGACCGAGACGCTGGTCGCCGGGCTCATCGAGCTCGGGTGGGAGGTCGACGACGTCACCGCCTACCGGACCGTGCGGGCCTCGCCGCCGCCGGCGGAGACGCGGGAGGCGATCAAGGGGGGCGGGTTCGACGCCGTGCTCTTCACGTCGTCGTCGACCGTACGGAACCTGGTGGGTATCGCCGGGAAGCCGCACAACGTGACCGTGATCGCGTGCATCGGTCCCGCCACGGCCAAGACGGCCGAGGAGCACGGGCTGCGGGTGGATGTGATGGCTCCCGAGCCGTCCGTGCACAAGCTGGCCGAGGCGCTGGCCGACTTCGGGTTGAAGCGGCGGGCGGCGGCGCTGGAGGCCGGGGATCCGGTGACGCGGCCGAGTGAGCGGCGGCCGGGGGCGAGGCGTCGGCGGTCGACCACCTGAGGTCTGGGGTTGTCCGCGGGTTAGGTGGGGGCGGGCGTTGTGCGCAGTTCCCCGCGCCCCTGAATGCCTGCGGCGGCCTGTTGCGGTCCGGTGGGGCGGGGGTAGCGCGTGGGGTTCGGTGGGTGGGTTGGTGCCGGGGTGGAGGGGTGCACGAGTCCCACCCAGGGGCGCGGGGAACTGCGCGGCCAACCCCCACCGACCCGCAGCCGCCTGGCAACCTCACCCGGCACCCCGATAGGCGCCCCGCCCAAGTCCGACGCAGCGTCGGCAAAGGGACCCGTGAGCCGGGCGTAGCGTAGGGATATGACGATGTACGGATCCTTTCCCGGTACGCGGCCCCGGCGGCTGCGGACCACTCCCGTCATGCGCCGCATGGTCGCCGAGACCCGGCTGCACCCCGCCGACTTCATCCTTCCGGCGTTCGTGCTGGAAGGGGCGAGTGAGCCCGTGCCGATCTCGGCGATGCCCGGGGTCGTGCAGCACACCCGGGACAGCTTGAAGAAGGCGGCCGCGGAGGCCGTCGCGGCCGGGGTGTCCGGGATCATGCTCTTCGGGGTGCCGGAGGAGTCGAAGAAGGACGCGGTCGGGACGCCGGGGACCGATCCCGACGGGATTCTGCAGGTCGCCATCCGGGATGTGCGGGCCGAGGTCGGGGACGACCTGCTCGTGATGTCCGACCTGTGTCTCGACGAGACGGTCGACCACGGGCACTGCGGGGTGCTGGACGCGGAGGGGCGCGTCGACAACGACGCCACCCTGGAGCGGTACGCCGAGATGGCCCAGGTGCAGGCCGACGCGGGCGCCCATGTCGTGGGGCCCAGCGGGATGATGGACGGGCAGGTCGGGGTCGTCCGGGACGCGCTCGACCAGATCGGGCGGGAGGACGTGGCCATCCTGGCGTACACGGCGAAGTACGCGTCCGCCTTCTACGGTCCGTTCCGGGAGGCCGTCGCGTCGTCGCTGCAGGGTGACCGCAAGACGTACCAGCAGGACCCGGCGAACGTGCGGGAGTCGCTGCGGGAGCTCGCCCTCGATCTGGAGGAGGGCGCCGACATGGTGATGGTCAAGCCGGCCGGGCCGTATCTCGACGTGCTCGCGCGGGTCGCGGACGCCGTGGACGTGCCGGTCGCCGCCTATCAGATCTCCGGTGAGTACTCGATGATCGAGGCCGCCGCCGAGAAGGGCTGGATCGACCGGGACCGGGCGATCCTGGAGACGCTGACCGGAATCAAGCGGGCCGGGGCGCAGAACATCCTCACCTACTGGGCCACCGAGGTGGCGCAGAAGCTCGGCTGACGAAGCCGCCGGACGGCGTGTCACGGCAACGGTTCGAGCTCGGTCCGGATACGGGCCGAGCTCGTTCCGGCCAACGTCCGGATAACATCGCCCACTTCGCTCGGTGATCTTCTGGTGTTGTGTCCGTAATGCGCTTCGGATGTGGTGGATTTGTCGGGCTGCGTCGAGCCTTCCGCTTGATGGAATGCTTACATCCGTTGAATTGACGAGTTCCCGACATCCTTCATATCTTCTGCGCCTGGCCTGATCCATTCGGAACGGTTCCGAGCGGCGATCTATGGGGGGACACCACCATGAGCTGGTTCATCGAGGCACTCAAGAAGTACGCGGTCTTCAGCGGGCGTGCGCGCCGCAAGGAATACTGGATGTTCGCGCTGTTCGCGGGGATCATCTACGTCGTTTTCCTCGCCATCGGCCTCGCCACCAAGCAGTCGTGGCTCCCGCTCCTCCCCTACATCGCCTTCCTGCTGCCCGGCCTTGCCGTGACCGCGCGCCGTCTGCACGACACGGGCCGCAGCGGCTGGTGGATCCTGTTCGCGTTCGTCCCGCTCGTCGGCGGCATCACCCTGTTCGTCTTCTCGGTGCTGGACAGCGAGCCGAGCGAGAACAAGTACGGCCCCAACCCGAAGGGCTTCGCCCCGGCGCACGTGTGATGCCGTAGCTCTGCTTCGAAAGGCCGCCCGGTCAGTGCCGGGCGGCCTTCTGGTTTTCCGCGGGGCTTGCCGCGGCCGCCTTGTGCGTGGCCGGGCCCTCGTCGCGTACGCCCTGGCCGTCCTTGCAGCCCGTCAGCGCGAGGAGCATGAACAGGGCGAGGGCGAGGGCGGTCGCGGTGAGTCTGTGGGGGGTGTGGGGGTGGGTGGGCATGGGATCAGGCTGCGGGGCAGCGGGGGCGTTCGCCAGCTCTCGCGGGGGATTCGGGACGGCTCTGTGGTGGGGGGTGCGTTGACCTGGGGGGATGTGGCTTCCCGAGTCCCTGCTGTGGGATGCGGGACGGGGCATGTCGGGCGCCGGGCACCATCAAGTCGCCCGGGGAGTTGGGTTCTTGAACATCGCGGTGGTTGTCCGTTGAAGGACCGACACATTCACAGGGGAGACGCCCATGTCCGGTGACGCGCTCAGCCAGGACCCGGCCGAGCTGGCCAAGAGGATCGACACCACCAAGGCGCATCCGGCCCGCGTCTACGACGTCTTCCTCGGCGGCAAGGACAACTACCCCGCCGACCGCGAGGCGGCCGCCGCCGCGCTCGCCGCCAACCCCCGCGGCTACCTCGACGTACGCCACAACCGCGACTTCATGCGCCGGGCCGTCGGCCGGCTCACCGCGCGGGACGGGATCCGGCAGTTCCTCGACATCGGCACCGGACTGCCCACCGGGGAGAACGTCCACCAGATCGCCCAGCGGATCCGGCCCGAGGCGCGGGTTGTCTACGTCGACAACGACCCGGTGGTGCTCGCGCATGCCCGCGTGCTGCTCACGAGCGGGCCGGAGGGGCGTACGGACTACATCGACGCCGACTTCAAGAGTCCCGCGCAGATCCTCGAACAGGCCGCCAAGACCCTGGACTTCGACCAGCCGATAGCACTGTGCCTGGTCGCGATCCTGCACTTCGTCGAGGACGACGAGGCCTATCCGATCGTGCGGGAGCTGGTGGAGGTCCTGCCCGCGGGGAGCCGGGTGGTGCTCAGCCATCTGACCGACGAGATGCATCCCGAGCCCACCCGCGCGGTCCAACGGACCTACACCGAGCGCGGGTTCACCTTCGTGTTCCGGTCCAAGGCGCAGGTGGAGCGGTTCTTCACCGAGGTGCCGGGCCTGTCGCTGGACGAGCCCGGTGTGGTGCCCGCGCATCGGTGGCACCCCGGGCCCGCGCCCGAGCCGCCGGCCATCGACGCCGAGGACTTCGCGTCCCTCGACGACATCGAGAAGATCCGTTACCGGGACATCAACGACGTCACGGACGACGACATCAACGTCTACGGGGCGACCGGCACCAAGGCCTGAGCGGGTGCGGGACGTCCGTATCGCGGAAAGGTGCTTGTAGGTGGCATTCATTTGCTTAGGCTGCGCTGAACCCGCCAGTCGTCGCAGTCCGCAGTCCGCAGTCCGCAGTCGCCAGTTCGCAGTCGAAGGAGCCGTGCCATGACGGTGCCCACGTTCGCTTCCGTGCCGCCGCTCGCCGCCCGGGCCCGCTCGGTCGGTGGGTCGCCGGTACGGGACATCCTCGCCGTCACCGCCCGCCCCGAGGTCGTCAACTTCGCGGGCGGGCTTCCGGCGCCCGAACTGTTCGACGCCGAGGGGATCGCTGAGGCGTATCGGGCGGTGCTGGAGGAGGTGCCCGAGCGGGCGCTTCAGTACTCGACCACCGAGGGCGAGCCCGTGCTGCGGGCCGCCCTTGCGGAGCGGATGTCGGTGCGGGGGCTGGTCACCGACCCCGACGACGTCCTGGTCACCACCGGGTCCCAGCAGGCGCTGTCGCTGCTCGCCACCGTGCTGATCGAGCCCGGGGACACGGTGCTCGTCGAGAGCCCCTGCTATCTGGCCGCACTTCAGGCCTTCGGGTTCGCGGGGGCCCGGGTGGTGGCCGTGCCGGGGGACGACGAGGGGCCCGATCCCGTGGCGCTGGAGAAACTCGTCGTGCGGGAGCGGCCCAAGCTGCTCTACACCGTGCCCACCTTCCAGAACCCGACCGGGCGGACCATGTCCGCGGGGCGCCGGGCCGCCGTCGCGTCCGTGGCCGCGCGCTGCGGGCTGTGGATCGTCGAGGACGATCCGTACGGCGAACTCCGCTTCGAGGGCGAGCGGGTGCCGTGGATCGCCGCCCACGAGGAGGTCCGCGACCGGGTCGTGCTCCTCGGGTCCTTCTCCAAGGTCATGGCCCCCGGACTGCGGCTGGGCTGGCTCCGGGCACCCGGCGAGCTGCGGCGGGCCTGCGCGGTCGCCAAGCAGGCCGCCGATCTGCACACCCCGACCGTCAACCAGCTCGCCGCGGCCCGTTACCTGGCCGACCGCGACCTCGACGCCCATGTGCGGCGCGTCGCGCAGGTCTACGGGGAGCGCCGGGACGCCATGCTCGCGGGGCTGGCCGACGCCCTGCCCGAAGGGTCGGTCTGGACGCGTCCCGAGGGCGGCATGTTCCTCTGGGCGAGGCTTCCGTCGCCGTACGACACGACCGCGCTGCTGCCGCAGGTCGTGGCACGGGATGTGGCCTACGTCCCCGGCGCGCCCTTCTACGCCGGTGAACCCGACCGCTCCACCCTGCGGCTGTGCTTCGTGACGCAGACGCCGGAGGAGATCGGGGAGGGGCTGCGGAGGCTGGGGGAGGCGTTCAGGGCGGTCCGGGACCAGGCTGAGGCACAGGGCGCGCAGGCGCAGGTGCACGTGCCGACGTAGACCTAGGGCGAAGGTCGCAGGGGCGGTCCGGCCCTGGTCGGCGGACGCGGCGGCGGCCCTGTGCCTACGGTGTCGTCATGGCCGATGAGACTGTGCGGGACCCGGGCTTCGACTTCGGTGAGTATCTGGCGCGGATCGGGTGGGAAGGGGAGCGGCGGGCCGACCTGGCGACGCTCGCGGGGCATCCCCTTCGAGAACCTCGACGCCCTGAGCCGCAACGCCCCCTCCCTCGAACCCGGCGACCTGATGGCGAAGCTGGTGCGCAGCCGACGCGGGGGCTACTGCTACGAGCACAACACCCTGCTCCTGCTCGCCCTGGAGGCACTTGGCTTCCGCGTGACCCGGCTGGCGGCACGGGTCGTCCTCGGCGCGGACGCGGTCGAGAGCCGTCCGCGTACCCATATGGCGCTGCTCGTGGAGATCCCCGGCGACCCGCAGCCGTATCTCGCCGACGTCGGGTTCGGGGCGATCGGCGCGCTGCTGGAACCGGTGCCGCTCCGGACGGACACCGAGTTCCCCGACGCCGGACGCCTTCACCGACTGGTGCAGGTGCCGCACCGAGGGCCGCTCGAGCTGTGGGTGCTCCAGGCCCACCAGGAGGACAGGTGGGTTGATCAGTACGCCTTCACCCTGGAGCCCTTCGAGGAGCCCGACTTCGAGGTCATCAACTGGCACATCGGGACCAACCCGCGCTCCCCCTTCACCCAGCGGATCTACGTCCAGCGCGTCACCACCGAGCGCCATCTCCTCCTCCACGGCAGCCTGCTCACGGAGACCCGCACTGACGGCACCGTGCGGAAGCGGGAGTTGACCGGCGAGGCGGAGGTGCGGCGGCTCCTGGAGGAGGAGTTCGGCATCACGGCACCGGAGGGCACGCCGCTGCTCCCCGGCTGACGCCGGTCAGTCCCACCAGGTCAGTCCCACCAGAAGGACCAGACCCGCTGCCCCAGCACCGCGTGCTCGGCGTACGCGCGCAGGGTCTCGTGGTCCCCCTGGGTGATGTTGTCCGGGCAGAACGCGAAGTGCTCGGCGGCGACGGCCTCCGCCTCGTCCTTCGTCGTGGGCGGGGCGGCGACGGACACCGTCAACCGGTCGAAGCCGAGCGCGACGACGCGTATCCCGAAGCGGTCCTCCCAGGAGCGGAGGATCGCACAGAGGCGGGCCACGTCGTTCTCGTAGTTCAACGGTCCCGTCCAGCCGATGGCCGCCGGGATGTCCGCGCTGCGGCGCGCCGGGACCAGGGCGAGGCGGGGATCCTTGAACCACGAGCCCTCGTCGAGCAGTGCGTCCGCGGTCTCGGCGGCACGGGTGTCGGGGTCGGCGGGGAGTGACTCGGGGGCCGGGGCCAGGCCGGGCCAGGTCTCGTCGTACGGGGCGATCGTCCCGTCGAGGTCGTCGGGCTCCTCGATCGTGTACGCCCAGTACTCCGCCAGCAGTTCCTCCGGGTCGTGGTCCCCGGGGTACGACATCTCCCCGGGCATCAACTCCCACTCCTCCGGCCCGCCTTGCGTACCGCCCACGTCGATCAGCACGGGCAGCAGCCCGGTTCGCGCCGTCTGGGTACCCAGCGCCGTCCAGGCCCCGGACGACGCCGTGTACTCGGCGTGCCACAGCAACGGCTCGTGCCACGGACCGTCGTCCGTCTCGTCGATCAGTCTCCCGAGGGGGAGCCCGAGGCCGAGCGAACGACCGCTCGGGTCTGCCGCGAGGGTGGGCAGCGGGTTGGGAAGAGTCGCCATGTCAGTGACTGTAGGGGGAGCCACTGACAATCGCGTTCGGCGTCAGAGCTTCTCGGGCGTCCTGATGCCCAGCAGCGCCATGCCCTTGTGCAGGGTGCGGGCCGTGAGGTCGCACAGGAACAGGCGGTTCTCGACCTGGGCCGGGGTGTCCGCCTTCAGGACCGGGCACTTGTCGTAGAAGGACGTGTACAGGGAGGCCAGCTGGTAGAGGTACGCCGCCAGCTTGTGGGGGGCGTACTCCGCGGACGCCTCGAAGACCGTGTCGCCGAACGCGTCCAGGTGCAGGCCCAACGCCCGTTCCGCCCCGGCCAGTTCGATGTCCGGGTGGGCGGCCGGCCGTACCTCTCCCGCCTTGCGCAGGATCGACCGGATACGGGCGTACGCGTACTGGAGGTACACGGACGTGTCGCCGTTCAGCGAGACCATCTGGTCCAGGTCGAACTTGTAGTCGCGGCTGGGGGACGTCGACAGGTCGGCGTACTTCACCGCGCCGATGCCCACCTGCGTGGCCCGCTCCTGGATCTCGTCCTCGGTGAGGTCCTGCGCCTTCTCCCGTACGACCTCGGCGGCCCGCTGCACCGCCTCGTCCAGCAGGTCCTCCAGCCGTACCGTCTCGCCCTCACGCGTCTTGAACGGCTTGCCGTCCGCGCCGAGGACCGTGCCGTAGCCCATGTTGTGCGCGGTGACGCCCTCGCTCAGCCAGCCCGCGCGCCGGGCCGCCTCGAAGACCATCTTGAAGTGCAGGGACTGGCGTACGTCCACCACGTAGAGGAGCGTGGTCGCCTGCAGGTCGACGACCCGGTTCCTGATCGCCGTCAGGTCGCTCGCCGCGTAGCCGAAGCCGCCGTCCGCCTTCTGCACGATCAGCGGGACCGGCTGGTCGTCCTTGCCGCGGATCTCGTCGAAGAAGACGACGAGCGCGCCCTCGGAGCGGACCGCGACGCCCATCTCCTCCAGGAGGCGGGCGGTCTCGGGCATGCCCTCGTTGTACGCCGACTCGCCGACGATCTCCTCGTCGCGGATCTCCATGTCCAGCTTCTCGAAGACCGAGTAGAAGTAGACCTTCGACTCGTCCACGAACTGCTGCCAGAGTTCGAGGGTCTCCTTGTCACCGGACTGCAGGGCGACGACCCGCTTCCGCGCCCGCTCCTTGAACTCCTCGTCGGAGTCGAAGACCACCCGGGACGCCTTGTACACCCGGTTCAGGTTCGACATGGCCTGCTCGCCGTCGACCTCGCCCGGAGGGGCCAGCTCGCCCGGGTTCTCGATCAGGTACTGGATGAGCATGCCGAACTGGGTGCCCCAGTCGCCGATGTGGTGCCGGCCGATCGTCTTCTCGCCGGTGAAGTCGAGCATGCCGCGCAGGGCGTCGCCGATCACCGCGGAGCGCAGGTGGCCGACGTGCATCTCCTTGGCCACGTTCGGCTGGGCGTAGTCGATCACCGTGATGCCGGGCTCGTCCTTGAGCGGTACGCCGAGACGGGCGGTGTCCGCGTAGCGCGCGGCCAGGGTCTCGGTGATCGCCCGGTCGGTGATCGTGACGTTCAAAAAGCCCGGGCCCGAGACCTCGACGTCCTTGATCACGTCACCGGTCTCGATCCGCGAGACGACCTGCGTCGCCAGGTCCCTCGGGTTCGCCTTCGCCTTCTTGGCGAGCGCCAGGATGCCGTTCGCCTGGAAGTCGGCCCGGTCGCTGCGTCGCAGCAGTGGGTCCGCGGAGGCCTCCGGCAGCGTGGCCGAGATCGCGGAACCGAGCTGCTGGTTGACGGAGTCGCTGAGGGACGTGACCGGGGCCATGGACGTGGGTGCCGTTCTCCTCGGGGGATCAGATAGACACGGTCAGTATCCCATGGGGGGTAAAGCGGTTTTCTCCGGCGCGGGGCGGTCTGGGAGAATGAGGTGTCCATCAAGCCTTCAGTACTCCAGTACTTCAGTAAAAGAGGACGTGCCGATCGTGGCTCAGAGCACCGAGACCACCGACTGGGTCTCCCGTTTCGCGGATGAGGTCATCGAGGAGTCGGAGCGTCGGGCCCCCGGCAAACCCGTGGTCGTCGCCTCTGGGCTCTCCCCGTCCGGACCCATCCACCTGGGGAACCTCCGCGAGGTCATGACCCCCCACCTGGTCGCCGACGAGATCCGGCGCCGCGGCCACCAGGTGCGGCACCTCATCTCCTGGGACGACTACGACCGGTACCGCAAGGTGCCGGCCGGTGTCACCGGGGTCGACGAGTCGTGGGCCGAGCACATCGGCAAGCCCCTGACCTCCGTGCCCGCGCCCAAGGGGTCCGCCCACCCGAACTGGGCCGAGCACTTCAAGGCCGCCATGGTCGACTCGCTGGCCGAGCTCGGCGTCGAGTTCGACGGGATCAGCCAGACCGCGCAGTACACCTCGGGCGTCTACCGCGAGCAGATCCTGCACGCCATGGCGCACCGCGGGGACATCGACGCGATCCTCGACCAGTACCGCACCAAGAAGGCCCCGGCCGCAGCGAAGAAGCAGCAGCAGAAGCCTCTCGACGACGCCGAGGTCGAGGCCGCCGAAGGGTCCGGCGCGGCCGCCGAGGACGACGGCTCCTCCGGATCCGCCGGGTACTTCCCGTACAAGCCCTACTGCGGCAACTGCGAGAAGGACCTCACCACCGTCACCTCCTACGACGACGCCACGACCGAGCTGTCGTACACCTGCAACGCCTGCGGGTTCTCCGAGACCGTCCGGCTCAACGAGTTCAACCGCGGCAAGCTCGTCTGGAAGGTCGACTGGCCGATGCGGTGGGCCTACGAGGGCGTCGTCTTCGAGCCCAGCGGAGTCGACCACTCCTCGCCCGGCTCCTCCTTCCAGGTCGGCGGGCAGATCGTCGGGATCTTCGGCGGGAAGCAGCCGATCGGACCGATGTACGCCTTCGTCGGCATCTCCGGGATGGCGAAGATGTCGTCGTCCAAGGGCGGAGTGCCCACGCCGGGCGACGCACTGAAGATCATGGAGCCGCAGCTCCTGCGCTGGCTCTACGCCCGCCGCAGGCCCAACCAGTCCTTCAAGATCGCCTTCGACCAGGAGATCCAGCGGCTCTACGACGAGTGGGACAAGCTGGACACCAAGGTCGCCGACGGCTCCGCGCTGCCGGGCGATGTCGCCGCGCACTCCCGCGCGGTGGGCACCGCCGGCGGGCCGCTCCCGACGACGCCCCGGCCCCTGCCGTACCGGACCCTCGCCTCCGTCGCCGACATCACCGCCGGGCACGCGGACCAGGCGCTGCGCATCCTCAGCGACCTGGACCCCGACAACCCGCTCTCGTCGCTGGACGAGGCCCGGCCCCGCTACGACAGGGCCGAAGCCTGGATCAACACCCAGGTGCCCGCCGACCAGCGGACCATCGTGCGCAGCGAGCCCGACGCCGAACTGCTGAAGTCCCTCGACGAGGCATCCCAGCAGTCGCTCCGGCTGCTCCTCGACGGGCTGGCCTCGCACTGGTCGCTCGACGGGCTGACCCACCTCGTGTACGGCGTGCCCAAGGTGCAGGCCGGATTCTCCGCGGACGCCACGCCCAAGGAACTGCCGGCCGAGATCAAGACGGCTCAGCGGACGTTCTTCGCGCTGCTCTACCAGCTGCTGGTCTCCCGGGACACCGGGCCCCGGCTGCCCACGCTGCTACTGGCCGTGGGCCAGGAGCGGGTCCGGGCGCTGCTCGGGGAGTAGGCGGTACGGAAAAGGGGGCCCTTCGGTGAGGAGGGCCCCCTTTCGCGTGTCTCAGGCGATGTGGTCTTCCTGGAGCTCCGCGGTGTGACGGTTCGTGAAGCGGTTGACCATGCGCTCGGCCTCCCGCTGGGGGAGCACGACGCCGTACGTCGCCTCCACGTCACCCCGGAGCTGGCCGGGAGAGGGATAGCTGCCGTCTATCGACTTCTTGAAGACCTGGTAGAAGTCCTCCTCCGTCGGTTCCGGAGTGCCACCGCCCTCACCGAGCTCCCGGGTACGGCCGTTGCTCACCGGAATGGGAAAGCTGCCCGTCTCCTCCATCGAGGGCTCCCTGGGGGGCTCCTCGTACTGGATCTGCTGCAGCTCGTACTGCTCGGCCTCCATCTGCTCCTCGTACCACCGCTCGTACTGCTCCGCGGGGTCGTAGTTCGGGTTGTAGCCGCCGTGGTACTCGATCTGCTGCGGGGCCTCGAACCACGGGCTCAGGTCGGGCTCCGGTTCCTGCTGGGCCTGCGGCTGCCGCGAGGTGCCGTTCAGCTCACGGCGCTGCTCACCGGCAGGCGCGGCCCGCTGCGGGTCGGGAGCCGCCCCGGCGTCACGAGCGCCCGCGACCACGTCGACCGCGGGAGCCGGCGGAAGCAGGACCGGCTCGATGCCCGCCGCCGCCAGTCCCGCCGGAGCAGTCTCCGCCAGCGGAACCCCGTACCTGGCCAGCCGGAGCGGCATCAGGGACTCCACCGGAGCCTTGCGACGCCAGGCCCGGCCGAAGCGGGAGTGCAGACGGGCCTGGTAGACAAGGCGGTCCTGCTCGAGCTTGATGACCTGATCGTAGGAGCGCAGCTCCCACAGCTTCATCCGGCGCCACAGCAGGAACGTGGGGATGGGGGAGAGCAGCCAGCGGGTGAGGCGGACCCCCTCCATGTGCTTGTCCGCCGTGATGTCCGCGATCCGGCCGATCGCGTGCCGGGCCGCCTCCACCGACACCACGAACAGGATCGGGATCACCGCGTGCATACCGACGCCCAGCGGGTCCGGCCAGGCCGCCGCGCCGTTGAAGGCGATCGTGGCGACCGTCAGGAGCCACGCCGTCTGGCGCAGCAGCGGGAACGGGATGCGGATCCACGTCAGAAGCAGGTCAAGGGCGAGCAGGACGCAAATGCCTGCGTCGATGCCGATCGGGAGGACATAACTGAAGTTCCCGAAGCCCTTCTGGAAGGCGAGTTCACGGACGGCCGCGTAGGACCCCGCGAAGCCGATGCCGGCGATGATCACGGCGCCGAACACGACCACGCCTATGAGAATGCGATGCATTCGAGTCAGCTGCATGGGCGCGGACACCCGTACTCCCCTCCCTGTACCTGTTGTTGCGCGCAACAGAGTGGCACATATGTGCTGCGCACGGATGGCCGGTACGTGCCGTCAGTACTTCTTCAGCCCGACTTCGCGGCCGACTTGGACGGAGATGCCGACTTCGAGGCGGACCCGGACGCGGACTTCGAGGGCGCCGCGGACGGGGACGCCGACTTCGACGGGGCCTTCGAACCCGAGGCGGACCCAGACGGGGCCGGGCTCGCCGCACCCTCGCCGTTCGCCGCCGCCACCGCGGTCACCGTCTCCTTGGCGGCCCGCTCCGCGAGCTTCGCCAGGCTGTCCGCGCTCGGCGCCTTGTCACCGGCCAGACCCGCGCCGTTGTAGTCGACGGTCACCACGACGTTCTCCACGCGCGTGACCACCGTCTGCTGCTTGAAGGCGCCTTCCTTCTTCTTCAGGTCGTAACGCACCAGCGTCGCCGCGTCACCCGTCCCCGACACCGGCTGCGCCTTGGCGTTCTTCGCACCGGCCACCGACTGGGCGTCCTGAATCTGCTGCTCGTAGTACTTCTGCGCCTGCGCCTCACCCGTACCGCGCGAGGTGTCCGACTCGAAACGCAGCAGAGACACATTCAGCCAGCGGAACTGAGAGCCCTTCACCCCGTTGTTGTCGAGGCTGCTCCACGAGCAACTGCCGCGCGTACCCGCCTCCGACGTGCCCTTCTTGCCGGCCTTCGGTGCCTCGGGCACCAGCGACTTCAAGGTCTTCGCGGACAGCACCCCGCACGACTCGGGAAGCGACTTGTACGCCGCCGCCTGCACCGTGGGCGCCGCACTCGCGGAGGCCGACACCGTCGCACCGGCGTCCGCGGCCTTGTCGCCACCGCTGCCGGAGCCGGAGTCGCCGGAGTCGGAGGAGCAGCCGACGGCGATCAGCATCACCGGGACTGCGGCCGCGCAGACAAGGACGCGGTGAAGACGCTTCGCTCGCTGAACACCCTGGTCACGCTCTGCTCGTCGCTGCATGGTTCCTTCACTCATGACGCTTGTGGTTCCTGCCGTCGGATCGGGTCCGAGGGGCCACGGTACGCGGTGAGCATGCTGTGCGGTCCAGCTTCGAATGCCTCGTGCGCACGGGTGAGGGGCGTGTGAAGAGCACTCAGCCCGACAGCGACCCGGCCAGCTGAGAGGCCAGTTTCCGGGCGTTGTCCTGCATTTCCTTGCTGTCCGGGGTCACGCCGATCGTCGTCGGCTGCTCCTCGTACTCGATGGTCACGATCACGTTGGACGTGCGGAACGCCACAGTCACCTTGCGCTGCTGAGCCGTCGAACCCGAGTTGCTCAACACGTCGTCCAGGAACGCCTCGTCGCCCAGATCGTCCAGCACACGGGGCTGGAGATCCGACGGCGGAGTGGACGCCGAACCGCTCGGACTCGCGGAACCACTCGCAGTGGCCGTGGGAGACGCCGTGGGACTGGCGGTGCCGCTCTCCTCCACGTCGGACACGGCACTGGACGTCGCCGCCACCGGCAGATCGGCCTTCTCCTCGGTCTGTGCGAAGAGCTGCTGCGCCTGACTGTCGTCGCTGACCGCGTTGTCGTACGACACCACGCGCTCGAAGTCGACCGACAGGTACTCGGTGGCGTCCGTGGCCTCCACCTTCCAACGGCAGCCGACCTTGCGGTCGGTGTCGTAGGTGAGCGTGGCCTCGCCCTCGTACGCCTTGGCCCGCTGTTCCTCGTCGGCGATCTGCTGGATGCCGGGCAGCAGCACGTCCAGACTGCTCTGGCCGACCACGCCACAGGCCTCGGGCAGCGTGCGGTACTTGCCGGGCTGCGCCACGGCGGACGCGGTGCCGGCGTCACCGGGATTGGCGTTGTCCGTCGGGGTGTCACTGCCGGAGCTGCCGGTGCAGCCGGCCAGCACCGCCGCGAGGAGGGCGGCGACACCGGGTACGTAGGCCTTCCGCTGCACGGTGGGGCTCCTCTCGGAATGTCTCCGACTCGTGGGGATCTCAGTGTCCCCGCAGGTTATTCGCTTGCCGCACGGGGGCGTCCCCAGCAGACAATGTGTATCGCACGCACTGCCGTGAACGCCGGTCCGTCATCCCATTCGTCGACCTTGGCGCCGGTTTTGCGATTCAAGACTTCTGTTTACTTTCCGGGGGAATGAGGACGATATGTCGTACGTGGAGATGCCGGGCGCCAAGGTCCCGATCCGCATGTGGACCGACCCGGCGACCGTCGAGGACGTGGCCCTGCAGCAGCTGCGCAACGTCGCGACCCTGCCGTGGATCAAGGGCCTCGCAGTGATGCCGGACGTGCACTACGGCAAGGGCGCGACGGTCGGATCCGTGATCGCGATGCAGGGTGCGGTGTGCCCGGCGGCGGTGGGAGTGGACATCGGCTGCGGCATGTCGGCGGTGAAGACGTCCCTGACGGCGAACGACCTGCCGGGCGACCTGTCCCGGCTGCGCTCGAAGATCGAGCAGGCCATTCCGGTGGGGCGGGGGATGCATGACAGCCCCGTGGAGCCGGGGCGGTTCCATGGGTTGGCGACCGGTGGGTGGGACGACTTCTGGGGGCGGTTCGACGGGGTTGCGGATGCGGTGAAGTTCCGTGGGGAGCGGGCGGCAAAGCAGATGGGAACGCTCGGAGCCGGCAACCATTTTGTCGAAGTGTGCACGGATACGACCGGTTCTGTCTGGCTGATGCTGCACTCGGGTTCCCGGAACATCGGCAAGGAACTCGCCGAGTTCCACATAGGCGTGGCCCAGAAGCTCCCGCACAACCAGGGGCTGGTCGACCGGGACCTCGCCGTCTTCATCGCGCAGACTCCGCAGATGGCGGCGTACCGCAACGACCTGTTCTGGGCGCAGGAGTACGCCAAGTACAACCGCACGATCATGATGGCGCTCCTCAAGGACGTGGTCCGCAAGGAGTTCAAGAAGGCGAAGCCGACCTTCGAGGCGGAGATCAGCGCGCACCACAACTACGTTGCCGAGGAGCGCTACGACGGCATGGACCTGCTCGTGACCCGCAAGGGCGCGATCCGGGCCGGTTCCGGTGAGTTCGGCATCATCCCGGGGTCCATGGGGACCGGGTCGTACATCGTGAAGGGCCTCGGCAACGAGAAGGCCTTCAACTCGGCCTCGCACGGCGCGGGTCGGCGTATGAGCCGCAACGCGGCCAAGCGGCGGTTCTCGACGCGCGACCTGGAGGAGCAGACACGGGGCGTGGAGTGCCGTAAGGACTCCGGTGTCGTGGACGAGATCCCGGGCGCCTACAAGTCGATCGACCAGGTCATCGACCAGCAGCGGGACCTGGTGGAGGTTGTGGCGAAGCTGAAGCAGGTCGTCTGCGTGAAGGGCTGAGCCGCGCTCACTTCGGGGCGTGCGTCACCGCGTAGATCATGACGAAGGCCACGATGTGGATGCCGAAGAGGAAGTAAGCGAGCCACCACCACATGTGGCGTTCGTCGTGGGGGTCCTGCGGGTCTTTCCGGTCCCCGGTCACAGGTCCCTGTGGACCTTCGTGTTGGAGGCCTGGGCGCGGGGGCGCAGGACCAGGAGGTCGACGTTGACGTGGCTGGGGCGGGTGATTGCCCAGGTGATGGTGTCGGCCACGTCGTCGGCGGTGAGGGGTTCCGCGACGCCCTGGTAGACCTTCTCCGCCTTCTCCTGGTCGCCGCCGAAGCGGGTCAGGGCGAACTCGTCGGTCTTGACCATGCCGGGCGCGATCTCGATGACGCGGACGGGACGGCCGACGATCTCCAGGCGCAGGGTCTCCGCCAGGACGTGGGCGCCGTGCTTGGCGGCGACATAGCCCGCGCCGCCCTCGTAGGTGCCGTGGCCCGCCGTGGAGGAGACGACGACGACCGTGCCGTCGCCGCTCGCGTCGAGCTTGGGGAGCAGGGCCTGGGTGAGGTTCAGGGTGCCGATGACGTTCGTCTCGTACATCGAGCGCCAGTCCGCGGGGTCGCCGGTGGCGACCGGGTCGGCGCCGAGGGCTCCGCCGGCGTTGTTCACGAGGACGCCGACCGTCTTGAAGGCGGAGGCGAACTCGTCGACCGCCTCGCGGTCCGTCACGTCCAGCTGGTAGGCCGTCGCCTGGTGGCCCGCCGCGTTGATCTCCTCCGCGAGCGCCTCGATACGGTCCTTGCGGCGGGCGGTCAGGACGACGCGGTAGCCGGCCGCGGCGAGCTGCCGTGCGGTGGCCGCGCCGATTCCGCTGCTCGCCCCGGTGACGATCGCGATCCGGGACGCGGGGGACGGGGCGGCGGGGGCCATGGCTGCTCCTCGGGCGGGCGTGGGTACGGACTTCCGCCAGGATAGGTCGGCCGTAGTCCGAGACTCCGGGCGGTCCGTATCGCGGGCCGGTCGGCGAGATGTCCTGAGTACGGCCGCTCAGTCGCCCCGCGGGGCGTACATGATCACCGCCATGCCCGCGAGGCAGATCAGCGCGCCCGCGATGTCCCAGCGGTCCGGGCGGTAGCCGTCCGCCGCCATGCCCCACAGGATCGAGCCGGCCACGAAGATGCCGCCGTACGCGGCGAGGATGCGGCCGAAGTGGGCGTCGGGCTGGAAGGTGGCGACGAAGCCGTAGGCGCCGAGGGCGAGGATGCCGCCCGTGGTCCACATCCAGCCGCGGTGCTCCCGTACGCCCTGCCAGACCAGCCAGGCGCCGCCGATCTCGAAGAGGGCGGCGACGACGAAGAGGGCGGCGGAGCGGGCTACGAGCATGCGGGCCAGCTTCGCACGGCGGGCTGCCGGGGCCGGCGTCACCTGATGGAGGGCGCCTGTCGGCCGACGTACGTGGGATACATCCCTGCGACCGCGGCGGTTCGGGCGGCTGGAGCGAGGAGTGGGTGGCATGCGGGTGCTTGCGGTGTGGGGTGCGGTGGTGGTGGCGCTGGTGGCGGGTGGGGGTACGGCGGTCGCGGTCGGCGGGCCCGAGGCGGATCTGGCGTATCACGGGGCCGCGTCCCTGTCCGGCGGGCAGGTGGACGTGCGGTTCACGCCGCGCAATCACGGGCCTGCCGCCGTGCCGGACGCGACCGTACGGCTGCGGTGGTCGGAGCCGCTCGTGGACGCGCAGACGCTGCCGAAGGGGTGTGCGCGGTCCGAGGAACGGGTGGTGTTGTGCGCGGTGGGGGCGCCGGCGGCGGACGGGGTGGGGGAGCGGGTCGACCTGCGGGTGCGGCTGCGGGGGGTGCCGTCGGAGGTGGTGCTGGAGATCGACACGGTGTGGAACGGCGGGACGGTGGACGGGAACCGGGAGAACGACCGGCAGCGGGTGCTGGTGCTGGACAGTGGGGACGAGTACTACTTCTGACGGGCAGAGGCTCTGGGTGGATCCGGCGTCAGTCGGCCGCGGCGTCGTAGCGGTCTCTCGCCTCGTGGACTTCCTCGATGTGTGTCTCCGCCCAGCGCTTCACCGCGGTCAGCAGGCCGGCCAGGCTGTGGCCGAGGGCGCTGAGTTCGTAGTCCACGCGGACGGGGACGGACGGGGTGACCGTGCGGGTGAGGATGCCGTCGCGTTCCAGGGAGCGCAGGGTCTGGGTGAGCATCTTGGGGCTGACGCCGGCGATCTTGCGGCTGAGGTCGCTGTAGCGCATGGGGCCGGTGGACAGGGCCGAGACGACGAGGCTGACCCACTTGTCGCTGAGGCGGTCCAGGAGCTGGTTGGTGGGGCAGCCCTTGATGAACGCGTCGTACTCCTCGCGCGCCTGTTCGCGCCGCTGGGCCGCCGTCATGGTCGGCATGGCTCACCTCCGGGATATGTAGGCACCTTCAGGTAACTACTTACCAATGGATAGTAGCTCTTCCTAGGGTTGTTGACAGCGACGGAGATACCGGAGCGAACAGTGACCAATGGGGAGTTTCCAATCATGCGTGCTGCTGTGGTGAGGACCTTCGGCGGGCCCGAGGTCGTCGAGGTGCTGGAGAGCGAACTGCCCGAGCCCGGGGCCCGGCAGGTGCGGATCAAGGTCGCGGGTGCCGCGCTGAACCCGGTGGACCTGGGCGTGCGGACCGGCTTCTTCGGTGGAGCGGGCAAGCAGATCGGTCTCGGCTGGGATGTCGCGGGGACCGTGGACGCGGTGGGCGTCGCGACGGTGTGGAGCGTCGGGGACGAGGTGGTGGCGCTGCAGGGGGGTGTGGCGAAGGCGCTGGGCACGCACGCCGAGTACGTCGTCGTGGACACGGACGCGGTGGCCAAGGCGCCGGTCACGGTCGACGCGGTGCACGCGGCGACGCTGCCGCTGAACGCCCTGACCGCCGTACAGGCCCTGGATCTGCTGGAGTTGACCGAGGGGCAGTCGCTGCTGGTCACCGGGGCGGCCGGTGCGGTCGGCGGGTTCGCCGTCCAACTCGCCGTCCACCGGGGGGTGTCGGTGGTGGGGCTGGCTCGGGAGGGGGACGAGGAGTTCGTACGGTCACTGGGGGCGGCGGAGTTCACGACCGCCGTCGCCGCTGCCGGGACGGTCGATGCCGTACTGGACGCGGCGGTGCTCGGTGAGGCGGTGCTGGAGCGGGTGCGGGACGGGGGTGCCTACGTCGGTGTGCTGCCGGGGGCGCATCCCGGGTCGGTGCGCGGGGTGCGGACGGCGTCCGTCGCGGTGGAGGCGGACGGGGCGCGCCTGGCCGAGCTGGCGGGGCTGGTGGACAAGGGGGTGCTGACGCTGCGGGTGGCCGGGACGTACGCCCTGGACGAGGTGGTCAAGGCGCATGTCCGGCTGGAGGAGGGGGGTGTGCGGGGACGGCTCGTGCTGGTGCCGTAGGGGGTGGCCGGGTGGGGGTGGGTGCGGTTGTCGGGCGGCCGCGGGTGCGTTGTGGCTGGTCGCGCAGTTCCCCGCGCCCCTTGGTGGGTGGGGTGGCCGTCGGTGGTGTGTGGCCGTGGTTGTGGTGGGCCGGGTGGGGCTGTCGGGCTCGCTTTCGCGGCGGAGCCGCACATCGACACGGCCCCGCGCCCCTGGGTGGGTGCGGTGGCCGTCGGTCCTGGTGGCACCGGGGCGGTGGAAGGAAGTCGTCGGGGATGCCGTGGGAATAGGTGTGGGGGTGGTGTCGTTCTCCGGGCACGCGGTTATAGTTGAACCGTAAACAACCTGGAGGGTGAGCGACCATGCAGTTCGGGATCTTCAGCGTCGGCGATGTCACGCCGGACCCGACGACCGGACGTACGCCGACCGAGCGCGAGCGGATCAAGGCCATGGTCGCGATCGCGTTGAAGGCCGAGGAGGTCGGGCTCGACGTCTTCGCGACCGGTGAGCACCACAACCCGCCGTTCGTGCCGTCGTCGCCGACCACCATGCTCGGGTACATCGCGGCGCAGACCGAGAGGCTGATCCTCTCCACCTCCACCACGCTGATCACCACCAACGACCCGGTGAAGATCGCCGAGGACTTCGCGATGCTCCAGCACCTGGCCGACGGCCGGGTGGACCTCATGATGGGCCGCGGGAACACCGGGCCGGTCTACCCCTGGTTCGGCAAGGACATCCGGGAGGGCATCAACCTCGCCATAGAGAACTACGCCCTGCTGCGCCGGCTGTGGCGCGAGGACGTCGTGAACTGGGAGGGGAAGTTCCGGACACCGCTCCAGGGATTCACCGCCACGCCGCGCCCGCTCGACGGCGTCGCGCCGTTCGTCTGGCACGGGTCCATCCGGTCTCCCGAGATCGCCGAGCAGGCCGCCTACTACGGCGACGGGTTCTTCCACAACAACATCTTCTGGCCCGCCGACCACACGAAGCGGATGGTCGAGCTGTACCGGGCCCGGTACGCCCACTACGGGCACGGCACCGCCGAGCAGGCGATCGTCGGGCTCGGCGGCCAGGTGTTCATGCGGCGCAACTCCCAGGACGCCGTGAAGGAGTTCCGGCCGTACTTCGACGTCGCGCCCGTCTACGGGCACGGACCGTCCCTCGAGGACTTCACCGACCAGACCCCGCTGACCGTGGGCTCCCCGGAGCAGGTCATCGAGAAGACGCTGAAGTTCCGCGAGTACGCCGGGGACTACCAGCGCCAGCTGTTCCTCCTCGACCACGCCGGACTGCCCCTGAAGACCGTCCTGGAGCAGCTCGACCTGCTGGGCGAGGAGGTCGTACCGGTGCTGCGCAAGGAGTTCGCGGCCGGGCGCCCGGCCGGCGTCCCGGAGGCTCCCACCCACGCGTCCCTGCTGGCCGCCGGGCAGAACAAGGAGGTCGTCGCATGAAGCTCGTCGTCGTGTCCGCAGGGCTGAGCGTCCCGTCGTCCACCCGGCTGCTGGGGGACCGGCTGGCCGCGGCGGTGGGACGGGCGACCGAGGTGGACATCCAGGTCGTGGAGTTGCGGGAACTCGCCGTGGAGATCGCGCAGAACTTCACCAACGGGTTTCCGGGGCGCGCCCTGGCCTCTGCGCAGGACGCGGTGGCCGGGGCCGACGGACTGATCGTGGTGACCCCGGTGTTCTCGGCGTCGTACAGCGGACTGTTCAAGTCGTTCTTCGACGTCCTCGAGCCGGAGGCACTGGAGGGCAAGCCGGTGCTGATCGCGGCGACCGGTGGCTCGGCCCGGCATTCGCTGGTGCTGGAGCACGCGCTGCGGCCGCTCTTCGCCCACCTGAAGGGCGTCGTCGTGCCGACCGGGGTGTACGCCGCCTCGGAGGACTGGGGCGCCGAGGGGCTGGACGGGCGCGTCGAGCGGGCCGCGCGGGAGCTCGCGGGGCTGATGGGCGGGCTGTCGGCGGTCCGCGGGACCCCGCGCCGGGCCCCGGCCACGGACGGCTTCGTGGACGTGGTGCCCTTCGAGGAGCAGCTTGCCGCGTTGCGTCCGACGGGGTGAGAGGCCAGTAAGAAGGGTCCCCGGTGAGCTGCTCATCACGTCGTACGACTCGGCGGGCACGGCACACTGAGGACGTGTCCCACAACGTGCTGCTCGCCGAAGACGACCGCGCCATCCGTCACGCCCTGGAGCGCGCCCTGACCCTGGAGGGCTATCGGGTCACCGCGGTCGCCGACGGCGTCGAGGCGCTGGCGCAGGCCCACCGGACGCCGCCGGACGTGCTCGTTCTCGACGTGATGATGCCCGGCATCGACGGACTCCAGGTCTGCCGGGTGCTGCGCGCCGAGGGCGACCGTACGCCGATCCTCATGCTGACGGCGCTCGTGGAGACCCAGGACCGGATCGCCGGCCTGGACGCGGGCGCCGACGACTATGTGGTCAAGCCCTTCGACGTCGAGGAGGTCTTCGCCCGGCTGCGGGCCCTGCTGCGGCGGACCAGCCCCGACGGGATGGCTCCCGCGGTGGGCGCGGTGGTGAGGGCCCCGGCGCCGGAACTGCCCGAGGGGCGGATCGAGGCGGCCGGGCTGCGCATGGACATCCAGGCGCGGCGGGCCTGGCGGGGGACGCGCGAGCTGGAGCTGACCCGTACCGAGTTCGAGCTGCTGGAACTGCTCGTGCGGAACGCCGGCATCGTGCTCGACCACTCGACGATCTACGACCGTATCTGGGGCTACGACTTCGGGCCCGGCTCCAAGAACCTCGCCGTCTACGTCGGCTATCTGCGCCGCAAGCTCGACGAGCCCGGCGCCCCGCAGCTGATCCACACGGTGCGTGGCGTGGGTTACGTGCTCCGGGAGGACTGAGTGGGGCGGCTGGCTCGGCTGTGGGCCCGGCCGCGGCCCCGGCTGCTGTCCCTGCGGACCACGTTCGCGGTGTCGTTCGCCGCGGTGACGGCGGCGGTGACCGTGCTCGTCGGGGTGCTGTCCTACAGTGCCGCCGCGCGGCTGGTGCGGGTGGACCAGGAGTCGGTGTTCGACCAGGTCGTGCAGGATCTGCGGGGCGAGGTCCGCCAGCAGCGGATGACGCCGGAGGACTTCTCGTCCTCGGCGCCGGGCCATGACCTGGTACGGCCCGCCCGTACGGATGTGCAGGTGCTGGGGCCCACCGGCGCGGTCGCCGATCCCGGGCGACCCGGGCTGCCGGTGATCTCCGGGGACCGGCGGGTCGCGGCCGCCGGTGCGGCCGGGCGGATGGTCCTGCACAAGGAGGTCTCGGTCGGCAGCGACGTGTACCGGATCGCCACCGTCTCGCTGGGCGGCGGGCGGGGTGCCGTGCAGGTCGCGCAGGAGTTCAGCGACACCGAGGATCTGCTGCGGGCGCTTCAGCAGCGGACGTTTCTGCTCATGGCGGCGGTCGTGGTGGGCGCCGGGCTGTTCGGGTGGTGGCTGGCCCGGCGGATCACCCGAAGGCTGGTGATCCTCACGTCCGCAGCGGAGGACGTGGCGCGGACCCGGCGGCTGGGGATCGAGGTGCCGGTCACCGGGTACGACGAGGTGGGGCGGCTGGGACGGGCCTTCGACCGGATGCTGGGGCGGCTCGCGCAGTCCGAGGAGGACCAGCGGCGGCTGGTGCAGGACGCGGGGCACGAGCTGCGGACGCCGCTCACGTCGTTGCGTACGAACATCTCGCTACTGCGGCGGATCGACGAGCTGCCGCCCGCCACGCGCGACGAGCTGGTCGCCGATCTCACGCAGGAGGCACGGGAGCTGACCGATCTGGTCAACGAGCTGGTCGACCTCGCGGCGGGGCAGGCGGCCAACGAGCCGCCGCAGCGGGTGGATCTCGCCGATGTCGCGGAGGAGGTGGCGGGGGCCGCCCGGCGGCGGATCGGGCGGGAGGTTCTCGTGCACGCGAGCGGTTCGACGGTGACGGACGGGCGGCCGGGGATGCTGCAGCGGGCGGTGTCGAACCTGGTCGAGAACGCGGCGAAGTTCGACCGGGACGGTACCGCTGCGATCGAGATCTCGGTGTCGGGGTTCACGGCGGCCGGGCCGGTGCGGGTGGAGGTGCTGGACCGGGGGCCAGGGATCGCCGAGGCCGATCTTGTGCGGGTGTTCGACCGGTTCTACCGGGCGGCGGACGCGCGGTCGTTGCCGGGGTCGGGGCTGGGGTTGTCGATCGTGCGGGAGGTTGCGCTGTCGCACGGAGGGGCGCCGTTTGCGTATCCCCGGGAGGGGGGCGGGACGGTGATCGGGTTCACGGTGGGTGGGGACGCCTCCGGCGGTTGAGCGGTCTCTGTCTGCGGGTTCGGCGGGGGCGGGCGTTGTGCGCAGTTCCCCGCGCCCCTGAATGCCTGCGGCGGCCCGCTCGCCCCGGTGGAGCGGACGGTCCGTCCTGGCACAGGTGACCGCAACCCCCTAGGGGCGCGGGGAACTGCGCGATCAGCCACAACGAACCCGCACCCGCACGACAACCCGACCCGGCACCCCTTAGGCGCCCGGTTCAAGCCCAGCGCAGCGGCACCGCGGGGAACTGCGCGACCGGCCCCCACCGGCCCGCAGCCGCTCGACCACGTCAAACGTGTCCTAGCTGCGCAGTGGGGTCGTTTCCAAAGTTGCTCGTGCTGCCTTCAGGGCTGGGTGGGTCTGCTGGGCGACGCGGTGGAAGGTTTCCTGGGCCGGGCGGGCCGGCCAGGCCGGGGGGAGGTGGCGGGCCGGGAGTCTCGGGTCCGTGCGGATGGTGCGGAGCCAGTCGCTGACCAGGCGCAGGCGGGTGCCGATCGGGTCGTCGTCGGTGCCGTTGACCAGGTGGGCGCTCCAGCGCTTGTCGAAGGCGACATAGCGGGCGGCGATGGACTCCAGGTCCCAGGTGTCGCGGATCATCTGCTCGATGTCGGTGACCTCGGCGGCCCGGGCGTGGAAGATCTTGACGTGGGCCGTGAGACCGAGGTCGGTGACCACGGCGGAGACGTCGACGTGGCCGGGGGCGATCCACAGGCCGCTGTAGAGGGCGCCGAAGCCGGACCAGGTGAGGCGTGAGCGCAGGTCGTGGCGCTGGCGTTTCCAGGAGTCGGGCAGGGAGAAGGCGAGCAGGGTCCAGGAGCCGTCCCAGTCGTCGTTGACGGCGCCCTGCTTCCAGATGCGGGTGCGGCCGTCGATCAGGACGCGGGTGGCCTGCGGGGTCAGGCCGAAGAACATCTTGCGGCCCTCGCGCTGACGCTGGAGCAGGCCCCGGTTGACCATGCGGGTGAGGGTGGAGCGTACGGCCTGTTCGCCGACGCCCACGCGGCCCAGGACGTCGATGATGCTGCCCGAGTAGACGCCCAGGTTCCCCTCCTCCAGGACGTGGTTGCCGAAGAAGGTGAGCATGAGGGACTGCGGGCGCTGCTGCGGCCCCTCCGCGGTGTCCAGGATGTCGTCGTCCTCCACGGGGGCAAGGGTACGGCCGCCCGCCGACCGTTCGGCAGGCGGTCGTACGAGGTCACCGGCGGTCGGCGGGGTGGGCAAGGTCGTAGGGGCGCAGGTAGGGGGTGGGGCGGTACTGGACGTAGCGGGCGGGGGTGGTGGGGTCGGCCGCGGTGGCGCGGGCGTTGAGGGACGCCGGGTCGGTGCCCTGCCAGTGGCCGGTGGTCAGGCGGTCCTCCAGGGTGTGGAGGGCGGCCAGTTGTTCGGCGGTGCTGAAGGTGCAGTGGCCGGCGTTGTCGACGTAGGCCTGGCGCAGGAGGGGGGCGGAGCCGGCGGCCGTCACCGCGCGGCGCAGGGCACTCTCCGTCTGGACGGGGACCAGGGGGTCGCCGATGGTGTGGATGGAGAGCTGGGGCTTGGCCAGCTTGCCGGTGAAGCTGCTGGTGCTGCTCATCCACGACACGGCGTTCTGGTCCGCCTTGATGCGCGGGGCCCGGTTGAGGGCGGCGAGGTCCCTGGTCAGGGAGAGGCCGGCCTTCTTGTACAGCGCGGTGACCTCCTTGCGGACGGAGGACTGGGCGAGCAGCCTCGCGTAGTCGACGCCGGTGTTCCAGGACATGTTGCCGCCCGCCCGGACCTCGGCCTCCTGGCGCCGGTTGAAGGCGGCGATCTTGATCAGGCCCTTGACGGCGTCGTACTGGTTGGCCTGCTGGGCGTCCCAGTCGGTCGCGGCGGGGCGGGTCTGGGTGGGCGCGTTCCAGACCGGGATGTTGTGGAGGGCCGCGGCGAGGGCGATACGGGCCCGGCCCTCGGCCGTGGACTGGGCGGAGTCGACCTTGGCGGTGAGGGTGTTCGCCGCGTCGGTGGCCGCCTGCTGGGTCGGGAGGTTCACCAGGGGGACGTCGGAGCCCAGGAGCGTCTTGAGGGCGAACACCGGGTCGAGGGTGTTGTTCCAGTTGGCGACTCCGCCGTGGACCAGGCCGCACATGGAGAGCGAGCCGTCGATCGCGTCCGGGTGGCGCTCGGCTATCGCCGTGGTGACCAGGCCGCCGTACGACCGTCCCCAGGCGAGGGTGCGGGAGGCCGGGCCGAAGCGGGTGGTGAAGGCCTTCAGGGTGGCCATCTGGTCGGGGACCGCGTCGGTGACCGCCCAGCCGGTGGACGCGTACGAGGAGCCGATGAGGGCGTAACCCTGCTGGAGGAGAAGGGGCTTGGTGGCCGCGTCCGGAGCGTCCTGGGCGGGGTTGGCGGGGCCCGCGTTGTAGCCGTGGCTGAACAGGAGGACGGTGCCGTTCCAGTTGGTGGGGACGTCCATCATGTACGTGGCGCCGGAGGGGAGTTGACCGTCCACGTGGGTGGGGTCCGTGTCGGCCGCCGTGGCCGCGGGTGCGGCGGTCAGGGTGAGCAGAAGCGCCGTCGCGCAGGCGATGCGGGTGCCGTGCCTCATGCGGTGATCTCCTCCGTGTGGGGGGTGGTGGGGAGTTCGGGGGCGGATTCGTCGCCGAGTGAGGTACGGCTGGTCTCGCGGACGAACCACACCGTCAGGGCCGTGATCAGCGAGCCGCCGCACAGCAGGAGGGCGACGGGGGTGCCGTTGCCGCTGCTCGCGACCAGGCTGCCGGCGATCATCGGGGAGAACCCGGCGCCGACCAGCGTGGCGCCCTGGTAGCCGAGCGAGGCGCCGGTGTAGCGGACCTTGGTGCCGAACATCTCGCTGAACAGGGCGCCGAGGGGGCCGTACATCAGCGACTGGGAGATGCCGTGGCCGATGACCACGGCCAGGATCAGGGCCCCCGACGACTTGGAGTCGACCAGCGCGAGGACGGGGAACGCGGTGGCGGCGGACAGGATCGCGCCGGTGAGGACGACCGGGCGGCGGCCGAACCGGTCGGAGAGCGCGGAGCCGCAGGGCAGCACGACCAGGGCGACCGCGGCGGAGACGGTGAGCGCGGTGAGCACCTGCGGCCGGGGATAGCCGATGCCGGTGGCGTACGCGATCAGGTAACTGGTCAGCAGGGACTGGGCGGTGAAGGCGCCGATGCCGACGCAGCAGGCCAGCAGCACGGGCTTCGGGTGGCGCAGGACGTCGAGGACGGGGAGCCTCGACTCGGCGCGGTCCTTCTTCACCTCGGCGAACAGAGGGCTCTCGACCACCTTGAGGCGGACGAACAGGCCGACGCCGAGCAGCAGGACGCTCAGCAGGAACGGCACGCGCCAGCCCCAGGCCGCGAACTGGTCCTTGGGGAGGGTGGAGACCAGGGCGACCACGGCGGCGGAGATCAGGGAGCCGAGCGGGGCTCCCATCTGGGTGGAGCTCGACCACAGGCCGCGGCGGCGCTCGCCCGCGTGCTCCACGACCATCAGGGTCGCGCCGCCCCACTCGCCGCCGATGGCGATGCCCTGGACCACGCGCAGGGTGATCAGCAGGACCGGTGCCCACACGCCGATGGTGTCGTACGTGGGCAGCAGGCCGATGAGGAAGCTGGCGCCGCCCATCAGGCCCATGGTGAGCAGCAGCATGTTCTTGCGGCCGAGGCGGTCGCCGAAGTGGCCGAAGACGACGCCGCCGATCGGGCGGGCCACGTATCCGGCGGCGAAGGTGCCGAACGCGGCGATCGTGCCCACGGCGGGGTCGGCGCCGGGGAAGAACAGTTCGCCGAAGGCGAGGGCGGCGACGGTGCCGTAGACGAGGAAGTCGTAGAACTCGACGGCGGTGCCGAGCAGTCCGGAGAGGGCGACTCGGCGGAGTTGGCGGGTGCGTTCTGCTGCGGTGGGGGACGGGGACATCGCGGTCTCCCTTGAGCGGGGGAAGGACACCGCGAAATTAGGCTGTCTGGTGACTGTCGTCAATAAAGTGCACAACATTGACAGGGAAGCGATGGGGGAGTGTGACGTGCATCACTGGAACCCGTTGATCCGCCCGGGCAGTTGAGAGCGTGACCACAGATATGCGAACCCGGATACGGGCCGGGGATCCGGACGCCTTCGCGGAGCTCTACGACCAGTGCGCCCGCTCGGTGTACAACCACGCCTTCCGGCTGACCGCCGACTGGTCCGTGGCCGAGGACGTCATGTCGGCGACGTTCATGGAGGCCTGGCGGCGCCGGACGTCGGTCGAGGCCGACGGGGGCTCGCTGCGGCCCTGGCTCCTCGGCATCGCCACGAACGTCTCCCGGTCCCACTACCGCAGCAACCGCCGCTACCGGGCCGCGGCCGGCGCGGCGGCCGCGGCGGGGGTGGCCGAGGTCGCCGACCATGCCGAGGAGACCGCCGGGCGGGTCGACGACCGGCGCCGGATCGCCGCCACCCTGACCGCGCTCGGCTCCCTGAGACGCCCCGAACGCGAGGTCCTGGTGCTGTGCCTGTGGGAGGGGCTGGAGTACGCCGACGCCGCCCGCGCCCTCGGCATCCCCGTCGGCACCGTCCGCTCCCGGCTGTCCCGGGCCCGCGGCAGACTGCGCAAGCTCGCCGAGGCCGAACTGGCCCAACCAGCAGGAAGAAACTGGGAACTCACCCGAACGAACCGGCAGATAACAGGTGATCGCGACTACGTGATCCGGTCCGCACAGGAAGGAAACCGATGAACGCCAGCCCCTCCCAGCCGCACCCGGCCGAGTGGACGGAGACCCAGGGTCTTCTGCCCTCCGTGGAGCGGGATCTGCCGGCGGGCCGCCACCAGTTCCACAAGGAGCAGATGATGGCCCAGATCCGCGAAGACCTCCGTACCACCGCCGTCGCCCCCGTGCGCCGCAACCCGTTCCTGCGCCGGGCGATCCTGCTGCCCGCGATGGCCTGCGCCCTGGCCGGCGCGGTCGTGGGCGGCCTCGCCCTGACCGGCGGCGATGACGCGAACACCGCCCTGGCCACCGGGCCCGCCCTGACCACCCGGATCGGCACCGCCGACGCCCGGGGCGCCGACCGCCTGCTCGACCACATCTCCCTGGCCGCCGCCGACACCTCCGAACCCGCCGTGCGCGACGACCAGTTCGTCTACATCGGGTCCAAGGTCGCCAGCACCTACGAGAAGACGGTCGACGACAAGACCACGCTGGTCAGCGAGAAGCTGCACTCCCGCCAGGTCTGGCAGTCCCCCGACGGCAGGAACGGCTGGCTGATCGAGCCGGGCAACACGAGCGAGGACGGCATCACCCTGGCCGGACCGAACCCGCTCCGCTCGGCCTACCACCGGCTCACCCAGCTGCCCACCGAACCCGGGGCCCTGCTGCGGAAGATCTACCAGGAGTCGGACGCCAACCGCGATCCCGAAGTCCCCCGCGACCAGGCCGCCTTCGTCGCCATCGGCGACCTGCTGACCGAGAGCTACCCGCCCGCCCGCCTCACCGCCGCGCTCTACAAGGCCGCCGCCGAGATCCCCGGCGTCGTCGCCGTGGACGACGCCGTCGACGCGGTGGGGCGCCACGGGGTCGCGATCGCACGGCTCGACGAGCAGAGCGGGCAGCGCACGGAGTGGATCTTCGACAAGAAGACGTACGCGTTCCTCGGCGAGCGCAATGTGCAGGTCGAGCCGAGCGACACCTTCAAGAAGGGCACCGTGACGCACACCATCGCCATCACTCAGCGGGCGGTCGTCAACGAGATGAAGGAGGTGCCGGGGCAGGCGGGCTGACGGGTCAGGCCCGTTGCAACCGGGGGGCGGGCCGCTCGCCCGAGCCGCGCACGATCAGCCGTGTCGGCACGGTGATGGTCCGGGCCCGGGTGCGGTCGCCGTCGAGGCGGGACAGCGCCGTGGTCGCCGCCGTACTGCCGATCTCCTCGGGGACCTGGGCGACGACGGTCAGGGCCGGTTCGAGCGCCTCGGCGAGCGGGACGTCGTCGAAGGAGACGACGGCGACGTCCTTGCGTCTGCTGCGGGCGAGTTCGGCCACTATCCCCAGGGCGACGATGTTGTTGCCGGCGAACAGGGCCGTGGGGGGATCGGCCAGGCCGAGGAGCCGGGAGGTCGCGGCCGAAGCCCCTTGCTGGTCATGGGCGTTGGTGACCAGGGAACGGTCGTAGGGCAGGCCGGCCCGCTCAAGTGCCTCCCGGTACCCGGCGAAGCGCTCACGGCGGGTGTAGAGCTTGACCGGCAGGTCACCGACGAAGCCGATCCGGCGGTGGCCGTGGGCGATCAGGTGGGCGACACCGTCGTGGGCGCCGGTGCGGTTGGAGCTGACGACGCTGTCGGCGGCCAGGCCCGCTCCGGGCCGGTCGATGAACACGACGGGCAGCCCCGTGGCGCGGTGGGTCTTGAGGTGGGAGTGGTCGGCGCCCACGGACGGCACGACCAGCAGGATGCTGACGCGGCGGGAGAGGAACTTGTCCGTCAGGGCGCGTTCCCGGTCCGGGTCGTCGGCCGAGGAGCCCATGAGCAGGGTCAGTCCGCGGTCGCGGACCGTGTCCTCGATACTGCGGGCCACCGCTCCGAAGAACGGGTTGCCGAGGTCGGGGACGACCAGACCGATGGTGGTGTCGGGCCCGCCGACGCGGATGTTGCGCGCCATCAGGTTCGGCTGGAAGCCGAGTTTGGCCACGGCGGCCAGCACTTGCTCCCTGGTCTCGGCCGACGCGGGCCCGTCCTCGTTGAGAACGCGGGAGACCGTCTTGGCACTGACGCCCACTTCGCGGGCGACGTCGGCCAGGGTCGGGCGGCGGTTCGCTGCCATGGAGGAAACCGTCTCCTGTGCTCGTCGGGTTCCGGCCGCGGCCTCGGCCGGATGCCGTCGAGTGTCGAGTGCTGTGGTCAGGTGGCCTGGACGCCCGCGGCCTTCGCGGCCTCGGAATCCGCTACGACAGTACCTCCGGCGTCATCGACGGTGAGCGCGCCCGTCATGATGGCGACGACCTCCGCCATGGAGTAGTCGGAGGGCTTGATCAGGGCGGCCCGCCGGCCCAGCCGGTGCACATGGATCCGGTCGGCGATCTCGAAGACGTGCGGCATGTTGTGGCTGATCAGAACGACCGGCATGCCCTTGTCCCGGACCCGCCGGATGAGGTCGAGGACCTGCCCGGACTCCTTGACGCCGAGCGCGGCGGTGGGTTCGTCCATGACGACGACACTGCGGGCCCAGGCGACGGAACGGGCGACCGCCACGGCCTGCCGCTGGCCCCCGGAGAGGGTCTCGACCGACTGGGTCAGCGAGCGCAGTCCGATCTTCAGGTCGGCCATGTGCTCGGCGGCCTCCTGGCGCATGCGCTTCTTGTCGAGCATGCGGAAGACACTGCCGAGGACACCGGGCCGGCGCAGCTCGCGGCCGAGGAACACGTTCGAGGCGATGTCCATCGAGGCCGCCACAGCCAGGTCCTGATAGACCGTCTCGATACCGTGGGCGCGGGCACTCTGCGGTCCGGAGAACTGGATGGGCTCGCCGTTGAGGCGGATCTCGCCCGCGTCGGGCGTCACCGCACCGGTAAGTGCCTTGATGAGGCTGGTCTTTCCGGCGCCGTTGTCGCCGATCACGGCGAGCACCTCGCCGGGCAGCAGGTCGAAGTCGGCGCCGTCGATGGCGGTGACCTGGCCGTAGCGCTTGACGAGACCGCGGGCCTGGAGGATCGGGGTGGGGGAGTCGAGGGCGGTCATCGGGCCTTCTTCCGGGAGATCTGGTCGACGGTCACCGCGAGGATGACCAGGACTCCGGTGATCAGGGTCTGGTAGATCGAGGCGACGCCCATCAGTTGGAGCCCGTTGCGGAAGACCCCGACGATCAGGACGCCGATGAAGGTGCCGAGGACCGAACCGCGGCCGCCGAAGAGGCTGGTGCCGCCGAGGACCACGGCCGTGATGCTGTCGAGGTTGTCGGTCTGTCCGGCCTGCGGGTCGCCGACTCCGGTGCGGGAGATGAGGAGCAGGGCGGCGACGCCGTAGAGGAGACCGGCGACGGTGTAGACGCCGATGGTCAGGCGGGAGGTGCGGATGCCGTTCAGCCGCGCGGCTTCCGGGCTGTTGCCCAGGGCGTAGACGTGCCGGCCCCAGCCGGTGCTGCTCAACGCGTAGGCGAGCAGCAGGAACAGGGCGATGGTGACGAGGGAGCCGTAGGTGATGTCGGTGTGGCCCATCGGGAAGGTCTGCCCCAGGGCCGTCAGCGGGCCGGGCAGGTTGGTGACCGTCTGCTCCTCGGAGTAGATGTGGGTCAGCGCGAACGCCACGTTGAGCATGCCGAGGGTGACGATGAACGGCGGCAGCGGGATCTTCTGCACCAGCAGCCCGTTCACCAGACCGAAGCCTCCGCAGACGACCAGGCCCAGCGCGATGGCGACCAGCGGGGGCAGTGAGCCCTCGGCGGCCATCTTGGCGATCACGATGCTGCCGAACGCCATCACCGCGCCGCACGACAGGTCGATGCCCGCGGTGAGGATGATCAGGGTCTGGCCGATGGCGAGGGTGCCGACGACCATGACCTGCTGCACGATCAGCGAGAAGTTCCCGCCGGTGAGGAACTGGTCGGAGGAGACGGCGAAGAAGACACAGGCGAGAAGGAGGGCGACGAGCGGGCCGGTGGTCGGCGCCGTGATCAGCCTGCGGGCCGTGGTCGGCGCTTTGAGCTCGGCGTACGGCGATGAGGTGCTCGGAGGCGTGGACGTGGCGGTCATGCGAAGTCCTTGTCGGAAGACAGAAGTCCTGGTGGGACACGGGGGCGGCCGTCCCCGGGTCGGGGAGGAGCGGGGCCGGCCGCCCCGCTTGGGGGAGAGGCGAAGTCGTACGTCCGCTGGGGCCGGACTCAGCCCCAGCAGTTCTCCAGGCCGAAGGCGGTGTCCTTGGACGCGACGCCCGTCTGGGCCTTGTCGGTGATCAGGGTGACGCCGGTGTCGGTGTAACCGGACGCCTTCTTGCCGTCCTTGGCGTACGACACGACGGCCTTGACGCCCTCGGCGGCCATCTTCAGCGGGTACTGCTGCGACGTGGCCGCGATCTTGCCGTCCTTGACGGCCTGGGTGCCGGTGCAGCCGCCGTCGACGGAGACGATCAGGACGTCCTTCTCCCGGCCCTTGGCCTTCAGCGCGGTGTACGCGCCCAGGGCGGCCGGCTCGTTGATGGTGTAGACGAGGTTGATGCCGGGTTCCTTCTGGAGGCAGTTCTCCATCGCCGTCTGGCCCTTGGCCTGGTCGCCGCCCGTGTCCTGGGCGCACGCCACGTCCTTCTCGGTGGCGCCGAAGCCCTTGAGGAACCCGTTGTGCCGCTGGACGCCGACGGAGACACCGGGCGCGAGGTCGAGGGCGGCGATCTTCGCCGTCTTGCCCTTCATCGCGGCCTTGGCGTACTCGCCGATCAGCTCGCCGGCCTTGAGGTTGTCGGTGGCGAAGAGCGCGTCGACCGCGCTCTCCGGCTCGGTCGGCGTGTCCAGGGCGATGACCAGCACGCCCTTGGCCTTGGCCTTCGCTATCGCGGGCACGATCGCCTTGGAGTCGCTCGGGGTGATCAGGATGCCCTTCACACCGGCGGCGACCATGTTCTCGATGGCGGTCACCTGACCGGCGTTGTCGCCGTCGAACTTGCCCGCCGCGGTCATGAGCTGGACGCCGTCCTGCTTGGCGGCCTTCTCCGCGCCCTCCTTCATCTTCACGAAGAACGGGTTGGTGTCGGTCTTGGTGATCAGCCCGACCTTCACCGTGCCCGATCCGGAGCTCGTGGAGCCCGATCCGGAGCCGGAACCGCAGGCCGTCAGGGCGAGGGCCGCGACCGACGTGCACGCGGCGACTCTGAGCAGGGAGGAAGGCAGTCGAGGGGTGCGAGACATGAACGACTCCAGCGGGATTGCGGGCGAGCGACGGCATCGGAGCATGCCGTCCCTAGGTGTCATCGTTGACTTATGTCATCGTTGACACTGCCGAGGATGATGACCCCGTCTCCCGGCAACGTCAATGCCCCGCGCCTGTCACAAGTCCGCAACGATGAGTCAGCCGCCCGCTTCGTGCCCGAACCGTTGACGAGCCGTGCGGATTGCATTCATCATCAGGCCGGTGTCAACGATGACATAAGTCAACGCTGACATTCCTTGTCGGCGCCGCGGAGGACAGCGCCGGTCCCAGGGCGTCACCACCACAGGAGACCCATGACTTCTGGACGTGTATCCCGGCATGCCCGCATACGGATGATCGCGGCGGCGGCGACCGTCTGCGCCCTGTCCGCGACCCCGCTCGCCCCGCAGGCCGCCGCGGCCGGCACCCGGTCGTACACCGAGACCTACCGCCCCCAGTTCCACTTCACACCGCAGCAGAACTGGATGAACGACCCCAACGGCCTCGTGTACTACCAGGGCGAATACCACCTCTTCTACCAGTACAACCCGAGCGGCAACTCCTGGGGAGACATGTCCTGGGGGCACGCGGTCAGCAAGGACCTCGTGCACTGGAAGGAGCTGCCGCTCGCCCTGTCGCACGACGACAAGGAGATGGTGTTCTCCGGCAGCGCGGTCGTCGACCGGAACAACACGACCGGGTTCGGCACCAGGAAGAACCCGCCCATGGTGGCGATCTACACCAGCCACGACAAGAGCACGGGCACCCAGGCCCAGTCGCTCGCCTACAGCACCGACCGCGGCCGTACCTGGACCAAGTACCGGGGCAATCCGGTCATCGACATCGGCTCGAAGGACTTCCGCGACCCGAAGGTGCAGTGGTATGCGGCCACCCAGAGCTGGCTGATGACGGTGTCGCTGTCCGCCGAGCACAAGGTGCGGTTCTACTCGTCCAAGAACCTCAAGGACTGGGACCTGCTCAGCGAGTTCGGTCCGGCGGGCGCGACTGGCGGGGTGTGGGAGTGCCCCGACCTGTTCCCCCTCGCGGTCGACGGGGACCCGAAGAAGATCAAGTGGGTCCTCGTCGTCAACATCAACCCCGGTGGTATTGCGGGCGGTTCGGGTGCCCAGTACTTCGTGGGCGACTTCGACGGCAAGAAGTTCACCGCCGACGACAAGGGCGGCTACACCCCGCCCGCCGGCACGGTCGTCCAGGACTTCGAGGGCACCGGATTCGACCCGTGGACGACCACCGGGACGGCGTTCGGCGAGACACCGGCGACCGGTGCGCTGGACGGGCAGGGAGCGGTCACCGGATACGACGGCAAGGGCTTCGCCGACAGCTTCCACGGCGGTGACTCCGCGACCGGCACCCTCACCTCGCAGCCCTTCACGGTCGCGAGCCGCTATCTGAACTTCAAGGTCGGCGGCGGCAACCACCCGCACCAGGACGGGACCGTGCCGGAACGGGAAGTCACACCGCAGGGAACGGTCCTCGCCGACTTCGAGAACGGCACCTACGGCGACTGGACGACGACCGGCGACGCCTTCGGCACCGCACCGGCCACCGGCACCCTCCCCGGCCAGCAGGAGGTCACCGGCTGGCTGGGCGACGGCCTGGTCAACAGCTACCTGAACGGCGACGCCACGACCGGCACCCTCACCTCACCCGAGTTCACCCTCGACAAGGACTACGTCGACTTCCTCATCGGCGGCGGCAACCACCCGGCCGGCTCGGACCAGCCGACCGCGATGGAGCTCGTCGTCGACGGGCAGGTCGTGCGCAGCGCCACCGGAAGCGACGCCGAGGCACTGAACTGGGCTTCCTGGGACGTGCGCGACCTCGCCGGGAAGAAGGCGCGGATCAGGATCGTCGACGACAACACCGGCGGCTGGGGGCACCTCAACGTCGACCACGTCGTGCTGTCCGACACCCGGGCCCGGCCCGTCTCCCGGGAGACCTCCGTCAACCTGCTCGTCGACGGTGAGGTCGTCCGCAGCGCCACCGGTTCCGACAGCGAGACCCTGGACTGGGCCTCCTTCGACCTGCGCCCCTACGCGGGCAGGCAGGCCCGGATCCAGATCGTCGACAACAACACCGGCGGCTGGGGCCACATCATGGCCGACCGGTTCACCACCGCGGCCGCTCCCGCGAAGTCCGTCGTGCAGCGCGCCGACTGGGCCGACTACGGCAAGGACTACTACGCGGCCGTGTCCTGGGAGGACGCCCCGGGGGGCGAGCGGTACATGATCGGCTGGATGAACGACTGGGAGTACGGCGGCTCCCTTCCGACCTCGCCCTGGCGCGGCGCACAGAGCGTCCCGCGCCGGATGGCACTGCGCACCGTGGACGGCCGTGTGCGCCTGACCAGCGAACCGGTGGCCGGCCTGGCCTCCCTGCGCGAGGGGCCCGCGGCGACGGCGACCGGTGTCACCGTCACCAGCGCCTCACAGCCGCTGACCGGCCCGAACGGGCGGGGCAAGGCACTCGACATCGAGGCCACCTTCTCCCTCCGGGACGCCGAACGCTTCGGCATCAAGGTGCGCACCGGCGCCGGGGGAGAGGAGACCGTCATCGGCTACGACACCACGACCGAGGAGCTGTACGTCGACCGGACCCGCTCCGGCGCCTCGGACTTCAGCAGCGCCTTCCCCGGCGTCCAGCGGGCGCCGCTCAAGGCCGAGAACGGCAGGGTCACGCTGCGGATCCTCGTCGACTGGTCCTCCGTCGAGGTCTTCGGCGGCAGCGGCGAGGCCGTGATCACCGACCAGATCTTCCCCGACCCCGACAGCCAGGGGGTGCAGGTCTTCGCCGAGAACGGCTCGGTGAGGCTGGACCGCGCACGCGTCCGGCACCTCGGCTCCTACCGCGACTGACAAGGACACGAAACCGTGAAGAAGACCCTGCTCGCCGAGTTCACCGCCCGTGAGGGAGCTCAGGACGAGGTGGCCCGCATGATCGTGGAGTACGCCGGCAAGGTGCGTGCGGAGGAGGGCAACCTCGCCTTCGACGTCTACACCAAGGCCTCGCACCCCCGCGCCTTCTGGATCTTCGAGGTGTACCGGGACGAGGACGCCTTCCAGGCGCACCTGAACGCCCCGTACGGCGGCCCCTTCAACGCCGCGCTCACCCCGCTGATCGAGGAGACCGCCTCCGTGCTGACGTTCCTCGACCCGGTGGCCTGACGGGACCGGGCCGGGAGGGACCCCCCTTCCGGCCGGGTCAGCCGGTCGCGCTCTCGCGGTCACGGCCGCGTGCTGCGGGCCGCCCGCCACGGGCGAAGAGGTCGGCCAGGGGCAGGCTTGCCGCGCCGACCGTGACCGCGTCCGGGCCGAGTCGGCCGAGGTCGATGGAGACGCGGTCGGCGGGGTGGCGCAGGGCGTAGGCGTCGGCGTACCGGCGTACGGCGGGCAGGAGACGGGGGCCGAGCTGGAGGCCCGCCCAGCCGCCGATGAGGATGCGTTCGGGCTGAAAGAGGTTGACCAGGTCGGACAGGCCGGCGCCGACGTACTCGGCCGTCTCCTCCAGGACGGCGAGGGCCGCCGGGTCGTCGGCGGCGAGCAGCGCGACCAGCGCGGTCTCCTCGTCGGTGCCCTCGGGCGGGTGGCCGCCCGCCTCGCGCCAGCGGTCGACGAGCGCCCCCGCTCCCGCGTACGCCTCCAGACAGCCCAGCGCGCCGCAGCGGCAGCGGCGTCCCCTCACCCGCACGGTCACATGGCCCCACTCCAGGGGCCGGCCGTACTCCACCCCCTCGGTGACGAGACAGGCGCCGATGCCCGAGCCGAAGAGGACGACGACCGCGTTGCGGGAGCCCCGGCCGGCCCCGAACCACAGCTCGGCCTGGCCCAGCGTGCGGGCGCCGTTGTCGATGAAGTACGGGACGGAGTCGGGGAGTTCACAGGTCGAACGCAGCAGGGACTCCAGCGGGACGGCGTCCCAGCCGATCGTCTGGCCGTGAACGACCGCGCCCTGCTCCGGAGTGCGGGCCACGATGCCGGGGACGCCGATGCCCACGCCCAGCAGGTGTCCGGGGGCGATGTCCGTGTCGGCGAGGACCTCCGCGATGCCGTCGCGGATGTGGCCGACGATCACCTCGACGTCGTAGCCGTGATGCTCCAGGGGCCGTTCGGTGCGGGCGAGTTCGGTGAGGGCGAGGTCGAAGAGCTCGACGCGGACGCGGGTCTCGCCGACGTCGACGCCGATCATGTGGCCGCCGGTGGGCGCGACGCGCAGCAGGGTGCGGGGGCGGCCGCCGTCGGACTCGACGGTGCCGGCCTCCTCGACCAGGCCGTCCTCGACCAGTTCCGCGACCACGTTGCTGATGGAGCCGCCGCTCAGACCGGTGGCCGGGGCCAGTTCGAAGCGGCTCATGGGCCCGTCGAAATACAACCGTTGCAGTACGGCGGTCCGATTGCCCCGTCGCAGGTCACGCACCGTCCGCCCGTTCCGCCCCGCCATGTGGATCCCTTCCGACGCCGCCTCGACCTGCAAGATACCGCTGCGCCGACTCTTGACGCGACTTTCCTTCGCGTCTTAAATCACGCCATAAATTAACTCCGGGGTGGTGTTCGGGAAGCGAACGCACCCGGGGTCTCTCCCTGGAAGGGACTCCAGAGCCATGCGCAGAACCCGAGCCGCGGCCGCCGGTGCGGTCACCGTTTCCCTCCTGACTCTCGTGACCGCCTGTGGCGGCGGCTCGTCGACGAACGGCGGGTCCAACGACTCACCGAAGACCCTGACCTACTGGGCCTCCAACCAGGGCGCCAGCATCGAGGTCGACAAGAAGGTCCTCCAGCCCGAACTCGACAAGTTCGAGAAGCAGACCGGCATCAAGGTCAAGGTCGAGGTCGTGCCCTGGTCCGACCTCCTCAACCGGATCCTCACCGCGACCACCTCGGGCCAGGGCCCCGACGTCCTCAACATCGGCAACACCTGGAGCGCCTCCCTCCAGGCCACCGGCGCGCTGCTGCCCTGGAACGCCAAGAACTTCGCCGCGATCGGCGGCAGGGACCGCTTCGTCGATTCCGCGCTCGGCTCCACCGGCGCCCAGGGCCAGGACCCGGCCGCGGTCCCGCTCTACTCGATGTCCTACGCCCTCTACTACAACAAGGAGATCTTCGCCGACGCCGGCATCACCGAGCCGCCGGCGACCTGGGCCGAACTGATCGCCGACGGCAAGAAGATCCAGGCCAAGGGCAAGTCCGCGCTCGGCGCGGAGGGCGCAAACCTCTCGGAGAACATCCACCACGTCTTCGTCTTCGCCAAGCAGCACGGCGGCGACTTCTTCACCTCCGACGGCAAGCCCGACTTCACGAACGACAACGTCGTGGCCGCGGTCAAGCAGTACGTCGACCTCATGGCCAAGGACAAGGTCATCCCGACCGGCGACGCCGAGTACGCCCAGAACCAGTCGGTGAGCGACTTCGCCAAGGGCAAGCAGGCCATGCTGCTGTGGCAGTCCGCGTCCTCCAACCTGGAGTCCCAGGGCATGAGCGCGGACAAGTACGGCATCGCCCCCGTGCCCGTGCAGTCCGGCACCCCGGGCGCCGGCACCCAGGTCAACTCGGCCGTCATGGGCATCAACCTGGCCGTCTTCAAGAACACCGACAACATCGACGGCGCCAAGAAGTTCGTGAAGTTCATGACCGGCGACGCCGAACAGAAGATCCTCAACACCGCCTACAGCTCCATCCCGCCGGTGAAGAGCGTCCAGGAGGACTCCACCTTCAGCTCGGGCCCCAACGCGGTCCTCAAGAACACCCTCGCCACCAGCGCGGCCGCCCTGCCCCAGGTCGCCGACGAATCGCAGTTCGAGACGGCCGTGGGGACCGCCGTCAAGGACCTCTTCGCCGACGCGGCCGCGGGACGCGCGGTCACCACCGAGTCGGTGAAGGCGGCGCTGGAGAAGGCCCAGCAGCAGATGCCGGCGAAGTGAGCACGATGACCACCACCGCGCCCGCGGAGGCCGTCGTGCGCGAGAACTCTTCCGGGGCGGCGAAGCCCGGTCCCCGCCGCCGCCCCGGAAGGATCCGCCGCATCGGCCTGCCGTACCTGCTCCTGCTGCCGGCCCTGCTCCTGGAACTCCTGGTCCATCTGGTGCCGATGGTGATCGGCATCGTGATGAGCTTCAAGGAGCTCACGCAGTTCTACATCCGTGACTGGGGCGCCGCGCCCTGGTCCGGCCTCGACAACTACCAGGTGTCGGTGGACTTCGACGCCCCGGTCGGCGAGGCGCTGCTGCACTCGTTCCTCGTCACCGTGGTCTTCACCCTGCTGTCGGTCGGCCTGTGCTGGCTGCTCGGCACCGCGGCGGCGGTCTACCTTCAGGACACCTTCCGCGGCCGCGGCCTGCTGCGCGCCCTGTTCCTGGTGCCGTACGCCCTGCCGGTCTACGCGGCCGTCATCACCTGGGTGTTCATGTTCCAGCACGACAACGGCCTGGTGAACCACGTCCTGCACGGCCAGCTCCACCTCACCGACAAGCCGTCCTTCTGGCTCATCGGCGACAACAGCTTCTGGGCGCTGCTGACCGTCTCGGTGTGGAAGGGCTGGCCGTTCGCCTTCCTCATCGTCATGGCCGGACTCCAGAACATCCCCGGCGAGCTGTACGAGGCGGCGGCCCTGGACGGCGCCGGGATATGGCAGCAGATCCGCCGGATCACGCTCCCGTCCCTGCGGCCCGTCAACCAGGTGCTGCTCCTGGTCCTGTTCCTGTGGACCTTCAACGACTTCAACACGCCGTACGTCCTGTTCGGCAAGTCAGCCCCGGAGGCCGCGGACCTCATCTCGGTCCACATCTACCAGGCGTCCTTCGTCACCTGGAACTTCGGCACCGGCTCCGCCATGTCCGTACTCCTGCTGCTGTTCCTGCTCGTGGTGACGGGCGTCTACCTCCTGCTGACCTCCCGGGGAAGGAAGCCGGCCGATGTCTAGCCCCCGCTCGCCCATGGCGCCACCGCGCTCGTTCTTCTGGTCACGGCGGATCTTCCTCACCCTGCTCACCGGCTTCGTCCTGCTGCCGGTCTACGTCATGGTCTCCAGCTCGCTGAAGCCGCTCGCGGACGTCACGGGCGAGTTCCACTGGCTGCCGAGCCGGCTGACCGTCCGGCCGTACATCGACATCTGGTCCACGATCCCGCTCGCGCGGTACTTCGTGAACTCGCTGATCGTGGCGGGCGCCGCGACCGTCTGCTCGGTGGTGATCGCGGTGTTCGCCGCCTACGCGGTCAGCCGCTACGAGTTCCGCGGCAAGCGCGTCTTCACGGTCACCGTGCTGTCCACGCAGATGTTCCCGGGCATCCTCTTCCTCCTCCCGCTCTTCCTGATCTACGTCAACATCGGCAACGCCACCGGGATCGCCCTGTTCGGCTCGCGGGGCGGGCTGATCCTGACGTATCTGACCTTCTCCCTGCCGTTCTCGATCTGGATGCTGATCGGGTACTTCGACTCGGTGCCGCGCGATCTGGACGAGGCCGCGCTGGTGGACGGCTGCGGGCCGTTCGGCGCGCTGTTCCGGGTCGTCGTGCCGGCCGCGATCCCCGGGATCGTCGCGGTCGCCGTCTACGCCTTCATGACCGCCTGGGGCGAGGTCCTCTTCGCGTCGGTGATGACCAACGACACCACCCGCACCCTCGCCGTCGGCCTCCAGGGCTACTCCACGCTCAACAACGTGTACTGGAACCAGATCATGGCCGCCTCGCTGGTCGTCAGCGTCCCCGTGGTCGCCGGGTTCCTGCTGCTCCAGCGCTATCTCGTCGCCGGGCTGACGGCGGGCGCCGTCAAGTGACCGACCGTGAAAGGACTTTCGTGACCATCGACCTCGCCGCACTCCCGCACGACTTCCTGTGGGGCACGGCCACGGCGGCCTACCAGATCGAGGGAGCCGTGTCGGAGGACGGCCGCTCGCCGTCGATCTGGGACACCTTCTCGCACACCCCGGGCAAGGTCGCGGGCGGCGACACCGGCGACGTCGCCTGCGACCACTACCACCGCTGGCGCGAGGACATCGACCTGATGCGCAGGCTCGGCACCAACGCCTACCGCCTGTCCGTCGCCTGGCCGCGCGTGGTCCCGGGCGGGGACGGCCCGGTCAACCCCAAGGGCCTCGACTTCTACGACCAGTTGATCGACGCCCTGCTGGAAGCCGGCATCACCCCGTCCGTCACCCTCTACCACTGGGACCTGCCCCAGGTGCTCCAGGACCGCGGCGGCTGGCCCGCACGCGAGACCGCCGAGCACTTCGCGGCGTACGCCTCGGTCGTGGCCGGGCGGCTGGGGGACCGGGTGCACCACTGGACCACGCTCAACGAGCCTCTGTGCTCGGCCTGGATCGGCCACCTGGAGGGGAAGATGGCCCCCGGCCTGACCGACCTCACGGCCGCCGTCCGCGCCTCCTACCACCTGCTCCTCGGCCACGGCCTCGCCACCCAGGCGATCCGCGCCGCGTCCCCGTCCGCCGAGGTCGGCCTTGTCACCAACCTCTCCACGGTCCACGCGGCCACCGACCGCCCGGAGGACCTCGACGCCGCCCGCCGCATGGACGGCCACACCAACCGCTGGTGGCTCGACCCGGTCCACGGCCGCGGCTTCCCGGCGGACATGCGGGAGGTCTACGGCGTCGAACTCCCGGCATGCGAGGGCGACTTGGCGGTGATCGCCGCCCCCCTGGACTGGCTCGGCCTCAACTACTACATGCCGGTCACCGTCGCCGACGACCCCACCGGACCGGCGCCCCGGGCCCGTCAGGTCGCCCGCCCCGGCGTGCCCCGCACCGGCATGGACTGGGAGATCGACGCGCAGGGCATCGAGACCCTCCTGCTCCGCCTCACGAACGAGTACGGCGCCCGCAAGCTCTACGTCACCGAGAACGGCTCCGCCTACCCCGACGTCGTACGCCCCGACGGCACGGTCGACGACCCGGCACGCCAGCGGTACCTGATCGACCACCTCGCCGCCTGCGCGTCCGCCGCCCGCAAGGGCGCCCCGCTGGCCGGCTACTTCGCCTGGTCCCTGCTGGACAACTTCGAGTGGGCCTACGGCTACGACAAGCGCTTCGGCCTGGTCCACGTCGACTACGAGACGCAGCGGCGCACGATCAAGGGCACGGGGTACCGGTACGCGGACGTCATCCGGGCGCACGAGGAGAGGGGCCGCAGGGCTGCCTGAACCGGGCTCCGGCTCCTCAGTAACTGTCGTAGCCCGGCTCACCATTGACCCGGTAGACGCCGACGACGGTGCCGCCCTTCGTCGTCGAGACGCTGACCGGCTCCAGCGCGGTGGGGATCGCTCCGTCGGCGAACAGCCGCTTGCCGGTGCCGATGATCACCGGGTGGATGGTCAGCCGGTACTCGTCGACGAGGCCGTGCCGCATGAGGGTCTGGGCGAGGTCGCCGCTGCCGACAACGTTGATGTTGCCGCCGTCGGAGGCCTTCAGCTTGCGTACGGCATCGGCGATGTCGCCCTCCAGCAGCGTGGAGTTCTGCCACTCGACGGACGTCAGGGTCCGGGACGCCACGTACTTGTGCATGCCGTTCATCCGGTCGGTGAACGGGTTGCCGGGATCGGCGGTCGGCCAGTACGAGGCGAAGATCTCGTACGTCTTGCGGCCGAGCAGCATCGCGTCGGAGTGCTCGTACCAGCCGGCGATGGCCGCGCCGACCTCGTCGTCGGACACCGGCTTCTGCCAGCCGCCGTGCTCGAAGCCGCTCTCGGCGTCCTCGTCCGGGCCGCCCGGGGCCTGCATGACGCCGTCCAGCGACAGGAACGTGCAAACGGTGATCTTGCGCATGGTGCGCTCCCTTCGTCGAGGGGTAGACGGCACGACCGCCGGAAACTCATCGGCGGACGTGGCCGCCCGGCCGTCACCGGAGCAGACGGTCGACCAGGCCCTCCACGTACTCCGGGGTGAGCGGGCCCGCGCCGAACAGGACGCGGATGTACATCGGGGCCATGACGTGGTCGACGACGGTCAACGCGTCGGGGGCCCGCTCCCCGCGCTCGCGTGCCCGGTCGAGCATGGACTGCAACTGCCGGGCTCGTTCGGCGAGGAAGTCGTCGCGCAGGCGCAGGCCCTCGGGTCCGGAGGCGGACAGGGCGACGGCCAGGCGGAGCACGGCCAGACCGTCGGGTCCGGTGATCTCGCGGGCCACGGCGGCCGCGTAAGTGCGCAGGTCACCGACCAGGTCCCCGGTGTCGGGCATCGGCGAGCGCGCATTGAGGCGGGTCAGCGTCACGTCGGTGAGCAGTGCTTCGAGGCTGCCCCAACGCCGGTAGACGGTGGTGTCGGCGACTCCCGCGCGGGCCGCGACCTCGCTGACGGTGAATCCGCCGTACCCGCGTTCGCCCACCAGGTCGGTGACGGCCTGATGCACCGCCGCGCGGACGCGGGCGCTGCGTCCGCCGGGCCGCCGGGTGCGCTGTTGCTCGTCCATGCCTCCCACCTTAAAGCAGTCAGCACTTGCGTTTGCGTACCGAGTCGCTCTACCGTGCGCTTAATGCAGCTGACGGCTGCTTTAGGCGAGGGGGAGGAGACGTCATGCTCGTGGTGACCTGCCTGGGGCAGTTCATGGTGCTGCTCGACAACACGATCGTCGGCGCGGCACTGCCGGACATGCAGCACCGCCTGGACACCGGACTGACCGGACTGCAATGGATCGTCGACGCCTACGTCCTGCTGGTCGCCATGCTGCTGCTGTCCGGCGGGGTCTTCGCCGACCGCTTCGGCCGCAAGCGCGTGTACCTGAGCGGTGTCGCGGTGTTCACCGCCGCGTCCGTGCTGTGCAGCATCGCCCCCTCGGTCGGCTGGCTGGTGGCCGGGCGGGTGCTGCAGGGGGTCGGGGCCGCGGCCCTGAGTCCCGCCTCGCTCGCACTCCTGGTGGCCGCGCATCCCGCCCCGCAGGAGCGGGTCAGGGCGATCGGGCTGTGGGCAGGGCTCAGCGGCATCGGCCTGGCCGCCGGGCCCGTCGCCGGAGGCGTCCTGTCGCAGGCGTTCGGCTGGCCCGCGATCTTCCTGGTCAACGTGCCCATCGGCGTGGTTCTGCTGGTGGCCGGCCGGCGCGTCCTCACGGAGTCCCGCAACCCGGACGCCCGCGCCCTCGACATCCCGGGCACGATCCTGTCCGTCCTCGGGGTGGGCACCCTGGCCTACGCCCTGATCGAAGGCGGCTCACGCGGCTGGACCTCACCGGTGATCCTCGGTGGCTTCGCCGCGGCGGCCGCCCTCCTCGCCGCGTTCGTCGCCGTGGAGCGGCGGCACCCCGCACCGATGCTGCCGCCGGGCCTGTTCCGCCGGCGGCTGTTCACCGTCTCCAACTCCGCCATGACCGTGGTCGGGTTCGCGCTCATGGGCTCGTCGTTCTTCTTCTCGCAGTTCTTCGTGTACGTCCAGGGCAGCTCGATCCTGCGGGCCGGACTGCAGACCCTGCCCACCACCCTCGCCATGGTCGTCGTCAGCCCCTTCGCGGGCCGCCTCGCCGGCAGGTACGGCTACCGGTCCGTGGTCACCGGCGGTCTGGCGCTGGCCGGGCTGGGGCTCCTCGCGCTGGGCGGGGTGCACGCGGACACCGGTTACGCGAACGCGTCGTGGCGGCTCGCCACGGTCGGCGTCGGCTTCGCCCTGACCATGTCCCCGCTGACCGGCGCCGCCATCCAGGCGGTCGACCCGCAGGAGGGCGGTCTCGCGTCGGGCATCAGCAGCACCACGCGGCAGATCGGCGCGGTGCTCGGCGTGGCGGTGCTCGGGGCCGTGGTGCGCGCCCGGCAGTCCGGCGGCGCCTCCTTCGAGGCCGCTCTCGACAGCGCCTTCGCCGTGGCCGGAGCCGTCACCCTGGCCGCCGCGGTGTGCACAGGCCTGTGGCTGGCAGGGTCCCGGCCGACGCCCGCGCCTGCGTCGCAGCAGCGCCCGGACCTCGGCGCGCGGCGCACTCCGTGAACCTCCTCCGGGTGTCCGCCACCCGGCGCGGGTGGACCTGCGGTGACGCGCGGACCGCCGGTACCGTGCCGCTTTGACCAGTGACAAGGCCGACCGCCGCGGCCTCTGGGACGGCGCCGCGGTCCGTGCCCGTGTCGCCGCCATGGCCCAAGGAGACCCTGGGCGTCAGCGTTTCGGGTCCTCCACCACGGATATCGACTTCGGCCTCCTCTGGCCGAGGACACGATCCGGCTGTTCGAGCAGCAGCACGGTGTCGGACTCCCCGCCTCCTACCGCAGCTTCCTCAAGGACGTCGCCGACGGAGGAGCGGGACCGGACTACGGGCTCCTGGGCCTTACCGAGGAAGTGGACGACGAAGAGGCTCTGCACGACTTGCGAGAAGAGGGCCGGCGCGTGGGCTTCCTGTCCACGCCGTTTCCGCACACCACCGAGTGGCCGGGGCCGGGCAGGAACGGTGACGCCAACTACTCGGTCGCAGGGAGTCTGGTCATCGGGGAGTGCGGTTGCGGCACGTTCCCCCGGCTGGTCGTCACGGGGAGGAACGCCGGCCAGGTCTGGCTCGACGACCCCGACTGGGGCGGCCTGACACCGGGGCCGGACTTCCGGGGCTGGTACCTGGCATGGCTGGCTACGACCTGATCGGTGTGCGCACATGAAAAAGGCGAGGCCCGAAGACCCCGCCCGAATCCCGCGAAACCCTAGGTCACGGCCACACAAGGCAATACGGCTGATGCCCCGCCTCATGCAACCGGTGGCTGAAGTCCTGCCACTCGTGCAGCAGTTGGTACACGTTGAACGCGTCCCGCGGGCCGCCCCGGTCCGGGACCGTCGACCAGATGAACGCCGCCGCGCCGACCGCTTCCTCGCCTATGCCGCGCAGCGGGTCCACGACCGTCATGGGGAGCTTGACCACCGCGTAGTCGGGGTGCAGGACGACCAGTTCGAGCGGGGGGACCTTGTTCAGGGGGACGCCCTCGATGCCGGTGAGGACCATCGCCGCCATGGTCTCCGGCTTGATCTTGGTGAACATGCCGTTCATGCCGAGCTCGTCGCCGCCGAGTTCCTCGGGGCGCATCGAGATCGGGACGCGGGCCGCGGTCGCGCCGTCGGGCGCGCCGAAGTACTTGTACGTCACCCCCACCCGACCACCATTCCTGCTTCCCGCCCTCAACGGATCGATCCGACGTTCGATACGTCGCTCGTCGCGTTCCGACTCATCCGGGGTGCCCGAGGTGCTGCGTCCCTGACGTGTCTCGGCCGCTTCCTCCGCCTCGCGCCGGTGCCTTCCCCGCCGGGCACGTCGAGGACCCAGGTCATCGGTCCCCTCGCCCAGTCCGCCACCGCGATGCATATCTCCACCCGACTGCTTTTCTAGGACGCGCGACCCCCGCCGCGCAACCCGATCATCGTGTCAGTGACCTCCCCCACGGCCGCCCGCCGAAACGTGCGTTGAAACACCTGTCCGCGGGATCTTCGCAGCCCCTCTGTGTGTATCTGCATCCAGTTTCGCAGATCGTGGGGCGCCGGGGCGTTCCGAGGGCTGGCCTACCCTGAGGTAGTCACCGGCAACGGAGTCCGAGAAAGCCGAACAAACCGGAAAAGGTCGGAGTAGTCGCAAGACATGAGTGAATTGCCCTATTCGTACGATGCGCCTGTCTCGCAGGCCCTGTTCGACCGCGCGTCCGCCGTCACGCCCGGCGGCGTGAACTCCCCGGTCCGCGCCTTCCGTGCCGTGGGCGGCACCCCCCGCTTCATGGTGTCCGGCACCGGCCCCTACCTGACCGACGCCGACGGACGCGAGTACGTCGACCTCGTCTGCTCCTGGGGACCCATGATCCTCGGGCACTCGCACCCCGAGGTCATCGCCGCCGTCCAGGAGGCGGTGTCGAAGGGCACCTCCTTCGGCACCCCCGGTGAGGGTGAGGTCGCGCTCGCCGAGGAGATGGTCGCCCGTGTCGAGCCGCTGGAGCAGGTGCGGCTCGTCTCCAGCGGGACCGAGGCCACCATGTCCGCGATCCGGCTCGCCCGCGGTTTCACCCGGCGCACCAAGGTCATCAAGTTCGCCGGGTGTTACCACGGTCACGTCGACTCGCTGCTGGCCGCGGCGGGCAGCGGTGTGGCCACCTTCGCGCTTCCCGACACCCCGGGCGTCACCGGTGCCCAGGCCGGCGACACGATCGTGCTGCCGTACAACGACCTCGAGGCCGTCCACGAGGCCTTCCACCGGCACCCCGGCGAGATCGCCTGTGTGATCACCGAGGCATCGCCCGGCAACATGGGTGTCGTGCCGCCGCTTCCCGGGTTCAACCAGGGACTGAAGGACGCCTGCGCGCAGAACGGCGCCCTCTACATCTCCGACGAGGTCATGACCGGGTTCCGGACCAGCCGCAGCGGTTGGTACGGCATCGACGGGGTCCGCCCCGATCTGCTGACCTTCGGGAAGGTCATGGGCGGGGGCTTCCCCGCTGCCGCCTTCGGGGGCCGTGCCGATGTCATGGCCCACCTCGCCCCCGCCGGACCCGTCTACCAGGCCGGCACCCTCTCCGGGAACCCCGTCGCCACCGCCGCCGGCCTCGCCCAGCTGCGGCTGCTCGACGACGCGGCCTACGTCACGATCGACGCCGTCTCCGGGCAGATCCAGTCGCTGGTCTCCGAAGCGCTCACCAAGGAAGGCGTCGCGCACACCGTGCAGAGCGCCTCCAACATGTTCTCGGTGTTCTTCACCGACCGGCCGGTGCGCAGCTACGAGGACGCCAAGGCGCAGGAGTCCTTCCGGTACACGGCGTTCTTCCACTCCCTTCTGGAGAACGGCGTCTACCTGCCGCCGTCCTCCTTCGAGTCGTGGTTCGTCTCCACGGCCCACGACGAGCAGGCGGTTCAGCGGATCGCCGCCGCCCTTCCGGCGGCGGCCCGAGCGGCGGCGGAGGCCACGGCAGCATGAGCACCCCGACCAACAGCGACATCACCGTCGTCCACCTCATGCGCCACGGCGAGGTCGCCAACCCCGACGGTGTTCTCTACGGCCGTCTCGCGGGCTACCACCTCTCCGAGCTCGGGCGGCAGATGGCCGACCGGGTCGCCGAGCACCTCGCCCCCCGGGACGTCACCTACGTCTGCGCCTCCCCGCTGGAGCGGGCGCAGGAGACCGCCACGCCGATCGCCAAGGCGCACGGCCTCGACCTCGCGACCGACGAGCGGCTCATCGAGGCCGAGAACGTCTTCCAGGGCAAGACCTTCGGCGTCGGCGACGGCGCGCTGAAGAACCCCGAGAACTGGAAGCACCTCGTCAACCCCTTCAAGCCGTCCTGGGGAGAGCCGTACATCGAGCAGGTCGTCCGGATGAAGGGCGCGCTGGACGCGGCCAGGGACCGGGCGCGCGGCCATGAGGCGGTGCTGGTCAGCCACCAGCTGCCGATCTGGATCGTGCGGTCCTACGTCGAGAAGCGGCGGCTGTGGCACGACCCGCGCAAGCGGCAGTGCACGCTCGCCTCCCTCACCTCCTTCACCTACCAGGGCGACAGGATCGTCTCCGTCGGCTACAGCGAGCCCGCGATCGATCTTGTGCCGGTCCATCTCCGGGCTGGTGCGAAGCCGGTGAAGGGCGGGAGCAAGGGGTTCGGGGCGTAGCGCTCCGCGGGAAACCGGGCATGAAGGCCGTGGGGAGCTGCGGGTCCGTCGTGGCTGGGCGCGCCCGCGCGGCGGAGCCGCATAGTGATACGGCCTCGCGCCCCTTTTGGGGCGCGTTCCTGTTACCGAATCCGGAAATAGTGCCGGAACCTTTCCCCTTCTCGTCTCCTCTGACTGGGTGACCACCAGAGAACGTGACGAATCGGGGAAACATGCCCACTCTCAGCCGAAGGGGAGCAATAGGCCTCGGCGCGGGCGCCGCGGCCGCCGTGGGGCTCTCGGGGTGCGGAACCCTCACCGGGTCGGACGGGGTGAGCCACGCCGGCGGCTCCACGCCCAGCAAGAAGCCGGCCCCCACGGCCCGCCCCATCGGTGACGGCTCCACCTCCTTCACCGGCAAGCAGCCCCACCAACCCGGCAAGCCGGTGCCGCTGGAGCCCGGTCAGACCCCGCCGCAGTTCGTCGTCTTCTCCTGGGACGGCGCCGGCGAGGTCGGCAACGGCCTGTTCCCGCGCTTCCTCGACCTCGCCAGGAAGCACGACGCGCACATGACCTTCTTCCTCTCCGGGCTGTATCTGCTGCCCGAGTCGAAGAAGCGGCTCTACGACCCCCCGAACAACCCCCGCGGCGCCTCCGACATCGGCTACCTCACCGACGCGCACGTCAAGGCGACCCTCACCAACGTCCGCCGGGCCTGGCTCGAGGGGCACGAGATCGGCACCCACTTCAACGGCCACTTCTGCTCCGGTCACGGCACCGTCGGCAACTGGACGCCCCAGCAGTGGAAGAGCGAGATCGAGCAGGCGAAGTCCTTCGTCAAGCAGTGGCGCACCAACACCGGCTGGACCGACCTGCCGGCGCTGCCCTTCGACTACGACAAGGAACTCGTCGGCGGCCGTACCCCCTGCCTCCTCGGCCAGGACAACCTGCTGCCCACCGCCCGCGAGCTCGGCTGGCGCTACGACGCCTCCTCGCCCGGCGGCCGCCAGATCTGGCCCGAGAAGAAGAACGGCCTCTGGGACCTGCCGCTCCAGGCGATACCTTTCCCCGGCCGCAGCTTCGAGGTCCTGTCCATGGACTACAACATGCTCGCCAACCAGTCGATCAACTCGACCAACGCGCCCGCGTACAACTACCCGGCCTGGCGCGAGCAGTCCGCCGGGGCCTACATCGCCGGCTTCAAGCGGGCCTACGAGACCAACCGCGCCCCCTTCTTCGTCGGCAACCACTTCGAGCACTGGAACGGCGGCCTCTACATGGACGCCGTCGAGCGGGCCTTCACGTACATCGCGCGGGAGAAGGAGAAGGGCGCCGACGTCCGCATGGTCTCCTTCCGGCAGTTCGTCGACTGGATGGACGTACAGAAGCCGGAGGTGCTCGCCAAGCTCCGCACACTCGACGTCGGACAGGAGCCGGCGGGCGGCTGGAAGACGTTCCTCAAGAACACCCCTGCGACGACCTCGTCACCGTCCTCGACAGCCTCCTCGAACGCTGCCTGAAATGCGGGTTTCCGCCCACAAGGGGGGTGCGCAAGATCCCCGGAACGGGCATGCGAAACTTTTCACATGAGTGCCGCCAGCCGTAGCCGCTCCCGAATCCGTACCACCCTCCTCAGCGCGGGTGCCGCAGTCGCGGCGCTGACCCTGTCCGCCTGCGGCTCGGGCGGCACCTCGGGCGGAGGCGGCAACACCAACTTCATCATGGGCGCGGACGGCATCTCGACCGCCAAGCAGGGGGCCCGGGGCACCGCCCCCGACCTGTCCGGCAAGACCGTCGACGGGGGCCGGCTCGACGTCGCCGACTACAAGGGCAAGGTCGTCGTCCTGAACATGTGGGGCTCCTGGTGCGCCCCCTGCCGGGCCGAGGCACCCAACCTGGAAGCGGTCCACAAGGAGCTCAAGGGCAAGGGCGTCCAGTTCGTCGGCGTCAACACCCGCGACACCAGCGTCCAGAACGCCCGCGCCTTCGAGAAGGACATGGGCATCACCTTCCCCAGCCTGTACGACCCGACGGGCAAGCTGATGCTCCGCTTCGCGAAGGGCACCCTCAACCCGCAGGCCGTGCCCTCCACGCTCGTCATCGACCGGGACGGGAAGATCGCCGCCCGCTCGCTGGCCGCGCTCAGCGAGAGCAAGCTGCGCAAGATGATCGACCCCGTCCTCGCGGAGAAGTGACGTGAGCGCAGTCGTCACGCTCGCCGCCGAGACGGGCTACAACGGCACCGTCCTCAACGGCGCCCTGCTGCTCGCCCTGCCCCTCGCGGTCCTCGGCGGCCTCGTCTCCTTCTTCTCCCCGTGCGTCCTGCCCCTGGTCCCCGGCTATCTGTCGTACGTCACCGGCGTCACCGGCACCGATCTGGCCGAGGCGCGCCGGGGCCGGATGGTCGCGGGCGCCTCCCTGTTCGTGCTCGGCTTCACCGCGGTGTTCGTCTCCAGCGGGGCGCTGTTCGGCTACTTCGGCCAGACGCTCCAGGAGAACCAGAGCGTGCTGTCCAAGGTGCTGGGCGTGCTCATGATCCTCATGGGCGTCTTCTTCATGGGCCTGATGCCCTGGATGACCCAGCGGGAGTTCCGCTTCCACAACCGGCCCACCACGGGCCTGGTCGGTGCCCCGCTGCTGGGCGCGCTGTTCGGCATCGGCTGGACCCCCTGCATCGGCCCGACCCTGGCCTCCGTGCTGACCCTCTCCGCCCAGCAGGGCAGCGCCGGCCGCGGTGCCATACTGACCGTCGCCTACTGCCTGGGCCTCGGCCTGCCCTTCGTGCTCGCCGCGGTCGCCTTCCGCAAGGCGCTCGGCGCCTTCGGCTGGGTCAAGCGCCACTACGTCTGGGTCATGCGCATCGGCGGCATCATGATGATCGTGACCGGACTGCTGCTGCTGACCGGCGTGTGGGACCGTCTCGTGCAGGACCTCCAGTCCTGGTCCGCCGGCTTCACTGTGGGGATCTGATCCATGAGCAAGACCACACCCGCCCCCGAACCCGCCACCCCCGGCGCCCCCGAGGCTTCCGTCGGCGACCAGGACCTCGGCGCCGCGGGCGCCCAGCTGTCCACCGCGCCCGCCGAGAGCCTGAACATGCCCGCCCTGGGTGCCGTCGGCTGGGCCCGCTGGTTCTGGCGCCAGCTGACCTCCATGCGGGTCGCGCTGCTGCTGCTCCTGCTGGTCGCGCTCGGCTCGATCCCCGGCTCGCTGATCCCGCAGTCCGGGACCGACGCCACGAAGGTCGCCGACTTCGTCAAGAACAACCCCACCCTCGGGGACGTCTACGAAAAGCTCGGCCTCTTCCACGTCTACAGCTCGGTGTGGTTCTCCGCCGTCTACATCCTGCTGTTCGTCTCGCTCATCGGCTGCATCATCCCCCGCACCTGGCAGTTCGTCGGACAGCTGCGCGGCCGGCCGCCGGGCGCCCCGAAGCGGCTGACCCGGCTGCCCGCCTACACCACCTGGCGCACCGAGGCCAAGCCCGAGCAGGTCCGCGAGGCCGCGCTCGCCCTGCTGAAGAAGAAGCGCTTCCGCGCCCACCTCGCCGGTGACAACGTCGCCGCGGAGAAGGGCTATCTGCGCGAGGTCGGCAACCTCGCCTTCCACATCGCGCTGATCGTGATGCTGACCGCCTTCGCCTGGGGCCAGCTCTTCAAGTCCGAGGGCAACAAGCTGGTCGTCGAGGGCGACGGCGACGGGTTCTCCAACACCCTCACCCAGTACGACGACTTCAAGTCCGGGAATCTCTTCGACACCGGCGACCTGGTCCCCTTCAGCTTCAGAATGGACAAGTTCACCGGCACCTACGAGACCAGCGGCCCCACCAAGGGCACCCCGCGCCTCTTCCAGGCCGCCGTCACCTACAGCGAGGGCGCCTACGGCAAGGACCGCAAGACCCTCGTCAAGGTCAACGAGCCGCTGGAGATCGGCGACGCGAAGGTCTACCTCACCGCCCACGGCTACGCGCCCGTGGTCACCGTCCGGGACGGCAAGGGCAACGTCGTCTACCGCGACGCCGTGCCGATGCTGCCGCTGGACTCCAACGTCACCTCGACCGGTGTGGTCAAGGTCCTCGACGGCTACAAGAACGCCAAGGGCGTCAGCGAGCAGCTGGGCATCTCGGCCTTCTTCCTGCCGACCTACACCAAGGGCAGCGAGACGGCCTCCACCTTCCCCGCGCTGAACAACCCGGTGCTCAACCTCACGCCGTACCACGGCGATCTCGGCGTCGACTCGGGCATCCCGCAGAGCGTCTACCAACTCGACAAGTCCCATATGAAGGACTTCAAGGACGCCAAGGGCCAGGAGCTCAGGGAGAACCTGAGGCCCGGCCAGACCATGCAGCTCCCGAACGGGGCCGGTTCGGTCACCTACGACGGCACCAAGCAGTGGGCGAACTTCCAGGTCGTCCAGCAGCCCGCCAGCGGCTGGGCCCTCGCCGGCGCCCTCACCGCGATCTTCGGCCTCGCCGCGTCCCTGTTCATCCAGCGCCGCCGGGTCTGGGTGCGGGCGGTGCGCGGCGACGACGGCGTGACGGTCGTCGAGATGGCCGGCCTCGGCCGCAGCGAGTCGGCGAAGGTGCCGGAGGAGCTGGGCGAGCTGGCGGGAACCCTGTACGACCAGACTCCGGCCGAGGCAGCCCACCCAGAGGCGCGGCCAGCCCCCACAGACCCGCAGCCGAAATCCGAGCAAAGCACCCCCGACCCCCAAGAAGCACCCTCCGAAGGGGCTGAGAAGTGACTCTCGCCGCCGCAACCGAGTTGGCCACCGCCACCAACGAGCACCTCGCCAACATCAGCAACACGCTGATCTACTCCGCGATGGCCGTCTACACGCTGGCCTTCTTCGCCTACATCGCTGAATGGCTCTTCGGCAGCCGCAGCAAGGTCGGCCGGACCGCCGCCGCGCTCACCGGCACCGACGGCAAGGCCAAGGCGCCGGCCGTCACCGTGAGCAAGGGCGGCAGCACCGCCGTACTGGAGCGGCCGCAGGTCGTGGTGCGGGCGGCGGCCGGGGCGCGGGACGTGCCCGACGGGCCCGGGGCGCACGGTGGGGACGCGCAGGGCGATCTCTACGGCCGTATCGCCGTGTCCCTGACCGTGGTCGCCTTCCTCGTCGAGCTCGCCGGGGTCGTCGCCCGCGCGGCCTCGGTGGAGCGGGCCCCGTGGGGCAACATGTACGAGTTCAACATCACCTTCTCCACGGTCGCCGTCGGCGTGTACCTCACGCTGCTCGCGCTGCGGAAGAACGTCCGCTGGCTCGGCCTGTTCCTGATCACGACGGTCCTCCTCGATCTCGGCATCGCCGTCACTGTCTTGTACACCGCCAGTGACCAGTTGGTTCCCGCCCTTCACTCGTACTGGCTGTACATCCACGTCTCGACCGCGATCCTGTGCGGCGCGGTCTTCTACGTGGGCGCCGTCGGCACGATCCTGTACCTGTTCAAGGACTCCTACGAGAGCAAGCTGGCGAGCGGTGGCACGCCAGGCCGGTTCGCCACCTCGTTCCTGGAGCGGCTGCCCGCCTCCGCGACCCTGGACAAGTTCTCCTACCGGGTCAACGCGGCCGTCTTCCCGCTGTGGACGTTCACGATCATCGCGGGCGCGATCTGGGCGGAGTCGGCCTGGGGCCGCTACTGGGGCTGGGACCCGAAGGAGACCTGGGCGTTCATCACCTGGGTCGCCTACGCCTGCTACCTGCACGCCCGTGCCACGGCCGGCTGGAAGGGCCGCAAGGCCGCCTACCTGGCGATGATCGCCTTCGGCTGCTGGCTGTTCAACTACTACGGCGTCAACATCTTCGTCTCCGGCAAGCACTCGTACGCCGGGGTCTGACCGCCGGCGTCCGACCCCTCGGCCGGCTACGACGGCGGCAGGCACTCCTTCGCCGGCGGCCTGCCCTCCGGCCAGGCGATCCGCACGAAACGGGCCGTGCCCTGCGGGGTCAGTTCCACGATGGGTACGGCCTTGTCGTACGGGTTGCCGTGGTTGTCGAGGCAGATCCAGCCGCTCGCGCCGTTGACGCGCTGCTGGGTGCCCTTGATGAGCCGCCACTCGTTGCGGACCTCTTCGAGGGTGGGGATGTCCTTGGTGCCCTTGGCGAACCGGATGCCCTGGTACGTCAGCCGCATCGCGTCGTAGGCGATGATCAGCTGCCCGTCCTCCAGGTCGACGTCGCCGATCGGCCCCACCTTGTCGCCCTGGCCCTCGAGCACCAGGTCCTGCAGGACCCGCGCGTCGGCGGCCGAGCCCCCGGTGGCGGGCGGGGACTTCAGCCAGGCGTCCGGGTGGGCGAGGGCGGTGTAGCGGACGGTGAGGTTGCGGTTCAGGGCGTCGCGGTTCAGGTCCTTGTCGCCGGTGAGGTAGGACGCTTCGTCACCGGTGAGCAGGGTGAACCTCCGCTTCTGGCAGCCGCGTTCGCCGAGCGCGTTGATGAACTGGCGCAGCTGGGTGTGGCGTCCGGCGAACAGGATGGTGTCGGTGCCGGCGTCCGTGTCGCAGACCAGGTGGGTGATCTGCTCGAAGTCGTTGGCGGTGGAGCCCTCCAGGCTGCGGTCGTCGGGCGGGTTGAACGACCAGGGGGCGTACGGCGATCCCTTGAGCAGTTTCTCGAAGGAGCGCTGGAGGGTCAGCGAGTAGGGGTCGCCGTTGTCCTGGTCGTCCGCCTTCTGGTCGTGGACCAGGACCGCCTTGTCGGCGGCGACCTGGGCGAAGGAGGTGAGCGCGCGGGCCTCGTCGGTGTTGGTGGGGGCGACCCGGGCGAGCCCGGGGAAGGGGTCCTTGCCGCCCTGGCCGTTGGCGAGGTTGTCGGCGGTGATGGAGGTGCCGATCACCGCGATGCCGCGGGCGGTGAGCGCGGTGACGGCCCGCTTGTTGTTGGCGGTGCTCAGTCCGACCCCGGCGACCGCCCGCAGCCGGTCCTTCCCGCCGGTCATGCCGGCCAGCTGGTCGACGGTGTGCTCCCAGTGGGCGCCGGTGGCACCGGGGTTGGCGAGCACCAGCCGGATCGCCGGGACGGTCCCGTTGGACCGGTGGTTGGCCTGGTACTGCGCGAGGTACGCGCCCTGGAGCTCGTGCAGCACGTCACCGAGGTTGTCGGCGTCGGTCGCGGTGAAGGGCTCGAAGAGGGCGACGGTGACGTACGGGCCCTTGATGGTCCTGTTCTCCCGGTCGATCGCCTTGACCACCGGTGCCAACGGGGCCCGTCCCCAGTCGTAGCCGGTCGCCGAGACGCCCACGCACTCGTCGCTGCCCTCCGGTCTGACGACCCCTTCGGCGCAGGCACGGTCGTCCTGGGCGAGTTTCCAGCCGCCGGCTCCGAGGCCGCCCAGCACCACGAGGGTCAGCAGCAGGGCGATGTACCGGCGCAGGGGGATCTCCCAGACGCCCTCCCGCAGCCATGTTCCGAAGCCTCGGCCGGCCATCACGCGTCCCCCTCGCCGTCGTCGTTGCCGTCGGGAACCCTGAGCGGGCGTCCCGCGAGCGCGTCCTCGGGCCAGTCCCGGGAGGCCCGCCACAGCAGGGCGTTGCCGGCCGGGCGCAGGTTGGACAGCTGCTCCAGCTCGAAGCGCAGCCGGTCGCAGACCTTCGGATCGGGCAGCGCGAGCGGGTCCGTCAGCTGCCACACGGCGTGCAGCAGCCGCCGTATCCGCAGATGCAGTACGGGGTCCACGTCGTCCGGCACCTGTTGGACGGCGTCCGTGTGGCCGAGCGCGATCGCCGCGCGCCGGTCGTCGCGGGCGGCGAAGTCGTGGCCCTCGGCGTCGTGCGCGTGGAAGTAGGGCGCCGAGGCGACGAAGCGCAGGGTGCGCAGCCAGGTACGGGTGTCCAGGGCGGTGAAGGTGTCGCGCAGGTGGGCGACGGCCGACTCCGTGGTGCCGAGGGCGAGTTCGTGGTGGAGGCGGTAGCGGGCGTGGGCCTCGTCCTGGCCGGTGGGCGCGTAGTGCGCGATGAGGGTCTCGTGGGCCTCGCGCCAGCGCCCGTGGTCGGCGGAGCGGTGGTGCAGCCGGAGCAGCAGCAGCGTCCGCACGAAGGGGTCGCCGACGAACCGGCCCGGCACCTCGGGCAGCCCCTCCTGGACGAGCCGGGTCTGCAGGGCCCGTACGTCGGCCGGGCCGAAGTCGTCCGGCAGGAGGGCCTCGGCCAGGGCGGTGGCGGAGTCGTGGTCGTGGGCGGCGGCCAGCACCGTGAGCTCCTCCAGCCGGTCGGCGGGCACGAGCCGGTCGAGGAGTTCCATGTAGGTGGGTCTGCCGTCGCGGTCCTCGTGCAGCCGTACGTCCGAGAGGAGCAGTTCGCCGAGAGAGGCCGTGCCGTTCTGGGCGGCGGACTCGGTGAGCAGGGTGATGCCGAGCGGGTTGCCGCCGGTCAGCCGGTGGACGGCGTGCGGGAGTTGGGGCGGCACCTGGTGCTCGTCGACGATGTGCAGGGTGTCGTCGGCGGTCAGCGGCGGCAGGGAGACCAGCAGGGCGCGGGAGGAGGGGGACGCGGGGTCGGGCGTCCAGTCGCTGCGCCGGGCGAGCTCGGGGAGGGTGTGCCGTACGGCGTTGCGCAGGGCGGGGCGGCCGGTGCCGCGCAGCGCGGTGATGAAGACGACCTGGTCGGCGTGACCCTCGGAGCGGTCGCGCAGGACGGGGTCGGTGAGGCCGGGGCCGGGGGCGGACTGCGCGTTGTCGACGAGGACGAGGGGCCGGCCCAGGCGCTGCATGCGCGGCAGTACGCCGGTGTAGGCGTCGGTGAGGTCGGCGAGCAGGGCCCGCACCAGATGGCGTTCGGCGTGTTCGCGTGAGGTGCCGCCGGCCCTGAAGTGCCCCGACAGCAGCATGAGTCCGCGCCGGGCGTTGCGGCTCGCGTTGGGGTAGTCCCGCCACCAGGTGGCCGCCCGCTGCTGGCGTCGGTGGACGAAGCTGTCGGAGATGGACTCCAGGGTGGCCTCGATGGCGGAGGACAGCAGCGGCCCGGTCCCGGTGGCCGCCGCCGCCACGTTGGCGGCGACCCGCCCGGCCCAGCGCCCGGCGAACCCGGCGATCCACGACCCGCTCTCATTCAGCAGCAGGATCCGCTCGACCTCGCGCCGGATCCGCTCCGAGTCGGCGTCCCGCCATCCTCCGGCGGCGACCGCGACCAGGCCCGACATCAGCCGCGGGAAGGTGATCCGCCCGGCTCCGGTCACCGGCTCCGCGAGCTGCTCGGCGATCATCAGCAGGGCCTGTGACACCGGTGACCAGGCCTCGGCGTCCCGGCCCGCGGGCGGCGCCGCGAACTCGGCCGCCTCGCAGTCGATCAGGGCGACCGGGGTGTGCCCCTTGTAGGCCTCGCGCAACTCGGCGAGCAGGGCGCTCTTGCCCATGCCGCGGGCGCCGGTGAGTACGACGAAGGGCAGTTCCTGCGGATGTTCCACCGTGAGGGCCCGGTGCTGGTGCGGCCGCAGCCCCACGAGCCGGGGTGCGAGCCCCGCCGGTTCCGCGTCGAACAGCGCCCCGCGCCCGTGCAGCTGTCTGTGCACCCGCATTCCCCCCATGCGCGCTGTCTATCAACATCAGGGTAAGGAGGGGGAGTTGGTTCGGACTAGATCGCGTGATGTCCGTTGGGTTACGAAAATGTCGTCGCGGGACCCGTCATGGCTGGTTCCTGACCATGGACAGGGGGTGGCGAATTTTGACACGGTGGAGTGCGCCGGCCCGTAATCGAACGCGTGGTCGATGGCGCCTTCGGGAGGCCCCTCGTGCCCCTCTCCCTGTCCTTCTACGCCGAGCAGAGCGCGTTCTCCGACCCGGGCGATCTCGTCTCCCGCTACGACGGACTGCCGCGCGATCCCGCCCGACTGGCCCGTGTCGTACGCGATCTGATGATCCATCGTGTCGAAGGCGAGCTCTTCGGGCACATCCACCCGGCCGACCGCCTCCACAACGACGCGGAGTCCCGCTACATCGACGACGTCCTGCGGATCCTCGTCGAGCGGAACCACGCCCCGCTGACCGTGCGGCGCGAGCCGGGCGACCGGTTCGTCGGGATCTGCCGCGACTTCACGCTGCTGCACGTCTCGCTCCTGCGCCATGCCGGCATCCCGGCCCGGCTGCGGTCCGGGTTCGCCGACTACTTCTCGCCGACCGGCTTCCACGGGGACCACGTCGTCACCGAGTACTGGGACGCGGAACGCGGCTGGCTGCTGGCGGACGCGCAGCTGACCGACCCGGAGATCACCGCGAACTGGCCGGTGGACTTCGACCCGATGGACGTCCCCCGGTCGCGGTTCCTCGTCGCCGGGGAGGCATGGCGGGCGATCCGGGAGGGTGGGGCGGACGAGACGGAGTTCGGGCTGCACCGGCCCGAGGACGGACCCTTCTTCGGCGAGCGGTTCGTGGCCGGGAACATCCGGCTCGACCTCGCCGCGCTGAACAAGGTGGAGACACTGCTGTGGGACGTCTGGGGCGAGGACGACGGGGAGCCGGGGACGCCGTTGCCCGAGGCGTCGCGGGAGTTCTACGACCGGGTGGCGCCCGTGGTGAGCGGGGACGTCTCCTTCGAGGCCGCGCGGAAGCTGTTCACCGAGGACGACGTGCTGCGGACGCCTCGGACGGTGACGTGTTACGCGCCGTTCAACGGGACGAGCCTGGTGACCTTGCGGTAGGCGGTTCGCTGGGACTCCGGGTGTCGCGCCGTCATGGCCACCCGGTGTGCGCAGGTCGCCGTCAGCAACTCGCCCAGTAGATCAGGGTCGTTGATGTCCAGACCCAGCAACGACTCGATGCGGTCCAGGCGTTGGTACAGGGACTGGCGGCCTATGTGGAGCAGGGACGCCGTGCGGGTCGGCGAGCAGCCGTTGCGGAGGTGGACCTCCAGGGTGCGGACCAGGTCGCTGGGGTGGGCCGCCTCCCAGGCCAGCAAGGGCCCCAGGGCGTGCTGGACCAGGGCCGCCAGGCGCTCGCGGTTGGCGTCCACCCCGCCCCGCGTCAGCTCCCGCTCCAGCGCGAGCGCCCGGGACGAGGTCACCAACGGGCCCTCGGGGACGCCCGGTTCGGCCGCGGGCACGGTCAGCGCCAGTTCCAGTGTCGTACGGGCCGTCCGCAGCGTGTCGCTCCAGCGCAGCCAGCCGCCGCCCCCGGCGACAGCGTGCCCCACGGCCACGGTGAGGCCGGGAGCGGCCGTCGTGCGAAAGGCATCCTGCACCGCCTTCACCGGGTCACCGGTGCGCGCTTCCGGCAGGGACAGCAGCGCCAGGACGTCCCCGGGGAACGCGGCCCGCATCACCCCCGCCCCGCCCAGCAGCCGTACCGCCCGGTCGACCGTCCCGACCTCCCGCGTGCCGTGCAGGGACACCCCGACCAGCCTGGCCCCCGGGCCCGGATGGAACCCGGCGAGCGCGGCCCGCGCCTCCACCTCCGGCTGGTTCAGCGCCGCCCGGTCGGCCAGGTCGGCGAGCAGGGCCGCCGTATGGTCGTCGCCCCAGGGTCGTACGACCGTACGGCCCGACAGACCGCGGGCCACGATCGCCCGGTTGGCGGCCTCCGTGAGCCGGACGAAGGGCACGACCCGGTGCAACGCCAGCAGGGGCAGGCCCAGGCGGCGGGCCTCGTCGGCCACCTCGGCGGGCATGACCGGCAGGGACCGGCCGACCTCCACCGCGAGCCCGGCCGCGCCCCGGGCGGCCAGCTCGCGGACGTACCTCCGCCGGACCTCCTCGTCGGCGTCCGTCAGCCCGAAACCGTTGGTGAGCAGCAGCTCGCCGCCGTCCAGGAAGTTCGCGCCCTCGTACACCTCGCTGGAGTGCACCCAGCGCACCGGGCGGTCCAGCGCGGTGTGTCCGGCCAGCAGCTCGGGCTCGGCGGCGCGGACGGGATCGAGGGCGAGGATCTCGCGAAGGGTGAGTGCGGGCATGGACGCCTCCCGACAGTTCGTCCGGCTGTGGGCTGCCGGGAGAGTACTTTCCGCACGTTGCCCTCGTGTTTCCGCCACAGGAGAGTGAGAGACATGGATCAGGCACAGGCACACCAGTGGCTCGCCACCGCCGTCGAGGAGGCCCGGGCCGGGCTCGCCGAGGGCGGCATCCCCATCGGGGCCGCGCTCTACGGCGCCGACGGCACCCTCCTCGGGCGCGGCCACAACCGGCGCGTCCAGGACGACGACCCCTCCATGCACGCGGAGACGGCCGCCTTCCGGGCCGCGGGACGGCAGCGGTCGTACCGCGGGACGACGATGGTGACCACCCTCTCGCCCTGCTGGTACTGCTCCGGACTGGTCCGCCAGTTCGGGATCGGACGGGTCGTGGTCGGCGAGGCCACCACCTTCCACGGCGGCCACGACTGGCTGGCCGAGCACGGCGTGGAGATCGTGCTCGTCGACGATCCCGAGTGCGTCCAGCTGATGCGCGACTTCATCGAGAAGAACCCGGCACTGTGGAACGAGGACATCGGTGAGTGACACCCCCCAGCCCCGCATCCCGACCATCGACCTCGGGGCCTGGCTCTCCGCGGACCCCGGCGCCCGCGCCGCCATCGCCCGCACCCTGGACGAGGCCCTGCAGACCGCCGGGTTCTTCCTGGTCACCGGGCACGGCGTCGACCCTGCCCTGCGCTCCCGCATTCGGGAGGCCGCGCGGACGTTCTTCCGGATGCCCGTGGACGTCAAGCAGCCGTACTCCGCGAAGGTCGGCGGCCGCGGCTGGCTCGGTCCAGGCGCCGAGGCCAACGGCTACTCGGAGGGCACCGAGACCCCGCCGGACCTGAAGGAGTCGCTGACCTTCGCCACCCACGAGCCCTTCGAGGACCCGGTCGTCAACGCGGAGTGGTACGCGCCGAACGTCTGGCCCGCCGAGGTACCGGAGCTCCGGACCCTGTGCGAGGAGTACCTGGAGAGGATGGCCGAGCTGGAGAAGCAGCTGCTCTCCCTCCTCGGGGAGGCCCTCGGTCTCGGAGCCGACTTCTTCTCCCGGCACATGGACCATCCGACGTACGGCTTCAACATCAACTGGTATCCGGGCACGGAGGTGATCGGGGAGCCGCGGCCCGGCCAGTTCCGCATCGGCCCGCACACCGACTTCGGCACGGTCACGATCCTCGACCGGCAGGCCGGCAAGGGCGGCCTCCAGGTCTTCACGGACGAGGGAGGCTGGGAGGACGCGCCCTTCGACCCGGCCGCCTTCACCATCAACATCGGTGACCTGATGGCCCGTTGGACGGGGGACCGGTGGCGGTCCGGACGGCACCGGGTGCTGCCGCCCCCGGCCGACGCGCCCGCCGAGGAGCTGATGTCCCTCGTCTACTTCGGCGAGTGCACCCCGGGCACGACCGTCGAGTCCGTCCCGGCACCGGTCGGACGGGTGGCACACGAACCCGTCGACTCCCACGTGTACCTGAGGGCCAAGCTGGACTCGATCACGGTCGACTGAGGGGGCGTGGGTCCACGGGCGGGCCTTCCGCTCACTGCGGGGTGCTGCCGAGCGTCCGGTCCGTGGGCCTCTCCCACAGGGCCAAGGTGAGATTGGGCTGGTGTCGCCCAGCGGGACCACCTTCGCCTGTCCGGCCGACCGGGCGGACGGCCGGCCGTCGGCTACGACCACACCGCCGACTGCGTCACACGGTTCCTGAGCGACAATGCCTGGTCTCCGTCAAGGTCACCGTGTCGGCGACCGGCGCCGCAGCGCCGCGTACAGCACCGCGCTCACCGCGAACCCGACCACGGGGGTGATGTCCCCGAACGACGGCCAGTGCTCCGGCACGTAGCCGACGTAGTCCTCCTGGTTGGAGAAGAGGGGGACGGAGACCGCCACGCCGATCAACAGGGCTGCGAGACCGGGCCAGTTGGTGAAGGCACGGTCGTTCAGGCGGGCCGCCGGCTGCTCGTGGGGCACCCGCGCCCGGAGCCACCGCTCCACCAGGACCACGCCCAGCCAGGGCGCCACCCAGTACGCGATCACCAGCAGGAACGCCTCGTAGGCCGCCCCCGCGTCGGAGAGCGAGGCCCACGCCGCCGCCGTGCCCGCGACACCGGAGACCACGACCAGCACGCTCCGGCTCAGCCAGGCGGGGAGGTTCAGACCGAAGGAGGCGATCGAGATCGCGCCGGAGTACACGTTGAGGGCGTTCGCCGACACCGCGCCCAGGATGATCGCGAGCAGCACCAGATCGCCGAGCCAGCCCGGGAGATGGCCGGTGAAGGCCGCCGTGGGAGTGGCGTCCTTCGGGGACACGATCGTCGCCGAGGCCGCGCCGATCACCGCGACCACCGAGACGGACAGGAACAGACCGAGCGCCGGGTAGAGGATCGTCCTGAACCGGTTCGCGGTACGGGGGAGATAGCGCGAGTAGTCGGAGGCGTACGGGTTCCAGCCCGCCGCGTACCCCCAGGCCGCGCTGAACGCGAGCAGGAAGCCGCCGATGCCGCCGCCGGTGCCGCCCCCGCCGAGGTCGGCGTCCTTGAAGGTCCACACCCCGGCGAGCAGGAAGATCACCGCGAGGGCCGGGAAGGCGTACTTCTCGAAGACGTGGACGAAGTTGTGGCCGATGAAGCCGATCAGGATCTCGGCGGCCACCACGAGCAGGAGGGACGGCAACGGGCGCAGTCCGGTCAGGGTGTTGAGGGCGAAGGCCGCGCTGACGCTGTTCACCGCGAACCAGCCGACGCCCGCCACCAGGCCGTTGGCCGCGGCGGGCAGGATGTTGCCGCGGTGGCCGAAGGAGAGGCGGCCGATCACCATCTGCGGCACCCCGAAGCGGGGTCCGTCCAGGGACAGCACGCCCTGGGTGAGCGCGCCGAGGGCGGTGCCGAGCACGATGGCGGCCGTGGCCTGCCAGAAGCTCAGACCGAAGAAGAGGACCGCGATCACCCCGATGAAGACCGTGGCGAACTCGATGTTGGGGGAGGCCCAGGTCCACAGGAGCTGGAGCGGGCCGCCGTGGCGTTCGGACTCGGGGATGGGTTCCGAGCCCGCCGACTCGACGGCGATGACCTTGTCACCGTATGCGGGAGCGAGGGTGCCGGTGGAGTCGGCGGGAGCTGTCGTCATGCGAGGTAAGTGTCCGGTCCGTACCGGCCTGCGCCCAGGGGCGCATTGTCCGTTTCGGGGGGCCCGCCGACGTACACCTTGTCAGGAGGCGTCCTTGGGGTCCTCGCCGGACTCGCGGCGCTTCAGCTCCTCCTCGCGGCGGCGCAGGTCGGCCTCCCAGTCCTTGAGGAGGGCCTCGTCCTTCTTGTTCTCCGCCTTGAGGGAGTTCAGGAACTCCGGGTTGTCGTCGGGAGCGACGTACTGCGTGCGGTGATTGCGGTGCCACTCCGAGGGCGTGCGGCCGTCCGCCGGCACGGTGCGCTGCTTGCCGGCCGCGAGCCACGCCACCGGGCCGACGATCCAGAACAGCAGGATGATGAAGACCCAGGCGATCTTGGGAAGGTGCTTCGCCTCGTCCTCGGGGGTGTTGAGGCAGTCGATGAACGCGTAGATCGTCAGCGCCAGCGGGATCAGGTACATCAGCAGCCGGAACATGTGCTTTGGCCCCCCAGGGAACGTGGTGTGGAGCCTGTGACGGGCCCCTGACGGGGTCAGGGTAGCGGCTCGGGGATACTTGACCCCATGGCTTACGACGATCTTCGCTCCCTGCTCAGGGCACTGGAACGCGAGGGAGACCTCAAGCGGATCAAGGCCGAGGTCGACCCCTACCTGGAGGTCGGGGAGATCGTCGACCGGGTCCAGAAGGCGGGCGGCCCCGCGCTGCTCTTCGAGAACGTGCGCGGGTCGGCCATGCCGCTCGCCATGAACGTCTTCGGGACCGACCGGCGCCTGCTGAAGGCCCTGGGCCTGAAGTCGTACGGCGAGATCTCCGAGAAGATCGGCGGGCTGCTCCGTCCCGAGCTGCCGCACGGCTTCGTGGGCGTGCGCGAGGCGTTCGGGAAGCTCGGCGCGATGGCGCACGTCCCGCCGAAGAAGGTGAAGTCCGACAACGCCCCGGTCCAGGAGGTCGTCCTCACCGGGGACGACGTCGATCTCGACCAGCTCCCCGCCCTCTTCACCTGGCCGCAGGACGGCGGGTCCTTCTTCAACCTGGGCCTGACCCACACCAAGGACCCGGAGTCCGGGATCCGCAACCTCGGTCTGTACCGCCTCCAGCGCCACGACAAGCGCACCATCGGCATGCACTGGCAGATCCACAAGGACAGCCGCAACCACTACCAGGTCGCGGCCCGGCGCGGCGAGCGCCTCCCGGTGGCCATCGCCTTCGGCTGCCCGCCCGCGGTCACCTACGCCTCCACGGCGCCCCTGCCCGGGGACATCGACGAGTACCTCTTCGCCGGGTTCATCGCGGGCAAGCGGATCGAGATGGTGGACTGCAAGACGGTCCCGCTCCAGGTCCCGGCGCAGGCCGAGGTGGTCATCGAGGGGTGGCTGGAGCCGGGCGAGATGCTGCCGGAGGGGCCCTTCGGCGACCACACCGGGTTCTACACCCCGCAGGAGCCGTTCCCGGCGCTGACGATCGACTGCGTGACGATGCGGAAGCGGCCGCTGCTCCAGTCGATCGTCGTGGGCCGCCCCCCGACGGAGGACGGACCGCTGGGCCGCGCGACGGAGCGGTTCTTCCTGCCCCTGCTGAAGATCATCGTGCCGGACATCGTGGACTACCACCTGCCCGAGGCGGGCGGCTTCCACAACTGCGCGATCGTCTCGATCGACAAGAAGTACCCGAAGCACGCGCAGAAGGTGATGCACGCGGTGTGGGGGGCACACATGATGTCCCTGACCAAGCTGATCGTGGTCGTCGACGCGGACTGCGACGTGCACGATCTGCACGAGGTCGCCTGGCGGGCGCTGGGCAACACCGACTACGCCCGTGACCTGTCGGTCGTCGAGGGACCCGTCGATCACCTCGACCATGCCTCCTACCAGCAGTTCTGGGGCGGCAAGGCGGGCATCGACGCGACGAAGAAGTGGCCCGAGGAGGGCTACACGCGGGACGGCGGCTGGCCGGACATGGTGGAGTCCGACCCCGAGACGGCGGCGAAGGTCGACCGCCGGTGGAAGGAGTACGGCCTGTGAGTCCCCTTGCCGTGGGCGGTCCGGCCCTGTTCATCGGTACCGACACCGACTACGTGGCGCTCGTGCGTCCCGAGCTGGACCCGGCGGACCCGGGCGTCCGGATGGCCGCCGAGCAGGCGGGCGTCACGCCGGAGGAACTCGCCGGCCCCGGTGACACCTGGGCGGTCCTCTTCGAGCACGGCGGCGAGGGCGACGGCTTTGAGCTGCCCGGTGTGCGCGACGCCGAACCCGCCGACTTCGCGGAGCGGCTGCGCGCGGGGCTCACCGCGGCGGACGGACCGTTCACGGTCGATGGCGGAGCGGCGCTGCGGCTGGAAGCCCGTCCGGCCGGCGCGGACGCCTACGCCTTCACGGCGCACGTCGTCCCGCCCGACGACGACGCGACACCGCTGACCGTGGAGACGGGTCCGCTGCCCGCCGCCGCACTCCTGACCGACCTCGACGCCTTCCTCGGGAGCCTCGCATGATGACCACCGCCGACGGGGTAGTGGGCCCGGGCCCGGCGTCGCAGCCGACCGGGAAGGTGAAGGGCTTCCTGCGCCTGGTGATGATCGAGCACTCGGTCTTCGCGCTGCCCTTCGCCTACATCGCCGCGCTGACCGCGATGTTCGAGTGGGACAAGAACATCCACTGGGGGCGGCTGCTCCTGGTGACGATCTGCATGGTGGGCCTGCGGACCTTCGCGATGGCGGTCAACCGGATCATCGACCGGGAGATCGACGCGCGGAACCCCCGGACGGCACAGCGGGAGCTGGTCACCGGGGCGATGTCGGTGAAGCACGCCTGGACCGGTGCGCTGGTCGCGGTCGTCGTCTTCCTCGGCTCGGCGGCGCTGCTGAATCCGCTGTGCCTGGCGCTGGCCCCGGTCGCCGTCATCCCGATGGTGGTCTACCCGTACGGCAAGCGGTTCACGAACTTCCCCCAGGCCATCCTGGGTCTCGCCCAGGCGATGGGTCCGGTGGGCGGCTGGCTCGCGATCACGGGGGAGTGGTCCTGGGACGCGGTGATCCTGGGCCTCGCGGTCGGTATCTGGATCGGCGGGTTCGACCTGATCTACGCCTGCCAGGACGTCGAGACGGACCGGGAGGTCGGCGTCAGGTCGGTACCGGCGCGCTTCGGCATCTCGGCGGCCGTCTGGGGTGCCCGGGCCTGCCACGTCCTGACGACATCCCTCCTCATCTGGTACGCCGTCGCGACGGAGGCGGGGGGCTTCTTCTGGGTGGGCCTGATGATCGTCGCGGGTGCGTTCGTGTACGAGCACTCGATCGTGCGGCCGCATGACCTGTCCCGGCTGAACCGGGCGTTCTTCAGCGTCAACGGGTTCATCGGGATCGCCCTGTTCGTGTGCGCGCTGCTGGATCTCCTGGTTCGTGGTCTGACCGTGTAAGGACGGTGCGCCTACCATCCCTGATCTTGCGTGGGTATCCCCGGCTTCAGCCGGGGAGGGAAACGCATCCTTACGCCGGAGTTCTCTGCGCCTCTGGGGTGGACGGTCAGACAGGCCGCTTCTGGCCCTCGATGTGTCGCGACGCCAACCCGGCATAGCGAGAAGCCCCCGCGTTCACGCGGGGGAGGAGTCACGTGGAACCCAGGACCCGGACCGGACCCGACGCCCGGCCTCAGACCTGAACCATTCCGCGCCCAGCCCGGCGCTTGAACAGGAACGCCGTCGCCACTCCCGCCACCAGGCCCAGCAGGTGCCCCTGCCAGCTGACGCCCGTCTGCGTCGGCGCCAGGCCCACCAGGATCGACGTGCCCCAGACCGCCGCCACCAGCAGCCCCGCCAGCACGCCCAGCGGGCGGCGCTCCACGAAACCGCTCACCAGCAGGTAGCCGAACAGGCCGAAGATCAGCCCCGAGGCGCCCGCCGTGTTGGTGTGCGCCGGGGCTAGGAGCCACACACCCAGTCCGTCGGCCACGATGATGACGAGGGACAGCGCGGCGAACCGGCGCAGGCCCCCGAGCGCCGCGAGGAAGCCCATGACCAGCAGCGGGACGCTGTTCGCGGCCACGTGGGCGAAGCCGAAGTGGATGAAGGCGGCCGGGACGACGTCGACCAGCTCGGACGGGGTGCGGGGCGTGATGCCCAGGCCGTCCAGGGCGTGTCCGCTCGCCACGTCCACCACTTCGAGCAGCCACAGCAGCGCGACCCAGCCCACCATCAGCTTGGCCGCGGCCTTCGCACGGTCACCGCGCGACCACTCGAGTTCTCCACCGGCCATGGCAACTCCCCTCCCCTTCAGAAGAACGCCCGACCCCCCTGGGCCGGTTCCCACCCTGCGACGCCGGATAGGCTCGGGGGTGTGAACCCAGTCAAGCCAGGAGAGACGCGGCGTACGCCTTGGATCGTAGGGGTGTCCGGCGCCTCCGGCACCCCGTATGCCGCGTCCGTTCTGCGCGCGCTGCTCGCCGCCGGTGAGAGCGTCGACCTGGTGGTCTCGCGTGCCTCGCGGCTCACCCTCCTCGACGAGACGGGCATCTCCTTCCGGGACGCGCACTGGCGCGAGGACCTGCGGGAATGGCTGGGCCGCGGGGCCGACGGCAAGCCCGGCACCTTCGAGGCGGACCTCGACGCCGTGCGGTACTGGAACGCCGGTGACCTGGCCGCGGGGCCGTCCTCGGGGTCGTATCCGAGCAAGGGGATGCTGATCGTCCCCGCCTCCACCGCCTGCGTCGCCGGAGTCGCCCTCGGCCTGTCCAAGGACCTGCTGCAGCGGGCCGCGAGCGTCACGCTGAAGGAGCGGCGGCCGCTGGTCGTGGCGGTACGGGAGACCCCGCTGAACGGCCAGACGCTCCGGCATCTCGTCGCGCTCGACGACGCCGGCGCGAGCGTGGTCCCGGCCTCGCCGGGCTTCTACGCGGGCGCCACCCACATCCAGGACCTGGTGGACTTCGTCGCCGGGCGGGTGCTGGACGCGGCGGGTGTCGGGCACGACCTGTACCGGCGCTGGCAGGGCGAACTGGGCGGCGGCCCGTCGGGTCAGTAGGGCAGGCGGTCAGTAGGGCAAGCGGTCAGTACGGCACGTGGCAGTACCTCTCATCACTTCAGGCACTTTTCAGCGGAAGGCTTCGATCCCATGGACGCGGTGGACAGGCAGCTCATCCAGGCCCTGAGGGAGAACGGCCGGGCCTCCTACGCGGAGCTGGGGCGCCTCGTCGGTCTGTCGGGACCCAGCGTCACCGACCGCATCAACCGGCTGGAGGCGGCCGGTGTCATCACCGGGTACCGCGCCACCGTCGACTCCGCCTCCCTCGGCCTCGGCGTCACCGCGCTGATCGGTATCTCGCTCGGGGACGCGGTCGACCACGAGGACGTGGCACGCCGGCTGAGGGACCTCGGCGAGATCGAGGACTGCTGGTTCATCGCGGGTGACGACTCGTACATGCTGAAGGTCCGGGCGCCCGACGTCGACGGCCTGGAGAAGATCATCCGGCGGCTGTCCGGGACCGAGGGGGTCTCCCGGACCCGTACCACGATCGTGCTCTCCACGAAGTGGGAGAACCGGGTCGGAGAGCTGCCCGAAGAGGCGTAGGGGCGTGGACGTACGGTTGTCGGAGTCGTCGGGGTTGTCGTGAGAAGGGTGTGGGCATGGACGTCGGACTCAAGCGCGAGCTGGAGGAGAAGGTCAGGGCCGGTGAGCGGCTGACCCGTGGGGACGGCATCGCGCTGTACGAGTCGGACGACCTGGCCTGGCTGGGCGGTCTCGCGCACGAGGTGCGGACGCGGAAGAACGGTGACGTCGTCCACTTCAACGTCAACCGGCACCTCAACATGACCAACGTGTGCACGGCGTCGTGCGCGTACTGCTCCTTCCAGCGCAAGCCGGGGGAGAAGGACGCGTACACGATGCGCATCGAGGAGGCGGTGAAGCTCGCCAAGGCGATGGAGGGCGAGAACCTCACCGAGCTGCACATCGTCAACGGCCTGCACCCGAACCTGCCGTGGCGCTACTACCCGCGGTCGCTGCGCGAGCTGAAGGCGGCGCTTCCGGACGTCTCCCTGAAGGCGTTCACCGCGACGGAGATCCACCACTTCGAGACGATCAGCGGTCTCTCGGCCTCCGAGATCCTCGACGAACTGATCGACGCGGGCCTGGAGTCGCTGACCGGCGGTGGCGCGGAGATCTTCGACTGGGAGGTCCGTCAGCACATCGTGGACCACCGGACCCACTGGGAGGACTGGTCCCGGATCCACCGCCTGGCGCACGAGAAGGGTCTGAAGACCCCGAGCACCATGCTGTACGGCCACATCGAGGAGCCGAGGCACCGCGTGGACCACGTCCTGCGGCTGCGCGAGCTCCAGGACGAGACCGGCGGCTTCCAGGTCTTCATCCCGCTGCGCTACCAGCACGACTTCGTGGACGTGCAGGACGGCAAGGTCAGGAACCGCCTCCAGGCCCGCACCCAGATGGCCACGGGCGCGGAGGCCCTGAAGACCTTCGCGGTCTCCCGCCTCCTCTTCGACAACGTCCCCCACGTCAAGGTCTTCTGGGTCATGCACGGCGTGCAGACCGCCCAGCTCGCCCTCCAGCACGGCGCGGACGACATGGACGGCTCGGTCGTCGAGTACAAGATCACCCACGACGCCGACAACTACGGCACCCCGAACAAACTCACCCGCGAGGACCTCCTGGACCTCATCCGCGACGCAGGCTTCCGCCCGGTCGAGCGCAACACCCGCTACGAAATCATCCGCGAGTACGACGCCCCGGACCCGGCCCGCCGAGAGGCACCGCAGTCGATGCGCTTCTGAAGGTTCCGGCGGTTCTTCGTCTGCGGCACCGCGGGGGCTGGTCGCGCAGTTCCCCGCGCCCCTGGGGGGTTTTCGGACCGCATGGTTGCCAACGCACCCGGGGATGCCGACACCGCCGACCCCTTCGTTCTCCCGCCCACAGCGACGCGGACTCCTGGCGGAACGGCCGCTGCAGCTCCCTAGGGGCGCGGGGCTGCATCTATCAGCGGCTTCGCCGCGGGGCGCGACTCGCCCCCACCGGCCCGCGGCCGCGATCCGGCACAAGTGGCCCCTCAGGTCGCGCGGGCCTGTCTGCAGCGACGCCCCCTGGCGACCGACGTCGGCTCCAGCTCCCCAGGGGCGCGGGACTGCATCTATCAGCGGCTTCGCCGCGGGGCGCGACCCGCCCCCACCGGCCCTCAGCCGCGATCCCGCACAAGTCGCCCCCTTCGTTCGCGTTCGTTTCCCCACCCCGGGTACTCGCCGACCATGGTGAGCACCAAGTCACCCGAGGACGCCTACACCGCCGAACCCTTCGTTCCCGCCCGCGGCGGGCTCCCCGCTCTGCGGAAGGCCGCCGCCGGCTGCCGGGGCTGCCCGTTGTACCGGGACGCCACGCAGACGGTGTTCGGCACCGGGGACCCGCACGCGCGCGTGATGCTCGTCGGGGAGCAGCCCGGCGATCAGGAGGACCGGCAGGGGAAGCCGTTCGTCGGTCCCGCAGGGAAGCTGCTCGACCGTGCCCTCGCGGAGGCCGGTATCGACCCCGGGCACACCTACGTCACCAACGCCGTGAAGCACTTCAAGTTCACGCAGGCCGAGCCACGCAAACGCCGTATCCACAAGTCGCCCACCCTCCGGGAGATGACGGCCTGCGGCCCCTGGCTCGCACAGGAACTGGCGCTCGTCGAACCGGAACTGATCGTCGTCCTCGGTGCTACCGCGGGCAAGGCGCTGCTCGGCTCCTCGTTCCGGGTGACGCAGGTGCGCGGGACCGTGCTGGAGGAGGAGATCCACGGCAGGCGTGAGCGGCTCGTGCCGACCGTGCACCCCTCGGCCGTACTGCGGGCCGACGACAGGGAGGCCGCGTACCGGGGCCTGGTGGCGGACCTGGAGGTGGCGGTCCGGGCGCTCGGGTGACGTACGTGACGCCGGAACCCGCTTGAGGCGACGGCCTGGAGCGCTTCTACGGCTCCTGCGGCTACAAGGAGGTCGGCCGCGTACCCGGCGCGATCCGGGTCGCACCCGATGACGACCGGGACGACGTGATCATGCTGCTGCCGCTCGTCTGACCCCGTTCGAAGATCCGGTGCCCGGCGTGCTTCACTGGACAGTGCCTCTTTGGGGTGTTCAGGCCGTTCGATACGGATACGGAAGAGTGGATTGACATGCTCCGCTACACGCTGATGCGCCTCGGGATCCTGGTGGGCTGCCTCGTGGTCGTCTGGGGCCTCGTCTACTCCGGCCTCGCCCCGCGCGGCCTCGGCGGCTCCAACGGCATGTGGATCGTTCTGCTCTCCCTGCTGCTCTCGGCCCCCATCAGCTTCGTGGTCCTGCGCAAGGAGCGCGACCGGGCCTCCATCCAGGTCGTCCAGCGGGTCGACCGCATGAAGGCCAACCTGGAGGCGAACCGCAGCCAGGAGGACGAGGCCGTCGACGAGGCGAGCCGTCCCCAGGGTCAGTCCTCGCAGGCCCCGCAGACCTCCTGAGCCCAACGCCTCCGCTGCCGCGCCCGCGTGACCGTAGGCTTTGCGCATGGGTGTCGTGAAGAGCAAGCGGATGCCGCGTGCCGTGCGGGAGCAGCAGATGCTGGACGCCGCTGTGGAGATCTTCGGACAGCGCGGGTACATGACCGCCTCGATGGACGAGATCGCCGAACTCGCCGGTGTGTCCAAGCCGTTGGTCTACCTCTACCTGAACTCCAAGGAAGACCTCTTCACCGCGTGCATCCGCCGCGAGGCGGCCGCGCTCACCGAGGCCGTGCGGACGGGGGTGCGCACCGACCTGGCCGCCGACCGTCAGCTGTGGGACGGCCTGCTGGCGTTCTTCACGCACACCTCGCACCACCCGCACGGCTGGTCCGTGCTGCATCTCCAGGCCCGTATCCACGGTGAGGCGTTCGCCGCCGAGGTCACCGCGATGCGCGAGGAGATCGTGGCGTTCGTGACCCACCTGATCGTGGTCGCGGCCCGTGAGGCACACCGGGACCCGGACCTGCCCGAGCGCGAGGTCGCCGGCCTCGCCGAGGCGCTCGTCGGCGCCGCCGAGTCGCTCGCCGCCTGGGCCAACGCCACCCCGGGCATGACGGCGCGACAGTCGGCGGCGACCCTCATGAACTTCGCGTGGGCCGGCCTCGGCAACCTGATGGAGGGCCGGCCCTGGACCCTGCGGGACACCCCCGCCGGGGGCGCCCCCCTTCAGGTCAGCGGGTAGACGCCCCCGCTCACGTACACGCGGTGCACCCGCTCCCCGCCGCACAGCTCGAACCGTTCCCCGTCCGCCGCGTACGTCACCGTCCCCGGCAGCAGCACCGGCGCCCTGAACTCGGCCCGCACCAGCACCGCTTGCGGTGTGCCGTGCGCGGCCAGGCAGCGGGCCGCGGTCCACATGCCGTGGGCGATGGCCCTCCTGAAGCCGAAGAGGCGGGCCGTGAGCGGGTACAGGTGGATCGGGTTGTGGTCGCCGGACGCGGCGGCGTAGCGCCGTCCGATGTCCCCGGACAGCCGCCACTCGTCGACCCCGGGCAGCGGTCCGTGCTTCTCGCGCTCCGGCTCCCCGCCGGTCCTCGGCGCGCGGTGCCGTGCCAGATAGGTGCTCACCGACTCCCACACGACGTCCTCGCCCACCCGCAGCTCGGTGACGACCGAGACCTCCGTACCGCGTCGGTGCGGTGCCAACCCGTCGATGTACACGGTGAGTTCGTACTCGCCCGACGCGGGCAGCTCCCGGTACCGCGTGATCTCGATCGACGTGTGCACCAGCCCGAGCAACGGCAGCGGGAAGTCCCGCCCGCTCATCAGGCTCATGGCCAGCGGGAAGCCCAGCACATGGGGATACGTCACCGGCAGCGCGTCCTCCCCGGTCGCGAACCCGCACACCCGCTCGTAGGCGGCCAGCCGCGCGAGGTCCACCCGTAGCCGGGGCAGCACCAGCCGGGTCCGCGGGAGGTCCGCGATGGCGGAGGGCCGCTTGAAGGGGGAGCGCAGGGCGCCCAGGGCGAGGAGGGGCAGGAGGGCGGGGGGCCGGTCGAGGACCGTGGAAGGAGCCGCGCCGGGGTTGCCCGAGTCCTGGGTTCGTTCCCCCTCCCCGTACGAGTCGGCCTGTGTGTCGTCCGCGTGGGTTCCCACTACGCCCCCAGCAGGCTCTGGCCGCACACCCGTACGACCTGCCCGTTCACCGCGCCGGACGCCGGATTCGCCAGCCAGGCCGTCGTCTCGGCCACGTCGACGGGGAGTCCGCCCTGTCCGAGGGAGTTCATCCGCCGTCCCGCCTCCCGGATGAACAGCGGGATCGCCGCCGTCATCTTCGTCTCGATGAACCCCGGGGCGACCGCGTTCACCGTGACCCCGTGCCCGGCCAGCGCCCGGGGCGCCAGGGAGCGCACCAGTCCGACGACACCGGCCTTGCTCGCGCCGTAGTTCGTCTGCCCGGCGTTCCCGGCGAGCCCCGCGATGGACGCGGTGGCCACGATCCGCCCGCCCCGCCGCAGCGTGCCCCGCTCCAGCAGCGCGTCCGTCGTGCGCAGCACACTCGCCAGGTTCACGTCGAGCACCGAACTCCAGCGCTCGGCGGGCATGTTGACCAGCCGCCGGTCCCGGGTGATGCCCGCGTTGTGGACCAGTACGTCCAGCCCGTCCGGCAGCGCCTGGGCGATCCGCTCACCCGCGTCCGCGGCCGTGATGTCCAGCGCGAGGGCACTGCCCCCGAGGCGCGCGGCCAACCGCTCGGCATCCGCCGACGCCCCCGGCACGTCGAGTACGACGACCCGCGCCCCGTCCCTGGCCAGCGTCTCGGCGACCGCCGCACCGATGCCCCGCGCGCCGCCGGTGACCAGCGCCGTCCGCCCGGCGAGGGGCTGGGACCAGTCGATGTCGGCCTCCTGCGCCGGTCCGACCTCGATCACCTGACCGCTGATGTACGCCGATTTGGGAGAGAGCAGGAAGCGCAGGGTCGATTCCGCGGCCGACGCGTCCGAGAGGCGTACGAGGTTCACCGTCCGGCCCCGCCCGATCTCCTTGCCGAGCGAGCGCGTGAACCCCTCCAACGCCTGCTGGGCGGCGGCCTGGTGGTGATCCTCCGCGGAGAGCGGCGCCCCGAGGACGACGATCCGCCCGCTCGCGGCGACCGACCGTACGACCGGGTGCAGCGCCGCGTGGACCTCCGCGAGCCCCTCGACGTCCCGCACACCGGTGGCGTCGAGGACGACCGCCGCGGGAGCGTCCGACGCGGACGGGAACTGCAGCCCGGCCAGTCCGGACAGCTCCGACTTGCCCGCCCTCAGTTGCAGGACCCCGCCCTCGAACCCCGGGGAGTCCTGCGACCACCGCCGCAGCACCGCGGGCTGCGGCAGCCCGAGGCGGCGGGTGAGGAGCCGGCCCGGCGCGGTACCGGTGAAGCTCAGATAGCGGTCGGCCATGTCCAACTCCCGGGTCGGTCGCAGATTCCTTACTCTGGAGTAAGGTTACCGTAGGTAAGTCGATTTTCGAGGTGAGGAGCCGGGAGATGAGCCCCCTGAAGCCGCCGGTCGCCCGACGCGTGGCGATCGTCGCCGGTACCCGTGTCCCCTTCGCGCGCTCGGACGGCCCGTACGCCACCGCCTCGAACCAGGACATGCTCACCGCCGCCCTCGACGCCCTCGTGGAGCGCCACGGGCTCCAGGAGTCGGGCGCCGTGGGCGAGTTCGTCGCCGGTGCCGTCCTCAAGCACAGCCGGGACTTCAACCTCGCCCGCGAGACGGTCCTCGGCTCGAAGCTGGACCCGCGCACCCCGGCGTACGACATCCAGCAGGCGTGCGGGACCGGCCTGCAGGCCGTCGTCGCCGCCGCCAACAAGATCATCCTCGGTCAGACGGAGTCCGCGATCGCGGGCGGCGCGGACACCGCGAGCGACGCGCCCCTCGGCGTCAACGACGAGCTGCGGCGCATCCTGCTGGAGGCCCGGCGCGCGAAGTCGGCCGGCGCCCGCCTCAAGGCGCTCGCGCGCATCCGCCCCTCCCACCTCGTGCCCGACATCCCGCGCAACGCCGAACCCCGCACCGGCCTGTCGATGGGCGAGCACGCGGCCGTCACCGCCCGCGCCTGGGGCGTGAGCCGCGAGGCCCAGGACGAGCTGGCGGCGACGAGTCACCAGCGGCTGGCGGCGGCGTACGAGCGGGGTTTCTTCCAGGACCTGGTGGTCCCCTTCCGGGGCCTGGACCGCGACCAGAACCTCCGCCCCGACTCGACGGCCGCGAAACTCGCCCGGCTCAAGCCGGTGTTCGGCCTGAAGGACCCCGACCCGACCATGACGGCCGGGAACTCGACCCCGCTGACGGACGGCGCGGCGCTCGTGCTGCTCGCGTCGGAGGAGTGGGCGAAGGCGCGCGGCCTTCAGGTGCTGGCGTACCTCACGGCGTACGAGACGGCGGCCGTGGACTTCGTACAAGGGGATGTCGCACAGGGGGAGGACGGTCTGCTCATGGCCCCCGCGTACGCCGTCCCCCGCATGCTGGAGCGGGCCGGTCTCGGCATGGGGGACTTCGACCTGGTGGAGATCCACGAGGCCTTCGCCTCCCAGGTCCTGGCGACCCTCGCGGCCTGGGAGAAGCAGGGCCTGGCCCCGGTGGACCGGGACCGGCTCAACGTCACCGGGTCCTCCCTGGCCACCGGGCATCCCTTCGCCGCGACCGGCGCGAGGATCGTGGCCACGCTCGCGAAGCTGCTGGCCGAACGGGAGGGGCCCGGCCGCGGGCTGATCTCGGTCTGCGCGGCGGGCGGACAGGGGGTGACGGCGATCCTGGAGCGGCCGTAAGCGCCGATAGCTGACAAAGTCTCACTTTGCGGTCGAGGTTGCACAGTCCCGGCTCCGGACCATCAACGAACCCGCACAGACTCGCCACTTGGGACACTTAGGATCACCGTCCTAACCCCTGGTAACCCTTCCCGGCGCACTCGCGGGTGAACGCCCCGGTACGTCCCCTGCGTACCTCATGCAGCGGAACGCCACCGAGCTGCACGTCCCAGGAGCTGACCATGTCCCTCTCGTACGTGTCCGGCCACGACTACGACGGCGCGCCCGTGCTCGTGGAACCAGAGATCGTGCGGCTGGACGGTGAGGTCCGCGAGGTCTCGGTGCCGCCGCTGGTCCCGCCGGTGACGCACGGCTCGCTCGCCGACCTGCCCTTCGACAACGCGGAGGCCGCCCCGGAGCAGCGGGTGATGAGCCGCCGCACGGACGACGGCCGGTGGATCGACATCACCGCGGCGGAGTTCGCGCGGCAGGTGCTGGCGGTCGCGAAGGGCCTGATCTCGGAGGGCCTGATGCCGGGCGACCGGGTCGCGATCATGGCCCGGACGACGTACGAGTGGACGCTGCTGGACTTCGCCTCCTGGGCCGCGGGCCTGGTCACGGTCCCCATCTACCCCACGTCCTCCGTCTTCCAGACCCGGTTCATCCTCCAGGACTCCGGCGCGGTCGCCCTGGTGACGGAGACGGCCGCCCAGGCCGCCGCCCTCGGCCCGGAGCTCAGCCGCCTGCCCGACCTGCGCCACATGTGGATCATGGAGAAGGGCCATGTGGAGCGCCTCGGGGAACTCGGCCAGGCCGTCCCCGAGCAGGAGATCGGCGTCCGGCGGGGCATGCTGGGCCCGGGCACGGTCGCCACCGTCGTCTACACCTCGGGCACCACCGGCCGCCCCAAGGGCTGTGTGCTCAGCCACGGCAACTTCCTCACCGAGGTCGACAACGCGGTCGAGCTCCTCTACCCCGTCTTCAAGTCGAAGTCGGACGACGACCTCGCGACCCTGCTCTTCCTGCCCATCTCGCACGTCTTCGGCCGCATGGTCGCCGTCGCCTGCGTTCGCGCCCGGGTCCGCCTCGGCCACGCGCCGAGCCTCCAGTCCGAGGATCTGCTGGCCGACCTGGCCAGCTTCAGACCCACCTTCCTCCTCGTGATCCCGTACATGCTGGAGAAGGTCTTCAACAACGCCCGCGCCAAGGCGGAGAGCGGTGGCCGGGTCTCCGTCTTCGACCGCGCGACCAACGTCGCCGTGCGCTACGGCGAGGCGATGGAGTCCCGCCTCGCCGGCACCGGCTCCGGTCCGGGCGCGGCCCTGAAGGCGGCCCGCACCTTCTACGACTCGCTGGTGTACCGCCGTATCCGCAACGCCATGGGCGGCAGGATCCGGCACATCATCTCCGGCGGCTCCCCGCTCGGCCGCCGCCTCGCCGCCTTCTACGCGGGCGCCGGCATGGAGATCTACGAGGGCTACGGCCTGACGGAGTCGACGGGCGCGGCGACGGTGACGCCCCCGCTCAAGTCCCGCCTGGGCACGGTGGGCTGGCCCCTGCCCGGCACCCGGATCCGCATCGCGGCGGACGGCGAGATCCTGCTCAACGGCGGTCAGGTGTTCCGGGGCTACTGGGACCCGTTCGGCGACGGGGTGGCCCCCGCCTCCACCGACGGCTGGTTCCCGACCGGTGACATCGGACAGCTCGACGACGAGGGCTATCTGACGATCACGGGCCGCAAGAAGGAGATCCTGATCACGGCCGGCGGCAAGAACGTCGCCCCGGCCCCGCTGGAGAACTGGCTGCGCTCCCACCCCCTGATCTCGCAGTGCATGGTCCTCGGCGACCGCCGCCCCTACATCTCGGCCCTGATCAGCCTCGACATGGACGGCGTCAACCACTGGCGCCAGATGAACGGCAAGCACCCCGTCCCCGCCGAACTCCTCGTCGAAGACGAGGAGTTGCGGCAGGTCCTGCAGCGGGCCGTGGACGAGGCGAACAAGATGGTCTCCCGCCCCGAGTCCATCCGCCGCTTCACCGTCCTGCCGACCGACCTCACCGAGTCGGCCGGCCATCTGACGCCGTCGATGAAACTGCGCCGGGAGGCGGTCATGCGGGACTTCGCGGGGGAGATCGAGGGCCTGTACGTGAGGGAGTGATTCCTCAGCAGCGGTGTACGTCCTTCGTCAGCACCCCCTGCTCGGTGGCGAGCGTGTGGTCGTAGCACGTGCCGGGCCCGCTCAGCCGGTACCGCTCACTCGTCGTGGCCACCGCGTGCCGGTCCTCGCGGGCCACGCCGAGCGTGAAGGTGGCATCACCCTGGTACGTGTCGTCGATGCGAGTGGCACCGAGGCGGGCGCGGTCGGCGAGGGTCATGACGACCCGCAGCCGGTTCGCGCTGTCGATGGTGGAGCGGCCGTCGAGGCTGTAGGTGCGGTCGGCGCGGGTCAAGTGGCCGTTGGACGTGACGAGTTGGTGATCGGTCCAGGTGCCGGTCTGGTTGTCCGTGTTCTCGTCGGGCGTCCACTGGTGGTCGATCGCCGTGGTCAGGGTCCGCTCCACGATCGTGGTGACCCGGCCGTGCGAGGTGTTCAGATACCCGCTGACCTTCAGGTGGTCCCTGCCGGAGGTCACCAGGTGCCGCAGCGAGCCGTCGGTGAAGGTGTTGCCCACCGCGGGAGCGTCCTTCTCGTACGACGTCACGGCCCCCGTCACCACCGACTTGTGGGCGTCCTGCCACACCAGGACGTTGGTCGGCGCGCTCCACCCGGTCTGCCCGGCCGGCACTCCGACCACCTTGACGTCCACGGTGTGCGCCTTGCCGTCGTTGAGCAGTCCCGCGAACGGGGTCAGGTCGAAGGTGAGCGGACGTACGTCGAAGGCGGTCGGGGAGGGAATCACCGACCACAGGTAGGGCGACCAGCCGCCGGTCCAGACGTTCGGGTAGGGCGAGGCGATCCCCGCGACCTTCCCGTCCACGCTGACCTGCACCTCGCGGTACGGCCCGGCGTCCCCGCCCTGGCAGGAGTACGACGCGTCCGGGGTCGTGGCCGAGTACCAGAACTCCTCGCAGCCGCCGCCCGAGCCGGTGGCGTACACCTCGGCGAGGATGCGCTCGGAGTTGCGCGGGGTGGTGAGGGAGGCGCCCGTGGTGACGCTGTCGCCGTCGCTGAGGGGGATGACCTGGTCGGGAGCGTCCGCGCCGAGGTGGTGCGCCGGGGCGTAGAAGGTGAGCGTCACCTTGACGTCGAGGATGCCGGTGTAGGTGTCGTTGACGACGTTCCCGATGAGCATGTCGACGGACTGCGCGCTGCTCAGCGTCTTCTCGTACTCGGTGACGTCCTTCTGGACGGACCAGTTGATCCCGTCCTGCGAGGGCTCGGGCGTCGAGGTCCGGAAGACCTGCACCCCGCCGATGTCCAGATAGCCGAGCCGGTCGTACTGCCGCCCCTTCACACTGCCGTCCATCCGCAGCACGACCTTCGACCACCGGCCGGGCGTGCCGCAGCCGGTCGGGGGCGTGTACGTCCCCGTGTACGGCGTGAAGTCCTTGAACTGGGCCTGCGCGACGGTGACTTCGCAGGCTTTGGTGTGCGGGGTGCTGATCGGCGGGGCGGCGATGACGGGGTCGTGGTAGTCGGTGCCGAACTCGACGGGGACCGTGGTGGCGGACGCCGTGCCCAGCGGCAGGGCGAGAGCGGCGAGTGCGCCGGTCAGCGTGGCCGCCGCCCTGGCCGGACGTATCGGGGATCTCATGGGTCTCATAGGGCGCAGTGAACACATGGATTCCGACCGCGGCCAAGGGGGCTTGGAGAGGTCTTGACCAATCCCGGCCCTTTCGCTGACCGGCGTCCGCCCTACAACCATGCTCCGGGGCCGTGAGTCTTCTCCTCGCCAGACTCATGATCACCGCAGGAGACCCATGTTCACGCGAAGAACCTTCCGCCTTGCGCTGGCCACGGCCACGGCCGTGTCCCTGACCGGCGGACTGCTCACCCTCTCCATGAGCACCGCGAGCGCGGCCACCCCGGCGAAGTACGCCGACGATTTCAACGGCGACGGATTCCGGGACTTCGCCAGCCACAACTTCAGCGACGGTGTCGTCGTGACCTACGGGACGGCGACCGGCCCCGGCACCACCACCAAGACCTTCACGCAGTCCACCGCGGGCATACCCGGAACGGCCGGGGACGCGGGCGGCTACGCCGACGGCTTCGGCGAGGACCTGGCCACCGCCGACCTCAACCGGGACGGATACGCGGACTTGGCCGTCGCCGACAGCACCGAGAAGGTCGGCGGCAAGGCCGGCTCGGGCGCGGTCACCATCCTGTGGGGTTCGAAGACCGGCCTGTCGGGCGCCCAGGCCGTGCGCCTCAAGGTCACCGCCCGCTCCGACCAGGCTTTCGGCAACGAGCTGGAGACCGGAGACTTCAACGGTGACGGCAAGGCCGACCTGGCCGTCGCCGACGGCTCCGAGCACATCTACATCTACCGGGGCGGTTTCGCGAAGTCCGGTACGACGGGTCAGGTGACCCGGCACGCGCCGAGCGTCACCAGTGACTACGTCCTCGAATACACCGGCCTGGTCGCCGGCAAGGTCACCAAGGACAAGGCGACCGACCTCTACGTCCTCGGCCAGGGCTACCACCACGACAAGATGACCCAGGACGCCTGGTTCCTGCGCGGCGGTTCCACCATCAAGCCCGGCAAGGCCACGGTCATCAACGGCTCACAGCCCGACTACGACCCGACCGGCGTCGTCGCCGACTTCGACAAGGACGGCTACGGCGACCTCGCGGTCAGCGACGTCCCGTACGGCGGCGGCGCCGGTTCCGTGGTCGTCTGGCGCGGCGGCAGCACCGGTCCGACCACGAAGTACCGGCTCTCCCAGTCCACTTCGGGCGTGGCCACCGCCGCCACCAAGAACGACGGCTTCGGCTCCGACCTCTCCGCGGGTGACACCGACGGCGACGGCTACCCGGACCTCGCGGTCAGCGTGCCCGAGGAGAAGGTCGGCACCGCGAAGTACGCGGGCGGAGTCCACGTGCTGCGCGGCGGCAGGTCCGGCCTCACCGGCACGAAGTCCCAGTGGTTCAGCCGGGCGACGGCGGGCGTGCCCGGCAGTCCCGCCGAGTACGAGATGTTCGGCCTCTTCGTCCGCCTGCGCGACATGGACCGCGACGGGGACAAGGACCTGCTCGTGTCGAGCACCTACTACAGCCCGAGCCTGATGCTCCCCGGCACGGAGTCCGGCGTCGGGACGGCGGGGGCTCGCGAGCTGAACGTCATCGCTCAGTTGCCGCAGTAGGTGAGAGGAAGGCCGACCAGGCCGTGGGGGAGAGGGTGAGGTGAGGGCCGGTGGGGGTCTTGGAGTCGCGGAGGTGGATGGTGTGGGGGGTTACGGCGACTTCGAGGCACTGGCCGCCCTCGCCGCTGCTGTAGCTCGACTTGAACCAGTTCAGCTTCTCTATGGTCATCGCTCTTCCAACATCTTCTCGATGAAGTCCAGGGACTCGTACGGGTTGAGGGCCTGAGCTCGGATGATCCCATAGCGGGCAGCGAGGATGCGTACCTCTTCCCGGCCGGTGATCAGCCGTGGGTACCCCTGACTCTCCATGTACACCACTTGCTCCTTGCCCTTGGGAGTGAGCAGGGTGAACGAGTTGTCCAGGCAGGGGTGTTCGTCCCGCCCTGTAGGCATCACCTGAAGCTGCACATTCCGCATCCGCCCGATGTGCAGCAGCCGTCGAAGCTGACCCGCGTGCACGGCGGGTCCGCCGATCGGCCGTTCCAGTACAGCCTGTTCGAGGACGAAGCTGCATTCCGGCGGCGGCCACTTCTCGAAGAGCTGCTGACGGGAGAGTCGGTCGGCGACACGCTTCTCGATGGTCTCCTCGTCCAGCGGCGGGTGGCGTTGCGTGAACACGGCCCGGGCGTAGTCCTCCGTCTGGAGCAGGCCCAGCACGCCCATGGTGCTGTAGTCGTAGAGGGACACCGCCTCCGCCTCCAACCCGGCGTAACTCCGGTACCACTCCGGATGCCGGGTCCGAGTTTTCGCCATCGCCTCCTCGACCTCGGGCAGGACTTCCTTCAACAGGCCCCCGGCGTCAAGCAGTTCGTCCGCCTTGATCAGGACCTCCGGCCGAAGTGTCCGCACGCCCCTCTCCATGGAGGAGACCGCGTCCGGGCCGTATCCCACCAGCTCCCCGAACTCCTTCTGGGTCAGCCCCTTCCGTTCCCGCAAAAGCTTCACCATCTTGCCCAGCGCGACGAACAGCCCCGCCGTACCGTCCGCCTCCGCAGGCGTCTCCGGCCTCCGCTCACCCACACGCCTCACCCCTCCCACGCGACAACCCGTACACCGAACCGACCGCACCCGTACAACTACTCAGCGTCGCCGAGTCGCACCTGGTCAGCGTAGAGACAACCCACCACGCTCAGTCACGTGAACGCCGAAATCTCCACCCCCACCGACGAACTGACCCAGCGTCTGAGCGCCACCCCGCGAGGCGCCCGCCTGGCCCGCAGACTCACGGCCACCCAGCTCGCGGAATGGGGCCACCCCCACGACACCGACGTCAACGACACCGCGCAGCACCTCGTCGCCGAGCTCGCCGCCAACGCGGTGACTCACGGCCGGGTCCCCGGCAGGGACTTCGAGCTGCGTCTCCTGAGGCTCCCGGAGAACACGCTCCGTATCGAGGTGAGCGACGCACGAGGCGACCGCCGACTCCGGTACGTCAACGACGAGGACGGCGAACACGGCCGGGGCCTGATCCTCGTCACTCTCCTCGCCGACACCTGGGGCGTCACGGAGCGGGAGGTCGGCAAGACGGTGTGGGCCGAGATCGGACTCGGGTGACGAGGGGGGCTCCGGACACAGCGTGAGCGCTGGGATGCGGGGAAAGGAGTGGTGACGAGATGAGGAGATCCATGCCTGAGCGGCGGCTTCACGGATGTTTGGGAACGGTGCTGGGGCTTGCTCTCGCGGTGCTCACCGGCATGCTTCTCGGTAGAGCGCTGAGCGCCTGCGACGCCGGCGTCAACGGCGCAGCGAACGGCACCTTCCTGATCGTTCTTTTCGTCCCGTCCCTCTGGGGCCTTCTGACCCTTGGTTGGGTGATGGTGGGAGCTCTCCTGGGGAGGCAAGCCCTCCTCCATGCACTCGCCCTCGTGGTGGTGCTCCCCGCTCTGTGCTGGTGTGCTGTCTCCTTCTTCTGGGGCGGCGCCACGTACGCATGCCCCAGCGGCGTACCACCGTGGTGGCCCGGTTTCCTCCCCGCTCCCGGATTCTGAGCTGAGGTCTGTACCGGCCCCGTGGCCGGAGAGTGAAGCGTCGGCCAGATCTGTGACACTCCGTACGGCCCCCCTCCGCTCGGCTGAGTGCTTGTGCACGGTGCCTCAGCCGTGCGCGGCCGTATCGTGACAGGACTCCGCCACCGTGTCCGCGAACGCCCGCGCCGATGGCGACAGCGCGTCCCAGCGGCGTACCGCCCAGCCGACGGAGAGGGGGCGCAGGGCGGGGATGGGAACCAGTCGCAGGTCACCCCGACCCGGTACGTCGAGGCCCGGCAGGGATGGCACCACGGCCCGGCCCAGCCCCAGCTCGGCCAGCAGCAGCGCCGTGTCCCAGTCCGCCACGCTCGTGTCGAAGGCGAACCGGACCCCCAACTCCGCGCAGGCCGCGTCCAGATGGGCGGCGGAGGTGGAGTTCGGGGGGAGCCGGATCAGCCGGAGGCCCTGCAACTCGGACGCCTCCACGGACGACCGGGTGGCCAGCGGATCCCCGGCCCGTACCGCCAATACCCACGGCAGCTCCATCACCGGCCGCTGCTCGATGCCCCGCACCGGCGCGCCCAACGTGATCCACGCCAGGTCGAGACTGCTGTCGGCCAGTGCGTCGAAGCAGGCCCGGCTGGAGCTCTCGGTCCTGAACTCCAGGCTGACGTCCGGGTGTTGCTGCCGGAAGGCCACCACCGCGTCCGACATGAAGTGCCGTACGGTCGTCGCGCCCGTCGCCACCCGGACCGACCCGCTCTCCCCGTCGACCATTTCGCGCAGCCGGCGCAGGGCGAGGTCCAGGCCCGCGATGCCCTCCGCCGCGGCCGCCTCCAACACCCGCCCCGCCTGCGTCGGTACGACCCCCCGAGGCTGCCGCTCCAGCAGGCTGACCCCCGTCTCCCGTTCCAGCCGTTTCACGTGCTGGCTCACCGCGGACTGCGTGCAGTCCAGCTCACGGGCCACCGCGCTGAGGCTTCCGGCGCGGCACACGGCCACGAAGACACGCAGGTCGTCGAGGGTCATGACACCCAAGCTAACACTTGGGTCCAGTGACAAATACTTAGGATTGACTGGGTCGAGAGCCCGTACGACGATCTCCTCAGGGCCCGGGCGGCAACCCGCTCCACACCCGGGAGGAGCGGGTGCCGACCCAACCCACCCCTACCGCCGAGGAGTCCGGTGCCCGTGCAGGCGACCCCCACAGACGAAGCCAGAGCCCTCTTACGGCGGCTCGGTGCCGACCGCACCCCCCACCCCGGCGGCACCCTCCTCACCCACCTCGAACGCGTCCGCATCCAACTCGCCCTCTGGGGCGCCCGCCCCGCCCTCCGACTCGCCGGCCTTTGCCACGCCTTCTACGGCACCGACGGCTTCCCCACCGCCCTGCTCCCGCTCGACCGGCGCACAGAACTCGCGTCCGTGATCGGCCCGGACGCCGAGGCAATCGTGCACTTCTACGCGAGCTGCGACCGTGCGGCGACCTACCCCCGTCTCCTCGATCCGCTCTTCCGGGACCGGTTCACCGGGCGGATGTACGCCCCCGACCCTGTCCTGTGCAGGGACTTCGCCGAGCTCACCGCCGCCAACGAACTCGACCTCGCGCGCCGGGACCCGGCCTTCCGGGAGCGGTGGGGTCCCGAACTCCTCGCCCTGCTGACCCGGTTCAGACCCCTTCTCAGCCAACTCGCCTGGCGGGACACCCTCGCCGTCCTTCACGCGTCTTGACTTCTCAAGACCCCCGCGCGACGTTCCGGACCTCTTCGTCCATACCAACCGCAGGGGGGACCCGACCATGAGCGTGACCCGAAGACACCTGCTGGCCGCCGGTGCCGGGGCGGCCGTAGCCGCCGGGGTGCAGCAGGGCGCGAGCGGCGCCGACCTGCCGACGATCGGGACGTACGACGTCGTCGTCATCGGCTCCGGCGCCGCCGGCATGACCGCCGCGCTCGCTGCCGCCAAGCAGGGCCTGAGCACCGTGGTTCTGGAGAAGGCGCCCACCTTCGGCGGATCCGCCGCCCGTTCCGGGGCCGGGATCTGGATCCCCAACAATCCCGTCATCCTCGCCGCCGGTGTCCCGGACACCCCGGCCAAGGCGGCGGCCTACCTCGCCGCCGTCGTAGGGCCTGATGTTCCCGCCGCCCGGCAGCAGGCCTTCCTTCGGCACGGACCCGCCATGATCTCCTTCGTCATGGCCAACAGCCCGCTCCGCTTCCGCTGGATGGAGGGGTACAGCGACTACTACCCCGAGCTCCCGGGCGGCCTGCCGAACGGCCGCTCCCTCGAGCCCGACCAGCTCGACGGCAACATCCTCGGCGCCGAACTCGCCCATCTGAACCCGCCGTACCTCGACGTCCCGGCCGGACTGGTCGTGTTCAGCGCCGACTACAAGTGGCTCGCCCTGTCCGCCGTCAGCGTCAAGGGCGCCGCCGTCGCCGCCGAGTGCCTGGCACGCGGAACGAAGGCGGCCTTGCTCGGGCAGACGCCGCTCACCATGGGGCAGTCACTGGCGGCCGGGCTGCGGAAGGGACTCCAGGACGCCGGAGTCGCCGTACGTCTCAACACCCCCCTCACCGAGCTCTACGTCGAGAAGGGCGCCGTCACCGGAGCGGTGACCCCTGCCGGACTCTTCCGTGCCCGCCGGGGCGTGATCGTCGGCTCGGGCGGCTTCGAGCACAACGCGGCGATGCGGGCGCAGTACCAGCGGCAGCCCATCGGCACGGAGTGGACGGTCGGTGCGAAGGAGAACACCGGGGACGGCATCCGGGCGGGCCAACGGGTCGGCGGCGACCTCGCGTTGATGGACGACGCCTGGTGGGGACCGGCCATCCCGCTCCCCGGCGACCCGTACTTCTGCCTCGCCGAACGCACCCTCCCCGGCGGGCTCATCGTGAACGCGGCCGGCCGGCGGTTCGTCAACGAGGCCGCCCCCTACAGCGACGTCGTCCACACCATGTACGACCGCAACCCGACCGACCCCGACATCCCGTCCTGGCTGATCGTCGACCAGAACTACCGCAACCGGTACCTCTTCAAGGACATCGCGCCGGCCTTCGTCCTCCCCGACGACTGGTACGGCTCGGGCGCCGCCCACAAGGCCTGGACGGTCGACGCCCTCGCCGCGTCGATCGGCGTCCCGGCCGGGGCCCTGCGCGCCACCGTCGACCGCTTCAACTCCCTTGCCGTCAAGGGCGACGACCCGGACTTCGGACGCGGTGACAGCGCCTACGACCACTACTACACGGACCCGTCCGTCCTCCCGAACTCCTGCCTGGCCCCGCTCTGGCTGCCCCCGTACTACGCCTTCCGGCTCGTCCCGGGAGACCTGGGCACCAAGGGCGGCCTGGTGACCGATGCCCGCGCCCGCGTCCTGCGGCCCGACGGCTCGGTCGTCCCCGGCCTGTACGCCGCCGGGAACGCCAGCGCGGCCGTCATGGGCCACAGCTACGCGGGCGCGGGCTCGACGATCGGGCCCGCGATGACCTTCGGATACGTCGCGGCCCGGGACATCGCGGGGGCGCTCTAGTCGCGCCTGAAGATCAGGGCGGCCTGGCGGGTCGATTCGTTGGAGTGGGGTTCGCGCACCGTCCGGGAGACGGGCGCGAACCCGGCCGCCGTCAGCAGCTCGCCCATGTGCTCCGGCTGCCGCCGCAGGAAGTCCAACGTCACCGGGTGCCCCCAGGGACTTTCGTGGCGGCGGGGTTCATCGCCGATCTGGAACGCGAGGAGCAGATGGCCGCCGGGGGTCAGGACCCGCCTGAACTCGGCGAAGAGGGACGGTAGTTCGTCCACAGGTGTGTGGATGGAGGAGTACCAGGACACCACGCCCGCGAGGGCGCCGTCGGGCAGGTCGAGCTCCAGCATCGAGCCCTGCTCGAACCGCAGCCCCGGGTTCTCCCGCCGCGCGATCGCCAGCATCGACTCCGACAGGTCGAGCCCGAAGACGGACAGTCCGAGGGAGGCGAGGTGCGCGGTGACCCGCCCGGGGCCGCAACCGAGGTCGGCCACGGGTTCACCCCTGCCGACGAGTTCGGCGAACGCCGCGAACACGGCCCGGTCCAGCGGCTTGCCCTCGATTTCGTCGGTGAAGCGCTTGGCGTAGTCCTCCGCGATGGCGTCGTAGAACGTGCGGGTGCTGGTGAGGAAGTCGGCTTCGGTCATGGCCGCGCACCCTAGCGGCCCCCACTGACACTCACCCCACACCGGCCGCCCGCAGTACGGCAGTTGTGGCCGCCGCCCCCAGCACCACCACCACGAACGGCGCCCTGCGCCACGCCAGCACGGCCCCCACCAGCACCCCGGCCGACCGCGCCCACCCCGCGAACCCGCCGCCCTCCGTCAGCGCACCCGTCGCCAGCAACGCCACCAGCAGGACGATCGCCCCGGCCGACAGCAGTTCCTGGACCCGGGGCGGGAGGTCGACCCGCCCGTGCAGCACCGGCCCCACCAGCCGGAAGGCGTACGTCCCCACCGCCAGCGCCAGAATCATGACGACCGTCGCGCTCACGCAGAGCTCCTTCCGTGGAGGACCAGGCCCGCCAGCGCCACCAGCACCGGCACCCCCGCCGGGACCGCGGGGGTGACCGCCAGGGCCAGCGCGGCGCCGAGCAGCGCGGACCGCCGTACGGCGCCATCCCCGCGCAGGACCGGCAGCACCAGGGCGACGAGGACGGCCGGGAACGCCGCGTCCAGGCCGTAGGCGCCGGTGTCGCCCAGGGCGCCCCCGGCCAGCGCGCCCAGCAGGACGGTCACGTTCCATACGGCGAACAGGCCGAGCCCGGAGACCCAGAACGCCGCCCGGCGCCGCGCCGGATCCGGCTGGGCGAGGGCGAACGCGACCGTCTCGTCGGTGACCAGGTGTGCGCCGAGGAAGCGGGCGAGTCTGCCCGGGCCGAGGAGGTCGGCGACGGCGAGGCTGAAGGCCGCCGTGCGGGTGTTGAGCAGCAGGCCCGTGGCCGCCGCGGCGACCGGACCGCCCCCGGCCAGCAGCACGCCGACCGCGCTGAACTGGGCGGAGCCCGCGTACACGACCAGGGACATCACCACCGGCACCCAGACCGGCAGGCCGCCGGTGACGGCGATGGCGCCGAAGGAGACGCCCACGACCCCGCTCGCGAGCCACACGAGCGCACTGTCACGGACCAGGGCTGTTCGCTGTGCCGTACGCATGTTCACTAGACTGGACGGTAGCCGCCCTGTTCGTCAAGGCGAACGATCGTACCGATGGAGCGAACAGTATGTCCGACAGCCCGCCGCCCCGGCTCCCCCTGGACTGGATCGCCGCCTCCCTGCGCCGCGAGCGCACCCGCGCCGGGCTCTCCCTCTCCGAGCTGGCCAAGCGGGCCGGCATCGCGAAGTCCACGCTGTCCCAGCTGGAGACGGCGGGCGGGAACCCGAGCGTGGAGACGCTGTGGGCGCTGGGGGTGGCGCTGGGTGTGCCGTTCAGCGTGCTGGTGGAGCCGCCGGCGCCGTCCGTGCAGGTGATCAGGGCCGGACAGGGGCCGACCGTGGCCTCGGAAAAGGCCGAGTTCGCGGCCACCCTGCTCTCCGCGAGCCCGCCCGGGGCGCGGCGCGACATCTACCACCTGCAGGCCGAACCCGGGGCCGTACGGGAATCGGAGCCGCACATTCCGGGGACCGTGGAGCATCTGATCGTGGGCGCGGGGAGGGTGAAGGCCGGACCGGTGGGGGTGGAGGTCGAGCTGGAGCCCGGCGACTACATGACGTATCGGGGGGACGTGGCCCATGCGTACGAGGCGCTCACCCCCGGCACGACATTCGTGCTGGTCATGCAGCACACGTAAAAGCACGTAAAAGCAAAGGCAGGAGCCCCGCTGCCGTGCGGCGCGGGGCTCCTTGGGTACTGCATTCAGGTCCGGATCAGAGGCTGGAGCGCCTGTGAGACGGGATCAGACGGGGGTGACGTTCTCCGCCTGCGGGCCCTTCGGCCCCTGGGTCACGTCGAAGGAGACCGCCTGGTTCTCCTCCAGCGAGCGGAAGCCGCTCGCGTTGATCGCGGAGTAGTGGACGAAGACGTCGGGTCCTCCGCCCTCCTGGGCGATGAAGCCAAAGCCCTTTTCGGCGTTGAACCACTTCACGGTTCCCGTAGCCATAAGCCCTCCTTGGGCCCAAAAGGGTTGCCCTGCTCCAGAACCTGCAAGTGTGAAAACAGTGCCGCACAACTGCATTCTTCTGAAAACGACTAGAGCCTGCGGTTACATGCTCCGCAGGCTCTGTACTGCAAGGGAAACCAAACTGCAACTTGCGGCGAGCCTAGCATGCGGGCAGCCGAAAGCAATAGAGGTCAAGATCACGTCACCCGGATGTTTGAAGATCGCGGAGAGGTTGACCTCGGGGTCGAAGTCCGAAGCCTACTCCAAGGGGGCTAGTGTCGCGATGTGGACAATTCTCGCACCCGGCCGCGCGTCGGCCACATCCAGTTCCTGAACTGCCTGCCCCTGTACTGGGGGCTCGCGAGGACGGGCACTCTTCTCGACTTCGAGCTCACGAAGGACACCCCGGAGAAGCTCAGCGAGAAGCTGGTGCAGGGAGATCTCGACATCGCACCCATCACCCTCGTCGAGTTCCTCAAGAACGCGGACGACCTGGTCGCCTTCCCCGACATCGCCGTCGGCTGCGACGGCCCGGTCATGTCCTGCGTCATCGTCTCGCAGGTCCCGCTGGACGAGCTGGACGGCGCCAGGGTGGCCCTCGGGTCGACCTCGCGCACCTCAGTCCGCCTCGCCCAGCTCCTCCTCGCCGAGCGCTACGGCGTCCAGCCCGACTACTACACCTGCCCGCCCGACCTCAGCCTGATGATGCAGGAGGCGGAGGCGGCCGTCCTCATCGGCGACGCGGCGCTGCGGGCCAACCTCCTCGACGGCCCCCGCTACGGCCTTCAGGTGCACGACCTCGGCTCGCTCTGGAAGGAGTGGACGGGACTGCCGTTCGTCTTCGCGGTGTGGGCGGCCCGCCGGGACTATCTCGAACGCGAGCCGGTCATCACCCGCAAGGTCCATGAGGCCTTCCTCGCCTCCCGGAACCTCTCCCTGGAGGAGGTCGGCAAGGTCGCGGAACAGGCGGCCCGCTGGGAGTCCTTCGACGAACAGGTCCTGGAGAAGTACTTCACGACGCTGGACTTCCGGTTCGGTGACCCGCAGTTGGCGGCGGTCGCCGAGTTCGCGCGAAGGGTCGGGCCGACGACGGGTTTCCCCGCCGACGTGAAGGTGGAACTGCTTCAGCCCTAATGTGCATCTGAACCTTCTGGGGCTATGGGGGAGGCAGCATGCAGCCGCTGGGAGTCGACGAGCCCACCGCCGTGGGTCCCTACCGGCTGCTCGGCCGACTGGGTTCCGGCGGCATGGGCCGGGTCTACCTCGGCCGCAGCGCCGGGGGCCGCACGGTCGCGGTCAAGATCGTGCACCCGCACTTCGCGCTCGACGAGGAGTTCCGCGCCCGCTTCCGGCGCGAGGTGGATGCGGCGCGCAGAGTGGGCGGAGCCTGGACCGCGCCGGTCCTCGACGCCGACCCGGAGGCCGCGGTGCCCTGGGTCGCCACCGGGTACGCGGCGGGCCCCTCCCTGGCCGCGGCGGTCACCGACGGGGGCCCTCTGCCCGAGCATTCGGTACGCGTGCTGGGCGCGGGCCTCGCCGAGGCGCTCGCGGCCGTGCACTCCCTGGGGCTCGTCCACCGGGACGTGAAACCCTCCAACGTCCTGCTCACCGTCGACGGCCCGCTGCTCATCGACTTCGGCATCGCCCGTGCCACGGACGGCACGGCATCCCTGACGTCGACGGGAGTCTCGATCGGCTCCCCCGGATACATGTCCCCCGAACAGATCCTCAGCAAGGGGGTGTCGGGCGCGGCCGACGTCTTCTCCCTGGGCGCGGTCCTGGCGTACGCGGCCACGGGGGCACCGCCCTTCCCCGGGGACTCCTCGGCCTCCCTCCTCTACAAGGTCGTCCACGAGGAGCCCGAACTCGGATCACTGGGCGGCGAGTTGCGGGACGTCGTGGAGATGTGCCTGGCCAAGTCGGCGCAGGAGCGGCCCACTCCGGGCGAGGTGGCCCGGCGGCTCGCTCCGCAGGGCGCGGCACGGCTGGTGGCGGCGGGATGGCTGCCGGGTGCGCTGGTCGAGCAGGTGGGGCGCAGTGCCGTACAGCTGCTGAATCTCGAGGCGGTGGGGGAGCAGGCGGGGGGGCAGGCGTCCGGGCCGGTGGGGTTCAGCAGTCCTTCGGTGGGTGCGTTCGGGCCGCCGCCGGTGATGCCGGCGGTGTCCGCGGGGGCGCCTCCGGCTGACGCGGCCGGGCCCCCGGCGTTTCCGGTCACGCCCGAGACGGTGGTGCCCTCCGACCGGCGGCCCGAACCCGGTCCCGGATCGGGTCCCGGTTCCGGCCCCGGCAAGCTCTCCGTCTCCGTGGCCGCCACCTCGGCCTCCGGCGAGAACGGACGCGGCCGCCGGCTGAGTTGCACCGTGGCGCTCGCCGTCGCGGGTGCGCTGGCCGCGGTGACCGTGGGGTCGGTGTTCGTGTTCGACCTGCTGCCCGGGCGGGGCGATGACGACTCGGCGAGCTCAGGGCCCGGCAACGACGCGTACTCCTCGGCGCCGGCCTCCACACCGTCGGCCTCCAAGCCGTCGCCGTCCTCGGTCTCCCCGTCGCCGTCGAGCGGGGCGTCGAGCGGGGCGTCGGGCGAGGCGTCGGGCGGTCCTTCCGAGGTGCCCGCCCGCTATCTCGGCACCTGGGAGGGCCAGGGCACGGGTCTCGGCGGGAGCCTGCCGATGGGGACCTTCCGGATCACCGTCAAGAAGGTGGGTGTCGGCGAGGAGTTGGGCCGTCTGCAACAGACCGACGCGATCGGCGCGGTCTGCACCGACGTCCTCACCCTGAAGAAGGTCACGGACACGGAGCTCGTCACCACCGCCGTGGGCGCCGGGGACAACCACGCCGGCTGCAACCCCACCGCCCACACGGTCCGCCTCGCCAGCGTGGGCGACGACCTGAAGTACACCTCGGAGAGCGAGGCCGAGGGATACCCCGAGGCCCGGATGTCGAAGGTCGGACGGTGACGCAACTGCTCGTCGTCCTGGCCGCACTGTGGGGAGCGGCGACGGGCGCACTGCTGCCGCGCGCCGCCTACCGCTTCTCCGTCCCGCCCGAGGAACCGTGGCGCGACACCTGCCCCGGCGGGCACCCGTTGGCCGGCTGGCTCGGACGGGCGAGGTGCGGGACCTGCGCCACACAGCAGCCGTACGGTCCCGGCGGCCCCCTCCTCGCCACCCTCACCGCCCTCCTCTGCGCCACCCTCGCCGCCGCCACCGGCACCCGCCCGGAGCTCGCCGTCTGGCTGCTGCTCACCCCCGTGGGCGTGCTGCTCGCCGTCGTCGACCTGCGCGTCCGACGGCTGCCCGACCCGCTCACCCTCCCGCTGGCGGCCGTCGCGCCGGCCCTGCTCGGAGTCGTCTCCTTCATGCCGGAGCACACCGGGACCTGGCCGAACGCCCTGTACGGCGCCCTCGCCCTCGGCGCCGGCTACTGGGTGCTGTGGCGGATCAACCCCGGCGGCATGGGCTTCGGCGACGTGAAGCTGGCGCTCGGGGCGGGGGCGGTCCTGGGCTGGTACGGCTGGGACACCGTGCTGCTCGGCACCTTCGCGGGCTTCCTGCTCGGCGCGCTCTACGGCGGTGTCCTGGTCCTGGCGGGCAGGGCGGGGCGCAAGACGGCGATTCCGTTCGGGCCGTTCCTGATCACGGGGGCGTACGCGGGGCTGCTGATCGGCGCGTACACGGCCTGACATCGGCCTGACATCCGGCATGTCGGAGGGCTGGCGTAGGCTGGCCGGGACCGCTCGAACCTTGACGAAAGGCACGCCCCGGTGACCGAGAAGGCCGACCTTCAGTCCGTCCTCGACCGTGCCGCCGAGGGTGGGCGCATCACTCCGGAGGAGGCGCTCGACCTCTACCGGGACGCCCCGCTGCACGCGCTGGGCTCCGCCGCGGACACCGTGCGCCGCCGTCGGTACGCCGGCACGGAGCACATCGCGACGTACATCATCGAGCGGAACATCAACTACACCAACGTGTGCGTCACGGCGTGCAAGTTCTGCGCCTTCTACGCCCCGCCCACGGCCAAGGACAAGGGCTGGACCCGCGACCTGGACGACATCCTGCGCCGGTGCGCGGAGACCGTCGAACTCGGCGGCACCCAGATCATGTTCCAGGGCGGCCACCACCCCGACTACGGCGTCGAGTACTACGAGAAGCACTTCGCCGCCATCAAGAAGGAGTTCCCCCAGCTGGTGATCCACTCGCTGGGCGCCTCCGAGGTCGAGCACATGGCCCGGATCTCCAAGGTGAGCGTGGAGGAGGCGATCCAGCGCATCCACGCGGCCGGTCTCGACTCCTTCGCGGGCGCCGGCGCGGAGCTGCTGCCCGAGCGCCCCCGCAAGGCGATCGCCCCGCTCAAGGAGTCCGGCGAGCGCTGGCTGGAGATCATGGAGACGGCGCACAACCTGGGCGTGGAGTCCACCTCCACCATGCTCATGGGCACCGGCGAGACCAACGCCGAGCGCATCGAGCACCTGCGGATGATCCGTGACGTACAGGACCGCACGGGCGGCTTCCGCGCGTTCATCCCGTACCTGTACCAGCCGATGAACAACCACCTGAAGGGCCGCACGCAGGCCACGATCTTCGAGTACCTGCGGATGATCGCGATCGCCCGGCTCTTCATGGACAACATCGCCCACATCCAGGGCTCCTGGCTGACCACCGGCCAGGACGCGGGCCAGCTGACGCTGCACTACGGCGCGGACGACCTCGGCTCGATCATGCTGGAGGAGAACGTCGTCTCGGCGGCCGGCGCCAAGCACCGCTCCAACCTCCAGGAAATGATCGACATGATCCGTACGGCGGGCCGGGTCCCGGCCCAGCGCTCCACGACGTACGAACACCTCGTCGTCCACGACGACCCGGCGAACGACCCGGTCGACGCGCGCGTGGTGTCCCACATCTCCTCCACGGCGATCGAGGGCGGCACGGCACATCCCGAGCTGAAGATCCTCGCGTCCAACTAGGCCCGCCTTGCTGACGATCCACACCGCCGACCTGCTGATCCCGGGCGACGGAAGGCCGTCGCTGCCCGGCGGGGCGGTACTGGTCGAGGGACGGCAGCTCGCGGCGGTGGAGGCGTACGAGGATCTGGCGGCCGCGCATCCTTCGGCAAGGGTGCGCCGCTGGCCGGGGGTTCTCACCCCGGGCCTGGTGAACCCGTACGGCCCCGAGCTGTTGGAGCAGGCCTACCACCCGGACCCGCGAGAGGACTTGGGCAGTGAGCCGATCTCGGGCGAGGCCCTGAAGTCACTGGGCATGACCGACGCCCGGTGGGGTGCGAGTGCGCGGCGGGGGGTTCAGCGGCTGCTGGCGCACGGGGTGGTGGCGGTGCGGGGTGAGCTGCGACGCCCTGCGGTGATCGACGCGGTGCACAGGTCGGGGCTGACGATCGAGCACCGGTTCACGGGTCCGGAGGGCCGACCTTCACTGACCTCTGGGGCATTCGCGACCCCGCTGCTGCCCCATGGCGAGGCCACCTTCGCGATCTTCGAAACGGCGGAGCTGACAACCTGCGTGGCGACGGTGATCAAGGGCCGCTTGCTACACCGGCGCAGGTAAGGGCTTTTAGGGGCGCGGGGAACTGCGCGACCAGCCACAACGCACCCGCACCCGAAACTCAACCGGAGAACGCCTCCCCAAACGCCCCCGAACTCTGAGAGACCCCACTGCAATTGGTCAACGGGTCATCCTCGTCCGAGTTTCCCGACTCACACTCCTGATCCCTAAACGTCGACCACATCGACACCCACGCCACCTCCTTCGACGCGGCGAACCCCCGCACCTGCGCCGCGTCGGACAACGTGAACGTCTCCCCGTCCACATCATTCGTCCCGATCATCGACGTGAGCGCCATGGCCCGCCACGCAGTGGAGTCGGACGTACCGAAAACCTCCTTCAACTGCGCCTGCGCCGCCTTCGCCGAAGTGATCGCGTAATCCCCCATGTCACCGTCGTAGGACTCCCCGTAGTTCATCGTCATGATGTTGACCGTCGACACCTGAACCGACTTGTCGTTCGCGGACTGCAGCAACGCCACACTGTCGTCGTCGAGCCCTGACGGCATCACGGGAAGCGTGAACGACACGGCGAGACCGCTCCGTTCCGCCTGCAGCAACGCGATCGCCTCGGACCGCAGGTCCACCGAGTCCGAGTCGGTCAGCGCGTCCCCCTCGACGTCGAAGTCGGCCAGGGAGGATCCAGCGGCGTCCAGCGCCTTGCCGTAGGCCGCCGCCAGCTTCGCCGCACTGGAGCAGGTCTCGGCCAACTCCTTGCCGGACGCGCCGCCGAAGGAGACCCGCACCTTCGCCCCGTCCTCCTTCAACGCGCTGATCCGGGACGCGACGGTGGAGTCGCCGACATCCGACGTGCCGTTCCAGGACGGTGTGCAGTCACTCCCGTCGGCGATCACGAAGGCGAGGTTGTACACCGAGGGCGAGCCCGCGGAGTCGTTGTCGGAGGCCTCGTCAGCGCTCACATAGGGCGCGTACGCGGTGACCGAGGACGCGGCTTCCGACGCCGACGCCGAGGCGCTGCTCCGTTCGGGAGGCTCCGCGTCCGAGGCGCTGCCCGATTCGGCGGAGCACCCGGTCACGGCCAGGGCGAACAGACAAGTGAGCCCGGCGGCCGGCCTCAGGAAACCCCGCATTGTTCATGCACCCGCTCTCGTGATGTTCGTCTCAGGCTCGAAACAAAGGCTCATTCAAAAAGAGAACGTCTCATACGGAGACGGTGTTCAAAGCGACAGTCGATCCATAGGGGATCCATGGGCGGCATTGCCTGAATCAGGCTAATCGGGCGAACTGAACGGGGCATTCGGTGCACTTGCCTCCATGGCGACCCGCGCAGGCGTTCACGAAGTCTCTCAGGGAAAACACAGGTTAAGGCGTTTCTCATATGCGTCTCACAAGAACGGCCGACTCGGTCACATAAAGACTCCTTAACGTCTGGGGAATGCATTCCGAGCCTGCCACCGAAAGCCGCGCCGACACGCGCGGTCACCGCCGCAAACGCGGTAGTAACGGGTCCGCCGAGGGGCCCGTGTTCGTTGACAACTCCGGGCGCCGCTCCAAGATGCTGCGCCGGATCGGCCTTCTCCTCGGTGTCCTGTCCCTCGGCTACGCCGTCGTGCTGGGCCTGGCCTTCATGGGCATCGGCGTCTCCAGTACGACGCTGCTGCCCTTCGCGGGCGGCGGCCCCGGCGGTTCCTCGAACTCCGGTCCCGGCGGCGCCCAGCCGCAGGGCGGGATCGGCACCCCGCCGGCCCAGCCCACCGGTGTTCCGCCCGCCGGTACGGCTACGGGCGCCCCGCCGAGCGCAGCCCCGACCGTGACCGCCACCCCGACGGCCTCCGCGGCCTCCAACTGACCGGAACGGCCCACCACATGACCACGACGACGCCCTCCCGCGGTCGCCGGCGTGCCCCCTCCCGCATCGAGCGGGCAGCGGGCAAGGCCGCGGCGCTGCAGAAACCGCGGGTCATCCTCGCCCTGCTGCTCCTGCTCGGCCTGACCAGCGTGATGCTGCTCGACGGCTATCTGCGCGCCGAGGTCGGCGGCGACCAGCGGGTCCGCGACGGCGCCAGCTCCAGCAAGGTCCCCGACAAGATCATCAACGGCGGGCCCATCATCAGCTTCCGGGGCGGCCAGGCCACCACTATCTCCGTGCCGGCCAAGACGATCGCGCTCACCTTCGACGACGGCCCGAACCCGACGTACACGCCCCAGGTCCTGAAGATCCTGGAGAAGTACGACGTCCCGGCGACCTTCTTCCTGGTCGGCTCGATGGTCTCGCGCTACCCGGGGATCGTGAAGGACATGGTCGACCAGGGCAATGAGGTGGGCATCCACACCTTCACCCACGTCGACCTCTCCTACCAGAGCGACGCCCGCATCCGGCGCGAGATGACCCAGACGCAGCTGGCCCTCGCGGGCGCGGCCGGCATCACCACCACGCTGTTCCGGGCGCCGTACTCCTCCGAGACGGACGCGATCGACAACTACAGCTGGCCCGTCTACGAGAAGCTCGGCGAGGAGGGCTACACCAGCGTCTTCGTCGACACCGACAGCGACGACTGGAAGAAGCCGGGCGTCTCGAAGATCGTCAAATGGGCCACGCCGTCCGGGACCTCGGGCGCCGCCGTGCTGATGCACGACGCCGGCGGCGACCGTGAGCAGACGGTTGCGGCACTGCCGAAGTACATCGAGCAGATGCGGGCGAAGGGCTACACCTTCACCACGGTGAGTGGGGTCATCGAGGCGCAGAACACCGCCGCCCGCGCGGGACAGCAGGCGAACGCACCGGCCGGCATCGGGGGCGGACAGCTCCAGGGCGGGAACCGGAACGCCACCGAGCGCCTCCAGGCCGCACACCGCGAGGCCACCGGCACGACCCTCTACGAGGGCAAGGCACTCGTCGTGGCCGTCGCCGTCGCCGAGTACACCGTGCCCACGCTGTCCGTCGGACTCGTGATCGTGGGCGTGGCCGTCATGGGCCGGTTCGGGATGATGCTGATCCTCGCCCGCCGCCACTACAGACTGCGCAACAAACGCCGCTTCAGCTGGGGGCCCACGGTCACCCGGCCGGTGACCGTGATCGTCCCGGCGTACAACGAGAAGGAGTGCATCGCCAACACCCTTCAGTCGCTGGCGAAGAGCACCCACCCGATCGAGATCATCGTCGTCGACGACGGCTCGTCGGACGGCACCTCCGAGATCTCGCGCGAGGCGGCCCGGGCCCTCGGCATGACGAACGTGCGGGTCATCCGCCAGGAGAACGCGGGCAAGCCGGCCGCCCTCAACAACGGTGTCCGCAACGCCAGCTACGACATCGTCATCATGATGGACGGCGACACCGTCTTCGAACCGGACGCCGTGCACCAGCTGGTGCAGCCCTTCGCGGACCCGGAGGTCGGCGCGGTCGCCGGCAACGCCAAGGTCGGCAACCGCAACACGCTCATCGGCGCCTGGCAGCACATCGAGTACGTGATGGGCTTCAACCTCGACCGCCGGATGTACGACCTGCTGCGCTGCATGCCCACCATCCCGGGCGCGATCGGCGCGTTCCGCCGCGAGGCGGTCCTCCAGGTCGGCGGCATGAGCGAGGACACCCTCGCCGAGGACACCGACATCACCATCGCGATGCACCGCGCCGGCTGGCGGGTCGTCTACCAGGAGCACGCACGCGCGTGGACCGAGGCGCCGGGCTCCCTGAAGCAGCTGTGGTCGCAGCGCTACCGGTGGTCGTACGGCACCATGCAGGCGCTGTGGAAGCACCGCAAGTCCCTCACCGACAAGGGGCCCTCGGGCCGCTTCGGCCGGGTCGGCATGCCGCTGGTGGTGCTCTTCCAGATCGTCACGCCGGTCTTCGCCCCGCTGATCGACGTGTTCACCGCCTACTCGATGATCTTCGTCGACTTCCGGGCGGCGCTGTACGCGTGGCTCGCGGTCCTCGGCGTCCAGCTCGTGTGCGCGGCGTACGCCTTCAAGCTGGACAAGGAGCAGTACCGCTATCTGCTGATGATGCCGCTCCAGCAACTGGCCTACCGCCAGATGATGTACCTCGTCCTGATCCACTCCTGCATCACCGCGCTCACCGGCGGCCGCCTGCGCTGGCAGAAACTGAAGCGGACCGGCGAGGTCGGCACACCGGCGGGGGTCGGCTGATGAGCTGGGAGCCGCAGGGGTACCAGCCGCAGGGCTATCAGCAGCAGGGGTACGGCTACGAGTACGGGTACTCGGGCTACGTAGAGCAGCCGCAACCGCAACCGCAGCCGTACGCGCAGCAGCCGCAGCAGCCGTATCCGCAGGAGTACGTCGACCACGGCTACTACGGACAGGGTGTGGAGCCGGAGCCGGAGCCACCGGTGACCGCCGCTCCCGCCGACGCCGGGGCGGAGGAGGAGAAGCCTCCGTCTCGGCCCCCGGGCCGCGACCGCTACTTCGACACCCTCCGGGCCGTCGCCCTGATCAGGGTCGTCACCTACCACACCTTCGGCTGGGCCTGGGCGGGCATGGTCTTCCCCTCCATGGGGATCATGTTCGGCCTGGCCGGCACGCTGATGGCGAAGTCCCTGGAGCGGCCCGCCCTCACGGTGGTCAGGAGCCGGATGCGCCGCCTGCTGCCGCCGTTCTGGTTCTGGGGCGTCTTCGTGGTCCTCGCGATGCTGGTCCACGACTGGATGCCGGGCTGGCAGATCGTCTACTGGATCGTGCCGCTCGGCGATCCGCCGGGCAACGCGTGGGGGGAGCAGGCCTGGGAGATCCTCTGGTACCTGCGGACGTACCTGTGGTTCGTGCTGCTGTCCCCGCTTCTGCTGAAGGTGTTCCGGCTGGCCCCGGTGCCCGTCCTGGTGCTGTCCCTGGCCCCGATCGTGGTCTTCCAGTTCCTGTGGGAACCGCCCGACAACCGCCTCGGCAGCGCGCTGACGGACCTGGCGACCTTCCTGTTCTGCTGGATCCTCGGCTTCGCCCACCGGGACGAGGTCCTGGAGCGGCTGAAGCCGGTGGCCGTCGTCGCCCTCTCGCTCGCCGCCATCGGGTTCGGCGGCTGGTACGCCGTCACCCACCAGGCCGAGACGGGGTCGTACGACCTCGACGACATCCCCCTAGCGCAGGCCTTCTGGTCCGCCGGGTACGTGATGCTGCTGATGTGGGCCAAGTCGTGGTTCGGGATCGACTTCGCCTGGCTGACCCGTTTCCGGCGGACCGACCGGGTCGTCACGGTCTTCAACTCCCGCGCGGTGACGATCTACCTGTGGCACGAGATCGCGCTGATCCTCGCCGTGCCGCTGATCGACCAGTTCTGGAACGTGCCCGCGTTCGAGAAGTGGCTGCCGCTGGAGAGCCAGTGGTTCATGTTCGGCGTCGGCTGGATCCTGATCGTGGTGTTCGTGCTGCTGTGCGGATGGGTGGAAGACGTGGCCGGGAAGAAGAAGCCGCAGCTGCTGCCGGGAGGGCGTCGGGCCTCTTCGTGAGGGCGGCTGCAAGAATGGGGCCGTGACCCGCGCCTCTCTGAACAAGCAGCCGCACGAAGTCGCCTCGATGTTCGACGACGTGGCGGAACGGTACGACCTGACCAACGACGTGCTGTCGCTCGGCCAGGACCGGGTCTGGCGCAAGGAGGTCGCCAGGGCCGTCGACGCCCGCCCCGCCCAGAAGATCCTGGACCTGGCGGCGGGCACCGCCACCTCGTCCCTGCCCTTCGCCCGCACCGGCGCCTATGTCGTGCCCTGCGACTTCTCGCTCGGCATGCTCCAGGTCGGCAAGCGCAAGCACACCTGGCTGCCGTTCACCGCGGGCGACGCGACACGGCTGCCCTTCAAGGACGACACCTTCGACGCCGTCACCATCTCCTTCGGACTGCGCAACGTCCAGGACACCGACGCCGCGCTGCGCGAGATGTACCGGGTCACCAGGCCCGGCGGGCGGGTCGTCATCTGCGAGTTCTCCCACCCCACCTGGGCGCCCTTCCGCACGGTCTACACCGAGTACCTGATGCGTGCCCTGCCGCCGGTGGCCCGCGCGGTCTCCTCCAACCCCGACGCCTACGTCTACCTCGCCGAGTCCATCCGCGCCTGGCCGAACCAGCCGGCCCTCGCGGAGCGGCTCCAGAAGGCGGGCTGGTCGAAGGTGGCGTGGCGGAACCTGACGGGCGGGATCGTGGCCCTGCACCGGGGCGTCAAGGAGAGCTGAGCGGCCCGGCGAGCTTCGCACTCAGCACTCAGCACTCGGCACTCCGCCCTTCGTCAGAGTCCCGTCACGCAGCGGACCACGTACGGGTCTCCCGGCTCGTCCAGTTCGCGCTGGAGGCCGCCCCGGGGAGGCCTCGGAACGCGGGGTTCATGGACGCCCCCGCCGCCCTCACCCGGGCGGCGGTCGAACCACACGTACACCACCGAGTCCCGCGGCACCTCCGCACCGGCCTGCGGGTACTGGCGTACGACATAGTCGACGACGGCCAGATGGAAGTCCTTGCGGTCCGGCGCACTGACGAACAGGCCCTGCGCCTGGGCCGTCCCGCGCGCGTCGACGGCCATGAGTCCGACCAGACGCGGTACGCGCACTTCGGGCGTCTTGGGTGGTATGCGCACAGATGTCACCCCCAGCGGTACTGGCAGGGTAACTCCGGCCCCGCGGCGACCGGAAGTGCCGGGTGTCTTTCTGTAGCAGACCGCTACCCTCCGTGACCAGTCTGGAGGGAGAGCCGGAAGCAGAGCGCCTCTTCCGGGAGCTGCGGGTGCGGAAAGGTCTCGGCGAGTTCCATGCCAAGGCGCTTGGCGACCGCGATCGACCGTTCGTTGCCGGGTCTGACCATCGCCACCACGTCCGGGACGCCCGCCGCCCTGAGCCGCTCCAGCGTCATCTGCGCCGCCGCCGTGGCGTACCCCCGGCCCCAGTACGCGCGCCCGAGCCGCCAGCCGATCTCGATCTCGCCCGTCGGCCCCCAGTCCCGCGGCCAGGGCTGGGCACCGGTGAAACCGATGACCTGCCCGCCCTCGTCAACCATGGTCCACAGACAGAACCCACGCTCGGCGTCGTGCCGGCGCTGCCGCGCGGTGAGCTCCTCATAGACGTACAACTCCGCGGACCTGCCGCCGTGGAACTCCATGACGTCCGGGTCGTCGAAGACCCGGTGCCAGGCCACGGCGTCCTCGTCGGCGGGGACGCGCAGCCGTACTACGGGCAGAGCTCGGTTCACTGGGGGCAGCCCTTCAGCCGGGTGATCAATTCTGCTGAATAGACTGCCCGTGTCCAGTGCCGGTCGGCACGCGGATTCAGAACTTGATTCCGAACTTGATTCCGAGCCTGGGGAGATCCCGCCGTGACCGAGCCCCTGTCCGAGAACACCGCCGATGTCATCGTCGTCGGCGCGGGGCCGGCAGGCTCCACGACCGCTTACCACCTCGCCAAGTCCGGACTCGACGTGCTCCTGCTGGAGAAGACCGAGTTCCCGCGCGAGAAGGTCTGCGGCGACGGCCTCACGCCGCGTGCCACCAAACAGCTCGTGGCCATGGGCATCGACATCTCCGAAGAGGCCGGCTGGCTGCGGAACAAGGGCCTGAGGATCATCGGTGGTGGCGTACGCCTCCAGCTCGACTGGCCGGAACTGGCCTCCTTCCCCGACTACGGCCTCGTCCGCAAGCGCGACGACTTCGACGAGCAGCTCGCCCGCCAGGCCCAGAAGGCCGGAGCGCGGCTCTACGAGCGCTGCAACGTCGGTGCCCCGATCGTCGACGACCGCACGGGCCGCATCACCGGCGTGCACGCGAAGCTCGGCGAGGAGAAGCGCGAAGTCACCTTCCACGCCCCCCTCGTGGTCGCCGCCGACGGCAACTCCACCCGGCTCTCCCTCGCGATGGGCCTGCACCGCCGCGAGGACCGCCCGATGGGCGTCGCCGTACGGACGTACTTCGAGAGCCCCCGCCACGAGGACGACTACCTGGAGTCCTGGCTGGAGCTGTGGGACCGCCGCGGTCCCGGCGAGGACCGCCTGCTGCCCGGCTACGGCTGGATCTTCGGCATGGGCGACGGCACATCCAACGTCGGCCTCGGCGTCCTGAACACCTCCGACTCCTTCAAGGAGCTCGACTGGCGCGAGGTGCTGAAGGCCTGGTGCGCCTCCATGCCGGAGGACTGGGGCTACACGCCGGAGAACATGACCGGACCCATCCGCGGTGCCGCCCTGCCGATGGCCTTCAACCGCCAGCCGCACTACACCAAGGGCCTGCTCCTGGTCGGCGACGCCGGCGGCATGGTGAACCCCTTCAACGGCGAGGGCATCGCCTACGCCATGGAGTCCGGCCAGATCGCCGCCGACGTCATCGTCCAGGCCCACGCCCGCGCGACGCCCGCCCAGCGGGAGATCGCCCTGCAGCGCTACCCGCGGGTCCTCAAGGACACCTACGGCGGCTACTACACACTGGGCCGTGCCTTCGTGAAGCTCATCGGCAACCCGAAGGTCATGAAGATCGCGGCCCAGCGCGGCCTGACCCACCCGCTGCTCATGAAGTTCACCCTCAAGATGCTCGCCAACCTCACCGACCCCACGGGCGGCGACGCGATGGACCGGATCATCAACGGGCTGAGCAAGGTGGCGCCGAAGGCGTGACGGGAACCCCTTGAGGGGAGCACCGTGGAGGCATGGACGTAGGGATCGCGCTGCCCGTGTTCGTCATCCTCATCGCGGTGTCGGTGTGGGCGCTGGTCCACTCCCTCAGGCGCTGAGCGTGCCCTGAGCGCCGCTCAGCGCCTCGACGTCGGCCGCCCGGCGGGCGAACACCTCGTCCCGCCGGTCCGCCATCTGCCGCAGCGCCTGTTCGCGCTCCCGCGTGGACAGCCGGTCCTGATACACGCGCCCGTTCACATGGTCGGTCTCGTGCACCAGGCAGCGCGCGACATACCCGGCCCCCTCGATCACGAGCGGCCCGCCGTCCCGGTCGAACCCGCGCACCAGGGCCCGGTCCGGACGCGGTACGTCCATGACGGCACCCGGCACCGACAGGCACCCCTCGCTGTCCTCGAGCAGCCTGCGCCCGGCTGGCTCCAGCGGGTCGAGCACCGGGTTGACGATGTGCCCGACATGTCGGACTCCGTCGTCGTCCGGGCAGTCGTACACGAAGAGCCGCAGACCGACGCCGACTTGGTTCGCGGCGAGATCGGGCCCGAACTCGCTCCCGTCGCGGCACGGCCAGCGCAGCACCTCCTCGCCCCGGCCTTGCCCACGGACGGTTCCTGGTGGGGGAGATGGAGACCGGGGTTTCCGTCAGGGACCGTGAGGTCACAGAAGCCAGTAGGGCCGCAGCCCCCGAGCGGCTGCGGCCCTACCAAGCTGTCACCGGGTCAGAGAACCCGCACCGCTCCGGTCGGCGGGTCGTAGGACATGGGCTTCTCGGCGACACCCGTCGAGGGGTTCTGCGCGCCGACGAACATGCCGTCACCGACGTACACCGCCACGTGGTACGCGCTGCCCGCGCCGCCCCAGTACAGGATGTCGCCCGGCTGGAGGTTGCTCAGCGAGACCTGGGTGCCCGCGGTCGACTGGTCCTGCGAGACGCGCGGCAGGTCGATGCCGACCTGGCTGAACGCCGCCTGCACGAGGCCGGAGCAGTCCCAGGAGTTGGGGCCGGTGCCGCCGGAGACGTAGGCGTCACCCACCTGTGCCTTCACGAAGGCGATGACGGCCGCGGCCGAACCGGTGGCCGTGGACGAGCTCGTGGAGACGCTGGCGCTCGCCGAGGCGGACAGGGTGGCCCGCTGGGAGCTGCGCGAGGCGGCCTCCTCAGCGGCGGCCCTGCGAGCCTCCTCGGCCTTCTTCTTGGCCTCCGCCTTCTTCTTGGCCTCCGCGAGGTCCGCCTTGGCCTGCTTCGCGGCCTTTGCGGCGGCCGCGTCACGCTCGGCCTGCAGCTGGTAGTTGGCGGCAGCCTGCTGCATCGCGTCGGCGGACTCGGCGACCTGGCTGCCCAGGTCGGCCGACAGGGTGGGCAGTTCGAGGGTCTGCGTCGTCGACTCGGCGGCGAACGCCGAAGCCGACGCGCCCGCCGCTGCCATGCTGAGCACACCACCGGCGACTCCGGCGCGCACGGCGATCGAAGTCGTCGCGCTGCGGCGGGGTTTCCGGTGGCTGCGTATGTGAGCGGTGTGGGACATGAGACCAACTGGTATCAGGGGCTCCTCCATACCTTCAAGAAACGTGTGCTGCGCCACAGTTGTTCAATCGGCGGCCCGAATACCTGGTGTGCCGCTCTTTATTGACGCCGTAACGGACATTGCGGACTCTGGTGATCATGGCCGTGATCATGGACTTTCGCTGTTACGTCCGAATTGCCCCGCGGCTACCATCCGTTGGGGCCGATGGCCAAGCCCCCTTCTTATGGATCTCTCATGCATGTGGCGGAGGTCACGCAACGGTTACGGCGGACGCTGCGTCCGGAGCGGATCGGTGCTCGTGAATGTGTGCACGCGTCCACACCCGTCCTCGCGCCTCCCTCTGATGTGTGAACGCGGTCCCCTAGCAAGCGGCCCCGTCCAGCGCCAATTTGCATGCAGCGGAAGTCTCTTGATATGGAGACGCCTCTCCCCACCTGCGCCGACGAGCGCAAATGTCACCTCTGGTGATCACTCGGACGCTTCTCGTATGAAGATCACCGCTGATCCGACTTCATGATCCTTCGTCTGGTGGTGGAGATCACAAAGCTTGTGCAATACCCCGTGTCGCAGATCACAGACCGGCAGGCATAAGATGCGGGTCAGTTGGGCTTGTGACCTGCTTCACATGTTCGCGATCTTCGTTGAGACGGACGGAGGTCGGAGGGACGTATGAGTCGGGTGTGAGTCCGATGCCATCGCCAGCAGTCAGTGCCGACTGAGAGGAGCGAGGAGCGGTGAACGCTTATGCGCCCATCCTCGTACTGGGAGCCCTCGGGGCAGGCTTTGCGATCTTCTCCGTGGTCATGGCCACGCTGATCGGTCCGAAGCGGTACAACCGGGCCAAGCTCGAGGCCTACGAGTGCGGGATCGAGCCGACCCCCACGCCGGCCGGCGGCGGGCGCTTCCCCATCAAGTACTACCTGACGGCGATGCTCTTCATCGTCTTCGACATCGAGATCGTCTTCCTCTACCCCTGGGCCGTCACCTTCGACGCCCTGGGTGTTTTCGGGCTCGTGGAGATGCTGCTCTTCGTGCTCACCGTCTTCGTCGCGTACGCGTACGTATGGCGGCGCGGCGGCCTGGAATGGGACTGAGGGGCCTTTAACTCATGGGACTCGAAGAAAAGCTGCCGAGCGGCTTCCTGCTGACCACCGTCGAGCAGGCCGCGGGCTGGGTGCGCAAGTCGTCCGTCTTCCCGGCGACCTTCGGCCTGGCCTGCTGTGCCATCGAGATGATGACCACCGGCGCCGGACGCTACGACCTGGCCCGCTTCGGCATGGAGGTCTTCCGCGGCTCACCCCGCCAGGCGGACCTCATGATCGTCGCCGGCCGGGTCAGTCAGAAGATGGCGCCGGTGCTCAGGCAGGTCTACGACCAGATGCCGAACCCCAAGTGGGTCATCTCCATGGGGGTCTGCGCCTCCTCGGGCGGCATGTTCAACAACTACGCGATCGTGCAGGGCGTCGACCACATCGTCCCGGTCGACATCTATCTGCCCGGCTGCCCGCCACGGCCGGAGATGCTGATGGACGCGATTCTCAAGCTCCACCAGAAGATCCAGTCCTCCAAGCTCGGCGTGAACGCCGAGGAGGCTGCCCGCGAGGCGGAAGAGGCGGCGCTCAAGGCCCTGCCCACGATCGAGATGAAGGGGCTGCTGCGGTGAGCGACGCGAATGGCGCCAACGGCGTCAACAGGTCCGGGGAAGGGGTGAACCCGGAGAAGGACCTCGCCGCCTCCAACCTCCCCGGCCAGCGCGGTGACGGCGGTGAGGAGATCCGCGTCCAGCGCGGCATGTTCGGCGCCGACAACGGCGGCGACACCTCCGGCTACGGCGGCCTGGTCCGCTCGATCCGCCTGCCCGGGCCGGCGACCCGCCCCTACGGCGGCTGGTTCGACGAGGTCGCCGACGAACTCGAAGGCGCCCTGGAGGAGCAGGGACTGCTCCCCGGCAACGCGATCGAGAGGACGGTCGTCGACCGCGGCGAGATCACCTTCCACATCGAGCGCGAGCACCTGCTGCGCGTCGCCCGCACCCTGCGCGACGACCCGGCCCTGCGCTTCGAGCTCTGCACCGGCGTCAGCGGGGTCCACTACCTGCACGACAAGGGCCGCGAGCTGCACGCCGTCTACCACCTGCGCTCGATCACCCACAACCGGCTGATCCGCCTGGAGGTCAGCGCGCCGGACGCCGACCCGCGCATCCCGTCCCTGGTCTCGGTGTATCCGACCAACGACTGGCACGAGCGCGAGACCTACGACTTCTTCGGGATCGTCTTCGACGGCCACCCGGCCCTGACGCGGATCATGATGCCGGACGACTGGCAGGGCCACCCGCAGCGCAAGGACTATCCCCTCGGCGGCATCCCCGTCGAGTACAAGGGCGCCCAGATCCCGGCTCCGGACCAGCGGAGGTCGTACTCATGAGCACACAGCACGCCACTCCGCGCGAGACCACCGAGGGCACCGTCTACACGGTCACCGGTGGCGACTGGGACGAGGTCGTCCAGAGCGCGGCCAAGGCCGACGACGAACGCATCGTCGTCAACATGGGGCCCCAGCACCCCTCCACCCACGGGGTGCTCCGCCTGATCCTGGAGATCGACGGCGAGACGGTCACCGAGGCCCGCTGCGGCATCGGCTACCTGCACACCGGCATCGAGAAGAACCTCGAGTTCCGCACGTGGACCCAGGGCACCACGTTCGTGACGCGCATGGACTACCTGACGTCCTTCTTCAACGAGACCGCCTACTGCCTCGCCGTCGAGAAACTCCTCGGCATCGAGGACCAGATCACCGACCGGGCCACGATCATCCGGGTGCTCCTGATGGAGCTGAACCGGCTCTCCTCGCACCTGGTCTGCATCGCCACCGGCGGCATGGAACTCGGTGCCACCACGATCATGATCTACGGATTCCGTGATCGTGAAATGATTCTCGACATCTACGAGCTCATCACGGGCCTTCGGATGAACCACGCGTACATCCGCCCCGGCGGACTCGCGCAGGACCTGCCGCCCGGCGCGGTGGACCACATCCGCGAGTTCGTGAAGAAGATGAAGAAGAACCTCCCGGAGTACGACAAGCTCGCCACCGGGAACCCCATCTTCAAGGCCCGTATGCAGGACGTCGGCTATCTGGACCTGGCGGGCTGCATGGCCCTCGGCGCCACCGGACCCATCCTGCGCTCCACCGGCCTGCCGCACGACCTGCGCAAGGCACAGCCCTACTGCGGCTACGAGACCTACGAGTTCGACATCCCGACCGCCGACACCTGTGACTCCTACGGCCGCTTCCTGATCCGGCTCGAGGAGATGCGCCAGTCGCTCGGGATCATCGAGCAGTGCCTGGACCGGCTCCAGCCCGGCCCGGTCATGGTCGCCGACAAGAAGATCGCCTGGCCCGCCCAGCTCGCCCTGGGCCCCGACGGGCTCGGCAACTCCCTCGACCACATCAAGAAGATCATGGGCACCTCCATGGAGGCGCTGATCCACCACTTCAAGCTGGTCACCGAGGGCTTCCGCGTCCCGCCGGGACAGGCCTACGCGGCCGTCGAGTCGCCCAAGGGCGAACTCGGGGTGCACGCCGTGTCCGACGGCGGCACCCGCCCCTTCCGGGTCCACTTCCGCGACCCGTCCTTCACCAACCTTCAGGCCATGGCGGCGATGTGCGAGGGCGGCCAGGTCGCCGACGTCATCGTCGCTGTCGCGTCCATCGACCCCGTGATGGGAGGCGTCGACCGGTGACCACCAGTTCTTCCGAGCGGGGCGTCAGCCTGGGCATGCCCGAACTGCCCGCACCCGCTTACCCGGACGACGTCCGAGCCCGGCTGGAGACGGACGCGCGCGAGATCATCGCCCGCTACCCGGACTCCCGCTCGGCGCTCCTGCCGTTGCTGCATCTCGTGCAGGCGGAGGAGGGCCACGTCACGCGCACCGGGATGCAGTTCTGCGCGGACGTGCTGGAGCTGACCACGGCCGAGGTCACGGCGGTGGCCACCTTCTACACCATGTACCGGCGCAAGCCCTCGGGCGACTACCAGGTGGGGGTCTGCACCAACACCCTGTGCGCGGTGATGGGCGGCGACGAGATCTTCTCGGAGCTCCAGGAGCACCTGGGCGTCGGCAACGGCGAGACCACCGACGACGGCAAGGTCACCCTGGAGCACATCGAGTGCAACGCGGCCTGCGACTTCGCGCCGGTCGTGATGGTCAACTGGGAGTTCTTCGACAACCAGACCCCGGCCACCGCCAAGCGGCTCGTCGACGACCTGCGGGCGGGGCGTCCGGTCGAGCCCACGCGCGGGGCGCCGCTGTGCACCTTCAAGGAGACCGCGCGGATCCTCGCCGGCTTCCCCGACGAGCGGCCAGGAGCCGTCGAGGCAAGCGGCGGGGCCGGACCCGCGTCGCTGGTGGGCCTCCGCCTGGCCAAGGGAGAGGCCGCACCCGCGCGCGTGGTCCATCCGCGCGAAGGAGCATCGCAGGGCCGCGACGGCGCACCGCAGGACCGGGGCGCCCACGAGCCGTCCCCGTCGGAGCACCTGAGCTCACATGACGCGCCACAGGACACGTCGGCCTCCGACCCGGCCCACCCGGCCGGGCCCGCCGCCGAGGAGGGGGAGTGATGACCTTGGCACCCGAACTGAAGGACACCAGCCCCGAGAAGCTGCTCGCACCCGTGCTGTCGGCCTTCTGGGACGAGGACAAGTCCTGGACGCTGGACGTCTACAAGAGGCACGAGGGCTACGAGGGACTCCGCAAGGCGCTCGCGATGTCACCGGACGACCTGATCGCGTACGTCAAGGACTCCGGGCTGCGCGGCCGCGGCGGCGCCGGCTTCCCCACCGGAATGAAATGGCAGTTCATTCCGCAGGGAGATGGAAAGCCGCACTATCTAGTTGTCAACGCCGACGAGTCGGAGCCCGGGACGTGCAAGGACATCCCGCTCCTCTTCGCGAACCCGCACAGCCTCATCGAGGGCATGATCATCGCGTGTTACGCCATCAGGTCTTCGCATGCCTTCATCTATCTGCGGGGTGAAGTCGTCCCCGTACTGCGGCGGTTGCACTCGGCCGTGAGCGAGGCCTACGCGGCCGGCTACCTCGGACAGAACATCCTGGGCAGCGGACTCGATCTCGACATCACCGTGCACGCGGGCGCCGGCGCGTACATCTGCGGTGAGGAGACCGCACTGCTCGACTCGCTCGAAGGCCGCCGTGGTCAACCGCGGCTCCGTCCCCCCTTCCCTGCGGTCGCAGGCCTCTACGCCTGCCCGACTGTTGTGAACAACGTGGAGTCGATCGCGTCGGTTCCCGCGATTCTCCAAAGGGGGAAAGACTGGTTCAGGTCGATGGGCAGCGAGAAGTCCCCGGGCTTCACGCTCTACTCGCTCAGCGGCCACGTCGCCAGCCCCGGCCAGTACGAGGCCCCGCTCGGCGTCACCCTGCGCCAGCTCCTGGAGATGAGCGGCGGCATGCGGCCGGGCCACCGGCTGAAGTTCTGGACGCCGGGCGGCTCCTCGACACCGATGTTCACCGACGAACACCTCGACGTCCCCCTCGACTACGAGGGCGTCGGCGCGGCCGGCTCGATGCTCGGCACCAAGGCCCTGCAGTGCTTCGACGAGACGACCTGCGTCGTGCGCGCCGTCACCCGCTGGACCGAGTTCTACGCCCACGAGTCCTGCGGCAAGTGCACCCCGTGCCGTGAAGGCACGTACTGGCTGGTGCAGTTGCTGCGCGACATCGAGGCCGGCAAGGGCGTGATGTCCGACCTCGACAAGCTCAACGACATCGCCGACAACATCAACGGCAAGTCGTTCTGCGCGCTCGGCGACGGCGCCGCCTCGCCGATCTTCTCCTCGCTCAAGTACTTCCGCGAGGAGTACGAACAGCACATCACGGGCCGCGGCTGCCCCTTCGACCCGGCCAAGTCCACGGTCTGGGCCGACTCCCGCACGGAGGTGAACGCATGACCGTACAGCAGTCTGCTAGCGGCTCCGCCGCGGGCCAACGCTCCTCGGGCGGGGGAGAGGCGGCGGTCCCGCCGGAGGATCTCGTCTCGCTGACCATCGACGGCGTGGAGATCAGCGTGCCCAAGGGCACCCTGGTCATCCGGGCCGCCGAACAGCTCGGCATCGAGATCCCCCGGTTCTGCGACCACCCCCTCCTCGACCCGGCCGGCGCCTGCCGCCAGTGCATCGTCGAGGTCGAGGGCCAGCGAAAGCCGATGGCCTCCTGCACCATCACCTGCACCGACGGGATGGTGGTGAAGACCCACCTCACCTCGCCGGTCGCCGAGAAGGCCCAGCACGGTGTGATGGAGCTCCTCCTCATCAACCACCCGCTGGACTGCCCGGTCTGCGACAAGGGCGGCGAGTGCCCCCTGCAGAATCAGGCGATGTCCCACGGCCAGGCCGAATCCCGCTTCGAGGGCAAGAAGCGGACCTACGAGAAGCCCGTCCCCATCTCCACCCAGGTGCTGCTCGACCGTGAGCGGTGCGTGCTGTGCGCCCGCTGCACCCGCTTCTCCAACCAGGTCGCGGGCGACCCCATGATCGAACTGATCGAGCGGGGCGCGCTCCAGCAGGTCGGCACCGGCGAGGGCGACCCCTTCGAGTCGTACTTCTCCGGCAACACCATCCAGATCTGCCCGGTCGGCGCGCTCACCTCGGCGGCGTACCGATTCCGCTCCCGCCCCTTCGATCTCGTGTCCTCCCCGAGCGTGTGCGAGCACTGCTCCGGCGGCTGCGCCACCCGCACCGACCACCGGCGCGGCAAGATCATGCGCAAGCTCGCGGCCGACGATCCCGAGGTCAACGAGGAGTGGATCTGCGACAAGGGGCGCTTCGCCTTCCGGTACACGCAGCAGCGGGACCGGCTGGAGCACCCGCTGGTGCGCAACCCCGAGGGCGAGCTGGTGCCGGCGTCCTGGCCGGAGGCGCTCCAGATCGCGGCCCAGGGGCTGCTCGCGTCCCGCGGCCGGGCCGGTGTCCTTACCGGCGGCCGCCTCACCATCGAGGACGCCTACGCGTACAGCAAGTTCGCGCGCGTGGCCCTCGACACCAACGACATCGACTTCCGCGCACGCGTGCACAGCAGCGAGGAGGCCGACTTCCTGGCCGCGCGGGTCGCGGGCCGCGGCCGTGACCTCGACGGTACGGGCGTCACGTACTCCGCCCTGGAGAAGGCACCGGCGGTCCTGCTGGTCGGGTTCGAGGCCGAGGAGGAGGCGCCCGGCGTCTTCCTGAGGCTGCGCAAGGCCTGGCGCAAGCACGGCCAGAAGGTCTTCTCGCTCGCCACGTACGCCACGCGCGGCCTGGAGAAGGCGGGCGGCACGCTGCTGCCCGCCGCCCCCGGCACCGAGACCGAGTGGCTGGACGCGCTGGCCGGCGGAGCCGGTCTGGAGGGTGACGGCAGCAGGGCCGCCGAGGCGCTGCGCACCGCGGGCGCGGTGATCGTCGTCGGCGAGCGGCTGGCCGCCGCGGAGGGCGGACTGACCGCCGCCGTACGGGCCGCCTCCGCGACCGGCGCGCAGCTGGTGTGGATCCCGCGGCGGGCCGGAGAGCGCGGTGCCGTCGAGGCGGGCGCGCTGCCGTCGCTGCTGCCGGGCGGGCGTCCGGCCACCGACCCACGCGCGCGTGAGGAGGTTGCCTCGGTCTGGGGAGTGGCCGAACTCCCGCACCGCTACGGCCGGGACACCGGTCAGATCGTCGAGGCCGCGCTGTCCGGCGAACTCCAGGCCCTGGTGGTCGCGGGCGTCGAGATCGCGGACCTGCCCGATCCGGCACGCGCGCGTGAAGCGCTCCAGGAGGTCGGGTTCGTGGTGTCGCTGGAACTGCGGCCCGGTGAGGTCACCGAGCACGCAGACGTCGTCCTGCCGGTGGCCGCGGTCGCCGAGAAGGCCGGCACCTTCCTCAACTGGGAGGGCAGGGTGCGCTTCTTCGAGGCCGCCCTCAAGCCCGACCAGATGACCCGCCACCTCGCGCCCACCGACGCACGAGTGCTGCAGATGCTGGCCGACGCCATGGACATCCACCTGGGCCTGCCGGATCTGCGCACCGCGCGCGCGGAGATCGACCGGCTCGGCCCCTGGGACGGACCGCGCGGCACCGAATCCTTCGGGACCGCGGCCCAGTTGCCGCGGCCGGCCGCCGGCGAGGCCGTCCTGGCCGGACACCGGCTGCTGCTCGATCAGGGTCTCCTCCAGCAGGGCGACGAGGCGCTCGCCGGGACCCGGCACGCGGCACGCGCGCGTGTGTCGGCCGCGACGGCCGCCGAGGTGGGCGTCAAGGAGGGCGACCTCCTCGCCGTGACCGGCAAGACCGGAGTCGTCGAACTGCCGCTGCAGATCACCGAGATGCCCGACCGCGTGGTCTGGCTCCCGCTGAACTCCACGGGCCGGGGCGTCGCCACCGACGCCGGGGTGCGTCCCGGCTCCCTCGTCCGCATCGGCCCGGCGACGCTCGCGGCCGAAGCTCCCAAGGAGGTGGAGGCATGAGCCCGTACCTCGCTGCGGAAGACCTCTCGATGTTCGGCACCGACCCCTGGTGGCTCGTCGTCGTCAAGGCCGTCTTCTGCTTCGCCTTCCTGATGCTGACCGTGCTGTTCTCCATCGTGTGGGAGCGCAAGGTCGTGGCCTGGATGCAGCTGCGCATCGGCCCCAACCGGCACGGCCCCTGGGGCATGCTCCAGTCGCTCGCCGACGGCATCAAGCTGATGCTGAAGGAAGACGTCATCGTCAAGCGCGCGGACAAGGTGGTGTACATCCTCGCGCCGATCGTCGCGGCCATCCCGGCCTTCATGGCGATCGCGGTGATCCCCTTCGGCCCGTCGGACAACGAGGTCTCGATCTTCGGCCACCGCACGGCGATGCAGCTCACCGACCTGCCGATCGCGATGCTCTACATCCTCGCGGTCGCCTCGGTCGGCATCTACGGCATCGTCCTGGCGGGCTGGAGCTCCGGGTCGACGTATCCGCTGCTCGGCGGTCTGCGCTCATGCGCGCAGATGATCTCGTACGAGATCGCCATGGGCGCCGCCTTCGCCTCGGTGTTCCTCTACTCCGGGTCGATGTCCACCTCGGCGATCGTCGAGGCGCAGCAGGACCGCTGGTACATCGTCCTGCTCCCGGTCTCCTTCATCATCTACGTCATCACCATGGTCGGCGAGACCAACCGCGCCCCCTTCGACATGCCGGAGTCCGAGGGCGACCTGGTCGGCGGCTTCAACACCGAGTACTCGTCGATCAAGTTCGCGCTGTTCATGCTCGCCGAGTACGTGAACATGGTGACGGTCTCGGCCGTGACGACCACGCTCTTCCTCGGCGGCTGGCGGGCCCCCTGGCCCATCAGCACCTTCTGGGAGGGCGCCAACCACGGCTGGTGGCCGCTCCTCTGGTTCGTGATCAAGGTGCAGCTGCTGCTGTTCTTCTTCATCTGGCTGCGCGGCACGCTCCCCCGGGTCCGCTACGACCAGCTGATGAAGCTCGGCTGGAAGGTCCTCATCCCGGTCTCCGTGGTGTGGCTGATGCTCGTCGCGACCGTGCGGACCCTGCGCAACGAGAACTACGACTTCGCCGACATCGCCCTCTACGTGGGCGGCGGAGTCCTGGTCCTGCTGCTGCTCTCCTTCGTCGCCGACCTGTTCCGCGAGAAGTCGAAGGCGGCCGCGCAGCCCGCCGAACAGCCGGCCGGATTCGACCCGATGGCGGGCGGATTCCCCGTCCCGCCGCTGCCCGGACAGGAGTTGCCGCCGGTGCCCAGGCGCCGCTCGCGCCAGGAGCGGGAGCTGATTGTCAGTGGCGGGCCCGATACTCAGAGTGACGGACCGCTGAGTGGTTCTACGGATGGAAAGGAGGCGTCCGATGGCTGAGGAGCCGAAGGAGACCGAGCAGTTGAAGCCTGGCTTCATGAACCCCGTGGCCGGCTTCGGTGTGACCTTCAAGGCCATGTTCAAGAAGCGGCTGACCGAGCAGTACCCGGAGCAGAAGAAGACCACCGCTCCGCGGTTCCACGGACGGCACCAGCTCAACCGCCATCCGGACGGCCTGGAGAAGTGCGTCGGCTGCGAGCTGTGCGCCTGGGCCTGCCCCGCCGACGCCATCTATGTGGAGGGCGCCGACAACACCGAAGAGGAGCGCTACTCGCCGGGCGAGCGGTACGGCCGCGTCTATCAGATCAACTACGCCCGCTGCATCCTGTGCGGGCTGTGCATCGAGGCGTGCCCCACGCGCGCGCTGACGATGACCAACGAGTTCGAGCTGGCCGACTCCAGCCGCGCCAACCTCATCTACACCAAGGAACAGCTGCTCGCCGGCCTCGAAGAGAACATGGTCGACTCGCCCCACGCCATCTACCCCGGCATGGACGAGCAGGACTACTACCGGGGCCTGGTCACCGAGGCCGCACCCGGCACCGTGCCCCAGGTCGCCGTCTCCAAGGGCGAGGTGGTCCAGGAGGCCGACTCCACCTTCGGCGAGGACGAGCCGGCGTCGGAGGAGGTGATCGGGCGATGACCGCACCTCTCCAGCTCGCCACCACCACGCTGGCCGCCGGTACCTCCACCGGTGAGGCCTTCCAGTTCTGGGTCCTCGGCACCGTCGCCGTGATCGGCGCCCTGTGCACCGTCTTCATGAAGAAGGCCGTGCACAGCGCGCTCTGCCTCGCCGGCACCATGATCATCCTGGCGGTGTTCTACCTCGCCAACGGCGCCTACTTCCTCGGCGTCGTCCAGATCGTCGTCTACACCGGCGCGATCATGATGCTGTTCCTGTTCGTGGTGATGCTCGTCGGCGTGACCGCGGCGGACTCCCTCACGGAGACCATCAAGGGCCAGCGCTGGCTGGCCCTGCTGTGCGGGCTCGGCTTCGGCATCCTGCTGTTCGCCGGCATCGGCAACGCCTCCCTCAAGCAGTTCAACGGCCTCACCCAGGCCAACGCGGGCGGCAATGTGGAGGGCCTGGCGACCCTCATCTTCACCAAGTACGTCTTCGCCTTCGAAATCACCGGCGCCCTGCTGATCACGGCCGCCGTCGGCGCCATGGTGCTCACCCACCGCGAGCGCACCGAGCGCGCCCTGACCCAGCGCGAGATGGCCGAGAAGCGCGTCCGCGAGGGCAAGCACGTGCCGCCGCTGCCCGCCCCCGGCGTCTACGCCCGGCACAACGCGGTGGACATTGCGGGCCTGCTGCCCGACGGCACCCCGTCCGAGCTCACGGTCAGCAAGACACTGCGCGACCGCGGCCAGATCAGGGACGTCTCCGCCGAGGCGCTCAACGACCTCAAGGCGCTCGAGCAGCGCGCGGAGGAACGCCTGGAGCGGACCGGGATCGAACCGGCCACCTTCAAGAGGGAGGCGTCGAAGTGAACCCCGTCAACTACCTCTACCTCGCCGCCCTGTTGTTCACGATCGGCGCCACCGGCGTGCTGATCAGGCGCAACGCCATCGTCGTGTTCATGTGCATCGAGCTCATGCTCAACGCCTGCAACCTCGCGTTCGTCGCCTTCTCCCGGATGCACGGCAACCTCGACGGCCAGATCATCGCCTTCTTCACGATGGTCGTCGCCGCCGCGGAGGTCGTGGTCGGGCTCGCGATCATCGTGTCGCTGTTCCGTTCCCGCCACTCGGCCTCGGTCGACGACGCCAGCCTGATGAAGCTGTAAGGGGTCGCTGAATCGTGGAGAATCTGATCGCGCTGCTGATTGCGGCGCCTCTGCTCGGAGCGGCGGTCCTGCTCACCGGCGGCCGGCGGCTGGACGCCGTCGGCCACTGGATCGGCACGATCCTCGCCGGCGCCTCCTTCGTGTTCGGCGCCATCCTCTTCGCCGACCTGCTCGGCAAGGACGCCGAGCACCGCACGCTCACCCAGCACCTGTTCAGCTGGGTGCCGGTCGAGGGCTTCCAGGCGGACGTCGCCTTCCGCCTCGACCAGCTGTCGATGACGTTCGTGCTGCTGATCACGGGCGTCGGCTCGCTGATCCACCTGTACTCGATCGGGTACATGGAGCACGACGAGCGGCGCCGCCGCTTCTTCGGCTATCTGAACCTGTTCCTCGCGGCGATGCTGCTGCTCGTCCTCGCCGACAACTACCTGCTGCTGTACGTCGGCTGGGAGGGCGTCGGTCTCGCCTCCTACCTGCTGATCGGTTTCTGGCAGCACAAGCCCAGCGCGGCCACCGCGGCGAAGAAGGCCTTCCTGGTCAACCGCGTCGGCGACATGGGCCTGTCGATCGCGATCATGCTGATGTTCACGACGTTCGGCACCTTCGCCTTCGGTCCGGTCCTCGGCAGCCACGAGAAGCCCGGGCTCGTCGAGGGCGCCTCCGAGGCCACGCTCACCGGCATCGCCCTGATGCTGCTGCTCGCTGCCTGCGGCAAGTCCGCCCAGGTGCCGCTGCAGTCCTGGCTCGGGGACGCGATGGAGGGCCCGACCCCGGTCTCGGCCCTCATCCACGCGGCGACCATGGTGACCGCGGGCGTCTACCTGATCGTCCGCTCCGCCAACATCTTCAACCTCGCTCCCGACGCCCAGCTGGTCGTCACCGTCGTCGGTGCCGTCACGCTCCTGTTCGGTGCGATCGTCGGTTGCGCGAAGGACGACATCAAGAAGGCCCTCGCGGGCTCGACGATGTCGCAGATCGGCTACATGGTCCTCGCCGCGGGCCTCGGCCCCATCGGCTACGTCTTCGCGATCATGCACCTGGTGACGCACGGCTTCTTCAAGGCCGGCCTCTTCCTCGGCGCCGGCTCGGTCATGCACGGCATGAACGACGAGGTCGACATGCGCAAGTACGGCGGCCTGCGCAAGTACATGCCGATCACCTTCGTCACCTTCGGCCTCGGCTACCTGGCCATCATCGGCTTCCCGGGCCTGTCCGGCTTCTTCTCCAAGGACAAGATCATCGAGGCGGCCTTCGCCAAGGGTGGCACCGAGGGCTGGATCCTCGGCGGCGCGGCCCTGTTGGGCGCGGCCATCACCGCCTTCTACATGACGCGCGTGATGCTGATGACGTTCTTCGGAGAGGAGCGCTGGAAGAACCAGCCCACCCGCTCCCCGGAGGCCCCGAGCGCGGAGCCCGCCGCCGAGCACCACGGTGAGCACGCTGAGCCCCACCCGCACGAGTCCCCCAAGTCCATGACGATCCCGATGATCGTGCTGGCCTTCGGATCGGTCTTCGCGGGCGGCTTCTTCAGCATCGGCGACCGCTTCCTGCACTGGCTGGAGCCGGTTACCGGGCACAGCGAGGGCGACTCCCCGCTCAGCGCGGCCACCGTCACCGGCGCGACCATGGTGTGCCTGCTGATCGGCGTCGCCCTCGCCTGGGCCCAGTACGGCCGCAAACCCGTCCCGGTCGTCGCCCCGCGCGGGTCGCTGCTCACCCGGGCCGCCCGGCGCGACCTGCTCCAGGACGACTTCAACCACGTCGTCCTGGTCCGCGGCGGAGAGCACCTCACTCGCTCCCTGGTCTACGTCGACCACACCCTGGTCGACGGCGTGGTCAACGGCACGGCGGCCTCGGTCGGCGGCCTCTCCGGGCGGATGCGCAAGCTGCAGAACGGCTACGCGCGGTCGTACGCGGTCTCGATGTTCGGCGGCGCGGCGATCCTCGTCGCCGCGACCCTGCTGATGAGGGCGGTCTGATACCGATGTCCTTTCCTCTCCTGACAGCGACGGCGGTGATCCCGGCGATCGGGGCCATCGCCACGGCCGCCGTGCCGGCCGCACGGCGCACCGCGGCCAAGTGGCTGGCGCTGCTCGTCTCGCTGGCCACACTCGCCCTCGCGATCGCCGTCCTGGTCCGCTTCGACCCGGACGGTGCCCGCTACCAGCTCACCGAATCGCACGCCTGGATCGCGGACTTCGGGGTCCGGTACGAAGTGGGCGTGGACGGCATCGGGGTGGCGCTTCTCGCGCTGACCGCGCTGCTGATCCCGTTCATCATCCTCGCGGGCTGGCACGACGCCGACCCGCTGGAGACCGGAAACAGGCGGTGGCGGCCGACGCAGGGCTTCTTCGCCCTGATCCTGGCCGTCGAGGCGATGGTGATCATCTCCTTCGAGGCCACCGACGTCTTCCTGTTCTACATCTTCTTCGAAGCCATGCTCATCCCGATGTACTTCCTCATCGGCGGCTTCGGGGACCGTGCCCACGCGGGCTCCGACGAGAAGGCGGCGGCCCAACGCTCGTACGCCGCGGTCAAATTCCTGCTCTACAACCTGGTCGGCGGTCTGATCATGCTGGCCGCGGTGATCGGCCTCTACGTGGTCGCCGGGAACTTCAGCCTCCAGGCGATCGCCGAAGCACGGGCCAACGGTTCGCTCGACATGGCGACCAATACCGAACGCTGGCTGTTCCTCGGGTTCTTCTTCGCCTTCGCGGTGAAGGCGCCCCTGTGGCCGCTGCACACCTGGCTGCCCAACGCGATGGGGGAGGCCACCGCTCCGGTCGCCGTGCTCATCACGGCGGTCGTCGACAAGGTGGGCACCTTCGCGATGCTCCGCTTCTGCCTCCAGCTCTTCCCGGAGGCCAGCAAGTGGGCGACGCCCGTGATCCTCGTCCTGGCGGTGATCAGCATCATCTACGGGGCGCTGCTCGCGGTCGGCCAGCGGGACATCAAGCGGCTGGTGGCGTACGCGTCGATCTCGCACTTCGGCTTCATCATCATGGGCATCTTCGCGATGACCAGCCAGGGCCAGTCCGGCGCGACGCTCTACATGGTCAACCACGGGATCTCGACGGCCGCGCTGATGCTGGTGGCCGGCTTCCTGATCTCGCGGCGCGGCTCGCGGCTCATCGCCGACTACGGCGGTGTCCAGAAGGTCGCCCCGGTGCTCGCCGGCACCTTCCTGATCGGCGGTCTCGCGACCCTGTCCCTGCCCGGGCTCGCCCCCTTCGTGAGCGAGTTCCTGGTCCTGGTCGGCACGTTCGCGCGTTACCCGGTGATCGGCATCATCGCGACCTTCGGCATCGTGCTCGCCGCGCTCTACACCCTCGTCCTCTACCAGCGGACGATGACGGGCCCGGTCAAGCCGGAGGTCTCCGCGATGCCCGACCTGCGCGCGCGTGAGCTCGTGGTCGTGGCTCCGCTGGTCGTCCTGCTGATCTTCCTGGGCGTCTATCCGAAGCCCGTCACGGACATCGTGAACCCGGCGGTGAAGTCGACCATGTCCGACGTACACAAGAAGGACCCCAAGCCCGAGGTGGAGGCGGCCAAGTGACTGCGACAGCCGTCCACAGCCTGTGGACAAACGCGGCCGACCCGATCTCGAAGATCGACGCGCCGAAGATCGAATACGGGCAATTGTCGCCCACCCTGATCATCTTGGGCGCGGCGATCATCGGAGTGCTGGTCGAGGCCTTCGTCCCGCGCAAGTCCCGTTACTACGCCCAGCTGTTCGTGTCCGTCGTAGCGCTGTGTGCCGCCTTCGCGGCGGTCGTCGCACTGGCCGCCGACGGATACGGCACCACCAAGGCGGGCATCGCCGCCATGGGCGCGATCGCCGTCGACGGACCGGCCCTGTTCCTCCAGGGCACGATCCTGCTGGCCTCCCTGGTCGGTCTGTTCACCTTCGCCGAGCGCCGGCTCGACCCCGAGACACACGGCAACCGCGTCGACTCCTTCGCCGCGCAGGCCGCCTCCGTGCCGGGCAGCGACAGCGAGAAGGCGGCCGTGAAGGCCGGGTTCACCACCACCGAGGTGTTCCCGCTGCTGCTCTTCGCCGTCGCCGGCATGCTGATCTTCCCGGCCGCCAACGACCTGCTGACGCTGTTCGTGGCCCTGGAGGTGTTCTCGCTCCCGCTGTACCTGCTGTGCGCGCTGGCCCGCCGCAAGCGGCTCATGTCGCAGGAGGCCGCGGTCAAGTACTTCCTGCTGGGCTCGTTCGCCTCCGCGTTCACCCTGTTCGGCATCGCGCTGCTGTACGGCTACGCGGGCTCGGTGTCGTACGGCACCATCGCGAAGGTCGTCGACGGCACGATCGGCACCGTGGACCCGGCGCTCGCCGACACCATGGGCAACGACGCGCTGCTGCTGATCGGCGCCGCGATGATCGTCATGGGGCTGCTGTTCAAGGTGGGCGCGGTCCCGTTCCACATGTGGACCCCGGACGTCTACCAGGGTGCGCCGACGCCGGTCACCGGTTTCATGGCGGCGGCGACCAAGGTGGCCGCCTTCGGCGCGCTGCTCAGGATCCTCTACGTCGTCCTGCCGGGCCTGCGCTGGGACTGGCGGCCGGTCATGTGGGCCGTCGCGATCGTCACCATGCTCGGCGGTGCGATCGTCGCGATCACGCAGACCGACATCAAGCGGCTCCTTGCGTACTCGTCGATCGCGCACGCCGGGTTCATCCTCGCCGGTGTCATCGCGACCACACCGGACGGAGTGTCGTCGGTCCTCTTCTATCTGGCCGCGTACTCGTTCGTGACGATCGGCGCGTTCGCGGTGGTCACGCTGGTGCGCGACGCCGGTGGTGAGGCGACGCACCTGTCCAAGTGGGCGGGTCTGGGCCGTCGTTCGCCGCTGGTGGCCGCCGTGTTCGCGGTGTTCCTGCTGGCCTTCGCCGGTATCCCGCTGACCTCCGGCTTCGCCGGGAAGTTCGCCGTGTTCAAGGCGGCGGCGGAGGGCGGCGCGGCGCCGCTCGTCGTGGTCGGTGTGATCTCGTCGGCCATCGCCGCGTTCTTCTACATCCGCGTGATCGTGCTGATGTTCTTCAGCGAGCCGCGCCCGGAGGGACCGACGGTCGCCGTGCCCTCGCCGCTGACCATGACGGCGATCGGGGTCGGGGTGGCGGTCACCCTGGTCCTCGGTGTCGCGCCGCAGTACTTCCTGGACCTGGCGAACCAGGCGGGAGTGTTCGTGCGCTGACCTGCGGTACGTACGGGGCGGGCCCCGGTTCCCTTCGGGGGAGCCGGGGCCCGTTGCGTACGGTCAGATGTCCAAGTTCAGGTCCAGGTCCGGGCTGAGGTCCTGGTCCGTGGAGCACGTCACATCGGGGTGCGTGGAGTTGAAGAGACCGCTGGGGTTCGTCTTGTAGAGCCAGGCGTGCAGGGTGTAGCTGGAGCCCAGGTCCGGCAGGCCGGCCGGATCCTGGAACGTCTGACCGAACATCGTCGGGGTGGCGACACCCGACTCGGCCTTCACGGTCCACTCCACCGCGACGAGCCTGCGCCCGTACGGGCTGTCCTCGTAGAGGAGCGCCGCGGGCGTCTCGGGGTCGGTCGCCCCGACGTTCTCCTCGTTGACGTAGCGGTAGCCCACGCCGGGCACACAGGACGTGGGGGTGAAGCCGTCGGCGACCGCGTAGGGCTCATACGCGTAGAGGCCGGTGGCCCCGTACGTCTTGGCCAGCTCGGTCCAGACGAGCGGGTCCGGGTCGGCTGCCTGGGCGGGGACGGCGGTCAGTGACAACGCCGCCGCTGCCGCGACGGTGAGCACTGCCTTCAGGGGCCGAGGGGCCATGGTCGTTCTCCTTGAGGCGCTTGAGGCGCTTGAGGTGGGACAGGGGCGCTGCGAGGCGCGTCCGTGGGGAGGACGGGTCTCACAGCCCGCCCCAGCAGCGTGTCCCGGCTCGAACGACAGCGCCATGTGACATCGGCCGATCGAATGAGCACGGACCGTCACCGGTCCGGCCTGTGGATAACTCCGACGCTGTCGGTGCCGACCCCTATCGTGGAGGCAGTGGTCGAGGGACGACGTACGGGGGACGGGACTATGGGCGGGATGGGCGGTATCAGCGAGATGCCAGGGATCACCGGGACACCGGACGCGAGCGACAGCGAGGCACTGGCCACGCTGCACCGGGTCTTCGGATATGACGCCTTCCGCGGCGAGCAGGGGGAGGTCATCGAGCATGTGGTGGCCGGCGGGGACGCCGTCGTCCTCATGCCGACCGGCGCCGGCAAGTCGCTGTGCTACCAGATTCCGTCCCTGGTCAGACCCGGCGCGGGCATCGTCGTCTCACCGCTCATCGCGCTGATGCAGGACCAGGTGGACGCGCTCAGGGCGCTCGGCGTGCGCGCCGGCTTCATGAACTCCACGCAGGACTTCGACGAGCGCCGCGTGGTGGAGGCCGAGTTCCTGGCCGGCGAGCTTGACCTGCTCTACCTGGCACCGGAGCGGCTGCGCCTCGACGCCACCCAGGATCTCCTCTCCCGCGGCAAGATCGCCGTCTTCGCCATCGACGAGGCGCACTGCGTCTCGCAGTGGGGCCACGACTTCCGCCCCGACTATCTGACGCTGTCGGTGCTCGGCCAGCGCTGGCCCGACGTCCCGCGGATCGCGCTCACCGCGACGGCCACCCGTGCCACGCACGAGGAGATCACCCAGCGGCTGAACATGCCGACGGCCCGGCACTTCGTGGCGAGCTTCGACCGTCCCAACATCCAGTACCGGATCATCCCCAAGGCCGACCCCAAGAAGCAGCTGCTCGCGTTCCTGCGCGAGGAGCACGCGGGCGACGCGGGCATCGTGTACTGCCTCTCCCGCAAGTCGGTGGAGGCCACGGCCGAGTTCCTCTCCCGCAACGGCATCGAGGCGGTCCCGTACCACGCGGGCCTGGACGCCGGCACCCGCGCCGCCCACCAGTCCCGCTTCCTGCGCGAGGACGGCCTGGTGGTGGTGGCGACCATCGCCTTCGGCATGGGTATCGACAAGCCGGACGTCCGCTTCGTGGCCCACCTCGACCTGCCCAAGTCGGTCGAGGGCTACTACCAGGAGACGGGCCGCGCGGGGCGGGACGGACTGCCGTCCACGGCCTGGATGGCCTACGGCCTCAACGACGTCATACAGCAGCGCAAGATGATCCAGTCGAGCGAGGGCGACGAGGCGTTCCGGCGCCGGGCCGCCGCCCACCTGGAGTCGATGCTCGCGCTGTGCGAGACCGCGCAGTGCAGGCGCAGCCAGCTCCTGAACTACTTCGGCCAGGAACCGGAGCCCACGGGCTGCGGCAACTGCGACACCTGCCTCACCCCGCCCGAGACCTGGGACGGCACGGTCGCGGCCCAGAAGGTGCTGTCGACGATCGTGCGGCTCCAGCGGGAGCGGGGGCAGAAGTTCGGGGCGGTGCAGATCGTCGACATCCTGCTCGGCAAGCGCACCGCCAAGGTCATCCAGTTCGACCACGACCAGCTGTCCGTGTTCGGCATCGGCGAGGAGCTCTCCGAGGGCGAATGGCGAGGTGTCGTACGGCAGTTGCTGGCCCAGGGGCTGCTCGCGGTCGAGGGGGACTACGGCACGCTGGTACTGACCGAGGCGAGCGGCGCGGTGCTGCGGCGGGAGCGCGAGGTGCCGCTGCGCAAGGAGCCCAAGAAGCCGGTCGCCGCCAAGTCGGGCTCCTCGTCCTCGTCCGGGCGGGGCAAGGCCAAGGCCGCGGTGGCCGAGCTGCCCGAGGCACTGGTGCCGGCGTTCGAGGCGTTGCGGGCCTGGCGCGCCGAGCAGGCCCGTGAGCAGGGCGTCCCGGCGTACGTCATCTTCCACGACGCCACGCTCAGGGAGATCGTCACGGTGTGGCCCATGTCCGTGGCGCAGCTCGGGAGCGTCGGCGGGGTCGGTGAGAAGAAGCTCGTGACATACGGGGAGGGCGTGATCGAGGTACTCGCCGGGTTGGCCGACGTCGGTGCGGCCGCGAAGATCCCGAGCCAGGCCGGCGACGCGCACCCGGGGGCGGGTCCCGCCGCGGATCCCGGCGAGGATCACTGGCCCGAGATGGACGCGGACCCGGAGCCCGAGGACGACTGGATATAGCCGCCGCCGGGCTCCGGCGAGGGGTACGGGGTCAGGGCGCGCGGCCTCGCGCCGCGTGACGAGGCGGCACGTGCCCCGCGTCCTACCTCACCTCACAAGGCGCGTGTCGCGTACGCCCTGACGTCCGCGTCCGAGTCCGTCGTCGCCGTGGCCAGGGCCGCGCGGGCGTCCTCGGTGGCCGAGTGCCGGGTCAGGGCGAGGACGGCCGCCTTGCGGACATCGGCGTTCGGGTCGGCCAGGGCCTTGGCGAGGGCGGGGACGGCCACCTCCGGGTCGGCGGCGGACAGCGCCGTCGCGGCACCCGACCGGACCTGCCAGGCGGAGGCCGACAGGGCGGTGACGGCGCGGGCGGCGAGGGGCGCGGGGCAGCCGGTGGTGCCCAGTGCTCCGTAAGCGGCCCCCCGGACCAGGGCGTCGGGGTCCTCGGTGAGACGGCTCAGGGCGTCGAGGGTGACGTCCAGCGGGCGTTCCGCCGACACCGTCGCCAGCGCCTTGGCGATCGTCACGCGGACCTCGCGGGACGGGTCGCCGGCGGCCGCGCGGGCGAGTTCCCCGGCGGCGTCCACGGAGACGAGGGCGCGGACGGCCTCGATGCGGACGGCGATGTCCGCGTCGGCGAGGGCCCCGGCGAAGAGCTCCGTGTCACCGAGGCGCAGGGCCCGCAGGACGTCCAGGGCGGCGGCGCGGACGACCGGGTCGGACTCGGCCAGCGCGGCGGCGAGCCCCTCGCGGAGGGCGGGTTCGGGCGGCAGCGTCTCGACGAGTTCGCGCAGCGACGCGGCCGCGGCGGCCCGGACCCCGGGGTCCTGGTCGCTGAGGGACTCCGCGAGCACCGGACCGGTCCCCGGCGGTGCGGTCTCCGTCAGGACGCTGACGGCCGTACGGCGCACGGCGGGGTCGGGGTCGGACAAGTAGGTCCGCAGGGCGGCCAGTTCGGGTTCCTGCTCGGCGAGGGCGAGGAGGCCGAGCAGACGGGGTGAGACAGGGGAGAGGGGGACCGGGGCGTCCGTCACGGTGCCGGTACCGGGTTGGTCAGCGGTGCTGTCTGTGGCACCGGGCCGCCCGGCGGCGACCGGGGCCAGCTCACGCGCCCCCGCCGTCGCCACCTCCTCGGCGTGCACCTCGCCGATGTGCCGGGAGGGGCCGCCGACCGGGGCGAACTCGTCGATCGGAACCAGATAGGGAGCCACGGGACGGGCCGTGAACTCCATCGCACCCAAGGGGGACTTGTGCAGGTCGAGGTGGTGGAACCAGGAGGCGTCGTCGCGATGGGGGTGGTCGAGACGGTCGTGGTAGAGACCCCAGCGGGACTCCGTGCGGGCCAGGGACGCGCGCGCGGCCATCTCGGCGCAGTCGCGGATGAAGGAGACCTCGGCGCAGCGCATCAGCTCGTGCGGGGTCTGGGCGCCCATCGCGGCGATGTCCTCCCGCATTCGCTCGAAGGACTCCAGGGCCAGCGAGAGACGGGCGCCGGACTTCGGCGGGGCCACGTAGTCGTTCACGAAGCGGCGCAGCTTGTACTCGACCTGGGGCTGCGGCGGGCCGTCCGGGTTGCGCAGCGGGCGGTAGATCAGTTCGTGCGCCTCGCGGAGCTGGTCGAGCGGCAACTGCCCTTCGTACGGCGCGTACTGGGAGGCGTCCGCGCCCGCGAGGTCGCCGAAGACGAAGGCGCCGATCATGTAGTTGTGCGGGACGCAGGCCAGGTCGCCGGCGGCGTAGAGGCGGGGGACGGTCGTCCGGGCGTGGTCGTCGACGCGGACGCCGGAGGCCGAGTGGCCGCCGCACAGACCGATCTCGGAGATGTGCATCTCGATGTCATGGGTGCGGTAGTCGTGACCGCGGCCCTCGTGGAAGGTCCCTCGGGTGGGCCGTTCCGTGGAGTGCAGGATCGACTCCAGGGACGAGATGGACTCCTCGGGCAGGTGGCTCAGCTTCAGGTACACCGGGCCCCGGTCGGACGCGACCTCCGCCGCGAACTCGGCCATCATCTGGCCGGACCAGTAGTCGGAGTCGACGAAGCGTTCGCCGTGCCGGTTGACCTGGTAGCCGCCGAAGGGGTTGGCGACGTAGGCGCAGGCGGGGCCGTTGTAGTCCTTGATCAGCGGATTGATCTGGAAGCACTCGATACCGGTGAGCTCGGCGCCCGCGTGGTAGGCCATGGCGTAGCCGTCGCCCGCGTTGGTCGGGTTCTCGTACGTGCCGTACAGGTAGCCGGAGGCGGGCAGGCCCAGGCGGCCGCAGGCGCCGGTCGCCAGGATCACCGCGCCCGCGCGGACCGTGACGAACGCGCCGGTACGCGTGTTGAAGCCGACCGCGCCCACCGCACGCCCGTCCTCGGGAGCCGTCAGCACCCGCACCGGCATCACCCGGTTCTCGATGCGGATCCGCTCGCGCATCTCGCGCCGCCGCAGCTGCCGGTACAGGACCTTCTTGACGTCCTTGCCCTCCGGCATCGGCAGCACGTAGGAGCCGGAGCGGTGGACCTGGCGGACCGCGTAGTCGCCGTGCTCGTCCTTCTCGAACTTCACGCCGTACGACTCCAGCCGCTGCACCATGCCGAAGCCGCGGGTGGCGGTCTGGCGGACGGTGGACTGGTCGACGATGCCGTCGTTGGCGCGGGTGATCTCGGCGACGTAGTCGTCGGGTTCGGCGCGGCCGGGGATGACCGCGTTGTTGACGCCGTCCATGCCCATGGCGAGGGCGCCGGAGTGCCGGACGTGGGCCTTCTCCAGCAGCAGTACGTTCGCGCCGTGCTCGGCGGCGGTCAGGGCGGCCATGGTGCCGGCGGTGCCGCCGCCGATGACGAGGACGTCGCAGGTGAGTTCCTCGGCGTCGGTGAGCGCGGGGATCTCCAGGGGCGGGTTCACGGAGGTGGTCACCGGGGGGCCTTTCAGGTTCCGAGCGAGGAGAGGACGTCGCGCCGCAGCGCCACGCGCGCGGGATCGTCGAGCGCCGTACGGTCGCGCGGGCGCGGCACCTCGCGTACGGCGGTCAGGCGGCCGCCTCCGAGGAGCGCCACGCGGTCGCCGAGGAAGAGTGCCTCGTCCACGTCGTGGGTGACGAAGACGACGGTCGCGCCCGTGCCCCGGAGCACGTCCACCAGCAGGTCCTGCATGCCGGCGCGGGTCTGGGCGTCGAGGGCGCCGAAGGGTTCGTCCATGAGGACGGCGCGGGGTGCTCCCGCGAGGGCGCGGGCCAGCTGGGCGCGCTGGCGCTGCCCGCCGGAGACGCGGTGCGGCAAGTGCCGGGCGTGGTCGGCCAGTCCGACCCGGTCCAGCCAGGACTCGGCCTGTGCGCGGCGCTCGGTGCGCGACAGGCCCTTGATGGCCAGCGGGAGTTCGACGTTGGCGCGCAGGGTGCGCCAGGGCAGCAGGGCGTCCTCCTGGAAGACCAGAGCGCGTTCGGCACCGGGGCCGGTGAGGGACCGGCCGTCCTGGGCGACCTCGCCCGAGAGCAGGGGGAGGAGGCCGGACAGGGTGCGCAGCAGTGTGGACTTGCCGCAGCCGGAGGAGCCGACGACGGTGAGGATCTCGCCGGGGGCGATGTCCAGGTCGACGCCGGTGACCACGGGGGCGTCCGGTCGGCCGAGCGTTGCCTCCCGGAGGGTGAGGCGGGTGCCGCCTGCGGCGGACGGGGTTTGGGCCGCCGTGTCGAAGAGCGTGTCAGACGAGGTGCTCATCGCGTGCCTCCTCGGCCTCGGGTTCGGGTGCCTTGCTCAGGGGCGCGGGCCGGGCCGCGGCGCGCGGTGTCCTTGGCCGGGCCCCGGCGACGTACGACGTCCGCGGCAGCCAGCGGGTCAGCCGGCGCCCCAGCAGTTCCACAGCGGTGGAGGTCAGCCAGCCGAGGACGCCGATGGTGACCATGCCGACGAAGACGCCCGCGTAGTTGACGACGGTGTAGTCCTGCCAGGTGCGGTAGCCGACGCCGTACTGGCCGGAGATCATCTCGGCGGAGATCACACAGATCCACGAGACGCCGATGCCGACGGACAGGCCGCCGAAGATGCCGGGCAGGGCGCCCGGCAGGACGACCGAGGCGAGGATCCGCCACCGGCCGCCGCCCATGGTCAGCACCGCCTCCTCCCACACGGGGGTCAGCGCGCGGACCGCGTGCCGGGTGGAGACCAGGACGGGGAAGAAGGCGGCGGTGAAGGTGATGAAGACGATGCCCTGCTCGTTGGAGGGGAACAGCAGGATCGCGACCGGGACGAGGGCGATCGCGGGGATCGGCCGGACGACCTCCAGCACCGGCCCGAGCAGGTCCTCGGCGAGGCGGGAGCGTGCCACGAGCACGCCCGTCGCCACGCCGAGCACGGCGGCGAGCAGGAAGCCGGTGAGGATGCGGGTGAGGCTGTCGATGAGGTCCGTCCAGTAGTCGGGGCCGGACAGCCGGTCGGCGAAGGCGCGGGCCACGTCGGCGACCGTGGGGAACTGCGAGAAGCGCAGCCACAGGTCGATGTCCAGGCTGGTCAGCAGTTGCCACGCGCCGAGGGCGATCCCCAGCGAGGCCGCCCGCAGCGCGTACCGGCCGGCCACCGGCAGGGGCCGGCTCATGACGCCTGCTCCAGCGCGTCGGCGTATGTGACGACCCGGGCGCCGCCGTGCGCCGAGACGTAGGCCCGCGCGGTCTCCGGGGCGACGAAGGGCAGGAGCTGGGTGCCGTCGGCCACCCAGACCGCCTTGTCGGCGAACCAGAGGGTGCCGGTGCCGGCGTCGGGGACGTAGGCGGCGCGGACGCCGTCCCTGTGCGTGGAGACGTAGGAGAGGAGTTCGGCCGGCGTCTTGAAGCTCCGGGTCGAGGAGGCGCCCTTGGGCCAGACCTCGCTCGCCGAGGCGGCGGGAGCAGCGGCGAGGCGCTGGGCGTAGCCGGCTCCGAGGGCCTTCTTGACGTACTGGTCGTCGACGAAGGAGTCCACGTCGATGTCACCGGTGAGCTTGGCCGCCTTCAGCACCGAGACGTCCTGCTTCAGCGCGGAGACCAGCTGCGGTTTGACCGCCGGGTCGAAGGTGGCGATGCCGTGGGCGCCGTTGTAGAGGTAGACGACCTCGGCGGGCAGGCCGGTGGCCTTCGCGACCGACTCGGCGGCGGCGACCGGGTGGTCGTTGAGGTAGTCGGTGGCCTCGGCCTGGGCTTTCAGGAACGCCTCCAGGACCGCAGGGCGCTTGGTGGCGAAGTCCTCGCGGGCGGTGACGCCGTGGAAGGTGGGCAGGTTCAGCTCGGCGCCGTCGTACAGGGCCCTGGCCTTGCCCTGGTAGGTGAGCAGTCCGGGCCAGGCGACGAACTGGGAGAGCGCGTCCGTGCTGCCCGCCGCCAGGGCCGAAGCGCCCACCGCAGGCTGCTGGTTGAGCTTCTCGATGCCCTTGTCGGGGTCGATGCCGGCCCGCTGGAGAGCGCGCACGAGGGTGCCGTCGGCGGCGGAGCCGACGCTGGTGGAGACCTTCTTGCCCTTGAGGTCGGCGAGGGAGGCCAGTTTCGAGCCGGGGGAGGTGACGATGGTGTTGAGTCCGCCGCGGAGGTTGTAGCCGGTGACCGAGACCAGGTGGGTGGGCTTGCCGAGCTGCTTGCCGCGGGCCGCGTTGATGAGGAGCGGGAAGTCGCCCATCGAACCGATGTCGATCTTCCCGGCGGTCATCTGGGCGGTGATCGGGGCGCCCGTGGCGTAGTCCTGCCAGTCGACCTTGTAGGTCTTGCCGTCGTGCAGGGAGTTGAGCTCCTTCTCGAAGTAGCCGAGGGAGCGCAGCAGGGTGCCGGCGGTGACCGTGTTGATGGTCTTCGACTGGTAGCCGACGGTGACGGTGACCGTGGAGCCGCCGTCCCCGGCCGCCGCGTCGCCGCCGCAGCCGGTGAGGGGGAGCAGGAGGAGTGCTGCGAGAGCTGCGAGTGGTGTGCGTTTCATGGGAGTTCTGGGCCTCTCACCGGAGCAGATAGGGCATGTTGACCGTGACGGCTCCGGTGGGACAGCGGGCCGCGCACGGGCCGCAGTACCAGCACTCGTCGACGTGCATGTAGGCCTTGCCGCTGCTGTTGTCGATGGCCAGCGAGTCCAGCGGGCACATGTCCACGCACAGGGTGCAGCCGTCGATGCACTTGGACTCGTCGATGGTCACGGGCACGTCGGCCCGCTGGGGCACCAAGGGCATGGCTGTCTCCAGGAAACGGCTCGGAAAAGAGGTCAGAGGGAGCGGTGCAGCAGGCCGCTCATGGTGATGCGGTCGCCGCGGAAGCGGATGAACTCCAGGTCGACCGGGCGGCCGTCGGCGAGGTGCGTGAGGCGTTCCAGCATCAGGACGGCCGCACCGCGCGGGGCCTCCAGTACGGCGGCGGAGTGCGCGTCCGCGTTCACCGCCTCCAGGGTGATCTCGGCGTGCCCGAGACCCTGGCCGGTGATCGTCTCCAGCAGGCGGAAGACGTCGGTGTTCTCCAGGTCGGCGCCGAGCAGGGCGGTGCCGAGGTCGAGCGGGATGTAGGTGAGGTCGAGGGAGAGGGGCAAGCCGTTCAGGCGGCGCAGACGTTCTATGTAGAGGACGTCGGTGCCGGGATCGACCTGGAGGCGCTGGGCCACCGGGTGCGGAGCGGGGGCGGGGCCCATGGTGCGGACCTCGTTGGTGACCGTCCCGTGTTCGCGCAGGGTTTCCGCGAGGCCCATCAGACGGTCCAGGCCGTGGGGGTATTTCTGGCCGACGACCACGGTGCCGACGCCGGGGAGGCGCTCCACCAGACCTTCCGCGCGGAGCAGGTCCAGGGCTTGGCGGACCGTGTTGCGGGAGGCGCCGTAGTCGGCGGCGAGGGTCGTCTCGTGGGGGAGGGTGCCGCTCTCGAAGCCGCCGGTGAGGACCTGCTGCCGGAGGAGATCGGCGAGTTGCCGCGCCTGGTCCGCACGCAGCCGGCGCCGGGCGCGGGCGGCGACGGTGGTCGCGCCCTGCCCCGCGTGGTCCCGGATACGGTCGGTGGATGGCATGGCTGGAACCATACCGAGCCGGTAGGAAAACCAGTGTTGCCGGATTGTTGCGCCACCTGACGGTGTGACGGATCGGCGCCTGACCTGCGGTTTCAGGTGCGGGACGGTGAGATGTGCCACCTGTGCAGGGCAGTAGGCGAGGGTGAACCTACTCGGGGGCGCGGGGAACTGCGCGCCCAGCCCCCACCGGCCCGCAGTCGAAACACAACCCCACTGCCCCTACGCCAGCGCAGACAACCCGGGCCCAAAAACGATCAGCAACGGCAACAACGGCACCAGCGCAGCCGTCGCAGACGTCAGCGCCCGCTGCCTCCGCAGCAACCGCGGCGGCGGCTCCAGCAACCGGTCCACCCGCTCACCCAGCAACCGATGACTGGAGGCGCACGACAGCACCCCCCGATGCTGATTCAGCTCGATCAGCGCCAGGGCCGTCGTCAGGTGACCGCATCGCCGTGACGCCGTGTCGTCCGCAGCCAGCTCCACCAGCCGGTGCGTCTGGTCGCAGAAGTGGGCAAACAGCGGCACCCGCGGAAACCCGGTGGCCAGTGCCGTCGAGAGGTGGAGCAGCCAGTCGTGGCGGGCCCGCGCGTGCCCGCGCTCGTGGGTGAGGACCGCGTCCAGCTGGTGGTCGGTCAGCCGGTGCAGCGCACCGGTCGTCACGATCAGCTGCGGCGGGCTCCCCGGCATCCACCACGCATCCGGGTACTCGTCCTCCAGCACCAGCAGCGGGCCGCGCGTCACCGCCCCGAGCCCGGCCGGCAGATCCGGCGCGCGCTCGCGCAGATGCTCACGGGCCAGGCCCCGGCGCCGCCGGGCCTCGACCAGTTCACGGGCCAGCATCGCCGTGGTCCACGCGGCCCCGGCCGCCAGCAGGAGAGTCGCGGCGACCGCCCAGAGAGGCGCGGCCGACAGGTCGTACGCCGCGGTCACGGCCGGCGGGGCCGGGGCGAACACATGGTCGCGGACCGTGTGGAAGACGGCCGCCGTGCCCAGCACCAGCGCGGTCAGGCAGGACAGCAGCACCGTGGCGACCAGGCACTGCCACACCCACAGCCCGACCACCGGTTCCCGTTCGGGCCAGGCGGCCCGGGTGAGCGCGCGTGGCACCGGCACGGCGGCCGCCACGGCGACGGTGCTCAGCAGGAGCAGGCAGAGTGTCATGCCACGGGCTCCGCATCCTGATCGGAGACAGGGGAGGTGGGGCTGTGCGGTGGGACTGTGCGGTGAGGCGCTGCAGGGCGGTCGACACGTCGTCCACGTATGCCGCCCGTCGCCAGTATGCCGTGAGCGGACCTCCCGCGGCAGGACTCGAACAGCTCCGGACACCTCACACGACACCTCACACGTCCCCGGACACCACCCGTCCCACCACATCCCCCAGGCCGACCCGGACCCCGCCGGGACCGGGAGCCCACGCCGACAGCGTCACCACGTCCCCGTCCTCGAGGAACGTCCGCTTGCCGTCGGGGAGTTCCAGCGCGTCCCGTCCGTTCCAGGTCAGCTCGAGGAGCGACCCCCGCTCGTTCGCCGAGGGCCCGCTCACCGTGCCCGAGCCGTACAGGTCGCCCGTCCTGAGCGAGGCCCCGTTCACCGTCATGTGCGCCAACTGCTGGGCCGCCGTCCAGTACATGGTGGAAAACGGCGGCTCCGACACCACGTGGCCGTTGATCGCGACGGAAATCCGCAGGTCGTAGCCGCCCGGCTCCACGTCGGCAGCGGTGTCGTCCAGATACGGCAGCAGGTCATGGGTCCGCTCCGGCGGCGCCACCCGGGCCTCCTCCAGCGCGTCCAGCGGGGTGATCCACGCCGACACCGAGGTGGCGAAGGACTTGCCGAGGAACGGGCCGAGGGGGACGTACTCCCAGGCCTGGATGTCCCGCGCGGACCAGTCGTTGAGCAGGCACAGCCCGAAGACGTGCTCCCGGAAGTCACCGAGCCCGACCGGCCGGCCCAGCTCCGAGGGCGTCCCGACCACGAAGCCGACCTCCGCCTCGATGTCCAGCCGCACGGACGGCCCGAAGACGGGAGCCGCGTCGGCAGGGGCCTTCCGCTGCCCTGAAGGCCGTACGACATCCGTGCCCGACACCACCACCGTGCCCGCGCGGCCGTGGTAACCGATCGGCAGGTGCTTCCAGTTGGGGGTCAGGGAGTCGGCGGCGTCGGGGCGGAAGATCTGGCCGACGTTTCGCGCGTGGTTCTCGGAGGCGTAGAAGTCGACGTAGTCCGCGACCTCGAAGGGGAGGTGGAGGTCGACCGAGGACAGCGGGTGGAAGAAGCCCGCGATCGCCTCCTGGTGCGCCGGCACCGTCACCCACGCGGTCAGCGCGCGCCGCACGTCCGACCAGGCCGTGCGGCCGGCGGCGAGGAGCGCGTCCAGGGAGGGCCGGGCGAGCAGGGAAACGTACGGCGAGCCGAGGGCCGCGGCGGCCGCGCCCGCGTCGAGGACCTGGTCGCCGAGCCGGACGCCGACGGTCCGGTCGGCCGAACCCGACGGCGAGAAGACGCCGTAGGGAAGATTGTGCGGGCCGAAGGGGTCGCCCTCGGGCACGTCGAAGGGGCCAACGAAGGGGGGCATGGGGTGCTGCCTCACTCTCGCGCGTGCCGTACCGGCCAGGTGGTCGGGGCACACGGTGCGGTCCGGGTGGTCGCGCCACACGTTACGGCCGAGTCGCCGGTCACGGGAGTGCCCAAAGGGCTGGCGATGTGGCTAAAGAGTTAGCAATGTCCCGTTAAGGGGCGGTCGGAGGCTTCCATTCCGGCTTAGCGTCCTTTGCGAGCACGGACGGGATGGGTGGGATCGCGTCCGTGGGGGGACGCGTGGGGGGACCGTGGCCAGGAGCGCGAGCAGGGTGCCATTCGAGGCCGACCGTGAGGTACCGGCCCTGATCGTCAAGTTCGGCGACTACCCGCTGCACCACGGCGGAGTCGGCGCGATCCGCAGTCTGGGCCGCCTCGGCGTGCCCATGTACGCCATCACGGAGGACCGTTACACACCCGCGGCCGCCTCCCGGTACCTCACGCGCGCGTTCGTCTGGCCGACGACCGGCACCGAGGACCCCGGCCGGCTGGTCGAGGGACTGATCCGGATCGGGCGTCGCATCGGCCGCCCCGCCGTGCTCGTGCCGACCGACGAGGAGGCGGCGGTCCTGATCGCCGAGCACCAGCGCGACCTCTTCGGCCGGTTCCTCTTCCCGCGCGTGGAGCCCTCCCTCACCCGCCGGCTGGCCAGCAAACAGGGCCTGCACGAACTGTGCGCGGAGCACGGCATCGCGAGCCCGCAGGCCGCCTTCCCGCAGTCGTACGACGACATCGTGGCCTTCGCCGAGAAGGCCCGCTTCCCGGTGGTGGCCAAGAACCGCGAGGCGTTCGTACGGCGCCGACGGCCCGCGGTGAACGGCACCACGCGCATCACCACCCGTGAGCGGCTGCTCGCCCTCGCCCGTGACTGGGGCGAGCGGCCCGGGGTGATCCTCCAGGAGTACCTGCCACGAGAGGAGGCCGAGGACTGGATCGTGCACGCCTACTTCGACGCCAACTCCACCCCGCTGGCCCTGTTCACCGGCGTCAAGGTGCGCTCCTGGCCGCCGCACGCGGGGATGACCGCCAACGCGTACGTCGTCGACAACCCGGAACTCGCGGACCTCGCCGCACGTTTCGTCAAACAGATCGGCTACACCGGCGTCATCGACCTCGACCTGCGCTTCGACCGGCGCGACGGTCAGTACAAACTGCTCGACTTCAACCCCCGCATGGGCGCCCAGTTCCGGCTCTTCGAGAGCGAGTCGGGGGTGGACGTCGTCCGCGCCATGCACCTGGACCTCACCGGGCGGGCCGTTCCGGAGGGGGAACAGCGGGCCGGTCACCGCTATGTGGTGGAGAACATCGACCTGCCCGCCCTGCTCGCCTACCGCCGCAGCGGCTATACGACGCCGCACGCGCCGAAGCGGCCCAGCGGGACCGAGCTGGCATGGTTCGCGGGTGACGACCCGCTGCCGTTCCTCACCATGCTCGGGCGCTTCGTGCGGCCCGGCGCGAGGCACCTCTATCAGCTGTGGCGGGCCAACCGCCCTGGCAGCACGACCAGTTGTACAGCGGACCAGTTGAACAGCGGCACCACCACGAAGTGACGAAGTGACGTCCTGGGGAGGGACTTCGTGATCCAACCGGTAGCAGTCATCGGCGCCGGGCCCTTCGGCCTGTCGACCGCCGCCCATCTGCGGGCGCGCGGCATTCCCGTGCGCGTCTTCGGCGACCCCATGGTCAGCTGGCGCGACCACATGCCCGCGGGCATGCTCCTCAAATCGACCCCGGCCGCCTCCAACCTCGACGCGCCCCAGCCCGGGCACACCCTCGTCGACTACTGCGACGCGGCGGGGATCCCCCGGCTGGTGACGGACCAGGACATCGTCCCCGTCGAGACCTTCATCACCTACGGCCAGTGGTTCCAGCAGAAGCTGGTGCCCGGGCTGGAACAGGTGCGGGTGGTGTCCGTGGACCGCGGCGAGCGGGGGGACTTCCAGCTCAAGCTCGACTCGGGGGAGTCGTTCACCGCGCGGGCGGTCGTCGTCGCCACCGGTCTGTCCGGGCTCTCCCACCTGCCGCGGGAACTGGCCGCCGCCCTGCCCGACGGACCGGCGCCCACCGGCCCGGTCTCCCACAGCTCCCAGCACCACGACCTCACCCGCTACGCCGGCAAGGAGCTGATCGTCGTCGGCGCCGGGCAGTCCGCGCTGGAGACGGCCGTCCTCGCGGCGGAGGCGGGCGCCCGGGTCAGGGTGGTCGCCCGCGGCCGCGGCCGCGTGGCCTTCGGCGCACCGCCGTGGAAGCAGCCGAGGCTGCGCCCCGAGTCGCCCTTCGGCCGGGCCTGGTCGCTGTGGGCCCTGACCTACTACCCGCACCCCTACCGCCGCCTCCCGGCCGGCGCCCGCCACTACCTGGTCCGACGGGTCCTCGGCCCGCTCGGCGCGTGGTGGCTGCGCGACCGCTTCGAGGGCAAGGTCCAGGTCACCGAGGTGGACCGGATCCTCAAGGCGGACATGTCACGGGGGCACCCGAGCCTGGAGGTCCGCACCGACGCCGGGACCATGGACCGCCTCGCCGCCGACCACATCATCGCGGCCACCGGCTACCGCGTGGACCTCGCCGCGATGGACTTCCTCGGGCACGAACTGCGCACCGCCCTCGCGGTCAGCCGGGGCACGCCCAGGCTCGGCGCCGGATACGTCTCCTCCGTACCGGGCCTGTACTTCACCGGCCTCCCGGCGGCGGCGTCCTACGGCCCGGTGATGCGCTTCGTGTGCGGCACGGAGTTCGCCTCCCCGAGGCTGGCCCACCACTTGGCGGGGGCCCATGGGTAGGTTCTGTCCGGCGGTCCGTGGTAACGGCCTGTCGGGTGATCCGCGTTGGCGTTGTGTCCGGGGGGCCGGGGGGACGTCATGTCTGGCGGTCCGCGCTGGCGTCGCGTCTGGCGGTCCGCGCTGGCGTTGTGTCCGAGCGCTATGCCAACGCGGTGTCCGGCGGTCCGTGGTGACGAGGTGTCCTGCGGTCTGCGCTGACGTCGTGTCCGCGGCCCATGCCGACGCTGTGTCCGGCGGACTACGCCGACCTGGCGGGGTGAGGTCGGACTGTGCCGACTTGGCGGGGCGCGGGCGGGACCGTGCCGACGTCGCGAGGTCCGGGCGGCCCGTCCCGACCGCCGCGGGGTCCGGACGCACCACGCCAACATCGCGGGGCCCGGGCGGCCCATCCTGACGCCGCCGGGCTGGCACACCCCGGGGTCCGACACGCCGCGGGGCCCAGCACTCCCCGGGGGTCCGGCACACCCCGAGTCCGGCACGCCCGGCCCCGGCGTCGTTGACGTCACCCCGGCCCGCGCTGGCGGGCCCCCGCGCCGGAGGGCCCCCGCGCCGGAGGCTCCCCTCGCCCGGCCTCACGACGTGCACGCGGCCTTCAGTCGGTCGGCCGCCGCGTCGATCCTGGCGGAGTCGGGGTCGGTGTCTCCGTTGAGGACGGACCTGTTGTAGTCCTCGATCGCCTTGTCGAGGTCCTTGACGGTCTGGTCGACCTCGCTGTCGCCCGAGTCGTCCCTTGTTGATCTCGTCGATGTTCTTGTCGATCGTGGCGATCGATTCGTCGGTCTTCGAGGGGTTGGGAGCTGTTGCCGCTGCACTTAGCAGAAGTGACTTCTGGTGATCGTGGGTGAGTGCCTGTACTGGACATCTGCGCGCCAGAAGGGTCTGCCGGCGGGGGTGTGCTGCCTGCGCTTTCGGGAGGGAACGCGAGTTCGCGGGTCGAATGGGTGACCTTTGCGGATGCTGCTCGTTGACTGCCGTGGACGGGGATCTCCGGCAGAGGGCGGGGTGTTACGGGTGGGCGGGTTGCGGGAGGTGGCGGCGTCGTTCGTGGTGCCTGGCCCGGCCGGGGTGGCGGTCCGGGACCGGCTGCGGGTGTCGGATGCGGACGCGGCGGTGCTGGCCGAGGTCGGTGTCTACTTGGGTTCGCTGGCGGCCGGTGATCTCGCGGAGCGCTCCCGGCAGGGGCCGGCACATGATGCGGCGTCCTGGGCGGTGCGCAAGCGGGAGCTGACGGGGAGGTCGTCGGCTCGGTGGGCGGGCAGTATCACCAAGGCCACCCATGACCAGTGGGCGCTGGCCCGGCGCGGGCAGGGCGCCCACATGGCCTGGCTGCGGAGACAGATCGACTCCATCGAGGCGCGGCTGGCCCGGCCGCTCGGTGCCAAGGCCGACAAACCGGCAGGGCTGGCGCGCGGGTATGCCTCGCGGGGCGAGTGGCATGCCAAATCCCGCCGCCTGCAGACCCCCAAGGACCGGCTGGCGGTGGTGGAGGCGGACTGGGCGGTGGGCCGGGCGCGGGTGGTGCGTGGCGGCAAACGCCTCGCGAACACCCGCCATCACCTGGACGCGGCGGGGCTGGACGCGCGGGCGTGGCGGGAGCGGTGGCGGGCGGCGCGGATGTTCCTGGCCGCTGACGGGGAAACGGGCAAACGCTTCGGCAACGAGACGATCCGTGTCACCGACACCGGACAGGTCTCCCTCAGGCTCCCGGCCCCACTGGCCCACCTGGCGAACGCCCCGCACGGCCGCTACGTCCTCGACGCGCCGGTGGCGTTCCGGCACCGCGGGCAGGAGTGGCTGGACCGGATCACCGTCAACCGGGCGGTGGCCTACCGCATCCACCACGACCCGGTACGCGCGCGCTGGTACATCACCGCATCCTGGCAGCGCGCCGCCGCTCCCGTCCTGCCGCTTCAGGCGGCGCTGGCGGGGGGCGTGGTGGGGGTGGACATGAACGACGACCACCTCGCCGCCTGGCAGTTGGATGTGCACGGCAACCCGGTCGGCGAACCGCAGCGGTTCTTCTACGACCTGACCGGCAGCACCCAGCACCGGGACGCGCAGATCCGGCACACCCTCACCAGGCTGCTCCATTACACCCGGCGTTGCGGGGCGTCCGCGATCGCGATCGAGGACCTCGACTTCACCGAGGGCACCAGCCGCGAGAAGCACGGCCGCAACAAGCGTTTCCGCCGCCTCATCTCCCGCTTCCCCACCGCGAAGCTCAAAGCCCGCCTCGTCTCGATGGCCGCCGAACAGAACATCGCCGTCGTGGCGGTCGACCCCGCCTACACCAGCCGCTGGGGCGCCCAGCACTGGGAGCAGCCTCTCATCACGACAATCCGCAAGGTTTCCCGGCACGATGCGGCGAGCATCGCGATCGGGCGACGCGCCCTCGGACATCCGATCAGGCGACGGACGACACCGCCCCCGCCCCACCAGAGTGATGGTGCGGGGCATCGGACCGTCCAGGACCGACCGGACACCCGCAGGCGTGAGGAAACCCGCCCCCACCTTCCCGGACCGCGCACCGGATGCGCGCCGCCGGGCCGTGGAGCGAAAGCGGGCGACCAGGGTGCCCACCACCGTTCGGGACACCCGGCTGAGCATGGGTCCTGGCAACAGGACTCACTCCCGCTCAGTCTTTAGGAACGGTGTACCGCACTACACCCCGCACCCGGTGGACTAGGACCGATACCGCCCCAGCGTCCGCAACCCCGGCAGCGCCCTGTCCTGGAAGTCGAACAGCGCCAGGTTCTCCCAGGCGTTGCCCGAGGACGGGTCCGCCGGGTCCCAGCCGTCGCCCGCGCGGTAGGTCCACAGACCCTCCCAGTAGCAGTAGCCGAGACCCTGCCCGCCCGGCACACCGGCCGCGAGGTCGGCCACCGTGCGCACCCAGGCGGCCTGGCCCTCGGGCGTCGCCGGGTAGCCCTCGGTCAGCTGCGAGGGGCTGTTCATGATGTCGTTGACGTCGTCCTCGCTCTCCAGCGTGAACGGGTACGCCGTCTCGGCGATCACGCACGGCTTGCCGTAACGCGCGGTGACGTCGGCCATGTTGGCGGCCGCGTCCGCTATCGGGCCGTGCCAGAAGGGGTAGTAGGAGAGCCCGATGATGTCGAAGTCGACGCCGTACGACACCACGTTGTCGAACCACCAGCGGTACAGCCCGTTGTCGCCGCCGTTCGCCAGGTGCAGGATCGTGCGGACGCGCGGGGTGGTGTCGCGGGCCGCGCTCAGACCGGCCTTGAGGAAGGCGGTCATGTTGTCGAAGTGCTCCCAGTTGCCCTCGGGCCAGATCAGGCCGCCGTTCAACTCGTTGCCGATCTGCACCAGCTGAGCCGGGGTGCCCTGCCGCTTCAGTGCGCCGAGGACGTCGGCCGTGTGGTCGTAGACCGCCCTGGTCAGGCCCGCCACGTCCAGGCCCGCCCAGGCGGCCGGCTTGGTCTGGTGGGCGGGGTCGGCCCAGCTGTCGGAGTAGTGGAAGTCGATCCAGATGCCGACCCCGGCCCGCTTGAGGCGGCGGGCCAGCGGCAGGATGTGCGCCTTGTTGTTGTAACCGTCGGCCGGGTTCACCCACACCTTGAGGCGGGCGTGGGTGACGCCGGCCTGCGCGAGGAGGCGGACCGGGTCCTGCCGGTGGCCCTCGGCGGTGCGGTACACGGCGCCGTGGTCCTCGTTCTTCGGCAGCGAGGAGATGTCGATGCCCCGGATCTCCAGCCGGTTCCGGCCGCCCGCCGAAGCGGCGGCGGGCGCCGCCACGGCCGGTGCCGCCCCCAGTACGGGAACGGCCAGCGCGGCCGCTCCGGCAGCGGTGAGAACACTGCGTCTGCGCATCTCAAAGGGTCCTTTCGCGGACGGTCACGGGGTCACCGGCTCTGCGGTGACCTCAGCGGCCGGGGGGAGGCCCGAGGGCGGGCCGGGGGACGGATCGGGGAACGGGGTGAGGGGAGCCGGCGAAACGCCGGACGACCAAGGAAAACCCTCATTTTCTGTGATCGTGCACAGCTCCCCCGACGCTCCCCTCACCCCTGTCATCGGCGGGCAACAAGTAGGTAACCCCACGCTTCCGCCATTGACAAGGGGCCGAAACAATTCTCTACTGTGCACGATCACAGAGCCGCGCGGCCCTCGCGCACAGCCTCTCGGTCACGTCCGCAGAACCTCCCCCCACGGCGGTTGCCGCGTACGCGGATGTCCGAGACCGGCTGGTTCCAAGTCAGGGGAGATGAAGATGTCGATCAACCGCCGCCAGATCAGCAGGCGCAGCATCCTTGCCGGGGCCACAGCCCTCGGCCTCACGAGCACCCTCGCCGCCTGCGGCGGTAGCGACGACAAGGACTCCGGCGACAGCAGCGGGCCCGTCAAGCTGACCTACTGGTCGTGGGCGCCGAACATGGAGAAGGTCGCCGCGATCTGGAACAAGAAGAACCCGGACATCACGGTCACCGTGTCCAAGCAGGCCAGCGGTCAGGAGATCCTGTCCAAGCTGATCACCGCGAAGAAGGCCGGCAACGCCCCCGACCTCATGCAGGTCGAGTACCAGTCGCTGCCCACCCTGGTCTCCAACGACGTCCTCGCCGACATCTCCAAGTACGCCGGTGACACCAAGTCCGAGTTCGCCGAGGGTCTGTGGGGCATGGTCACCCTCGGCTCGGACGCGCTCTACGCGATCCCGCAGGACTCCGGTCCGCTGATGTTCTACTACCGCGAGGACCTCTTCAAGAAGCACGGACTGACCGTCCCGAAGACCTGGACGGAGTTCGCCGAGACCGCCCGCGCCGCCAAGAAGGCAGTCCCGGACGCCTACTTGACCACCTTCTCCGCCAACGACCCCGGTCTGTTCGCGGGCCTCGCCCAGCAGGCCGGCGGCAAGTGGTGGACCGTCGACTCGGCCGGCAAGTGGACCGTCGGCATCGACGACGCCGCCACCAAGCAGGTCGCCGAGTTCTGGGGCGGGCTCGTGCAGGAGGGCGTCATCGACAACCAGCCGATGTACACCCCGGCCTGGAACAACGCCCTCAACAAGGGCACCCACCTGGCCTGGGTCTCGGCCGTCTGGGCGCCCGGGGTGCTGGTCTCCTCCGCGCCTGACACCAAGGGCAAGTGGCGCATGGCTCCGCTGCCGCAGTGGAAGTCGGGCGAGAACGTCACCGGCAGCTGGGGCGGTTCCTCCACCGGCGTCTCCACCGACTCCAAGCACGCCGAGGCCGCCGCCAAGTTCGCCGACTGGCTGAACACCGACCCGGAGGCCCTTGCCGCCCTGGTCAAGGAGGTCGCGATCTACCCGGCCGCCACGAAGGGCCAGTCCGGGGACGTCCTGACCACGCCGGAGTTCTTCTCCAACCAGGCGGACTTCTACACGACGGCCGGCGAGATCGCCGCGACCACCGCCGCCGCGGCCTGGGGCCCCAACGTCAACACGGCCTACACCACCTTCCAGGACGCCTTCGGCAAGGCCACCAAGGCGAAGAAGGAGTCCCAGTTCGACTCCGCCCTCGCCACCATGCAGTCGAAGACCTTCGGCGACATGAAGAAGCAGGGCTTCGAGGTGACCGAGGCATGACCAGCGCTCCGCTCAAGGGCTCCGACCTCATCGAGGCCGGGCCCTTGGCGGACGGCACCGGCACCGCCCCGTCCGTCCGCCCCAGCCGCCCCCGCCGCCGTGGCCGCAGCGCACCGTACTGGTTCCTGGTGCCCACCCTGACCCTGTTCGCCGCTTTCACCGTCGTGCCCATCGGGTACGCGATCTGGCTGAGCCTGCACAAGGTCCGGGTCAAGGGCATCGGCCTCGGCAAGGGCGCCCGCGAGCAGGTGTGGAACGGCATCGGCAACTACACCGACGTCCTGAACGACTCCGAGTTCGGCCACAGCGTGCTGCGCGCCTTCGGATACGGCCTCATCGTCATCCCGACCATGCTGGGCCTCGCGCTGCTGTTCGCGCTGATGCTGGACACCCCGAAGGCACGCAGTGCGTCCTTCGCCCGCCTGATGATCTTCCTGCCGTACGCGGTGCCGGGCATCATTGCCGCCCTCATGTGGGGCTTCCTGTACCTGCCGGACGTCAGCCCCTTCTACTACCTGCTGGACAAGATCGGCCTCCCGCAGCCCGACCTGTTCGACGGCGGCAACCTGTACCTCTCCTTCGCCAACATCGCGGTCTGGGGCGGCACCGGCTTCAACATGATCGTCATCTACACCGCCCTCAGGGCCATCCCGGCGGACATCTACGAGGCGGCCAGGATCGACGGCGCGACCAATCTGAGCATCGCCCTGAAGATCAAGATCCCGATCGTGATGCCCTCCCTGGTGCTCACCTTCTTCTTCTCCGTGATCGCCACCCTCCAGGTCTTCACCGAGCCGATGGCCCTCAAGCCGCTCACCAACGGCCTGCCCAGCTCGTGGAGTCCCCTTATGGCCATCTACGACAAGGCCTTCCTCCAGTCCGACATCTACGGTGCCTCCGCCACCGCGGTCGTCCTGGCCCTGGCCACGTTCGTCCTCTCCTTCACCCTGCTGCGCATCTCCGACCGCTACACCCGGGAGGACCGGGCATGACCCCCCTCACCCTCACCGCCAGGCCCAAGGGCGGCCGCACCGCCTGGGTGCCCACGATCGTGCTGATCCTCGGCGCGCTGTACTGCCTGATCCCCATCGCCTGGGTGGTCGTCGCGGCGACCAAGGACCGGTCGGAGCTCTTCTCCACCTTCACCCTCGCCCCCGGCACCGGCCTCTTCCAGAACCTGAGCGACCTCACCGCCTACCGCGACGGCATCTTCTGGCGCTGGATGGCCAACTCGGCCTTCTACGCCGGTCTCGGCGCCCTGCTCTCCGCCGCGGTCTCCGCCGCGGGCGGCTACGCGCTCGGCCGCTACAGCTTCCGCGGCCGTGAGGCCGTCTTCAAGATGATCCTGGCCGGCGTCCTGGTGCCGTCCATCGTGCTGGCCGTACCGCAGTACCTGCTGCTGTCGAAACTCGGCATGGCCGACTCGTACTGGTCGATGCTGCTGCCGTCGATCCTGTCGCCGTACGGCGTCTACCTGGTCCGCATCTACGCCGCCGCGTCCGTGCCCGCCGAGCTCATGGAGGCCGCCCGCATGGACGGCGCCAGCGAGTGGAGGATCTTCTCGCGGATCGCCGTACCGATGATGATGCCCGGGCTGATCACCGTGTTCCTCTTCCAGTTCGTCGGCATCTGGAACAACTTCCTGCTGCCCTTCGTCATGTTGGCCGACGACGAGAAGTTTCCGATCACCCTCGGCCTGTACACGCTGCTCGCCCAGGGCGCCTCGCAGCCCGCGCTCTACACCCTGGTCATCACCGGATGTCTGCTGGCGATCCTGCCGCTGATCGGGCTCTTCCTGGTGATCCAGCGGTTCTGGTCGCTGGACCTGATGAGCGGCGCGGTCAAGGCCTGAGGCCCCGGACCACTTTCACGAACGAGGAACATGACCACCAGCGCGAACGGACGCCGCAAGCCACCGACCATCCACGACGTGGCCCGGGAGGCGGGCGTCTCGCGGGGCACCGTCTCCCGCTTCCTGAACGGCGGCCACTACGTCTCGCCCGCCGCCCGGCGGGCGGTCGAGGCCGCCGTCAGGAAGACCGGCTACGTGGTCAACCGGCATGCCCGCAGCCTCAGTACGGGCCGGTCGGACTCGGTGGCGTTCCTGCTGACCGAGCCGCAGGAGAAGTTCTTCGAGGACCCCAACTTCAACATCCTGCTGCGCGGTTGCACCGAGCGGCTCGCCCAGCACGACATCCCGTTGCTGCTGATGCTGGCCGAGAGCGACGACGACCGGCGCCGGCTGACCCGGTACATCACCTCGGGTCACGTCGACGGGGTGCTGCTGCTCTCCAACCACAGCGGTGACCCGGTCGCGGCCGAACTGCACCACGCGGGGATCCCGTTGGTGGTCTGCGGCAAGCCGATAGGGCGGGGGACCAAGGTGAGTTACGTGGCCGCCGCCGACCGGGAGGGTGCGCAGGACATGGTCCGCCATCTCCTCGCGGGCGGCCGCCGCCGCATCGGCATGGTCACCGGACCGCTGGACATGCCGGGCGGCCCCGACCGCCTCGGCGGCTACCGGGACGTGCTCGCCGAGGCGGGCCTGCCCTACGACCCGGCGCTCGTCGTCGAGGGCGACTTCCGGCGCAGCGGCGGTGAACGGGCGGCCCGCCGTCTGCTGGCCCAGGCCCCGGACCTGGACGCGGTGTTCGTCGCCTCGGACCTCATGGCCCTCGGGGTCGTGGGCGTCCTTCAGCAGGCCGGGCGTTCGGTCCCGGAGGACATCGCTGTCGGCGGCTTCGACGACTCCCCGGCGGCCACCGCCATCACCCCCGCCCTCACCACCATGCGCCAGCCCTTCGACCGCATCAGCGCCGAGATGGTCCGCATGCTGCTGGCCCAGATCGCGGGCGAGGACACCGCCGGAGTGATCCTCCCTACGGAACTGGTGGTCCGGGACTCCGCGTAGCGCTCCGCCGAGGCGCGGTGCGGTGGCGGGCCCGCACGACGCAGGTGGGGGCGAGGCGAGGCATGGTGACGCGGCGCACGGCGGCCCGGCCGTTGCGCACCGCTCCCTGTCCACCCGCCGCGTCAACAGGGCTGAGCCGCAACGGACATGCCCGGGCCCGGCCTGCCCGGTCTCGTGGCGCATACCGGCGGGTCGTCCCGCGCCGCCGCACCCCCGGAACCGGAACTGCCGTCAACGGATGTGAAAGCAGGAGCCGTCCGGTTCGCGTCGAGTCGCGGGGGCCAACCATCCGTATTCTCTGATCATGGCCGCCTCCACCGCATATTCACTCATCGCCACCGACCTGGACGGCACGCTGCTCCGCGCCGACGACACCGTCTCGGACCGGTCGCTGGCCGCGCTCGCGAGGGTGGCGGAGAGTGGGGCCCGGCATCTCGTCGTGACGGGACGGCCGGCGCCCAGAGTGCGGTCCCTGCTCGACGAAGTCGGCAGCACGGGGCTCGCGGTGTGCGGACAGGGCGCGCAGGTGTACGACGCCGGCGCGGACCGTCTGCTCTGGTCGATGACCCTGGACCGGGAGCTGGCCGAGACCGCGCTCGGCAAGATCGAGGCCGAGGTCGGGCAGGTGTACGCGGCCGTGGACCAGGACGGTGTCGAGGGGCTCACGCTCATCGAACCGGGCTATCTGATGCCCCACCCGACCCTGCCCGCCGTACGGGTCGGCCGGCGCGACGACCTGTGGTGCGAGCCGATCAGCAAGGTGCTGCTGCGCCACCCGTACCTGTCCGACGACGAGTTGGCGGTCACGGCGCGGTCGGTGGTGAGCTCGCTGGCGACGGTCACCATGTCGGGGCCCGGGACCGTCGAACTCCAGCCATGCGGCGTCACCAAGGCGACCGGCCTCGCGCTGGCCGCCCGGCACCTGGGTCTGGGCCCCGAGGTGACGATCGCCTTCGGGGACATGCCCAACGACATCCCCATGTTCGACTGGGCGGCCCGTGGCGTGGCGATGGCCAACGCCCACCCCGATCTCAGGGGCGTGGCCGACGAGGTGACACTGTCGAACGAGGACGACGGCGTCGCCGTCGTCCTCGAAAGACTGTTCCGTGACGCCTAGTTCCTAGTACGCGCCGAACACGTTGTCGATGGACCCGTACCGCTGGGCCGCGTAGTTGCAGGCCGCGGTGATGTTCGCCACCGGGTCGTACGGGTCCCACGAGGTGTTGGCCACGTGGTACGCGTTGAAGGTCGGGTCGATCACCTGGAGCAGGCCCTTGGAGGGCGTGCCGGCCGCCGCGTTGGAGTCCCAGAGGTTGATGGCGTAGGGGTTGCCGGAGGACTCGCGGATGACGTTGCGGTAGATGCCGTCGTAGGAGCCGGGAATCCCGTGCTCCGCCATGACGGCGAGGGAGGCCCGGATCCAGCCGTCGAGGGTGTTGGAGTAGCCGAGCGTGCTGGCGGTCTGCACGGTCGGGGTGGCCGCGGACGCGGTGGTGGCGCCGATGAGGGGGAGCGCGAGTACGGCGGCCCCGGTGCCGGCGACGGCGAGCTTGCGGACGAGACGGCTGGTGCGAGTACGTCGGTGCTGAGCGGCAGCGGACATGGTGAAGTTCCTCTCCGTCGCCTGCGAGGTGAGCTGTCGGGTTCGGGCGGGAGATGCCCGGCCACGCCTACGAAAGGCGCGACTTCACCCCAAGCCGTGCCGGTATGTCCGAAGACGCCCGGTCCGGCGGTCAACCTGGTTCCCCCGCTCCTGCCATGGTTCTCGGTGGGTGTACGGGCGGTGGCAGGATTCGGCGTCCGCCCGACAGGCCGGGAACGTATGCGAGAGCACATGTCCGGAACAAGTGGCGAATTCACATGAGGTGCCTATTGACCTTGGTAAGAGGCATTTGAGGTACTTGATCCTTTGCGTTCGCCAAGCCTCAACTCGCGCACCGGCAAAGGCGGATCGGTGGATTCCGGTTTCATGCCGGTTCGCCCGCATGAGTGGGTCAAGTCACACTGGAGCGCAAGAGGTGCAAAAGGGGCAAGAAGCCTCAACTCGTGTTCAACCGGCGGCCCGTGGGATTCACTGCCCCCGCGTCCGTCCCGCGATGGCGGCCGATTCCGTACAAGTCGGTAGATATTTGCTCTTATCAGATGATCGGAAACATACCGGCCGTGATCCGATACCGCCTGGCATGGACGGGGCGGGCGCTATCGGTGATCCAAAGGTGACCGGATACGCTGACTTGAGTGATGGCAGCGACCTATCGACATTCCGTGTGACCGCCAGTAGACACCAGCAGACAGGAGACCCCTCGTGACCGTCGTCGGGCCGTTCGGGCTGAGCGTGCGGGACCAGGCTCTGGAAGCCGATGTCCAGGCCGGATTGGCGGCTGTCGAGGAGGGACTGCTCGAGGCCACCAAGAGCGAGGTCCCCTTCATCACGGAGGCCGCCCAGCACCTGGTGCGAGCGGGTGGAAAGCGGTTTCGGCCGCTGCTCGTGATGCTCGCCGCCCAGTTCGGTGACCCCTATGCGCCGGGCCTGGTGCCGTCCGCCGTGGTGGTGGAGCTGACCCACCTCGCGACCCTGTACCACGACGACGTCATGGACGAGGCCGAGGTCAGGCGGGGTGTCGACAGCGCCAACACCCGCTGGGGCAACTCGGTGGCCGTGCTGACGGGCGACTTCCTCTTCGCCCGCGCCTCGCACATCCTGGCCGACCTCGGGCCCGAGGCGGTCCGGGTGCAGTCGGAGGCGTTCGAGCGCCTGGTCACCGGCCAGATCCTGGAGACGGCCGGGCCGCAGGACGGCCGTGATCCGGTGGAGCACTACCTCGACGTGCTCGGCGGCAAGACGGGCTCCCTGGTCGCGGTCTCGTGCCGCTTCGGGGCCATGATGTCGGGCGCCGACGAGACCGTCGTGGACGTCCTGACCCAGTACGGCGAGCGCCTCGGTGTCGCCTTCCAGCTCGCCGACGACGTGCTGGACATCGCCTCCGACTCCCGCGAGTCCGGCAAGACGCCGGGCACCGACCTGCGCGAGGGCATCCCCACGATGCCCGTGCTGCGGCTGCGGGAGCGGGCCGCCCGGCTCGGCCTTGCCGAGGACATCGCCCTGTGCGAGCTGCTCGACTCCGACCTCGCGGACGACGCCCGGCACGCGGAGGCGCTGGCGGCCCTGCGCACGCACCCCGCGCTGGAGCAGGCCCGCCGGGACACCGTGCGCTACGCGCAGGACGCGCGCGCGGCCCTGGCGCCGCTGCGGGAGTGCGACGCGAAGGCGGCGCTGATGGAGCTGTGCGACGCGGTGGTGCATCGCGCGGGCTAGCGCCGGCCGTCCGGCCGTCCGGCTGTCCGGCTGTCCGGCAGAGCGAACGCCCCCTACGGGTCGTAGGGGGCGTCGGCATGTCGTGTCATACCCCAGGTGTACACGGAGTTGGCTCCGAGGTCTGACGCATTCTCATGGCCGATTTGGTCAGATGGACATCACGGAAAACACCACTCCTCACCGATTCGGGTGAGAATGGCGGCTACGGGTGGATGCATGGGAGTGGACAGCCGCCGCCGACGACGGAGGTAAGGCACACATGGCACCGTACGAATCCGACGACAGCGTGACCGCCGCGGACGCCGAAGAGTTGCGTTCCGCGCGCCGGCGCAAGGCCGCGCGGTACGTCGTACCGGCCACGGTGGTGGGAGTCGCGGCGGCGACCATCGGGCTGGTCCCGGCGCTCGCCGACTCCGGCGACCCCGACCTGCCGAAGATCAGCGCACAGGAACTCATCGAGAAGATCGCCGCGTCGGACGTGCAGCAGCTGTCCGGCACCGTGAAGATCACCACCGATCTCGGTCTGCCGGACCTCGGCGGCCTGGAGAGCTCGCTCGGCTCCGCCGCCGGGCCTTCCGGCTCGGGCGACGGCTCGTCCGCCGACCCCACCACCAAGCTCACCGAACTCGCCTCCGGCACGCACACACTGCGCGTCGCGGCCGACGGCGAGGACAGGCAGAAGGTCTCGCTGCTGGAGAACGCGGCGGAGTACAGCCTCATCCACAACGGCAAGGACGTCTGGGGCTACGACAGCAAGTCCAACTCGGTCTTCCACACCACGGCCTCCGAGAGCGGGGGCAAGCAGAAGGAAGAGCTCCCGGCCACACCCAAGGACCTCGCCGAGGACGCCCTCAAGGCCGCCGACAAGACCACGTCGGTGACTGTGGAGGGCACCGCGCAGGTCGCGGGCCGGGACGCCTACCGCCTGGTCATCAAGCCCAAGGACGACGGCTCGACGGTCGGTCAGATCACCGTGGCCGTGGACTCCAAGACCGGGCTGCCGCTGAAGTTCACGCTGACGCCGGCGAGCGGCGGCGCGGCCGTCGTGGACGCGGGCTTCACCCAGGTCAGCTTCACCAGGCCGGCCGCCTCGACCTTCGACTTCACCCCGCCGAAGGGGGCGAAGGTCGAGGAGGGCGACGCCACGAAGGCGCCCGAGCACCGAGAGGGCCTGCGCAAGGGCCCGGGTGACAGCCCCGGCAAGGGTTCCGACGATCTCGGCAAGGGCGGCCCCGAGGGGCTGAACGTCATCGGGGACGGCTGGGACTCCATAGCCACCTTCGACACCGGCGGCCAGGGCGTCCCGTCCGGCTCCGAGGTCGGCGGTGACGTCGGCGGCTTCCTGGATTCGCTCGGCGACAAGGTCTCCGGCAAGTTCGGTCAGGGCACCGTCTTCAAGACCCGCCTGATCAACGCCCTGATCACCGACGACGGCAAGGTCTACGTCGGCGCGGTCACCAAGGACGCCCTGGTGAAGGCGGCCGACGCGGGGAAGTAGCTCCCCCGCGGAGCACGACGAATCGAGGGAGCCGATGGACCAGCCGTCCGCCACGGAGCCGGACCCGGAGGGGGCGGACGAGCCCGCTTCGGAGGGTGTGGGTGACAGCGTCATCCACACCCGGGCCCTCACCAAGCGCTTCCGCGGCGGACAGCTCGCCGTGGACGGTCTCGACCTGACCGTCCCGGCGGGCAGTGTCTTCGGCTTCCTCGGCCCGAACGGCTCGGGCAAGACCACCACCATCCGCATGCTGATGGGCCTCATCGAACCGACCTCCGGCTCGGCGCGCGTCCTCGGCCGGCCCATGCCGCGCGCCTCCCGGACCGTCCTCCCGCACGTCGGCGCGCTCATCGAGGGCCCGGCCCTCTACGGCTTCCTCTCCGGCCGCGACAACCTCGTCCGCTACGACGCCGCCGACCCGACCGCCGACCCGCGCACCCGGAACGCGCGCGTGGCGGCCGCCCTGGACCGGGTGGGCCTGGCGGCCGCCGCCAGCAAGAAGGCGAAGGCGTACTCACTGGGCATGAAACAGCGCCTCGGGCTGGCCGCGGCCCTCCTGCAGCCCCGCAGACTCCTGGTCCTGGACGAACCGACCAACGGCCTGGACCCGCAGGGCATGCGCGAGATCCGTTCCCTGGTGCGGGAGCTGGCCTCGGACGGCACCACCGTCTTCCTCTCCTCCCACCTCCTCGACGAGATCGAGCAGGTCTGCACCCATGCGGCGGTGATGGCCCAGGGACGCCTGATCACCCAGGGTTCGGTGGCGGAGCTGGCGGCGGGGGCGAGGGGGAGGCTGGTGGTGACGACGCCGGACACGGCGGACGCGGCGAGGGTGCTGAAGGAGCAGGGCGTCGGTGATGTGGTCATCGCCGAGGACCGGGTGACATCCGATCCTCCTGATCGCGACCTGGCGGAGATCAACGCGGCACTGGTGGGGGCAGGTGTACGAGTACGAGGCTTCGCGATGGAACGAGCCTCCCTGGAGGACGCATTCGTGGCGCTGACAGGGGAGGGCTTCGATGTCGCAGGCTGAGGAAAACAAGGGCCGCGGGGCCGTAACAATTGCGGCTCCGCCACGCGGGCGCGACCGGCCCCCACAAGCCGCAGGCCGCCGTACGACCTTCCGCGCCACCCTCTTCCGCAACGAACTCCACGTCACGTTCCGCCGCTGGCGCACCCTCGCCCTGCTGGCCGTACTCGCAGCGGTCCCCATCCTCGTGGGCATCGCGGTGAAGATCGAGACCGGCGACGGCGACGCGGCCGGCGGTGGCGGAGGCCCCGCGTTCATCTCCCAGATCACCAACAACGGCCTCTTCCTCGTCTTCACCGCCCTCGCCGCGACCCTCCCCTTCTTCCTCCCGATGTCCATCGGCGTCATCGCGGGCGACGCGATCGCCGGCGAGGCCAACGCGGGCACCCTCCGCTATCTGCTGGTCGCCCCGGCGGGCCGCACCCGGCTGCTGCTGACCAAGTACGCGACGGTGATGGCGTTCTGCCTGGTCGCCACCCTCGTGGTCGCCCTCTCGGCGCTGACGGTGGGGGCCGTCCTCTTCTCGCTCGGCGATCTGACGACGATCTCCGGGACCCAGATCACCTTCGGCGAGGGCCTGGGAAGAGCCCTGCTGATCGCCCTGGTGGTGGCCGCGTCACTGACCGGCGTGGCGGCCCTCGGCCTGTTCGTCTCGACGCTCACGAACAGCGGCATCGCGGCGATGGCCACGACGGTCGGCCTGCTGATCACGGTCCAGATCCTCGACCAGATACCCCAACTGCACGCTCTGCAGCCGTACTTCTTCTCCCACTACTGGCTCTCCTTCGCCGACCTCATGCGTGAGCCGGTCTACTGGGACGACCTGGTGAAGAACCTGGGCCTCCAGGCGCTGTACGCGGCGGTGTTCGGCTCGGCCGCGTGGGCGAGGTTCATGGCGAAGGACATCACGGCGTGAGCTGCTCGTAGGGGAACCGCGCGAGCGGAGCCTCCTGGTCGAAGAAGGTCTTCGCCCGGGCGAGGGCATCGGTGTCCCGCAGGACGTCACCGGGCTTGCTGCCGTTGCCGAGGAGCACCCCGCCGAAGCGCATCCCCAGGTACGCGGCCGAGTTGTTGAGGGTGCCGATCAGCGGGTCGGCGACCTCGAACTCCTCGTGCGCCAACGCGGTGACACCCCACAGCGTGCGCCCCGCCATGGTCGCCTTGAACTCGACGCCCGGTGTGCGCAGCCAGCCCGACCAGTAGTCGAGGTAGCGCTTGACGTGCGCGGAGACCGAGTACCAGTACAGCGGAGAGGCGATCACGATGTCCGTCGCCGCGAGCGTCGCGTCGAAGAGCAGTGCCGTGTGACCGATCGTCGGCCGCACATGGTCCGTGTCGTGCCGGAGATCCTCGAAGTCGGGCAGCGGATGCTCCGCGAGGTCGATCCACTGCTGCTCGACATCAGGGGGAAGCTGCTCGGCGGCCCGGCGGGCCAGCAGTTCGGTGTTGCCGTCGCTGCGACTGCTGCCGAGCACGAACAGGAAACGGCGCGTCATGGAGATCTCCCGGCTGATCGGCGTACGGTGAATACTCGCACATGCATTATATGCGTACGCAAGTATCTGTCCAGGGTCCGGGCCCTCAGGTGTACGCCTGTGCCGCCTGCGCCACCTCCAGCAGCAGCGCCTCGCCGCCGTGCCGGGCCACCAGCTGGAGTCCGACCGGGCAGCCGTCCGGGCCCAGGCCGGCGGGGAGGCTGAGGGCCGGGTGCCCGGAGAGGTTGAAAGCCCAGGTGAGGGCGGTGGAGTAGCGGTCGCCGGGGCCTTCGTGGCCGTGCGGTGGGTGGGGGGTCGTGGGCGTCAGCAGCAGGTCGGTGCCGGTGAGGATCCCGTCGAGGAGACGGTCGTTGGCGGCCCGGATCCGGTCGGCCTCCCGCAGGTCGGAGCCCGGGGTGCGCAGGGCGAGCCAGGCGGGGGCGGGGTCGTGCAGACGCGGCGGGATGCGCGGCCGGGCGAGCCGTAGGACACCGGCGTCGGCCAGCCGCCCGACCGCCGAGCGGGCGATGCGCAGGATCCCGGGGTCCGGGTCCGCGAAGCCGAGGTCGGGGGACCAGACGGCGGTGACGGGAAGGGTGGGGGGCGGCTCGGGCGTGCCGTCTCCGCCGCCCTCGCGGGCGTCACCGTCATAGCCGTCGCCGTTGCCGGTTCCGTCGCCGGCGAGCGCGTGCCAGTAGGCGGCCGCGTCGCAGGCGTGGCGGACGAGGATGCCGGGGGCGGTGAGGCCGGGGCGCGGGGAGGCGGCTCGGGTGGGGCCGGGAGTGGGGCCGGTCGGGTCCGGGTGGGCGCTCGTACCGCCGGTGGGGGCGTGGGCGTGGCCGAAGTTCGTGATCTTGAGGCCGATCACCCCGCACCAGGCCGCCGGGATCCGTATCGACCCGGCCCCGTCGCTCCCCGTCGCCATCGGGACGAGTCCCGCGGCCACCGCGGCCGCGGAGCCCGCCGAGGAGCCGCCCGGGGTGCGGTCGGCGCGCCAGGGGTTGACGGTACGGCCGTGGGCGCCGAGTCCCCAGGTCTGCCAGGGAGTCCCGGGACCGGGCACGGAGGTCGCGCCGACGGGTACGCACCCGGCCGCGAGAAGCGGTGCCGCACCGCGCAGCCCGTGCCGCCCCTTCACCCCGATCGGCACCCCGGCGAGCGGCAGCCGCTCACCCGCCTCGACGCGCAGGTCGATCTCGCGTGCCCGCCGCAGCCCCTCCTCCTCCCACACCTCGGCGAACGCGCACAGCTCGGGATCCACCCGCCGGATCCGGTCCAGCGCGCAGGCGACGACGTCGACCGCCCGCAGCGCGCGCGAACGTACCGCCGCCGCCAGGTCGGTGGCGGAGAGCGAGGCAGCGGCCGTCATGGGGCTGGGGTGGCCGTCATGGGGTGGCGGTGGCCCGGGTGAGCCGGACCAGTGCCCCGGTGGAGCGCGGGGGCGTCCCGTTCAGGTCGCCGAGGCGCCACGCGGGGACCCAGGGCACGCGGTACACGTCGACCGCGGCCTCGATCTCCTTGGCCTGCTGGGCGAGCGGGCGCGGGAGCCGTCCGGGAGCGTCCGCGACGAGGACGACGGCGTCGAGGTCGAGCCCCGGCGGGTGCTCCCCGCGCCGGAACAGCTCCAGGGTGCGGCGGGCGGCGAGCAGCCCCGCGGCGTGTGTACGGGCGACGAGCAGGACGGAGGTCGGAGCACCGGGGCCCGGCCAGTCGCGTCCGCTGTCGTGACCGCCGTAGACGGCGGCCAGGGTGGAGACGCCGGCGCCGCCGTGCGTGCCGACCCACGCGAACCGCCTCCCGGTCGGGGCCACCGGCCCGCGGATCCAGATCTCCGGCCCCTGCTGCACGCTCTCCGCCTCTCGCCGCACGTCAGTTCGCCTGACCGCGCTTGGATCCTGTCATCCCGCCCGCCCTGCCCCTTCGGAACAGGCCTGTGACATCACGGTGACGTGAGAACCGGGGGCGAGCGGAGAGACTCGACAGTACGTGCACGACCGTGAGGGATGAGATGTCTCGACTCAGCCGCGACAAGAAGCGGGACCAGCAGCGGGGGGCCACCCCGATCGACGTCCGTGTCCCCCTGACGGGTGAGTCCGCGACGGTGGCCGGAACACAGGTCACCGCGCCGCCCGGCGAGGAACTCCACCAGGCCGTCCTGACCCACCTCCACCATCTCGCCCTGGCCGGCGGCCACGCGGTCCACGCCACGATCCATGATGCCCGCATCGGTTACGTGGTCCCCCTGGAAGTCGCGACGGACGGCGCCAGCCGCTTCACGGCGGAGCCGGTGAGGATGCCGCTTGCCGTGCCCCAGGACCCGGCGGAGACGCCCTGGCCGTCCCCGGCCCCCGCGACCGAGGACCCGGTGGAGACGTCGTGGCCGTCCCCGGCCCCCGCCCACGCACAGGACGACCCCGACCCGGCCCCCACCTTCCGGATGCGAAACCTGCCCGAGTCCCGGACGGCGGACGCCGAACCGTTCCCGACCCAGGTGCTACGACAGCTGCCGGACTCCCAGACCACCGGCTCGGCTCCGGCCCCCGGGACGGCCCTGCCCCCGACGGGCCAGTTCGGCCCGCCCCCCGTGATGGACACCGGCCCGGCCTCCACCCCGGCCCCACTGTCCCCGACCGACCCCACCTACACACCCGGCCCCCTGCCGTCGACACCGGCTCCGCCGCAGTCCGGTCCCGCTCGTACCCCCGTCGCGCCGCCGTCCGGTCCGGTCCGTACCCCCGCCTGGGCGAAGCCCGACCCGGCAGACACCCCCGCCCCACCACCGTCCGACACCGCTGTCCCGACCCCCCAGGCCGGCCCCGTTCCGGAACCCAGGCCCCTGCCCCTGCCGACAGCCGGCTTCGCCGCCGTCGTGCCTCGGCCGCTTCCGTCGGTCTCGCCCGCTCCCCGGGCCGCCGCCCCCCTCATCGACCCGGTCCCCCTCCTGGACGATCCCGGTCCCCGGCCGACGCCCGTGCGAGGGTTCGACGCCGTGGCCGAAGCCGTCCTGGGGGAGGGGCTGGTGGTCGACGAGGGCGCGGTGCTCGCGGAGCCGGTCGGACGGATCAGCGAGGCCGTGCGCGAGGGACGGACGGACGTGGCCGCCGAGTTGGCGCAGCAGGTCGTCGGCGAGGCGTCGCAGACCCTGGGCGCCGAGCATCCCGATGTGCTGCGGGTACGTGAACTCGCCGCGTACATCGCCTACTTGGGCGGCGAGCCCGTCCAGGCCGCGGAGATCTCCCTCGACCTGGCCGGCATCCACCACCGCGCCGGAGACGCCGAGGCGGCCTACGGCAACGTGCAGAGCGCGGCCACCGCGTGGAAGGCCGTACGGGATCCGCTGCGGGGCCTGGAGCTCGGCCGCGACCTGCTCACCCTGTGGACGGACCTGGCCGCCGGGGAGGGCCCGGCGGCCGAGGATCCCGACAAGCTGGAGTCGGCCCGCACCCGGATGCTCCGCCTCGCGGAACGCGCCCGGAACGCGGGCCGGTAGCCCGGGGAAGGACTGTTACCGCGACAGCTCCCACACCGCGTACGCCACCGCGTCACTGTTGCGGTCCAGGGCGGTGTCGTTGATGTTGGCCGTGGTGTCGCACGACGAGTGGTAGCAGCGGTCGAAGGCCAGCCCCGAGGTACCGCCCCACTTGGCCGCCTGCGCCGCCGTCTTGACGTAGTCGGCGCCGCTGAACAGCCCGCCCACCGGCACGCCCGCGTTCTTGAACGGCGCGTGGTCGGAGCGGCCGTCGCCCTCGGTCTCGATCTCGGTCGGGACGCCGAGGCCGGCGTAGTACGCCTTGAAGGTCTTCTCGATCGCCGGGTCGTCGTCGTAGACGAAGTATCCGGGGTTCGGTGAGCCGATCATGTCGAAGTTGAGATAGCCGCTGATCCGCGAACGGTCCGTGGTGGACAGGCGGTTGACGTAGGAGCGGGAGCCGACCATGCCCAGCTCCTCCGCGCCCCACCAGGCGAATCTCAGATGCCTGGTGGGCTGGTAGCCGGCCCGGGACACGGCGAGCGCGGTCTCCAGGACGGCCGCCGAACCGGAGCCGTTGTCGTTGATGCCCGCGCCCGCCGTCACGCTGTCGAGGTGCGAGCCGGACATGACCACCTGGCTGGTGTCGCCGCCCGGCCAGTCCGCGATCAGGTTGTAGCCGGTGCGGCCGGACGAGGTGAACTGCTGGACCGTCGTGGTGAATCCGGCGGCGTCCAGCTTGGCCTTGACGTAGTCGAGCGAGGCCTTGTAGCCGGCGCGGCCGTGCGCGCGGTTGCCGCCGTTGGCGGTGGCGATGGACTGGAGCTGGGTCAGATGCGCCTTCACGTTGGCCACCGGGATGTCCGGGGCCGCGGCCACCGCGGGCTGTCCCGCGGGGGCCGCGCCGGCTATGGATCCGCCGGCCAGGAGGGAGACGGTGACGACGACGGCGGTGGCCGTGACGCGTCCGGGAACCGAGAGCTTCATGTGGGGGGCTCCGAATTCCGTGGGAATCCCTGAACTCACAGGGATTCCACAGCGAATGGGTGCCTGGATGGTGAAGCTGAGGTTGACTCTCCGTCAAGGGCGGAATCCGGTCAGGCCCGTTCGCATAGCGGACCCCACGGCTCGCACGGTCTCATTGCACGCAGAACTCATTGCCCTCCGGATCCGCCATCACCACCCACTCACCGCCCCGCTCCCGCACCTCGCGCAGCACACGCGCCCCGAGCCCCGTCAGCCGCTCCACCTCGGCCGAGCGGCTGCCCTCCCCGGGGTGCAGATCCAGGTGGAGCCGGTTCTTGACGGTCTTCGGCTCCGGTACGCGCTGGAAGAGCAGCCGCCGCCCCAGACCGGTGCCGCTGTCCTTGTCGTACGGGTCGTCCGGATGCCGTACGGCGACCAGATCCCGGAAGGCGAGACGGCCGTGGTACTCGACGGTGCCCTCGCGCGGCAGGGCACCGAGCTCCAGCAGCCGCTGGATCAGGGCGTCATTGTCCTCGGTCGTGTACTGCAGTGCGGCGGCCCAGAAGTCGGCCTGGGCGTGCGGGTCCTCGGCGTCGATCACGACTTTCCAGTGCACGGGTGTCATGCCGTCACTTATAGCGGTGCGCACTGACAGCGGCCCCGTTCACACCGCTTCGGCCGCCCGGCTGTCGTACGCCGACCTTGCCGCCGCGATCTCCTCCTGGTGCGCCTCGGTCCAGGTCACCAGCGAGCGGATCGTCGCGTGCAGGGTGCCGCCGAGCGGAGTCAGTTCGTACTCCACCCGGGGCGGTACGACCGGGTGGACCGTCCGCTTCACCAGTCCGTCCCGCTCCAGCGAGCGCAGGGTCACCGTCAGCATCCGCTGGCTGACCCCGTCGATCTCCCGGCGCAGTTCGGTGAAGCGCAGGCGCCGGTTCTCCAGCAGGGCGATGACGAGAAGGGACCACTTGTCGGCGACCCGGTCGAGGATCTGCCGCACCTGACAGTCCTCGCGGGTGTCCCACTGGAAGGGATCGGTGTCGCCGTAGTCGGTGCCCGCGCAGTTACTCGGTGACTTCGAAGTGCCTTCTTCCATGTCCGTCGATGCTGCCCGAGGCTGGGACCGGTTACAAGAGGGAACCGACCCTCGATCCGGTAACTCCCCCCTACCTAGGGAGTGTTGTCATGGGCGCACGCGCCTGGGCGCTGCTGCTCGTCCTCTGCGGAACGATCTTCCTGGAGGGCGCCGACATCGCGATGATGGCCGTCGCGATCCCCTCGATCCGGTCCGATCTGGGGCTCGCGACCGATATCGCGGCCTGGGTGATGAGTGCCTATGTGCTCGGGTACGCCGGCTTCACCCTGCTCGGCGGCCGCGCGGCCGACCTGCTGGGCCGCCGTCGGATGTTCCTGCTCTCGCTCACGGTCTTCCTCGCCTTCTCCGGCCTCGGCGGTCTCGCGACCGAGGGCTGGATGCTGGTGGTCGCCCGCTTCGTCACCGGTGTCTCCGCCGCCTTCATGACCCCGGCCGCGCTGTCCCTGATCACCACGTCCTACCCGGAGGGCCCGCAGCGCAACAAGGCCCTGCTGGTCTTCGCCGGCACCGGCGCCGGCGGCTTCTCGCTCGGCCTGGTGATCGGCGGCCTGCTCACCGCGCTGGGCTGGCGCTGGGTGTTCTTCGCGCCGGTGCTGATGGCAGGCGCCCTGCTCCTCGCGGCCTTCCGGCTGATCCCGCGCCCGCCGGCCGCGCCCCCGACCCGACACGGCTTCGACCTCCCCGGCACCCTCACCGCCGCCGGCGCCATGCTGCTGGCCGCCTACACCGTCGTACGCCTGGAACACGGTCTGGACGCGTGGCGGTCGACGGCGGCGTCCGCCCTCGGGGCGCTGCTGCTCGGGGCCGCCTTCGTCGCCGTGGAACGCCGGGCCGCGCATCCGCTGGTGCGGCTGGGGCTCCTGCGCACGGGCCCGGTCGTGCGGGCCGACCTCGGGGCGCTGCTGTTCGTCGGGGCGTTCTTCGGCTTCCAGTTCGTGGTGACGCTCTATCTCCAGGAACTGCGCGGCTGGTCCTCGGTGCAGACCGCGATCGCCCTGGTGATCATGGGCTGCGACGCGGTCCTCGCGCCCACCCTCACCCCGCGGCTCGTCGCCCGCTTCGGCAACGCGCGCGTGATCGTCGGCGGCTTCCTGCTGGCGGTGCTCGCCTACGGCCTCTTCCTGCCGGTCGGCATGGACTGGCCCTATCTGGCGATGCTGCCGACGCTGTTCATCGCGGGCACCGCCTTCGCGCTGGCGTACGGGCCGCTGACGATCGCGGCGACGGACGGGGTCGCCGAGTCGGAGCAGGGCCTGGCGGGCGGGCTGCTGCACACGGCGACCCAGTTCGGCTCGGCGATCGGGATCTCGGCGGTGACGGCCGTCTACGGCCTGGCGGCGGGCGAGGCCGGCGGCTCGGGTGCCGAGGCCAGACTCTCCGCCTTCCGTACGGCGCTGACCGTGCCCGTGGTCATGGTGGTGCTGGGCCTGTTGATCTCCCTCCTGAGCGTCCGCGCGGTGCGCAGGGCGTCCCAGGTGAGCAGCGTCAACGCCAGCCAGACCAGCGCGAACCCGGCCCAGCGCTCCGGCGGCATGGCCTCGTGGAAGTAGAAGATGCCGAGCAGGAACTGGAAGACCGGGGCCGTGTACTGGAGCAGTCCCAGCGTGGACAGGGGCACGCGGATCGCCGCCGCGCCGAAGCAGACCAGGGGGAGCGCGGTGACGATGCCGGTCGAGGCGAGCAGCGCCGCGTGCCCCGGGCCCTCGGAGGCGAAGCTGAGGTCGTCCCGCGAGCTCAGCCACAGCAGATAGCCGAGCGCGGGCAGGAACTGGATCGCGGTCTCGGCGGCCAGCGACTCGACCCCGCCGAGGTTCACCTTCTTCTTGACCAGGCCGTACGTGGCGAAGGAGAAGGCGAGCGTGAGGGAGATCCACGGCGGCCGGCCGTATCCGATCGTGAGGACGAGCACCGCGGCGGCCCCGATCCCGACCGCCGCCCACTGCACGCGCCGCAGCCGCTCCTTGAGCAGCAGCACACCCATCGCGATGGTGACGAGCGGGTTGATGAAGTACCCGAGCGAGGCCTCGACCACGTGACCGCTGTTGACGGCCCAGATGTAGACGCCCCAGTTCACGGTGATGACGGCGGCGGCCACGGTGATCAGCGCCAGCTTCCGGGGCTGCCGCAGCAGCTCACCGGCCCACGCCCAGCGCCGTACGACGACGAGTGCGACGGCCACGAAGACGAGCGACCACACCATCCGGTGGGCGAGGATCTCGGCGGCGCCGGCGGGCTTGAGCAGCGGCCAGAACAGGGGCACGAGCCCCCACATCCCGTACGCGGCGAAGCCGTTCAGCAGACCTATGTGCCGCTCGCCCCTCGACTTCACGGACTCTCCTCCTCGCACCGTCCTCGCCTGCACGAAGGTAACGCCGAGCACCCCCGGCTGTCATGCCCGTATCGCTATACGGTCATGACAGCCGGGGGTGGAGCGCCCAAGGGCCCGTCGGGGGAGTATCAGCCCTTGAGCGCGGCCTTGATCGACGCGGCGATCGGGGTGGTCGGACGGCCGGTCAGCCGGGCCAGGTCGCCGGAGGTGACGACCAGCTCGCCCTTCTCGATGGAGGCGTCGACGCCGGCGAGGGTCGCGGCGAAGGGAGCGGGCAGCCCGGCACCGGTCAGGATCCCGATGTAGTCGTCGACGGACACGGCGTTGTAGACGATCTCCTTGCCGGTCTGCCGGCTCAGCTCGGCCGCGTACTCGGCGAAGCCCCAGGGCTCGTCGCCACCGAGCTCGTACGTCGTGTTCTCGTGCCCCTCGCCGGTCAGCACGGCCACGGCGGCGGCCGCGTAGTCGGCGCGCGAGGCGGAGGAGACACGGCCGTCACCGGCGGCCTGCACGACCGCGTTGTACTCCAGGACGGGGGCGAGGTTCTCGGTGTAGTTCTCGTTGTACCAGCCGTTGCGCAGCAGCGAGTAGGGCAGACCGGAGGCGAGCAGGGCCTCCTCGGTGGCCCGGTGGTCGTCGGCGAGCGCGGCGGTCAGGGTGCCGGGTGCGCTGGTGTAGGCGAGGAGCGCGACGCCCGCGGCCTTGGCGGCCTCGATGACGACCTGGTGCTGGGCGGGGCGGCCCTTGTCGAACTCGTTGCCGGAGATCAGCAGCACCTTGTCGCCGGCCGCGAGGACCTTGTCGAAGGTCTCGGGGCTGTTGTAGTCGGCGACCGCTATCTTCACGCCCTTCGCCGCGAAGTCGGCGGCCTTCTCCGGGGTGCGGACGACTGCGGTGACCTGCTCGGCCGAAACCTTCTCGAGCAGCTGCTCGACGACGTGACGGCCGAGGTTTCCGGTGGCTCCGGTGACGACGATGCTCATGATGTGCGATCTCCTTGTGGGGTGCGGTGACACTAACCATAGGAGAAGCGCTAACTCTTGGAAAGTACCCACTTTGAAGTAAGGTACTGGCATGGCAGTAAGCGCAGCGAACCCCTTGATCTCCGCCGGTGAGGCGATGTGCCCCCACCGCCTCGTCCTGGAACACGTGAGGAGCCGCTGGGGTGTCCTGGTCCTGATCCAGCTCCTGGACCGCCCGCACCGCTTCAGCGAACTCCGCCGGGCGATCGGCCGGGTGAGCGAGAAGATGCTGACCCAGACCCTCCAGACCCTGGAACGTGACGGCCTGGTCCACCGCGACGCCAAGCCGGTGATCCCACCCCGAGTCGACTACTCCCTGACCGACCTCGGCCGCGAGGCGGCGGAAAAGGTACGGGGGCTGGCGGAGTGGACATCGCGGCGGATGGGGGCGGTGCAGGAGGCGCGGGAGAGGTACGACGCGGCGAAGAAACGGACCTGAGCACTCCCTTCGGGCACCCCGACGCCTGACATGCGCAGGGCCTGGACGCCGTGCGACATCCAGGCCCTGCGCATGCGCGGGAGAAGCGTCAGCCCACGACCGTCCAGGTGTCGCCCCCGGCCAGCAACGCCCCCAGATCCCCCTTGCCGTTCTGCTCGATCGCGGCGTCCAGTTGGTCCGCCATCTGCGTGTCGTACACCGGCCGGTCCGCCGAGCGGAAGACGCCGATCGGGGTGTGGTGGAGCGTGTCCGGGTCGGCCAGGCGGGACAGGGCGAAGGCGGTCGTCGGGGACGACGCGTGCGCGTCGTGGACGAGGATCTGCGCCTCGTTCGACGCGGTCACCGGTACCACCTTCAGGTCACCCGTCGCCGCATCCCGGACCACGCCCTTGGACAGGTCGGTGCCGAAGCGGATCGGCTGACCGTGTTCCAGCCGGATCACCGCCTCCTCGGCCTGCTGCTTGTCCTTCAACGCCTCGAACGCGCCGTCGTTGAAGATGTTGCAGTTCTGGTAGATCTCGATCAGCGCGGTGCCGGGGTGGGCCGCCGCCTGCCGCAGCACCGAGGTGAGGTGCTTGCGGTCGGAGTCCACCGTCCGCGCCACGAAGGACGCCTCCGCGCCGATGGCCAGGGACACCGGGTTGAAGGGGGCGTCCAGCGACCCCATCGGCGTCGACTTCGTGATCTTGCCGACCTCGGAGGTGGGGGAGTACTGGCCCTTCGTCAGGCCGTAGATCCGGTTGTTGAACAGCAGGATCTTCAGGTTCACGTTCCGCCGCAGGGCGTGGATCAGGTGGTTGCCGCCGATGGACAGCGCGTCGCCGTCGCCGGTGACGACCCACACGCTCAGGTCCCGCCTGCTCGCGGCCAGCCCCGTCGCGATCGCCGGCGCCCGCCCGTGGATGGAGTGCATGCCATACGTGTTCATGTAGTACGGGAACCGCGACGAGCAGCCGATGCCCGAGACGAAGACGATGTTCTCCTTGGCCAGTCCCAGCTCCGGCATGAAGCCCTGGACCGCCGCGAGGATCGCGTAGTCACCGCAGCCGGGGCACCAGCGGACTTCCTGGTCGCTCTTGAAGTCCTTCATGCTCTGGCGGCCCTCGGCCTTGGGGACGAGCGAGAGCGCCTCGATCGTGCCCGTGCCTTCCGTGGACGTCTCAGCCATCGATGGCCTCCTTGAGAGCCGTGGCGAGCTGTTCGGCCTTGAACGGCATACCGTTGACCTGGTTGTAGCTGTGCGCGTCGACCAGGTACTTCGCCCGGACCAGGGTGGCGAGCTGCCCGAGGTTCATCTCGGGGATGACGACCTTGTCGTACGCCTTCAGCACCGCGCCCAGGTTGCGCGGGAAGGGGTTGAGGTGGCGCAGGTGTGCCTGCGCGATCGACTCGCCGGCCGTCCGCAGGCGCCGTACCGCCGCCGTGATGGGGCCGTACGTCGATCCCCAGCCCAGCACCAGCGTGCGCGCCTCGTGCGGATCGTCCACTTCCAGGTCCGGTACGTCGATGCCGTCGATCTTGGCCTGGCGGGTGCGGACCATGAAGTCGTGGTTGGCCGGGGCGTAGGAGATGTTGCCCGACCCGTCCTCCTTCTCGATCCCGCCGATGCGGTGTTCGAGACCGGGTGTGCCGGGGACCGCCCAGGGGCGGGCGAGGGTCTGCGGGTCGCGCTTGTACGGCCAGAAGACCTCGGTGCCGTCGTCCAGGGTGTGGTTCGGCCCCTGCGCGAACTGCACGGTCAGGTCCGGGAGTTCGTCCAGCTCCGGGATCCGCCAGGGCTCCGAGCCGTTGGCCAGGTAGCCGTCCGACAGCAGCATCACCGGTGTGCGGTACGTCAGCGCGATCCGGGCCGCCTCCAGCGCCGCGTCGAAGCAGTCGGCCGGCGTGCAGGGGGCGACGATCGGCACCGGCGCCTCGCCGTTGCGCCCGAACATCGCCTGCAGCAGGTCCGCCTGCTCGGTCTTGGTCGGCAGACCGGTGGACGGGCCGCCTCTCTGGATGTCGATGACGAGAAGCGGCAGCTCCAGAGAGACCGCAAGCCCGATCGTCTCCGACTTCAGGGCCACGCCCGGACCGGAGGTCGTCGTCACCGCGAGCGAGCCGCCGAAGGCCGCGCCCAGGGCTGCGCCGATGCCCGCGATCTCGTCCTCGGCCTGGAAGGTCCGTACGCCGAAGTTCTTGTGCTTGCTCAGCTCGTGCAGGATGTCCGAGGCCGGGGTGATCGGGTACGAGCCCAGGAACAGCGGCAGGTCCGCCTGGCGGGACGCGGCGACCAGCCCGTAGGACAGCGCGAGGTTCCCGGAGATGTTGCGGTATGTGCCGACCGGGAAGGCCTTCGTGGCCGGGGCGATCTCGTAGGAGACGGCGAAGTCCTCGGTCGTCTCGCCGAAGTTCCAGCCGGCCCGGTACGCCGCCAGGTTCGCCTCGGCGATCTCCGGCTTCTTCGCGAACTTCGTGCGCAGGAACCTCTCCGTGCCCTCGGTGGGCCGGTGGTACATCCACGACAAGAGGCCGAGCGCGAACATGTTCTTGCTGCGCTCGGCCTCCTTGCGGCTGAGGTCGAAATCCTTGAGGGCCTCGACGGTCAGCGTGGTCAGGGGGACCGGATGAAGGCTGTACCCGTCGAGCGAGCCATCCTCCAGCGGCGAGGCCGCGTACCCCACTTTCTGCATCGCCCGTTTGGTGAACTCGTCCGTGTTGACGATGATCTCCGCGCCGCGCGGCAGATCGGCGATGTTGGCCTTGAGCGCGGCCGGGTTCATGGCCACGAGCACGTTGGGCGCGTCACCCGGCGTGAGGATGTCGTGGTCGGCGAAGTGCAACTGGAAGGAGGAGACACCCGGCAGGGTTCCGGCAGGGGCCCGGATCTCGGCGGGGAAGTTGGGAAGGGTGGACAGGTCGTTGCCGAAGGACGCGGTCTCCGAGGTGAAACGGTCCCCGGTGAGCTGCATCCCGTCACCGGAGTCGCCCGCGAAACGAATGATCACCCGGTCGAGGCGGCGGACGTCCTTCACGCCGGCCTCTTTGCGCTGCTCTCCCACGACGGCTTCGTCGGCCTGCTCCGCTGGGCTGCTGACCTGACTGGTCACTGAACTGGACCTCCCTCTGGGCGGCTGTTCGGGAGCGGCCTTCCCGCAGGCCTTCCCAGGATCAACCCTACGACCGCAGGGGTCGCCTTCCCTCGGCCATTCGCATGATGGACGGCGTTTTGAGACGGTTCAAAGCCCTGAATTGTCACGATTTACTCGCCCCCGGCGCTCTCCTTGAAGACGCTCCCTCATCGTTCTCGGTTCTCGGTCGACTCCCGCTGATCTGACACGGTGTCAGATGCTCACGAGTTCAGGTAGGTCAGCACCGCCAGCACCCGCCGGTGGTCCCCGACGCTCGGGGACAGCCCGAGCTTCAGGAAGATGTTGCTGACGTGCTTCTCCACGGCCCCGTCGCTCACGACGAGCTGCCGCGCGATCGCCGAGTTGGTGCGCCCCTCGGCCATCAGCCCCAGGACCTCCCGCTCCCGGGGAGTGAGATGGGCGAGCACGTCCTGCTTCCGGCTGCGGCCCAGCAGCTGAGCGACCACCTCGGGGTCGAGGGCGGTGCCGCCCTCGGCCACCCGCACCACCGCGTCCACGAACTCGCGCACCTCCGCGACCCGGTCCTTGAGCAGATACCCCACCCCGCGGCTGGACCCGGCCAGCAGCTCGGTGGCATACCGCTCCTCCACGTACTGCGAGAGTACGAGTACCCCGAGTCCGGGATGTGCCTTGCGCAGTTGTACGGCGGCTCGCACGCCTTCGTCCGTGTGCGTCGGAGGCATCCGCACATCGGCGACCACGACGTCGGGCAGCTCGCCCTGGGCGTCCAGCTCACCGATGGTCTTGATCAGTGCCTCCCCGTCGCCCACACCGGCCACGACGTCGTGCCCGCGGTCGGTCAGCAACCGGGTCAGGCCCTCCCTCAGCAGCACTGAATCCTCGGCGATGACCACCCGCACCCTGTCCTCCACGACTCTCGGCCCCCCAGCCCACTGCCTGCCCACTTGCTGGACAAGTCCAGCATTCCAGCATTCGGATGCGGGCGGGCGCGAGCAACGGGAATAGGTCCCCTGAATCCGAACAAAGCCCCGAAACAGGGGTCCACGCTCGGAATCCGGCCAGGTTCGGGGGCACTGGCGCGGCACAGCAGAGCCGTACGCATCCGGGTCGTACGCATCTGGGTCGTACGCATCGGGAACGGAGAAGGGCGGCGGAGGCGAAAACGCCCCGCCGCCCCCCTACGGAGAACCCGTCACACCCGCTCGCTCCGCCAGGGCAGCTCCGCCGTCACCCGGGTGGGCCCCCCGGCCGGCGAGTCCACCACCAGGATCCCGTCGACCGCGTCCAGCCGTTCCGCAAGGCCCGCGAGCCCGGACCCGGAGGACACGTCGGCCCCGCCCACCCCGTTGTCCACGACCTGCAGCAGCAGCCGGTCCTCCACCCGCCACACATCCACCGCGGCGAACGTCGCCCGGGAGTGCTTGCTGATGTTCTGCAACAGCTCGGACACCGTGAAGTACGCGATCCCCTCGATGGCCGGCGCGGGCCGCGAGGGCAGATCCACCTCCACCTGCACCGGCACCGTGCACCGGGACGCCACCGAGGACAGCGCGGCGTCCAGCCCCCGGTCCGTCAGCACTGCCGGATGAATCCCCCGCGCCAGGTCCCGCAGCTCCTGCAGCGCCGTCTTCACCTCACCGTGCGCCTCTTCCACCATCCGCGCCGCGGCCTGCGGGTCCTCGGTGAGCTTCTCCTTCGCCAGCCCCAGATCCATCGCCAGCGCCACCAGCCGGGCCTGCGCCCCGTCGTGCAGATCCCGCTCGATGCGCCGCAGATCCGCCGCCGCCGTGTCCACCACGACCCCCCGGTCCGACTCCAGCTCCACCACCCGCGCCGACAGCCGGGTCGGCCCCAGCAGCCCGTGCACCATCACCCGGTCCACCGTCGTCAGCGCCCGCACGATCCACGGCGTGGACAGCGTGAACAGCAGTCCCACCAGCGCCGTCACACCGATCTCGAACGGGTTGTTCAGATAGATGTGGTGGGTCTCGTCGCCGTAGAGCTGCAGCCCGTCCTGACCGGCGTACGCCGGGAAGACCCAGAACCACAGCGGATACGTCAGCAGCGCCCAGCCGTACACCCAGAAGTTCACCGCGACGACGAAGGAGAACACCGCCCACGGCAGCTGCAGCACGGAGTACAGCAGCGTCCGCCATGACGTCCCGCTCTTGAGCACCGCCCCCATCCACGCCATGAACCCGGACTTCCCGATCCTGAGCGGCTCCGGATCGCCGACCTCGAGACCCAGCAGCCCCCGGGCCCGCGCCCGCTCCAGCGCCCCGAGCCCGCGGCATCCGGCGAGCCCGGCCGCGAAGACCGGAATGCCGAGGAAGGTCACGAGCAGGCCCGCGCCGAGCGAGATCATCGTGACGGCGTACGTGAACATCAGGATGCTGATCGGCAGGCTCAGCAGCACATAGCCGAACTCCCGCCAGGTCCGCCCCTCGAACGGCGCCCGCAGCCCCGCCGGGACCCGGTGCCGCCGTACCGTCCCGGGGAACCCGAGCCCACTGTCGTACCCGTAGTCCGTGGCCATCGACGTCGTCCTTCTTCTCTCGTCCCGCGCCTGTCGTGTCGTACCTCCACCCTGCTGGGCCGCAGGTCGACGGACCATGGAGGTCGTCGGCCTCTTCGAAGGGGGGTTTTCCCTACCTCTTGTCCGCGGCCCGGTCCCGCCACGGCAGCTCCGCCGTGACCACCGTCGGTCCGCCCGGCGGGGAGTCGATGACGAACAGTCCGTCGACCGCGTCGAGGCGCTCCGCGAGCCCGCGCATCCCGGTGCCGCCGTCTAGCCGGGCGCCGCCGCGGCCGTCGTCCCACACCTGGATGAGCAGCCGGTTCTCCGACCGCCACACGTCGACCGACGCCGACCGCGCCCCGCTGTGCTTGCTGATGTTCTGGAGCAGTTCGGAGACGGTGAAGTAGGCGATCCCCTCGATCGCCGCCACCGGCCGCGCGTCGAGGTCGGCGGTCACCTTCACCGGCACCGTGCAACGTGAGGCGACCGACGACAGGGCGGCGTCGAGTCCGCGGTCGGTCAGTACGGCGGGATGGATGCCCCGCGCGAGATCGCGCAGTTCTTGGAGCGCCAGCTTCACCTCGCCGTGCGCCTCCGCGACCATCGCCTGCGCGTGCTCCGGGTCCTCCAGGAGCTTCTCCTTGGCGAGGCCGAGCCCCATGGCCAGGTTGACGAGCCGGGCCTGTGCCCCGTCGTGCAGATCCCGCTCGATGCGCCGCAGGTCGGACGCAGCCGCGTCCACCACGACCCCCCGGTCAGACTCCAGTTCGGCGATACGGCGTTCCAGCTCGTCGGAAGGCGACAGCAGCCCGCGCACCATCGCCCGGTCGACGTTGGCCAGGCCCCGCGCGATGAACGGCAGCACCGGCCACAGCACGAACAACGAGGTCAGCGTGATCGTGAAGGTGAGCACGCCCCACGGCAGCCGGATGAAGTCGTACAGCACCGTCCGCCAGCCCACGGGGTCCTTGACCCCCATCCACAGCTGGGCGAAGAAGCCGTTGCCGCCGTTCTTGGTGCGCCACGGCAGGCGGCTCGGCTCGTCCACCCGCACCCCGAGCAGGGCCCGGGCCCGCGCCCGCTCCAGCTTGCCCAGCTGCCGCGCGCCCAGCAGACCCGCCGCGAGCAGCGGGAACCCGATCACCGTGACGGTCAGCCAGAAGCCGGTGAACAGCACCGTCACGACATAGGTGAAGCCGAGGACCGACACCGGGAGGTTCGCCAGCAGATGCGCGATCTCCTTCCAGGTGTGCGCGTCGAAGGCGAAACGGGCCGGCGGCGGCCGGCCGTCGTCGGATCCGCCGTCTGGGCCGGTGATCACGGCGCGGCTGGGGGAGGAGTGGCGTTCGGTCATATGGGCTAGCGTGCCGCGCGCGACCGCCGAGCGCCATGAGGCGGACCGCCGCGCCGTGCTGGGGAAAACCCCACCCCCGCCCTTCGGATGGCTTTCCTTGGGTGACGGGCTGCTTACCGTGCCTTTATCAGGGCCTAGACTCCCGTGCGTACAGATCGTCGAACAGTGGTGTCCAGCGTGACCACTGTGTTCAGCGTGCTCACAGGGAGTGAGGGGCGGACGTGCCGGAACCGACCGTCGTCGATGCAACCGTCGTCGATCCGACCGTCGTCGCGGCGGACTACTTCCAGTCGTACTCGGTCGTCGGACTGCTCGCCGTCGTCGGCGTGCTGTTCGTCGCGGTCGCCTTCGGCGCCGGACGGCTGCTGCGACCCGTGGTCCCCACCCCGGAGAAACTGCTGACGTACGAGTGCGGGGTCGACCCCGTCGGCGAAGGCTGGGCCCACACCCAGGTCCGCTACTACGTCTACGCCTTCCTCTACGTCATCTTCGCCGTCGACTCGATCTTCCTGTTCCCCTGGGCCACCGTCTTCGCGGCCCCCGGCTACGGCGCGACGACCCTTGTCGAGATGTTCGTCTTCCTCGGCTTCCTCGCCGTGGGACTCCTGTACGCGTACAAGAAGGGTGTCCTGGCATGGACGTGAACCCCGCCGCCGAATCCCCTTCGCACTCCGTGGCCGACTCCTCCGCGAGCTCTGCGGCCGGCCCCGCCGCCACGGAGCCCGTACTGCTCTCGGAGCCGAAACGGCTGGGCGCCCTCTCCCGCCTCGCCCCCGAGCCGATGAAGGTGATCCTCAACTGGGGCCGCCGCTACTCCCTCTGGGTCTTCAACTTCGGCCTCGCCTGTTGCGCCATCGAGTTCATCGCCGCGTCCATGGCCCGCCACGACTTCATCCGCCTCGGCGTCATCCCCTTCGCCCCGGGCCCCCGCCAGGCCGACCTGATGGTCGTCTCCGGCACGGTCACGGACAAGATGGCACCGGCGGTGAAACGCCTGTACGAACAGATGCCGGAGCCGAAGTACGTCATCTCCTTCGGCGCGTGCAGCAACTGCGGAGGCCCGTACTGGGACTCCTACTCCGTCACCAAGGGCGTCGACCAGATCATCCCCGTCGACGTCTACGTCCCCGGCTGCCCGCCCCGCCCCGAGGCGCTGCTCCAGGGCATCCTGAAGCTCCAGGAGAAGATCGCGAGGGAGTCGCTGGGGGAGCGGTACGGGTACGGGGCGTCCGCGGCACGCCCGTCGGCGGCCGCGCTGCAGAGCGGGCTGGTCCAGCCGCCGGCGGTGGCGCCGGCAGCGGCGCCGGCAGCGGTGTCGGCTCCGGACGAGGAGGACTCGCAGTGACCGCCGTCGGCTGGCTCCCCGCCCCCGCCGAGGAACTCTTCGGCCCCGAGGCCACCGCCGAGGAGTCCTACGAGGTCCTGACGGTCGACGTCCCGCCCACGACCTGGCTCACCGCACTGCGCGTCGCCCGCGACGACCTGGGCTGCACCTTCTTCGACTGGCTCAGCGCCGTCGACGAACCCGGCACCGGCTTCCGCGTGGCCGCCCACGTGGCCGCCCTCTCCCCGGTACGACGCCTGCTCCTGCGCACCACAGTTGCCCACGACACGCCGGTGCTGCCCACCGCCGTCGACATCTACGCGGGCGCCGCCTGGCACGAGCGCGAGACCTACGAAATGTTCGGCGTCACCTTCGAGGGCCATCCCTCCCTGGACCACCTCCTGCTGCCGGAAACCTTCGAGGGCCACCCCCTGCGCAAGGACTTCGTCCTGGCGGCCCGCGTCGCCAAGGCCTGGCCCGGCGCGAAGGAACCGGGCGAGTCCGAACACGGCGGCCCCAAACGCCGCCAGATGCTCCCCCCAGGAGTCCCCGACCCCAACGAATGGGGCCCCCTGAAGGGCCAACTCCCCCCGGCCCCCACCCGCCGCACCCCAGGAGAACGGCCACCCCGCCCGACGGGCGACCGTCCGGTGCGCCGGGCGCGTTCGGCTGGGGAAGGGTCGGCGAGTCAGGGGTCAGCGAGTCAGGGGTCCGGGGCGTCGGGGCCGGCGGGCGCGGCGGGCGCGGCGGGTACGTCGGGTGCGGCTGAGGTCGCGGGCGGTCCGCGTCGGGTGCGTTCGGCTTCGGAGGGGTCGGCGAGTCAGGCGGAGGCGTCTGAGGTCCCGGGGTCGGCGGATGCGGCTGGGGTCGCGGGTGGTCCGCGTCGGGCGCGTTCGGCTGCGGAGGGGTCGGTGAGCCGGCTGGATGCGGCCGGGGCGTCGGCTGCGGCGGGCGCGTCGGGAGCTGGTCCGCGTCGGGCGGGTACGGCGGACGAGGGCTCAGCGAGCCAGACCGCGCCCGGGGCGACGGAGGATGCTGCACCGACCCCACCGACGGGTGTGCCCCGGCGTACACGTACCGCCGCGCAGGGTTCGGCCGGCCAGACGGCACCAGAAGCCGACGGCACCGGAACCGGCACCGGCGCCGGTACGGCAGCCCCGGCCAACGGCGCCCCCGGGTCGGAGGCTCTGGCACCTGGCTTGTCTGCGTCCGCGACGGATGACCCGGTACCGGGATCACCCGCACCCGTGTCGGAGAGCCCGGTGCCTGATGCTTCCGTACCCGCGTCGGAGGCCCCGGCGCCGGATGCGCCCGCAACCGAGTCGGACAGCACGGCGTCGGAAGCGCCCGCACCTCAGCCTCGGGGAGCCGCGGCGGGGGGTGCCCCGAGCGGACCCCGTCGGGCACGTACCGCCTCTGGCGGTTCCGCGAGTCGGAGGGCCACCGCGACCGGCTCCGAGCCGTCGGCCGACGACGCGAGCACGAACCCCGCGCCGCCGAAGCCCCCCACGGCTCCTCGCAGCCCGGACGCACCGTGGCACCACGCCCGCCCGGCCTTCGACAACCCGGAACCGGAGCGGTCTCCCACGCCCGAGGGCACCGAAGTCTCCGAACGCCCTGGAGAGCCCGAAGCGCGCAAGACCACCGGGGAGCCAACGCCTTCGAAAACCTCGGCCCCAGAAGACCCCGCGTCTACCGAAGACCCCGCGTCTACCGAAGGCCCCGCGTCTTCCGAAGGCCCTGCGCCTTCCGAAGACCCCGCGCCTTCCGATGAACCCACGGCTTCTGAAGGCCCCGCGGTTCGAGAGGAGCCGCCTGCTTCCGGCGAGCCGGCCTCCGAGGACTCCACAGTCCCCGAAGAAGACAGAGCACCCGAAAAGACCAAGGACTCCACCCCCGACAAGCCCGCAGGAGGCCCGCAGTGAACGACGCTCTCGACGTCGCCCTGCGACTCCTGATCGTCTTCGTCGTCTTCCTCACCTTCCCCCTGATCATCGGTCAGGCCGAGCACAAGGTGATGGCCCACATGCAGGGCCGCCTCGGCCCGATGTACGCCGGCGGCTTCCACGGCTGGGCCCAACTCGTTGCGGACGGCGTGAAGTTCGCCCAGAAGGAAGACGTCGTACCCGCGGGCGCGGACCGCCGTGTCTTCCAACTCGCCCCCGCCGTCGCCCTCCTGCCCTACCTCCTCGTCCTCCTCGCCATCCCGATCGGCCCGGGAGAGGGCGCCGTCGGCGAGGTCGTCGACGCCGGCGTGTTCTTCGTGCTCGCCGTGATGGGTGTGGGCGTCCTCGGTTCCCTCATGGCCGGCTGGGCCTCCGCCAACAAGTTCTCCCTCCTCGGCGGCCTGCGCACCGCCGCACAGCTCCTCGCCTACGAACTCCCGATGCTCCTCACCGCCGCCTCGGTGGCGATGGCGGCCGGAACCGTCTCCCTCCCCGGCATCCTCGACGCCTTCGAGTGGTGGTGGCTGCCCTGGCAGATCGTCGGCGCGATCGTCTTCTTCATCGCCGGCCTCGCCGAACTCCAGCGCCCTCCCTTCGACATGCCGGTCGCCGACTCGGAGATCATCTTCGGCGCCTACACCGAGTACACCGGCCTGCGCTTCGCCCTGTTCCTCCTCGCCGAATATGCCGGAATCGTCGTCCTGTGCGGTCTGACCACCGTCCTCTTCCTGGGCGGCTGGCACGGCCCCTGGGGCGTCGACGGTCTCGGCTGGGTCTGGACCCTCCTCAAGACGGCCGTGCTCGCCTTCGTCGTCATCTGGCTCCGCGTGACCTACCCCCGCCTGCGCGAGGACCAGCTCCAGAAGCTCTCCTGGACCCTCCTCGTCCCCCTCTCCCTCGCCCAGATCGCCCTCACCGGCATCGTCAAGGTGGTGATCCAGTAACCATGGCCCCCATTCCTGGCTCCGGTCTGGCCAAGGGCCTGGCCGTCACCCTGCGCACGATGACGAAGAAGACCGTCACCGAGCAGTACCCCGACGCCCAGCCCGACCTCCCGCCCCGTACCCGCGGGGTGATCGGCCTGTTCGAGGAGAACTGCACGGTCTGCATGCTGTGCGCCCGTGAGTGCCCCGACTGGTGCATCTACATCGACTCCCACAAGGAGACGGTCCCGGCGGCGACCCCAGGTGGCCGCGAACGCAGCCGCAACGTCCTCGACCGCTTCGCCATCGACTTCTCCCTGTGCATGTACTGCGGTATCTGCATCGAGGTGTGTCCTTTCGACGCCCTGTTCTGGTCCCCGGAGTTCGAGTACGCCGAGACCGACATCCGCGACCTCACCCACGAGCGCGACAAGCTCCGGGAGTGGATGTGGACCGTCCCGGCCCCACCGGCCCTCGACCCCGGCGCCGAGGAGCCGAAGGAGATCGCCACCGCCCGCAAGACGGCCGAGAAGCTGGCGGCGGCGCAGGCCGAGCCGACCACGCCGGCCGAGCCCCAGGGGGAAGAGTCGTGACCCTCGCTCAGGAGGCGCACGGCTTCCTCTCCCCGACCGGTGTCGAGATCGCCTTCCTCCTCGTCGGCCTGGTCACCTTCGGCGCCGCGATCGTCACCGTCACCACCAAGCAGCTGGTGCACGCCGCTCTGTGGCTGGTGGTGGCCCTCGGTGGCCTCGCCGTCGAATACCTCCTGCTCACCGCCGAGTTCATCGCCTGGGTGCAGGTCCTGATCTATGTGGGTTCCGTCGTCGTCCTCCTTCTGTTCGGTCTGATGCTCACCAGGGCCCCCATCGGCCGCTCGCCGGACGCCGACTCCGGCAACCGATGGGCCGCCCTCGTCGTGGCCCTCGCCGCAGCGGCCGCTCTGGTCTGGGTGGTCGCCGACGCCTTCCGCACCACCTGGATCGACCTCGACGGGCCGGCCGCCGGCTCCACCGAGGCCACCGGCGCGAGCCTCTTCCAGAACTGGGTCCTCCCCTTCGAGGCCCTCTCCGTCCTGCTCCTCGCGGCACTGGTCGGCGCGATCGTCCTGTCCCGCAAGGTGAAGGCGGAGTCGAGCTCTCCCCCTGTGAACTCCCGAGCCGTGAGCGGTGGTTCCCCATCCGTCCCGGATTCCCGTAATCACCCGATCAGGCGAAATGAGCCGATCTCGGGAACCGGGTCGGCCAAGGGCTCCAAGTCGGCTGGGGACTCCAAGTCGGCCAGGGGCTCCGAGTCGGCCACAGGGTCCGAGTCAGCCACGGCGTCCGAGACCGCCAAGGAAGCCGAGTCAGCCGAACAGGAAGGTGCCCGCTGATGCACCTCGCCTATCCCGCCGTACTCTCCGCCCTCCTCTTCTGCACCGGCCTGTACGGCGTCCTCGCCCGCCGCAACGCGATCCTCATCCTCATGTCGGTCGAGCTGATGCTCAACGCCGTCAACCTGAACCTGGTCGCCTTCGACGTCTGGCTCAGCAAGGCCGCCCAGGAGACCCTGCACTCCGGCCAGGCCCTGACCCTGTTCACCATCACCATCGCCGCCGCCGAGATCGGTATCGGCCTCGCGATCGTCCTTGCCGTCCACCGCAACCGCGGCACCGCCGACATCGACAAACTCCGCGACACGGCGGAGGGCCACGACCCCGACGACCGCGACGACTCCGACAGCGAAGCCCGCCCGGCCGAGCAGGCCGCACGATCCGGGCGGACCGGGAAGGCTGAGGCCACCGCGTGACCACGACCACCCTCGCCGTCCTCGTCCCCGTCCTCCCCTTCCTGGGCGCCGCAGCCGGCCTGCTCCTCGGCCGCACGGCCCCCGGCTTCGTCCGCCCGCTCGCCGTCCTGCCTCCCCTGGCCGCCCTCGTGCTCGCCGCGGTGGTCGCCGTACTCCAAGGCGGCGACCAGGCGGTGAACGCCGCCACCGAACTCACCCCGACCGGCTCGGTCCCCATCGAACTCGCCCTGCACATCGACGGCTTCGCCGCGCTCGTCGCCGTCCTGGTCGGCCTCGTCGCCACCTGTGTGCAGATCTACTCGACGGGCTATCTGCGCGACGACCCGCGCTACCCCTCGTACGCCGCACTCGTCTCCCTCTTCACCTCCGCGATGCTGCTCGTCGTCTACTCCGGCGACCTGATCGTGCTGCTGGTCGGCTGGGAGATCATGGGTATCTGCTCGTATTTCCTGGTCGGCCACTACTGGGAGACCCCCGAGGCCCGCGCCGCCTCCCTCAAGGCCTTCCTGGTGACCAAACTCGGTGACGTCCCCTTCCTGATCGGCCTGTTCGCGCTGGCCACCGACGTCGGCTCCTTCCAAATCACCAGCGTCCTCGACGCCGTCGCGCACGGCGGACTCGATCACCCGACCCTGATCGCCCTGCTCCTCCTCGCAGGCGTGGCCGGCAAGTCGGCGCAGTTCCCACTGCACACCTGGCTCCCCGACGCGATGGCCGGCCCCACGCCCGTCTCCGCGCTGATCCACGCCGCGACGATGGTGGCCGCCGGTGTCTACTTCATCGCCCGTCTCCTCCCGGTCTTCGAGGCATCCCAGGCCGCGATGGTGGTCCTCGCCGTCATGGCCGCCGTCACGATGCTCGGCTCCGGTCTCGCCGCACTCGCCCAGGACGACATCAAGCGCGTCCTCGCCTACTCGACGATCGGCCAGCTCGGCTACATGACCGGCGCACTCGCCGTCGGCGACCGCGGTGCCGCCGTCTTCCACCTCCTGTCCCACGGCGCCTTCAAGGCGCTGCTCTTCCTCGCGGCCGGCGTGATCATCCACGCCGCCGGCACCAACTCACTGGCCGCCATGTCCCGTATGAAGGACCTGCCTGCCCGCATCCCTGACGCGTTCTGGACGATGACCGTGGCGCTCCTCGCGCTCGCCGCGATCCCGCCCTTCAGCGGTTTCTTCTCCAAGGAGTCCGTCCTCGGCGCCGCCGAGCACGTCGCCACCGGCCACACCGAACACGCACCCGGCGCCGCGGGCTGGATCACCCTGGTCGCCGGCCTCCTCACGGCCGTGCTCACCGCCGCCTACGCGACCCGCCTGTGGCTGCTGGCCTTCCGCGGACGGGGCACCGAGGCCCCCGACCACGGCCGGCAGCCGCTGACGATGAACGTGGTCCTGTGGGTCCTGGCGGCTCCCTCCCTCGCCCTCGGTGCGTTCGCCTACCGCGTGCTGCCCGACTGGTTCGACGGCCGCGACCTCGCCCCGGCCCTCACCACGTCCGTCGTCGGCACGGGTGCGGCCCTGGTCGGCGGCATCGTCACCTACGCGGCCTGGCGGCACACCCGCGCGATCGCTGCCCGCGTCCCGCTCGGCGCGGTCGCCGCCCACCCCGAGGGTGACGCGGGACTGGTCGAGGCCGAGGCCATCGCCACCCACGAGCCCGCCTACGGAGACGTGGCCCACGTGCCGGACCCGGCGGACCCCGGACGACTGCTGCTCGGCCCGCTGCACCGCCACGCGGCCGTCGGCTTCCACCTGGACGCCCTGTACACGGCCCTCTTCGTCCGCCCGGTCCAAGCCGGAGCCGACCTCGTCCGCTTCCTGGACCGCGAGGTCGTCGAGACCTACGTGCGCGGCGCGGGAACGCTGCCCCGCTGGCTCGGCACCGCCGTGCGACGGGCCCAGACCGGCAATCTGCAGACCTATGTGAGCGCGCTGCTCGCCGGCACCGTCGTCCTCGCGGTCGCCGTCGTCCTCGTCGCCACGGGAGCGTGAGCAGGCGTGATCGATATCAACGAGTCCGTGATGCAGTTCCTTCTGGCGTTCGTCGTGGCCGGCCCGCTCCTCGGTGCCGTCACGGCCGTACTGCCCGCCCCGCCCGGACTGAAGGGGAAGTCGCCCGACCAGGCCGTACTGCGACACGGCGTGACCGTCACCGGCGTGATCCTCATTGCCGCGATCGTCCTCGCGCTCGGCTTCGACCACGACCATCCGTCGAAGATGCAGGCCACGACCGACATCAGCTGGATCCCCGCACTCGACGTGCGCATCCACCTCGGCATCGACGGCATCTCCCTCCCCCTTCTGGTCCTGACCGCGCTGCTGACCTTCCTCTGCGCGCTCTACTCCTACTTCAAAATGCCTTCGGGCCCGTCCCCGAAGGCCTTCGTCGCGCTGCTGCTCGTCCTGGAGTCCGGCACCCTCGCGACCTTCGCCGTCCTCGACCTGCTGCTGTTCTTCCTCGCGTTTGAGACGGTGCTCATCCCGATGTACTTCCTCATCGCCCGCTGGGGCGGCGCGGACCGCCAGGCCGCCGCCTGGCGCTTCATCCTCTACACACTGCTCGGCTCGGTCGTCATGCTGCTCGGCCTGCTCCTGATCGGGATCAAGGCGGGCACATTCGACATGGTGGCACTCGCCACTGACAACGGCCGGTCGCTGACCGCGTCCGTGCAGGTCATTGCCGTTCTGGCGATCGGGATCGGGCTCGCGGTCAAGACCCCGATGTGGCCGCTGCACAGCTGGCTGCCCGATGCCCACACCGCCGCGCCGACCGTCGGGTCGGTGCTGCTGGCCGGCGTCCTGCTGAAGATGGGTACGTACGGGTTCGTCCGGATTCTGCTGCCGATCGCGCCCGACGGCTTCCGCGACTTCGCGCCCTACCTCGCCGCCTTCGCCGTAGTCGGGATCATCTACGGATCCCTCGCCTGCCTGGCCCTCGCCAAGCGGGGCGCCAAGGGTGATCTCAAACGCCTCATCGCCTACTCCTCCGTCGGCCACATGGGCTTCGTCCTGCTCGGCATCGCCACCATGACCCCGACCGGCGTGAACGGCGCCCTGTTCGCCAACATCGCCCACGGCCTCATCACCGGCCTGCTGTTCTTCCTGGTCGGCGCCCTGAAGGACCGCACCGGCACTACCGACCTCGACACCCTGGCCGAGGAGAGCGGCGCCGCCCTGTACGGCAAGGCCCCCCGCCTCGGCGGCCTGCTGGCCTTCGGCGCGGTCGCCTCGCTCGGCCTGCCCGGCCTCGCTGGATTCTGGGGCGAGATGCTGGCGCTCTTCGGCGCCTTCAAGCCCGCCGACGACCTCAGCCGCCCCGCCTTCCTCACCTTCATGGCGATCGGCGCGTTCGGCACCCTGCTGACGGCCGCGTACATGCTCGTCGTGGTCCGCCGCGTCTGCATGGGCGCCGCACCCCAGGACGCCCCCCAGCTCGCCGACGTCCACACGTACGAGTTCGCGGCCTGGACGCCGCTCGTCGCCCTCACCGTCGTGGCGGGTCTGTGGCCGAAGGCCCTCCTCGGCCTCACCGACCCGGCCGTCCAGCAGCTCCTCGCAGGAGGCAACCGATGAGCACCCCCGCCGCCATGGTCCAGCCATGGGCATCATCGGCCGAGCCGCTGACCGCGACGGCCGCGAACCTCGTCCAGTCCGTCGACTGGCTCGCCATCGCGCCGCCCACCGTCGCGGCGGTCGTCGGACTCGTCGTCCTCGTCGCCGACCTGTTCGTCGGCGAGCAGAAGAAGAGCCTGCTCGGGTGGGTCTCGGTCACGGGCCTGGCCGCCTCCGCGCTCCTGCTGCTGCCTCTCCTGGACGGCGACCGCAGCACCTTCTGCCTGACCGGCGATCCCCACATCTGCAGCTACACGGCCGACCGCTTCACGCTCGTCCTCCAGTTCCTCGTCCTCGGCGGCGCCCTCCTGGCCGCCCTCCTGTCGGTCACCACCCTCAAGGACGCCGACAAGAGACTCCCCGAAGGGGAGTACTGGTTCCTGCTGCTCTCCTCAGCCGCCGGCGCCGCCCTCCTGCCGGCCTCCCGCGACCTCGCGACCCTGATCGTCGCCCTGGAAGTCGCCTCCCTGCCCGCCTTCGCCCTCGTCGGCATCCGGCACGGCGACAGGAAGTCCTCCGAAGCGGCCCTGAAGTTCTTCCTGTCCTCGGTCACCGCCACCGCGGTCAGCCTCATGGGCATCAGCTTCGTGTACGCCTCCACGGGCACCCTCTACCTCACCCAGGTCGCCGACCGCATCCAGCACGTCGACGGACAGCTCCACACCCTCGCCCAGACCGGCGTCGTCCTCACCCTCGTCGGCTTCGCCTTCAAGACGGCCGCCGTGCCCTTCCACTTCTGGGTGCCCGACACCTACGTAGGCGCGCCACTCCCGATCGCCGCCTACTTGTCTGTCGTCGGCAAGGCGGTCGGCTTCTCCGGCCTGATCCTCGTCACCGTCGTCGCCCTGCCCTCGTACGCCGACGTCTGGGGCCCGGCCCTCGCCGCGCTCGCCGCCCTCACCATGACTGTCGGCAACCTCGGCGCCCTGCGACAGCAGACCACGCGCGCGTACAGCGCCGTACGGCTGCTCGCCTGGTCCTCCGTCGGCCAGGCCGGCTACCTCCTCGTGCCGATCGCCGCCGCCGCGTACTCCGACGACGCCGAGCGATCCGTAGGCTCCACCGTCGCCTACGCCCTCATGTACGCCGCCGTGAACCTCGGCGCCTTCGCCGTGGCCGCTCTGGTGGGCCGCACCAGGACCGCGAACCGCATCACCGACTACCGCGGCCTCTACGCGACCAACCCCCTCGCAGCCCTCCTGCTGGCCTTCTTCCTGTTCTGCCTGGCAGGGTTGCCGCCCGGCATCATCGGCCTGTTCGCCAAGGTCACCGTCTTCTCGGCGGCCGTGGACGCGGGCCTCGGCTGGCTCGCCGTGGTCATGGCCGTCAACGTCGTGATCGCGCTGTTCTACTACCTCCAGTGGACGACCCTGCTGTTCCGGGCACCAGAGGGCGAACCCGCCGCACACCGAGTCCCCGCCCCCCTCACCGCCGCCCTCGCCCTGACCGGCGTCCTCGGCGTCGCCCTGTCGGGCGCACCCCAACTGGTGCTGCGCTTCACCGACACCGGACTCTTCTGAACCGGCCCTCCCGGACCTGGACCCAGGACCGTCACCCGAACGGCTCACCTGGGCCTCCGTGCGCACAAGGGAACTAGTGGCCCGCGCCTGGCGTTGAGCAAGACGGGAAGGTCCACTGGACGTGACACCACGGACCGGTGGCATCGGAAGACATCGGAGACCAGCAAGCAAAGGGTTCCCCTGCTGCACCACTTGGAGGGCGTACCGTGCACCGCCGGCACAACGGGCTCAGGACCGCAGTCCTCCTCGGGGGACTGTCCGCACTCATCATCGTCATCGGCAGCTTCTTCGGCCGCATGGGGTTGGTGGTGGCCGTCCTGATCGCGCTGGGCACCAACGCGTACGCGTACTGGAACAGCGACAAGCTGGCTCTACGCGCGATGCGTGCCCGCCCGGTGAGCGAGTTCGAGGCACCGGCCCTCTACCGCATGGTCCGTGAGCTCTCCACCCAGGCCCGTCAGCCCATGCCGCGCCTGTACATCTCTCCGACCGAGGCACCCAACGCCTTCGCGACCGGCCGCAACCCGCGCAACGCCGCCGTGTGCTGCACCGACGGCATCCTGCGCATGCTGGACGAGCGCGAACTGCGCGGTGTCATCGGCCACGAACTCAGCCATGTCTACAACCGCGACATCCTGATCTCGTCGGTCGCCGGAGCCCTCGCCTCCGTGATCATGTTCCTGGTCAACTTCGCCTGGCTGATCCCGATCGGCCGCTCCGACGACGATGACGGTCCTGGCCTCCTCGGCATGCTGATGATCATGATCCTCGGACCGCTGGCGGCCGGCCTCATCCAGATGGCCATCAGCCGCTCCAGGGAGTACGAGGCGGACGCTTCCGGCGCCCAGCTCACCGGCGACCCCCTCGCACTCGCCAGCGCCCTGCGCAAGCTCGACATGGGCACCAAACAGCTGCCGTTGCCCCCCGAGCCACGCATCGAGACCGCGAGCCACATGATGATCGCCAACCCCTTCCGCCCCGGCCAGGGACTGTCCAAGATGTTCTCGACTCACCCGCCGATGGCGGAGCGCGTCGCCCGGCTCGAGAAGATGGCAGGTCGCCCCCAGTGAAAACCATCCTGAACGTCATCTGGCTCGTCCTGAGCGGCTTCTGGCTCTTCCTCGCCTACCTGGCCGCGGGCGCGCTGCTCTGCATCACCATCATCGGCATCCCGTTCGGCATCGCGGCCTTCCGCATCGCCGTCTACGCCCTGTGGCCCTTCGGGTACACCACGGTCGAGCGCCGCGACGCGGGCGCGCCCTCCTTCGTCGGCAACGTTTTGTGGCTGGTCCTCGCCGGCTGGTGGCTGGCCCTGGGCCACATCGCGACGGGCCTCGTCCTCTGCCTCACGATCATCGGCATCCCGTTCGGCATCGCGAACTTCAAGCTGATCCCCGTGTCCCTGTTCCCACTGGGCCGCGAAATCGTCTCCACGGACGAGCCGTTCGCAACCCGCTGACGGACGGGCCGGGTTTTTCCACAATCCGTGGGTTGTCCACAGGCCTGCCCGGCTGTCAGTGCCGCCCTGCATCATGAATGCATGACCGAGAGCGAGCAGTTGCTGGCACGGGTGGCGGACAAGGCCCGCAACACCCGTCCGTGGGGCTGGGCTTCCCTCCCCGAGCCGGTGGACCCGCCCACCCTGGCTCAAGCCGAGGCCGCGTTGGGCTTCCACCTGCCCCCACTGCTCGCCGCCCTCTACCTGCAGATAGGAGACGGCGGGTTCGGCCCGGAGTACGGCCTGTTGCCCCTGCTCGACGGCTCCCCGGCAGGCGAGCCCGCAGCCGTCGTGCAGTACCTGGCCAACCGCAAGAGCGGCCGCAAGGACCCCGACTGGCCCTGGCCCGAGGGCGTCCTGCCGATATCCCACTGGGGCTGTGCGATGTTCGCGTGCGTGGACTGCCACAGCCCCGAAGCCACCGTCCTCCTCTTCGAGCCGAACGCCGGCGACCATGATCACTCCTGGTTCGTGGACGCCCCGTCCCTCACGGACTGGCTGCAAGCCTGGGTCGACGGCACCGGCTGGTACGAGGAGATGAACGAGGAGCTGGAGATGGCTCCTTGGGCGGAGTTCCGGATACGCACGGCGCCGCCGACCCCCGCGACCTGACGAGCCGGGCCCAGGGGCACCTGCCGCCGACCTACCGTGCCGCCAACCACTGGCGTACGCCGTACGCCAGCACCCCGACCGCCAGCACCCCCGCGCCCACGACCACGGAAACCCCGGGAAGCGCGAACGCCAGCACCACACACCCGAGCAGCCCCACCACCGGCACCACCCGGACCGCCGGAGCCGAACCGAGCGTCCAGGCGGCTGCGTTGGCCACCGCGTAGTACGCGAGCACACCGAAGGAGGAGAAACCGATCGCGCCCCGTACGTCCACCGTGGCGGCGAGGACCGCGACCACCGCACCCACGGCCAGCTCGGCCCGGTAAGGTACCTGGAAACGGGGATGCACGGCGGACAGCGCGCCCGGCAGATGCCGGTCCCTGGCCATCGCCAGCGTCGTCCGTGAGACGCCCAGAATCAGGGCGAGCAGCGAGCCGAGCGCGGCCACGGCGGCACCCGCCCGCACCACCGGCACGAGCCCGGGCACCCCGGCCGCCCGCACTGCCTCGGCCAGCGGCGCGTCCGCACGGCCCAGAGCATCGGCGCCCAGCACGGAAAGGACAGCCACCGCCACACCCACGTACACCACCAGCGTGATGCCCAGGGCCAGGGGGATCGCGCGGGGGATGGTGCGCGCAGGGTCCCGTACCTCCTCACCGAGGGTCGCGATACGCGCGTACCCCGCGAACGCGAAGAACAGCAGACCGGCCGCCTGCAGCACTCCGCCCGCACCGCCGGAGACACCGGCATCCAGTCGCCCGGCCTGTGAGGCCCCGGACCCCAGACACACGACCACCACGGAAGCGAGGACAGCGAGGACCACCGCCACGATCGCCCGGGTCAGCCAGGCGGACTTCTGGATCCCGCCGTAGTTCACCGCGGTCAGCGCCACCACGGCCGCGACAGCCACGGCATGGGCCTGACCCGGCCAGACGTACGCACCCACCGTCAGCGCCATCGCCGCACAGGAGGCCGTCTTCCCCACCACGAACGACCAGCCCGCGAGATAACCCCAGAACGGTCCGAGCCGCTCCCGCCCGTACACATAGGTGCCGCCCGAGGCCGGATACAGGGCGGCCAGCCGCGCCGAGGACGTGGCGTTGCAGTAGGCCACCACGGCGGCGACCGCGAGTCCGAGCAGCAGCCCGGATCCGGCCGCGCGCGCTGCCGGCCCGAGGGCGGCGAAGATCCCTGCGCCGATCATCGAGCCGAGCCCGATGACGACGGCGTCCCCTACTCCCAAGGTGCGCCGCAGTTCGGCACCGGAATGCGTCATGAACCGCACCCTACTGATCGCATGCAACCGCAGGATGGGGCCCTGACGTCCTCTTCGGCAACGACACACGAACACCCGCTCGACGAACACCGCGCGCAAGCCGCATGCATACGACGTGCGGGCACAGCGCTGAAGGGCAGGTTCAGGGCATGAGCATCGTCGGCTGGATCATCCTGGGGTTGTTGGCCGGAGCCATCGCCAAACTCCTGCTGCCTGGCCGGGACCCGGGTGGCTTCATCGGGACGACCCTCATCGGCATCGCGGGCGCGTTCATCGGCGGCTGGATATCGGCCCGTTGGCTGGACCACCCGGTCACCAAGAACTTCTACGACGGGCCCACCTGGGCCGCCGCGATCGGTGGCTCCCTCGTGCTCCTGATCGCCTACCGTCTCCTGTTCGGCAACTCGCGCGACTGACCCCCGAACCGCAGCCAGCAGGCGAGAAGGGTGGGCACCGGCCAGGTGCCCACCCTTCCTCGTGGATCGGCGTCGAGCGGAGCCGATCGGTGCCGATCGATGAATCAGCTCACCGGTAGTTCACGAACTGGATCGCGAAGTCGAAGTCCTTGCCCTTCAACAGGGCGATGATGGACTGCAGGTCGTCACGGCTCTTCGAGCTGACTCGCAGTTCGTCGCCCTGGACCTGGGCCTTCACGCCCTTCGGGCCCTCGTCGCGGATGATCTTCGCGACCTTCTTCGCGTTGTCCTGGGAGATGCCCTCCTCGATCGACGCGAAGATCTTGTACTCCTTGCCGGAGAGCTGCGGCTCGCCCGCGTCGAGCGCCTTCAGCGAGATCCCGCGCTTGATCAGCTTGGACTGGAAGACGTCGAGGACGGCGTTGACCCGGTCCTCGGAGTTCGCCTCCATGAGGATCTTGTCACCGGACCACGAGATCGAGGCACCCACGCCCTTGAAGTCGTAGCGCTGGGAGATCTCCTTGGCGGCCTGGTTGAGGGCGTTGTCGACCTCCTGCCGCTCGACCTTCGAGACGATGTCGAAACTGGAGTCGGCCATGTCCTGTGGCTCCTTGTATCGGGGTGCGTGTCAGCGTGTGTACGGACGCGTATCGGCGTACGTGAGGGCGGTCGCCGAGCCGGTGTGAACCCGGGCCGCATCCGCCCAAGCCTAGTCACCCCATGCCCTCCGGGCGCAGATCAATCGGGTGGCGAAGCACCCCTCGGCATCGGGTATTGTTTACGTCGTTGCCACGGAGCACCGCCGAAAGACGGTTCGAAGGGCAGCAACCCCGGCGGTGTGCCCGAGCGGCCAAAGGGAGCAGACTGTAAATCTGCCGGCTCAGCCTTCCCAGGTTCGAATCCTGGCGCCGCCACGCTGAGAAAGAGACCCCTTCCGAACTGCGGAAACGCAGAGCGGAGGGGGTCCTTTCGTGTTTCGGGTGGGCCGTGTTTCGGGTGTTCCGGAGCGGGGTGTTGTGTCTCACCGTCGGTGCCGTGGGTCAGGACACGCGCTCGTGTTCCTCCCGCAGTGCTGCGCGCATGTAGTGGTAGCGGTCAAGAGTCCGGCGTCGCATCCAGACGGCCCAGCAGCAGAAGCCGATCATGAAGGCCGAGAAGACGAGCGGGAAGACCACTGATCCGGTGGCCACCCCGAGGGCGAGCAGGGCGGCCGCCGTCAGGCCCATGAAGCCCAGCGAGTACGGCAGCCACCGGCGCCTGCGTTCCAGCAGGCCCAGTTGGTCGTCGACCAGTCGTCGCATCGACTCCCGTTCCCCGGGCTCGCTCGGCACCTCGCGATGGCGGATCCTGCGGCCGAGCTCGACGAGCCCGTGGGGGTCGGTGCCCGCCGCGCGGCTTGTCCGGCGACGCTGCACGGCCACGAATGTGATGGCTATGGCGGCGTAGAGGGCCGCTTGAACCACCCAGAACACGGGATGGTCGCCCTGGCGGAACAAGGCGCTGGCACCCACACCCAGAAGGAAGATCAGAACCGCCTGTGCGGCCAGACTGCGGTCGAGCCAGCGCTTTAAGGAGCGCACGGCAGGTACCTCCTCGGAATCGACAGAAACCGCTGTCGCTTCCGAATACCCCTTCGGCAGGCGCCTATTGACGGGGGGTCACAAGACAACCGCCCACTCCAGACGCACTAACCCCTTCCGCCCGGGCACACTGACTGCATGTCCAGTCGTCGCAGGCTCTGCCCCGAATGCCGTCGCGAGATCGCCGTCGTCGCCGGCCGCTTCGCCCGGCACGACCCGCCTGGCGCGCGCGAGAGGGGACAGCTCGTCTCGTGCCCGGGTTCGCGCAGACAGGCGGAACTCGGAGCGGCCCAGCCGTCGTTGGACGGGTACGCAGTCCCCGTCGTATCCGGCCAGCTGCCCCTGTTCTGATGTTCTGACGCGCCGGGCGCCGGGAGCCTACGCCCCCGACCGCACGCCCGTCCGCGCCAGCAGCCCGTCCTCCGCGAACCCGAACCGAACCCGTACACCCGTACCCGCACCCGCGGGCACCCTCAGTTGCCGGCCACCGACTTCACCGCCACCGACACCGGCGTGGAACCGCTCACCAGCTCCAACGTCAGCCCTGCTGTCGCGGGTGTGTCCAGCAACTCCGCCAGTACGGCGGCCACGTCGTCGCGCGGGATCGGGCCACGGCCGGTGTGCGCTTCCAGGCGGACGAGACCCTTGCCGGCGTCGTCGGTGAGCGCGCCGGGACGCAGAATCGTCCAGTCCAGGGCGTCCAGGCCGCTCACATAGGCGTCCGCCTCGCCCTTGGCGCGCAGGTACACGTCGAAGATCTCGTCGCCCTCGTGCCGCGGGTCCGCGCCCATGGAGGACACGATCACGTAGCGCCGTACGCCCGCCAGGACCGCCGCGTCCGCGAACAGCATCGCGGCTGCCTTGTCCACGGTGTCCTTGCGGGACGCGCCGCTGCCGGGGCCCGCGCCCGCCGCGAAGACCGCCGCGTCCGCGCCCCGCAGAGCCGCCGCCACGTCCTCGACCGAGGCCGACTCCAGGTCCAGCAGGACCGGTTCGGCACCGACGTCCCGCAGGTCGTCGCCCTGTTCCGGGCGGCGGATGATCCCCGCGACCTCGTCCCCGCGCGCGGCGAGCAACCGCTCCAGCCGCAGCGCGATCTGACCATGACCACCAGCGATGACAATGCGCATGCCTTCGACCGTACGCCGGAACATCCGCGAACGCCGCGCCAGGGGAGTGCCGGGTGGGGCTGAGGGGCGCACAGGGGGCCCACGCCCCGCACCAGAACACCGCCGACACCGCCGCCTGCCCCGCCCCTGCCGACACCGCCACCTACCCCCGCCCCTGCCGAGGCAGCCCCAACTCCGCGGCCGCCGCCGAGTTGCAGTACTCGCGTACCGCGCTGGTCCGTGCCACCACGCGCCCCCGGTGCACCACGATCCGGCTGTACGCCAGGGAGAGCGCGCCGGCCAGGCGGTCGCCGCGTACCGCGAGCAACTCGGCCGGGAAGCCGGCCTCCACGCGGACCTCGGGCAGTCCGAGCACGGCTCGCGCCGACGTGCTCACCGCGTCGTAGGCGTCCTCCGGCCGCAGCCCGTAGCGGGAGGCGAGCAGGTACGCGGCCTCCAGCGGATCCCCGCGGCCCACCGGGTTGCAGGCGTCCCGCAGCGCGCCGCTGCCGGCGGCCACCCGGACCCCGGCCGCGCGCAGCAGCCGTACCGGAGCCGTGCCCCGGCGGTCCACGCCCGCGCAGCCGCCCTGCGGCAGGCACACCACGGCAACTCCGGCCGCCGCGAGCTGGTCGGCGGTGCGGGAGACCACCTCCGCGGGGAGCCGGTCGAGGCCCGCACAGGGGCCGAGGGTCACACCGGGCCGCAGCCCCCCGGCCATGGCGGCGAGCCGGGCGAGCCGGGCCGGGTCGGTGGCGTCGGTGTGCAGGTCGACGGGGCAGCCGTGTTCCGAAGCGACCTCCAGGACCGCCTCCGCGTAGCCGGTCGGATCGGGATCGAGATCCGGACAACCGCCCACCACCGAGGCCCCCATCTTCAGCGCGTCCCGCAACATGGCGAGCCCCTCCGCCCCCGCCACCCCGGTCAGCACCCTGGGCATCGCCACGGCCGTCAGCTCGGCGAGCCCGCGCAGCGACCGCCGCGCCTGGAGTACGGCGGCCAGCGCGCCCAACCCCTGGACGTCACCCACGCGCACGTGTGCCCGCAGCGCGGTCGCACCGTGCCCGAGCTGCAGCAGAGCCGCCTCCGTGGCCCGGCACTGGACGTCGTGCGGGTCGTAGGTGAGCGGCCCGTCCGCGTCGGCCGACAGGGCGGTGTCGCCGTGGGCGTGCGGCTCGGCCGGGGCAGGCAGGAGCAGATAGCCGTTGAGATCCACGCGCGCACCGCACGCGCGTGTGCCGCCCACGGCCAGGCTCCCGGCCGTTCCGACCGCCTCGATGCGCCCGCCGCCCAGCCGTACGTCCACGGTCCTGCCGTCGGTGAGCCGTGCCCCGCACAACAGGAGACCGGCCGCCTCGGAGGGGCCCGACGACGCGGCACCGGACGAGGACGACGAGGACGAGGAGTGGGGCGGCTGCGGCTGGCTGTCGGACATCGCGCTCCAGGGGCTCGGGCTGCGCAAGCCCGGAGCCGCCGGAACCGCGCAAGGGGACGCAAGATCACGCAGAGTGAGTCGAGCCTAGGGTGGCGGCGCGCCTGCGACGGGGAGGAGCGCAATAGTCGTACCGGTGTGGTCCGCCGTGCTGGAGGGGCTGTTGAGGGCTCCGGGAACCCTGTGGATCAAGGCACCCAGGGCGCCGCGAAACGGATTTGGGCGAACGGCGGCGGAGCGTGTAATGTCTTCATCGCTCGCCCCAATAGCTCAGTCGGCAGAGCGTCTCCATGGTAAGGAGAAGGTCTACGGTTCGATTCCGTATTGGGGCTCTGGTGTGTGAGGTTCCCGTCGCGAGGCGGGAACGGATCGCATCACAGCGGTGTAGCTCAGTCGGTAGAGCAAGCGGCTCATAATCGCTGTGTCACCGGTTCAAGTCCGGTCACCGCTACAGACAGTAGCCGATTGCGGGGTCGGTCCTTCGATCGGCTACTCTTCTATGCGTTAGTTGTCCCATCCGTTCGTCAAGGAGCACTCCTGTGGCTGCCACCGACGTCCGCCCGAAGATCACGCTGGCCTGCGTGGAGTGCAAGGAGCGGAACTACATCACCAAGAAGAACCGGCGTAACAACCCGGACCGACTGGAGATGAAGAAGCACTGCCCGCGTTGCAACGCGCACACCGCGCACCGCGAAACGCGATAAATCAGGCTCGTACGCGAGGCCGTCCCCGAGAGATCGGGGGCGGCCTCGCGTCGTTGAGGGACCCGATACCGGCCAGTAGAGCAAGCAGGAGGTGCCGAGCCCATGGCGCTCGACCAGTCCTTCGTGGGGCGGACCTATCCGCCCACCGCCCCCTATGAGGTGGGCCGGGAGAAGATCCGCGAGTTCGCCGAGGCGGTGGGGGACATCAACCCCGCGTACACGGACCCGGAGGCCGCCAAGGCGCTCGGCCACCCCGACGTCGTCGCCCCGCCGACCTTCGTGTTCTCGATCACCTTCAAGGCCGCGGGACAGGTCGTGCAGGACCCGCAGCTCGGCCTGGACTACAGCCGCGTGGTGCACGGCGACCAGAAGTTCGCCTATGTCCGCCCCGTGCGCGCCGGTGACCGTCTGACCGTCACCTCCACCATCGAGGCGATCAGGTCCATGGCCGGCAACGACATCCTGGACATCCGAGGCGAGGTCCACGACGAGGCCGGCGAACACGTGGTGACCGCCTGGACCAAGCTGGTCGCGCGCGCGGCAGAGGAGGCGTGACGAAGAACATGACGGCGAAGATCGCATACGACGACGTCGAGGTCGGCACCGAGCTGCCGGCCCAGACCTTCCCCGTGACGCGCGCCGGCCTCGTCCAGTACGCGGGCGCCTCCGGGGACTTCAACCCGATTCACTGGAACGAGAAGTTCGCCAAGGAGGTCGGACTGCCGGACGTCATCGCGCACGGCATGTTCACCATGGCCGAGGCGATCCGCGTGGTGACCGACTGGGCCGGCGACCCGGGCGCGGTCGTCGAGTACGGCGTCCGCTTCACCAAGCCCGTCGTCGTCCCGAACGACGACCAGGGCGCCGCGGTCGAGGTCGCCGCGAAGGTCGCCGCCAAGCTCGACGACAACACGGTCCGCGTCGACCTCACGGTGACCAGCGCTGGGCAGAAGGTGCTGGGGATGTCGCGAGCAGTCGTACGACTGGCCTGAGGGCCGACGGTCCGGCTGCCGATGTAAGGGGCGCTCTCCATGGTGGGGCGCTCCTTACTGCACTGCGTTCTGGAACCCCTGAAATACGTCCTGTACCCCACTCCTTGCCAAGTTAGTGATTGAGTACTAACTTATTCGCATGGTCAGGATGAGCGCAGAGGACAGGCGTGAGAGCGTCATCCGCGCGGCGATGATCGAGTTCGCCCGCGGTGGCTACCACGGCACGTCCACCGAGGAGATCGCCAAGCGGGTGGGGGTCTCGCAGCCGTACCTGTTCCGGCTTTTCCCGGGAAAGAAGGCGATCTTCCTGGCTGCGGCGGAGCGCTGCGTCGAGGACACCCTCCGCACCTTCGAGGAGGCCTCGAAGGGCCTGGAGGGCGAAGAGGCCGAGCACGCCATGGCGGACGCGTACACCAAGGTCATCGCCGAGCGGCCCGAGTGGCTGATGATGCAGATGCAGATGTACGTCGCGGTGGGGGCCGCCGAGCAGGACGGCGACCACGAGTTCGGCGAGGCGGTGCGGGCCGGCTGGATGCGGCTGTGGGACGCCGTCCACGGGCCGCTCGGCGCCGACGTCAAGGAGACGACGAACTTCCTGGCGTACGGCATGCTCATCAACTGCCTGGTGGCGATGGGCTTTCCGCCCGAGCACCGGGTCTGGGAGGGCATGTACCCGTCGGCGCAGTCCACGGGTCGGCTGGAGCACTGAGAATCACGGGACGTCACAGGCGTCTCTTCATGATCGAGAAACTTAGTAATCGATAACTACTCACCGACCACCCGCTGGGGGAGCGATGTCACAGCAAGCACAAGCCACCACCACACCCACCGCACGTCGCGGGGGAGCCGTCTGGGCCCTCGTCATCACCAGTGTCGCCGGATTCATGGCGGCCCTCGACAACCTCGTCGTCACCACCGCTCTGCCCTCCATCCGCGACGACCTCGGCGGAGCGCTGCACGACCTCGAATGGACCGTCAGCGCCTACACGCTCACCTTCGCCGTCCTGCTCATGACCGGCGCGGCGCTCGGCGACCGCTTCGGGCGGCGCCGACTCTTCCTGGTCGGCCTCACGATCTTCACCGGCGCGTCGGCGGCCGCGGCCCTGGCCCCCGGCATCGACTCCCTCATCGCGGCCCGCGCGGTCCAGGGCGTGGGAGCGGCGATCATGATGCCCCTCACGCTCACCCTCCTCACGGCGGCCGTCCCCGCGGCCAGGCGCGGAATGGCGTACGGCATCTGGGGCGCCGTCAACGGACTCGCGGTCGCCTCCGGACCGCTGATCGGCGGCAGCCTCACCGAACACATCTCCTGGCAGTGGATCTTCTGGCTGAACGTCCCGCTCGGCGTCGCCCTGCTTCCCCTCGCCCGCCTCCGCCTCGCCGAGTCCCACGGCACCGGCGCGCGCCTCGACATCCCCGGCACCCTGCTCGCCAGCGGTGGCCTCTTCGGCATCGTCTACGGCCTGGTCCGCGGCCCGTCCGACGGCTGGACCGACTCCGTGGTCCTCCTGGCCCTGTTCACGGGAGCCGCGCTGCTCGCCGCGTTCGTCCTCTACAGCACGCGGGCCAAGAACCCGATGCTCCCCATGCGGCTGTTCCGCTCCCGGGCCTTCTCCGGCATCAATGCGGCGAGCCTGCTGATGTTCCTCGGGATGTTCGGCTCGATCTTCCTGCTCAGCCAGTACATGCAGGGCGTCCTCGGCTACTCGCCCACCGAGGCGGGCCTGCGGATGCTGCCCTGGACCGGCATGCCGATGCTCGTCGCGCCGATCGCCGGGATCCTCTCCGACCGCATCGGCGGCCGACCCGTCGTGGCCACGGGCCTCTTCTTCCAGGCGGCGGGCCTCGCGTACATGTCGTCCGTGGTCACCGTCGACGCGTCCTACGGTGCGCAGCTTCCCGGTCTCATCCTCAGCGGCATAGGCATGGCTCTCTTCTTCGCCCCCGCGTCCAACCTGGTCATGTCGAGCGTGCTGCCGAAGGAGCAGGGCATCGCGTCCGGCGCCAACAACGCGCTGCGTGAGGTGGGCGGGGCGCTGGGTATCGCCGTCATGGCGTCGATCTTCTCCTCGCAGGGCGGATACGAGAGCGGCCAGTCCTTCGTCGACGGCCTGCGACCGGCACTGGTGACCGGAGCGGCCGTGGTGGCGCTCGCCGGGGTTGCGGCTCTGCTGATTCCCTCGCGGAAGCGGGGGGTGGAGCAGGAGGCTCCCGTGGAGAAACGCGAGCGGGATCTGGTGGCCGGCTGAACCTGTGAGTCGACGGTCCCGTCCGGGAGGGCGGGGCTGTTTGGCGTGGGGTGCCGGGTCAGGTTGTGGGGTGGGTGCGGGCCGGTGGGGGTTGGTCGCGCAGTTCCCCGCGGTGCCGCTGCGCTGGGCTTGAACCGGGCGCCTATTGGGGTGCCGGGTCAGGTTGTGGGGCGGGTGCGGGCCGGTGGGGGTTGGTCGCGCAGTTCCCCGCGCCCCTAACGGGGTTGCAGTCACCTGCGCCGCGACGGGCCGTTCGCTACCTCGCGCGCCACGACGGACCGTTCACGGACCGCGCGCCACGACGGGCCGTTGGCCGCGTACGGCGGCGAGGGGACGGGGTGGGGGGTGTCCGCCCGCAGCGGCCGGCGTCCGTTACCGAGCCCTGCTCAAAAGGACCGAGCCGCCGGACCGAGGACGGACACCCCCCACCCCGGCACCGACCCACAACACACCGCACGCGCTACACGAGCCCCCACCGGACCGCAACGGGCCGCCGCAGGCATTCAGGGGCGCGGGGAACTGCGCAAAGACGCCCGCCCCCACCGGCCCGCACCCGAACCCGCTCAACCGCCGGAGGCCCCCGTACCCTGTACCGCGTGCAGGAACGACACGACGCCCCCCTCGCCCCCCTGACCACCTTCCGCCTCGGCGGCCCCGCCACCCGGCTCGTCACCGCGACGACCGACGCCGAGGTGATCGACGTCGTCCGCGAGGCCGACGCCACCGGCACGCCGCTCCTCGTGATCGGCGGCGGGTCCAACCTCGTCATCGGGGACAAGGGATTCGAGGGCACCGCGCTCGTCATCGCGACGAAGGGTTTCGAGCTCACCGGCACCCACCTGGAGCTCGCCGCCGGCGAGGTCTGGACCGACGCGGTCGAACGCACCGTGGACGCCGGACTCGCCGGTGTCGAGTGCCTCGCCGGCATCCCCGGCTCCGCGGGCGCGACCCCCATCCAGAACGTCGGCGCCTACGGCCAGGAGGTGTCCTCCACCATCACCGAGGTCATCGCCTACGACCGCCACAGCGGCGAAACCGTCACCCTCACCAACGACGACTGCGCCTTCTCCTACCGCCACAGCCGCTTCAAGGAAGACCCCGCCCGCTACGTCGTCCTGCGCGTCCACTTCGACCTGGAGGACGCCGGCGGCCTCTCCGCGCCGATCAAGTACGCCGAAACCGCCCGCACCCTGGGCGTCGAGCCCGGCGACCGCGTCCCCCTCACCGACGCCCGCGCAACCGTCCTGAAGCTGCGCGCCGGAAAGGGCATGGTCCTGGACCCCGACGACCACGACACCTGGTCGGCAGGCTCCTTCTTCACCAACCCCATCCTCACGGCCACCCAGTTCGCGGAGTTCCACGCGCGCGTGAAGCAGCACCTGGGCGAGGACGCCGAACCCCCCGCCTACCCCGCGGGCGACGGCCGCACCAAGACCTCCGCGGCCTGGCTCATCGACAAGGCCGGCTTCACCAAGGGCTACGGCACCGGCCCGGCCCGCATCTCCACCAAGCACACCCTGGCCCTCACCAACCGCGGCAACGCCACCACGGAGGACCTCCTCGCCCTGGCCCGAGAGGTCGTGGCAGGCGTAAGGGACACCTTCGGCATCACCCTGGTCAACGAACCCGTGACAGTCGGCGTCACCCTCTAGGCCCCGCACTCGAGCACCCCCGCACCCGAGCACCCCCGTACACCTCCGTGACGCGCCCCCTCCGGCGCGGAATACCGTTTGCCGACGCCCGACCCGGGCGGCCACGCTGGGCCCCATGACGTCCAGGACCCCCGCATGCGGCTGAGTCTCACCGAGTTCAGACCCCGCACCGGCCCTCACGAACACCGTGTGGTCCAGCCCCGCCACACCCTGCGCCACACCTCGCTGACCGCGCCGGAACCGATCGGCATGCTCCTCGGCGATCATGACGGCCTGAACCGGCTCGCCGGTCTGTTCTCCTTCGCCGCCTCTTCACGGCACACGATCGTCCACGTACCCCTGCGGGACGGCATCCCGCCGGACGAGGGCCAGGGGCAGCGCGTCGACCTCGTGCTCGCACACCACTCGTACGGCCTGCGCCCCAGCAAGTGGCCCGAGCTGCGGCGCACACTCAAGGCCGGCACCCCCCTGTCCGTACGCACCGACGAGGCACGTACGCACAAGGACGCCGACGCGTGGAGGCAACGACACACGCGCGCGGACTTCCGGGACGAACTGCGGCACGCCACGCACGCGCGCACGTTCTTCCTGTTCGGCAGCCGGGACGCCTTCGCCGGGGCGGCCGTGAACTTCGCGTACGCCGCGGGCTGGGGACCACGCCAGAAAGGCGTCGTCAAAGGACACTCGGCCATGGTCACGGGGATCTGGCTAAAGGACGAGCCCGGCGGCGGGCACCCCCGCGAGGTCCTGATCTGCTTCAAGCCCTATCCGCCCTACGCCCACTTCAAGCCACCGGGCCGCTGAGCCAGTCGTCCACCCCCGACAGCAGCTTGGTCTTCACGTCCTCCGGGGCCGCCGAGGCCCGTACCGACTGCCGGGCCAGCTCTGCCAGTTCCGCGTCCGAGAAGCCGTGATACCGCCGGGCGATCTCGTACTGCGCGGCCAGCCGGGATCCGAACAGCAGCGGGTCGTCGGCGCCCAGCGCCATCGGTACCCCGGCCTCGAACAGTTTCCGCAGCGGCACATCCTCGTGCTTCTCGTAGACGCCGAGCGCCACATTGGACGCCGGGCACACCTCGCACGTCACCTGCCGGTCCGCCAGCCGCTTCAGCAGCCGCGGGTCGTCCGCCGCGCGCACCCCGTGCCCGATCCGGTTCGCGTCCAGGTCGTCGAGACAGTCCCGTACCGACGACGGTCCGGCCAGCTCGCCACCGTGCGGCGCCGACAGCAGCCCGCCCTCGCGCGCGATGTTGAAGGCCCGGTCGAAGTCCCGCGCCAGGCCCCGGCGTTCGTCGTTCGAGAGGCCGAAGCCGACCACGCCCTTGTCCGCGTACCGCACCGCCAGCCGGGCCAGGGTGCGCGCGTCCAGGGGATGCTTCATCCGGTTCGCGGCGACCAGCACCCGCATCCCGAGCCCCGTCTCCCGCGAGGTGGTCTCCACCGCGTCCAGGATGATCTCCAGCGCGGGGATCAGTCCGCCGAGCATGGGGGCGTACGACGTCGGATCGACCTGGATCTCAAGCCACCCCGAGCCGTCGCGGACGTCCTCCTCCGCGGCCTCCCGCACCAGCCGCCGGATGTCCTCGGGCTCTCTGAGGCACGAGCGGGCCGCGTCGTACAGGCGCTGGAAACGGAACCAGCCCCGCTCGTCCGTGGCCCGCAGTTTCGGCGGTTCCCCGCTGGTCAGCGCTTCGGTCAGCGCATCCGGCAGGCGCACGCCGTACTTGTCGGCCAGCTCCAGAACCGTCCCCGGCCGCATGGATCCGGTGAAGTGCAGGTGCAGATGGGCTTTCGGCAGCTCAGAGACATCACGTACACGCTCCATTCGAGGATCCTGCCGTACGTCACCAGTGTCCCGGTACCGCTTTCCCCTTTAGTGGTCTTGCTCGCACAAAAAAATGGGACCCCCTCATGTGAGGGGGCCCCATATGGCTACGGCGATCTCAGTCCCGCGCCTCCGCCAGCAGCTTCTGGATCCGCGAGACGCCCTCGACGAGATCCTCGTCACCCAGCGCGTACGACAGCCGCAGATAGCCCGGCGTGCCGAAGGCCTCGCCCGGGACGACCGCGACCTCGGCCTCCTCCAGGATCAGCGCGGCCAGCTCGACAGTGTCCTGGGGGCGCTTGCCGCGGATCTCCTTGCCGAGCAGGGCCTTGACCGACGGATAGGCGTAGAAGGCGCCCTCGGGCTCGGGGCAGAGCACGCCCTCGATCTCGTTGAGCATGCGGACGATCGTCTTGCGGCGGCGGTCGAAGGCCGTGCGCATCTCAGCCACCGCGTCGAGGTTGCCGGAGACCGCGGCGAGGGCCGCGACCTGGGCGACGTTCGACACGTTGGACGTGGCGTGCGACTGCAGGTTGGTCGCGGCCTTGACGACGTCCTTCGGCCCGATGATCCAGCCCACCCGCCAGCCGGTCATGGCGTACGTCTTCGCGACCCCGTTGACGACGACGCACTTGTCGCGCAGCTCGGGCAGGAGCGCGGGCAGCGAGGTGAACGTCGCGTCGCCGTAGACGAGGTGCTCGTAGATCTCGTCGGTCAGCACCCACAGGCCGTGCTCGACGGCCCAGCGGCCGATCGCCTCGGCGTCGGCCTGGCTGTAGACGGCGCCGGTCGGGTTGGAGGGAGAGACGAAGAGGACGACCTTCGTCTTCTCCGTGCGGGCCGCCTCCAGCTGGTCGACGGAGACCCGGTAGCCGGTCGTCTCGTCGGCGACGACCTCCACCGGGACACCGCCGGCCAGCCGGATCGACTCCGGGTAGGTCGTCCAGTACGGCGCCGGGACGATGACCTCGTCGCCCGGGTCGAGGATCGCGGCGAAGGCTTCGTAGATCGCCTGCTTTCCGCCGTTGGTCACCAGGATCTGGGACGCCTCGACCTCGTAGCCGGAGTCGCGCAGCGTCTTCGCGGCGATCGCGGCCTTCAGCTCGGGCAGTCCGCCGGCGGGCGTGTAGCGGTGGTACTTCGGGTTCGAGCAGGCCTCGATCGCGGCCTGGACGATGTAGTCCGGGGTCGGGAAGTCCGGTTCACCGGCGCCGAAGCCGATCACCGGCCGCCCCGCGGCCTTGAGGGCCTTGGCCTTGGCGTCCACGGCGAGGGTGGCGGACTCGGAGATCGCGCCGACTCGGGCGGAGACCCGGCGCTCGGTGGGAGGGATTGCAGCGCTCATGGGCCCCATCGTTCCAGACCGGAAACTCCCCCGGCACACGGGTTTCACAGACTGAACACCGGCTGAACAACCGTCCGGATTCGCATCGCACGCTGGGCGATCTTCCTCCCCCAAGCCCCGTACGGGCGCTTTCTGTTCGACGGGGGGCCGTGGACCACGTACACTCTCACCTCGTTGGCCTTCAGGCGCCGCCCATCCAGGTGCACACCGAGCACCCGGTCGGATGCGGTACGTTGGGGGACACACAAAGGGTCGTAGCTCAATTGGTAGAGCACCGGTCTCCAAAACCGGCGGTTGGGGGTTCAAGTCCCTCCGGCCCTGCTACACACACCTTCGCCAGGATGTGTGCGCATGTACGTACAGCAATGCACCGCCGTGCGGCTCCAACCGGGCGCGGCACGGCCACGACCCGGGAACAGGTGAGGACGAATGGCGGATGCCGTGGGCTCCATCGACACGCCTGGCGCCCAGGATGAAGTGCCGGACACCAAGAAGAAGGCCCGCAAGGGCGGCAAGCGTGCCAAGAAGGGCCCGCTGAAGCGTCTTGCGACCTTCTACCGGCAGATCGTCGCAGAACTCCGCAAGGTCGTCTGGCCGTCGCGGAACCAGCTGACGACGTACACGACCGTGGTGATCGTCTTTGTTCTCGTCATGATCGGCCTGGTGACCGTGATTGACTATGGACTCAACCACGCCGCCAAGTACGTATTCGGCTGAGCACAGAGCGAAGGGCGCCGAGGTTACCGGCGCCCCTTTTCGCATGTTCCACCCCTTGTATCCAGGAAGAAGCAGCCACCGTGTCTGACCAGAACCTGAACGACGCCATCGAGCCCGACGAGTCTGTCGACGACGAGCTCGACATCGTCGAGGGCGCGGACGAGGACCTGGACGAGGTCGAGGCTGCCGACGCCGAGGCCGGCGAGCCCGCCGAGGAAGCCGCCCTCCACGCCGAGGACGACGACGCCGAGGACGAGTCCGGCGGTGACATCGAGTCCGGCGGCGACATCGAGGCCGTCGAGGACGGGGAAGAGGCGGACGCCGAGGAGGAGCCGGCCGAGCCGGTCGACCCCGTCGCCGCCCTCCGCGAGGAACTGCGGACCCTGCCCGGCGAGTGGTACGTCATCCACACCTACGCCGGTTACGAGAACCGCGTGAAGACCAACCTCGAGCAGCGCGCCGTCTCGCTGAACGTCGAGGACTTCATCTTCCAGGCCGAGGTGCCGCAGGAAGAGGTCGCGCAGATCAAGAACGGCGAGCGCAAGACCATCCGTCAGAACAAGCTCCCCGGCTATGTGCTGGTGCGCATGGACCTGACGAACGAGTCCTGGGGCGTCGTCCGCAACACCCCCGGCGTCACCGGCTTCGTGGGCAACGCCTACGACCCGTACCCGCTGACCCTGGACGAGATCGTCAAGATGCTCGCCCCGGAGGCCGAGGAGAAGGCCGCCCGTGAGGCCGCCGAGGCCGAGGGCAAGCCGGCTCCGGCCCGCAAGGTCGAGGTCCAGGTGCTGGACTTCGAGGTGGGCGACTCGGTCACCGTCACCGACGGCCCGTTCGCCACGCTGCAGGCCACGATCAACGAGATCAACGCCGACTCCAAGAAGGTCAAGGGCCTCGTCGAGATCTTCGGCCGTGAGACCCCGGTCGAGCTGAGCTTCGACCAGATCCAGAAGAACTAGTTTCTTCCGGACAGAGCTTCCGACCAGGTCAGGTGGGCTGTCACAGCTCGTCTGACCTGCTCGGTTTTTGGCCGCGCATCTATACCCGCTATCGTTGTGCGGTATGCCTGCGTTCGGGTGGTCCCCGTAGGCAGGCAGGACCCGAATCGAAAGGACCCGGAGAGCTATGCCTCCCAAGAAGAAGAAGGTCACGGGGCTCATCAAGCTCCAGATCAACGCCGGTGCGGCGAACCCCGCCCCGCCGGTCGGCCCCGCGCTCGGTCAGCACGGCGTCAACATCATGGAGTTCTGCAAGGCCTACAACGCCGCGACCGAGTCGCAGCGTGGCTGGGTCATCCCGGTGGAGATCACGGTCTACGAGGACCGCTCCTTCACCTTCGTGACCAAGACTCCGCCGGCCGCGAAGATGATCCTCAAGGCCGCGGGTGTCGAGAAGGGCTCCGGCGAGCCGCACAAGACCAAGGTCGCCAAGATCACCCAGGCGCAGGTCCGTGAGATCGCCACGACCAAGCTCCCCGACCTGAACGCCAACGACCTGGACGCCGCGTCCAAGATCATCGCTGGCACCGCCCGCTCCATGGGCATCACGGTCGAGGGCTGATCCCCAGCCCCCAGCACCTTCGTAGCACCGTGGAAGGGCCTGCTCGGCCCGTACCACGACTCCTCAACACTCAGGAGCAGTAGTGAGCAAGCGCAGCAAGTCCCTCCGCGCTGCGGACGCCAAGATCGACCGGGAGAAGCTCTACGCCCCGCTCGAGGCCGTCCGTCTCGCCAAGGAGACCTCCACCTCCAAGTTCGACGGCACCGTCGAGGTCGCCTTCCGTCTGGGTGTCGACCCGCGCAAGGCGGACCAGATGGTCCGTGGCACCGTGAACCTCCCGCACGGCACCGGTAAGACCGCCCGGGTCCTGGTCTTCGCGACCGGTGACCGTGCCGAGGCCGCTCGTGCCGCGGGCGCCGACATCGTCGGCGCCGACGAGCTCATCGACGAGGTGTCGAAGGGCCGTCTGGACTTCGACGCCGTCGTCGCCACCCCGGACCTCATGGGCAAGGTCGGCCGCCTCGGCCGCGTGCTCGGTCCCCGTGGTCTCATGCCGAACCCCAAGACCGGCACCGTCACCCCCGATGTCACCAAGGCTGTCAACGACATCAAGGGCGGCAAGATCGAGTTCCGCGTCGACAAGCACTCGAACCTGCACTTCATCATCGGCAAGACGTCGTTCGACGACACCAAGCTGGTGGAGAACTACGGCGCGGCGCTGGAGGAGATCCTCCGTCTGAAGCCGTCCGCCGCCAAGGGCCGGTACATCAAGAAGGCCGCCATCAGCACCACGATGGGCCCCGGCATTCCGCTCGACTCCAACCGCACCCGCAACCTCCTCGTCGAGGAGGACCCGGCCGCGGTCTGAGCCACCGGCAGGTTTCACGGGCCCCGCACCTTCCGAGGTGCGGGGCCCGTTCCCATGTGCGGGGAGCGTGCTCTGAGTTAGCGTGCGAGCAGGGCACCTGCACCAGGGGGACGCATGAAGAGGACGACGGTCCGGCTCACCACGGCCGCCGCACTGGCGGGACTCGCCGCCTGTACGTCCTCCGGTTCCTCCGACCGGCCGGCGAAGGAGGAGCACACGGCCTCGGCCCCCGCCTCCCTCCCGGCCCTGCGCACCGCCGAGCACTCCACCGAGCGGGCCCGGACCGCCCGGGTGAGATCCACCACCGTGATGGGCACCCAGCTGTCCCTCACCGCCGACGGCGTCCTCGCCTGGCGCGACGGCCTCTCCGGCGCCCTCACCATCGACTACACCGGCGGCACCGCGGCCGAGACGATGCGCGACCTGGGCGTCACCTCCATGGAGGCCCGCTACCTCTCCGACGCCTACTACGCGCGCATGGGCGACACCTTCGCCGCCAAGATGGGCGGCAAGCACTGGCTCAGGTACGCCTACGAAGACCTGAAGACCCTCGGCGGCGGTGCCGACCTCGCCGACCAGATGCGCTCCACCACCCCCAACCAGTCGGTGCGGCTGCTGCTGGACTCCGACGACGTGCGCGAGCTCGGCCGGGAGACCGTGGACGGCCAGAGCGCCACGCACTACACCGGCACGGTGGACGTCCAGAACGTCACCGACACCGAGCTCCGCCGCCGCCTCCAGGACGCCGAAGTCACCGCCGAGACCGTCGACATCTGGGTCAACGAGAAGAACCTGCTGGTCAAGAAGATCGAGAAGACCAGCACTGCGAACGGCAGGGTGACCCAGACCGCCCACTACAGCGACTACGGCGTCCAGGTCGCCGTACGGAAGCCGCCGGCCGCAGACACCGAGGACTTCAAGACCCTCCTGTCACAGTCGAGCATCAACCCCACCTGAGCAGCGGGGAATTGACGGACCCCTCGCGTCCCTCTCGGATAAACTCGCGGTCTTGCTGTGAATCGACCATGTGTTCCTTGGGGGGAATCAATGTCTGTTTCTGTACGACGTTCCGTGCGCGGTCGGACCATCGGCGCCGGGCTCGCCGCCGTGGCTCTCGCCGCGGGTGCGGTGAGCTGTTCCAAGGGGGGCGAGGAGTCGCCCGAGATGACTCCCGCGGCGGCGGTCGCCAAGGCGGCGAAGAACACGGAGGAGATCACCTCCTTCCACTACCGCATGAAGGGCGAGATCCCCGAGCAGGGGCAGGTGGTGGCCGAGGCCTCCATGCGGACCAAGCCTGACATCGCGATGAGCATGAAGATGACCTCGCCCAAGGAGGGCTCCGCCGAGATCCGGCTCGTCGACAAGGCCATGTACATCGGCGGCAACGCCGATCTGGCCAAGGAGATGGACGGCAAGAAGTGGATGAAGTTCGACCTGTCCGGGCTCGACAAGGAGGGCGGCCTCGGCGCGACCGCTCCCGGCGCCGGCCAGGCCGACCAGAACCCGGCCAGCATGTCCGCCTTCCTCAACAGCGCCAAGGACGTGAAGAAGGTCGGCACCGAGACCGTCGACGGGGTCAAGACGACCCACTACGCGGGCGACGTCACGCTGGCCCAGATCAAGGCCTCCTACAAGGACGCCGACAAGTCGGTCCGTGAGCAGCGTGAGAAGAGCACCGAGCAGATCGAGAAGCTGGGCCTGGACAAGTTCACGATGGACATGTGGGTCGACGGTGAGGACCACGCCAAGCAGTTCCGCATGCGGGGCGACGCCGACAAGGGCAAGTTCGACATGACCTTCACCTTCCTCGACTACAACAAGCCGGTGACCGTCACGGCGCCGCCCGCCAAGGAGACCGCGGACCTGGCCGAGATGATGAAGGAACTCCAGAACAGCTGAACGCCGTAGGGCCGGATTTGCTTGACAGGGATCCGGTCCCGTACGCTCCTACAGAAGCCAAAGACCGCTGGTCGTTACCGTGTCCTCGCAAGAGGGGGCGGTGGCCGAAGGATCCGCTGAAAACTGCGGACGACCCGCGCAGGTGACCGTGGAAGTGCTCCCAGGATCGCGTCAGTGATTCCGGTAGAGCTACGCCCCGTGCGCCTGCGCCGGGGCGTTTCGTTTTGTGCAGCCCCTTCCGAGCGGTCCTCATCACCCGGAAGGAGGCCGACGCTCTATGGCAAGGCCCGACAAGGCTGCCGCGGTAGCCGAGCTGACGGAGCAGTTCCGCAGCTCGAACGCCGCCGTGCTGACCGAGTACCGGGGTCTCACCGTGGCGCAGCTCAAGACGCTGCGTCGTTCGCTCGGTGAAGACGCCCAGTACGCCGTGGTGAAGAACACGCTGACCAAGATCGCGGCCAACGAGGCCGGGATCTCGACGCTCGACGACCTGTTCAACGGTCCGACAGCGGTTGCCTTCATCACCGGTGACCCGGTGACGTCGGCGAAGGGTCTTCGTGACTTCGCCAAGGACAACCCGAACCTCGTCATCAAGGGCGGTGTCCTTGACGGCAAGGCGCTGTCCGCCGATGAGATCAAGAAGCTCGCGGACCTCGAGTCCCGCGAGGTTCTGCTCGCCAAGCTGGCGGGCGCCTTCAAGGGCAAGCAGACTCAGGCTGCTCAGGTCTTCCAGGCGCTCCCGTCGAAGCTCGTCCGCACTGTGGACGCGCTTCGCGCCAAGCAGGACGAGCAGGGCGGTGCCGAGTAACTCGGCTCGCGCATTGATCCACGCCGCCTGAGGCGCGGGTCGTAGCGGGCCGTAAGTACGCCCGCCGTATCGATACAACCGGCACCTGCCGACATTAGTGGAAGGATCGCCCCTCATGGCGAAGCTCAGCCAGGAAGACCTGCTCGCGCAGTTCGAGGAGATGACCCTCATCGAGCTCTCCGAGTTCGTGAAGGCCTTCGAGGAGAAGTTCGACGTCACCGCCGCCGCGGCCGTCGCCGTCGCGGGCCCGGCCCAGGGTGGCCCGGCTGCCCCGGTCGAGGAGGAGAAGGACGAGTTCGACGTCATCCTCACCGGTGCGGGCGAGAAGAAGATCCAGGTCATCAAGGTCGTGCGTGAGCTGACCTCCCTGGGTCTGAAGGAGGCCAAGGACCTCGTGGACGGCGCCCCGAAGCCCGTCCTCGAGAAGGTCGCCAAGGACGCCGCCGAGAAGGCCGCCGAGTCCCTCAAGGGCGCCGGCGCCTCCGTCGAGGTCAAGTAACACCCCACAGGCCCCGATCGGCCTGTAACGCGCAAGCACCGAAGAGCGATCATCCATCCGGGTGGTCGCTCTTCTGCGTTCCTGGAGGCGCGGTCACGGTTACCTTGCGGCCTCGTGGGCGAGGGGTATGGTGATCTTCGTCGTGTCTCCCGGAACCTCAGGTTCGGGCAGAGGGGGCCTTGACGAACCGCACGCAGCGCGCAATTCTCAGGACGCGTCGCCAGAACGGTCCGAATCCGAGGCATGGATCGGCGACGAAGAGGGCAGTATCAACGTGCGTTGAGGGCACCATGCAGAGGACGTTGAGGGCAGCGAGAGTTTTTGAAGACCGGGCAGAAAAGCAGGGCTGGACATCAGTGCGCCAAGTGGCTACACTGACCCTTTGCGCTGCCTGTTAGCTGTCCCCTGCCCGTCACCAGGGGTCTGCCCTCGCCTCAGCATCGACGACCGGACATCTCCGACCTGGCCTCTTGGTCAAATCGGAGAGACCTGTCTCTGTGCCGCGGAGGAGGGCCCGGGGAGCGCGTAGTGAGTCCGAGCCCTCGGAAGGACCCCCTCTTGGCCGCCTCGCGCACTGCCTCGACCGCGAATACGAACAACGCCGCCAGCACCGCCCCGCTGCGCATCTCTTTTGCAAAGATCAAGGAGCCTCTCGAGGTTCCCAACCTGCTCGCGCTGCAGACCGAGAGCTTTGACTGGCTGCTCGGGAACTCCGCCTGGCAGAGTCGGGTCGAGGAGGCTCTTGAGTCCGGTCAGGACGTCCCCACCAAGTCCGGTCTGGAGGAGATCTTCGAGGAGATCTCCCCGATCGAGGACTTCTCCGGGTCGATGTCGCTGACGTTCCGCGACCACCGTTTCGAGCCGCCGAAGAACAGCATCGACGAGTGCAAGGAGCGCGACTTCACGTACGCGGCTCCGCTCTTCGTGACGGCCGAATTCACCAACAACGAGACCGGCGAGATCAAGTCCCAGACGGTCTTCATGGGCGACTTCCCGCTCATGACGGGCAAGGGCACCTTCGTCATCAACGGCACCGAGCGTGTCGTGGTGTCCCAGCTGGTCCGCTCGCCGGGTGTCTACTTCGACTCCTCCATCGACAAGACGTCCGACAAGGACATCTTCTCGGCCAAGATCATCCCGTCCCGGGGTGCCTGGCTGGAGATGGAGATCGACAAGCGCGACATGGTCGGTGTCCGCATCGACCGCAAGCGCAAGCAGTCCGTCACCGTGCTCCTGAAGGCTCTCGGGTGGACCACCGAGCAGATCCTGGAGGAGTTCGGCGAGTACGAGTCGATGCGCGCCACCCTGGAGAAGGACCACACCCAGGGCCAGGACGACGCGCTGCTCGACATCTACCGCAAGCTGCGTCCGGGCGAGCCCCCCACCCGTGAGGCCGCCCAGACTCTTCTGGAGAACCTCTACTTCAACCCGAAGCGTTACGACCTCGCCAAGGTCGGCCGCTACAAGGTCAACAAGAAGCTGGGTGCGGACGCTCCGCTGGACGCGGGCATCCTGACCGTCGAGGACATCATCTCGACGATCAAGTACCTGGTGAAGCTGCACGCGGGCGAGACCGAGACGGTCGGCGACAGCGGTGGCAGCATCGTCGTCGAGACCGACGACATCGACCACTTCGGCAACCGTCGTCTGCGCAGCGTCGGCGAGCTCATCCAGAACCAGGTCCGTACGGGTCTGGCTCGTATGGAGCGCGTCGTCCGTGAGCGCATGACGACCCAGGACGTCGAGGCGATCACGCCGCAGACCCTGATCAACATCCGGCCGGTCGTCGCCTCCATCAAGGAGTTCTTCGGCACCAGCCAGCTGTCGCAGTTCATGGACCAGAACAACCCGCTGTCGGGTCTCACCCACAAGCGCCGTCTGTCGGCTCTTGGCCCGGGTGGTCTCTCCCGTGAGCGGGCCGGCTTCGAGGTCCGTGACGTGCACCCGTCCCACTACGGACGCATGTGCCCGATCGAGACGCCCGAAGGCCCGAACATCGGTCTGATCGGTTCGCTCGCCTCCTACGGCCGCGTCAACGCGTTCGGCTTCGTGGAGACGCCGTACCGCCGGGTCACCGACGGCATCGTCACCGACGAGGTCGACTACCTCACGGCCGACGAGGAGGACCGCTTCGTCATCGCGCAGGCAAACGCCACGCTCGACGACGACATGCGGTTCTCCGAGAACCGTGTCCTGGTCCGCCGTCGTGGCGGCGAGGTCGACTACGTCCCCGGTGACGACGTCGACTACATGGACGTCTCGCCGCGCCAGATGGTGTCGGTCGCGACCGCCATGATCCCGTTCCTCGAGCACGACGACGCCAACCGTGCCCTCATGGGCGCGAACATGATGCGTCAGGCGGTGCCGCTCATCAAGAGCGAGGCCCCGCTCGTCGGCACCGGCATGGAGTACCGCTCCGCAGTCGACGCCGGTGACGTGGTCAAGGCCGAGAAGGCGGGTGTGGTCCAGGAGGTCTCCGCGGACTACATCACCACCGCCAACGACGACGGCACGTACATCACGTACCGCCTGGCCAAGTTCGCCCGCTCCAACCAGGGCACCTCGGTCAACCAGAAGGTCATCGTCAACGAGGGCGACCGGATCATCGAGGGCCAGGTCCTGGCCGACGGTCCGGCCACCGAGAACGGCGAGATGGCGCTGGGCAAGAACCTGCTCGTGGCGTTCATGCCGTGGGAGGGTCACAACTACGAGGACGCGATCATCCTGTCGCAGCGCCTCGTGCAGGACGACGTCCTCTCCTCGATCCACATCGAGGAGCACGAGGTCGACGCCCGTGACACCAAGCTCGGCCCCGAGGAGATCACCCGGGACATCCCGAACGTCTCCGAGGAGGTCCTCGCCGACCTCGACGAGCGCGGCATCATCCGTATCGGTGCCGAGGTCGTCGCCGGCGACATCCTCGTCGGCAAGGTCACGCCCAAGGGCGAGACCGAGCTGACGCCGGAGGAGCGCCTGCTCCGTGCGATCTTCGGTGAGAAGGCCCGTGAGGTCCGTGACACCTCGCTGAAGGTGCCGCACGGCGAGATCGGCAAGGTCATCGGCGTCCGCGTCTTCGACCGTGAAGAGGGCGACGAGCTGCCGCCGGGCGTGAACCAGCTGGTTCGTGTCTACGTGGCGCAGAAGCGCAAGATCACGGACGGTGACAAGCTCGCCGGCCGACACGGCAACAAGGGTGTCATCTCCAAGATCCTGCCCATCGAGGACATGCCGTTCCTCGAGGACGGGACCCCGGTCGACATCATCCTCAACCCGCTGGGTGTGCCGTCCCGAATGAACCCGGGACAGGTCCTGGAGATCCACCTCGGCTGGCTCGCCAGCCGCGGCTGGGACGTCTCCGGCCTCGGCGAGGACTGGGCCAAGCGCCTGCAGGTCATCGGTGCCGACCAGGTCGACCCGGGCACCAACGTCGCCACCCCCGTCTTCGACGGTGCGCGTGAGGACGAGCTCGCGGGTCTGCTGCAGCACACCATCCCGAACCGCGACGGTGAGCGCATGGTGCAGCCCACCGGTAAGGCGAGGATGTTCGACGGCCGCTCCGGCGAGCCGTTCCCGGAGCCGATCTCGGTCGGCTACATGTACATCCTCAAGCTCCACCACCTGGTCGACGACAAGCTGCACGCCCGTTCGACCGGTCCGTACTCGATGATCACCCAGCAGCCGCTGGGTGGTAAGGCCCAGTTCGGTGGCCAGCGCTTCGGTGAGATGGAGGTGTGGGCGCTGGAGGCATACGGCGCCGCGTACGCCCTCCAGGAGCTGCTGACCATCAAGTCCGACGACGTCACCGGCCGCGTGAAGGTCTACGAGGCCATCGTCAAGGGCGAGAACATTCCCGAGCCCGGCATCCCCGAGTCCTTCAAGGTGCTCATCAAGGAGATGCAGTCCCTGTGCCTCAACGTGGAGGTGCTGTCCTCGGACGGCATGTCCATCGAGATGCGCGACACCGACGAGGACGTCTTCCGCGCGGCGGAAGAGCTCGGCATCGACCTGTCCCGGCGCGAGCCGAGCAGCGTCGAAGAGGTCTGACGGGAGTCCGGCCGGAGGACCTGGTGAGGAACCTCCGGCCGGCCCCTGGACCCCCGTTTCAGACCCCTAAGACTTACAACCCTGAGAGGGATTGACGCATAGTGCTCGACGTCAACTTCTTCGATGAGCTCCGGATCGGTCTGGCCACCGCTGACGACATCCGTCAGTGGAGCCACGGCGAGGTCAAGAAGCCCGAGACCATCAACTACCGCACCCTCAAGCCCGAAAAGGACGGACTCTTCTGCGAGAAGATCTTCGGTCCGACCCGGGACTGGGAGTGCTACTGCGGCAAGTACAAGCGTGTCCGGTTCAAGGGCATCATCTGTGAGCGCTGCGGCGTCGAGGTCACTCGCGCCAAGGTGCGTCGTGAGCGGATGGGCCACATCGAACTGGCCGCCCCCGTCACGCACATCTGGTACTTCAAGGGCGTCCCGTCGCGTCTGGGCTACCTGCTCGACCTGGCTCCCAAGGACCTCGAGAAGGTCATCTACTTCGCGGCGTACATGATCACGTACGTCGACGAGGAGCGCCGCACGCGTGACCTGCCCTCCCTGGAGGCGCACGTCTCCGTGGAGCGTCAGCAGGTCGAGAACCGTCGCGACGCCGACCTCGAGGCCCGCGCCAAGAAGCTGGAAAGCGACCTGGCCGAGCTGGAGGCCGAGGGTGCCAAGGCCGACGTGCGCCGCAAGGTGCGCGAGGGTGCCGAGCGCGAGATGAAGCAGCTGCGCGACCGTGCGCAGCGCGAGATCGACCGTCTCGACGAGGTGTGGACCCGCTTCAAGAACCTCAAGGTCCAGGACCTCGAAGGTGACGAGCTGCTCTACCGCGAGCTGCGTGACCGCTTCGGCACGTACTTCGACGGTTCGATGGGTGCCGCGGCGCTGCAGAAGCGCCTGGAGTCCTTCGACCTCGACGAGGAGGCCGAGCGTCTCCGCGAGATCATCCGTACCGGCAAGGGCCAGAAGAAGACCCGTGCGCTGAAGCGGCTGAAGGTCGTGTCTGCCTTCCTGCAGACCTCCAACAGCCCCAAGGGCATGGTCCTCGACTGCGTCCCGGTCATCCCGCCGGACCTTCGCCCGATGGTGCAGCTGGACGGTGGCCGCTTCGCGACCTCCGACCTGAACGACCTGTACCGCCGTGTGATCAACCGCAACAACCGCCTGAAGCGACTCCTTGACCTCGGTGCGCCCGAGATCATCGTGAACAACGAGAAGCGCATGCTTCAGGAGGCCGTCGACGCGCTCTTCGACAACGGCCGTCGTGGTCGCCCGGTCACGGGCCCCGGCAACCGTCCGCTGAAGTCGCTGTCCGACATGCTCAAGGGCAAGCAGGGTCGTTTCCGTCAGAACCTGCTCGGCAAGCGTGTGGACTACTCCGCGCGTTCCGTGATCGTCGTCGGTCCGCAGCTCAAGCTGCACCAGTGCGGTCTGCCGAAGGCGATGGCGCTGGAGCTGTTCAAGCCGTTCGTGATGAAGCGCCTGGTGGACCTGAACCACGCGCAGAACATCAAGAGCGCCAAGCGCATGGTGGAGCGCGGCCGCACGGTCGTGTACGACGTCCTCGAAGAGGTCATCGCCGAGCACCCGGTGCTGCTGAACCGTGCTCCCACCCTGCACCGCCTCGGCATCCAGGCCTTCGAGCCGCAGCTGGTCGAGGGCAAGGCCATCCAGATCCACCCGCTCGTCTGCACCGCGTTCAACGCGGACTTCGACGGCGACCAGATGGCCGTACACCTTCCGCTGTCCGCGGAGGCGCAGGCCGAGGCCCGCATCCTGATGCTGTCCTCGAACAACATCCTCAAGCCCGCCGACGGCCGTCCGGTGACGATGCCGACCCAGGACATGGTCCTCGGTCTGTTCTTCCTCACCACCGACGGCGAGCTGCGTGACACCAAGGGCGAGGGCCGCGCGTTCGGCTCCACGGCCGAGGCGATCATGGCGTTCGACGCCGGCGAGCTGGCGCTGCAGTCGCCGATCGACATCCGCTTCCCGGTGGGCACCATCCCGCCGCGTGGCTGGACGCCGCCGGCGCGCGAGGAGGGCGAGCCGGAGTGGCAGCAGGGTGACTCGTTCCGCCTGCGCACCACCCTGGGCCGCGCGCTCTTCAACGAGCTGCTGCCCGAGGACTACCCGTTCGTCGACTACTCGGTGGGCAAGAAGCAGCTCTCCGAGATCGTCAACGACCTGGCCGAGCGCTACCCCAAGGTCATCGTGGCGGCGACGCTCGACAACCTGAAGGCGGCGGGCTTCTACTGGGCGACCCGTTCCGGTGTCACCGTGGCCATCTCCGACGTCGTCGTTCCCGAGGCGAAGAAGGAGATCGTCAAGGGCTACGAGGCGCAGGACGAGAAGGTCCAGAAGCAGTACGAGCGCGGTCTGATCACCAAGGAAGAGCGCACGCAGGAGCTCATCGCGATCTGGACCAAGGCGACCAACGAGGTCGCCGAGGCGATGAACGCGAACTTCCCCAAGACGAACCCCATCTTCATGATGGTTGACTCGGGTGCCCGAGGAAACATGATGCAGATGCGGCAGATCGCCGGTATGCGTGGTCTGGTGTCGAACGCCAAGAACGAGACGATTCCGCGTCCGATCAAGGCGTCCTTCCGTGAGGGCCTGTCCGTGCTGGAGTACTTCATCTCCACGCACGGTGCCCGTAAGGGTCTGGCGGACACCGCCCTGCGTACCGCCGACTCGGGTTACCTGACCCGTCGTCTGGTGGACGTCTCGCAGGACGTCATCATCCGCGAGGAGGACTGCGGCACCGACCGTGGCCTCAAGCTCAACATCGCGGAGGTCGGCGCGGACGGCGTGCTGCGCAAGGCGGACGACGTCGAGACCAGCGTGTACGCACGTGCGCTGGCCGAGGACATCACCGTCGACGGCAAGGTGCTGGCCCCGGCCAACACCGACCTCGGCGACGTCCTCATCGACGAGCTCGTCAGGCACGGCGTCTCCCAGGTCAAGACCCGCTCGGTCCTGACCTGCGAGTCCGCCGTCGGCACCTGCGCCATGTGCTACGGCCGCTCGCTGGCCACCGGCAAGCTGGTCGACATCGGTGAGGCGGTCGGCATCATCGCCGCCCAGTCCATCGGTGAGCCCGGTACCCAGCTGACGATGCGCACCTTCCACACCGGTGGTGTGGCCGGTGACGACATCACCCAGGGTCTGCCGCGTGTCGTCGAGCTCTTCGAGGCCCGTACCCCGAAGGGTGTCGCCCCGATCTCCGAGGCCCAGGGCCGCGTGCGGATCGAGGAGACCGAGAAGACCAAGAAGATCGTCATCACGCCGGACGACGGCAGCGATGAGACGGCGTTCCCGATCTCGAAGCGCGCCCGACTCCTGGTCAGCGAGGGCGAGCACGTCGAGGTGGGCCAGAAGCTCACCGTGGGTGCCACCAACCCGCACGACGTGCTGCGCATTCTGGGCCAGCGTGCCGTCCAGGTCCACCTGGTCGGCGAGGTCCAGAAGGTCTACAACTCGCAGGGTGTGTCGATCCACGACAAGCACATCGAGATCATCATCCGGCAGATGCTGCGCCGTGTGACGATCATCGAGTCCGGCGACGCCGAGCTGCTGCCCGGCGAGCTCGTCGAGCGCTCGAAGTTCGAGACCGAGAACCGTCGCGTGGTCCAGGAGGGCGGTCACCCGGCCTCCGGTCGTCCGCAGCTGATGGGTATCACCAAGGCCTCGCTGGCGACGGAATCCTGGCTGTCGGCCGCCTCCTTCCAGGAGACGACCCGAGTCCTGACGGACGCGGCGATCAACGCCAAGTCCGACAGCCTCATCGGCCTCAAGGAGAACGTCATCATCGGTAAGCTCATCCCGGCCGGTACGGGTCTGTCCCGCTACCGCAACATCCGGGTCGAGCCGACCGAGGAGGCCAAGGCCGCGATGTACTCGGCCGTCGGCTACGACGACATCGACTACTCGCCGTTCGGCACGGGGTCCGGCCAGGCTGTTCCGCTGGAGGACTACGACTACGGGCCGTACAACCAGTAGGCATAGCTTGAGTCGGAGGGCGGTCACCTTTGAGGTGGCCGCCCTTCGGCGTTCCCGCGCGTTATGATCCGCCGGATGGTCCGCGAACTGCCGTTTAGGCAAAGGGTGTTGGAGGCGCGGAGTGGAGGCGGCCCGGTTGGTGTTCGGCCTTGCGGCCGCGGTGGTGGTTCCCTGGGGTGTCGGCTGGCAGCGCTCCAGCCCAGGACTCCTGGCTCTCTTCACATGTGCTTATGGTGCCTACACGGTCGCTCCGTACAGGAGTCAGGAAAGGCCGTGGATCCTGCTCGGCGCCACGCTTCTGGTGGCCGGTGGATCGGTTCTTCGGCACCGTACGAGGGACACGGCAGGTGCGGGGTTCACCCTCACACTCTCGATGCGCTCAGGGGCTCCGGCGGCATCCAGGCGCCTCGGGCTGGCGGCCTTCGGCACGGCCGCGCTCTTGTCCGTGTGGGCGGCCGGGGCGACGACGGCTACGCTCGGCGTTGACCTGCTCCTGAGTGACCGTACGGCGGTCGTCACCTCCGCTCTTCTGATCTCCGTGTTCGGCGGGGGAGTCCTCGCCAAAGCGGCCACAGGGCCCGTCCGTCGGGAGATCGACACGCTTCAGGACGGGCCGGCCAGAGACGCCGCCATGGAGTTCATGAGCGGTGGTCCGATCATCGGCATGCTGGAGCGCGGGCTTCTCTTCGCCTTTCTCATGGCAGGTCAGCCAGAGGCTGCGGCGCTGGTGCTGGCGGCCAAGTCCCTCGCGCGGGTGCCCACGGCGGAACACGGCAAGCACGCCTCGGAGTACTTCCTCATCGGTACGCTGGCCAGTGTCATTGCAGCGTTGACGATGAGCATGGCTGCTCGTACAGCGATTGGGCTGCCTGTCCTCTAGGAGATCTCTTGGAGCTGAGCGGGCACCCCCTGATCCGGAAGCTGCTGTCCCTCAACCTGCCGCCCAAGGACTACGTGATAGCTGGAAGCGGCCCGCTGCTCGCGCACGGTCTCCGGAATGCGATCGGCGATCTGGACCTGGTTGCCAGGGGAGCAGCCTGGAAGCTGGCCCTGGGGCTTGCGGATCCGGTGATCGCGCCCTCGGGTTGTGGCCATCTGGTGTCGCTCTTCCAGGGGAGCATCGAGATCTTCGATCGCTGGCTTCCGGGCACCAGCGAACCGGACGCGATGATCGATGGTGCCGAGTGGATCCAGGGCATTCCGTTCAGCTCGCTGTCCGAGGTGTTGGCCTGGAAGGAAAGGCTTAATCGTGCCAAGGATCAGGAGGACATCAGACTGATCCGGCGGCATCTGGGGAGCTCGGGAGCCTGAACGGGCACTCAACGACCAGCCGCCGTGGCCGACGCGCCGTAGGTCGGCGTGGGGGCCGGTGTTGTTGGGGGTTTCCCGCTGGAGATGCGGGAACCTGTCCCGGTATCGCTGCGTTGGAGCATCATGGAGGCATTCGACCGCCCAGGGGGTGCTCCTGTGTCGCAACCGTCGTGGCAACCGTGGCAGGGCAAGGACGAGTCACCGTCAGGGCCGGGAAGCGCCGGCCCGGTGGCGGGGCCCTGGTCCGGCGCGGGCGCCCCTGTGGCCCGTCCCTGGCCCCCGTACGCCGCCCCGCAGCCCGTCGCCTCCGCCATGCTCGCCTCCCACGCCGACCGTGAGCGGGCCGTCGATGTGCTGCGGGCCGGGTACGGCGAGGGGCGGCTGGAGAAGGGCGAGTTCGACAAGCGGGTGGAGCGGGCCTACGGCGCGCGGACCGTCGGAGAGCTGGCGCTGCTGGTGTCCGACCTGCCGCTGGGGCCCATGCCGCAGCCTGCGCCCGTCATGGCCGTACCGCGGACGTTCCTGCCCGCCCCGCGGCCGCGGGCCAACGGGAAGGCGGTCGGAGCCGCGGTGTGCGGGCTGCTGTGCGTGCCGACCTTCGGGTTCACCGGGATTCCGGCGGTGATCCTCGGACACGCGGCGCGGGCGGAGATGGAGCGGACCGGAGAGGGCGGTGACGGGCTCGCGCTGACCGGGCTCGTGTTCGGCTGGCTGTCGATCGCCGCGTGGTCGGTCGTGATGACGCTGCTGATCGCGGTGGGCCTCGCCTCCGGGTGAGCACCGCGAGAAGACGCCGCTCGTGCGTGTGCACCATGTGAAATCGAAGATCATCCACGGCGTAGGGGCTTGACACCGGCCGCAGCGAGAGGTTGCGCTCGTCCATCTGTTTTGACCGCAGCGAATCAGCTGGGTACGCTCAGACCTTGTGCCTGGGGTGTGCCCTGGCTCCCGTGCGTGCCTTCAACCGCATAGGGGGAGTCGTAAGCGGCCACCGTAATCTGCGCCCTTTTCGCCTTGCGGCGGGAGTCCGCGGCTTCGACACACCCGACCGCGTGGGTCGGCGATGTTCCAGGTTAGCTTCACACTCGGCACACAGAAACCGGAGAAGTAGTGCCTACGATCCAGCAGCTGGTCCGGAAGGGCCGGCAGGACAAGGTCGAGAAGAACAAGACGCCCGCGCTCGAGGGTTCGCCCCAGCGCCGTGGCGTCTGCACGCGCGTGTTCACGACCACCCCGAAGAAGCCGAACTCGGCCCTGCGTAAGGTCGCGCGTGTGCGTCTGACCAGCGGGATCGAGGTCACTGCTTACATTCCGGGTGAGGGACACAACCTGCAGGAGCACTCCATCGTGCTCGTGCGCGGCGGCCGTGTGAAGGACCTGCCCGGTGTTCGCTACAAGATCATCCGCGGTTCGCTCGACACCCAGGGTGTCAAGAACCGCAAGCAGGCCCGCAGCCGCTACGGCGCCAAGAAGGAGAAGTAAGAATGCCTCGTAAGGGCCCCGCCCCGAAGCGCCCGGTCATCATCGACCCGGTCTACGGTTCTCCTCTTGTCACCTCCCTGATCAACAAGGTGCTGCTGAACGGCAAGCGCTCCACCGCCGAGCGCATCGTGTACGGCGCCATGGAGGGCCTGCGCGAGAAGACCAGCAACGACCCGGTCATCACGCTGAAGCGCGCGCTGGAGAACATCAAGCCCACGCTTGAGGTCAAGTCCCGCCGTGTCGGTGGCGCCACCTACCAGGTGCCGGTCGAGGTCAAGCCCGGCCGCGCCAACACGCTGGCGCTGCGCTGGCTGGTCGGTTACTCCCGCGCCCGTCGCGAGAAGACCATGACCGAGCGTCTGCTCAACGAGCTTCTCGACGCTTCGAACGGCCTCGGTGCGGCCGTCAAGAAGCGCGAGGACACCCACAAGATGGCCGAGTCCAACAAGGCCTTCGCGCACTACCGCTGGTAGTCGCAGACCCCATCGAGACCGAGAGAAGACTGAAGCCTTATGGCTACCACTTCACTTGACCTGGCCAAGGTCCGCAACATCGGGATCATGGCCCACATCGACGCGGGCAAGACGACCACCACCGAGCGGATCCTCTTCTACACCGGCGTCAGCTACAAGATCGGTGAGGTCCACGACGGCGCCGCCACCATGGACTGGATGGAGCAGGAGCAGGAGCGTGGCATCACGATCACCTCTGCTGCCACCACCTGTCACTGGCCGCTCGAGGACGACGACTACACGATCAACATCATCGACACCCCCGGGCACGTCGACTTCACGGTCGAGGTGGAGCGTTCGCTCCGCGTCCTCGACGGTGCCGTCACGGTGTTCGACGGTGTCGCGGGTGTCGAGCCGCAGTCCGAGACGGTGTGGCGTCAGGCCGACCGTTACGGTGTGCCGCGCATCTGCTTCGTGAACAAGCTGGACCGTACCGGCGCCGAGTTCCACCGCTGTGTGGACATGATCTCGGACCGTCTGGGCGCCGTCCCGCTCGTCATGCAGCTGCCGATCGGCGCCGAGATGGACTTCAAGGGCGTTGTGGACCTGGTCCGCATGAAGGCGCTCGTGTGGTCCGCCGAGGCGGCGAAGGGCGAGATGTACGACGTCGTCGACATCCCGGCCACGCACACCGAGGCTGCCGAGGAGTACCGCGGCAAGCTGGTCGAGGCCGTCGCGGAGAACGACGACGAGATCATGGAGCTGTTCCTGGAGGGCCAGGAGCCCACCGAGGAGCAGCTGTACGCCGCGATCCGTCGTATCACCATCGCGTCCGGCAAGTCCGACGGCGTCACCGTCACCCCGGTGTTCTGCGGCACCGCGTTCAAGAACAAGGGCGTCCAGCCCCTGCTCGACGCGGTCGTGCGCTACCTGCCGACCCCGCTCGACGTCGAGGCCATCGAAGGCCACGACGTCAAGGACCCCGAGCTGGTCGTCAAGCGCAAGCCGTCCGACGACGAGCCGCTGTCCGCGCTGGCGTTCAAGATCATGAGCGACCCGCACCTGGGCAAGCTCACCTTCGTCCGGATCTACTCCGGTCGCCTGGAGTCCGGCTCCGCGGTCCTGAACTCCGTCAAGGGCAAGAAGGAGCGCATCGGCAAGATCTACCGCATGCACGCGAACAAGCGTGAGGAGATCGAGTCGGTGGGCGCCGGCGACATCGTCGCCGTCATGGGCCTCAAGCAGACCACCACCGGTGAGACGCTGAGCGACGACAAGAACCCGGTCATCCTGGAGTCCATGGACTTCCCGGCGCCGGTGATCCAGGTCGCCATCGAGCCCAAGTCCAAGGGTGACCAGGAGAAGCTGGGTGTCGCCATCCAGCGTCTCGCGGAGGAGGACCCCTCCTTCCAGGTCCACTCGGACGAGGAGACCGGCCAGACCATCATCGGTGGTATGGGCGAGCTGCACCTCGAGGTGCTGGTCGACCGTATGCGCCGTGAGTTCAAGGTCGAGGCCAACGTCGGCAAGCCGCAGGTCGCCTACCGTGAGACGATCCGCAAGGCCGTCGAGCGCGTCGACTACACGCACAAGAAGCAGACTGGTGGAACCGGCCAGTTCGCCAAGGTGCAGATCGCGATCGAGCCGATCGAGAGCGGCGACGCCTCGTACGAGTTCGTGAACAAGGTGACCGGTGGCCGTATCCCGAAGGAGTACATCCCTTCGGTGGACGCCGGTGCGCAGGAGGCCATGCAGTTCGGCATCCTCGCCGGGTACGAGATGACGGGCGTTCGCGTCACGCTTCTCGACGGCGCCTACCACGAGGTCGACTCCTCCGAGCTCGCGTTCAAGATCGCCGGCTCGCAGGCCTTCAAGGAGGCCGCGCGCAAGGCAAGCCCCGTGCTGCTCGAGCCGATGATGGCCGTCGAGGTCACCACGCCCGAGGACTACATGGGTGAGGTCATCGGCGACATCAACTCCCGCCGTGGTCAGATCCAGGCCATGGAGGAGCGGGCCGGTGCCCGCGTCGTGAAGGGCCTCGTGCCCCTCTCGGAGATGTTCGGCTACGTCGGAGACCTCCGCAGCAAGACGTCGGGTCGCGCAAGCTACTCGATGCAGTTCGACTCCTACGCCGAGGTTCCGCGGAACGTCGCCGAGGAGATCATCGCGAAGGCCAAGGGCGAGTAACGCACCGCGTTCGCACGCTTTAGGCTTGACTCCGGAGCCCGGAGGGGCATTCACCCGCATTTGCCGGGGGAGTGTCCCCGGGCCGAGGCTTTCCAGCAAAGATCACCTGGCGCCGATGAAGCAAGGCGTTCAGAACCACTCCACAGGAGGACCCCGTGGCGAAGGCGAAGTTCGAGCGGACTAAGCCCCACGTCAACATCGGCACCATCGGTCACATCGACCACGGTAAGACGACCCTTACGGCCGCCATTACCAAGGTGCTGCACGACGCGTACCCCGACCTGAACGAGGCCTCGGCGTTCGACCAGATCGACAAGGCTCCCGAGGAGCGCCAGCGCGGTATCACCATCTCCATCGCGCACGTCGAGTACCAGACCGAGACGCGTCACTACGCCCACGTCGACTGCCCCGGTCACGCGGACTACATCAAGAACATGATCACGGGTGCGGCGCAGATGGACGGCGCCATCCTCGTGGTCGCCGCCACCGACGGCCCGATGCCGCAGACCAAGGAGCACGTGCTCCTGGCCCGCCAGGTCGGCGTCCCCTACATCGTCGTCGCCCTGAACAAGGCCGACATGGTGGACGACGAGGAGATCCTGGAGCTCGTCGAGCTCGAGGTTCGCGAGCTGCTCTCCGAGTACGAGTTCCCGGGCGACGACCTGCCGGTCGTCAAGGTCTCGGCGCTCAAGGCGCTCGAGGGTGACAAGGAGTGGGGCCAGACCGTCCTCGACCTGATGAAGGCCGTCGACGAGTCGATCCCGCAGCCCGAGCGTGACGTCGACAAGCCGTTCCTGATGCCGATCGAGGACGTCTTCACGATCACCGGTCGTGGCACCGTCGTCACCGGTCGTATCGAGCGTGGTGTCCTCAAGGTCAACGAGACCGTCGACATCATCGGCATCAAGACCGAGAAGACCACCACCACGGTCACCGGCATCGAGATGTTCCGCAAGCTGCTCGACGAGGGCCAGGCCGGTGAGAACGTCGGTCTGCTCCTCCGTGGCATCAAGCGCGAGGACGTCGAGCGCGGCCAGGTCATCATCAAGCCGGGTTCGGTCACGCCGCACACCCAGTTCGAGGCCCAGGCCTACATCCTGTCCAAGGACGAGGGTGGCCGCCACACGCCGTTCTTCAACAACTACCGTCCGCAGTTCTACTTCCGGACGACGGACGTGACCGGCGTGGTGACCCTCCCCGAGGGCACCGAGATGGTCATGCCGGGTGACAACACCGAGATGAAGGTGGAGCTCATCCAGCCCGTCGCCATGGAAGAGGGCCTGAAGTTCGCCATCCGTGAGGGTGGCCGGACGGTCGGCGCCGGCCAGGTCACCAAGATCACCGCCTGATCTTGGCCCGGTCGGGTCTCTGACCCGGTAGGTCTCTGAAGGGGCCCGTACGACTTCGGTCGTACGGGCCCCTTCGCATGGTTGCCGCAAACCTCGTCGCAGCGCTTCACAGAGTTCCCTCGGACTTCATCTGACGTCCCCGCGACGCCGGTTGTGCGGGTCGTAGCCTGAGGCGTCCGGTGGCCGCTTCCGGCCCGGATTCCCTCGCGAGGACGGACGGACGCGCAGGTGTCGATGCAGGACGCGGAGAGCAGACGGTCGATACCGCGACGGGTCGTCAGCGGTCTGCAGCAGCCGCTTCCGCCGCTCGCCGTGCCCGTCCCGCCGGGCCGGCCCGCGCACACCGCCCGGCATCCCGTCGTACGCGACCGCGCCCGCCGCCGGCTGTACGCCGTCGACGGCATCCGGCTACTCGCCGCCCTGATGGTCGCCGTGCACCACTACGCCGGCACCCGCCGCGTCGACCAGCCGGGCAACCGCATCTGGGACCGCCCGGTCTCCGACGTCATGCCGACGGTCTTCCGGTTCGCCTCCTACGGCTGGATCGGCGTCGAGATCTTCTTCGTGATCAGCGGCTTCGTGATCTGCATGTCCTGCTGGGGCCGTACCCCTCGCCAGTTCTTCACGTCGCGGGTGATCCGGCTGTACCCGGCGTACTGGTTCGCCATCGTCTTCACCACGGCCGTCCTGGTCGCCCTGCCCGGCGTGTGGGACCGCCTGCGCACGCGGGACGTACTCCTCAACTTCACGATGCTGCAGTCCGGTTCGGGCGTGATGAACGTCGACGGCGTCTACTGGACCCTCTGGTCGGAGCTGCGCTTCTACCTCCTCTTCCTGGTGGTCGTGTGGAGCGGCCTGACCTACCGCAAGGTCGTCGTCTTCTGCTGCGTGTGGGGCGCCGCGGCCATGCTCGCCCCGATCTCGGATCTCCCCCTGCTGGAACTGGTCGCCAACCCGGAGGGCGCCTGGTACTTCATCGCGGGCCTCTCCCTCTACCTGATGCACCGCTTCGGGCAGGACCTGCTGCTGTGGGGCATCCTCGCGATGGCCTGGCTGATGGGCCAGCGCGAACTGGGCATCAGGATCGACGAGGTCGAGCATGTGTCGGGCTGGCGGGGGAGCGTGGCGATCTTCACCGTGTTCCTGCTCGCCATGGTCGCCATCGCCCTGGGCGCCACCGACCGCATCCGCTGGAAATGGCTGGTGACGGCGGGTGCGCTGACATATCCCCTCTACCTGACGCACTACGCGGCCGGTACGACGGTCATCAACCGCCTGCGTGACACCATGGACGCCCGTCTGCTGGTCGTCTGCGTCATCGCCGGGTTCCTGCTGCTGAGCTGGCTGGTGCACCGGTTCGTGGAGCGGCCGGTGGCACGGCTGCTGAAGCGAGGGCTGGACACGTCGTTCGCACGCCTCAGGAACGCCGGCGCCTGAATCCCGTACGACGGCCCGGTCATCTGAGTACGAACGCTCATGCGACCGCACGCGCCCGGGCGCTGTGATGGACCCATGCCGGACCTCATGCTCGACGACGACCGCGCGACCGGCGCCTGGGTCGCCCCGCTGCTCTCGACACTCCTCACCGTGCCCGCGTGTCTGCTCGCCTACGTCTTCGGCGGCCTCTCCGTGATGGCCTGCGACGCCTGCACGGCCCCCGAGGCCGACCGCTTCGAGTCGAGCTTCGGTATCGCCTTCCCGGTGCTGCTGGGGGGCCTGGGCACAGCCCTGTTCCTGCTGGCCGCCGGATGGGCCCTGCCGTGGGAACGCCGCAACACGGCCCGCCGGACGGGCCTCGCACTGGCGGCGCCGGCGCTGGTGGCGGTCGTGTACGTCGTGTTCGCGGCGCTGGTGGACTGGCCGTAGCCCACGCGAACGTCATGATCAGGTCATGGGATAGTCTGCGCGGTTTCTGTCCCGCACCACGAAAGAGGTGGCATGACCACTGGCAGACGCGCGGCCACCGGGATCGCGCTCATGGGGGCCCTGGCTCTCACGCTCCTGAACGCCCCGGCGGCCCAGGCCCAGGACACCGGCATCACGGTGTCCGACATCGTGATCAACAAGGGCAAGCCGATCGTGGTCGGCACGACCAAGCCGGTCGAGCCGTCCATCACCTTCAAGATCACCCTGCCGTCCGGGTACAGCACGAGCGACCCGTTCCGGTACGACGCGTTCCCGTTCCTCTACCGCGGCGATCTGAGGCACGCGGCCGACACCGGGGACAACTACATCGGTCCGGGCGGCTACACCTGCTACGAGCGCAGCGACAAGAAGGCCGACTGCGAGGGATCCCTCTACATCGACCCTCATCCGAGTCGGGACCACGTCGACTCCAACAGTGACGCCACCACCTGGAAGTCCGGCGTGACCCTGCGCCTGTTCAAGGCCAGCGGGAGCCTCGCGGCCGAGGAGTACGAATCCCGGTCCCTGACCGTCCGGCTGAAGCGGACCGCGAACGTCACCGTGAACGCCGCGCCGGAGCCGGTCGCCAAGGGCAAGAAGATCACCGTCACCGGCAAGCTCACGCGCGCGAACTGGGAGACCAAGAAGTACGGGGCCTACGGCGGCCGTTCGGTCACCCTGCAGTTCCGTGAGACGGGCACCAGCTCCTTCGTCACCGTGAAGAAGGTCACGTCGAGCAGCACCGGAGCCCTGAAGACGACGGTCACCGCCTCGAAGGACGGGACCTGGCGCTGGTCGTACGGCGGCAACGACACGACCGGGGCCGCGACCAGCGGCGGGGACCACGTCGACGTGCGCTGAACCGACTTGCGCAAGCGGCAGGCCGCGCCCCGACTCGCCAGCGGGCGCGGCCTGTTGTCCGTACGGGTGCCTGAGGCTCGTAGTGTGACCCGTGTGCCGCTGTGAAGAGGACTCGTGTTTGACCTGCGTCACTCTCGGGGTAAGGTCTCCGGCTCGATTGGCCAGGCCCCTGCCCCGTATGGCAGACTAGCGGGGTTGCTCGGTCGAGTGTTGATGCTGCGCGCCTCCCGCCGGGAGGACCGGAAGCGAGTCCCACAGTACTCGTCGTTCCAACTGCCGTAAGGCAGCGCTGGGGCGGACGTACGGGAATCTTTCGGGAAGTGTCAGTGCGGCGCCGACCAGGCACCCGGTGAACTTCTTTCTCAGGCAAAAGATGTTCGGACAAGGGACATCTGTGTCAGTGAGAGTGCGACACACCCGACCGCGTGGGTCGGAGAAGGTCAAGGGAACACCGGGTTCCAGAGCTGTAGAGAGACAGGACTAACGAGTAGCCATGGCGGGACAGAAGATCCGCATCCGGCTCAAGGCCTACGACCACGAGGTCATCGACAGCTCGGCGAAGAAGATCGTCGAGACGGTGACGCGTACTGGTGCGTCGGTCGCGGGCCCGGTGCCGCTGCCCACTGAGAAGAACGTGTACTGCGTCATCAAGTCGCCGCACAAGTACAAGGACTCGCGCGAGCACTTCGAGATGCGCACGCACAAGCGTCTGATCGACATCCTCGACCCGACCCCCAAGACCGTTGACTCCCTGATGCGACTCGACCTCCCGGCCGGTGTCGACATCGAGATCAAGCTCTGAGGCCGGTGATCTGAACGATGGCTAAGCAGATCAAGGGCATCCTGGGCGAGAAGCTCGGCATGACGCAGGTGTGGGACGAGAACAACCGTGTTGTTCCGGTCACCGTCGTCAAGGCCGGCCCCAATGTCGTGACCCAGGTCCGTACGAACGATGTCGACGGCTACGAGTCCGTCCAGATCGCGTTCGGCGAGATCGACCCGCGCAAGGTGAACAAGCCCCTCAAGGGCCACTTCGCCAAGGCCGACGTCACTCCCCGCCGCCACCTCGTCGAGATCCGTACCGCTGACGCCAGCGAGTACACCCTCGGCCAGGAGATCACCGCTGAGGTGTTCGAGGCCGGCATCAAGGTCGACGTGACCGGCAAGAGCAAGGGCAAGGGCTTCGCCGGTGTCATGAAGCGTCACAACTTCAAGGGCCTCGGCGCCGGTCACGGCACCCAGCGCAAGCACCGCTCTCCCGGTTCCATCGGTGGCTGCGCCACCCCGGGCCGCGTGTTCAAGGGCCTCCGCATGGCGGGTCGTATGGGCAACGAGCGGGTCACCACCCAGAACCTGACCGTTCACGCCGTTGACGCGGAGAAGGGCCTGCTGCTCATCAAGGGCGCGGTTCCTGGTCCGAACGGCGGCCTCGTCCTGGTCCGCACCGCGGCCAAGGGGGCCTGAGGACTATGAGCACCATTGACATTCTGTCGCCCTCCGGCGACACCGCCGGGACCGTAGAGCTCCCGGCCGAGATCTTCGACGTCGAGAAGATCAGCATCCCGCTGCTTCACCAGGTCGTCGTCGCGCAGCTGGCCGCCGCCCGTCAGGGCACGCACAAGGTCAAGCGTCGTGGCGAGGTCCGTGGTGGCGGCAAGAAGCCCTACCGCCAGAAGGGCACCGGCCGCGCCCGTCAGGGTTCGACCCGTGCTCCGCAGTTCGCCGGCGGTGGCGTCGTCCACGGCCCCACGCCGCGTGACTACTCGCAGCGGACCCCGAAGAAGATGAAGGCCGCGGCCCTGCGCCACGCCCTCACCGACCGGGCCCGCAACAACCGCATCCACGTCGTCTCCGGCGTCATCGAGGGCGAGTCGCCTTCGACGAAGGCCGCGAAGACGCTCTTCGGCAAGATCAGCGAGCGCAAGAACCTGCTGCTCGTGATCGACCGTGCCGACGAGGCCGCGTGGCTGTCCGCCCGCAACCTGCCCCAGGTGCACATCCTGGAGCCGGGCCAGCTGAACACGTACGACGTTCTCGTCTCGGACGACGTGGTCTTCACCCAGGCCGCTTTCGAGTCCTTCGTGTCTGGCCCCAAGGCCGCTGACACCGAAGGGAGCGAAGCCTGATGGCTACGCGTCACCCGAGCATCGCCTCGAAGGCCGCCAAGGCCAAGAAGGTCGCGCGCGTCGCCAAGGCGCGTCGCCACGAGGCCGAGGGCAAGAACACCGTCGTCACTCCGGCGAGCAAGGCCTTCACGGACCACCGTGACGTCCTGCTGAAGCCGGTCGTGTCCGAGAAGAGCTACGCGCTTCTCGACGAGGGCAAGTACACGTTCATCGTGGCCCCCGGCGCCAACAAGACCCAGATCAAGCAGGCCGTCCAGGCGGTCTTCTCGGTCAAGGTCACCGGGGTGAACACGATCAACCGCCAGGGCAAGCGCAAGCGGACCCGCACCGGCTTCGGCAAGCGTGCCGACAGCAAGCGCGCGATCGTGACCCTTGCCGAGGGCGACCGTATCGACATCTTCGGCGGTCCGTCCGCGTAAGCGGGTCGGATCGTCCGATATCGGACGAGGACTGAGAAATGGGAATCCGCAAGTACAAGCCGACTACGCCGGGCCGTCGTGGCTCCAGCGTCGCCGACTTCGTCGAGGTCACGCGGTCCACGCCGGAGAAGTCGCTGGTCCGCCCGCTGCACAGCAAGGGCGGCCGTAACAACGCCGGTCGTGTGACCGTTCGCCACCAGGGTGGCGGACACAAGCGCGCCTACCGAGTGATCGACTTCCGTCGTCACGACAAGGACGGCGTGCCGGCGAAGGTCGCGCACATCGAGTACGACCCCAACCGCACCGCACGCATCGCGCTGCTGCACTACGCGGACGGCGAGAAGCGCTACATCCTCGCCCCGCGCAACCTGCAGCAGGGTGACCGCGTCGAGAACGGTCCCGGGGCCGACATCAAGCCGGGCAACAACCTGGCGCTCCGCAACATCCCGGTCGGTACCACGATCCACGCGATCGAGCTCCGTCCGGGTGGCGGCGCCAAGTTCGCCCGCTCCGCCGGTGCCTCCGTGCAGCTGCTGGCGAAGGAGGGCACGATGGCCCACCTTCGTATGCCCTCCGGTGAGATCCGCCTGGTCGACCAGCGCTGCCGCGCCACGGTCGGCGAGGTCGGCAACGCCGAGCAGAGCAACATCAACTGGGGTAAGGCCGGCCGCAAGCGCTGGCTGGGCGTCCGCCCGACCGTTCGCGGTGTGGCGATGAACCCGGTTGACCACCCCCACGGTGGTGGTGAGGGCAAGACCTCCGGTGGTCGCCACCCGGTCAGCCCCTGGGGTCAGAAGGAGGGTCGTACTCGTTCGCCGAAGAAGGCTTCGAACAAGTACATCGTCCGCCGCCGCAAGACGAACAAGAAGCGCTAGGAGCGGGTTTAGATGCCGCGTAGTCTCAAGAAGGGGCCCTTCGTCGACGACCACCTGATCAAGAAGGTGGACGCCCAGAACGAAGCCGGTTCCAAGAACGTCATCAAGACCTGGTCCCGTCGCTCGATGATCGTGCCGGCCATGCTCGGCCACACGCTCGCGGTGCACAACGGCAAGACCCACATCCCGGTGTTCGTCACCGAGTCGATGGTCGGCCACAAGCTCGGCGAGTTCTCGCCGACGCGCACCTTCCGGGGTCACGTCAAGGACGACCGGAAGTCGAAGCGCCGCTAAACGCGGATCGCATTCAGACACGTAAGTAACTGAGAGGGACAACCATGGAAGCCAGGGCCCAGGCGCGGTACATCCGCGTTACGCCCATGAAGGCCCGCCGCGTGGTGGACCTTATCCGTGGCATGGACGCCACGGAGGCTCAGGCGGTCCTGCGATTCGCTCCGCAGGCCGCCTCCGTGCCCGTCGGCAAGGTGCTCGACAGCGCCATCGCCAACGCCGCACACAACTACGACCACACCGACGCCGGCAGCCTCGTCATCTCCGAGGCGTACGTCGACGAGGGTCCGACCCTGAAGCGGTTCCGGCCGCGCGCCCAGGGCCGTGCCTACCGGATCCGCAAGCGGACCAGCCACATCACCGTGGTCGTCAGCAGCAAGGAAGGAACCCGGTAATGGGCCAGAAGGTTAACCCGCATGGGTTCCGGCTCGGCATCACCACGGACTTCAAGTCCCGTTGGTACGCCGACAAGCTGTACAAGGACTACGTCAAGGAAGACGTCGCCATCCGTCGGATGATGACGTCCGGCATGGAGCGCGCCGGTATCTCGAAGGTGGAGATCGAGCGCACCCGTGACCGTGTGCGTGTGGACATCCACACCGCTCGTCCGGGCATCGTCATCGGCCGCCGTGGCGCCGAGGCCGACCGCATCCGCGGTGACCTCGAGAAGCTCACGGGCAAGCAGGTCCAGCTGAACATCCTCGAGGTCAAGAACCCCGAGACCGACGCTCAGCTGGTTGCCCAGGCCGTCGCCGAGCAGCTCTCCTCCCGCGTCTCCTTCCGCCGCGCCATGCGTAAGAGCATGCAGTCGGCGATGAAGGCCGGCGCCAAGGGCATCAAGATCCAGTGCGGTGGCCGCCTCGGCGGCGCCGAGATGTCCCGCTCGGAGTTCTACCGCGAGGGCCGCGTGCCCCTGCACACGCTCCGCGCGAACGTGGACTACGGCTTCTTCGAGGCCAAGACGACCTTCGGCCGCATCGGTGTGAAGGTCTGGATCTACAAGGGCGATGTCAAGAACATCGCCGAGGTCCGCGCCGAGAACGCTGCTGCCCGCGCCGGCAACCGCCCGGCCCGTGGCGGCGGCGGCGCCGACCGCCCGGCCCGTGGTGGCCGTGGTGGCGAGCGCGGCGGTCGCGGTCGTAAGCCGCAGACGGCTCCCGCTGCCGAGGCCCCCAAGGCCGAGGCTCCGGCTGCCGCTCCGGCTGAGAGCACCGGAACGGAGGCCTGACCGACATGCTGATCCCCCGTAGGGTCAAGCACCGCAAGCAGCACCACCCGAAGCGCCGTGGTCAGGCCAAGGGCGGTACGACGGTTTCGTTCGGCGAGTACGGCATTCAGGCCCTCACGCCGGCGTACGTGACCAACCGTCAGATCGAGGCGGCCCGTATCGCCATGACCCGCCACATCAAGCGTGGCGGCAAGGTCTGGATCAACATCTACCCGGACCGCCCGCTCACGAAGAAGCCTGCCGAGACCCGCATGGGTTCCGGTAAGGGTTCGCCGGAGTGGTGGATCGCGAACGTGCACCCGGGCCGGGTCATGTTCGAGCTGTCCTACCCCAACGAGAAGATCGCCCGTGAGGCCCTGACTCGCGCAGCCCACAAGCTGCCGATGAAGTGCCGGATCGTCAAGCGCGAGGCAGGTGAAGCGTGATGTCGGCCGGTACCAAGGCGTCCGAGCTGCGCGAACTGGGTGACGAGGAGCTTCTCAACAAGCTCCGCGAAGCCAAGGAAGAGCTGTTCAACCTCCGCTTCCAGGCGGCGACGGGTCAGCTCGAGAACCACGGTCGGCTCAAGGCCGTCCGTAAGGACATCGCGCGGATCTACACCCTGATGCGTGAGCGCGAGCTGGGCATCGAGACGGTGGAGAGCGCCTGATGAGTGAGAGCAACGTGACTGAGCAGACTGCAGAGGCCCGCGGCTTCCGCAAGACCCGTGAGGGTCTCGTCGTCAGCGACAAGATGGACAAGACTGTCGTCGTCGCCGTCGAGGACCGCGTCAAGCACGCGCTGTACGGCAAGGTCATCCGCCGTACCAACAAGCTCAAGGCGCACGACGAGCAGAACGCTGCCGGCGTCGGCGACCGGGTCCTCCTCGCGGAGACCCGCCCGCTGTCGGCGACCAAGCGCTGGCGCGTCGTCGAGATCCTCGAGAAGGCCAAGTAATTCCTGCGGGGATCATCCCGCAGGACAGTTCCGCCAGGCTCCGGGAGCCGCTCGCTGAGCGGCTCCCGGGGAACCGGCAGACAAACAGGAGATAGACGTGATCCAGCAGGAGTCGCGACTGCGTGTCGCCGACAACACTGGTGCGAAGGAAATCCTTTGCATCCGTGTGCTCGGTGGCTCCGGTCGCCGCTACGCGGGCATCGGTGACGTCATCGTCGCCACCGTCAAGGACGCGATCCCCGGTGGCAACGTGAAGAAGGGTGACGTCGTCAAGGCGGTCATCGTTCGCACCGTCAAGGAGCGCCGCCGTCCGGACGGCTCGTACATCCGCTTCGACGAGAACGCCGCCGTCATTCTGAAGAACGACGGCGACCCTCGCGGCACCCGTATCTTCGGCCCCGTCGGCCGTGAGCTGCGCGAGAAGAAGTTCATGAAGATCATCTCGCTCGCGCCGGAGGTGCTGTAAGCATGAAGATCAAGAAGGGCGACCTGGTCCAGGTCATCACCGGTAAGGACAAGGGCAAGCAGGGCAAGGTCATCGCGGCCTTCCCCCGCGAGAACCGTGTCCTGGTCGAGGGTGTCAACCGGGTCAAGAAGCACACCAAGGCCGGCCCGACCGCTCGCGGTTCGCAGGCCGGTGGCATCGTCACGACCGAGGCGCCGGTCCACGTCTCCAACGTCCAGCTGGTCGTTGAGAAGGACGGCAACAAGGTCGTCACACGTGTCGGTTACCGCTTCGACGACGAGGGCAACAAGATCCGCGTTGCCAAGCGGACGGGTGAGGACATCTGATGGCTACCACCACGACTCCGCGTCTCAAGACGAAGTACCGCGAGGAGATCGCGGGCAAGCTGCGTGACGAGTTCAAGTACGAGAACGTCATGCAGATCCCCGGCCTCGTCAAGATCGTGGTCAACATGGGTGTGGGCGACGCCGCCCGCGACTCCAAGCTGATCGACGGCGCGATTCGCGACCTCACCACGATCACCGGTCAGAAGCCGGCCGTCACCAAGGCCCGTAAGTCCATCGCGCAGTTCAAGCTGCGTGAGGGCCAGCCGATCGGTGCCCACGTCACACTTCGTGGCGACCGCATGTGGGAGTTCCTGGACCGCACCCTGTCGCTCGCGCTGCCGCGCATCCGCGACTTCCGTGGTCTGTCCCCCAAGCAGTTCGACGGCCGTGGCAACTACACCTTCGGTCTCACGGAGCAGGTCATGTTCCACGAGATCGACCAGGACAAGATCGACCGTACCCGGGGCATGGACATCACCGTGGTCACCACGGCGACCAACGACGCTGAGGGCCGCGCGCTCCTTCGTCACCTCGGCTTCCCGTTCAAGGAGGCGTGAGCGAGATGGCGAAGAAGGCTCTGATTGCCAAGGCTGCTCGCAAGCCCAAGTTCGGTGTGCGTGGCTACACCCGCTGCCAGCGCTGCGGCCGTCCGCACTCCGTGTACCGCAAGTTCGGCCTGTGCCGCGTGTGCCTTCGTGAGATGGCTCACCGTGGCGAGCTGCCGGGCGTGACCAAGAGCTCCTGGTAGTCCCGTACTTCGGGACTGCAGGAACTCTCGGTAAGTAAAGGGCAGTGTCAGGTGCCCACCCCTTCATGGCTTAGGCTAGGAGGGTTGGGCGCCTGGACGCCCATACGACTTACTACGCCGTAGGTCCACCGCACCGCACCCGCCTCGTCTCGGATCGAGGAGAGGGATGGGCACCTGGAAACCCCGGCGAGAGAGGCCGAAGGCCAATTCATGACCATGACTGATCCGATCGCAGACATGCTTACGCGTCTGCGGAACGCGAACTCGGCGTACCACGACTCCGTGACGATGCCGGCGTCCAAGATCAAGTCTCACATCGCGGAGATCCTCCAGCAGGAGGGCTTCATCACGGGCTGGAAGGTCGAGGACGCCGAGGTTGGCAAGAACCTCGTTCTCGAGCTGAAGTTCGGCCCGAACCGTGAGCGCTCCATTGCGGGCATCAAGCGGATCTCCAAGCCCGGTCTCCGGGTTTACGCGAAGTCCACCAACCTGCCGAAGGTGCTGGGCGGCCTGGGCGTGGCGATCATCTCCACGTCGCACGGGCTCCTCACCGACAAGCAGGCCGGCAAGAAGGGCGTAGGCGGAGAAGTTCTCGCCTACGTCTGGTAGCGGAAAGGAATCGGAGGAAACAGCTATGTCGCGTATTGGCAAGCTCCCCATCACGGTTCCCGCCGGCGTGGACGTCACCATCGACGGCCAGACGGTCTCGGTCAAGGGCCCCAAGGGCGAGTTGACCCACACCGTCGTGGCGCCGATCGAGATCGCCAAGGGTGAGGACGGCGTTCTGAACGTCACCCGCCCCAACGACGAGCGTCAGAGCAAGGCCCTGCACGGCCTGTCCCGCACGCTGGTGGCGAACATGATCACCGGCGTGACCCAGGGTTACGTGAAGAAGCTCGAGATCAGCGGTGTCGGTTACCGCGTTCAGGCCAAGGGATCGAACCTCGAGTTCGCTCTGGGCTACAGCCACCCGATCACCGTCGAGGCCCCCGAGGGCATCACCTTCAAGGTGGAGGCCCCCACCCGGTTCTCGGTCGAGGGCATCGACAAGCAGAAGGTCGGCGAGGTTGCGGCCAACATCCGCAAGCTGCGCAAGCCTGACCCGTACAAGGCCAAGGGTGTCAAGTACGAGGGCGAAGTCATCCGCCGCAAGGTCGGAAAGGCGGGTAAGTAAGCCATGGCATACGGACAGAAGATCCTGAAGGGCGACGCCTACAAGCGCGCCGCGATCAAGCGCCGTCACATCCGGATCCGCAAGCGGCTCTCCGGTACGGCGGAGCGTCCCCGTCTGGTCGTTACCCGCTCCAACCGCCACATCGTGGCCCAGGTGATCGACGACATCAAGGGTCACACCCTGGCGTCGGCGTCCACCCTGGACACCACGGTCCGCGGTGGCGAGGGCGACAAGTCTGCGCAGGCCAAGCAGGTCGGCGCCCTGGTCGCCGAGCGCGCGAAGGCGGCCGGTGTCGAAGCTGTCGTGTTCGACCGTGGTGGCAACCAGTACGCCGGGCGCATCGCCGCCCTGGCGGACGCCGCCCGCGAAGCCGGGCTCAAGTTCTGAGCCGCTTCCGTAGCTAGCGGAAAGAGAGAGGTAATCCAATGGCTGGACCCCAGCGCCGTGGAAGCGGTGCCGGTGGCGGCGAGCGGCGGGACCGGAAGGGCCGTGACGGCGGCGCTGCTGCCGCCGAGAAGACCGCGTACGTTGAGCGCGTTGTCGCGATCAACCGCGTCGCCAAGGTTGTGAAGGGTGGTCGTCGCTTCAGCTTCACCGCGCTGGTCGTGGTGGGCGACGGTGACGGCACCGTGGGTGTCGGTTACGGCAAGGCCAAGGAGGTGCCGGCCGCCATCGCCAAGGGTGTTGAGGAGGCCAAGAAGCACTTCTTCAAGGTCCCCCGTATCCAGGGCACCATCCCGCACCCGATCACGGGTGAGAAGGCGGCGGGCGTCGTCCTGCTCAAGCCGGCGTCCCCCGGTACCGGCGTTATCGCCGGTGGCCCGGTGCGTGCCGTGCTCGAGTGCGCCGGCGTTCACGACATCCTGTCGAAGTCGCTCGGTTCGTCGAACGCGATCAACATCGTGCACGCCACCGTGGCGGCCCTGAAGGGCCTGCAGCGTCCCGAGGAGATCGCGGCTCGCCGCGGTCTGCCCCTCGAGGACGTCGCTCCCGCGGCTCTGCTGCGTGCGCGTGCCGGGGCTGGTGCTGCGTAATGGCTCAGCTCAAGATCACGCAGACGAAGTCGTACATCGGCAGCAAGCAGAACCACCGTGACACCCTGCGTTCCCTTGGTCTCAAGGGCATCAACACGCAGGTCGTCAAGGAGGATCGTCCCGAGTTCCGCGGCATGGTGCACACCGTCCGCCACCTCGTGACGGTCGAGGAGGTCGACTGATCATGGCGGAGAACAACCCGCTCAAGATCCACAACCTCCGTCCCGCCCCGGGCGCCAAGACCGCCAAGACCCGTGTGGGTCGTGGTGAGGCGTCGAAGGGTAAGACGGCCGGTCGTGGTACCAAGGGTACGAAGGCCCGTTACCAGGTTCCGGAGCGCTTCGAGGGTGGCCAGATGCCCCTCCACATGCGTCTTCCGAAGCTGAAGGGCTTCAAGAACCCGTTCAAGACCGAGTTCCAGGTCGTGAACCTCGACAAGCTGGGCGCGCTGTACCCCGAGGGTGGCGAGGTCACCGTCGAGGACCTCGTGGCCAAGGGTGCCGTTCGCAAGAACAGCCTCGTCAAGGTCCTCGGCCAGGGCGAGATCTCCGTGGCGCTGCAGGTGACGGTGGACGCCGTCTCCGGTTCCGCCAAGGAGAAGATCACCGCCGCCGGCGGCACGGTCACCGAGCTCGTCTGAGCACGATGACCTGAAGCAGTACCCACCGGGGATACCTCACAACGAGGTATCCCCGGTTGGTCGTTCCACGGCAGGCGGCGGCCCGGGTAAGGTGGCCTGCACTGCTTTCTCTCATATTCGTGAACCTCAAGACCGTCACCCTTGACGCAGTAGCGCGGGGGTCGCAGGAGGCACCGTGCTCACCGCGTTCGCCCGGGCGTTCAAGACGCCCGACCTGCGCAAGAAGCTGCTCTTCACGCTCGCCATCATCGTGGTGTACCGCGTGGGTACCCACGTCCCGATCCCGGGCGTCGACTACAAGTCCGTCCAGGAGTGTGTGGACCAGGCGTCCGGCAACCAGGGACTCTTCGGTCTGGTCAACATGTTCAGCGGTGGCGCGCTGCTGCAGATCACGATCTTCGCGCTCGGCATCATGCCGTACATCACGGCGAGCATCATTCTGCAACTGCTCACCGTGGTCATCCCACGCCTGGAAGCCCTCAAGAAGGAGGGCCAGGCCGGTACGGCGAAGATCACGCAGTACACCCGTTACCTCACGGTGGCGCTCGCCATCCTGCAGGGCACGGGCCTGGTGGCCACCGCCCGCAGCGGCGCCCTCTTCTCCGGCTGCACCGTCGCGTCGAGCATCGTCCCGGACCGGGCGATCTTCACCACGATCGTCATGGTCATCACGATGACCGCCGGTACGGCCGTCGTCATGTGGCTCGGTGAGCTCATCACCGACCGCGGCATCGGCAACGGCATGTCGATCCTGATGTTCATCTCGATCGCCGCCACCTTCCCGTCCGCGCTCTGGGCCATCAAGAAGCAGGGCACCCTGGCCGGCGGCTGGATCGAGTTCGGCACCGTCATCGCGGTCGGCCTGGTCATGGTCGGTCTGGTGGTCTTCGTCGAGCAGGCCCAGCGCCGCATTCCGGTGCAGTACGCGAAGCGCATGATCGGCCGCCGTTCCTACGGCGGTACGTCGACGTACATCCCGCTGAAGGTCAACCAGGCCGGTGTGATTCCCGTCATCTTCGCCTCGTCGCTGCTGTACATCCCGGCGTTGGTGGCGCAGTTCTCGAGTGGTACGTCGAGCTGGAAGACCTGGATCGAGGCCAACCTCACCAAGGGCGACCACCCGATCTACATCAGCATGTACTTCTTGCTCATCGTTTTCTTCGCGTTCTTCTACGTGGCGATCTCCTTCAACCCCGAGGAAGTCGCCGACAACATGAAGAAGTATGGTGGCTTCATCCCGGGCATCCGGGCTGGCCGACCGACCGCTGAGTACCTGTCGTACGTACTCAACCGGATCACCTGGCCGGGTTCGCTGTACTTGGGTCTGATCGCACTCGTACCGACGATGGCGTTGGTTGGCTTCGGGGCAAGCCAGAACTTCCCGTTCGGTGGGACAAGCATCCTGATCATCGTGGGTGTGGGTCTCGAGACGGTGAAGCAGATCGAGAGCCAGCTCCAGCAGCGCAATTACGAAGGGTTCCTCCGCTGATGCGTATCGTCCTCGTCGGGCCGCCGGGCGCCGGTAAGGGAACGCAGGCCGCGTTCCTCGCCCAGAACCTGTCGATCCCGCACATCTCCACGGGCGACCTGTTCCGCGCCAACATCAGCCGGCAGACGGACCTCGGCAAACTCGCGAAGTCCTACATGGACGCGGGCAACCTGGTTCCGGACGAGGTCACCATCGGCATGGCCAAGGACCGCATGGAGCAGCCGGACGCCGAGAACGGCTTCCTGCTCGACGGCTTCCCGCGGAACGTCTCGCAGGCCGAGTCGCTCGACGAGATGCTGCAGCACGAGGGCATGAAGCTGGACGCGGTGCTGGACCTCGAAGTACCCGAGGAGGAGGTCGTCAAGCGCATCGCCGGCCGCCGCATCTGCCGCAACGACTCGGCGCACGTCTTCCACGTGTCGTACAAGGCGCCGAAGCAGGACGGCGTCTGTGACGTCTGCGGCGGCGAGCTGTACCAGCGTGACGACGACTCCGAGGAGACGGTCCGCAAGCGCCTGGAGGTCTACCACACCCAGACCGAGCCGATCATCGACTACTACAAGGCCCAGGGCCTGGTGGTCACGATCTCGGCGCTCGGCAAGGTGGAGGACGTCACCGGCCGTGCCATGGAGGCGCTCCAGCACGAGGGCGACGCCGCGTAAGCGGTCTTCCCCAGCGGTTTTTCGCGTACGACAGCCGCGGTTCCCTTCCCAGGGGGCCGCGGCTGCTGTGTGGGTGCACGTATCGTTGAAGACGCCTTGTCGAAGGCGCTCCCCGCAGGTTTCCCGGTTTCAGAAAGGCTTCCGCCGCATGGTGCAGATCAAGACCCCCGAGCAGATCGCCAAGATGCGCGAGGCGGGGCTGGTCGTCGCCGCCATTCACGCGGCGACCCGAGAGGCCGCGGTGCCCGGGGCCACGACCAGGGATCTCGACCAGGTCGCGCGCAAGGTCCTCGCGGAGCACGACGCCAAGCCGAACTTCCTCGGTTACGGCGGCTTCCCGGCGACGATCTGCACCTCCGTGAACGAGGTCGTCGTCCACGGCATCCCGTCCGACGAGGTCGTCCTCAAGGACGGCGACATCATCTCCATCGACTGCGGCGCGATCATCGACGGCTGGCACGGGGACGCGGCCTACACGGCCTTCGTGGGCTCGGGCCACGCCCCGGAGCTCCTGGAGCTCTCGCGGGTGACCGAGGAGTCCATGTGGGCCGGCATCGCGGCGATGAAGCAGGGCAACCGGCTCGTCGACGTCTCCCGGGCCATCGAGACGTACATCCGCCGCCAGCCGAAGCCGGGCGGCGGCCGTTACGGGATCATCGAGGACTACGGCGGCCACGGCATCGGCACCGAGATGCACATGGACCCGCACCTGCTGAACTACGTCGACCGGCGCCGGGGCAAGGGGCCGAAGCTGGTCACCGGGTTCTGCCTGGCCATCGAGCCGATGGTGTCCCTGGGCACACCGAAGACGGAGGTCCTGTCGGACGACTGGACGGTCATCACGACGGACGGCACGTGGTCCTCCCACTGGGAGCACTCGGTGGCGCTGACGGACGAGGGACCGCTGGTCCTGACGGCTCCCGACGGGGGCAGGGCGAAGCTGGCGGAGCACGGCGTCACGGCCGCTACCGACCCGCTCGCTTAACGATCTCCGTTCCGGGGCATCCTTCCTCGATTCGTGTTTCGGAGTGGCCTGACGTAGACTGACTCGTCGGCTCTCGTGCACCCGCATGTCCGCATGCGCCCTTCAGGGAAATGCAGGAGAACCGATCAAGGTAGTCGATTCGAAGGGCGAAGCGTGGCCAAGAAGCAAGGTGCCATCGAGATCGAGGGCACTGTCGTCGAGTCTCTTCCGAACGCCATGTTCAAGGTCGAGCTCCAGAACGGCCACCAGGTCCTGGCTCACATCAGCGGCAAGATGCGTATGCACTACATCCGTATCCTCCCTGACGACCGGGTCGTGGTGGAGTTGTCTCCGTACGACCTGACACGTGGCCGGATCGTCTACCGGTACAAGTAGATCTTGCCCGCATCCCGCTGCGGCGGGGTGGTGGCACTGACCCGGAGAACCTCAATCCCATGAAGGTCAAGCCGAGCGTCAAGAAGATCTGCGACAAGTGCAGGGTGATCCGCCGTCACGGTCGGGTCATGGTCATTTGCGAGAACCCGCGCCACAAGCAGCGCCAGGGCTGACGCACGACCGACCCTCTGCTCTCGCAGAGTTTCGCGCGACGCAAGCTGAATTGTTCATACGCAGGACCCAGACGTCTTTCGTCTGACACCCCCGGTTCGGAGGCCGGGGACCCAGTTCGTACCTAGTACGGCGGCTGGGAACCGGTCCTGCGGAAGACCTCCGAAGATCACCAGGAGCCATTGAAGTGGCACGCGTTTCCGGTGTTGACATCCCGCGCGAAAAGCGCGTGGAGGTCGCCCTGACCTATGTGTTCGGCATCGGCCGGACCCTTTCGCAGAAGACGCTGGCCGAGACCGGCGTCAACCCGAACACCCGCGTTCGCGACCTCTCCGAGGAGGAGCTCGTCGCGATTCGTGAGTACGTGGACAACAACCTCAAGACCGAGGGTGACCTTCGTCGCGAGGTCCAGGCCGACATCCGCCGCAAGGTCGAGATCGGCTGCTACCAGGGTCTGCGCCACCGCCGTGGACTGCCCGTCCGTGGTCAGCGCACCAGCACGAACGCTCGTACCCGCAAGGGCCCGCGTCGCGCCATCGCCGGCAAGAAGAAGCCGGGCAAGAAGTAGTCCTCAGCGGACAACGCTTCATCAGCGGTCTTCGCTGTAGGACCGACCACCTCCCCGTAGGAGTTTGTAGATGCCCCCCAAGGGTCGTCAGGGCGCTGCCAAGAAGGTGCGCCGCAAGGAAAAGAAGAACGTCGCTCATGGGCACGCCCACATCAAGAGCACGTTCAACAACACCATCGTCTCGATCACGGACCCCTCGGGCAACGTGATCTCCTGGGCCTCCGCCGGCCACGTCGGCTTCAAGGGCTCGCGCAAGTCCACCCCCTTCGCCGCGCAGATGGCCGCCGAGTCGGCCGCCCGCCGCGCGCAGGAGCACGGCATGCGCAAGGTTGACGTGTTCGTCAAGGGTCCCGGCTCCGGCCGCGAGACCGCGATCCGCTCCCTCCAGGCCACCGGCCTCGAGGTCGGCTCGATCCAGGACGTCACGCCGACCCCGCACAACGGCTGCCGTCCGCCGAAGCGTCGCCGCGTCTGACGCGTCGGCCCGGGGCAGCTGGGCTGTCTTGAGGTTGCGGGCGGTACGGCTCTTCGGGGCGGTGCCGCCCGTACCCTTGCAGTACCCCGCGCTTTCGCCGGTGCGGGTCCGTCGGGCGTCAAATAGCGGGCGTCCACGAAAGAAGGATCTGATCCACACATGCTGATCGCTCAGCGTCCGTCACTGACCGAAGAGGTCGTCGACGAATTCCGCTCCCGGTTCGTCATCGAGCCGCTGGAGCCGGGCTTCGGCTACACCCTCGGCAACTCCCTCCGCCGCACCCTCCTGTCGTCGATCCCCGGTGCCGCTGTCACCAGCATCCGCATCGACGGCGTCCTGCACGAGTTCACCACCGTGCCCGGCGTCAAGGAGGACGTCACCGACCTGATCCTCAACATCAAGCAGCTGGTCGTCTCCTCGGAGCACGACGAGCCGGTCGTGATGTACCTGCGCAAGCAGGGCCCGGGTCTGGTCACCGCCGCCGACATCGCGCCCCCGGCCGGTGTCGAGGTGCACAACCCCGACCTCGTCCTCGCCACGCTCAACGGCAAGGGCAAGCTGGAGATGGAGCTCACGGTCGAGCGCGGCCGCGGTTACGTCTCCGCCGTGCAGAACAAGCAGGTGGGCCAGGAGATCGGCCGTATCCCGGTCGACTCCATCTACAGCCCCGTGCTGAAGGTCACGTACAAGGTCGAGGCGACCCGTGTCGAGCAGCGCACCGACTTCGACAAGCTGATCGTCGACGTCGAGACCAAGCAGGCCATGCGTCCCCGTGACGCCATGGCGTCGGCCGGTAAGACCCTGGTCGAGCTGTTCGGTCTCGCCCGCGAGCTGAACATCGACGCCGAGGGCATCGACATGGGCCCGTCCCCCACGGACGCCGCCCTTGCCGCTGATCTCGCCCTGCCGATCGAGGAGCTCGAGCTCACCGTTCGGTCGTACAACTGCCTCAAGCGTGAGGGCATCCACTCCGTGGGTGAGCTCGTGGCGCGTTCCGAGGCCGACCTCCTGGACATCCGCAACTTCGGTGCGAAGTCCATCGACGAGGTCAAGGCGAAGCTGGCCGGCATGGGCCTGGCCCTGAAGGACAGCCCGCCCGGATTCGACCCGACCGCCGCTGCCGACGCCTTCGGCGCCGACGACGACGCGGACGCGGGTTTCGTGGAGACCGAGCAGTACTGATCGGTTGTTGCCGGTGAGCATCCGCTCGCCGGGTTCCTGACCCCGGTACCTGATACGGCCGGGGCAGATACCAAGGAGAAACACATGCCGAAGCCCACCAAGGGTGCCCGTCTGGGCGGCAGCGCCGCGCACGAGAAGCTGCTCCTCGCGAACCTCGCGAAGAGCCTCTTCGAGCACGGCCGTATCACCACCACCGAGGCGAAGGCGCGCAAGCTGCGTCCGTACGCCGAGCGTCTGATCACCAAGGGCAAGAAGGGCGACCTTCACAACCGCCGTCAGGTGCTTCAGGTGATCACGGACAAGAGCGTCGTCCACACGCTCTTCACCGAGATCGGCCCGCGCTACGAGAACCGTCCCGGTGGTTACACCCGCATCACCAAGATCGGTAACCGCCGTGGCGACAACGCGCCCATGGCTGTCATCGAGCTGGTCGAGGCGCTGACGGTCGCGCAGCAGGCGACGGGTGAGGCCGAGGCCGCCACCCAGCGTGCCGCCAAGGACGCCGAGGCTGCTCCGGCTGCCGAGGAGACCAAGGTCGACACCACCAAGGCCGACGAGGCCGAGGAGTCCAAGGACGCCTGACGCTTCCGCGTCGTGACGGGCCCGCCCCTTTTGGGGGCGGGCCCGTTCGCGTGGTGCGGACGCACGCGGGAGGGCTCCGGCCGGTCGGGTCCGCCCCTCGGGGTGGGCCCGTGCCGGGTTCCTGAGAGGATCCAGGGGTGAGCGACGAAGTACAGCCCGGTTGTGTCCGTGTCCGCCTCGACCTGTCCTACGACGGCACCGACTTCTCCGGATGGGCCAAGCAGGCCGGTGGTCGGCGGACCGTACAGGGTGAGATCGAGGACGCGCTGCGCACGGTCACGCGGTCGAAGGACGTGACGTACGAGCTGACCGTGGCCGGACGGACCGATGCCGGGGTACATGCGCGGGGGCAGGTGGCGCATGTGGATCTGCCCGAGGCGCTGTGGGAGGAGCATCGGGAGAAGCTGCTGAAGCGGCTGGCGGGGCGGTTGCCGAAGGATGTGCGGGTGTGGGGGGTCACGGAGGCGCCGGGGGGGTTCAATGCGCGCTTCGCCGCTCTGTGGCGCCGGTACATCTACCGGGTGGGGGACCGGCCCGGTGGCGTGGATCCGCTGCTGCGCAACCATGTGCTGTGGCACGACTGGGAGTTGGACATCGCGGTCATGGACGCCGCCGCCAAGTCCCTCGTCGGGGAGCACGACTTCGCGGCGTACGCGAAGAAGCGTGAGGGGGCGACGACGATCCGCGAGATCCTCGACTTCGGTGTGCGGCGCCGAGCGGACGGGGTCGTCGAGATCGAGGTGCGGGCCGACGCCTTCTGTCACAACCAGGTGCGGTCGATGGTGGGTGCCCTGCTGTTCGTGGGAGACGGACACCGCGGCGCGGAGTGGCCCCGGAAGGTGCTGGACGCCGGTGTCCGGGACAGTGCCGTCCATGTCGTATGGCCGCACGGGCTGACGCTGGAGGAAGTGGGCTACCCCGCCGACGAGTTGCTGGCGGCGCGGAGCAAGGAAGCGCGGAACCGGCGGTCGTTGCCGGCGGCCGGTCGCTGACCGGCCGCCGGCCTCGGACCGCAGTCGGGGTCACTGCCTGACGGTGAAGTACTGCCAGGCCCCCCAGGTGCTGAGGTTGGTGTTGTCCCGGCTGCTGTGGACGTACTGCGCGGCCACCCGGTACTTGTTGTTGACGCCGTTGGTGAGGGACATCTGCTGGTTGCCGGTGCTGGCGGAGGTGAGGGCCGAGCAGGGCGAGGTGCTCTGCGTGTGCCAGGCGCCGCTGTAGTACCGCTGTACGCGGTAGAGGACGCACTGGCCGGCCTTGTTGGGCGAGACGGTGACGTCGAGCCGCTCCTTGGCGGTGCGGTGGTACACCCGGTAGAGGGTGCTTCCGTACTGCGTGTTCGTGTAGTAGCCGGACAGCTTCTCCGCGACCCCCGCATAGGAGTGCACGGCGTGGGCGGCGGTCTTCGGGGCGTACCGGTAGTCACCGGCGAACACCGCGCTGAACGTGGTGTTGCGGGCGAGCTTGTAGGACGCCGTCAGATTGCCGTGGGAGTCCACCGCCCCGGACTTCACCAGGACCTTCGTGCCGCTGTAGGGCTGAGCGTAGATCGACACCGTACGGCTGTTGTAGGTCGTGCCGAGGTGCGCGGTGATCTTCGCGGACTGACCGTAGTTGTAGGTGGAGTGGTCCGTGGTGACGGTCAGGGAGGTCGAGGCCCGGGACACCTGGACGGTGGCGGTGCTGCTGCCGGACTTGTGCGAGACGTCGCCGCCGTAGGACACCTTGTAGGTGTTGGCGCCGCCGATCTGCGGGGTGTCCTTGAGCGTGAACGAACCGTCCGTGGCGACCTTCACGTCGGCCAGAGCGACACCGGACGCATGCGCCAGGTCGGTCTTCGTCACCTTGACGACCTGACCGGCGACGAAGGGCGCGCCGGAGAGCTTGCCCGGCACGGTCAGCGCGGCGGCGCGGCCGGACGTGGCCGGAGCCGTCAGGGTGACCGAGGTGGGCAGCTTGGCGACCTGGACGAGGCCGGTGGCGCTCGCCGCCTCGTGGGTCGCGTCCCCCGCGTAGCTCGCCGCGTAGGTGTACGTGCCTTCCGTCGACGGGGTGTCGGCGAACGTGAAGGTACCGTCCGCCGCGGTCGTCACATCGGGCAGTGCCGTTCCGTTCCTCGTGAGGTGGACGACCTGGCCGGCGGCCAGTGCCGAGGCCGAGTCCAGCGTGCCCTTGAGGGTCAGCGCCCGGCCCGGAACACCCGTGCCGGGGGTGGTGAGCTGGAGCGAGCTCGCCGCCTTCGGATCCGTCACCGGGGGCGCAGCCTCGCTGACGACCGGGCCGCTCACCGTCTGCACGTCGGGGCTGTCGGCGGTGCCGCCGGAGAAGGCGAGGAGCGCGCTGGACGGCAGCGTCGGTGTCGCGTCCACCACCTGGGTCCCGTCGATCCGGACGTACAGATGGCCGGCGTCGATCTGGACGTCGATCTGGTGCGTGCCCTGGCGCAGGGCCGTGGTGAGGGGGACCACCGACTGGTAGTCGATCGCCGTCGAGCCGGCCGAACTGCGGCCCACGCCCACGAAGTTCATCGCCTGGAGCGTGTTGTTGAAGCCGGTGCCGAACGCGATCACCGTGCCCGGCCGCCCCGCGATGCCGAGGCCGTCGCCGTTCGCGCCGAGCGCCGAGGCGGAGTTCTGGGCCGGGTCGAGCAGCGAGAGCGTCATGCCCTTCCCGCCGGTGCCGGGACCGAACTTCGCGGTGAAGGTGGCCCGCAGACCGTCGGTGCGCAGCGCCTTGCCGTACACCGCTGTGCCCGCCTGGTAGTCGGTGGCCGGGGTCAGCTGGACGCCGCCGCCGTCGGCGGGCACCGCCGAGCCGTTGGTCTGCCACTGTCCGTCGGCGACCGAGGTGGTGGTGGCGGTGCCGGTACCGGTGCCCTTGATCGGCACGTACATGGCGCCCTGGGCGTTGCCGTTCTCGTCGGTCCCGGTGCCGGTGACCTCGTAGAAGGCGTTCAGGTCCGCCGCCGATCGCGGGGTGAACGTCACGGTCTGCACGGCGGTCTGCTCGGGGCCGATGACCAGGCCCTCCGACAGCTGCACCGGGCTGTTGAAGTCACCCGTGGGCGCCTTGGCCTTGGTCACCTTCACCGGGATGTTGCCGGTGTTGGTGATCGTGAAGGACAGCGACCTGGAACTGCCGATCGGGACCTGTCCGAAGTCCAGCGCGTCGGTGGAGAACTCCAGGTGCCCCTGCCCGGTGATGGCGGTCGCGGTGATCGGCACGCTCAGTGTGTGCGTGGCACCGCCGCCGCTGCTGCTGAGCACGAGTGCGTCGTTGTCGTCCTGGTCGCTCTGCGGCGCGTAGGTCACCGAGACCACGAACGAGCCACCGGCCGGTACGGCCGTGCCCGTGCTCGGCAGCCCCGAGGTGGAGAAGGCGCCGCCGGGCGAGGCGACCGAGTCGATGGTCTCCGGTTCGGTACCGGTGTTGGTGATCTGGAGGTTCAGCGTCGAGGTGCTGCCGGTGGGCACTTCCCCGAAGTCCAGGGCGGCGGGTGCCGCTCCGAGACCGGGCCTGGTGCCGACGCCGTGGAGGGCGAAGACCAGCTTCTGGCCGTCCGACAGGTTCGCGGTCAGCGTGCCGTTGACACCGCCGGTGGCGGTGGGGGCGAAGCTGATCGGAACGTCCAGGGTGGCGTCCGCCGCCAGCGCCTTGGGCTGCTCGGGGGTGGGTACGGCGGACGGGTCCACCGAGAACGCGCCGGAGGCCTTGAGCCCGGTGATGCTGACGTCCTGAGTGGCGGTCAGCTTCATGGCGGCCGAACTGCTGCTGCCCAGGCCGACCTGGCCGAAGTCCAGCGAGGTCGCGGTCAGGGCCGTCCTGGCCGGGCTGCCGAAGCCGTAGAGGACCCCGTCCCGGGTGCCGACGTACACCTTGCCGCGCTCGGCGGTCGGCGTGCTGAACTTCGTCGCGGTGCCGATCGGTGCCGACCACAGCAACGGGAGGTGGCCGTTGCCGTCGGGGGTGGGGCCGTAGGCGCGCAGGGTGCCGTCGGCACCGGAGGCATTGCTCGCGGAGGTCATCCACACCAGGGCGCTGGACTCGTCCGTGCCGTCGGACGTGACCAGGGGAGAGCCGCTGGTGTAGCCGAAGGTGTCCTGGCTCTGGCCGGTGAGGGTGAGCGCGGGCGTACCGCCGTTGCGCACGCCGTACTTGAGTGCACGCAGCGGGCCCTGGTTGCCGACGACGTAGACATAGCCGCCGTCGCCGCCCCAGAACGCGGGGTGTCCCCACATGCCCTGGTAGGGGCCGGACGTGCTCACCGCGGCGTCGCCGCCCTGGGGGCCCTGGCCCATGCCGCCGAGGTTGTCGCGGTCGAGCAGGAAGATCCGCCCGTCCTTGCCCTGCTGGATCAGCAGATGGGGGTGCTCGGCGGTACCGAAGCCGTCCGGCAGCGCCATCGGGGCGCCCGAGGAGATGTCCTGGTCGGTCAGGTCCAGGGTCGCGGCGTCGCTGGGGCTGAAGAAGTCGGCGGTGCTGAGGCTGTTGTCCGCGCCCACCTGGAGGCGTACGACGGACTCGGCGAGGGTGCCCTGAACGGTCTTGCCGGGCCCGGGCGCCGGACTGATGCCGTTGCCGGTGCTGAAGAAGATCCGGCCGGACTCGTCCGAGACCAGTCCGCCGCCGGACTGCCAGATGCCGGCGCCGCCCGTGCTGGCACCGGTCACCGAGGCCCACATCGAGGTGATGCTGTGTCCGGTGGTGCTCACGCCGACCACATAGCCGCGGTAGGGCCACGCGTCGCAGTGGCCGCCGAAGCCCGCGTAGACGACGCCGTCCATCAAGAGCAGGCCGGGGCGCTGCTGTTCGTAGTAGGCGTCGAACTCGTTGCCCGGGTCGTTGACGGGGCTTCCGGCGATGGTGACCGGCCACCCGGCGCGTTCGGCTCCGGAGGACGGGTCCACCGCGTGCATCAGCCACTTCGGGTGGCGGTGGGTGGAGGTGCCGTCGTCGACCTTGGTGGTGAAGTAGAGGGAGCCGGTGGCGGAGTCGTAGACGGGGGTCGCGGTGGCGCCCACGTTGGGCACCAGGTCTCCACAGCCGATCGCCGAGGCCGGCCAGGCCGGTCCGTAGTTCTTGCTCCACTCGATGGCACCGGTCGTACGGTCGAGGCCGTACAGGGTGTTGCTCTCGGTGACCGCGATCACCTGGTCGCCCAGCACCAGCGGCTGGGCGTATATCTGCCCGTCCAGCTTGGTGGCGAAGAGCCGGCCGAACGCGGAGGACTGGACGACCGCCGGGGAGAGCGCCGACTCGTCCTGGTCCCAGTTGGTGCGCAGGTTGTCGACGCCCTGGGTGGTCTGGTCGGCCTGGGCCGAGGACGCCACCAGGCTGATCGTCGTGCCGATCAGTGCCGAGGTGGCCAGGGCGACGATGGAGAGCAGCCATGTGCGCCGCCGGCTGCGGTGACGGCCACCGCGTGCGGGCATGAGAAACCCGGGCAAATCGGAACCCCCCTCTGGCGTCCGCGCCCGGAGCGGTCACAGGTACGGCACAAACGTGAAGACTGAGTGGTTGTTCCTATCATCAGTTGGGCTGATTGTGCACCGGGGCGTCGCTGTTACCCCTGCGACCCGTGATGAAACCCTCACTTAACAAGAAAGTTGAGACGTAACGAGAGAAGCCGGTTAGGCTTTCGCAGTCCGGCCGAGAGTTCGATTTATGGGGATGGCCGAACATCCGGTGGGGTAGGCAGGGCCGCTTCGGCCCTGGGGGGTTTGATGACTAGTGCAGTTGGCGTCGCCGCGCGCTCTCGTCGGCGCAGGCGGGTCGTGGAGACCCACGGGCTCCTGCCGCAGCCGCCGGACGACATCGAGAAGTACTCCTACACGCGCCGCCACCTGTGGGTTCTGACAGCGGGTTCACTGATCAGTTTCGCGTGTCTCGCGGTGAGCCAGCTCCTGTTCACCGCGTCCAGCCCGTGGTTCTGGCTGACGATGCCGCTGCTCGCCTTCGTGGTCGCGGACTACCTGATCTCGCTGTACCTGGACGGGCTGAGCAAGGACTTCGACGTCAAGGGGCACAAGCGCCTCGTCCGCGCGTGGCGGCCCGCGAGGTATCCGAGCGTGGACATCTTCCTGCCGGTGTGCGGTGAGCCCCTGGAGGTGCTCCACAACACCTGGGTCCATGTGAACCGGCTGGCCGGCAGCTATCAGGGCGTCGTGAAGACGTACGTCCTCGACGACGCCGCCGAGGACGAGGTCGGGGCCATGGCCGCCGACTTCGGGTTCCACTACGTGGTGCGGCCCAACCGCGGCTGGTTCAAGAAGGCCGGCAACCTCAACCACGCCTTCGAGAAGACCGACGGCGACCACATCCTCATCCTGGACGCCGACTTCGCGCCGCGCGCCGACCTGCTCGACGAACTGCTGCCGCACATGGACGACGACGACAAGGTCGCCATCGTGCAGTCGCCGCAGTTCTTCCGCATCGTCGACGCGCAGAACTGGATCGAGCGAGGCGCGGGCGCCGTGCAGGAGCAGTTCTACCGCTCCGTCCAGACCTCACGTGAGGACCATGACGGGTCGATCTGCGTGGGCTCGTGCGCCGTCTACCGGCGCACGGCGCTGGAGCAGACCGGCGGCATCACGCTGATCGAGCACTCCGAGGACATGTACACCGGCTTCGATCTGCGGGCCCTCGGCTGGAAGCTGCGCTACGTGCCCGTCGCGCTGTCCGCCGGCGTGTGCCCGGACACGGCAGGTGCGTTCCACAACCAGCAGTACCGCTGGTGCATGGGCTCGCTGGAGCTGCTCACCAGCAAGCGGTTCTGGGAGATGGACCTCAAGTTCAAGACGCGGCTGTGCTACGTCTCGGGCTTCCTCTACTACCTCCAGACCGCGCTCGCCACGTTCATCGCGCCGATCATCCCGCTCGGCCTGATGATCCTTCGCCCGGACCTGATGCGCGCCGAGGCCACCCTCTGGGTGCTGCCCAGCGTCGCGTACGTGACGCTGGTGCTGCCGCTCTGGCACCGGGCGCCGTACCGGCTGGAGGCCTGGGCCGTCCGCATCATGTACGGGTGGTCGCACGTCTTCGCCGTCTGGGACGTGATGCGGGGCCGTCCGATGGGCTGGAAGCCCACCGGTTCGGCGGGCGCCAAGAAGAACGGCATGCGCCGCTACTGGAACTGCATGATCCTCTGGACCGGCGGCACCGCCGTGGCCTGGATCCTCATTGCGGCCTGGCGGATGCTCACCCTCTATCCGCCGGACTTCGCGCTGATGCTGTCCGCCGGCCTCTTCTACGCCATGGTCGTCGGCCGTGTTCTCGTCCAGCCGCACGCCCACGAAGTGCAGGAAGCGACCGTATGAGTCTCTCCGTACGCCACGTACGAGTCCTGCGTCCCGTGCGGGTGCTGGCAGCCGTCCTGCTCGCCGGCGCGCTGACGGCCGGATGCAGCACGTTCTCCGACGAGGGCCGCTCCCAGTACGAGCGCAGCCAGGGCGAGCACCCGGACGCCACCGGCACGGCCGAGGCCACCGGGTCGGCGAAGCCCGAGCCGCCGTACGACGTGCGGCCACTGCTGGAGCCGAAGAAGAAGTACCTGGGCCTGGCCGCCGACGGGGCCCCCGCCAAGATGACATCCGTCGAGGACTTCGCCGGGCGGGCCGGCAAGAAGCCCAACCTCCTGGAGTTCTACTCGGCCTGGGGCGACCAGTACGAGCAGCGGCTCGTGCAGAACTCCTGGGACTACGGCGCGGTGGCGTTCATCGCCTGGGAGCCGTTCAAGACGAGCATGAAGGACATCGCCTCGGGCAAGGAGGACGCGTACATCCACGAGTACGCGCAGTCCGTCAAGGAACTCAACCTGCCCGTGGCGATCAGCTTCGGGCACGAGATGAACGGCTTCTGGTACCCGTGGGGCACCAAGAAGACCACCGCCGCCCAGTTCACCGCCGCGTACAAGCACATCCACGACATCTTCGACGACGAGGGCGCCACCCAGGTCATCTGGGTGTGGAGCCCGAACGTCACCCACCCGATGCCGAAGGTGAAGCTCAAGCCGTACTGGCCGGGCGACGACTACGTCGACTGGGTCGGCGTCATCGGCTACTACGGGGCCACCGGCCCCAGCACGTACCAGACGCTGTACGGGCCGACGATGACCCAGATCCGTGCCTTCACGAAGAAACCGTTCATCATCGCGGAGACCGCCGCGCAGGCCGGTGAGCGCAAGCCCGCCGACATCAAGTCCCTCTTCCGGGGGACCGCCGAGCGCGACGACGTCATCGGGTTCGTCTGGTTCAACTTCGACAAGGAGACGGACTGGCGCATCAACAGCGGTCCGCTGTCCGAGAAGACCTTCAAGGAGCAGGCCGCGAACCCGGACTTCGGATTCGATGTGGCGAAGCCATGAGCGATCCCACCACGCCCACGTGGGCGGACGACTCCGAGCTGCATGACGCATACACGTACGGGCAGGAGTCGTACGGCCGTACCGACCAGCAGCAGTACGGTCCCACCGACGACAGTGGGCGGCGGTACGCACAACGGGAGAGCCTGCGCCAGTATGCGCAACAGGCCCACTCGCCGGACCAGGAACAGGCCGGAAGCTACCAGCCCGGCCACTTCACCGAGACCGGCAGCTGGCGCTTCGACGTCCACGACCGGACGTCCTCGTACACCGACCAGCAGGCGTACGACACCTTCGCGCCCTTCGACCCGTACGCCTCCTACACCGCCGTCGAGCCCGAACCGGCGGCTCCCGCCGCCGCGGAGCCCGAGTCGCGGAAGCCCGCCTACACGCTGGCGCCCGTCGCGGAGTCGTCGTGGGCGGTGGACACGCGTCGCAGCAAGCTGCTCGGGCGCGGGGTGCTGCTGTGCATTCTGCTCGTGCAGGCGGGGCTCTCCCTGCGGCTGACCGGGACGGCCTTCCAGGACGAGGCGCTCTACATCGCGTCGGGCCACTACGAGCTGGCCAACCTGCTGCACGGCACCAAACTGCCGGTGGACTTCGCGGCCTACTTCTCCGGGCACCCCAAGCTGTATCCGGTGCTCGCCGGCGCCGTGGACAGCCAGTTCGGCCTCGCCGGTGTACGCGTGGTCAGCCTGCTGTTCATGCTGGGCGCCACCACGCTGCTGTATTCGCTGACCCGGCGGCTGTTCAACCTGCGCGCCGCGCTCGGCGCGGCCGCGCTCTTCTCGGTGCTCCAGTCGACGATGGTGCTCGGCAACTTCGCCACGTACGACGCCGCTGCCATCTTCCTGCTCGGACTGTCCGCCTGGGCGGTGGTGCGCACCGACCGGATGAAGTCCATGGCCGTGCTGCTCGCGGCACCGCCGGCCGCACTGGCCTTCGGCGTGAAGTACGCCTCCGGTCTCTACCTTCCGACCCTGGTGGTTCTCGCGGTGATCACCGCACACCGGCACCGCGGCCCCCGCGCACTGGGCCGGGGTGTCGTGCTGGGGACGGGCATCGCGGTCCTGCTCGGGATCGGCTACTACTTCTCCGGTCCGCTGGGCGGCATCAGCTCCACCACCACCGACCGTGCGAAGGGCACGGACACGGCGGCGACGATGCTCCAGCACAGCGCGGAGTGGGGCGGGCTGGTCTTCCTGGCCGCGCTCGGCGGCACCATCGCCTACGCACTGCGCGCGCGGATGGGCGAGATGCCGTGGATCGGCGGTGAGACCCCGGGGCGCTGGCGGCGCGCCGCGCTCGGCCTGGTCCTGACGGGCACCGCACTGCTCGCTCCCGCCTACCAGATCCACCTCCACACCGAGATCTCGCTCTACAAGCACGTCGGCTTCGGACTGTTCTTCGCCGCGCCGCTGGCCGGCCTCGGCATGGCCCGCCTGGTCGGCCCGCACTTCCGGCATCCACAGCTGGGGATCCTGCTGTACGTCGTCACCCTCGTGTTCGGCATGGTGCAGGCCCAACGGGCGTACAGCTTCCCCGACTCCACGCAGATGACCGCGTACCTGCGCACGGTCGTCGACAAGAAGGGCACCTACCTCGCCGAGGAGCAGGAGGTCCCCGCGTACTACCTGCGGGACAAGACCGACTGGACGCAGTGGCAGAACTCCTACTTCATGGACTACCGCGGCAAGGACGGCAAGCAGTACACCGGCCCCGACGCGTTCCGCCAGGCCGTCCGTGACGGAAAGTTCGACGCGATCGTGATGCACGGCAACGTCAGCCCGGTGACGTACGAAGCGGTGAAGGAGGGGTTGAAGAACAACTCCCACTACCGGCTGGCGGCCGTGTTCCCGTACACCACGAGCAGCGGAGATCACGCCTACCGGATTTGGGTGAAGCGATGAGTCCCCATGCCCCCGCTCCGTACGGTGGCGGCTACCCCGATGCCTCGGGCGGCCACGATCCCTACGCGGAACAGGGCGCCTACGCCGGGCAGGGCACGTACGCCGGCCCGGGGCAGGGCACCTACGCCGGCCCGGGGCAGGGCACCTACGCCGACCCGGGCGCGTACGGCGCTCCTGGCCAGTACGCCGATCCGGGCAGGCATCAGGGCGGGCAGGACTCGTACGCTCCCGAGCCCGCCGCTCCGGAACCGGTCGACCCGCAGTCACCCGCGGACGAGCCGGCCGAGGAGGAGCCCGAGGGCCAGAAGGGCAGCCGGCTCGCCACCGCGGTGGTCTTCCTGGTGCCCACGGCGCTCGCCCTCGCGCTGATCCTGCGCGGGATCGGTGACCGCCAGCTGTGGCGCGACGAGCACGCCACCTGGTGGGCGGCCACGCTGTCCTTCCACGACCTGAGCCTGCTGATCCGCTCCATCGACGTCGTGTTCACGCCGTACTACGTGCTCATGCACCTCTGGATCGCCCTCGCCGGGGACTCCCCGACCGCGATGCGCATCCCCGGTGCGGTGGCCATGGCGGCCTCCGCGGGCCTGCTCGCCCTGCTCGGGCGGCGGCTGTTCACCACACAGGTGGGACTGCTCGCGGGGCTTGCCTTCGCCGTCGTGCCGGTCACCACGCGGTACGGGCAGGAGATCCGCCCGTACGCCTTCGCGGTGGCCGCGGTGCTGCTGTCGACACTGCTGCTCGCCCGGGCGCTGGACAAGCCGTCGTTCAAGGTGTGGGTCGCCTACACGCTGTCGGTGCCGCTGATCGGCTGGAGCCACCTGGCCTCGATGGCCGTCCTGGGCGCGCATCTGGTGATGATCCTCATCGCCCGGCGGGCCGGCGACAGGATCGTGGGCTGGGCCTATGCCGCGGCCTGCACTCTGGGCATGTGCTTCGTCATTCCCATGGCCGTCTCCGGCTCGGGGCAGAGCGGACAGATCGCCTGGAACAATCCGGTGCTCAAGGACCTGATCGACTTCCCCAAGAACCTCTTCGGGTCCTGGGCGGTGGCCGTGCCGGTCATGGCGCTCGGCGCGCTCGGGCTGTTCTTCGCGGGACGGCGTGCCCTTCCGCTGGCCGTCTGGATCGTGCTGCCGCCCGTGGCGACCTACGCCACCGCCGAGCAGCTGCACCTCTTCCTGCCGCGCTACCTGCTCTTCACCGCGCCCGCCTGGGTACTGCTCGCGGCCGTCGCCGTGGTCCGGATCGCAGGGCCGGTGGCCGGGGCGAAGGCCGGTACGGGAGCGGCGGCGCGGCGAGGCCTCGGCTGGGTGCTCGTGGCGGCAGCGGTCGCCGGGATCGCCTTCCAGTCGCTGCCGGGCATCCGTGAGACCCGGCAGAACGCACTGGGCGAGCCCGATTTCCGCGGCGCCGCCCAGCTCATCGAGGCCGGGCAGAAGAAGGGCGACGGCATCGTCTTCAGCGGTGTGATGTCCGAGCGCCGGGCCATGGACTACGAGCTCCGGGACGACGCCGGGCGCCCGCGTGACTCGCTGATGTACCGCACTCCGCAGGAACTGGGGTCGTTCGGCGCGCTCGAATGCCCGGATTCCGCGAGGTGCCTGGCCAAGGCCGACCGACTGTGGCTCGTGTCGACGACGCTCGACGGGCAGCCGTTCAGCGGCATGCCGAAGACGACGGCGACCGTGATCCAGAAGAGCTTCAAGGTCGTGCGGACCAAGAAGCTGAACTACCTCCAGCTCGTCCTCCTCGAAAGGACACGCGCGGCGACGGACGACCCGTCCGAGGACAAGGACGACGCCGCCAAGCGCAAGGTGCACACCTGAGCCGGGTTCCGGACGCGGGACGACCCGCGTCCGGCGGGGGGAGTAATCAATTGGGGAGGGAAAGAAGATGACGTACGACGTGGGGGCGGACGTGCCTGTCACCGTGGTGATGCCCACGTACAACGAAGCCGCCAACCTGCCGAGAATGGCCGAGGCGGTGCTTCAACTTCCGCTCAGCGGGCTCCACTTGAAGATAGTGGACGACTCCAGTCCGGATGGTACAGGACAGATCGCCGAGGAGCTCGCCGAGAAGTACAACGCGGACGGACGGCGCCGGATGAGCGTGCTGCACCGGACCGAGAAGGACGGCCTCGGGCGCGCCTACGTCGCCGGCATGAGTGCCGCCCTGGACGAGGGCGCCGCGTACGTCGTCCAGATGGACGCCGACGGCAGCCACCCGGTGGAAGCGGTCCCACGCATGCTCGGTACGGCCGTGGCGTCCGGGGTCGGCCTGGTCGTCGGCAGCCGGTACGTGGAGGGCGGCTCACTGGACGAGGAGTGGGGCAGGCACCGCGTCCTGCTCTCCCGCTTCGCCAACCGGTACGCCCGGACCGTGCTCGGCACCAAGATCCGGGACATCACCGCGGGCTTCAACCTGTGGTCGGCGGCCACCCTGCGGGACCTCGACCTCACGACCCTGGACAGCGCCGGGTACAGCTTCCAGGTCGAGCTGAAGTTCAAGGCCGTCCGGGCCGGGCACAGCGCCGTGGAGATCCCGATCCGCTTCGAGGAGCGCACCGAGGGCGTCTCCAAGATGAGCCTCTCGACCCAGATCGAGTCGGCCGTGATGCCGGTGCGGCTGCGACTGCGCAACCGACGGGGTTGAGCGCGGCGGTGAGCAGCGGACGTCACGCGCTTCCCTCCCGGTGGGGGAGGCTGTACCGCGAGATCGCGAAGTTCGGCATGGTGGGGGCGTCCGGCTTCGTCGTCAACCTCGGGGTCTTCAACCTCATCAGGACCGTCACGGACTGGCAGACCGTCCGGGCGAGCGTCCTGGCCACGGTCGTCGCGATCCTGAGCAACTACCTCGGGCTGCGGTACTTCGCGTACCGCAACCGGGCTCAGGAGGACCGCAACAGCCGCAGGAAGGAACTCACCCTCTTCCTGCTGTTCAGCGCGATCGGACTGGTCATCGAGAACTCGGTCCTCTATGCCACGACCTACGGGTTCGGCTGGGACGGCACGCTCGCCACCAACGTCAGCAAGTTCATCGGCATCGGCGTGGCGACGCTCTTCCGCTTCTGGTCCTACCGCACCTGGGTCTTCAGGACGGCCGGGAGCCGGCGGACGGCCGGCAGCCTGCCGGAACCCGTCGTGCCGTATCCCGAGCCCGCCCTGATCGGCTCCCGGGAGCGGACCTGACCTGACCGGACCCGGCGCGCCGAGGCGCGCCGGGTCACTCGCCCGCGGCCGTCGAAGCCTGTGCCTCGCCGCGGCGGTGGATCTGGCGGAAGGTGAACTCGGCCAGGTTGTCGCCGATGCCGAAGACCGCGGTGTCCTTCTCCGTGACGTTCTTGCCGCTCGCGAAGCCGGCGATGGTGAAGTAGGCGTAGCGGCCGTAGGAGTTCGAGGTCGTGCGGCAGATCGCCGAGTTGCAGAAGGCCTTGACCGCGCCGCCGGACAGCGACTTGACGATGTCCTTCTTGGTGTTGACCTGGCTCTTCGCCTTCGTCGCCCGGGTCTCGGTGTCGAAGACGGCCACGCCGACCGTCACCGAGACGCCGTCCTTGGTGTAGCTGACGCGCATGAACTGGGTGCAGCCGTTGGCGTTGAGGATCTTGCCGAGGCTGGCCTGGACGCTGTCGGCCGCGGCGCAGTTCTTCGTGTCGGCGGTCGCGCCCTTCTTGTACACGGTCGAGCCCATGGTCAGCTGGGTGCCCGGGAAGAGGATCTTCGCGCTGAGCGGGGCCGTGTCCTTGGCCTTGCTGGCGATGAAGTCCTTCGGGTCCAGCGGCGGCGGGGCGCTGGTCGGCGCGAACGACGGGGCGGTCCCCGTCGCGCTGGGGATGGCGGCGGCCGACAGCGAGGACGCCGGCTTGTTCGCCTCGTCGTCGCCGTTCGCCGATACGACGGCCATCGCCACGGCGGTGCCTATCGCGACCGTGGCGAGCGCGCCGCCGACGATGAAGAACAGCCGACGCCGTCGGTTGCGGATCTCGGAGGCCTCGGCGAGCGCGGCCCAGTCCGGAGTCTGCTCGCTCCCGCCGTCGCCCCACGGCTGCTGTGACTGCGGTTTCCAGGGATCCCACTGGGACGGGGGTCCCCCCTGCTGCCCAAAGCTCATGGGGCGCATCTTAGACGGGGGACGGGAGGTGCTGTGGGGCCTCTCGCGGGGCTCCCGGGGACCTTTCCGGCAGGGGTGCACATCTCGGTCCCCGAGGTGCTGTGACGCTTGCCGCGGCGGACTCGTTTTGACCCGTCCGGGGCAGCGCGGGTAACCTTGCGGTTTGTTATGCGTATCGGCTTGGTCGTTCTCACGCGAGAGGCCCTTACGTAGGTTCCCTGGAGCAGTTACCAGTGGGCGGCATACGGGCAGTGTCCCCGGCCATTGTCGTCCCCAGCTGCACGATCGCTTCAGTGATGCCATGTGTCAGCACCCATCCACTGAAGAAGAAGGCTGCGAAGTGCGTACGTACAGCCCCAAGCCCGGCGATGTGACTCGCCAGTGGCACGTCATTGACGCTCAGGACGTCGTCCTGGGCCGTCTGGCCACCACCGCTGCGAATCTCCTCCGTGGCAAGCACAAGCCGACCTATGCCCCGCACATGGACATGGGCGACTTCGTCATCATCATCAACGCCGACAAGGTTCACCTGTCCGGCAACAAGAAGACCCAGAAGCTGGCGTACCGCCACTCCGGCTACCCGGGTGGTCTGCGCTCCGTCCGCTACGACGAGCTGCTGGCGAAGAACCCCGAGAAGGCCGTCGAGAAGGCCATCAAGGGCATGATCCCCAAGAACACCCTGGGCCGTCAGATGCTCTCCAAGCTGAAGGTCTACTCGGGCGACCAGCACCCGCACGCTGCCCAGCAGCCGGTGCCGTTCGAGATCACCCAGGTCGCGCAGTAGTTCCGGCCACCCCCTAAGACAGAAAAGAATCTGAGGAGCATCGTGGCCGAGACCACTGTTGAGCAGCCGGTCGAAGAGACCGAGACCGAGCTCGTCGACATCGACAGCTACACCACCGAGTCCGAGGTGCCCGTCGAGGGCGAGTACACCTCGGAGTCGCTCGCCGGCCGTTTCGGCGACCCCCAGCCGGCCGCCGGCCTGGGCCGTCGTAAGAACGCCATCGCCCGCGTCCGGATCGTCCCGGGCACCGGCAAGTGGAAGATCAACGGTCGCACCCTCGAGGACTACTTCCCGAACAAGGTGCACCAGCAGGAAGTCAACGAGCCCTTCAAGGTGCTCGAGCTCGAGGGCCGCTACGACGTCGTCGCCCGCATCTCCGGTGGCGGTGTCTCCGGTCAGGCCGGTGCGCTCCGTCTCGGTGTCGCCCGCGCGCTGAACGAGGCCGACGTGGACAACAACCGCGGCGCCCTCAAGAAGGCCGGCTTCCTCCGTCGCGACGACCGTGCGGTCGAGCGCAAGAAGGCCGGTCTCAAGAAGGCCCGCAAGGCCCCGCAGTACAGCAAGCGTTAATCTCGCTGCCTGTTCTGCTCGTACCGGCTCGTTCCCGCGAGTCAGCAGTACGTCCGTTCGCCCCGGCGGCACGCCACAGTGCCGCCGGGGCGTTCGTTTATCACAGCCTCGGGCGTATAACGGCACAAGGCGCTCAAAGGCTCATGTGATCGGATGATCTCCGTAATGACGCTTTCCTCAGGAGGACAAGTGGGACGACTCTTCGGCACGGACGGCGTGCGCGGTGTCGCCAACGCGGATCTGACGGCCGAGCTGGCGCTCGGTCTGTCCGTCGCGGCGGCGCACGTGCTGGCCGAGGCGGGTACGTTCCAGGGCCACCGGCCGACCGCGGTGGTGGGACGGGATCCGCGTGCGTCCGGGGAGTTCCTGGAGGCCGCCGTGGTCGCGGGCCTCGCGAGCGCCGGCGTGGACGTGCTGAAGGTCGGCGTGCTGCCCACGCCCGCCGTCGCGTATCTCACCGGTGTGCTCGGCGCCGACCTCGGCGTCGTGCTCTCCGCCAGCCACAACGCCATGCCCGACAACGGCATCAAGTTCCTCGCGCGCGGCGGGCACAAGCTCGACGACGAGCTGGAGGAGCGCATCGAGGCGATCTACGACGCGCACCGGCACGGTGAGCCCTGGGAGCGGCCGACCGGCGGCGGTGTCGGCCGGGTCCGCGAGTACACCGAGGGCTTCGACAAGTACGTGGCGCATCTGATCGCCGTACTGCCGAACCGGCTCGACGGGCTGAAGATCGTCCTCGACGAGGCCCACGGCGCCGCCGCCTGGGTCTCGCCGGAGGCCTTCTCGCGGGCCGGCGCCGAGGTGATCACCATCGGGGCCCAGCCGGACGGGCTCAACATCAACGACGGTTGCGGCTCCACGCATCTCGGACCGCTGAAGACCGCCGTCGTCGAGCACGGGGCCGACTTCGGCATCGCGCACGACGGGGACGCCGACCGGTGCCTGGCCGTCGACCACACCGGCGAGGAGGTGGACGGCGACCAGATCATGGCCGTACTCGCGCTGGCGATGAGGGACCGGTCGGCGCTGCGGTCCGACACCGTCGTCGCGACGGTCATGTCGAACCTGGGCTTCAAGCTGGCGCTGGAGCGCGAGGGGCTCCGGCTCGTCCAGACCGCCGTCGGGGACCGGTACGTGCTGGAGGAGATGAAGCAGCACGGGTACGCCCTCGGAGGCGAGCAGTCCGGGCACGTCATCATCCTGGACCACGCCACGACCGGGGACGGGACGCTGACCGGGCTCATGCTGGCGGCTCGCGTCGCGGAGAGCGGGCGGTCGCTGAAGGAGCTGGCCTCCGTGATGGAGCGGCTTCCTCAGGTGCTGATCAACGTGCCCGACGTCGACCGGTCGCGGGTTTCGACCTCCGGCGAGCTGGCGGCGGCCGTGACCGAGGCCGAGAGTGAACTGGGCGCCACGGGGCGGGTGTTGCTGCGACCGTCGGGGACCGAACCGCTGGTGCGGGTGATGGTCGAGGCGGCGGACATCGATCAGGCCCGGTCGGTGGCGGGGCGGCTGGCGGATGTGGTGAAGTCGGCGCTGGGCTGAACTGCCGGGTAGGGGTGGCGGGTTGCTGCGGTGCGCGGGCCGCTGGCCGGTTGTGGCTGATCGCGCAGTTCCCCGCGCCCCTAAGGGCGCTTGCGCCACAGCCACTTCTGGAAGAGCAGGGTGAGGGTGCCTGCCAGGACGATGCCCAGCAGGTTCAGCAGGAGCTGGTTCGTGGAGCCGACCGTCTGGCCCATGTCGCCGTAGGCCAGGGCCACCGCCGCGTTGGCCGCCGCCGGGACCGTGGTGACGGAGATCGCCACTCCCACCAGGGCCCCCGACTTCGCCGAGGTCAGGCTGAGGGTGCCGGCGATTCCCGCCAGGACCGCCACCACGAACGAGAAGGCGTCGGGGGCGTAGACGAAGGCGGTGTTGGGGCGGTCGCCCTCCAGGTCGGACTTGTGGAACAGGTTCAGGGCGTCCATGAACCAGGTGAAGCCGACCGTCACCGCCATCGCCGCCGCGAAGCCCACCAGCAGGGCGATCAGTGAGCGCACCGCCAGGCGTGGGGTGCGCTGCACGATCGCCGTGCTGAAGGCCGCCAGGGGCCCGAACTCCGGGCCCACCGCCATCGCGCCCACGATCAGGATCGCGTTGTCCAGCACCACACCGCAGGCCGCGATCATCGTGGCCAGGGTGATGAAGGCGAGATAGGTGATGGAGAGCGTCGACTCCTCGTGCGTCGCGTCGGTCAGGTGCTCCCAGATGACCGCGTCCACGCCTTCGCCGGGTGCGTCGTCCTCGGCCTTGTCCGCGCGGTCGGAGAGGGACAGGTCGATGTTCTCGACGGCGATGGAGCCGGTCTTGTCGAGGTCCAACTTCCGCAGCTCGCCGATGAGTTCGTCACCGGCCTCGCGGGCCACGTCACACATCACGACGTCACCCGCCGGGTTGCGGGCGGCGCCCGGCATGACGACGAGGTGAGTGGCGCCGACCGTGGTCTCGATGAGTCGGACCACGTCGTCGGTCGTCCCGGCCGGTGTGATCAGGCGCAGATGCAGCATGGCGCCTATTTAACAGGCGCGGCTTTCTAGAGCTTGCGGAGGCTGAGTTTGCGCACCTTGTGGTCCTGGCCCTTGCGGATGACGAGGGTGGCGCGGCCGCGGGTGGGGGCGATGTTCTCGACCAGGTTGGGCTTGTTGATGGTGCGCCAGAGGGTGCGGGCGTAGTCGACGGCCTCCTCCTCCGAGACCTGGGTGTACTTCCTGAAGTACGAGTCGGGGTTCTGGAAGGCGGTCTGCCTCAGCTTCTTGAACCGGCTGAGGTACCAGCGCTCGATGTCCTCGGCGCTCGCGTCGACGTACACGCTGAAGTCGAAGTAGTCGGCGAGACCGACGCGGGTACGGCCGTCCGTGCCCGGGAGGGCGGGCTGCAGGACGTTGAGACCCTCGACGATCAGGATGTCGGGGCGGCGGACGGTGAGCCGCTGGTCCGGGACGATGTCGTAGATCAGGTGGGAGTAGACGGGCGCGGTGACCTCGCCCTTGCCCGCCTTGATGTCGGCGACGAAACGGGTCAGCGCGCGACGGTCGTACGACTCCGGGAAGCCCTTGCGCGACATGAGCCCGCGGGCCTCCAGCTCCCGGGTGGGCAGCAGGAAACCGTCGGTCGTGACCAGCTCCACGCGCGGGTGCTCGGGCCAGCGGGAGAGCAGGGCCTGGAGAAGACGGGCGACGGTGGACTTGCCCACGGCGACCGATCCGGCGACCCCTATGACGAACGGGGTGCCGGACTGGGAGCCCTGTTCGCCGAGGAAGGTGTTCAAGGCTCCTCTCAGGCCGTCCGTGGCGCCGACGTAGAGGTTGAGGAGCCGGGAGAGCGGGAGGTAGATGTCCCGCACCTCGTCGAGGTCGATGACGTCACCGAGACCGCGCAGCTTCTCGACCTCTTCGGCGTTCAGCGGGAGCGGCGTTTTTTCGCGTAGCGCACTCCACTCGGAGCGGGTGAGGTCGACGTAGGGAGTCGCCTCCGGCTTGTGCCGGTGGGCGCTCCGGGGCATCGGGGAGACCGGGGAGATCACAGTCCATTGTTAACGGAGTTTGAACGGGGTGGGGGGTGGAGTGGGTCACGTCGGGCTGTGGGGTGCCTGTTCTGGCGTGGTCAGGTGAAGTCCGCGTAGGCGAGGTGGGTCGCGCAGACCCGGCAGCGGAAGAGGTACGCGGTGGGCCGGCCGTCCTTGTCGAGGGAGGCGAGGAAGTCGTCGAACCGGTCGTCCGGCCACCGCCCGCGGAGATGGTCGACGGCGTCCGGGTACTTCCCGAGCTCCTTCGCTCCGGCGGGACCGAGGAATACGGCGCCGTCGCCGCAGTGGGTCAGCCAGTTCGGGGTCTGCCGGGCGAGGAATCCGGGGGTGCGCTTCAGGAGGGTTTCCGCGACGTTCTGGGGTACGTCACCCTCGATACCGTCGATGAAGGTGGCGTCGTAGCGCTCGGCGGCCTTGCCGAAGGCGATGCAGTACGGGCAGATGCCGCTGTCCGGGGCGTCGGCGGCGTAGAGGGGGCCGGTGTACACCCAGCCGCGTTCCTGTCCGCAGCACACACAGGGGGCGTCGGAGGTGGTGACGGAGCCGGTGGCGACCGGGCTGGGGTGGTAGGGGAACCGGGGGAGGACGGGGCGTTGGCGGGGTTCCGGCCGCGGGGAGATCAGGAGCTGGATCGCGGGTCCGGTCAGGACCTCGGGTGCTACGACGATCACTTCTGTGCGGAGGCTCTCCGGGAGGTGTCTCCGGTCGGCCTCCCTCGTCAGGATCACCGGGCAGTCGAGCGGCAGGACGGCGGCACCGGTGCGGCGGGCGAGTTCGGCCACGCGGTCCAGGATCTGCCCGGGAGAGAAACGGTTGAACGTGAGGCCGAGGGCGTCGCCGTAGACCTCCGATCCGCCACCGTCCTCGGCTTCGAGGTCCCAGGAGCCCGGGAGACCGGTGGCCGGCATTCCGCCGACGGTGACGGGACCGAGGACGTCGCGTATCGCGGTCTCGTCCATGGGGGTGGGTTGTCCGTCGGCGAAACGGCAGAGGTACAGGCTGTAACTCATGCTGTGCCTTTCTATACCGAGCTCATCGGCAGGTATCTCACCACCCAAAAGTGCATGAGTCCCGGTCGGGTTACTGCTTCGCAAGCCAAGGCGAAAGGATGGCGGAAAACTGCTCGTCAGAAATAGACGTGCCTACCCAACCGAATCGCTGCCACGCTTGGGCGCGCTGCAGAACGGTCAGTGGAATGCTGAAAGCGAGACGGAAGGAAGCAATGAATGAGATGACGCCGAAGGTCACACCCAGCTTCTCTCGGCAAAGCAAAGCGAGATCCACGGCATTCATACCTTCAGCGTGAGCGGCTCGCAGTTCGCCTGCGATTTTCTCCAGATCGACCATCTCGCCCTCCTTGCAGGCGCGCAGGCCCCGCTGAAGCCAAGCTGTGCTGGCTTCGGCGGGGCCTGACGAGCGGTTGGATTACGGTTGGTGGCCCTTCACGTGGACCGCGCTTCCATGCCCATGCGGATCCGGTACTTCAATCTCGAACCCCGCCGAGGTGAGGATTCCCAGAAGGGCAGCCTGCATGTGCTTGTGGACGGAGTTGTGGTGGCGGACGACCGGAGGTGGGTTGGAGTAGTCGATCCCTTTCGCGAAGAGATCGATAGCGGCATTCCTCAGCTCCGCATCCGTCTCCCAGTCCACATACACCCCGCCGTCGATGAAAGGCTCCACGTGTACTTCCGCCCCCATCTGGCTGTCCGGGTAACTGGTAAGGTCCCCCCGGTACACGGGAAGACCGGCACGCTCCAGTTCTCGGCACACCTCCTCGGCCAGCGCCTCGCGCTGAGAGATGACCTCCGGTGAAGCCTTCGGGTCCAGGTCGAACTCGGGTTCAGCCATGAGCCTCTCGTTCCTCGCTCCTCTGATCGTTCGTTGCAGAGCGTGCTGCACGTCCCCCACCGGCCTGTCTGACGTAACGGGCGAGCAGTTCCTCTGCCTCCTTGCGGAATTCGGGGCTATACGGGACCGACCAAGTGACCGGCGTTCCCGGCTTGAGAGCGTCGGTCAGAGCAGAGTCACACTTCGGGCAGGGTTGTCGCTCAGTGTAGAGAATGGTGATCTGCTTGGGGTCGAATCCCTTTGCTTTCAGCATGTCCAGGATCGCTGTCTCTGAGTGGCCGTCGAAGCCGCTGTTGGCGACCACGAAGTCACCGGTCTTGGGGTCGTTCCATCCCGGTACCTTTGCCACAGCGACGTTACGCTTCCCCGGGGGGTATCCGTTCTCCGTCCTGTACTTGTACGCAAGGTGGCTCATTTCATCGCTGTTGTAGGCGATCAACCCCGTAGGACAACCCTCGGCGGCCATGGTCGCCCGTACGGCCAGAGGCGCGCGGACCTTGGTACAGGTCTGGACGAGTTCGTCGAGTCCCTTGACGCCGATACGCAAGACGACGTCCTCCGCCAGGCCGAGGCCACGCAGGGCCTGATAGGCCTCGGTGAAGCCGATGCCGGTGCGCGCGGCGGCGTCCACCGCCCTGACGGCGTCCGCGATCGGCCGGAGTACCTTGCCCGCGAACAGGCTCGCGACGTCCACGGCCGCCCAGCCACAGCCACCCCAGCTTCCTGCCGCGCCGCCCGGGGTGAGCTTCTGGACGCACTTGATCCAGCTGCCGAAGAGGATGTCGATCGGGTCGATGTCCTTCTGGAACTCCGCGATCGTGATGGTGTGCGTGACCTCGGTGGAGAGTCCCTTCGTGGGGTACTCGCCGAGGTACGTCGTCGCACCGGAGGGGCAGGTGTACCGCTCCAGATCCAAGTCCTGCGCACTGCACATGTACAGATCGAGGACCGCCTTGAAGCGGATCTTCGAGGTCATCGTGCAGTCGCCGTCGTAGAAAAGCTTGTCCCACCAGCCGTCGCAGCCGTCCGTCTTCTTCAGGACTTCCGGTTTGCTGACGTTTTCGAAGTGGTCGATGGTGTAGAACATGCCGCCGATGAGCGCACCGGTCTCGTCGGGGACTGTGCCCGTCTCGATCTGCTGCGCGTTCTCCGCTCGCTCGGCCCTGTCGGCCGCCTCCTGGGCCTCCTTCGCGTACTTGTCGGCGTCCTTCGCCGCTTCTTCCGCCTCCGTCGCCGCCGCGTCCGCGCGGTCGGCCGCTGCTCGGGCGTCCTTCGCCGCCTGTTCGGCTTCCGCCGCGGCCGCGTGGGCCGCTTCCGCGTCGAGGGCGGCCTGGTCGGCTGAGGCTCGGGCCGAGGTGGCGTAGCCCTCGGCGCGGCCGGCTGCCGCGTCGGCGGCTGCCGCGTCCTCGGTGGCCTGGCGGTCGTACTCGACCGTGCGGGCCAGCGACTGCGTGGCCTTGGCGGCGGCGCTCGCCGCGTCGGCCGCGTATCCCAGGGCTTCCTTCGCGTAACCGCGGGCGTCCCTGGCGTAACCGGCGGCGTTGGCGGCGTGCTGGTAGGCGGCCTTGGCGTCGGCCGTCGCCTGGGCGGCGAGGGACTTGGCCGCGTCGGCCTCCGCCTGGGCGTTCTTGGCGTGGGCGTCGGCGACGGCCTTCTGCTGCTCGGCGATCGACTTCGATGCCTGCCCTGTCAGGACGACGAGGCTCGCGGCGGAGTCGGTGTCCACATAGGGGGAACCGAGCTGGATCGCATCGTTGGCCGGGTTGGCGACCTGCGCGGCCGCCTTCCCCGCGTCCACGGCCGCCTGCGCGGTGACGTGGGCGAAGCCCACGGCCTTCGCCGAGGCGGCCATGGCTTTGGCGACCTCCGCCCGCGCCGCGTTCGCCTGGGACTTGGCGGTCCTCGCGTGGGCTTCGGCCTCGGCAGCGAGCTGGACCGCCGTCTTAGCTTCGGAGGCGGCGTTCTGGGCGGCGGCGATCGACTCCGCCACGGCGGCGGTCGCGGTCCGCACTGCGGCGTCGGCCCTCAGCTTGGCGGCCTGGGCGGCGTCCGAGTTCGCGCGGGCCCGCTCGGCGGCGGCCTCGGCGCGGGTGGCGGCCGCGTCAGCTTCGGCCGCTGCCCGGGTCGCCGCGTCGGCCTCGGAGCGGGCCCGACCTGCGGCCGCCTCGGCATCGCTCGCGTGCCGGTCGGCCTCGTCGGCGGCGGCGCGCGCCGCGGTCGCCGCGTCGCCGGCGTCCAGCGACTGGGCGTAAGCCTCCTTGGCGTCGGCCTTGGCGCGGGTGGCGTCGGCCTTCTGCTCGGCCTCCCAGGCGTCGTCGCGTTTGGCCTTGGCGTTGTCTCGGGCCGTGACCGCGTCGTTCTTGCGCGCGACCGCGGTCTGCTCGGCGGCCTCGGCCTTCTTCTTGGAGTCCTGCGCGTTGGCAGCCTCCGCCTGGGCGTGCTGCTTGTGCTGGTTGGCCTCGGCCTGCTTGGCGGCGGCGGTCTCCTTCTCCGCCTTGGCCGTCTTCTCTTCGGCCTCGGCGGCCAGCCGCTTGGCGTGGGCGTCGGCCGCGGCAGCCTTGGCGTCACCCTCGGCCTTGAGGGTTTCGGTGAGCTTGGCCTCCGCCGTCTCCTTGTCCTTCTTGGCGTTGTCTCGGTGCAGTTTGGCCGCGTCTGCCGCGGCCTTCGCCTGCGCCTCGGCCGCCGCGGCGGCGGCCTTGCGGAACTCGGCCTTCGACTGTGCCGCCTGTGCCAGCGCCCGCTGAGTGATCGTCTTGCTGTTCCCGGCGGAGGCCCGGGTGGCCGCCTCGGCGGTCTCAGCGGCCTTCGCCAGGGCCTCCAGCCCGGCCACGGCCCCCTTCGTCACCTGGGCCTTCTGCTGACCCACCAGCAGTCCTCGGCCGCGCGGGGCGCCACCCGCGTCCGCGATCCGGTAGGCGGCCTGCTCGGCGGCCTCACTCGCGGTGGCGGCCTTCTTCGCCGCGGCCAACTGTGCCTTGATGGCGTCGAGTTGCTTCTTCGCCTGGGTCTGCGCCGCGGTGATGCCCGCCTTGGCCTGGTCGAACTGGGCCTTGTCCGGGTAGCTCAGGCTGTCTGTGCCGTTGTGGCCCTTGGGGACGATCCGGAACTTCTGCGGATTGGTGCCGTTGCACGTCCACAGCCACGAGTCCTGACTGTTGTCGAAGGTGTGCAGGTCCAGGCACTTGTCCGTGACGACGTTGCGGAGCTCGCCCGCGGCGCGGACGTCGAAGGTCCACTGCTGGGCCTTACTGCCGTTGCAGGTCCAGATCTGGATCTTCGTGCCGTTGGCGGGATTGCTGCTCTGGACGTCGAGGCACTTCTGGGAGTTGACGTTGACCAGGGCGTAGGCGTCACCGGACGCTTCCCATCGCCACTGCTGTCCCGCGGTGTTGTTGCAGGTGTACAGCTGTACGGGGGTGCCGTCGGTCTCCTTCGCACCGGCCACGTCGAGGCATTTGCCCTGAGCCGCCTCGACCTGGATGACCGCCGGGGAGTCACCGATCCAGCCGAGGCCACCGGGGGACCAGTAGTCCTGCCAGCGGGCCAGGTGATCGGCGATCCAGGACTGGCCGAGCAGATCGGCCATCGACTCGGCGCTCTGGGTCAGCGCTGTCGTGGCGTCACGGTTGGCGGTGAGGATCTGGTTGCGCTGGGCGGCCTGGGAGGCGATCTCCTGCTGCCACTCCGCCGCGGCGGTGTCCTCCACCTGGCGAAGCGTCTTGTTCGGGTCGATCGGGTCCTGCCACCCGCAGGACGCGAAGCGGGTCTTCATGTCCTCGACGGCGATGCGGTACTCGACAGTGCCCGGCTGAGGGGCGGTACGAGGGAAGCCACCGGAGGCCAGGAAGAGACGGGCGTCGTCGGCGCCCTTGCCGCGGTAGGAATCGAACATCGCCTCGAACGCATTCTGTTCGTAGTACTGCCGATTCTGCTCCTCGGCTGGGAGTGACGGGTCGTAGGGCTTTTCGCCGTAGAGCGGTGAACCGAGTCCTCGCCGTCGTGGACGCCGGGCACCCACTTGAACTCGATGTCGCTGAACCCGCCCGGGGTCTCCAGACCGTGGACGGGCTTCTCCCAGGCGTTTCGTTTCGCGTGGAGGCGCTCCCAGTTGGCCTTCCAGGCGCTCTCGTCCTTCTCGTGGGCCTGACGCAGGGGACCGTCGAACGCGCCGTCCATGGTGGCGAGTTCGCGTAGTTTCTGCGGCGTCTGGTTCAGGGCGTCCTGAGCGAAGCCGTACATGCCGGGTCCACCCAGGCGTACGGCGTCGGCCATCAGGCACTGGTCGAACCGCAGCTGTTCGTCGGTCGTGGTCTCGAACCAGTCGTCCGGCCTGTCACTGGAGCTGGTCGAGGCATCACCCGCGAGGAGTCCCGCGAGCTCGGGTCGCACAGCGAGTGTGGCCAGCACAGCGACCGCACTCAGAAGAAGAACGACACGGGCGAAGAGCCCTTGCCTTCCCGACGCCGGGGTCAGGAAGGCAGGTGGTCTGGAACGCAAGAGCGCATCCCTTTCGTCGCAAGGAACCGACCGGGAGCCTGCCGATGGCGGCTCAAGGGTTGTGGAGACTGGCGAGTTGGCCTACCCCGGCGTCAGGGACGCCTGGGGCAGGCGGGCGTGGGACACGCGGATGGCAGGTATTGCGGCACAGAAGTCCCTCCCCCGTAGCGACACCGTTCCCCCGGTCGCTGACTGACGTGCACGCACTCCGGATTGGTCATGGTCCGGTCAAGCGCGGGTTACTTTAGGCAGCTTCCCCGCGGTGTGGGCAAGAGCTTTCCGCTGCCTGGCGCAAAGCCACCCCAAGTCTGGAGCGGTCACACGGAGGGTGCCTGCCCTGTGGGCGCAAGGGAAGCCTGTGTTCTTTCTGTGGCGATTCAGTGAGGGCCGTTGGGGTGGAGTGGATCGAGTTGGCTCGATCCCGCCCCCGCCGCAATATCCGGAATCGGGCACGAAGTGCCGTGTTCCGGCGGCTTCCGGCCCCTAGGCTGCCGCGCATGTGCGGAATCGTGGGATACGTGGGGTCGCAGTCGGCGCTCGATGTCGTGATGGCCGGGCTGAAGCGGCTGGAGTACCGGGGGTACGACTCGGCGGGTGTCGTCGTGGCGGCGGACGGCGGGCTGGCGGCGGCGAAGAAGGCCGGGAAGCTGGTGAATCTGGAGAAGGAGCTGGTCGACCGGCCGTTGCCGGCGGGGCTCACCGGTATCGGGCACACCCGGTGGGCCACGCACGGCGGGCCGACCGACGCCAACGCGCACCCTCATCTGGACAATGCCGGCCGGGTCGCGGTCGTCCACAACGGGATCATCGAGAACTTCGCCGCGCTGCGGGCCGAGTTGGAGGAGCGGGGGCACGCGCTCGCCTCCGAGACCGACACCGAGGTCGTCGCGCACCTGCTGGCCGAGGAGTTCTCGGCGACGGCCGACCTCGCGGAGGCGATGCGGCTGGTGTGCCGGCGGCTGGAGGGGGCGTTCACCCTGGTGGCCGTGCACGCCGACGAACCGGACGTCGTCGTGGGTGCCCGGCGGAACTCGCCGCTGGTGGTCGGCGTCGGCGAGGGCGAGGCGTTTCTCGCCTCCGATGTCGCCGCGTTCATCGCCCACACCCGCTCCGCGATCGAGCTCGGTCAGGACCAGGTCGTCGAGCTGCGCCGGGACGGGGTGACCGTCACCGGGTTCGACGGCCGCCCTGCCGACGTCCAGCCGTACCACGTCGACTGGGACGCCTCAGCCGCGGAAAAGGGTGGCTACGACTACTTCATGCTCAAGGAGATCGCCGAGCAGCCGAAGGCGGTCGCCGACACGCTGCTCGGCCGTATCGACGCGGCCGGCTCCCTCACGCTGGACGAGGTCCGGATCTCCGACGCCGAGCTGCGGGAGGTGGACAAGGTCGTCATCGTGGCCTGCGGTACGGCCTTCCACGCGGGAATGATCGCCAAGTACGCCATCGAGCACTGGACCCGGATCCCCTGCGAGGTGGAGCTGGCCAGCGAGTTCCGCTACCGGGACCCGATCCTGGGGCCACGGTCCCTCGTGATCGCCATCTCCCAGTCCGGCGAGACCATGGACACGCTCATGGCGCTACGGCACGCCCGCGAGCAGGGTTCCAAGGTGCTGGCGATCTGCAACACCAACGGGTCGACGATCCCCCGGGAGTCGGACGCGGTGCTGTACACGCACGCGGGGCCCGAGGTCGCCGTGGCGTCGACGAAGGCGTTCCTGACACAGCTCGTGGCCTGTTACCTGGTCGCGCTGTACCTGGGGCAGGTGCGGGGGACCAAGTGGGGCGACGAGATCTCCGCCGTCGTCCGGGACCTCGCGCAGATCTCCGGTGAGGTCGATCGGGTGCTGGAGACGATGGAGCCGGTCCGGGCGCTGGCGCGGTCGCTGGCCGACAAGAAGACCGTGCTGTTCCTCGGGCGGCACGTCGGGTATCCGGTCGCGCTGGAGGGCGCGCTCAAGCTCAAGGAACTCGCCTACATGCACGCTGAGGGCTTCGCGGCGGGGGAGCTGAAGCACGGGCCGATCGCCCTGATCGAGGAGGACCTGCCGGTCGTGGTGGTCGTGCCCTCGCCCCGGGGCCGGTCGGTGATCCACGACAAGCTCGTGTCCAACATCCAGGAGATCAGGGCCAGGGGAGCGCGGACCATCGTGATCGCGGAGGAGGGGGACGAGGCGGTGGTGCCGTACGCGGATCACCTCATCCGGATCCCGGCCACGCCGACCCTGCTGCAGCCGCTGGTGGCGACCGTGCCGCTGCAGGTGTTCGCGTGCGAGCTGGCCACCGCCCGGGGCAACGAGGTGGACCAGCCCCGGAACCTGGCGAAGTCGGTCACTGTGGAGTAGTCGGCTGCCCGGTCAGGTACAGGTTGCGGGCGGCGCGGATCAGCCAGAACTCCAGCACGCATCCGGCGATGACGGGCAATCTGATCGAGGGTTCCTGGATTCCGTTGACCAGGAAGGTGACGAGGAGCACGGGCCACACCGTGGCCAGCGCGGCCACGAGGACGAAGCGGCCCGACACCCGCCCGGCCGCCCTCGCCCCCCGGCCGCCTTCGCTCTGCTTGGGCCCGTCCGCCGGGGTCCGCGGGTCGGGGACCGTCCGTTCGCCCGGCTGAGGTATCTCCTTCGCCGGACGGGCCGGGAGGGGGACGACCGCGGTGGCGGGAACCGCCTTGTCCAGTACGGCGATCCGCTCGGCCGTGACGTCCCCGAAAAGGGTCGGCTCCACGGCCACGCGGAAGCCGTCGAGGCCGGTCAGGCGCCGGGCCCCGTCGGGGCGGGTGGTCATCGCGGCGCAGTCGTCGTACCGCACGGTGACCAGGCCGCCCGGCGTCGACAGCGTCACGCCCGCCACCCCGATGATCAGCGTGACGTCGTCGTCCTCCAGGGAGGGGTGCAGGGTGCCGGAGACCCCGGACGGCGAGAAGTGCGGGGCGCGGGTGAGGCCGGCCCAGTCGGCACTCTCGGTCGGTATCTGGAGCAGCCCGCCGTCCCACGCCTCGCGGGCGACCTCGCGCAGGTCGGCGACGCCGACCGCCTCGAGTTCGGCCCGGTACTGCTCGGGAGCCAGGATCCGGTGGCCGGTCAGCAGGCTGAGCGCGTACGACGGCAGCAGCGCCGCACCGAGGTCGGGGGTGTCGTACGACTTGAGCAACTTCCCGCGCGCGGAGTCCAGTTCGGCCTGCTCGATACGGCCGGCGCGCAGCCGGGCGAAGGCGTCGACGAACCCGCCCACCGCGGCGTCCTGCTTGTGCGGCAGCGCGTCGGCGTACGCGGTGAGGGTGGCGAAGTCGGGGTCGCGCGGGGAGTAGTCGGCCTCAGCCGAGTACGAGTAGCCGCCCTTCTGACGCAGGTCCTGGAAGAGGGCGCGGCCCAGCACCTCGGCGAACACGGCGGCCGCGGTGGAGCGGCGCAGGACGGAGGTGAAGACGAGGTGGCCGTCTTCGCCGCGGAAGTACGCCGGCGTGACGGGAAGCGCGCCGGTCGCGGCCGGGGTCGGGAAGCGGCGGCCGGCGGGCAGGGTGAGGTCGAGGCCGTCCGGCACGCGGTCCGCGCTGAGGAACAGCACGGCGTTGTCCCGGGTGAAGCGGGTCTCGGCCCAGTGCCGCACCTGGTCGGCCGTCACGCTCCGGGTGCCGAGTTCGTCGTAGCCGGCCAGGCCGTAGCCCTGGGCACCGTAACGCCAGGGCGGCATCGAGGACGTGGGACCCTTCCCGCGGCTGCCCGCCTCCGTGCGCAGGATCTCCTTCTCCGTCTCCAGCCGGTCCATGGGGAGGTCGCGCAGGGCCGCGCAGACGCTGTTGAGGTACGTGACGACCTCCTCCTCGTCGCCGGTGACGTGGAAGAGGGTGTACGTGTCCGCCGTGGCCCCGTTGTAGTGCAGGTCGGACAGGCCCAGGCGGTACAGGGCGAGGTGCTCCACGAGATGCGTGATGCCGGAGGTGGGCAGGGTCTCGTCGGCGTGGCCCACCCGGAAGGTGAGACCGGCGGTGATCGGGCCCGGGCGCGGGGAGAAGAGGGTGGGGATGCCGTGGACGGTGGTGTGGCGGACGAGGCCGTCGAGGGCGTCCAGTTCCGGGGCGGCCGAGTGTTCGTGCGTGGTCATGTCGGGTGTCGCCTTCCTCAGCGCGTCGCCGACGCGGCGGTGCGGTACTCCGTGAACCGGGTCTTCCAGCCGGGCAGCTTCCGCCAGACGGACTCGGACACCGTGTCGCCCAGGGCGGCGAAGTGCCGGGCGGCGTCGCCGAGATGGCCGCCGAGGGAGAAGGCCAGGGCGAAGGCGCTGTGGCTCTCGGTCCCGTGCCAGTCGCGGCGGTGGTCGGGGTGCAGGACGGACGCGCGGGCGGCGCGGCGCAGTTCGTCGCGGACCGCTACGTCCCGCAGGTACTCGGTGGCCTCGGCGGTGTCCTGGTGGTCCTGGTGGTCCGCCCAGTGCTCGATGTGCGCCTCGGCGACCAGGACGCCGGCGTGTGATCCCTCCGGCGCGGCGCTCACGCACTCCTGGGCGAAGCCGTGAGCGGCCTCCCAGGAACCGCCCCACTCGGGGCACAACTGTTGCAGCAGGTGCGACTGCGCGCGGAAGTGGTGCGGGTGGTGCTCCGTGAGCCGGTCGTAGCGCCGCCGGGCCTCGGACTGCCCCAGCACCAGCCCACGGGCGGTCGCCAGCCGGGCGGTCCACGCCGGGACGTACGCCGGCTGCTCCGCACACACCTCGATCAGCAGCCGCTCCGCCTTGCGCAGCCAGTCGCGGGACTGCTCGGCCTGGTCCCACGAGAGGTCCTCGGCGAGGCCCCGGCCGCGGGCCCGCCAGCCGAGGTGGATGTACCGCTCGGCGAGAAGCGTGCGGGGGAGTGGGTCGGTGGGCTCTGCTTTCGCCGCCTTCTCCAGGTACCACTCGGTCCGGTCGACCCCGGCGAGGAGCGCCGCCGCGAAGGAGACATCCACGGGGGAGGAGATCTCCTCGAAGAACGCCCGCGTGGCCACCCAGTCCCCGTCCCACGCGGCGGTGCGGAGCGGTTCGAGTCCGGGCACCGCGGCGAACGGGTCGGTCACCGGTGGTGTGGTCCCGCCGACAGTACTTTCGCCCATACGACGGTCCCCCTGGCCTGGCCGATACGCGGTGCTGCGCAGGCTAGCAGGAGGGGTTACGCGGGGTTACTGAGTTATGGGGGTGGTCTTGAGGGCGTCGATGAAGGCGGTGAAGGTGGGGGTGGGGAGGGTGAGGGTGGCTCGGGTGGGGGCTTTGGAGTCGCGGATGGATACGTGGGTGGGGGAGTCGGCTATCTCGACGCATTCGTTGCCGTCGCCCTCGCCCGAGTATGAAGACTTCTGCCAGTGGTCCATGAAGGGCTCACAGCTCCTTTGCCAGCCTGTGGATGAAGTCGCGGGACTCGTTCGGTTCGAGTGATACGGCCTCCACCATATGGAAGCGAGTCCGGTAAATGTTGAGTTGCGCCTCGGAGTCGATGAGGACCGAGCCATGAGGCGCGTCTCGTACCACGGTGTCCAGCTTGGGCAGAGGGCCACCCGCGTACGTCATCGTGCTGGAAGCGGCAAAGCCGTCCAGGTCGAACGGAACGGCTCGCAAGGTGACGTGCTCCGCTTCGGAGAGTTCAAGGAGCCGTGTGAGCTGGGCCTTTGAGGTGGCGCGATCTTTGACTCTGATGCGAAGCGCCGCCTCATGTACCAGTGCCTGGTATGGGATGGCGATCTTCTGGCGCGCCTTGCGGTGCTGGATGCGCAGCTCAAGCTCTTCATGAGGGAGTTCGGGCAGCCTGGACGAGAAGACGGCACGGGCGTAGCCCTCCGTCTGCAACAGGCCCGGCACATACAGGACGGCTACGTGGTGCAGGAACCGGGCATGGTGCTCCAGTTCCGACAAGTCGAGGAAGGGCGTGGGCAGCAGGCCCCGGTACTTCTCCCACCAGCCGCGCGTCCGGTCGGTGGCCATTGAGATCAGGGCTTCGATGAACTCCTGGTCGGTGCAGGCGTAGTGGGAGGCGAGGCGGCGCACCCGCTGCTCGCTCACGCCGGTGATGCCGGATTCGATGTGGGTGATCTGAACCCGGTTCACTCCTAGCAGTGCCGCGGCCTCGATGGTGGTCAGCCCCGCAGCTTCACGGAGCCTTCGGAGTTCGACCCCGAGGCGCATCTGACGTGCGGTTGGTTCGCGCCTCTGGACCATCTACTGCTCCTCGTTCGGGGGCGGACTACGCGATCGCCTTGCTCCGACATACATGTTACCCCTACTGTCGGTGACGCAACGAACACGCTACGGAAGCGCACCGCTCCGCCCTGCCATGGCGACCGCGGCACTGCCACCGGAGCCAATCCCCCTCCAAGTGAACGGAGTTGACGTATGCCCGAAAACGGGCCCGAACCCTGGGAGTACACCCTGTACATCCCCAACGACCTCCGAGCCGTCACCGTCGCTCGCCGCACCCTCCGCCTGATCCTCACCCTGCACGGCCTGATCCGCCTGACCGACACCGCGGAGCTGCTCGCGGCAGAGTTGGTCTCGAACGCCGTACGCCATACGAAAGGGCCGGCCGCACTGCGAGTGCGCTGGTCGGCCGGCGTGCTGCGGATCGGGGCGTGGGACGCGTGCCCCGAACCTCCCGAACCGCCGGGGGAGTTCGACCTGTTGGGGGAGGCGGAGGAGGGGAGGGGGCTGGCGCTGGTGCGGGCCTGCGCGGATCTGTGGGGGTGGCAGCCGCTGGCCCGGCACGGTAACCGGGGGAAGTGCGTGTGGTGCGAGCTGGCCGCGGCCTGACCGGCACGGTTAGACGTGTGACTCGTCAGGGAAGCCGGTCCAGCGCAGCTCGGTGGGCAGGTGTCTCATGTCGTTGGAGACAAGCACGGAGGCCGCTCGGCCGGGCGCGTATCGGATGACCGTGAGTGCCGCGTTCGCGTGGTTGAGGCCGAGCCAGCGCCACTTCGGGGCGTGCAGGGCGTCCCGGACGAGCCAGGCGACGAGGAAGTTGTGGGTGACGACCAACTCGTGGCGGTCCTCCTCGCCGTCCACCGGTCCGGTGAACAGGTCGAGTGCCTGACGCGCCAGCACGGCACCCTGCTCCCGTTCCTCGGCGGTGGTGTCGGCGAGGAAGCGGAGGTAGAAGTCCGCTGATTCGGGCGGGAGTTCGTTCTTCTGGGGGACGTAGGGCACGTAGTCCCCCGCGACTTCCGAAGTGAGTAGGGGAAGGTCCTTCAGCTGGTCGTGGATCAGTCGGGCCGTCTGTGCCGCGCGCGGCAGCGGGCCGTGGTGAACGGCTGTAAGGGGGATGTCCTGAAGGCGTCGGCCGAGCAGTGTGGCCTGCTGTCGGCCCGCCGGGGTCAGCCCGCTCTCGTCCGGCAACGCCTCGCCGTGCCGGGCGAGATAGAGGTAACGGGTGGCTGTGCCGGTCATCGCAGGCTCCCTCTGTGAGCGATCTCCTGGACCTGTATACCTGGCGTGATCACGGTCACTTTGGCCTGGGGAAAGAAGGCGAGGCCCTTGCGGGCTGCGTAAAGGCCGCATAAAACTCTCTTCGCTCTTGGTTCCTGAACGTGGGAGGTCCCGTGCGTCCGGCACGTCCGCTCGGTGTCCCTGCCGCCTTCGGGCTGGCCATGGTCGTGACTGTGTTGTGTGTGGGCGGATGCTCGGCAGATCCCGAGAGGGCGGACCGTTCGCCGGCCAGCTCGCAGTCTCCGACGGAGGATGCCCTGAACGCCAAGCCCTCCCTGTCCCCCTCTCCGAGCGAATCCCCCTCCGCGTCCGCCACGCCTTCGCCCTCCCCCACGTCCACGCCGACGCGGCGGGCCCGGACTTCCTCGTCCCAGGTGGGTGGGTCCGGCGGATCAACCGGTGCCGGTAGTTCCGGTACGACGGGCGCTGGTTCGGGGGACGGCTCCGGCACCGTTCCCCAGAACCCCAACCGCGGCCAGAATCCTCCGCCCGCACCGCCCCGGCCGTCCCCCACTCCGGAGTGGACTTCCGGCGCGTGGCAGCCCGGCGGCCCTGTGGAGACGACCGCTCCGGTAATGACACCCAGTCAGGGCTGACCCGCGAGGGGAACGTTTCGGTGCCGCTCGAAAGGGTGAACGTACTCCGGGTTTTCGGATGGGCCGGTCGGTGATCGATCGGAAGGCGAGGCCGAGGGGATCCTCTCCGTGCTGGAGGTGCGCGGCATCCCCGTGACCGGCCGGGTGCGCGAGCGCATCACCAACTGCACCGATCTCGACCGCATGGACACCTGGCTGGAGCGTTCCCGCACGGTCGAGCGGGCCGAGGACCTGTTCGACGACGACGGAAGTGCCGACAAGCCGATCCGTGACCGGCGCCGAACGGATCGTAGAGTGCCCGGATGAGCATCATCGGGGTCGGTATCGACGTAGCCGAGATCGAGCGGTTCGCGGCGTCGCTGGAGCGTACGCCCGGCCTGGCCCAACGGCTGTTCCGGGACGACGAGTTGCTGCTGCCCGGCGGGGAGCGGCGGGGTGTCGCCTCGCTGGCGGCGCGCTTCGCCGCCAAAGAGGCCCTGGCGAAGGCGCTCGGGGCCCCCGCGGGCCTGCACTGGACGGACGCCGAGGTCTACGTCGAGGACAGCGGCCGGCCGCGGCTTCGGGTGACCGGGACGGTCGCGGCGCGGGCGGCGGAACTCGGGGTGCGGTCCTGGCACGTGTCGCTCAGCCATGACGCCGGGGTTGCGTCGGCGGTGGTGATCGCGGAGGGATGACGAACGGGCGCGGGGCGGCGGGCGTTTGCTCAGGCCGCGTTGTCGTGGCGGACGCGGGCGACCGTGTTCAAGCGGCCTGGTCCCACTCCGCGTAGACCTCCTCCTCGGCCTGCGGGTCGTCGTCACCGCCGCTCAAGACGTGCTTCTCGCGGGCGCGCAGCACGGCCCAGAGCAGGGCGGAGACGACCGTGGCGTACCAGGGCAGCGGCCACAGGGTCTGCCACCAGGAGGTGCGTGGGGCGACGGTGAGATCGACGGCGGCCGTGGCCATGCCGGCACCCAGGCTCCAGCACAGCAGGCGCGCGGCCCAGCGGACTGCCAGGGCGAGGGACCGGAGGGAGCTGTCCGGATCGGTCATCGCGGGAAAGTCCTCCACGGCATGGGCGACGGCCACGGCTGGGGCTGCGCTCGCTGAACGCCCACAGTGTGCATTTCGTGAAAGGCCGTGCACAGGGGCGTTCTGTGGCGGACGGGCCATCTGAGACAGTTTCAGGTTCGGGCATATGCCAGCAACTGCGCGATCGAACCTGGTAAGCGCTTCCTCGAACATGGTACGGCGACGGCAAAAGATGGCTCAAAGTCGCCGAGCAGGAGGCCTGGGCGGCGCGCTGACCTGGAAGGGAATGTTCTTTCGGGCATCTGAATTGCCCTGACCCTGGCCGGAATTGATCATTCCTCGCCTCCTCCGGGGTAGTTGCTGGGCATTCATCCCTGTATCTCCCTGATAACAGGTAGGGCCGATTCCGGCTCGCATGGCAGGCAGCTTCATGGGCACGGCGAGTTCATTTGCGTGCTCCTTGTGACAACTTGTGCGGCACCTGTGACCGCTGGGGTCACTGGTTCTGACTTCCTGTGGGGGGAAGCTGATGCATTCGCGTGCCGCACGCACGCTGTCTCGGCGTGCCCGGAGATCACCCAGAATCGCTCTCACCGCCGCCTTCGCCACGGCCGCGTTGGTGGTGGCCGCCGCGCCCGGTCTGGCGGCCACTCCCAAACCCGAACTGCCCACGCCGGAAAGCCCGTGGACGAGGCCGACGAAGGTCGACGTCCCGGCCACCCCGGCCGGCGTGACGAAGGCGCCCGCCTCCAGGGCCGAGGCGCCACGCCACCGTCCGAGGTCACCGCCTGGCGGACGGCACAGAAAGCCCGTACCTCCCAGGGGGCGACCGCGGCCGGGGCGGCCGGTGCCGCTGTCGCCGCCGAGATCCCCCCCGTACGTCCCCGAGGGCCAGGGTCAGGTGCCCTGGCACCGCCTCCTCGACACCCGCCTGAGCGATTCCGTGGTCGCGCGGACGAACCTGTCCAACGGCAACCTGATGCTCGCCGCCACCGACTTCGACATCGCCGGCGTCGGCCAGAAGCTCCGGCTGGCACGGACGTACAACAGCCTCGAAGCCCCCTGGGGCAAGGTCTCGCAGCGCTGGTGGCAGGAGTACGAGCGTTACCTCCAGATCAGCGACACCGAGGTCGACGTCTTCGACGCCACCGGCGCAGGGCTGCGGTTCAAGGAGACCAGCACCGGCGGCTTCACGACCCCGACCGGCTACTCCAAGGACCTGACGAAGAACGCGGACGGCACGTACAGCCTCACCGACCGCAAGTCCGGCAGCCGCGACACCTACGACCATGCGGCGGCTTCGAGGGCCAGCGCTGCACCGCCAAGGACGGCAACGGCAAGGTCACCTCGTTCACCTACGACGACGAGGGCAACCTGAAGAAGGTCACCCCGCCCGCACCGCTGGGCGCGACCTCGTACACCTACGACGAACTGGGCCGCGTCGAGACGGCGACGGACGGGCGTGGCATCAAGACCGTCTACGGGTACGACACCCGCGACCGCGTGAAGACGGTCTCCTCGACGCGGGCGGCGACTTCATCAACAACAGCGACCCCACAGGTCTCGTCGCATGGGCGAAATACGGTAAGGCCTGCTTGCAGGGCGGAGCGCAATCGGTGGTGGTCGGTCTCTTCACCGGCGCGTCGGGAACGGGCGTGGGAGCCGTCGGCGCCTTCGCGGGTGGCTGTGCAACCGACGTCGGTCTGGAGGTTCTGGCCGATTACGGGGGCGAAGACGGTTCGTCGGCATCTCAGGCGATAGACGTGGTCACGAAAGCCAAGGACGTCGTCGACGTCGCCAAGGCTGTGCTCTGACATTCATCCACCGGGAGGCGAGGGGTTCTGCCCTCGCCTCCCCCGGTAAAGGAGGATCAGGTGAACGGATTCGGTCTCGTTGTACTCATCGTCATAGTGGCAGCGGTGGCTGCGCTGGGCATGTGGCTGCAGGGCACGGGATTCCGTGACTATCTGCGTCGTAGGCGTGGAGAGAGGTGAGTGGGGCCGCCTGGCCGACGCTTCTCGGCATCTCCGCCACCGTGGTCCTCTTCGTGCTGATCTACATCTTCATGCGCAACCGGTGAGACGTGGGCCCCGGCGATCCGCCGCGGGCGCGGAGGGTGCCGATGTTCGTGCCATGACCGGCTCTTCGCGTTGCACGGCGGTTCTGCGGCAGACTCGATCACATGCGTACTGCGTACAGCGTGGAGACGGTCAGGACCGCCGAGCGGGAGTTGATGGCGCGGCTTCCGGACGGGGCGTTGATGCAGCGGGCGGCGGCCGGGCTGGCCGCCGCCTGCGCGGATCTGCTGGGGCGGGTGTACGGCCGGCGGGTCGTGCTGCTCGTCGGGAGCGGGGACAACGGCGGCGACGCCCTGTACGCCGGAGCCCGGCTGGCCCGGCGTGGGGCCGGTGTCACCGCCGTGCTGCTCGCGCCCGAGCGGGCCCATAACGGGGGGCTCGCGGCGCTGCGGCGGGCGGGAGGCCGGACGGTGGCTCCGGGCGGCGCCGAGGAACTCATCGAACGCGCCGATCTCCTCCTCGACGGCATCGTCGGGATCGGCGGCAAGGGCGGGCTCCGCCCCGACGCGGCCCGGCTGGCCGAGGTCGCCGAGCGGTCCCGCGCCGCCGTCGTCGCCGTGGATCTGCCCAGCGGGGTCGACGCCGACACCGGTGAGGTGCGCGGGGCGGCCGTGCGGGCCGACCTCACCGTCACGTTCGGGACGCACAAGCCAGGGCTGCTGATCGATCCCGCGCGGGAGTACGCCGGGTCGGTGCGGCTCGTCGACATCGGACTCGCGCTCCCGGCGGAGGCCGAACTGGAGGCCCTCCAACACGCCGACGTACGGCGGCTGTTGCCCGTGCCGGCCGGGGAGAGCGACAAGTACCGGCGGGGCGTCGTCGGGATCGCCGCCGGGTCCGCGCGCTATCCCGGGGCCGCCGTGCTGGCCGTGTACGGGGCGCTGCGGGGTGGCGCCGGAGCCGTACGGTACGTCGGGCCCGCCGGGGACGCCGTGATCGCCCGCTTCCCCGAGACGCTCGTCTCCGACCGGGGGCCGAAGCAGGCCGGGCGGGTGCAGGCGTGGGTGGTGGGACCGGGGGCCGGGGACGACGCCTCGGCCGTCGCGGAGGTACTGGCGTCGGACGTGCCGGTGCTCGTCGACGCGGACGGGCTGCGGCTCGCCGACCGGGAAGCCGTACGCGCGCGTACCGCCCCGACCCTCATGACCCCGCACGCCGGAGAGGCCGCCGCGCTCCTCGGGGTGGCGCGCGAGGAGGTCGAGAGGGCCCGGCTGGCCTCCGCGCGGGAACTCGCCGGGCGCTACGGCGCGACCGTGCTGCTCAAGGGCTCGACCACGCTGGTCGCCGACGCGGGCGGCGGGGCCGTACGCGTGAACCCGACCGGGACGGCCTGGCTGGCCACCGCCGGCAGCGGGGACGTCCTGTCCGGCCTCGCGGGGTCCCTGCTCGCGTCGGGGCTGAGCGCCCTGGACGCCGGCAGCGTGGGCGCGTACCTGCACGGGCTGGCCGGACGGTTCGCGGCCGACGGGGCCCCGGTGGGTGCCCACGACGTGGCGGAGGCGGTACCGGCGGCCTGGCGGGACGTCACGGACGCGTGACCCTGGGCCATTTGGCCCGGCAAACGGGCGAGTCACCGCGAACTACTACCTGATGGGACCAATACCGGTCGGTCGAATATGCGGAGCCGAAAGAGCGATGTTTCGCTGGCCGCATGGATGAGCCAATAATACGAGGCACCACCCGGCGTGAATTGCTGGGAGGAGCGGCAGTCGTTCTGGGGAGTCCCGTTCTCGGTTTCCGCGGGGACAGCCCAGAACCGTTAGAGGAAGAGCGCGACGGGAATTGCGGCAGCGACTACGACGCGGAATACGAGGAGCTCCTCGAGTCCGCCGAGGACGTCGAGGTCAGCGACCGCTCCCTCGCAGCGGCCAAGTGGACTCGCCCCATCCGGAAGCGGGCCAGAGTGACCATGCGCTACCGCGTGCGGGGAAACTGGCTGGCCGGATACCACACCGGAGTGGATCTTGCCGTGGCCAAGGGAACCCCGGTTTACGCGGTGGGCACCGGCGTCGTCGTCCTGGCCAGCTGGTCGGGGTCGTACGGAAAGGCCGTGACGATCAAGATGAGCGATTCCCGGTACGTGCTCTACGCCCACCTCTCGCGCATCTCCGTCGCGCGCGGTGCCAAGGTCAGGGCCGGCACCCGCATCGGGAGCAGCGGCGCCACCGGGCGCGCCACCGGCCCGCACCTGCACTTCGAGGTGCGTTCCCGCCGCCCGTACGGCTATGACATCGACCCGGTGAAGTACCTGGCCCGGCACGGTCTGATCCTCTGAGCCGCGCGACCCACATGTGCCCCGACGTGTCACCCGACGTGTGACCCACACGCGTGTGGGTGCGTCCCGGGACGTGCTCATCGGCGGTGTCAGTCGCCTCTGAGACACTGGGGGCGCCATGAACGAGACACCAACCGCCCCGACCGCACCGCTGCGCGCCCGCGCCGAGATCGACCTGGCCGCGCTGCGGGCCAATGTGCGGGCCCTGCGCGCCCGCGCGTCGGGGTCCGCCCTCATGGCCGTGGTCAAGTCCGACGCGTACGGCCACGGCGCGGTGCCCTGTGCCCGCGCCGCGGTCGAGGCGGGGGCCGGGTGGCTCGGGACCGCCACGCCGGAGGAGGCTCTGGCGCTGCGCAGGGCGGGGCTGCCGGGGCGGATCATGTGCTGGCTGTGGACACCCGGCGGCCCCTGGCGGGAGGCGATCGAGGCCGACCTCGACGTCTCCGTCAGCGGGATGTGGGCGCTGCGGGAGCTCGTCGCGGCGGCCCGCGAGGCCGGCGTACCCGCGCGCGTGCAGCTCAAGGCCGACACCGGCCTCGGGCGCAACGGCTGCCAGCCCGGCGAGGACTGGGCCGAGCTGGTCGCCGAGGCCCTGCGCGCACAGTCCGAAGGGCTCCTGCGCGTCACCGGCCTCTGGTCGCACTTCGCCTGCGCCGACGAGCCGGGCCACCCCTCCATCGCCGCCCAGCTCACCCTCTTCCGCGAGATGCTCGCGTACGCCGAGGGCCAGGGCGTGCGCCCCGAGGTGCGGCACATCGCCAACTCGCCCGCCACCCTCACTCTTCCGGAGAGCCACTTCGACCTCGTCCGGACCGGCATCGCGACCTACGGCATCTCGCCGAGCCCCGAGATGGGCGGCCCCGCCGACTTCGGACTGCGCCCGGTGATGACGCTGTCGGCGTCGCTCGCGCTGGTCAAGCGCGTTCCGGCAGGCCATGGCGTCAGCTACGGCCATCGCTATGTCACCCCGGGCGCCACGACCCTCGGTCTCGTGCCCGTCGGATACGCGGACGGCATCCCACGGCACGCCTCCGGCGCCGGGCCGGTGCTGGTCGACGGCAAGTGGCGCACGGTCGCCGGGCGGATCGCCATGGACCAGTTCGTCGTGGACCTCGGCGGCGACGAGCCCGCCACCGGCACCCGGGCCGTGCTCTTCGGCCCCGGCGACCGGGGCGAGCCCACCGCCGAGGACTGGGCGCAGGCAGCGGGCACCATCGCCTACGAAATCGTGACCCGCATCGGAACGCGCGTTCCCCGCGTCTATGTGAATGAGGGACAAGCGGGGTAACCGCAACAGTGCGCGTCAGATCAGCCAGTCCCGCAACACCGGTATCACCCGGCCCTTGAACGACCCAGCGAACAGGAGCGGTACGTGAGCGAGAGCAGTGCGGAGGCCGTCGTCGACGCCGCCGCTTCGGTGGCCCTCGCCTCCGCTACGGCGGCGGGTGGCGGGTGGCGCCGGGCGACCGGGGTCGCCGGCGCCGCGATAGGCGTGATCGCCGCGGGCGCCGCGGCGGGTGTCGCCCTCGAGCGGCTCACCGTCGGACGAGGCATGCGGGAGCGGGCCCGGCTCGCCCTCGACTCGACCGGGCCGTACGGCGCAGTGCGCGGCACCCCCGGCAAGGCGCAAGCCGACGACGGCACCGAGCTGTACTACGAGGTCGACGACGTCGATCCGGAGGCCGCTCCCGCGCTGTCGCCGCGCCGGCGCCGGCTGTTCGGGCGCAAGGCCCCCGCTCCCGTGACGGTCGTCTTCAGCCACGGCTACTGCCTCAGCCAGGATTCCTGGCACTTCCAGCGCGCGGCGCTCAGGGGTGTCGTACGGACCGTGCACTGGGACCAGCGCAGCCACGGGCGGTCCGGGCGGGGTGCCCGGCAGGTGCGGGACGGGGTGCCGGTCGACATCGAGCAGCTCGGACGCGACCTCAAAGCCGTCATCGACGCTACCGTCCCCGAGGGCCCGATCGTGCTCGTCGGTCACTCCATGGGCGGAATGACCGTCATGGCACTGGCCGACCAGTACCCCGAACTCATCCGCGACCGCGTGGTCGCGGTGGCCCTGGTCGGTACGTCGTCCGGGCGGCTCGGCGAGGTCAACTTCGGATTGCCCGTCGCGGGCGTCAACGCCGTACGGCGGGTGCTGCCGGGCGTCCTCAAGGCGCTGGGGCAGCGCGCCGACCTGGTGGAGAAGGGCCGACGGGCCACCGCCGACCTGTTCGCCGGGGTCATCAAGCGCTACTCCTTCGCGTCCCGGGACGTCGACCCGGCCATCGTCCGGTTCGCCGAGCGGATGATCGAGGGCACCCCGATCGACGTGGTCGCCGAGTACTACCCGGCGTTCGACAACCACGACAAGACCGCCGCCCTCGCCCACTTCGTGGGCAAGCCGGTGCTCGTGCTCGCTGGAGTGGGCGACATGGTCACACCCAGCGAGCACAGCGAGGCGATCGCCTCCCTGCTGCCGGAGGCGGAGCTGGTGCTGGTCCCCGACGCCGGGCACCTCGTCATGCTGGAACACCCGGAAGTGGTCACCGACCGCCTCGCCGACCTGCTCACCCGCGCGGGAGCGGTACCCGCAGGGGCTACCGTTGGCGGTTATGGAAGCAGTACCGCGCAACCCGGTTGAGACCGAGCTGACCGTCACCTCCCCCGAGCAGATGCGCGAGCTGGGCCTGAAGCTCGCCAAGCTGCTGCGCGCCGGGGACCTCGTGATGCTCAGCGGGGAGCTCGGCGCGGGCAAGACGACACTGACCCGCGGACTCGGTGAGGGGCTCGGGGTGCGGGGGGCCGTGACCTCGCCGACCTTCGTGATCGCCCGGGTGCACCCGTCCCTGGGGGACGGGCCGCCGCTCGTCCACGTCGACGCGTACCGCCTGGGCGGCGGGCTCGACGAGATGGAGGACCTCGATCTCGACGTCTCGCTGCCGGAGTCGGTGATCGTCGTGGAGTGGGGCGAGGGCAAGGTCGAGGAACTGACCGACGACCGGCTCCAGGTGCAGATCCACCGCGGGGTCGGTGACACGACCGACGAGGTGCGGCACGTGACGCTGACGCCGGTCGGGGAGCGGTGGGCCGCGGCCGACCTCAGCGTGCTCACGGCCTGAGAAGCCGTCCGCCACCCGCCGTGTGAACGTTTCCGACAATCCGTCGGCAAGATATTGCACAGTGCGTCATGTGCGTGGTCACATGGTACCCAGCTCGTGGTTAGGCATACCTAACCACGCCCGCCCCCGAACTCCTGGAGGCGTCCATGTCGGCCACCGAGAACCGGCCCCAGCCGTACGTGCTCGTCGGCGGTGTGTCCATGCGTGATCTGCTGGCGTCCTGTGCGGCCGCGGAGGCCGTCTCCGCACCGCCGCGGCTGCCCGACCCGGGGACGACACGGACGGCTGCCACCGAGCGCCCCAAAGCGGCCTGAGCTCCAAACCGGCCTGAGCCGCCCCAAAGCGGCGGGGTCAGTGGATGACCGCGACCTTCGCGCCGATCGTCGCGAAGGCCCACATCGCGTCGCCGTCCTCGCGGGACTCCCGGATGCCGCCCGTCGGCACCGTGGTCGCGGCGGGAGCCGGACGCCCCGCCTGCTCCACGGCCGAACTGAAGCCGATCGCCACGCCGTCGATGCTCGTGAAGCGGACCACGTGCTCGATGGGCGTGCCGTCGGTGCCGGTCACGGAGTTCGAGCGGGAGGTCACCACATAGACGCCGGGCGCGGGGTCGATGGTGCCGGGGATGACCTGGAAGGTGCGGGTGACCTGGCCGCCGGCGTTGACCAGCCAGACACGGTTGTCGTCCAGGGAGTACACGACGCGCTCGCCGGCGCCCGAGCCCGGCGGCAGCGCGGCGGGGTTGCGCTCGTCGCGGGGGACCTTCGAGGTGACGGCCGCGGGGCCACTGCTGGTGTGCGCCCTGGCGGGGACCGTCGCGGAGGCCTGGTAGGCGAGGAAGCCGACCGTCGCGAGGGCCGCTGTGGTGAGAGTGGTCACGAAAGCCGCGTTGCTGGTTGCCACCGGTCACCTCTCGAGTACTTGGTCCTGATTTGTGGCGACCGTAGCAGGTCGTCGAGGGGGTGCCGTGCCGTCATGGCTGCTCGCGCCCGCGCGCCGGAACCGTAGGCCGTCACACCCCCGAGGGTCAGTAGCGGCCTGCGGCCACCCGGGTCCTCCCGGAGCCGTAGGCTGTTTGCGTGCTCTTGCTCGCTCTGGATACCGCCACCCCCGCCGTGACCGTCGCCCTGCATGACGGGCGGGACGTCGTCGCCTCGTTCAGTCAGGTGGACGCGCGCCGGCACGGGGAGCTGTTGTTGCCGGCCGTCGACCGGGTGCTCGCGGACGCGGGGGTGAAGCTGGACGCGGTCACCGGGATCGTCGTGGGAATCGGACCCGGGCCCTACACCGGGCTGCGCGTCGGGCTCATGACCGCCGACACCTTCGGCCTCGCGCTCAAGATCCCCGTGCACGGGGTGTGCACCCTGGACGGACTCGCCTACGCGGCCGACGTCGGCGACGGCCCCTTCGTCGTGGCGACCGACGCGCGGCGCAAGGAGGTCTACTGGGCCACCTACTCCGACCCCCGCACCCGCGTGAGCGATCCCGCGGTCGACCGGCCCGCCGACATCGCCGAGCAGGTCGAGGGGCTGCCCGCGGTCGGCGCCGGGGCCCTGCTCTACCCCGACACCTTCCCCGACGCCCGCGAGCCCGAGCACGTGTCGGCAGCCGCGCTCGCCGCCCTCGCCGCCGAGCGCATCGAGGCCGGGGCGGAACTGCCCGCGCCGCGCCCGCTGTATCTGCGGCGGCCGGACGCGCAGGTGCCCAAGAACTACAAGGTGGTCACCCCCAAGTGACCACACCCGTGATTCCTGTGCTGCGTGAGATGCGGTGGTGGGACATCGAGCCCGTCCTGGAGCTGGAGCGGGACCTGTTCCCGGAGGACGCCTGGTCCCGGGGCATGTTCTGGTCCGAGCTCGCGCACTCCCGGGGCCCCGAGGCGACCCGGCGGTTCGTGGTGGCCGAGGAGGGCGAACGGATCGTCGGATACGCCGGACTCGCCTCCGCGGGCGAGCTGGCCGACGTCCAGACGATCGCCGTCGCCCGCGACCACTGGGGCACCGGACTCGGGGCGACGCTGCTGACCGAGCTGCTGCGGGCCGCGACCGCCTTCGAGTGCGCCGAAGTGATGCTGGAGTGCCGGATCGACAACATCCGCGCCCAGAAGCTCTACGAGCGCTTCGGCTTCGAGGCCATCGGGTTCCGGCGCGGCTACTACCAGCCGGGCAATGTGGACGCCCTGGTCATGCGGCTGACCACAGCATCCGACAGCGGCTCCGCCGAGCGACCGACATCAGAACGAGGAACCGAGATCAATGGCTGACGAACCGCTTGTCCTGGGCATCGAGACCTCCTGTGACGAGACCGGCGTCGGCATCGTCCGGGGTACCACCCTGCTGGCCGACGCCATCGCGTCCAGCGTCGACGAGCACGCCCGGTTCGGCGGCGTGGTGCCGGAGGTGGCCAGCCGGGCGCACCTGGAGGCGATGGTGCCGACCGTCGAGCGCGCCCTGAAGGAGGCCGGTGTCTCCGCCAAGGACCTCGACGGCATCGCCGTCACCGCGGGTCCCGGACTCGCCGGCGCGCTGCTTGTCGGGGTCTCCGCGGCGAAGGCGTACGCCTACGCGCTCGGCAAGCCCCTCTACGGCGTGAACCACCTCGCCTCCCACATCTGCGTCGACCAGCTGGAGCACGGGGCGCTGCCCGAGCCGACGATGGCGCTGCTGGTCAGCGGCGGGCACTCGTCGTTGCTGCTGTCCTCGGACATCACCTCCGACGTACGGCCCATGGGCGCGACCATCGACGACGCCGCCGGCGAGGCCTTCGACAAGATCGCCCGGGTGCTGAACCTCGGCTTCCCGGGCGGCCCGGTCATCGACCGGTACGCGCGCGAGGGCGACCCGTCGGCGATCGCGTTCCCGCGCGGACTGACCGGGCCGCGCGACCCGGCGTACGACTTCTCCTTCTCCGGTCTGAAGACGGCGGTGGCCCGCTGGATCGAGGCCAAGCGGGCCGCGGGGGAGGAGGTGCCGGTGCGTGACGTGGCGGCCTCCTTCCAGGAGGCGGTGGTGGACGTGCTGACCCGCAAGGCCGTGCGGGCCTGCAAGGACGAGGGCGTCGACCATCTGATGATCGGCGGTGGCGTGGCCGCCAACTCCCGGCTGCGGGTCCTGGCCCAGGAGCGCTGCGAGGCCGCCGGGATCCGCCTGAGGGTCCCGCGGCCCAAGCTGTGCACCGACAACGGCGCGATGGTCGCCGCCCTCGGCGCCGAGATGGTGGCCCGCAACCGCCCCGCCTCCAGCTGGGACCTCTCCGCCGACTCCTCCCTGCCGGTGACCGACCCCCATGTGCCGGGCCACGACCACGTGCACGAGGTCAGCAAGGAGAACCTCTACTCGTGACGGTCGCGTTGATGTGGGAGGCCCGCGCGGTCGAGGGCCGGGGCGACGACCTGCTCGCCTGGGCCCGCCGACAGGAGCTTGCCGTACGGCCGTTGCGGCGCGAGACCTTCCGGGCGCCGCAGGACCGCGTCCTCGTCATCACGTGGTGGGACGCGGCCTACGACGCCGAGCTGCCCGAACTCCCCGAGCCGGACGGTGAGTTGGCAGCGAGGGCGGTGCACCGGTGGCGGTTCGAGTCGGTGGGGTGACGGCGACCGCTACGACACTTCCGTCTCGCAGCGCAGTCGGCGGTCCGCGCCCAGCTCCCGCACCGGGCCCGTCAGACGCAGCCGTGCCGTATGCCGGACCTCCGCGCTCGACGCCGACAGCCGTAGCTCCAGGTCGCCCGGTTCGACGATCCGGCGGCCCTTGCGGTCGGTGAACGCCGACAGCTCCGCGTGGAAGCGGAAGGTCACGCGCCGGGACTCGCCCGGCTCCAGCTCCAGCCGCTGATAGCCGATCAGCCGGACGTCCGGGCGGGTCACCGAGGCGACCGGGTCGTGCAGGTACAGCTGGACGACCTCGGCGCCCGCCCGGCCCCCCGCGTTGCGCACGGTCAGCGACACGTCGTACGTGCCGTCCGTGCCGATCTCCGCCGGCGCGCCGCCCGTGAAGTCCTCCCACGCGAACTGCGTGTAGGAGCGGCCGTGTCCGAAGGCGTACAGCGGGGTCGGGTCCAGGTTGCTGACCTCGCCCGCGAGGCCGAGGGGCGGCTGGAGATAGGTCCACGGCTGACCGCCGGGCACCCGCGGCACGCTCACCGGGAGGCGGCCCGAGGGGTTGATGCGGCCCGACAGCACTCCCGCCACCGCCGGGCCGCCCTCCTCCCCGGGGAAGAAGGCCTGCACGACCGCGCCGAGCCGGCCGTCCCAGCGGCCGAGCGCGTAGGGGCGGCCGGTCAGCAGGACCAGCACGACCGGGACGCCGGTGGCGACCAGCGAGTCCAGCAACTCGCCCTGCACGCCCGGCAGTCGCAGGTCCGTCACATCGCAGCCCTCGCCCGAGGTGCCCCGGCCGAACAGGCCCGCCCGGTCACCGAGCACCGCCACACAGACGTCCGCCTCGGCCGTCCGGGCCACCGCCTCCTCGAAGCCGCCGGTGTCCGGCTCGTCGACCCCGCAGCCCTCGGTGAACGTCACCTTGGCGTCGGGGAGTTCGGCGCGCAGCGCCTCAAGGACCGTGGGGATTTCGATGCCCATCGGGATGTCGGGGTGGTGGGTGAGGACATGGGAGGGGAAGGAGTAGCAGCCCAGCATGGCGAGGGCGTCGGCGGCGCGGGGCCCGACGACCGCGATCCGGGTGTCCGGGACCAGCGGGAGCAGGCCGTCCGGGTTGTCGAGGAGGACCACCGACTCCTCGGCGAGGCGGCGGGCCAGTACGCGGTTCGTCCTCGAGTCGAGGTCGATCCGCTCGGTGGGCTCCGGGCTCCAGTCCTCGTCCAGGAGGCCCAGCTCGCACTTCTGGAGCAGGACCCGGCGGGCCGCCCGGTCGATCAGGGTCTCGGGCACGTCCCCTGCCCGGACGGCCTCGAGGAGCGGGTTTCCGTAGCACTTCACCGTCGGCAGTTCGACGTCGAGGCCCGCCGCGAGGGCCGCGTGCGCCGCGCCCGCCTCGGTGCCGGCGATCCGGTGCTGGGTCTGGAGGAAGCCGACGCCGAAGTAGTCGGCGACCACCGTGCCGGTGAACCCCCACTCCTCGCGCAACAGTTCGGTCAGCAGGCCGGGGTCGGCGGAGGCCGGGACGCCGTCGGTGTCGGTGTACGCGGCCATCACCGAGCGGGCCCCGCCCTCGCGCAGGGCGAACTCGAAGGGCGGCAGGGTGATGTCGGCGAACTCGCGCACGCCCGCCCGCACGGGCGCGAGGTTGCGGGCACCGGCCGAGGAGGCGTACCCGGCGAAGTGCTTGAGCGTGGCGACGATCCCCGCCGACTCCAGGCCGCGGACGTAGGCGGCGCCGATCGTGCCCACCAGGTACGGGTCCTCGCCGATCGTCTCCTCGACCCGTCCCCAGCGCGGGTCGCGGACGACGTCCAGGACGGGGGCCAGACCCTGGTGGACGCCGACCGTGCGCAGGTCGCGGCCGATGGCGCCGGCCATCTCCTCGACCAGTTCGGCGTCCCAGCTCGCACCCCAGGCGAGCGGGACCGGATAGGCGGTGGCCCGCCAGGTGGTGAAGCCGGCCAGGCACTCCTCGTGCGCGAGCGCGGGAATGCCGAAGCGGCCGGCCTCGGCGATACGGCGCTGGGCGCGGGCCAGTGCCTGCGCGCCCAGCGCCGGGTCCACGGGGGCGGTGCCGAAGGGCCGGGTGAGCTGCCCCAGACCCCGGGTGATCAGCTCGTCCCAGTCGTAGTCGGCGGTCATCTCGCGCTGGAGGGGGGCGACTCCGTCCCCGTCCGTGCTGGCGCCCACCCACACGCCGTAGAGCTGGGCGGTCTTCTCCTCCAGGGTCATCCGGGAGAGGAGGTCGTCGACGCGGGCGGAGGCGGTCAGTGCGGGGTCACGCCAGGGCGCGGTGGTCATGTAACTCCTGTCGGGCTCGACTGTCGGGCCGACTTCGCGAATGTTTCGACATTTAATCCGAATGTTTTGGGAACCTAGGGCCGCACGGAGGGTTCGTCAAGAGGTCGTGCAGGGATACGATCGCCGCCATGACGCCCCCCGAGCCCGCTGAAACCCGGACGACTTCCCCGACGGCAGGACGGTCGCCGCAGACGGCCACGCTGGCCGAGATCGCCCGCGAGGCGGGTGTGTCGGCGCCGACAGTTTCGAAGGTCCTCAACGGCCGGGCCGACGTCGCGCCCGCGACCCGCGCCCGCGTCGAGGACCTGCTGCGCGCGCACGGCTACCGGCGCCGGCGTGCCGAGGCGAGCCGTTCGCCCCTGATCGACCTGGTCTTCCACGAACTGGAGAGCGCGTGGGCGATGGAGGTGATCCGGGGTGTGGAGAACGTGGCCCGTGACGCCGGGCTCAGCGTCGTGCTGAGCGAGAGCGCGGGACGGCTCACCCCCGGGCGCACCTGGGCCGACCAGGTCGCCGCCCGCCGCCCGCACGGAGTGGTCCTGGTGCTGTCCGGGCTCGACGAGTCCCAGCGCGCGTTGCTGGGCAGCAGATCGATCCCGTTCGTGGTGATGGACCCGGCCGGCGATCCGGGCGCCGACGTGCCCTCCATCGGCGCGACCAACTGGCAGGGCGGGCTCGCCGCGACCCGCCACCTGGTCGAGCTGGGGCACCGCAGGATCGGCGCGATCAGCGGGCCCTCCCGCATGATGTGCAGCCGCGCCCGCATCGACGGCTACCGGGCCGCCCTGGAGACGGCGGGGCTGCCCGTCGACCCCGGGCTGATCATGGCCGGTGACTTCCACCATGAGACCGGCTACCGCCAGGGCCTGGAACTGCTGCGCCGCCCGGACCGGCCCACCGCGGTCTTCGCCGGCAACGACCTCCAGGCGCTCGGCCTCTACGAGGCGGCCCGCGAGCTGGGCCTGCGCATCCCGGAGGACCTGAGCGTGGTCGGCTTCGACGACCTTCCGGTGGCGCCCTGGGTGGGCCCGCCGCTGACGACCGTACGGCAGCCGCTGACCGAGATGGCCGAGGCCGCGGCCAAGCTGGTGCTCGACCTGGGCCGGGAGGGCGGGAGCCCGGCGGCGACCCGGGTGGAACTGGCGACGAGCCTGGTGGTGCGCAGCAGTACGGGGACACCTCCGGCGGTTTGACCGGGCGGGTACGACCCCGACCGCGCTCCGGCCGACGGCCCCCGCGCCAACGGCTTGGTGGTGCTCCTCGTGGGGCGGCCGCGGGTTTGTCGTGGCTGGTCGCGCAGTTCCCCGCGCCCCTGGGTGGGACATCGCGGCCGGTGCCATGGACTTCGGGTGCCGCAGTACCGCCGAGGCCGGGGAGTGGTTCTTGACGGGTGCGGTGCGTGCCCCCACACTCCACCGAAGCCAATCGGTTGCACGACCGAAACTTTCGGAGGCCCCGCATGAGATCTCTGAGAACCGGCTTACCCCTCCTCTTCCTGGGCGCGCTCCTGGCCACCGCGCCCGCCGCCCACGCGGCCGGCACCACCCTGCGGGACCTCGCCGCCGCCAAGGGCAAGGTCATCGGTACGGCCGTCACCGGGTCCAAGCTCACCGGCACCTATGGCGACCTCGCCGGGACCCAGTTCAACTCGCTGACCCCCGGCAACGCCATGAAGTGGGGCTCGGTCGAGCCGAGCCGCGGCAGCTACAACTGGGCCGAGGCCGACCAGATCGTGAACTTCGCCGAGGCCCACGGCCAGCAGGTGCGCGGCCACACCCTGGTCTGGCACAACCAGAACCCGGACTGGCTGACCAACGGCACCTGGACCCCGGCCCAGCTCAGCCGGCTCCTGGACGACCACATCGCGCTCGAAGTGGGCCGTTACAAGGGCCGGCTCGCCGCCTGGGACGTCGTCAACGAACCCTTCAACGAGGACGGCACCTACCGCCAGAGCCTCTGGTACAACGGCCTCGGCACCGGCTACATCGCCCAGGCCCTCACTGCCGCCCGCGCCGCCGACCCGGCCGCCAGGCTGTACATCAACGACTACAACGTCGAGGGCGTCAACGCGAAGTCCACCGCCCTGTACAACCTGGTCAAGTCGCTGAAGGAACAGGGCGTCCCGATCGACGGCGTCGGTCTCCAGGCCCATCTGATCGTCGGCCAGGTCCCCGCCACGCTCCAGCAGAACATCCAGCGCTTCGCCGACCTCGGGGTGGACGTGGCGATCACCGAGCTGGACATCCGGATGACGCTGCCCTCCGACAGCGCCAAGCTCACGCAGCAGGCCGCCGACTACAAGGCCGTCATGAACGCGTGCGTGGCGGTCGCCCGGTGCGTCGGCGCCACCGTCTGGGGCTTCACCGACTCCGACTCCTGGATCCCGAGCACCTTCCCCGGCCAGGGCGCGGCGACGCCGTACGACGAGAACTACGCGCCGAAACCGGCGTACCACGCGATCGCGGAGGCGCTCGGCGGTACGACCACCCCGCCGCCGACGGGTGCGTGCAGCGCGGTCTACAGCGTGACCAGTCAGTGGAACACCGGCTTCACGGGGCAGGTGACGATCTCCTGCTCGGGTGCCGCCCTGCCGTCCTGGAAGGCCGGCTGGACGTACGGCGCCGGGCAGCGGATCACCCAGGCCTGGAACGCGATCTGCACCCAGTCCGGGACCGCGGTCAGTTGCACCAACGCCGCCTACAACGGGACGGTGCCGGACGGCGGCTCGGTGACCTTCGGATTCAACGGCTCGTGGAGCGGGAGCAATCCGGTTCCGGTCGTGACGCTGGGTTGAGAAGTCTGAGATTTTCCGAAGAAAGCTGCCCGAGAGGCGTTCCTCGTAATAATTCGGACTTATGTTCCTCTCTGTGATCGGAGACGACGAGGACAGACGAGTGGGTCGGCGGCCGGGCGTACTGAAGGCCGTCGGCCTCACCCTCGCGGGTGCGCTGGTCGTGGGCTGCGCCGCGGCGGGCTGGGCGTACTGGCACCTCAACAGCAACATCAAGAGCGTCGACATCAACAGCGCGCTCGGCGACGACCGCCCCGCCAAGGCGACCCCGACCCCCTCGGTCGCGCAGCAGGCACCGCTGCCCACCGAGGCGCTGAACATCCTGGTCCTGGGCTCCGACTCGCGCAGCGGCAAGGAGAACCAGGCGCTCGGCGGCGGCAGCAGCACCGGCGCCCGGTCCGACACCGCGATGGTCGTGCACATCGACGCGGGCCGCATCACGGCCACCGTCGTCAGCATCCCGCGCGACACCCTCGTCACCCGGCCGTCCTGCCCCCTGGAGAGCGGGGGCTCCACGGCGGTCTCGTACGGCGCGATGTTCAACAGCGCCTATGCGGTGGGCGGTCCGGTGTGCGCGGTCAAGACCGTCGAGTCGATCACGGACGTCCGCATGGACCACTACATCGAGATCGACTTCTCGGGCTTCGCGAAGCTGGTGAACGCGCTCGGCGGGGTCACGGTGACCACGGACGAGGACATCGACGACAACGACAGCCACCTGCATCTGAAGGCGGGCACCCATCGCCTCGACGGCAAGCAGGCCCTCGCCCTCGCCCGCACCCGGCACGGTATAGGCGACGGCAGCGACCTGGGCCGCATAGGCCTCCAGCAGAAGCTGGTGACGGCTCTGCTGGAGCAGATCTCCTCGACGAACCTGCTGACCAGCCCCACCAAGCTGTACTCCGTGGCCGACGCCGTCACCGGCAGCCTCACCACCGACACCGGCCTGGACTCCCTGACCGGGCTGATGAGCCTCGGCGAGAGCCTGAAGGGCCTGGCGGCCGACGACGTGAAGACGGTGACCATGCCGGTCGTGACCGCGCCCTCGAACCCGAACCGGGTGGTGGCGAGGGAACCCGCGGCGAGCGAGCTGTGGGAGTCGCTGCGCTGAGCCCTCGCTGACGTGTTCACCGAAAAATGAACGCCTGCTGCAACCAGTGAGCGCCCAGGGATGTCTGTTGCGGTGACCACATTGCAGTAACCAGGGGGAACACCGATGTCCAACTCGCGTTCGTACAAAGCTTGGTCCGTGCCGCTGATCGCCGGAGTGCTCGCGCTCGGCGGGATACCCGCCCTGGCGGGCACTGCCGCGGCGGCCGAATCGAAGGCCGTCCAGAACGACTTCAACGGCGACGGCTACAAGGACCTCGCCGTCGGCGCCCCGATCGCCACGGTCGGCGGCAAGCAGGGGGCGGGCTACGTCACCGTCATGTACGGCGGCCCGCACGGCCTGACCAAGGACAGCCGCACCATCATCAGCCGTTCCACCAGCGGGATCCCGGGCGATCCCGCCGCGGGCGAGAACTTCGGCTACCAGCTGTCCACGGGGGACCTGGACGGCGACGGACGCACCGACCTGATCATCGGGCAGGCCTCCTCGACCCGGGACGCGGTCGTCGTCTGGGGCACCAAGGAGGGCCTGTCCGGCGGGGTGTCCGTGCCCGCGGCGACCACCCAGGCGGGCGACTTCGACGGTGACAGCTGGCCGGACCTGGTCCTGTTCCGCGGCGGCCGTTCCCCGGGCGACGACCCGCTCGGCACCGAGGCCACCGTCTGGCGGGGCCCGATCTCCCGGACCGGGAAGCCGGCCGCCACGCAGGACTTCGGCTCGCCCAAGGTGGAGCCCTTCGACGTGATGAACGCGGCCGCCGGGGACGTCAACGGCGACGGCCGCGACGACCTCGCGCTGACCGTCTACACCGGCGACGGCGGCATCGGCTCCCAGCTCTACCTGTCCAACGCCTCGGGAGGCGTTTTCACCTATGTCGCCGGCCCCGAGGGCAGCGGCCAGGTGGCCTTCGGCGACGTCAACGGCGACGGCTTCGACGACGTCGTCCGGGGCGTCCCGAACCAGTCCACGGTCACCGTGGCCCTCGGCTCGGCCTCCGGTCTGAAGCCGGCGTCGACCTGGAAGTCGTACAGCCAGGACACCGAAGGGGTTCCCGGCGCCACGGAGGAGGAGGACCGTTTCGGCGACGCGGTTTCCGCCCGTGACGTCAACGGCGACGGTTACGCCGACGTGGCCGTGGGCGCGCCCGGCGAGGCGCTCGGCGACAAGGGCGGGGCGGGCATGGTCAACGTCCTGTACGGCAGCCGCGACGGCCTGACCGGCTCGGGTGCCCAGGGCTACACCCAGGACACCGACGGCGTCCCCGGTGCCGCGGAGTCGAGCGACAACTTCGGCGGCTCGGTCAGCCTCCTCGACATCAACGGCAACGGCTACGCGGACCTCGCGGCGGCGGCGCCCCGTGAGAACACCGGTGACGGAGCGGTCTGGTCGCTGCGGGGGCGTCCGACCGGCATCGTGACGGACGCGGCGTTCACCTTCGGCCCGGTGACGATCGGGGCGCCGTCCGCCAAGGCGTGGTTCGGCGGGGTGCTGTCGTAGCAGGTCAGGACCCTGTTTCGGGGCCCTGGAAAAAATCTCCGAGGAAATCCGCGGGGTCTGTCGATCCCGGCCTCTCCCGATCGACGCACTGGTGAGAGGCCGGGAAGGACCGGCCCCGTAGCGACCGAGGAGTCACCATGCCGCGTTACCTGTCGATGGTCCGGATCGACGAGAAGACCGCCCCTGCCGAGGGCCCCAGCGACGCCCTGATGCAGCGCATGGGCGAGCTGATCGAGGAGATGACGAAGGCCGGGGTGCTGCTCGACACCGCCGGGCTCACGCCGACCGCGCAGGGGGCCCGGGTGCGCTGGGAGAAGGGGCAGCTGTCGGTGACCGACGGGCCCTTCACCGAGGCGAAGGAGGTCGTCGGGGGGTACGCGATCATCCAGGCCAAGGACATGGCCGAGGCGATCGAGTGGACCAAGCGCTTCCTGAAGGTGCACGAGGAGCACTGGACGGTCACCTGCGAGGTGCGGGAGATCGCGGAGGGCTGAGCCCGCTTCCTTGGCCGCGGGGACGTACGGGTGTCGAATGGGGGGTTGTGACCTCACAGCCCCCCACCACCGACGCCCGCTCCTCCGTGCAGACCGTCGTGGAGACCGTCTTCCGGATGGAGTCGCCGCGCATCATCGCCGGTGTCACCCGGGTCGTCCGGGACGTCGGCATCGCCGAGGAACTCGCGCAGGACGCGCTGGTCGCGGCGCTGGAGCAGTGGCCGCGCGACGGCGTCCCCGACAACCCGGGCGCCTGGCTCACGGCCATCGCGCGGCGCCGGGCCGTGGACCTGGTCCGCCGCCGGGAGAACTACGCCCGCAAGCTGGCCGAGATCGGCCGGGACCTGCCGGAGACCGCCCCGCCGCAGGAGCCCGCCGACCCCGAGGACATCGACGACGACCTGCTCAGGCTCGTCTTCACCACCTGCCATCCGGTGCTGTCCGCCGAGGCCCGTACCGCCCTCACCCTGCGGCTGCTCGGCGGTCTGACCACCCCGGAGATCGCCCGCGCCTTCCTCGTCCCGGAGGCGACGGTCGCCCAGCGCATCGTGCGCGCCAAACGGACCCTCGCCACGAAGAACATCGCCTTCGAGGTGCCCTACGGCCCCGACCGCGAGGCCCGCCTCGGCTCGGTCCTCGACGTCATCTACCTGATCTTCAACGAGGGGTACGCGGCCACCGCGGGCGACGACTGGCTGCGCCCCTCCCTGTGCGAGGACGCCCTGCGGCTGGCCCGCCTGCTGTCCGCCCTCATGCCCAAGGAATCCGAAGTGCACGGCCTGGCGGCCCTGTTGGAGTTCCAGGCCTCCCGCACGGCCGCCCGCACCGGACCGCGCGGCGAGCCGGTCCTGCTCAAGGACCAGAACCGCAGCCGCTGGAACCGCATGCTCATCGCCCGCGGCATCAAGGCCCTGAGCCGCGCCGACGCCACGGCCACCGGCGCCCCGGGCCCCTACGTCCTGCAGGCCGCCATCGCCGCCTGCCACGCGCACGCGTACTCCTACGACGAGACCGACTGGCCGGCCATCGCCACCCTCTACGCCCTGCTCGCCGCCCGCACCCCCTCCCCGGTCGTCGAACTCAACCGCGCGGTCGCCGTCTCGATGGCCGAGGGCCCGGGCCCGGCCCTGGAGATCGTCGACGCACTCATCGACGAACCCGCCCTGGCCGACTACCACTTGCTGCCGAGCGTGCGCGGCGATCTCCTGGCCCGCCTCGGACGCACGACGCAAGCACGGGCCGAGTTCGAGCGAGCGGCGGCGCTGACCCGCAACGAACGCGAGCGGGAGATGCTGCTGGACCGGGCGCGGGAGTGCGGTCGGTAATCCGTTTTCGAACAGTTGCACATCAGTAAATTTGTTCCCCTGCTGTCCCGTTGGCGTCCTACAGTGGCCCAGTCTCTGTGTGGAGACCGTGAAAACCCTGTAGAGGATGACAACTTGAGACTGTTCACGCGCCGCCGTGCCGCGGCGCTCGCGACCGCGGCGGCGCTCGCCGCGGTGGGCACCCTGGCCGCCGCACCCGGCGCCGCCGCCGACGACGCGGGCCCCTGGCCGGGCGTCGAGGGCCGGATCCTCACCGACGGCCCGGTGCTCGTCGACACCGCCACAGGCAAGCAGACCGCGGTGCCCAACACCTACGGCGGCTACGCCGCCTGGGCCCCGGACGGCAGCCGTCTGGTCACCTCCGCGAGCCAGATCAGCAGCATCCGCCCCAGCGGCGGCTCGAAGTTCACCCTGCCCTGGGCGGAGGGCGTGCGCTCCAGTGCCCAGTACCAGGACCTGACCTTCTGGTGGGGCGGCCGTTACGTCGTCTTCTCCACCGGCGGCCAGCTCGCCTACGGCCCCTCCGACGCCTCCTGGGCGCCCCGCCCGCTGCTGTCGTCGGCCCTGGAGCCGGACACCGTCTGCGACACCGACCCGACGGTGAGCCCGTCCGGCACGGTCGCCTTCGAACGCCGTATCAACTACGGCTGCTACGACAACGCCGGCGTGTACGTCTACGACCCGACCGCCAAGACGGTCAAGCGGGTCCTCACCAACGCCGGGCAGCCCGCCTACTCGCCCGACGGCACCAAGCTGGCCTTCGTCCGCAAGGACACCGACGGCAAGCAGCAGATCTTCACGGCCAAGGCCGACGGCACCGGCGTCAAGCAGCTCACCACCGGGCCCGGCTACGTCGCCAACCCGTCCTGGTCGCCCACCGGCACCCGGATCGTCTTCGACGCGCACACCACGGGCGACAGCACCGACGTACAGACCACCGAGTACGCCGACGTCGCCACCGGTGAGCGCACGGCCGTCCCGGGCACCCCGCAGGGCGGCAACCCCAGCTGGCAGCCGCTGCGCAAGAACACCACCGCCCGGATCTGGGGCTCCGGCAGCACCCCGACCGTCGTCGCGGCCTCTCGCTGGACCTGGAACAAGGTCGGCACCAGCGCGCCGGGCCTGATGGACGCCAAGGCGGCCGTGCTGACCAACCAGGACAGCACCGCGTACGCGCTGACCGCGCCCGCGCTGGCCGGCAAGAAGCAGGGGCCGGTCCTCGCGACCCCGAAGGGCGGGCTGTCGGCGGCGGTGAAGGCCGAGCTGAAGCGGGTGCTGAAGCGAGGCGCCAACGTCTACCTCCTCGGCTCCCCGTCCGTCCTGAGCTCCACGGTCACCTCCCAGGTCAAGGCCCTCGGCTTCACGCCCAAGCGGCTGACCGGCGCGGACCGCTTCGCGACCTCGGTCGCCGTGGCCAAGACGATCACCACCAGCCCGAAGTACGTCTTCCTGGCCTCCGGCACCGACGCCTACGCGTCCCTCCCGGCCGCCGCAGCGGCCGGCGCCGACGGCACGAGCAGCGCGGGCGGCCTCGTGCTGACCAACGGCAAGAAGCTGTCCTCGTCGGTGAAGTCGTACCTCAACGGCCTCAACCCCGCGAAGACCATGCTCATCCCGGTGGGTGCGGACGCCAGGTACGCGCTGACCCACACGGACTTCTCCCGGTGGCCCTCCTCGTACTCGTACTACCCGATCTCGGGGAAGACCAGGGCCGCCCTCTCGGTGGCCGTCGCCAAGTTCTGGTGGAGCACGCCGAGCAACGTGGCCCTCGCCTACTCCGGTTCCTGGCGTGACGGGCTGTCGGCGGCCGGGGCGATGAACGTCTTCGGGCCAATCCTGTGGACCTCCCGCGCCTCCCTCTCGCCCGAGCTGACGAGCTATCTGCTGCGTGAGTCCGCGAGCACCAACGCCGTGATCGCCTTCGGCGGTACCGGCAACCTCTCGGCGAGCACCCTCGGTTCGGCGGGCGCCTCGGTCGCCGCGAACAGCGCCCAGGTCCTCTACACGCCGTTCCGCAACGGCGACGAGCCGGCGAGCAGCCGCACGAGCGCCCTGCGCACCGGCGGCGACGAGACCCGGAACGCCACCGCGGCGCGCACCGGCCCGGTCGGCGCCGACCCGCACCTGGAGTCGCTCAGGACGGTCCAGCACCAGTAAGAGCCCTCGCGGGGGCGCCGATCAGCATGGTCGGCGCCCCCGCGACCCGGGTCAGGAACACGGTCGCCGAGTGCGGCCCCTGCGGCTTCGGCAGCGCCTTGCGCCGCAACTCCTCCGGCTCGACGGCCGACCCCCGCTTCTTCACGGTGAGGATCCCGACCTCCCGCTCCCGCAGCAGGGCCTTCAACTTCTTCACGTTGAAGGGGAGTTGGTCGGTGATCTCGTAGGCGGTGGCGTACGGGGTCGGGTGCAGTGCGTCGGCGGTGACGTAGGCGATGGTCTCGTCGACCAGCCCGCCGTCCAGGTCCTCGGCCACCTCGGCGACCAGATGGGCCCGGATGACGGCTCCGTCCGGCTCGTACAAGTACCGCCCCACGGACCGGACTTCGGGGTCGGGGAGACCCCGCCCCAGCAGCGTCCGCGGTCCCGGCAGCAGCGTCGCCCGGACGGCGCCCGGCGCGGTGCCGAACCACAGCACCGCCTCCTTCACGTCCCCGCCGTCGGAGATCCACTCCGCCTCGGCCTCCGACGGAACCGCCTCGTGCGGGATGCCCGGCGCGACCTTCAGCGCGGCGTGCGGGGCCTTCAGAGCCGCCCGCACGGCCCAGGACAGCGGCGGTGAATAGGCCTCCGGATCGAAGATGCGGCCCCGCCCGCCGCGCCGCGCGGGATCCACGAACACGGCGTCGTACGCGGCCGTGTCGACCTCCGTGACATCCGCCTCCAGTACGTCGATCAGGCCGGCGAGTCCCAGCGCGTCCGCGTTCGCCCGCGCGGCCGCCGCCGTCAGCGGATCCCGGTCCACCGCGAGGACCCGGATCCCGGCGCGGGCCAGCGCGATCGCGTCACCGCCGATCCCGCAGCACAGGTCCGCGACGGAGGTGACCCCCAGGGCCCGCAGCCGCTCGGCCCGGTACGCCGCCACGCTCGCCCGTGTCGACTGCTCGACCCCGTTGGGCGTGAAGAACATCCGCTCCGAGTCCTCGGCCCCGAACTTCGCCGCCGCCCGCTGCCGCAGCCGGGCCTGGCCGAGCGCCGCGGAGACCAGCTCGGCGGGGTGCTCGCGGCGCAGCCGGGTGGCGACGGCGAGTTCGTCGGCGGGGGCGGTGCCGCGCACGTCGTCGAGGAGGGCACGGCCCTCGGGGGTGAGGAGGGGGGCGAGGTCGGTCACCGGGTCATTGTGGGCCAGTCGGTGGACGGTCCGCTTCCGGGCGGCGGTGTCGGCCCGGGTGCTCCGCCCTGACCTGCGAGGATCCGGCGCCATGGGAACAGTAGGACAAAACGATAAAAATGGTGCGTTGAGGGTGTCGATCCGCGGCGGACTCGTCCTCCTGGCCGTGGCCGCCCTGGTCTCCGGCTGCGCCCGTCCGGCCGGGACGGACGCACGGCCGCAGCGGCCCCTCAAGGCACCTCCGGCCCCCACGGCCGCCCCCGCCGCCGACCTCCAGGCCGACAAGACCGTCATCCGGGCCGCCAGGCTCCGCGCCGAGCAGAGACGGATCGCCATCGCCAGGCACTGGGGGTTGAAGCAGGTCCCACTGACGGCGCCGCCCGCGCCCGTGAACAAGCCCCGCATCACCACCCGCGATGGCTTCGAGGTCGAGGGCCACGAGGAGAAGGGGCTGCCTCCGGTCTTCACCACGATCCCCACCGAAGAGAAGATCGTCTTCCTCACCATCGACGACGGCGCCGAGAAGGACCCCGCGTTCCTGCGGATGATGAGCGAGCTGAAGATCCCCTACACCGCCTTCCTCAGCGACTACCTGGTCAGGGGCGACTACGGCTACTTCGCGAAGATGCGGGACGCGGGGGTCGTGCTGAACAACCACACCCTCCACCACCCCTACCTGCCCGCGCTGTCGTACGCCCGCCAGAAGCGCGAGATCTGCGGCATGCAGGACGTCATCGAGAAGCACTACGGCACGCGGCCCGCGCTCTTCCGCCCGCCGTACGGCAACTACAACGAGGACACCCTGCGCGCGGCCAGGTCCTGCGGCATCGGATACGCGCCGATCTGGAACGAGGAGGTCTTCGTCGACCACTGGGAGTACCGCGAGGAGGACCAGAGGATCCACCCCGGCGACATCGTGCTCAGCCACTTCCGGGGCCGGGAGGACTGGAAGGGCACGATGACCGACATGGTCCGCCGCTTCCTGGACAAGGTCACGGCCGAGGGGTACGCCGTCGCACGCCTCGAGGACTACCTGTGAGACCGCGGACCCTGCTCTCCGCCGCACTGGCGGCCGTACTCCTCGCCGGCTGCGCCCAGTCCGTCGATCCCATCGAACGGCTGGGCAAGAAGGCGGCCCAGCGCGTGGGGTCCTACGGGCCGGCAAGGGCGGACGGACGGCCGTACCGCCACTGGGGTCTCGCGGCCCCGCTGCCGTCGCCCCCGCGGGTGCCGGCGCGCGCGGTGGCGGGCCCGGGCCGGGTGCCGCCGGTGGTGAAGCGGGTGCGGACGTCCGACAAGGTCGTCTTCCTCACCTACGACGACGGCGCGGAGAAGGACCCGCGCTTCGTCGACCTGGTCCGTGAACTGCGGCTGCCCGTCAGCATGTTCCTCACGGACAGCGTCGTCGGCCCCGGCTACGGCCACTTCGCGCGCCTCAGGTCGGTCGGCGCGAGCATCCAGAACCACACCCTGGACCACCCCGCCCTGCGCGGACTGCCGTACACCGGCCAGCGCGCCGAGATCTGCGGCCAGCAGGAGAAGGTGCGCTCCCGCTTCGGGATCCGGCCACGGCTGTTCCGGCCGCCCTACGGCACGTACGACCGCACGACCCTGCGCGCGGCGGCCGACTGCGGGCTCTCGGCGGTGGTGCTGTGGAGCGTGTCGGCGGAGGGCGGCGTGCCGGAGGGGCCGCTGCGGGCGGGCGACATCGTCTCGGTTCCGTCGGGAGCGGCGACGGGCCCGACCCTGAGACTGCTGCGGGAGATCCAGCGCCGAGGGCTGACAGTGGGTCGACTGGAGGACTACCTGTAGGCATTTCAGCCTGTCCGGCGTTTGAGGACGAGGCCCTTGGGCCGAAGCGGGGGTCCGGGGGCGGCAGCCCCCGGGACGGCAACCCCCACCCACGCGCACCCGAATTCCGCTCAGCCGCGCCGCGAATTGGCACTCCGCTTGACCGAGTGCTAATCACGGTCATAGTCTCGGGTCTGGCACTCCCCCCTGGAGAGTGCCAACACAGCGACGGGCAGGTCCGGCACCCGCGACGACGGATCCACCTGGTCGCCACCTCAGACAGTCAACCCCGTGATCTCCGAAGGGGGAGGTCGGATCGTGACGACCACCAGCTCCAAGGTTGCCATCAAGCCGCTCGAGGACCGCATTGTGGTCCAGCCGCTCGACGCCGAGCAGACCACCGCCTCTGGCCTGGTCATCCCGGACACGGCGAAGGAGAAGCCCCAGGAGGGCGTCGTCCTGGCCGTGGGCCCGGGCCGCTTCGAGGACGGTAACCGTCTTCCGCTCGACGTCTCCGTCGGCGACATCGTGCTGTACAGCAAGTACGGCGGCACCGAGGTGAAGTACAACGGCGAGGAGTACCTCGTCCTCTCGGCCCGCGACGTGCTCGCGATCATCGAGAAGTAATTCACCGAAGCATTTCTTTGAGCTGCGCCCCTGGCCCCCCGACCACTGACAAGCCGGGCGCCCGGGGCGCAGTCTCTTTTTCCCCTAGATTTCCGAGAGGGCTCACGCTCCCATGGCGAAGATCCTGAAGTTCGACGAGGACGCCCGTCGCGCCCTCGAGCGCGGCGTCAACAAGCTTGCCGACACGGTCAAGGTGACGATCGGCCCCAAGGGCCGCAACGTCGTCATCGACAAGAAGTTCGGCGCTCCCACCATCACCAACGACGGTGTCACGATCGCCCGTGAGGTCGAGCTCGACGACCCGTACGAGAACCTCGGCGCGCAGCTGGTGAAGGAGGTGGCGACCAAGACCAACGACATCGCGGGTGACGGTACGACCACCGCCACCGTGCTCGCCCAGGCGCTGGTCCGCGAGGGCCTGAAGAACGTCGCCGCGGGTGCCTCCCCGGCCGCCCTGAAGAAGGGCATCGACGCCGCGGTGAAGGCCGTGTCCGAGGAGCTCCTCGCGACCGCCCGCCCGATCGACGAGAAGTCCGACATCGCCGCCGTAGCCGGTCTGTCCGCCCAGGACAGCCAGGTCGGCGAGCTCATCGCCGAGGCGATGGACAAGGTCGGCAAGGACGGCGTCATCACCGTCGAGGAGTCCAACACCTTCGGTCTGGAGCTGGACTTCACCGAGGGCATGGCCTTCGACAAGGGCTACCTGTCGCCGTACATGGTCTCCGACCAGGAGCGTATGGAGGCCGTCCTCGACGACCCGTACATCCTGATCAACCAGGGCAAGATCTCCTCGATCCAGGACCTGCTCCCGCTGCTCGAGAAGGTCATCCAGTCGGGTGCCTCCAAGCCGCTGCTGATCATCGCCGAGGACGTCGAGGGCGAGGCCCTGTCGACCCTGGTCGTCAACAAGATCCGCGGCACCTTCAACGCGGTCGCCGTCAAGGCCCCCGGCTTCGGTGACCGCCGCAAGGCGATGCTCCAGGACCTGGCGGTCCTCACCGGTGCCACGGTCATCTCCGAGGAGGTCGGTCTCAAGCTCGACCAGGTCGGCCTGGACGTGCTCGGCACCGCCCGCCGCGTCACCGTCACCAAGGACGACACCACGGTCGTCGACGGTGCCGGCGACTCCTCCGAGGTCACGGGCCGCGTCGCCCAGATCAAGGCCGAGATCGAGAACACCGACTCCGACTGGGACCGCGAGAAGCTCCAGGAGCGCCTCGCGAAGCTGGCCGGCGGCGTGTGCGTGATCAAGGTCGGCGCCGCCACCGAGGTGGAGCTGAAGGAGAAGAAGCACCGCCTGGAGGACGCCATCTCCGCGACCCGCGCCGCGGTCGAGGAGGGCATCGTCTCCGGTGGTGGCTCCGCTCTGGTCCACGCCGCCAAGGTGCTCGAAGGCGGTCTGGGCAAGACCGGCGACGAGGCCACCGGTGTCGCCGTCGTCCGCAAGGCCGTCGTCGAGCCGCTGCGCTGGATCGCCGAGAACGCCGGCCTCGAGGGCTACGTCATCACCGCCAAGGTCGCCGAGCTCGACAAGGGCCAGGGCTTCAACGCCGCGACCGGCGAGTACGGCGACCTGGTCAAGGCCGGCGTCATCGACCCGGTCAAGGTCACCCGCTCCGCCCTGGAGAACGCCGCCTCCATCGCCTCCCTCCTCCTGACGACCGAGACCCTGGTCGTCGAGAAGAAGGAAGAGGAGGAGCCGGCCGCCGGTGGTCACAGCCACGGCCACTCCCACTGAGCCTCATCGCTCGCAAAGGGCCCCGTTCCGCACACGAGTGCCGGACCGGGGCCCTTCCCCTTCGCGGGTCACTTCCCCCTTCGCGGGTCACTCCCCGAGCACTCCCAGCTGTTCCAGCAGCCCGGCCCGGTCGTACTGCCACCAGCCCTCGCAGATCATCCCGTCCCGGAACCGGTGCCAGGTGGTGCCGGTCATGGTGACGTTCTGGCCGGTGGCCGGAATGCCGAGGAAATCGCCCTTGTGCCGGCCGGCCAGGGTCCAGCGGGTGCACACCTGGTCGCCCTGGGCGATCTGGTCGTCGACCCGGAAGGCGAGATCGAAGGCCTGGCTCCACTCGGCGTACACCTGGCGCGAACCCTCCAGGTCCACGTCGTCGGGGTTGCCCGGGACATGCTCCAGGTAGTCGTCGGAGAACCCTTCGAACACGAGGTCCGTCTCGGACCGCCCGGCCCGCTCGAAGAACTGCCGTGAGGTCGCCGGGTCGAGCTGCTCGTCCCGCACCACGTCCAGATCCGTGAAGGTGGGCGTCTCCTCGCACAGGGCGACCATGTCCTCGAAGATCCGCCCCGTCTCCGGCAGTCCGGAGTTCCGCATCGCCTCCTCGTACGACGGGAACTCCACGATCTCGACGAAGTGCGACGCGTCGGAGCGGTCCTTGCCGACCACCGCGTGCGTCGCGGTCCGCTTCCCCTTGGTCTGCTCGACCCAGGTGTCCATCAGCCGGTCCATCTCGTCGAAACGGCTGGTCCTGCAGTCGATGAGCTGTACGAACGTCATACGCGATCGCCTCCGGCCCCCCTGGGTCCGGCATTACGGCACCATTGTCCGCCTTTTCGGGCCCTACTGCGGCCCGTACTTGCGCCCAGTCCTCGACGTGATCCCGCCCAGCAGCCCCCGCGGCGCCACCTTCACCAGCCCCATGAGCGCCTTGTACCGCGGATCCGGGATCGACAGGGTCTTGCCGCGGGACAGGTCACCGAGGGCCGCGGCGACCAGTTTGTCCGCGTCGAGCCACATCCAGCCGGGGATGTTGTCTGTGCCCATCCCGGCCCGCTGGTGGAACTCGGTCCGCACGAACCCCGGGCACAGGGCCATCAGCCGGACCCCGCTCCCGGCCAGATCCTTCGCCGCGCCCTGCGTGAACTGCACGACCCACGCCTTCGAGGCGCCGTACGTCCCGCGGGGCACGAACGCGGCCACCGACGCGACGTTCACGACACCCCCGCGCCCGCGCTCCCGCATCCCCTCCGTCGCCGCCGACGTCAGTCGCAGCACCGCCTCGCAGTGCACCTTGAGCATCTTCAGCTCGTCGGCCATGGAGACGTCGAGATAGCGGCCCTTGTTGCCGAAGCCGGCGTTGTTGACGAGGAGGTCGACGGGGGACCTGCGGTCGGCGAGGCGGGCGGCGACCGCCTCGATGCCGGGGTCGGTGGCGAGGTCGGCGGTGAGGACCTCGGCCTCGATGCCGTGCCGGTCGTGGAGTTCGGTCGCCTGCTCCCGGAGCCGCTTGGTGTCGCGGGCCACCAGCACCAGGTTGTGCCCGTCAGCCGCGAGCCGTCGTGCGAACGCGGCACCGATGCCCGCGGTCGATCCCGTAATCAATGCCGTTGTCATGGCGCAAGGTTAATGACCGGGGCCGACAGCGTCCGCTTGCCGAGGGCCCGTCAGGCCCCGTACTTCTCCACATACTCCAGCGCCCACTGCCGCACCTCCGGATGGAGCGCCTCGCCCGCCGCCAACAGCCGTGGCTGGAGCGGCCGTTCGGTGGTCATCGCCCGGAACGCCAGGGCGACCGTCACGTCGTGGTCCGGCCGGTGCACGATCTCGACCGGGTCCCCGGTACGGATCTCGCCCGGCTGGATCACCCGCAGGTACGCGCCCGGCGCGCCCTTCTGCGTGAACCGCTTCACCCACCGCTCCTCCGCCATGTGGCCCTGGAAGGTGCCGCACGGTATCCGCGCGCTGGTGACCTCCAGCACCACCTCGCGCCCGATGCGCCAGCGTTCCCCGATCCGCGCGCCGGAGACGTCGATGCCCTCGGTCGTGAGGTTCTCGCCGAACGCGCCGTTGGCCAGGGTGCGCCCCAGTTCGCCCTCCCACACGTCCAGGTCCTCGCGCGCCATCGCGTACACGGCCTGGTCGTCGCCGCCGTGGTGCTGCTTCTTGCACACCGCGTCCCCGGCGAGCGCGCTGCCGCCGATGCCCTTCGGTCCGGGCGCGGTCACCCGCACCGGTCCGTCGACCGACCGCTTGTCGATACCGGTGACACCCTCCGGGTTGTCCGTGTACGGAACGGCCTGCGCGCGGCCCACATTCACCGACAGAAGCTTCATGCCCGCCACGGTAGGGGCCCGGACTCAAAGGTGCCATGCATTATTCGGCGCCACATCAAAGCGCGGCTTATCCTCGTAGGGTGATCGAGGCCCGTCATCTCCGTGTCCTGCGCGCCGTCGCCGCCACCGGCTCCTTCTCCGCGGCGGGGCGCGAACTGGGCTGCACCCAGCCCGCCGTCAGCCAGCAGATGAAGGCCCTGGAGACGTCCGTGGGCACGCCGTTGCTCATCCGCACCGGACGCGAGATGCGACTGACCCAGGCGGGGCAGGCCCTGGTGCGGCACGCCGCCGGCATCCTGGCGGGCCTCACCGCGGCCGAGGAGGAGGTCGCCGCCATCGCCGGGCTGCGGGCCGGGCGCGTCCGGCTCGTCTCCTTCCCCAGCGGCAGCTCCACCCTCGTCCCCACCGCCCTCGCCGCCCTGCGCGCCGCCCACCCCGGCACCCGGGTCTCCCTGGAGGAGGCCGAACCCCCGCAGTCCGTCGCCCTGCTGAGGGAGGGCGACTGCGACATCGCGCTCGCCTTCCGGTACGAGGGGGCCGCGGGCGGCGACGAGTGGGACGACCTCGTCGTACGGCCCCTGTTGACCGACCGGCTCGTCGCCCTGGTACCGGAGCGGCACCGGCTCGCGCGCGCGGAGTCCGTGGCCATCGGGGAGCTCGCCGGGGAGTCGTGGATCGCCGGATGCCCGCGCTGCCGGGGCCAGTTGGTCGAGGTGTGCGAAAGCGCCGGCTTCACGCCCCGCATCGACTTCGCGACCGACGACTACCCGGCGGTCGTCGGCCTGGTGGGCGCGGGTCTCGGCGTCGCCGTCCTGCCCCAGCTCGCCGTCGAGTCCGTACGGCCCCGGGGTGCGCGCACGGTGACGCTGGAACCGGCGGTCCGGCGGGAGATCGTCGCGCTCACGCTGCCCGATCTGGCACAGGTGCCGGCGGTGGCGGCGACCCTGGAGCAGCTGGCGCACGCGGCCGACCGATAGGCACAGGCGGCGCCCCACCGCCCCGCCGAACAGAAGGAAGGGCACGCGCGTGCGTGCCCTCTATGGAGAAACGTTCCTTCAATTGTTCGATGCGCCGCTCCCGACGGATGAAGCCGACACCAGCCGGTGCCGCGCCCGCCCCATGAGCTCCTCGCGCTCGTCCTCGGTCAGTCCGCCCCACACGCCGTACGGCTCTCTCACCGCCAACGCGTGCGCCGCACACTGTGCGCGCACCGGGCATCTCATGCAGACCTCCTTGGCCGAGTTCTCGCGAGCGCTCCGGGCCGCACCGCGCTCGCCCTCCGGATGGAAGAAGAGCGAGCTGTCCACTCCGCGACAGGCGGCCAGGAGCTGCCAGTCCCACAGGTCCGCGTTCGGTCCGGGAAGGCGGGAGAAATCTGCCATTGCGTGACCCCTTGTAGCCGTTCTGGGCGGATACGGTGTCTACGACCGTACATCTACGATCTAAGGAGATGAAAATATGACTCATTGCGAATCTAGCCTCAGACACCAAGAAATGGGAAGAAAAGGGTCTGAATGGGGCATGGGTTGTGATGAAACGTTGTGGGTCCGTCGTGCATGTCTGCACCGTGTCCGACCCCTCACGTAGAGTGCCGAAGACAGTGCGCAGCCCCGTAACTCTTTCGGGTGACCGTCGTTGAGAGTGCGGAGGCGGTTGAAACAAGAAGTGCTCGGGCAGGCGTCCGAGACGGTCGACCGCACAGGTGACGATTTCGTACCAGCCTGGAGGCTCAAGGTGACGTGCATCAGCTGCGGAGGACGGCCATGACATCCGTCCTCGTCTGCGACGACTCCCCGCTTGCCCGAGAGGCGCTCCGCCGCGCGGTCGCGACCGTGCCCGGCGTCGAGCGCGTGACGACCGCGGCCAACGGCGAGGAAGTCCTCCGCCGCTGGGGCGCGGACCGTTCGGACCTGATTCTGATGGACGTACGCATGCCCGGTCTGGGCGGCGTCGAGACCGTACGGCGGCTGCTGTCCGCGGACCCCGGTGCGCGCATCATCATGCTCACGGTCGCGGAGGACCTCGACGGGGTCGCTCTCGCGGTCGCCGCCGGTGCGCGGGGCTACCTCCACAAGGACGCCTCACGCGCGGAGTTGCGCGCCACGGTGACGCAGGCGCTCGCCGACCCGACCTGGCGGCTCGCCCCGCGCCGGCTGCGGTCGGCGGAGATGGGCGCGGCGCCCACGCTCACCGCGCGTGAGATCCAGGTCCTCGAAGGCATGAGCCACGGTCGGTCCAACGCGGAGATCGGGCGGGAGCTGTTCCTGTCCGAGGACACCGTCAAGACCCACGCGCGGCGGCTGTTCAAGAAGCTCGGTGCCTCGGACCGGGCGCACGCCGTGGCGCTCGGGTTCCGGTGGGGCCTGGTTCGCTGAGCACCTCGCCGTAGTGAAGCTGCGGGTCGCCACCGGCTGGTCCTGCAGCTCTCCGCGCCCCTGGAGGGGCGCGGTCGCGGGGTCGGCCGGGCAGTCACATCGGCGCCCGCTGCTTGTTTCGGCGCGGATGCCGCATCCTTGAGATGTGGAGTCTCTCGGGGACGATTCGGTCGAGCGGAAGGGGAGGGCGCAGGGTATGGCTTCCGGCGCACCTGCTCATAACGCTTCGGTGCACAACAACCAGCGCGATGCCGCGGATCCAACGACGCCAAGGCACCATGGACCGATGCGTGACGACGAGGCGGCTCATCCCCATGGGGCGATCGGTGCGCTCGTCCACAGTGCCGTGGAAGGGGACGAGCAGGCCACGCACGACCTGCTCGCCCATGTCCACCCCCTGGCCCTGCGCTACTGCCGCACCCGGCTGTCCCGTCTCCCGGGTGATGCCCGGCACTTCGTGGAGGACCTCGCGCAGGAGGTCTGCGTAGCCGTTCTCCTCGCCCTGCCGCGCTACCGCGACACCGGGCGCCCCTTCGAGGCGTTCGTCTTCGCCATCGCCGCGCACAAGGTCGCCGACCTGCAGCGCGCGGCCATGCGCCACCCCGGTTCGACGGCGGTGCCGTCCGACGAGATGCCGGAGCGGCCCGACGACTCGCTCGGCCCCGAGGAGCGCGCGCTGCTCAGCAGTGACGCCGAATGGGCCAAGAAACTGCTGGCCAACCTCCCCGAGAACCAGCGCGAGCTGCTGCTGCTGCGCATCGCCGTGGGGTTGACGGCGGAGGAGACGGGTCAGATGTTGGGAATGTCACCCGGTGCGGTCCGTGTGGCGCAGCACCGGGCGCTGAGCAGACTGCGGGCGCTGGCCGAGCAGTAGGGCGCGCTCCTGAACAGGCGGCACGCCCGTCCCGTACGAACATACAAAGCCCGGAGCGGGTCCGAAACCGTGGATCCGCGAAATCCGTGGAATGTGACATCCCTGCTTCCCGTTAGCATGGACATCCGCACCGATCAAGGCCATTTGGGGAAGGTGTCATGACTGCAAACGTCGACGGAGTGCCCGGTAAATTCGCGACGCTCGGGCTGACCTACGACGACGTGCTGCTGCTGCCGGGAGCGTCCGAGGTGCTCCCCAACGCGGTCGACACCTCGTCCCGCATCTCCCGCAACGTCCGGGTCAACATCCCGCTGCTCTCGGCCGCCATGGACAAGGTGACCGAGTCCCGCATGGCCATCGCGATGGCCCGCCTCGGCGGCGTCGGCGTGCTGCACCGCAACCTCTCCGTCGAGGACCAGGTCAACCAGGTCGACCTGGTGAAGCGGTCCGAGTCCGGCATGGTCACCGACCCGATCACCGTGCACCCGGAGGCGACCCTCGCCGAGGCCGACGCCCTGTGCGCCAAGTTCCGCATCAGCGGTGTCCCCGTCACCGACCCGGCCGGCAGGCTCCTCGGCATCGTCACCAACCGCGACATGGCCTTCGAGTCGGACCGCAGCCGCCAGGTGCGCGAGGTCATGACGCCGATGCCGCTGGTCACCGGCCAGGTCGGCATCTCCGGCAGCGAGGCCATGGAGCTGCTGCGCCGCCACAAGATCGAGAAGCTTCCCCTGGTCGACGAGGCGGGCGTCCTCAAGGGCCTGATCACCGTCAAGGACTTCGTCAAGGCGGAGAAGTACCCCCACTCCGCCAAGGACGCCGAGGGCCGGCTCCTCGTCGGTGCCGCCGTCGGTGCCAGCCCCGAGGCCCTGGAGCGGGCCCAGGCGCTCGCCGAGGCCGGTGTGGACTTCCTGGTCGTCGACACCTCGCACGGCCACAACAGCAACGCCCTCAGCTGGATGTCGAAGATCAAGTCCAGTGTCGGCGTCGACGTGATCGGCGGCAATGTCGCCACCCGTGACGGCGCCCAGGCGCTGATCGACGCCGGTGTCGACGGCATCAAGGTCGGTGTCGGACCGGGCTCCATCTGCACCACCCGCGTGGTCGCCGGCATCGGCGTCCCGCAGGTCACCGCCATCTACGAGGCATCCCTCGCCGCCCGTCCCGCGGGCATCCCGCTGATCGGCGACGGCGGCCTGCAGTACTCCGGCGACATCGGCAAGGCGCTCGCCGCCGGCGCCGACACCGTGATGCTGGGCTCGCTGCTCGCGGGCTGCGAGGAATCGCCCGGCGAGCTGCAGTTCATCAACGGCAAGCAGTTCAAGTCGTACCGCGGCATGGGTTCGCTCGGCGCCATGCAGTCCCGGGGCCAGGGCAAGTCGTACTCCAAGGACCGCTACTTCCAGGCCGAGGTCTCCGCCGACGACAAGCTCGTGCCCGAGGGCATCGAGGGCCAGGTGCCCTACCGCGGCCCGCTGTCCAGCGTCCTGCACCAGCTCGTCGGCGGCCTGCGCCAGACCATGGGCTACGTGGGCGCGGCCACCATCGACGAGATGGAGTCCAAGGGCCGCTTCGTACGGATCACCTCGGCGGGCCTGAAGGAGTCGCACCCGCACGACATCCAGATGACGGTCGAGGCACCGAACTACAGCCGTAAGTGAGCCTTCGCTGAAGTCCACGCGCGCGTGAGGGCGGTCCCGGAGCACCGGGGCCGCCCTTGTCGTACCCGTCGGGGATACTGGGAGGCGCTGCAACGCATCAGGGAAAGGCCACACATCGTGACTGAGATCGAGATCGGGCGCGGCAAGCGCGGCCGCCGGGCGTACGCCTTCGACGACATCGCCGTCGTCCCCAGCCGTCGTACGCGCGACCCGAAGGAGGTCTCGATCGCCTGGCAGATCGACGCCTACCGCTTCGAGCTGCCGTTCCTGGCCGCCCCCATGGACTCGGTCGTCTCCCCGGCCACCGCGATCCGCATCGGTGAGCTCGGCGGCCTCGGCGTGCTGAACCTCGAGGGCCTGTGGACTCGGTACGAGGACCCGCAGCCGCTGCTCGACGAGATCGCCGAGCTGGACGTGGACGCCGCGACCCGGCGCCTCCAGGAGATCTACGCCGCTCCCATCAAGGAGGAGCTGATCGGGCAGCGCATCAAGGAGGTGCGCGACGCTGGCGTGATCACGGCGGCCGCGCTCTCCCCGCAGCGCACCGCACAGTTCTCCAAGGCCGTCGTGGACGCGGGCGTGGACATCTTCGTGATCCGCGGTACGACCGTCTCGGCGGAGCACGTCTCCGGTTCGCACGAGCCGCTGAACCTGAAGCAGTTCATCTACGAGCTCGACGTCCCGGTGATCGTCGGCGGCTGCGCCACGTACACCGCCGCCCTGCACCTGATGCGCACCGGCGCGGCGGGCGTGCTGGTCGGCTTCGGCGGCGGCGCCGCGCACACCACGCGGAACGTGCTGGGCATCCAGGTGCCCATGGCGACGGCGGTCGCGGACGTGGCAGCCGCCCGCCGGGACTACATGGACGAGTCCGGCGGCCGGTATGTGCACGTCATCGCCGACGGTGGCGTGGGCTGGTCCGGCGACCTCCCCAAGGCGATCGCCTGCGGCGCGGACGCCGTGATGATGGGCTCCCCGCTCGCCCGTGCCACGGACGCGCCGGGCCGCGGCCACCACTGGGGCATGGAGGCCGTCAACGAGGAGCTGCCGCGCGGCAAGAAGGTCGACCTCGGCACGGTCGGCACCATCGAGGAGGTCCTGGCGGGCCCGTCGCACATCCCGGACGGCTCGATGAACTTCTTCGGAGCGCTGCGGCGGGCGATGGCCACGACCGGGTACAGCGAGCTGAAGGAGTTCCAGCGGGTCGAGGTCACGGTCGCGGACTCGCAGCACAAGCGGTAGGGCTTACGACGGGAGGGGCCGGTCGCCTGGTGGGTGACCGGCCCTTTTGCGTACCCAAAAGGGCTGGTGGGGGCGCGTTTTGCAGATGAGGGGCGTGCGGTTGGGTTCGGGGCGAATATGGGCTGAATGGGCGTAGCGGGGCAGGAGTGTCCTTGATCGGCGACCCGCTCTCAGGGGCGCCCCCTTCCAGGAGCACGTCTCCGGACCCGGTGGCCCGGGGCCCGGCCCGGAGCTCCAATGGACCGCCCAACCGGGTTGACGGGCGGCGTCATGGAAGGGGGCGTGCCCATGGGCCGTCACCGCAAGCCCACTCGTCGGGACAGGATCCGTCTTCGGATGGTGCAATGCCGGAGGAGGTGGGTTTTGCGGATTTTCGGCTGGTGAGCGGCCGCCCCCATAAGGGCTAGGGGCGGACACCCGTAAACCAGTCAGGGGCCCACTGCAGCACCCACTGCGGTGGGCTCCACCTTGTTGGTGGGCTGGTGAGCGGCTGCCCCCATAAGAGGTAGGGGCGGACACTCCGTGAACCATCCAGGAGCCTGCCGCAGCACCCACTGCGGAAGACCCCACCTGTCTCCGTAAGGTACCCGCGCCGCGCCCCGCATGCCACCGGCTCCGGAGCCGGGTCCACCCGTGCGCCCCCTTCACAACCGATGCGCCGCCCCTTCGCCGGGCACTGGCAGCGTCAGAGCGCCGCCTTCTTGGCGCCGGTGAAGGCGACGTACGCGGCGATCGCGAAGAACAGGAACGTCAGCGGGTCGGCGTCCGCCTTCCACGCCTCATGGAGGACGTCGAAGTGCTGGAAGAAGAGTTCGCTGAAGCTCAGCGGGGTCTCCTTGGCGCCGATCACGGCCTCGCCCACGAGCTGGCCGATGTAGACGGAGCCCAGCGACAGGACCGCGCTCGCGACCGGCAGCACGGGGTTGCGGCCACCGAGACGCCCTGCGGCGAGGCCGACCAGAAAACCGACGCCGACCGCCGCCCAGCCGATCTCGTGCTTGGTCAGGCCGATGATCGCACCGTAGACACCGCCGGCGACCACGGCGGCGACGAAGGCGGCCACCAGACCGAGGCCGAGGTTGTTGCGCACCGGAGCGGGGGCGGGGACGGCCCCGTACGGGACCCCCGGTGCCGGAGGCGCGGGTACGGCGCCCGGCTGCTGGGCGTACGGGTTGCCGTCGACCGGCTGGGGCTGGGGCTGGGGCTGGGCCTGCGGCTCGACAGGCGGCTGGGCAGGCGGTGGAGCTGACTGGCTCATGACAGAAATCCCCCCACGGGATGGAACGAGCGGAATGGTGAAGCAGAGATGCGTGCGCACGACTGTGCGACAAGTGAGGGGAGATTAACAGGTGGGTCCGACAGAGCCACCTGCGTTTTGACGTCAGAGGCGGTGCGCCGCCCCCGTAGGCGTGGCCCCCCGTGTGTCCAGCAGCAGCTGGGCCTTCACCGACAGGCCTTGCAGGTCGTAGGTCCGGTGCTGCTGGAGCAGGATCGTGAGGTCCGCGTCGGCCGCCGCCTCGTAGAGGGAGTCCGCGCGTGGGACCGGGCGGTCCAGGACGCTCCAGGACGGGATGTGGGGGTCGTGGTAGCTCACGGCCGCGCCCAGTTCCATCAGGCGTACGGCGACCTCCTGGGCGGGGGTGCCCTGCTGGTCGGCGAGGTCGGGCTTGTAGGTGACGCCGAGGAGGAGGACACGGGCCCCGCGCGCGGACTTGCCGTGCTCGTTGAGGAGGGCCGCGGCGCGCTGGACGACGTAACGGGGCATCTGGTCGTTGACCTGACGGGCGAGTTCCACCATGCGCAGGGAGCGGCCGGCGCTGGTGAGGTCGCGGGGGATCGCGTGGCCGCCGACGCCGGGGCCGGGGCGGAAGGCCTGGAAGCCGAAGGGCTTCGTCTCCGCGCAGCGGATGACGTCCCACAGGTCGACGCCGAGGTCGTGGCAGAGGACGGCCATCTCGTTGACCAGGGCGATGTTGACGTGCCGGTAGTTGGTCTCCAGGAGCTGGACCGTCTCCGCCTCGCGCGGGCCACGCGCGCGTACCACCTTGTCGGTGAGGCGCGAGTAGAAGGCGGCGGCCGACTCCGTGCACGCGGGCGTGAGGCCGCCGATCACCTTGGGGGTGGTGGCGGGTGTGAAGTCGCGGTTGCCGGGGTCGACCCGGGTGGGGGAGTAGGCGAGATGGAAGTCGCGGCCCGCGCGCAGGCCGGAGCCCGTTTCGAGGAGCGGGCGCAGGAACTCCTCGGTGGTGCCCGGCGGGACGGGGGACTCCAGGATGACGGTGGTGTGCGGGCGCAAGTGTGTGCTCAGTGTGCGGGCGGCCGCCTCCACCTGGCTCAGGTCCGGGCCGCCGTCCGGGCTCGGCGGGGTCGGGGCGCAGATGACCGCCGTACGCACCCGGCCGAGTTCGGCGGGGCCCGCTGCCGTCCGGAAGCCCCCCGAGAGCATCCGGCGCAGTTCGGCGGGGCTGAGGGAGCCGGCCTCGGGGCCGGTGCGGTAGCCGAGGGTGGAGATGCCGGCGGCGACAGCGGCCTGGGCCAGGGGCAGTCCGTAGGGACCGAGTCCGATCACGGCGAGATCTGCGGGCATGGCGGGGGCCGTCCTTCCCAGTAACCGAAGCGGGACAGGTGCGCAAGCCCTGTGGACTGGACGAGCGAGCGCAATGTCAGACTAGGAGTAAATATGACCGATATACGGGATTGATTCCGTGTGTCTTCCTGTGGGGTTGTGAGCGTTGGCCCACGCAGCGGTGAAAGTTATCCACAGGCTGAGAGTGACTGGTGGCTGAAGTCGGGCAAGCCGGTCAGGATTGGGCATGAGGGATACGGACCGGGCCACTCCTCAAGGACGATCCGGCCCGCGACGGTGACCGGCGCGATCTACAGCTGGAGGCAGCAGTGGTGAGGACAGCGACACTGGGGCCGGCGCAGCGCGCCGAGTCACTCGCGGCAATGGCCGAGCGTGAACTGGACATCCTGGTGGTGGGAGCCGGTGTGGTCGGTGCGGGAACCGCGCTCGACGCGGTGACCCGTGGCCTGTCCGTGGGCCTTGTCGAGGCGCGTGACTGGGCCTCCGGCACCTCCAGCCGCTCCAGCAAGCTGATCCACGGCGGTCTGCGCTATCTGGAGATGCTCGACTTCGCCCTCGTCCGCGAGGCGCTGAAGGAGCGCGGACTGCTGCTCGAGCGGCTCGCCCCGCATCTCGTGAAGCCCGTGGCCTTTCTGTATCCCTTGCAGCACAAGGGCTGGGAGCGCCTGTACGCCGGTTCGGGCGTCGCGCTCTACGACGCCATGTCGATGGCCCGTGGACACGGCCGGGGCCTGCCCACGCACCGGCACCTGAGCCACCGTCACGCCCTGCGCGTCGCGCCCGCCTTGAAGAAGGACGCCCTGGTCGGCGCGCTGCAGTACTACGACGCCCAGATGGACGACGCCCGCTTCGTGGCCACCCTCGTGCGCACGGCGACGGCCTACGGCGCCAAGACGGCCAACCGTGCGCGGGTGACCGGGTTCCTGCGCGAGGGCGAACGGGTGGTCGGGGCCCGGGTGCAGGACGTCGAGGCGGGCGGGGAGTACGAGATCCGCGCCAAGCAGGTGGTCAACGCGACCGGGGTGTGGACCGACGACACCCAGGCGATGGTCGGCGAGCGGGGACAGTTCCACGTCCGCGCCTCCAAGGGCATCCACCTCGTCGTGCCCAAGGACCGCATCCACTCCACGACCGGACTGATCCTGCGCACCGAGAAGTCCGTGCTGTTCGTCATTCCCTGGGGCCGGCACTGGATCATCGGCACCACCGACACCGACTGGGACCTCGACAAGGCCCACCCGGCCGCGTCCAGCGCGGACATCGACTACCTGCTGGAACACGTGAACTCGGTGCTCGCGGTACCGCTGACCCGTGACGACGTCCAAGGCGTGTACGCGGGCCTCAGGCCCCTGCTCGCCGGTGAGTCGGACGCCACCAGCAAGCTGTCGCGCGAGCACACCGTGGCGCATCCGGTGCCGGGACTCGTCGTCGTGGCGGGCGGCAAGTACACGACCTACCGGGTGATGGCCAAGGACGCCGTCGACGAGGCGGTGCACGGGCTCGACACCCGGGTCGCCGCATGCGTCACGGAGGACGTACCGCTGCTGGGCGCCGAGGGCTACCGGGCGCTGTGGAACGCGCGGGCGCGGATCGCGGCACGCACCGGGCTCCATGTCGTCCGGGTCGAGCATCTGCTGAATCGGTACGGCAGCCTTGCGGAGGAGGTCCTCGACCTCATCGCCTCGGACGTCACGCTGGGCGAGCCGATGCAGGCCGCCGACGACTATCTGCGTGCCGAGATCGTCTACGCCGCCTCGCACGAGGGCGCGCGGCATCTGGACGACGTGCTGACCCGGCGCACCCGTATCTCCATCGAGACCTTCGACCGGGGTGTGCGCTCCGCCCGCGAGGCCGCCGAGCTGATGGCGCCGGTGCTGGGCTGGGACAAGGACCAGATCGAGCGCGAGGTCGAGCACTACGAGAAGCGGGTGGAGGCGGAACGGGAGTCACAGCGGCAGCCGGACGACCTGACGGCGGACGCGGCGCGGTTGGGGGCGCCGGACATCGCGCCGTTGTAGTCCGCGTAGGCCGCGTAGTCCGCCGGAAGAGGCCTCTCCACTGGCCGCACCCGAACGAGTGTCGGGAGTCGGGATCTCCGTTCGGAACCCGGTCGTTCTACGAGGTGCGGGGGCAGAACTCGGCGGCGAGCAGGGCCGGTTCGAGGTCGGGGTCTGCGATCGACGTCGTGTTCACGCGGAAGGTGAGGACGCGACGGCCGCCGACCGTGGCTGCGGTGCGTACGTAGCTGCCGGCGATGCGGCCGTTGTGCCCCCACACCGTGGTGCCGCACGGCAGCTTCACCGGGAACAGGCCCATGCCGTACAAGCCGTGTGCGGTGCGGGTGTTCGTCATCTCGTGCAGCCAGTACGGGGACAGCAGCCGGCCGCCGAGCAGCGCCGCGTAGAAGCGGTCCAGATCGGCGAGGGTGCTCACCAGCTCGCCCGCGGCCCCGGCCACCCGCGGGTCGAGCCCGGTGATGTCGGATCCGCCGGTTGTGTAGGCGCGGCCGTGCGGGGCGGGCAGTGAGGTGCGCGAACCAGGAAAGGAGGTGCCCGTCAGGCGCAGTGGGGCGATGATCCGCCGCTCGGCCTCGGTGGCGTAGGAGTCGCCGGTGACCTGTTGGATCACCATGCCGAGCAGGACGTAGTTGGTGTTCGAGTAGGAGTAGCGGCCGGGGTCGGCCGGAGGGTGGGTGAGTGCGATACGGACGGCTTGAAAAGGAGTGAGGGGGACCAGGCCCCAGGTGTCCGTGGTGAAGTCGCTCAGGCCGCTGGTGTGGGTGAGCAGGGCGCGCAGGGTCAGCGCGCGACCGTCGTTGCCCGCTCCGCGCACCAGGCCGGGCAGGTGCTGCTCCACCGTGTCGGAGAGCTTCAGGCGATGCTCCGAGGCCAGTTGGAGGACGACCGCCGCGATGAAGGTCTTGGTGATGCTGCCGGCGCGGAAGTGGTCGGCGCGGGCGATGTCCGGTCCTGCCTCGGCGTAACGGGTCCCGCCGTCGTCGCCGCTCTGCTCCGTCGCCAGAAGCGCCGCGGCGGGAGCACCGCCCTGCGCGACCAGCAACGGGAGCAGTGTGTCTGTGGGCTGGGCGGAGGGGGCGGAGGGGGCCGGGGAGGCTGCGGGGGTCAGGGCGAGCAGCATCAGGGACACCGGGACGGCCAGCAGTGCCCGTGCACGAAGTGGCAGCATCGCGGAACCTCCCTTTCGGGGACATCATGCAGGGTGGCGGGGGTGCGGGTTCGGTGGGGGGCGGGCGTTGTGCGCAGTTCCCCGCGCCCCTGAGTGCCTGCGGCGGCCTGTTCGGCTCCGGTGGGGGCGTGTGTAGCGCGTGCGGTTCGGTGGGCGGGTCACCCCGTCCCCTCGCCGCCGTACGCGGGTGCACGAGTCCCACCCAGGGGCGCGGGGAACTGCGCCACCAGGCCCCACCTGCCCGCAACCGTCCGACGACCTGACCCGGCACCCCCACAGGCGCCCCGCTCAAGCCCAGCGCAGCGGCACCGCGGGGAACTGCGCGACCAGCCACGATGCACCCGCGCCCGCCCGACAACCCGACCCGGAACCCCCATGGGCGCCCCGCTCAAACCGAGCGCAGCGGCACCGCGGGGAACTGTGCGACCAGCCCCCACTGACCCGCACCCGCCCCACAAACCGACCCGACACCCCTGGGCGTCGGGCACTTGTCGGGTGAGGGACAATGGAGGCTCTGTCAGGGCGGGTTCATGAGGGGACGCATGTCGGACGCGGAGCGGGCGGGAGCATCCCGGCAGGACGAGAGCGAGCGTCTCCTCGCCGGGCGGTACCGGCTGGGAGGAGTGCTCGGCCGCGGAGGCATGGGCACGGTGTGGCGGGCCGAGGACGAGACCCTGGGCAGGACGGTGGCCGTCAAGGAGCTCCGGTTCCCGTCCAGCATCGACGAGGACGAGAAGCGCCGGCTGATCACACGCACGCTGCGTGAGGCCAAGGCGATCGCGCGGATCCGCAACACCAGCGCGGTGACCGTGTACGACGTGGTCGACGAGGACGACCGGCCGTGGATCGTGATGGAGCTCGTCGAGGGCAAGTCGCTCGCCGAGGTCATCCGGGAGGACGGGCTGCTGGAGCCCAAGCGCGCGGCGGAGGTGGGCCTCGCGATCCTCGACGTGCTCAGGTCCGCGCACCGCGAGGGCATCCTGCACCGGGACGTGAAGCCGTCCAACGTGCTGATCTCCGAGGACGGCCGGGTCGTACTCACCGACTTCGGCATCGCCCAGGTCGAGGGCGACCCGTCCATCACCTCCACCGGCATGCTCGTCGGCGCCCCCTCCTACATCTCCCCGGAGCGGGCCCGTGGGCACAAGCCGGGGCCCGCGGCCGACATGTGGTCGCTCGGCGGGCTGCTGTACGCGGCGGTCGAGGGCGCCCCGCCGTACGACAAGGGGTCCGCGATCGCGACGCTCACGGCGGTGATGACCGAGCCGCTGGAGGAGCCGAAGAACGCCGGTCCGCTCAAGGACGTCATCTACGGCCTGCTCACCAAGGACCCCGCCCAGCGGCTCGACGACGTCCGCGCGCGGGCCATGCTCACCGCGGTGATCCACGCCCCCGAGCCGAAGCACTCCGAACCGGAGCCGGCGGCCGACGCGACCCGGGTGGTGCCGTTGCCGGCGCAGCCGCAGGAGCGGGCGGGCGGGGAGCGGCTGCGCGGGGCGCTGCGTTCCGTGCGCAAGGCGGCCGGGGCGGCGGCGACGTCCGCGGCCGTGTCCCTCACCAAGTCCGGGAGTGGCACGGCGGGTTCGGGCGGGTCGGGTTCGGGTGAGGCGGGTTCGCGTGGCGGCAAGGTGCCCGCCCAGGCTTCCGGGGCTGCTTCGGCGGCTCCGGCCCCCTCCAAGGCTCCGGCCTCCCCGGCTGCTTCGGCCTCTCCCGCTTCCCCGGCGCCTTCCGCGTCGGAGGCGCCCCCGGCCCCGGCATCGGCTTCGGCGCCCGCTTCGACGTCGGCCACCACTGGGGCGGCCGGGGTCCGGGACGCGAAGACGCGGGAGGCCGACGCGGTCTCCGGCGGGCGGAGTTCGGGGTGGCCCGTGATGACGCCGCCGCCGGACCTGGCTCCGAGGCCGGTGCCCAGGGCGCCGCTGACCGACGTGGTGCCGCGGCGGACGCTGGTGATCATCGCCGTGGTCGTGGCGCTGGCCGTCATCGGTACCGTGCTGGCCCTCACGCTCGGCGGGGACGACGGCAGCGACGGGGCGAAGGGCGGCGGCGCCAAGGTGACGGCGAGCGCGAGCTCCAGTGCCGGCACCAAGGAGGACAAGAGCGGGGGCACCGGGACCGACGGGTCCTCCACCGGGTCCGCTTCGCCGGAGACGGGCGCGGGGGCCGCGAACACGCCCAGCACGGAGGAGAGCGGCCGGACTTCGGAAGGGGCCTCCGGTTCGGGGGGCTCCGCCGATGACGGTGCGGTGGCCTCGACGTACACGGGGAGCCAGGGGTACTCGATCGGGCTGCCCGAGGGGTGGAAGTTCCGGACCAGCAGCTCCGCGGGCGACCGGTTCACCGGGCCCGAGGGGCAGAAGCTGCTCATCGCCTGGACCAGCACGCCCAAGGGTGACCCGGTGGCGGACTGGAAGAGCCAGGAACAGGGCATGCGCCGCGCGCAGTACACCAAGATCCGCATAGAGAAGGTGGGCTACCGGGGCTGGAACGCGGCCGACTGGGAGTTCACCTATGCGGAGAGCGGGACGAAGTACCGGACCATAGACCGTGGGTTCGTCGTGAACGGCCATCTCGGATATGCCCTGATGTACACCGCGAAAGCCGCGAACTGGGGCACTGAGCTGCGCAAGGACACATGGCACACGCTCGCTCGCACCTTCGAACCGAAGTCGTGAAGCGCTGTGCGGTAAACGGTCATGTGTTTGAAGCCTGAGATCTGGAATCCCCTCTTTGCGGGTTGCCTCCGGCACGTATCGTGAAGGTTCGTGGACCGTCCGCATCCAGGTTCGGGTGCGGAACGGGCCGCGAGGCGAACGGAATTGACCAACCGGGCGGCCGGGGGAGGCAACGTGGACGACTATGCGGGTCGGGTGCTCGCCGACCGCTACCGCCTGCCGCTGCCTCCGTCCGACGAGTACGAACTCACCGAGACGCGCGCCTTCGACACCTACAGCGGGCAGGAAGTCCTGGTCCGGCAGGTCCCGTTGCCCGAGGTCGTCGAGGCGGAGGTGCTCGACGCCGAGGGGCTGCCCGACGGGTTCACGGCCCGGGAACCCCGGGACGCGCGGCGGGCCCCGGGGAGGCGCGGCGCACGCCGGCCCACCGAGCCTGCCGTGCGGCGGGCCGTCGAGGCCGCGCAGGCCGCCGCCCGGATCCCCGACCATCCGCGGCTCGACCAGGTCTTCGACGTGTTCGCCGAGGGCGGTTCGCTGTGGATCGTCAGCGAGTTGGTGCCCGCGCGGCCGCTGGCGGCGCTGCTGGCCGAGAAGCCGCTGACGCCGTACCGGGCGGCCGAGGTCGCCTCCGACGTGCTCATGGCGCTGCGGGTGCTGCACGCGCACGGCTGGGTGCACCGCAACATCACCGCCCGTACGGTGCTGGTCTGCGACGACGGCCGCGTCATGCTGACCGGCCTGGCGGTCGGCGCGGCCGAGGAGGCACTGTGCGGCTATGACCCGGTGCCGGCCGAGGCGGGTGAATGGGGCGCCGGGGGCGAGGAGTTCGGGCCCGGGGCGGACGACGGTCCGGGCGCCGGGGCCGACAGGCGTGGTGCACCGGGTGGACACGTGGTTCCCGGCCAGGCGACGGGCAGGGCCGGTGGAGCCGGGGTACCCGGAGGGGCGGCCGGCGCTCGTACGGCTCTCGGCAAGAGTGGGGCCGGTGCGGCCTTCGGACTGGGCGCCCAGAGCACCGGACCGGGTCCGGGCAGTGCGCTCACCTTCGGTGGAGGCGATCCCGAGGCCGCCCGGCGGGCCGCCATCGAGGCGCGGGAGGCCCGTGGGCTGCCCAGCGCCGGGGTGGAGGCGGCGAACGGGACCGGGGCGTCGGCCGAACTCGTCCGCAGGGAGCCCGACAGCGGTACGGACATCCGCGCGGCGCGGGCCGGAGCGATCGCCGCGTACCGCGCGGGCGCACGGGCGGCGGCCCGGGTCCAGGAGGCGCAGAGCGGCAGGACCGCCCTGCCCGGAGCCCGCCCGGCACCGGAGGCCGACCCCGCCGTACGCACACGGGACGCCGACCCCGCCGTACAGCCCAACGTCGTGCCACAGCCACCGCAGTCGCCGTATCCCTCCGCCAACGGGCTTGCGCAGTCGCCGTATCCGGCCGTGGACGGTGTCGAGCACGTGCCCGACGCCGGGGCGGCGGGGCGGACGGCCGATCCCTACGGAGTGCGTCCCACCCCCTGGCACGGGGCGGTGCCGCGCGATGCGGTCGCCGCGTCCGAGCCCGCCCGCTGGGAGGACCTGCGGCCGAGCGGTGCCCCCGCCCGCCGCGGCCCCGCCACCGCGCTCGCCGCCGAGCGGGCCCGGCAGGCACGGATGGCCGTGGTGGGCCCCGTCACCGAGCGATGGGCGCCGGAGCAGGCCGGGCCGGTGCACGAGAACTGGCAGCTCGCCGCGCCCATCGGGCCCGCGACCGACCTGTGGGCTCTCGGGGCGTTGCTGTTCCGGGCCGTCCAGGGGCACGCGCCCTATCCCGAGGAGTCGACGGCCGAGCTGGTGCAGCTGGTGTGCGCCGAGCCGCCCGCCTTCGCGGAGGAGTGCGGGCCGCTCAGGCCGGTCGTGGAGTCGCTGCTGCGGCAGGACCCGACCGAGCGGCTGGACTTCGAGGAACTGCGCGGCTGGCTGCGGTCGTTGGTGCGGTCCGCGCCCGAACCGGAGGCCGGCGCCCATGTCATCGCCGCGCCGCCCGTCGACGCGAGCCGGCTGCCGATCGTGCGGCGCCGGGGCGAGTTGGTGCGCCGGCGGCGTGCCGGGCTGCCCGCGAGGCACGGACGGCACAAGCGCTCCCGGGAGGAGGCCGCCCCCTCACCGCGCCGCCTCGGCCGCACCCTGCTGCTGCTGATCCTGCTGGTGATGGCCGCGGCGATCGCGTACGCCATGTACTTCATGCCGAAGGCGAACCCCGACGACAAGGGCGCCGCACAGGAGACGGGCTCCACCAGCCAGGCCAATCCGGCGCAGTCCCCGGAGGCCGGCGGTGAGCCCCGGCCCGAGCCGACCACCCCCGAACCCTCGCAGTCCAGCGGCGCTGCCGAGACCCAGACCGCCGGGCCCGAGGTCGCCGACGGCTTCACCCTGCGCACGGACGCCGAGGGCTTCAAGGTCGCGGTGGCCGGCGGCTGGGACCGCACCCCGAGGAACGGCCGCGGCCAGGTGGTCTACTCGCAGGGCAACTTCGAGCTGATCGTCGTCCCCGGGCGGGACACCGCGGCCGCGAACGGCAGCGATCCCATGGTCTACCAGCGCGAGAAGGAGCCCGAACTCCAGCCGTACCGCGACTCCAGCTGGGCCACCGCCACCGGCCTGAAGTCGATCCAGGTCGGCACCAGGAGCATGGCCGAGGGACAGTTCACCTGGACCGGCGACGACGGGCGCGAGCTGTACGTGCGCAATGTCGCGATCCTGATCGGCGGGAAGTACCACGTGGTGCAGGTGCGCGGTCCGGAGGCGGAGCGGGACGAGGTGACCCGGCTCTACGAGCAGGCGTCGGCCACGTACCAGGTGACCGGCTGACGGACGCCGTACCGGCGCTGCAGGTTCACCCGTTCTTCGCGGAAGCGACAACCGTCACAGTGAGGTCTCCTTGACGCCCCCCTGGTTCCCCTCGGCGCGGGCCGGTCCTTAGTCTGACTGCGTCAAGAGCATTGCGGGGAAACGTGAATCAAATGCAGGGCCTGCTCCTCGCGGGGCGCTACCGGCTCGCCGACCCGATAGGCAAGGGCGGTATGGGCCGGGTCTGGCGTGCCCATGACGAGGTGCTGCACCGGGGCGTGGCCATCAAGGAGTTGACCGCCGCGCTCTATGTTTCCGAGAGCGATCAGGCCGTACTGCTCGCCCGTACCCGCGCCGAGGCACGCGCGGCCGCCCGGATCAACCATTCGGCCGTCGTCACCGTGCACGACGTGCTCGACCACGACGGCCGGCCCTGGATCGTGATGGAGCTGGTCGAGGGCCGCTCGCTGGCCGACGCCGTCAAGGAGGACGTCCGCATCGAGGCGCGCGAGGCGGCCCGGATCGGGCTGTGGGTGCTGCGGGCCCTGCGCGCCGCGCACACCGCCGGCGTCCTGCACAGGGATGTGAAACCCGGCAACGTCCTTCTCGCGCGCGACGGCCGCGTCCTGCTCACCGACTTCGGGATCGCCCAGATCGAGGGCGACACCACCATCACCCGCACCGGGGAGGTCGTCGGCTCGGTGGACTACCTCGCCCCCGAGCGGGTCCGCGGCGCCGACCCCGGCCCGTCCGCGGACCTGTGGGCGCTCGGGGCCACGTTGTACACGGCGGTCGAGGGACGTTCGCCGTTCCGGCGTACGACACCGCTGACCACCATGCAGGCCGTGGTCGACGAGGAGCCCGCCGAGCCGCTGAACGCCGGTCCGCTCGGGCCCGTCATCGCCGCCCTGCTGCGCAAGGACCCCGCCGTGCGGCCCGAGGCGGCCGAGGCCGAGCAGATGCTCGCCGAGGCGGCGGAGGGACGGCGGCCGAGCGCGGCACAGGCGTATGTGCCGACGCAACATGTGCGTTCCCGCCATGAGCCGGGGGCGCACAGCGGGTCCCACAGCGGGTCCCACAGTGGGTTCGGCACACCGACGACGGGCACACAGGCGACGGGCACACCGGTCGGCGGAACCTCGTATCCCTCGGCCTCGGGGCCGTCGTACTCCTCGGGCTTCGGCCCGACGTACCACTCCGGTTCCCCGTACGCCCAGGTCCCCGTCCCCACGGTCATCGGCCCGCCGCACCACACCGGGACGGCCCCGGCCGGTCCTTCCAGGCGCCGCAGGCTGCGCTCCGTCGCGCTCATCGTCGCGCTCGCCGCGGTCGTCAGCGCGGGGACCGTGGTCGCGCTGCAGAAGTGGGACGAGAGGCGGGACGGGGGCGGCACCTCGGCCTCCGCCTCCTCTAGCGCCTCGCCCAGCACCACGGCGGGGGCGGGCTCGGACGAGGCCCTGGACGGCTGGATCCGTTACCCCGACCCCGTGGGCTTCAGCGTCTCCCTCCCCAAGGGCTGGGACCGCTCGGTCTTCGGGACCCCGGCCGACGGCCTGACCCAGATCGACTACTCCCCGGACGAGGGCAAGCACTTCCTCCGGATCGCGATCGACACCTCGCCGGACTTCGACGATCCCCTCCAGCACCAGCGCGACCTGGAGAAGCAGATCGACGGGCTCGAGGACTACCACCGCGTGGGCATGGTCGAGAACACCTACCGGGACCGGCCGGGCGCCCGGTGGGAGTACACCTGGACCGCGCAGGCGAAGGACAGAGCCTTCCCCGGACCGCGCCGGGCCGTGGAGGAGACGTACATGTCCCGGGACGGCGTCGAGTACGTGATCTACATGTCGGCGCCCACGGAGAGCTGGCCGACCACCAGCAAGCAGTTCACGAGGGTGCTCCAGGGCTGGAAGGAGCCGAACAGCTGATGGAGTTGGCCGGTCACCGCCCCGGAGGGCATCCGTCCGCTGCGGCATGATGGGGCGCATGGGGACCGAGGGGGACACCTTCCGTGTGATCGCGGGCCGCTACCGCCTGGAGGCGAGGATCGGGCGCGGCGGCATGGGCGTGGTGTGGCGGGCGACCGACCAACTGCTCGGCCGGCAGGTCGCCGTCAAGGAGATCCCGCTCGACGAGACACTCTCCGCCGAGGACGCCCGGCTCCAGCGCGAGCGCACCCTGCGCGAGGCCGGCGCGGTCGCCCGGCTCAGCCACCCGCACATCATGGTGGTCCACGACGTCGTCGAGCAGGACGAACGGCCGTACATCGTCATGGAGTTGATCGACGGTGGCTCCCTCGCCGACCGGATCTCCGCCGACGGCCCGGTCGACGCCGCCGAGGCCGCCCGGATCGGCGCCGACCTGCTGAGCGCGCTGCGCGCGGCGCACGCGGCCGGGGTGCTGCACCGGGACATCAAGCCCGCCAACGTCCTCGTCGAGTCCGGCACCGGCCGGGTCGTCCTCACCGACTTCGGCATCGCCCAGGTTGCGGGCGCCACCACGCTCACCGAGACCGGCTCCTTCGTCGGCTCGCCCGAGTACACCGCGCCCGAGCGGATGTCCGGGGTCAGGACCGGTCCGGAGGCCGACCTGTGGTCGCTCGGCGCGCTGCTGTGCACGGCCCTCAGCGGTGAATCGCCGTTCCGCCGCGACTCGTTGGGCGGCATCCTGCACGCCGTCGTCATCGACGAGATCCGGCCGCCCGCACAGGCCGCGCCGCTCCTCCCGGTCGTACGGGGCCTGCTGGAGCGGGACCCCGAGCGGCGGCTGGACGCGGTGGAGGCCGAGCGGATGCTGCGGGCCTTCCTGGAGACGGGCCGCACGCCCACGCGCCGGGCGCCCGAGCGGTCGTACACGCCGACCCAGCGGGATCTTCCGCTACGGCGTTCCCCGGCGCCGGAGCGGCCGAGGCGGAGCGTGCTCATGGCGCCGCTGCGGTCGAGGCGGGGCGTGCTCACGGCGGCGCTGCTGGTCGCCGTGCTGGCGGGAGCGGGGGCGTCGGCGGCGGTGCTGCTGATGGACCGGGGCGGGCGGGACGGCCGTACGACCGTCGGCACCTCGGCGCCCGGGACACCCGCGAGCGGCTCCACCGGGACAGGGGAGCCCACGCCCACCGGGCCCACTGGGCCCACCGCGCCGACCGCGACCCTGCCCTCCGCGCCCTCCGGATATCACGTCGCCGAGGACCCCGCCGGGTTCGCGCTCGCCGTGCCCGACGGGTTCACCCGTGAGCCGCAGGGGGAGCGGGTCTTCTATCTGTCGGCCGGGGAGACCTTCCGCCTCGGTGTCAAGGTCACCGACCCCCAGCCCGGGGGCCCACTGGGCGTGATGCGGCGAGCAGCCGCCAAGGGGCCGGAGGCCAACCCCGGTTACCGCGACGGCCGGATCACCTCGGTCACGCACCGTGGACATCCCGCCGCGCTGTGGGAGTTCACCTGGGACGGCTTCAGCGCGGCCGAGGGCGCCCGGCACACCTACGACATGTGCTGGGAGGAGAACGGGCGGCTGTACGACGTGTGGGTGTCGGCGCCGGTCGGGAAGGTGCGGGAGGCCAGGGAGCACTTCGACGTGGCCGTCGACACCTTCACGAGACGGTAGGGATACGTCACGGGTGTGTGACCGGAACGCGTCACCTCTGGATGCCCGCGGGTCTGGCGCGATATGGATGAACCCATGAGCACCAGCGGGGGAGTCGGCCACGAGTCCGACGAGACGACGAGTTATGTTCTGCAACCTCCCAGGCCCCGTCAGTCGGAGCCGGGCGTCGGCCGGCTCATCGCGGGCCGGTACCGGCTGCTCGCCAAGCTCGGGCACGGTGGCATGGGTACGGTGTGGCGGGCCAAGGACGAGACGGTGGACCGCGAGGTGGCCGTCAAGGAGCCTCGCCTCCCGGATCATCTTCCCGAACGCGAACAGGGAAACGCCTTCGAGCGGATGCGCCGTGAGGCGCGTGCCGCGGCCCGGCTGGACCACCCGTCTGTCGTGAACGTGCACGACGTGGCGGTCGTGGACGGCCGGCCGTGGATCGTGATGGAGCTGGTGCAGGGCCGTTCGCTGGGTGACGCGTTGCAGGAGGGCACCCTCGGGGCACGGGAAGCGGCGAGAATCGGCCTGGAGGTGCTCGGGGCGCTGGAGGCCGCGCACGCGGCGGGCATCCTGCACAGGGATGTGAAACCGGACAACGTCCTGCTCGGCCGCTACGACCGGGTCGTGCTCACCGACTTCGGCATCGCCCAGATCGAGGGCGAGACCAACCTGACCGACACCGGCGGCTTCGTGGGCTCCCCCGAGTTCATCGCCCCCGAGCGGGTGCTGGGCCAGCGCCCCGGCCCCGCCTCCGACCTCTGGTCCCTCGGTGTTGTCCTGTACGCGGCGACGGAGGGCGTCTCGCCGTTCCGCCGCAGTAACACCCCCGCGACCCTCCAGTCCGTCCTCCACGCCACTCCCGCGCCGCCGGCCGCCGCGCCCGGCCCGCTCGCCGACGCCATCAACGGCCTCCTCCAGAAGGACCCGGCGCACCGCCCGAACGCCGCCCAGGTCAGGGCGCTCCTGGAGGCCACCGCCAACCCGCCCGCCCCGGAGCCCACGCAGGTCGTGCGGACCGTGCAGGTGCCGGTGGCCGGCGGCCTCCGGCTGGGCCGCAAGGCGTGGCTCAGGCTCGGGATCGGGCTCGGCGCGGTGGTCGTCGCGGCCGCGGTGGCGGCGTATCTGGTGATCGCGGACCCGTTCGCGGGACCGCTGCCGGACGGCTGGACGAAGAAGCACACCAAGGACGTGGCCGCGACGCTGGCGGTGCCGGCGGACTACCGGCCCACCACGCCCGACCGGAAGACGGACAAGACCCACTGGATCACGTACGCCGACTACAGCGGCGGCATCTGGATCGGCCTGAGGCTGGACCGGAAGGCCGAGGACACCGCCAACAACATCGCGGGCTCCGCGGCGGCCGAGATGTACGACGACGACAGCCGGTTCAAGGAGAGCGGCGACTACGACCTCAGCATGCCGGACACCCCGAAGACCCGGCCCGAGGACCGGACCTACCAGGGCCGGAAGGCCGCGGCGAACACCGTCACGTACGAGACCACGGACAGCCAGAACCCCCGCCCGCGCGAGCTCCAGATCTTCTACTACCGCACCTCCGCCGGCGACATGTACGAGCTCACCGTCAGCTATCCCGGCAAGGGGGACTTCACGGACAGGGGGCGGGAGGTGGCGCGGACGGCGATCGCGAATCTGGGGGTGGACAGGCTCTGATGCCGGAGGAGGAGTCCGACGCCGGTCGGCCGCGGGACGGTGAACCGGTCGATCTCGGGGGCCTGTTGGTGCCGACCGGGCCGGGAGTGAAGATGGAGCTCATGACGTCCCGTGACGGTTCCCCAGCGGCTGTCACCGTCATTCGCGGCCGGACGGCGATCCAGCTCCAGGCCTTCCGCGTGCCCTCGGACACCTCTTGGGCGACCATCCGTGAGCGGCTGACCCGGTCGATACGCGGTCAGGGCGGTTCCGCGAGGAGCGCGTCGGCCCCGCGGGGACCGAACTCCAGGCCGTCGTGCGGATCCAGGGACCTCCCGGCAAGGACCGCCAGACCGCGCGGGCGCTGGGCCACGACGGCCCGGGGTGGATCCTGCGCGCCTTCGTGACGGGCGTCGGCGCGGAACCCGACAGCACCGAGGAGTGGCCCTACGCCACGTTCCAGGGCGGTGGTCCGCCCGCCCTCCGCTCCCTCGGACACCGACCCGCTGATCCGGCCGCACCGGCCCAAGTCGGGGGTCTGAGCCCGCCGCTTAGACAAGGGCATGACCCGCACGGTACTCATGTGCCATGAGTGAAGACGGCGAACTCCCGCCCGACGGACGTCTGATCGGTGGGCGGTACCGGCTCGTCGAGCGGGTCGGCTCCGGGCCGGGCGGCACGGTGTGGCGGGCTCGTGATGAGCAGGACGAGCGGTACGTCGCCGTCAAGGAGCCCCGGCTGACCGGGGATCCGGAGGACGAGGAGCGGCGGCGGGCCGCGCACCGGCTGCCGCACGAGGCACGGGCCGCGGCGTGGGTCGACCACCCGGCGGCTGTCGCCATCCATGACGTACTCCTCGACGACGGACTGCCCTGGATCGTCATGGAGTTGGTGGAGGGCGAGTCGCTGGACGCCGCTCTCGCCGGGCGTGGGCCGCTGCCTGCCGCCGAGGCCGCCCGGATCGGGCTCGCCGTCCTCGGCGCACTCCACGCGGCCCACGGCGTCGGCATCGTCCACCGCGACCTCAAGCCGTCCAACGTCCTGCTCGAAGCGGGGACTGGACGCGTCGTCGTCACCGACTTCGGGATCGGCGGCGCCGGCCACACCGATGGCCGGGAGGTCTCCGCCCAGTTCGCCGCCCCGGAGTGCGCGTCGGGGCCCGGCGCCGGACCCGCTTCCGATCTGTGGTCGTTGGGGGCGGTGCTCAGGGTGGCCGTGGCGGACGACGCCCGGTCCGGTCCGCTGGAGTCACTGCTGGAGCGACTCCTCGTCCCCGAGCCGGAGAAGCGGCCCCCGGCGGAGGAAGCCGCCCGCGTGCTGGCCGAGGTCGCCGGAGCGAGCCTGCCGGAGTGGGCCGCGGAAACGCCCGCCCCGCCTCGGGCCCTGGAAGCCCCGGCACCCACCCCCGCCCTGCCTGCGACCGACGTCCCCGACCCGGCCACCGCGACCCAGGAGCCCCGCCGCCTCACCGCACTCTCCGCCCTCGGCCTCCTGCTGCAGAAAAAACCCGAACGCGGCTGATCAGCCCCTCTCAACGCCCTGATCAGCACATTTACCGCCAGTCATCACTGGCAAGGTGTGTGTATGTCGTGAGCGCCCGTTACCGGCGGGTACCCAAAGGCCCCGCTCCCGAATACCCTGCGGCTCATGACGGACGCGCAGGCCCCGGCCAAGACCGGCACGAACCCCCTCGCCCCCGCGCCGCAGGGCGCACGCACCGCGGCCGACGTGGTCACCCCGGAGCTGGTCGCCCAGCTCACCAAGGGGGTGACCGGGTCCGGCCGCACCGCCAACCACACGCCGTTCACCGGCGAGAAGCTGGCGGACCTGCCCGAATCCACCCCCGAGGACGTGGAGAGGGCCTTCGAGGCGGCCCGCCGGGCGCAGGCGGTGTGGGAGCAGACCCCCGTACGGCAGCGCGCGGCCGTCCTGCTCCGCTTCCACGACCTGATCCTCGAACGCCAGGCGGAGGTCCTCGACCTCATCCAACTGGAGACCGGCAAGGCCCGGCTGCACGCCCACGAGGAGGTGCAGGCGGTTGCCGTGGCGGCGCGGCACTACGGCCGTAAGGCGCCTGCCTATCTAAAGCCGAAGCGGCACACCGGCGCCGTGCCCACCCTCACCAAGGTCACCGAGCTGCGCCACCCGCGTGGCGTCGTCGGCCAGATCGCCCCCTGGAACTACCCGCTGGAGCTGTCCGTCGGCGACGCGCTCCCCGCCTTCGTCGCGGGCAACGCCGTCGTCATGAAGCCGGACACCGAGACCTGCCTGACCGCCCTGTGGGCGCGGGATCTGCTGGTCGAGGCGGGCCTTCCCGCCGACGTGTTCCAGGTCGTCCTCGGCGAGGGCCCCGTCGTCGGACCCGAGGTCGTCCGGCACGCCGACTACGTGTCCTTCACCGGCTCCACCCGCACGGGCCGCGAGGTCGCCCAGGGTGCCGCCGCCCGACTGGTCGGCGTCTCCCTCGAACTCGGCGGCAAGAACGCCATGCTGGTCCTGGAGGACGCCGACATCGAGAAGGCCGCCGCCGGAGCCGTCCGCGCCTGCTTCTCCTCGGCCGGCCAACTCTGCATCTCCATCGAGCGGTTGTACGTCCACGAGTCGATCGCGGACGCCTTCCTGGAGCGCTTCGCCGCCCGTACGAAGGCCATGCGGCTCGGCACGTCCCTCGCCTACGGCGCCGACATGGGATCCCTGGTCGGAGAGCGGCAGCTGGAGACGGTCACCCGGCATGTCGAGGAGGCGGTGTCCAAGGGGGCCAAGGTCGTCGCCGGTGGCGTCGCCCGTCCGGACATCGGCCCCTACTACTTCGAGCCGACCATCCTCGACGGCGTCACCGAGCCCATGGCGGTCTGCACCGAGGAGACCTTCGGCCCGGTCGTCTCGATCTACCGCTTCACGACCGAGGACGAGGCGGTCGAGCTCGCCAATTCCACGCCGTACGGACTGAACTCGTCGGTGTGGACGAAGGACGGCAGGCGCGGCCGCGAGATCGCCTCCCGGGTGCGGGCCGGCACCGTCAACGTCAACGAGGGATACGCCTCCGCCTACGGCAGCGTCCAGTCCCCGATGGGCGGCATGAAGGACTCCGGCCTCGGCCGCCGGCACGGCTCCGAGGGCATCCTCAAGTACACCGAGGCCCAGACGATCGCCCAGCAGCGGCTGCTGCCGATGGCGCCCTCGCTGGGCATGGACGACGAGAAGTACGCGCAGTTCATGAGCCGGAGCCTGAAGGTGATGAAGGCCCTCCGCTTCAAGTAGGAACAACACCCGCCCCGAGCAGGGTTCTCAACGAGGAGAGCACGTGCCACAGGACACCTACGACTACGACGTCATCGTCGTCGGCTCCGGCTTCGGCGGCAGCGTCACCGCCCTTCGCCTCACCGAGAAGGGCTACCGCGTAGGTGTCCTGGAAGCCGGCCGCCGCTTCACCCGCGAGACGCTCCCCAGGAACTCCTGGGACCTGAAGAACTACCTCTGGGCGCCGAAGCTCGGCATGTTCGGCATCCAGCGCATCCACCTCCTGGGCAACGTCATGGTCCTCGCGGGGGCGGGCGTCGGCGGCGGCTCCCTCAACTACGCCAACACCCTCTACGTCCCGCCGACACCCTTCTTCGAGGACCCGCAGTGGCGTGACATCACCGACTGGCAGGAGGAGTTGAAGCCGTACTACGACCAGGCCCGCCGCATGCTCGGCGTACGGCTCAACCCGACGATGACCCCCTCCGACGTCCACCTCAAGGCGGCCGCCGAACGGATGGGCGTCGGCGACACCTTCCACATGGCCCCGGTCGGTGTCTTCTTCGGCGACGGCGAGGACGCGGAGGGCAAGTGGAAAGCCGCCCCCGGCGAGCAGGTCGACGACCCCTACTTCGGCGGCGCGGGTCCCTCCCGCAAGGCCTGCATCGAGTGCGGCGAGTGCATGACCGGCTGCCGGCACGGTGCCAAGAACACCCTGAACGAGAACTACCTCTACCTCGCCGAGAAGGCGGGCGCGGTCGTCCACCCGCTCACCACCGTCGTGTCGGTCACGGACGACTCCCAGGGCGGCTACGCGATCGCGACCCTCCCCACCGACGACCGCCGCAAGGCGAAGGGCCGCACTTTCAAGGCCCGCAAGGTCGTCATCGCCGCCGGCACCTACGGCACCCAGACCCTGCTGCACCGCATGAAGGCGGGCGGCCAACTGCCGTACCTCTCGCACCGGTTGGGCGAGCTCACCCGCACCAACTCCGAGGCCCTGGTCGGCGCCCAGACCGACAACCGCCGCTACCGCAGGGCGACCGGCGCGCCGAAGGCCGACTTCACCCGGGGCGTCGCCATCACCTCGTCCATCCACCCGGACGAGAACACCCACATCGAACCGGTCCGCTACGGCAGGGGCTCCAACTCGATGGGCAGCCTCTCGATCCTCCAGGTGCCCTACGCCGAGGGCTCGTCGAGGGCCATGGCCTGGCTGGCGAACGCCGCGAAGCACCCGCTTCTCGTGCTGCGCTCCCTCTCCAACCGCCGCTGGTCGGAGAAGACCATCATCGGCCTGGTCATGCAGTCACTGGACAACTCCCTGACGACGTACCTGAAACCGGACGGCGTCGGCAGGGGCCTGCTCACCGCCCGTCAGGGCCACGGCGCCCCCAACCCCAAGCAGATCAGGGCCGCTTCCGAGGCCGCTTCCGCGATCGCCGCCGACATCAACGGCTTCGCCGGCTCCAACGTCGGCGAGCTGATGGGCGCCCCGCTCACCGCCCACTTCCTCGGCGGATGCCCCATCGGCTCCTCCCGCGACACCGGCGTCATCGACCCGTACCACCGGCTCTACGGCCACCCCGGGATCTCGGTCGTGGACGGCGCCGCGGTCTCCGCCAACCTCGGCGTGAACCCCTCGCTGACCATCACCGCGCAGGCCGAGCGGGCGATGTCGTACTGGCCCAACAAGGGCGAGCAGGACCCGCGTCCGGCGCAGGGCGAGGCCTACGTCCGTCTCGACGCCGTCGAGCCCAAGTCGCCGGCGGTCCCGGCGGAGGCCTTCGGCGCGCTGAAGCTGCCGTTCCTGGGGATGCCGGCGGTGCCGAAGAAGTCGTAGCGCCAAGAAAGACAGAAGAGAAGGACCCGCACCCCCCTCCGAGTGCGGGTCCTTCTCCTGTCTGCGCCGAGCCGCGCCTACCGCGCTACGACTCAGGCGTGGGCGCCGGCCGCGCCCTTGCGCCGCTTCACCGCGAAGACCACACCGGTACCGGCGACGACGGCGAAGCCGCCGACGAGACCGAGGACCGGCAGGGCCGAGCTCGAACCGGTCTCGGCGAGCTGGCCGTCGGCGTCGACGGTGTTGACGTCGGAGATGACGTTCTTGCCGCCGGTCTGCGGCGTGGAGTCGTTCGGCTTGCCCGCGTCGGAACCGGCCGGCAGGACCTCGAAGTAGTAGATGCCGGCGTTCTCGTCGGAGGAGACCCAGCAGCCCTTGTCGTCCGAGTACTGGGCGAGACCGATGGCGATGCCGATCGCGCTCGGGACCTGACGGTCGACCTTCACCCGCAGCTGGTAGCTGAGGGAGTCGCCGCCGTCGAGGGAGAAGGCGTTGAACGCACCGCCCTCGCCGAACTCCGTGGTCACGTCGACCCAGGCGCCACCCTGCTTCACCTGCAGGGTGAGCAGGTCGCTGTAGTCCTCCTCGAAGTCCCAGTCGACCGCCCCGACACCGACGATGGGCTGAATGTCCTTGATCGTGTCGTCGCCGGTGTTGCTGACGTTGAACTTGAAGTTCGTCCAGCCGCTGCCCGCCACGATGCTCTCGGGCAGGCCGGTCAGCGAGCTGTGCAGCGCGTCGCTGTCGTTGAAGATCGGGCCGTCGTCCTCGTCGACCTCGCACTCCTCGACGGGCTTGCCGCTCTCGCTCGGGGAGGGGCTGGCGCTGGCACTCGCGGAGCCGGACGGGCTCACCGAGGAGCTGGTGGAGGGGGCCGGGCTGGACTGGCCGGCGGCGGGGGAGCTCTCACCCGTGGCAGGCGTGGTCTCGGGGCCGGCCGGGGTCGACTCCGGGGCCGCCGGGGTGCTTTCGGGCGCCGCCGGGGTGGTCTCGCCGGCGGGCGTGCTCTCGGCCGCGGTCGGCGTGGGGGACTCGTCAGCGAACGCGCTCGGCGCGGCGAACAGGGCCAGCGGCGCGATCGCGGCGGTCGCGGCCGCGGCGGCCAGTGCACGACGAAGCTTCATGAAGACCTCGGATGTCAGGTGCGCCGCGTCGTCCGCGGCACGCGTCAAGGAGAGGCCTCCGCGTGTGGGGCGCGGGTGGGGCCCGTGATTCGTGAGGTTTGATTCGCGACAACTGTGAATGGTTGTGCGGGCGTTCACAGAAACCTTATGTGGGCTGAGTCACATACAGGTTCGCCTTGTGAAAGGCCTTTCCCAGGCCTTAGAACTGACCGACGTGTCTGAAGACCCCAAGATCCCGGACGACGTCTGGGAACAGTTCGCCCGTGATACCGAGCGGGACATCCGAAGCTCCGCCCCCAAGGAGCCGTCCGCACGGGCCCGTCAGGTGACGGAGCGGCTGCGGCGACAGGAAGCGCGCGGTGAACTGCCGGAGGGCTGGCGCACCGGGCCGGTCCGGCAGCAGAAGAAGAGCCGACGGGGTCTGTGGGGCGTACTCGGTGTCGCCGTCGCGGTCGTGGTGGCCGTCGTGGCGGTGAAGCCGTCCCTGGTGCCGGGCGATCCCTTCGGCGCCGGGACCTCCGAGACCGCGTCCTCCCCGCTGCCCATGGAGACGGCGGCCCCCACCGCGGCCCCGGGTGCCGTGGACGCCGAGACCCCCACCCTCGACGACCCCTTCGCCGGCTCCCCGGCCAAGCAGTGGGCCGACGGCGCGGCCGGGATCGTCGTACCGGAGGCGAAGGCCGTGGGCGGCCAGTCCGTGGCGAAGGTCGGCCAGGCCCTGAAGCTGACCAAAAAACTCCTGGTCGAGTCCAACCTCTCCCCGGCCACGCTGCGCGGCGAACGGCCCGCCGCGGCGCTCGCCCTGCTGGACCCGCGGCAGGACGACGTCCTCGACCGGCTCGAGACCGGCCTGCGCACGCCGGACAAGGAGCACGACCCGCTGTCGATGTTCAGCCGCTTCGACCCCGCCGAGGTCAGGCTCGCCGGTGACGTGGTCAAGCTCCGTGGCCGGATCACGGTCAAAGCGGGCGAGCACGCCTCCGTGGCCGTGCACGCCGACTACACCTTCGTCTATCCGGTCGTCCGCACCGACGGCACCACCGAGGTCACCCGCACCATCGTCCGCCGCGTCCTCGACGTCGAGCTTCCCGACCCGGCCAAGTACCGGGTCACACCGGGCAGGCTCAACGTCCTGCGCCACGACGAGAGCGCCGGCAACACGTCCTGCGATGTGTACGACGGCTTCCTGCACCCGAACTTCCCCTCGTCCCAGCCCACGGAACCGGCACCCTCGGGGGAGACCAGGGACCCGTACGACCGCAGCGAGGACATCGGCCGGGCCAAGGACTGCGGCACGGTGTCCCGGGTCTGAGTCCGTATGTCCGCGGACCCGAGGATCCGAGTCCAGGCAGGCGAAGGGCCCCGCGGGACGGAGCCGCGGGGCCCTTCATTCCTCAGCACCGACGTCAGGGCTGCGCCGGTGCCTGGGAGCGGCGCCGGGGGGTTGCGCCGCTTGCCTTGGCTGCCCCGGGTCGGCGCCCCGGCGCACAGGGGGCGCGCGGATGGTCTGGACCTCTGGCAGTACGGCAACACAATGCGGATGTGGTTGTCTACGGCGGGACTTGGGGGCTTTGTAGGCATCGTGCTGGATGGACGCGGCCTCCGCAACCGCTTGACCCAGCCTTGTGCCGGTACTTGTCCCGTCGGCCGGCCCCGGGCGTCCCCGGAGCCGGCCGTTCTCTTGGGTGACCGGGCTGCTGTCCCCTGCCGTCCGGTCACTTCCTGGAGCGAGGTCCCACGGCGCACGGCGTGATCCGTACGCCTCATCGCTCCAGCGAGCCACGCGTGGTTCTGTCGGGCCCGCCCCTGGCTGGCACGGACACCACCACCAACGAGGCGGCGCGCGCCGCGGTCACGCGCCGTACGGGTGAGGCGGGGCCCGAACTCAGATGCGACCGCGGCACAGTTCGAGCAGCGTCATGGCGAGGGAGGTGCCGGGCCTGCCGAGGGCGTCGCGGTAGCGGCCGAGGATCTCCATCTCGCGGGCGAGGTGGACTCGTCGGCCGCCGGAGGCGATACGGGTCTGCTGGACGACCGACGAGACGGCCATCCGTTCCTGGATCAGACCGATGATCCGGTCGTCGAGCGCGTCGATGCGCTCACGGGCGTCCGCGATGGTCGCTTCCGGTGTGGTGGTCACGTGGGGCTCCTGGGTGGGGTGGGTGCCCCGGAGCGGCAAGGTCCGGAAAACACCAGGCGCCCCGGACCTTGTCGGCCCGGGGCGCCTGGGAAGTCGCTTGTCAGTTGCTCAAGCAGCACGACCGTGGCAGCCGGCGGGCCGGGTGCCATAGGTAAACAGGAAGGTCGTCTGCGCGAGCATGGCAGCAGTATGCCGGGCCGTACGGGAGGGTCCAACCGGGTTCGCATCCTGAGACGGAGCTCGGCCCCGAACCGGCTCCACGACTCCCGGTAGACTCGGTACCACACACACCTCGCTCACCGCCGGAAGGCAACCCGTGTCATCAGCGAACCCCGCCGCCGCCCCCGACACCGTCCTGGTCGTCGACTTCGGTGCGCAGTACGCCCAGCTCATCGCCCGTCGTGTCCGCGAGGCCCGGGTCTACAGCGAGATCGTGCCGAGCACCATGCCGGTCGCGGAGATGCTCGCCAAGAACCCGGCGGCGATCATCCTCTCCGGCGGTCCCTCGTCGGTGTACGCGGAGGGCGCCCCGCGCCTGGACCGCGAGCTGTTCGAGTCCGGCGTCCCGGTCTTCGGCATGTGCTACGGCTTCCAGCTGATGGCCACCACCCTCGGCGGCACCGTCGACAACACCGGCGCCCGCGAGTACGGCCGCACCCCGCTGCACGTCTCGAAGTCCGGCTCGACCCTCTTCGAGGGCACCCCGGACGAGCAGTCGGTGTGGATGTCCCACGGCGACGCCTGCTCCGCCGCCCCCGAGGGCTTCAGCGTGACCGCGTCCACGGACGTCGTCCCGGTCGCCGCCTTCGAGAACGACGAGAAGAAGCTCTACGGCGTCCAGTACCACCCCGAGGTCATGCACTCCACGCACGGCCAGCAGGTCCTGGAACACTTCCTGTACCGGGGTGCCGGTCTGAAGCCGGACTGGACCACCGGCAACGTGATCGAGGAGCAGGTCGCCGCGATCCGCGAGCAGGTCGGCGACAGGCGCGCGATCTGCGGCCTGTCCGGCGGCGTGGACTCCGCGGTGGCGGCGGCGCTCGTCGCGCGCGCCATCGGCGACCAGCTGACCTGCGTGTACGTCGACCACGGGCTGATGCGCAAGGGCGAGACCGAGCAGGTCGAGAAGGACTTCGTGGCCGCGACCGGCGTGAAGCTGGTCGTCGTCGACGCGGAGGAGCGCTTCCTGACCGCTCTCAAGGGTGTCTCCGACCCCGAGGAGAAGCGGAAGATCATCGGCCGGGAGTTCATCCGGGTCTTCGAGCAGGCCCAGGCGGAGATCATCGCGGACGAGGGCCCGGCGGTGGAGTTCCTCGTCCAGGGCACGCTCTACCCGGACGTGGTCGAGTCCGGTGGCGGCACCGGCACCGCCAACATCAAGTCCCACCACAATGTGGGCGGCCTCCCCGAGGACCTCGAGTTCCAGCTCATCGAGCCGCTCCGCAAGCTGTTCAAGGACGAGGTGCGCATGGTCGGCCAGGAGCTCGGGCTCCCGGACGAGATCGTCCAGCGCCAGCCCTTCCCCGGCCCGGGCCTCGGCATCCGCATCGTCGGGGAGGTGACGAAGGAGCGTCTCGACCTCCTTCGCGACGCCGACGCCATCGCCCGCGAGGAGCTCACCGCGGCCGGCCTCGACCGCGACATCTGGCAGTGCCCGGTGGTCCTGCTCGCCGACGTCCGCTCGGTCGGCGTCCAGGGCGACGGGCGGACCTACGGCCACCCGATCGTCCTGCGCCCGGTCTCCTCCGAGGACGCCATGACCGCCGACTGGTCGAGGCTGCCGTACGACGTCCTCGCGAAGATCTCGACGCGGATCACCAACGAGGTGGCCGACATCAACCGTGTGGTGCTCGACGTGACGTCGAAGCCGCCGGGGACGATCGAGTGGGAGTAGGGCTCCCGCTCCTGAAGGTCAGGTCCGCTTGATCGTGCGCAGGGGCTGACCGGGCTTCCAGACCTGGAGGACCAGGTACTTCTCGTCCTCGACGGAGGTCCGCACGACCTCCGTCAGCTCGGTGCGGAAGAGGTGGAACGGCTCCGGCGGTTTCACCTCTTCGCCGTATGCGGCCTTGGCCGCGGGATCGGTGACCTCTCTCGCGTGACCGCTGATCCTTACGTCCCCGCCTCCCAGGCTCTGGCCCTCGCCGGGGTTCGCCTGGAGAGAGAAGCGGGGGTCGCGGAGCAGGTCCCGCGCCTTCAGCGAGTCCGGCATCATGCCGAGCCAGAGCTCGCCGCCGAGGAAGCGGACCTCCAGGCCCGTCGTGCGCGGGGAGCCGTCCTTGCGGAGCGTGGCGAGGACGTGGTGCGTGAAGGCGGCGAACCGGTCCTCGACGGTCCTGGCGAGGTCGGGTTCCGCGGCGGAGAAGGCAGCCCAGTTCATACCGGACAGTGTTCCTTCGATACCCGACATCCTCTGTCTGGTATCCGCCGGGTACGCCATCTTTACGAATCACCCCTGTTCTCTTGCGCTGACCGACGGTAACTTCCGCCACGTAAAGCAACCCAGTGCTGGAGGAGCACATGCACGGGACGCCCCTCGGGCCCACTCCGCCGATGCCGCTGCCCACCGAGAAGCTGCAGTTCGCGATGCCGCCGATGCACGACTCCGTCGAGGAGGAACGCCGGTACCGCAAGGAGCGGCTCGCCGGCGCGCTGCGGATCTTCGGCCGGCTCGGCTTCGAGGACGGGGTGTCCGGGCACATCACCGCACGCGACCCGGAGTTCACCGACTGCTTCTGGGTCAACCCCTTCGGCATGCCGTTCAAGCACGTCACCGTGAGCGACCTCGTGCTCGCCAACTCGGACGGGCAGGTGCTCGACGGCCGCTACCACGTCAACCAGGCGGCCTTCACCGTGCACTCCCAGGTGCACGCCGCCCGCCCCGACGTCGTCGCCGTCGCCCACTGCCACTCCGTGCACGGGCGCGCGCTGTCCACGCTCGGCGAGCTTCTCGACCCGCTCACGCAGGAGAGCTGCGCCTTCTACGAGGACCACGCGCTGTACGAGGCCTATACCGGGGTCGCCGTCGACGCCGAGGAGGGCCGCCGGATCGCCGCCGCGCTCGGGTCCCGCAAGGCGCTGGTCCTGCGCAACCACGGGCTGCTGACCGTCGGGGACTCGGTGGATGCGGCGGCCTGGTGGTTCCTGTCGATGGAACGGTCCAGCCAGGTGCAGCTGCTGGCCCGCGCCGCCGGACGGCCCGTGCTCATCGACCACCGGGCGGCGGTGGCGACCTGGCAGCAGCTGGGCGGGGATCTCGTGGCGTGGATCAACTACCAGCCGATGTGGCAAGACATCAGCCGCAGCGAGCCGGATCTGCTGAGCTAGTGCTCTGACCGCATGCCTTCGCCGGATTGGGCGGGTGTGGGGCCACTACTGCCGGCCACTTGGCCACGAAACGGTCAGCGGTGATTGCGCGCGGTGGTGTGGAGGTGTTCCAGGGCGTCGAGGACGACGGTGTGGCGATGCCAGTGCAGCCACCGACCCACGGTGGCCCCGGTCTTCTCCAAGGCGGTGAGCTGTGTCCGGCTGAGGCCTGCCAGGGGTCGTTCGTGGTGGGAGGAGATCATGCCGAGCACGTGGCCCCGGCTGGTCAGGGGGAGGCTGTGGGCGGCGCGGCTGCCGGCCTGGAGGATGGCGTGGCGGGAATCGTCATCGAAGATGTCGGCTGATTCGACGTCTTTCACGGTGATCTGCTGACGCTGCTGGGCAGCTTGCGCGCACAAGGTGGTCGAATCCTGGACGAAGGCGAAGAAGTCGGTGAAATGCCGGTTCAGGCCGGTGTGCTTCTCCAGGCGCAGCATCCCGTGTTCGGCGAGCTGGACGTTGCCCATATCGGTTTCGGTGACGTGCAGGACCCGCCGCAGCGCCGTCCGAAGAACCAGTGCGTGGCTTTCGGCCCCCGCCCCTTGCAGCGCCAGATCCGGCAGCGCGGGGGCGACGAAGCGGACCCGGCGCGGAAACCACTGCACGGCACCGGAGTCCGGGCCGGCGATGCGCACCACGGCATCGGCGAGCGTGTGCAGTTTGATGTTGAAGCGCTGAGACGTCTGCTTCAGCAGTTCGAACCCTGCGGCGGGACCGGCCAGACGGTAGCGGTGGACCAGGATCCGCTGCGCCGGTTCGACCGCGGCCCGCGCGAGCTGCCGGTTGCGCACCTCAAGTGCAGCTGCTGAAGCGGTGGGTATGTCCTCACGAAGCTCGTCCGTGCGGGGACCGACCGGCAAGGGGCCGGACATCCCTTGGCTTTCGTCGATCACAACGGCACCTCCTGAGGGCATAAGGACACGAAGGGACCGCAGGAGCGCACGCTTGCTCGCGACGCGTCCCGCGGTGTGCCTGTGGCCTAAGCACTCACCCTCACCCTAAACACACAACCGCCCAGCTCGACACAGGGCCTCACCTGCCAGAAGTTCCACATCGCGGGCTCGCCGTTGAGGAGCTGCCCGTCGTGGATGGTGTGAGCGACCATCGACAGGCCGGTGCGGCTTGCTACGGCCGGCCGCCGCTCCACGGGTCGGCCCTGCGCGCCAGCTTCTTCGCCCGGCGCCGTACGTCCGGGGGCAGACGGTGGAGGACCGTGCGGGCCGTCCGGCGCAGGGGCGGGGCCGATGTGGTGCGCAGGTAGAGGCGGTGCGGGAGTGTGGCCTGGCCCGGTGGGCGGACGGAGAGGCGGAGTTGGCCGTCCGGGCCGTCCCAGGCCGGGATCACCAGGTGGGGGCGGGCTCCGGCCCTGACCGAGCCGAAGCCGACGTCGAAGCCTGCACCGAGCGTTCCGTCGTCGCTGCGTGTCACTCTCGCCCTGCGGCCCACGCCGAGGAGTTGGGCGCTTGCCCACACCACGTGGGTGCCGGTTTCCATCGCCCGGCCGCCGGCCAGGGTGAGGGGGTCGATGGCTGTCTCGCCGGTGACCACGACGCGGTGGCGGCCGCCGCCGAGGGGTTGGGTGCAGGGGATCAGGTCGGCGTCGGGGAACCACCACATGTTCCGGGCCGTGTCGTGGACCAGGAGTTCGCCGTGGGCGTGGCCGAGTGGGTGCGGGGCTTCCCAGCCCTCGGCGCCCTGGATGCCGGCCAGCAGGTCGGGGTCGAGGAGCATACGGCCGTAGCGCTCGACGAGGACGAGGGGTTCACCGTTGGCGTGGCGCATGCCGATCGTGGTGGTGACGTGGAGTTTGCCGTCGCGCCAGCGGATGTCATCGACGGTGAGTTCGGGCCTGATGCGCCGGGTGCGGCGGGCGAGTTCGACGAGGGAGTCCAGCTGGCCCTCCTCCAGCAGGTGCGCCCGCAGCCG